>CBDBCL010000042.1:0-675719 GCA_965202755.1 Rhodospirillales bacterium | reverse complement strand
GCTGGCCCAGCACGGGAGGCTCCGCGATGACGACTGGAACCGCACTCGCCCCGCTCTTTCTCGCCGCACCGCTCGTCGTCGCGGCCGCGCTCAGCGGCTGCGCAGCCGCGCCCGCGCCCGCCCCGGCGCGCGCCGTCTGCGATGCGCTCCGGCCCGCCCTGCCCACCTGGAGCCGGGCCGACAGCGAACGAAGCAAGATCGAGGGGGCCCGCTTCCTCGACGTGTGGGAAGCCGTCTGCAACACGCGATAGCGGTGAGCGCGGCTGGAACCCTGTCACGCTCGCCTACGGCTGCGGCATCAGGCGCCAATGACCGTCATTGCCCTCCTCGAACGGCCATGACAGGCCATTCGGCAGACTCTTCGGCGGGGGTTCTGCCCAGACTCTGCCTAGCTTCTCCTGCGTCAGGCCAATCGCTTCGTCGAGGGTCGCATCGCGGAGGTTCGCGCCTTCGAATTGCGCTTTGGTGAGAAACGCGCCTTGGAGGTGCGCTTCGTCGAGGTGCGCGCCTTGGAGGTTCGCGCCTTGGAGGTTCGCGCCTTGGAGGTTCGCGCCTTGGAGGTTCGCGCCTTGGAGGTTCGCGCCTTCGAGGTTCGCGCCTTCGAATTGCGCGCCTTCGAGGTTCGCGCCTTCGAGGTTCGCACCTTGGAGGTTCGCACCTTGGAGGTTCGCGCCTTCGAGGTTCGCGTCGGCGAGGCCCACGCCTTCGAGGTTCGCGCCGAAGAGGCGCGCGCCGTTGAGGTCAAGTCTCCGGTCGACTTCGATGCCCTTCAGCGCGTCTTTCTCGGACAGAATTTTTTGCCATTTCACCGCCATCTTTACTGCCGCCTCGACATCAGGAAGGCTTTTTATTTTCAGGTGTTTCCGCATCACTCTCTCCCTTTTTTGCATCTTTGGTTTCACTTTCCGCTTCGGTCTCGGTCTGGAGCCCCGCGAAGGTGCAAGACAGATTTATGATCGGGTCGCCATAGTCCTCGGGGTGCTCCTGAGCCAGATGCTCAAGCGCGTAGATGCCGCCCAAGCGGGTGACCAGCGTGTCGCTGCCCAGCATCTCCGCGCCCTTCTGATAGCGCTCGTTCTGAAGTCCACGCTCGGAGGTTTCCGCCTGCCTGTTAGCGACGATGCTCCGCCATGTTGCCAGCGGCAGGCCGATGAAAGCTGCGAGGCAGGCGCCGACCGCCAGCCCCAGGTTGCGCAGGGTCGCGCTCCTGGATGCATTCCCCTCATGCGCCCAGCACCAGACCGTTTCGATGTAAAATGCCCCCACTATGAGGAGCAGCAACGCCAGCAGCGCAAAAGTGGCCGACAACACCGGAGGAAGTGCCACAAGGAACCGCTTGAGCCGCCCCCACAATCGGCGCCAGCCGATCGAGATCGACGCTCTCGTCCAACGATCCTTATTTTTCTTCATCGTGTCATCGCCCCCGTTTCGGCGGACCATGGTCCGCTGCACAAGGCCCCGAGCGGCATGCTACCCCCGAGACGATTCCTCGGGGGCCCGAAAAGGCCGGACGGGGGCCGGGGCGCGCGAACGCCCCGAACCGGGAGTCAGACCTCCCACGACCAGAACCGGCCCAGCGCCGGCCGTCCCGCCACCTCGCACGAGGCGGGGCCATGATCGTGGGAGATCGCCCGCTTGTCCATTCCCGAAAATATGCTCGATGCCATGCCCGCGCTGACGCTGACGCCCGTCCCGCCGGCCGAGCCGCTCGCACCCTGGATCGGCGGCAAGAGGAACCTCGCGAAAGCGATCGTGCAGCGCATCGAAGCCATTCCCCACACCTGCTACGCAGAGCCTTGTCGAGCGGCATGGGCGGCATCTTCCTGAGGCGGCCCAATCGTCCCCGGTCGGAAATCCTGAACGATATCAATGGCGAGATCGTCAACACCTTCCGCATCGCCCGCGACCACCCCGACGCGCTCGCCGCCCAGTTCGATCCTCTGCCTTTCGCGTCTCGGGAGATTTTCGCGCGCCTGCTTGCCACCCCGCCGGAGTCGCTGACCGACATCCGCCGCGCCGCGCGCTGGGTTTATCTTCAGCGGCTTTCCTTCGGCGGCAAGCCTGCGCATCTGGCCGCGCCGGGTTCGCTCGGGCCTTCCGCACGAGCGCCGGCGCGCACCACCGGCCCGCGCGCAATCCGCTTGATCCGCGCCGCCGGCGCGCGCCTCCAGGGCGTGCATATCGAGCGGCTGGATTGGAGCGCCTTCATTCCGCGCTACGACCTGGCCGGCACCTTGTTCTATATCGACCCGCCCTATTGGGGCCA
Source organism: Rhodospirillales bacterium (assembly GCA_965202755.1). Taxonomy (GTDB): domain Bacteria; phylum Pseudomonadota; class Alphaproteobacteria; order Kiloniellales; family JACOMY01; genus JACOMY01. The sequence goes on along the minus strand of CBDBCL010000042.1, from coordinate 673,453 downwards.
CGAGGCCGACTACGGACGCCAGATCTTCGCGCAGGACGACTTCGCCCGCCTTGCAGAGCTGCTGGAAGGCATCGAGGGCCGCTTCCTGCTGTCGATCAACGACCGACCCGAAATCCGGACGCTCTTTGACTGGGCGACTCTCGAAGAGGTCGCCACGATCTATACGGCATCCGGCCGCGGGAATCCCCGGGTGCGGGAGTTGCTGATCTCACGCAGGTCTTAGAGCCGAATTGCAGCGGCCATCCCCGGCGACGGCCCGAACGGAGGAAAGGGCAAGATGACCGGGGAGACGTGTGTCCGAACGGGATGAAATCGGCTCGAATTGAACAGCCAAGGAGGGCTCCACCGCCAGAGGGTCACCCGGCGGACCCAAGATGCCGGTCTCGGTTCCAGAACGGAACCGGTTCGGTTACAATCGGGACCGGATTGGGGAACCGGCCGGGGAATGCCGGTTATCGTGACGGTCTGCCGCCGCTGCCGTTCCCACGGTGGGGTCGCGGCCCGCTAGGTGGCCGGGTCCTCCAGCCGCATCATCCCATGCTCCTGTAGCGCGCCAAAGTCTTTTCAAATCCGGGCGATTTCGGTCGGAAAATTCCCGACCTGGGGCGCCGGATTTCGGGTCGGGTTCCCGCCACTGATGGGCGCCGGTTTCAGGGCGTGAGGAGGCGGAGGTCGTCCAGGAACCGCAGGGCGTGATGGTCGGGATCGCCGGCGTTGGCGTGATCGATGCTGCCGCCGCCGGCGGCGCCGGGCGCGGCGGCGCCGGTAATCGGTCGGGGACTGTCCCGGTTTTGCGGCGTGAAACAGAAGGTGACGCGCCTGCACGCGGCGACCTGCCCTGCGTGCTGGAGGCTCCAGCCGTCGGGGGCGGCAGCGGTTGTGGCGATGCGGCTGCCCGGGGCCGCTTGCGGGGGCGGGTCGAGGCGGAGGGTTCCGCCATCGCCGCCGACCTCCCGGCGGCAGGCACCCTCGAGATCGGCGGCGGCAGAAAGCCCGAGGGCGAAGGCTGGACCCTCGTCTCCCGAGACCCCGGCACCGCCCCCCACGAATACCTCCACCGCCTGCAAGCCGCCCTGCCCGCCCTCGACCGCCTCTTCCGGCAACGCCACAGACGACGCACCGCACGACCCGAGGGCGCGCGCGATCCTGTCCTGAGGCTCACCGACACCACCGGCACGGGGCGCGGGAGGACCGCTCCGCCGACGCCTGCCTCGGACGGGAATACGGCAAGGCCCTGCTGCAAGCCCTGGAACTTGTCGAGCGGAGTGGGGGGCTTTTGGCAGGAGCGCGCGCTTGCCCTTGCCGGAAATCGGCCGTATCGGGCGGACGCTCTTCATCGTCGATCGCTCGCTCGATGCCGGCATGCAGCGCCCTGCCCGGATCGGTCTCGACCAGGGCGCAGAAGAACGCGCCGCCCGGATGGGCCCGCATCACTCCGCACGGGCGAGTCCAGGCGGCAAAACAAGGCCTCAGGGCGTCATTCCCTCCCCTGGCGGCTTACCCGAAGGCCCCTTGCCAGGACACCCCTGGGCGGCTGGCTTCAGTCCCACCGGGCATCGCTCAGGCGCCAGTAGGCGGCTGTTCCGACGAGCGGAGAGTCGCCTGGGATCAGGTCGAAGGGGGTCCAGCCCTTCACGTCCCGCGCACCGGGATCGGCTCCGGCGTCGAGCAGCGACGCAATCGCAGCGGCTTTGCCCAGAACTGCAGCCAAGTGCAGCGGGGTCAAGCCATCCTCGTCCCGCGCACCGGGATCGGCGCCGCCGTCGAGCAGCGCCGCAATCGCGGCGGCTTCGCCCTCACTTGCAGCCCGGTGCAGCGGGGTCCAGCCCTTCACGTCCCGCGCACCGGGATCGGCTCCGGCGGCGAGCAGCGCCGCAATCGCGGCGGCTTCGCCCTCACTTGCAGCCCGGTGCAGCGGGGTCAAGCCATCCTCGTCCCGCGCACCGGGATCGGCGCCGCCGTCGAGCAGCGCCGCAATCGCCGCGGCTTGGCCCTTCCACGCAGCCGCGTGCAGCGGGGTCCAGCCATCCTCGTCCCGCGCACCGGGATCGGCGCCGCCGTCGAGCAGCGCCGCAATCGCCGCGGCTTGGCCCTTCCACGCAGCCGCGTGCAGCGGGGTCCAGCCCTTCACGTCCTGCGCACCGGGATCGGCCCCGCCGTCGAGCAGCGCCGCAATCGCGGCAGCTTGGCCGTTCAACGCAGCCACGTGCAGCGGGGTCAAGCCCTTCACGTCCCGCGCACCGGGATCGGCGCCGCCGTCGAGCAGCGCCGCAATCGCCGCGGCTTGGCCCTTCCACGCAGCCACGTGCAGCGGGGTCCAGCCATCCTTGGCTTGTGCACCGGGATCGGCCCCGCCGTCGAGCAGCGCCGCAATCGCCGCGGCTTGGCCCTCAAGGGCAGCCACGTGCAGCGGGGTCCAGCCTTCCTCGTCCCGCGCACCGGGATCGGCGCCGCCGGCGAGCAGCGCCGCAATCGCCGCGGCTTGGCCCTCCTGTGCAGCGAAGTGCAGCGGGGTCCAGCCAGCCTCGTTCCGACGCGCACCGGGATCGGCGCCGCCGTCGAGCAGCGCCGCAATCGCCGCGGCTTGGCCCTCAAGTGCAGCCACGTGCAGCGGGGTCCAGCCATCCTCGTCCCGCGCACCGGGATCGGCCCCGCCGGCGAGCAGCGCCGCAATCGCGGCAGCTTGGCCGTTCCAAGCAGCCACGTGCAGCGGGGTGTCGCCTTCCTCGTCCCGCGCACCGGGATCGGCGCCGGCGGCGAGCAGCGCCGCAATCGCCGCGGCTTGGCCCTTCCTCGCAGCCCAGTGCAGCGGGGTGTCGCCTTCCTCGTCCCGCGCACCGGGATCGGCGCCGCCGGCGAGCAGCGCCGCAATCGCGGCGGCTTGGCCCTCCTGTGCAGCCCAGTGCAGCGGGGTCCTGCCATCCTCGGTTCGTGCACCGGGATCGGCGCCGGCGGCGAGCAGCGCCGCAATCGCGGCAGCATGGCCATCCCACGCAGCCTGGTGCAGCGGGGTCGAGCCATCCTTGGTTTGCGCACCGGGATCGGCGCCGCCGGCGAGCAGCGCCGCAATCGCCGCGGCTTGGCCCTTAAGTGCAGCCAAGTGCAGCGGGGTGACGCCATACTCGTTCCGCGCACCGGGATCGGCACCGCCGTCGAGCAGCGCCGCAATCGCGGCGGCTTGGCCCTTCTGTGCAGCCCAGTGCAGCGGGGTCAAGCCCTTCACGTCCCGCGCACCGGGATCGGCGCCGTCTTCGAGCAGCGCCGCAATCGCGGCAGCATGGCCCTTCCCACGCAGCCTCGTGCAGCGGGGTGTCGCCTTCCTCGTCCCGCGCACCGGGATCGGCGCCGGCGGCGAGCAGCGCCGCAATCGCGGCGGCGTGGCCCTCCTGTGCAGCGAAGTGCAGCGGGGTCCAGCCAGCCTCGTTCCGACGCGCACCGGGATCGGCGCCGCCGTCGAGCAGCGCCGCAATCGCCGCGGCTTGGCCCTTAAGTGCAGCCAAGTGCAGCGGGGTGTCGCCTTCCTCGTCCCGCGCACCGGGATCGGCGCCGCCGGCGAGCAGCGCCGCAATCGCGGCGGCTTGGCCCTCCTGTGCAGCCCAGTGCAGCGGGGTCCTGCCATCCTCGGTTCGTGCACCGGGATCGGCGCCGGCGGCGAGCAGCGCCGCAATCGCGGCAGCATGGCCATCCCACGCAGCCTGGTGCAGCGGGGTCGAGCCATCCTTGGTTTGCGCACCGGGATCGGCGCCGCCGGCGAGCAGCGCCGCAATCGCCGCGGCTTGGCCCTTAAGTGCAGCCAAGTGCAGCGGGGTGACGCCATACTCGTTCCGCGCACCGGGATCGGCACCGCCGTCGAGCAGCGCCGCAATCGCGGCGGCTTGGCCCTTCTGTGCAGCCCAGTGCAGCGGGGTCAAGCCCTTCACGTCCCGCGCACCGGGATCGGCGCCGCCGGCGAGCAGCGCCGCAATCGCGGCGGCTTGGCCCTGCGCTGCAGCCAAGTGCAGCGGGGTCCAGCCCTTCTTGGTTTGCGCACCGGGATCGGCGCCGGCGGCGAGCAGCGCCGCAATCGCGGCAGCATGGCCCTCCCACGCAGCCCAGTGCAGCGGGGTCCGGTCATACACGTCCCGTGCACCGGGATCGGCGCCGGCCCGCAGACAGGCGCGCACATCCGCAGCGCTGGCTGTCGAGAAGAAATCCCCGCTGTTCCAGTTTGCGCAGTCGGCCTGCGCCCGCGCGCCCGGCCCGGCTCAGACAGACCGCCAGCGCCGTCAAGATCGCAACGATTCCAACCCTCACACCTCTATCCTCCTACTTCCAACCCCGATTCCAGACAGGTGATCCTGCCGGGAGCGCTCCACGACCCGCGTCTGGCGCGACGCGAGATCCCAATCTGCCGCAACGCGGGCGATCCCTTGCAGACCCCTGTCTAGCACCACGTCGTTCTGCTGTCACGACGTTCTTGCCAGCGCGCAGGGACTCCGGGAACGGCATCGGCCGATCCCAGCGGGTCGCAAACCCCGGCGCAAGCCGCATCGCCGTTGCCCTGAAGGTCGGTTCCGCCTCGACTGTCTCCCGCGCGATAGACTGCACGATACACCCTGCGCGCTCGCCATGGAAGAGACGCCCGGGCGTCCCGAAGCCCCGACCGCCTCGGGGACACTCTGCTCGGCCAAGAGCCGCGGAAAATTGGCGCGCCCAAGCCCCCTCTTCTTCCGCTGCCGGATCGATCGGTCGCCGTCCGTCGTCAGGTTCGATCTATCGGGACCGCTACAACGTTCAGGGCGATCCTGGCCGGAAAAGGGGCCTGGAAATCGGGGCGTTTCGGGCTGGAAAATTCCCGCCCCTGAGCGCCGGTTTTCGGGGCGCCGGTTTCAGGCCGTCATCGGCGGCGCCGGGCGCGGCGGCGCCGGCAATCGGTCGGGGGCTAGTCCCGGTTTTGCGGCGTGAAACAGAAGATGACGCGCCTGCGCGCGGCGGCCTGCCCTGCGTGCTGGAGGCTCCAGCCGTCGGGGGCGGCAGCGGTTGATGGCGATGCGGCTGCCCGGGGCCGCTTGCGGGGGCGGGTCGAGGCGGAGGGTTCCGCCATCGCCGCCGACCTCCCGGCGGCAGGCACCCTCGAGATCGGCGGCGGCAGAAAGCCCGAAGGCGAAGGCTGGACCCTCGTCTCCCGAGACCCCGGCAACGCCCCCCACGAATACCTCCACCGCCTGCAAGCCGCCCTGCCCGCCCTCGACCGCCTCTTCCGGCAACGCCACAGACGACGCACCGCACGGCCCGACGGCGCGAGCCGCGCACCGTCATCTGGGACGACGTCGCCGGCACCGTGGAAGGCACGCATTCCGATGTGCCCGGCATGCAGGCGGACCTGGCGGCGCCCAAGCCGCTCGACCTCTCCTCCGAAGGGCGCGTGCTCTACCTCGAAGACCCCGGACACGACCCCGCCGCGTTCCTCTGGCTGCTGGTCATAATCCTTCTTCCCGATCCTCCGCGAGCCGCTGCGCTCCACCCTGCCGCCCGTCTTCGACGGCGTCGAACTCAGCCCCATGGCCCCAGGGCCGAACGCGACGCCGACGGCAAACTCACCGGCTACCTGGAGAACGGCCGGCCCATCGGCTTCGACACCTACTACACCTGAGCGCACGCCAGGCCCGCAGATCGGGAAACGAGCCCGAAAGACCAGGCAGGCGAGCAGGCGGCCCGCCCGGCCTGAATGGCTTCGATCTGTCGAGGGTCTGCGCCCTGTCAGGCCGCGCTTCCTCGAGCGCCGGTGCGGCCTCTCATCTGCCTTGCACGAAAGCGGCGCTTCCAGTCTCTTGCAACCCCGCTGCAAGCCGCCTGCAAGGACGTTGCAGGCCCCTGACGAGGGCCGCGCAAGGGCGCTCTTTTTCCGACAAGACGAGGGGTGCGAAATGGCCGGATTTTCCAGGCCTTTCGCACCCCTCGAATTGCGCCCCTGAAACCGCTTTTCCAGGCGATTCCGACCCCTGAATCGGCTGGATTTCGGGAAGACCTATGGCGCACCGCCTCCAGTCGTGCCGAATCCCGCCTTTCACCTGACCTCTCGATCTAACGCCCTTCGGGCCGGACAGGTCCACTTCAAAAGACCTTGGCACTGCACAGTTCGTCCAGGGCCGCCGGTCCGAGACCGCCGCCGTCGCTCAAAATCGGGATATCCCCGGTTACCAGGCCGGCAGCGGCAAGGCTGGCGCGCGCCAGAGCCAGCCCGCGCTCCGGCCGGCTGCCAGGGTCGGGTATGAAACTACCGTCGAGGAGAGCCATGGCGGTGCCGAGGCTGCGCCTGTCATGGCTGAGTTGGCTGGCCAGATAGGCATCACCGGCAAAGACCACCAAGGCCTGCTGCCAGGGAGGCGGCCCCGGCCGAGAGCAGGCGCGCAGCCGTCAGCATCTCCTCCAGATGGCCGCCCTCGGTCAGCGATGGAGAGAGCTCGAGGACGAAGACCAAACCATCCAATTCAAGCAGGCTCTCGGCGTCGTGCGACTGCTTGGCCGGCCCGCAGAGCGCCAAGGCAAGCAGGATGGCGGCCGCGGCCCGAGAGCGGCGCCCCGGCCCCGCTATCACCTGTCCCAGCCGTTCCAGCGCAGCCAGCAGCAGTGGGTCGACGGCGCGTTCCCAGCCTCCGAGCGCCCAGGCGCGACGGCGGTACCACGGCGCCAGATCCACCGTCACGAGCGCGCCGACGAGCCAGCAGGGCCGGAGCAAAGCCATGTCCCCAGCCTCGATCATGCCTCCCTCCGCTGGATCGTCAGCAGGCCAAGTGCGGCGAGAAAGGCCAGGCCGGCAGGCCAGGCCCACAGATCCTGGTAGATCCCGACGGTTGGACCACTGGTCGGGCTGCCATTCAGGCGGTCGATCTCACCAAAGACCGTCTGCAGGTCGGCCAGCGTGCGCACGCGAAAGGCCTTGCCGCCCCCGCTTTCGGCGACCTGCTTCAGGGTCTTGGCATCGACTGCCTGGCGACTGCCTGCGGTTTCGGCGAGGTCTTGCGGGCCGAGCGCGATGCTGTGCACCGTCACACCCAAATCCCGCGCCAGGGCTCCCGCCTCCGCCGGCTCGGCCGACCCGGCGGTGTCCTGTCCGTCCGATAGCAACAAAAGACCACGCGTGCCGTCGATCGAGCTGCCTGCAAGCGCTTTGGCGCCAGCCCCGGGCCGTCGCTAATGGTGGTCGAGCGGCCCGAGATCCCGATTGCGGCCTCCTCAATCGTCCTGGCCACGGCCTCGACGTCGTGGCTCAGCGGTGCGGCCACATGGGCCGTCTCGGCGAAGATCACCAATCCCGGCCGATCGCCGGCGCGCCCGCGGACGAAAGCGGCCGCCACCTGCCTCATGGCCTCCAGGCGACCGAGTGTTTCGCCGTCGATGGCGAAGTCTTCCTCCTCCATGCTGCCCGAAAGATCCAAGGTCAAGACGATGTCGCGTCCCTCGAGGGGCAAGGCAAGATTGGCAATGATCTGCCGTGGGCCGGCCAGAGCGACCACCAGGGCGATCCAGAGGATGAGCGGCAGCAGTCTTGGACCGGCCCGGTCCACCCCGGCCGCGCCCGATCACTCGAGACGATAGCCGACACTGGCCGGTACTATGAGACCGCCGCTACCGCTGCGCGCTGCCGGCAGCCAGCGCAAGGGCAGGGGCAGGAGCAGCAAGAACCAGGGGGCGGCGAGACTTCACATCGCGGTCTAACCCCGCATTCGACGCAGCAACAAGGTCAGGTCGCGATCGATCCTGTCGGGGTCGATGGCGCCTTGGCGACGATAGAGGTCGGCGGTCAAGGCGGCGCCCGAGCCCTGGGTGAAGAAGGTCGTGCTCAGGCGTCGGTCCAATGCCAATCGCCATGCCTGGTCGCCGGAAAGGCCTGACGCTGCGCCAGCCTTCGGCACAAGATCTCGCAGCAAGGCGACCTGGGCCATAAGGCGCTGGTCGGGCGGCAGCGTGCGAGTCCCGGCAAGTGCCGCCAAGGCTTTCGAGCGGCGCGTCCGGGCCGATCGTGTCAGGAAACGCGAAGCGCGAACGACCAGCGCGAAGAGGAGCATCCCAGGGCGACCCCAAGAGCAGCCTCGGCTATGCACTCCAGACCTTCGGTGGCGGGAAGGCGCAAGGGGTGCAGATGCTCCAGGGCGTTAGAATCCCTGGCCATGAGCGCGGTCCAGATCTTCGGTGATCCTTTCGGGTGGAGAGGCAGCGTCGATCTCGACGACCCCCACTCCCAGTGCTCTCAGTCAGCCATGCTGCGGATCGATGTCCCGGCCCTTCTCTTCCCGGCGAAGCAGCCGGCCCCAGCGAACAGCCTCGCCGCCGATCGAAAAGGCGTAGCTGCCGGTTGGCGCGGCGCGCTCGAAGGCATCGACCACCAGGAGGACGGTGACCTGAACGCGCCGCTGCAGCGATAGGGGCAGTCCGTCGAAGCTCTTGCCGGGGCGATCCAGAGCGCTTGCCAGGAACACCGACCCCACTCGGCGCGACGGCGCGGGCTTGTTCCAAGGCCTCGGCCAGCGGCTGTTCTGTGACCGGGCTGCTTTTCTGCCTGTCTGAAGCGGCGTCAAGCGCGCTGCTGTGGGCCGCGATCAGGCCGCCGACCACTGCGGCCATCGCGCGTGGCGACCACCAGGCGGACGATGTCGTCTTCAAGGCAGGAGAGAGGTAGGTGCTCATGGTCGCGGCTTGAGCCCGATGGATGGCCGCGAGCGGCAGCCGATGCGTCGCCGCAGGCGGGCTGTGCCGTGGTCTCCTCCTCGACCAGATCCAGGATCTCGAGTTCGGCCGCCGAATCCGGCAGGGGCACGACGACATGTAGCAGGAAGCGGCCAGGCTGGGCCTCCGGTAGCGGATAGGTTCCCTCGTGCTCGATCGGATTTCGGGTTGCGACCACCATGAAGGGATCGGGTAGGGGGTAGCTTATGCCGCCGGCGGTGACCTGTCTTTCGCCCATGGCCACCAAGAGATCCGACTGCACCTTGGGCGGGGCTCGATTGATCTCGTCAACCAGGATCAGCGCGTGGAACACCGGCCCTTCCACGCACTCGAAGACGCCACGGTCCGGGCGCCCCGGTCAGATCGGCCGGCATCGGGTCCGGGGTGCATTGAATGCGGGCGAAGGAGGCCTCGAGGCCCTCTGACAGCAGCTTGACGGCCCGTGTCTTGGCTAGGGCTCGGGGTTCCCTCGACCAGGAGGTGTCCGGCGGCGAGAAGCCCGATCAGGAGGCGCTCGATCAAGGGCGTTGGGCCGACCAATCGGCGCTTCAGGCTGTTGGCCGGCGCGGCGATGGAATCCGCGACTCAGTGTCCGGGCCGGCTTCGCGCGGTCTGCTATCGGGCATTTCGGCAGGCTCCTCCTTGCCGACAGGCTGGTTGCGATCGCTTTCCGGGCAGGTGCTCCTAGCAGCCGAACCGGCGGCCTAGTTCCGAAAGGCGCGTTTCAGGTTCTTGGCGGCGGACAGATTGGATTGCTCGACGCCCGTAAGGTCGATCAGCCGGGTGGAGGTCACGTCGGCGTTCTTGAAGTTCGCTGCGGTGACATTTGCCCCGGTGAAATCGGCGGCGCCGAGGGTTGCCATGGCCAGATCGGCATCGCTGAAGTTTGCGCCCCGTAGCGATGCGAACTCCAAGTCCGCACGCATCAGCTTGGCGCCGCTGAAGTCGGCACCGTCGGCCTCGGCATTCGTCAGCACGCCGCGCATCAAGCCCATGGACTGGTTCTTCATATCGGCTGAGAGATCGGCGCCGGCAAAGCTGGCGCCGGTGAGATTGGCCCTGGTGAAGTCGGCGGCTGCGCGACTCTCGCTCAGGTCGGCGCCGCTCAGGTCGGCCCAGGTGAACTGGGTCTGAAAGATCTCGGCCTTGCGCAGGCTGGCCCCCTTCAAGTCGGCCTTCAGCATCCAGGCCTGGCTCAGTGTTGCGCCGTCCAGATTGCTGCCTTCCAGGTTGGCACCATTCAGGCGTGCGGCGCTCAGATCGGCGCCCTTGAAGTCCAGGCCCGAGAGGTCCAGCCCGTTCAGCTTTTTGCGATTGAGGTCGAGGGGCTGGCTGCGGCTGGCTCCTGCAAGGAGTTCGACCACCTGCTCGCGGGTCATCTCCGCCTCGGTCATCACCGGCGACTCCAGGTCGACACCGGCCAGCGCACTCTGCGCCCTGGCGTCGTCGGCCAGGCTGAAAACCAGAAGGCTCACCACCAAGAAGCGTAGCAACGACATAGGCGCCCTCCTTGAAAGCTTCGGCCGTCGCCTCGGGCGATCCAGCCCTATCCGGGCGCAGCGCGATAGACGAACTTCGATTGGCTATCATCGGCATCGGCGTTCGCCTGCGCCACAAGACCTTCGTTCAATGGCGATCGCGAGCAGACCGGGTCGGTCGCGGCCGGGTCGCCGGCGTGAGCCATGGCCTGGCAGCGACAGCCGCCGAAGTCGATCTCACGCCGCTCGCAGGATCGGCAAGGCTCTTGCATCCACCCGAGACCGCGATAGGCGTTGAAGGCGGGGCTGTCCTCCCAGATTTCCTTCAGCGACCGCTCTTGAACCTTTTCGAAGGAGAGGCTCTTGATGGTGTGCGCCGCATGGCAGGGCAGAACCTCGCCATCGGGCGCAATGTTCAAGCCGCTGGAACCCCAGCCGCCCATGCAGGCCTTGGGATAGCGCGCGTGATGGTCGGCGGGAACATAGTCGACCACGAGGACGCCGCGCAGGCGTTCACGCGCCTCCTCGACCAATCGGCTGGCCTCCTGCGCCTGTGCCAACGAAGGCATGAGCGCTGATTTGTTGGCCGCGGCCCAACCGTGGAACTGAACGGTCGCGACCTCGAGGCGCCTGGCGCCCAGGCTGACTGCCAGGTCGATGGTCTCCGGCAAATGGTGCAGGTTGCGCTTGTGCATGACCGCATTGAGGGTGAGTGGAAAGCCGATCCGGCCGATCCAGGCGGCCACTTGCATCTTGCGTTCGAAGCCGCCTTTGTAGCCGCCGATTTCGTCGGCGAGTTCGGATCGAACGCCTTGCAGCGAGAGCTGGATGTGGTCCAGGCCGCGCTCGTCCAGGGCCTGGAGGCGCTTTTCGGTCAGGCCGACGCCGGAGGTGATGAGATTGGTGTAGAGCCCAGCCTCGCGGGCGGCGACGACCAGATCTTCGAGATCGCGGCGCGAGGCCGGCTCGCCGCCGGAGAGATGCAACTGCAACACGCCCAGGTCGGCCGCTTGGCGGAAGGCGTCACCCCACTCGGCGCTGCTCATCTCTTGCGCGCGCTTGGTCAACTCCATCGGGTTGGAACAATAGGGGCAGGCCAGCGGACAGCGATGCGTCAGCTCCGCCAGCATAGCGATCGGCGCTCGAACCTTCGTCTCGGTACTGCTGTCTGCGACTGCCTGGTTCATGCCCGGATCTCTACCATGCGACGGTCGCGTAGGCTCGACAGAAAGGTTTCGGTGTCCTTGGCGACCTGATCCAGCGGCGCCTGATACTTCTCCGACAAGCAGGCAGCGATGGCCTGAAGGCTGCGCTCGCCGTCCACTTCGCTGAGGATGGCGTGTCCGACCTGATCCAGCTTTACCGCGCGCTCGGGCGCCAGCAGAACCCAGCTGCCGCGAACCCTGTCATGGTGCAGCCGCACGCCGCGCGGCAGGAAGGGGCGGTCCGCTGGGGTCATCCGTTGCTCGCCCGGGCCGCCTGCACATCCAGCAGTCCTTCGTCCGGCTGCCAGGCGCCGGGCGGGATGCGCGCCGGCGAAACATAGGCGGCCTCCAGCGCGTCGAGTTGGGCCCAAAGCACCTCGGTCTTGAAGGTCAGCGCGCCGGCGCCGGCATCCTGCTGTTCGGCGCTCTTTGCATGCTCCAGAACCCAGGCCAGACCGAAGGCGACATCCTTCGGTGCTTCGCGCAGCCGGGTCTTGAAGTAGGCCATGCTGGACTCGTTGGCAAAGTCGTAGTGCTGCAGCAGACCCTCGATACGCTGCGCATGGATCCTTGGCGCGAAGAGTTCGGTCAGGGAGGAGGCCACCGCCTCCAGCAGACTGGAGTCGCGCACGAAGCGGACATAGGCCTCCACGGCGAATCGGGTGGCCGGCATCACGCCCTTGGCCGAAGCGACATAGTCGGGATCGAGCCCGACGGCCTCTGCCAGGCGTAGCCAACGGGCGATTCCGCCTTCCTTGCCTGGGCTGCCGTCGTGATCCTCGATGCGCGAGCGCCAGGCGCGCCGCAGCTCCGGATCTTCACAGCGCGACAGAAAGGCGGCGTCCTTCATCGGGATGCGCGACTGGTAGTAGTAGCGGTTGATTACCCAGGCACGCACCTGATCGGCCGTGCAGGCGCCGCTATGCAGACGATGATGGAAGGGATGCTTGTCGTGGTAGCGCTCGGCGCCGATCTGGCGCAGTCGCGCCTCGAAGGCCTCCGGGCTCAGGGCTTCGCTCATGCCTCGAAGACCATGCCGTCCTGGCCGACGGTCCAGCCGGCGGCCTCGGCCTCGCGACGCTGCGGCGAGCGCGGCAGCAGAACCGGGTTGGTGTTGTTCATGTGTACGAAGACCTTGCGGCGAACATTCAAGGGGGCGAAAGCGGCGATCGATCCCCGCTCGGACGACATGGACATATGCCCCATTCTCGACCCGGTCTTGCTGCCGACGCCCTTCTGGCGCATCTCGTCATCCTGCCAAACGGTTCCGTCGAAGAACACCAGCTCGGCGCCCCGCAGGCGCTCGACCAGAGCCGGCGTCATCTTGGCGCAGCCCGGAACATAGAAGGCGCGCGTGCCCTCGCAGTCCAGCTGCACGCCGACCGTCTGCTCGCCTTCCAGATCGGTCACCACGGTCTCGCCCTCCAAATAGAGGGGCACTTTGCCGGGGACGGCGAACAGCGTAGCGGTCAGATCGGGTGCAAGAGTGAAGGCGGTGTCCAGCGCCACCGATCGGCGAATTACGATGTCGGGATCGAGCGCGGCGAAGATCGGATTGGCCTCCAGCACTGACAGGATCTCCCGCGTGCCGAAGAGTTCGAAGTTTTGCTTTTCGCGCAGTGTGAGAAGGCCGGCGACATGATCGATGTCGCCGTTGGTAACGAGAACGCTGACGATTGGCGAGACCCGCGGCCCGGTTGGATGCAGCGGAGCGTTGGCAGCCAGTTGCATACGGATGTCGGGCGAGGCATTCAAAACAGCCCAAAAGCTACCCTCGCCAGAAACGGCAAGCGACGATTGAGTCAAACTCGGAATATCGCCGCGCCTGGCGGCATTACAGATATCGCAGCCGCAATTCCACTGCGGCAGGCCGCCACCTGCGGCGGCTCCCAGGATGAGGGCACGGAGGCGGCTGGCGCCGGTCCGCACCCGCATTGGCCCTGCTAGCGCTGCCCTTCGGCAGCAACGTACATGTTGATTTCCATCCCGCAGGAAACTTCTTCGATCTTCGGTGCGGTCCAAGCCATACAACTATCCTCCCAATCTGTCGGCAGCCTCGCGCAAAGCGATGCCTTAGGAACCTTATTCACAAATCCGACCCTCCGGTCAAAGGGTTTTTTCTAATAAGACTTTAAGAAATGCAATTCACGTGTGGGGTTCTCGTCACTCCGGGTCGTGCTGATGGTCGCCAGGGATTGGTACGAGATCTGCGCTTGAATCAGGCCTGAAACACTCCATGCGCCCGAATTTTCTTTGGCCAAATCGCTGCGGGCCTGCCCTGAAAACCAGGCGGCGGCGGGCGTCACGCTCGACGTTACTTGTCGCTCTGGCACTTGCCAGGAGGGGCACCGGGTGCCTGGCCGTGGCGTTATGGCTCCTTGCCCTGTCGCAGCAGCCCTCGGCCCGGCCGTCGGGGCAGGCAAGGTCGTTTGGATTTCAGCCCTTCGAAGGCTATCGGCAGGCCTGTGGCATGCTGCTCTCATTGGCGCCGACACTGCAGATTTCACTTGCCTTGAGAGATGCCAGCGGTCTGCCCGTCATCGTCCTGAATCCCAGATTGGCGGCGGAGACCGAAACCGCCCGTCTCGCTTTCTTGTCAGCCCACGAATGCCCATCATGTACTCAGACACACGACCAGCAGTGGGCTCTTCGGCCGCCGCTCATCCAGACGGGTGGTGCGCGACCAGGAACTGAGCGCGGACTGTTGGGCGGCGGAACTCTTGGCTCTGAACGGCCACATCCAGGCAACCCGTACCATGGCCCTTCACTTCCGGCGGCGAGGCCGCCACTCGCCGGGCAGAGGCTATCCTTCCGGGCGAAACAGGGCGGAAATGATCCGGTTGTGCGCCTCCAGCGGTCTCCGGCACCGCCGCCCCGCTTTGCCTCAGACATCCTCCGACTAAGGTCCAGTCCGGAACTGCGGAAAGCTGGTTCTATGATCTTCCGACAAGGAGGGTCATGGCAAGCGAGGCCGTGGCGAACGCAGAGAGCAAACAGCCAAAACAGCGGTTTGCCGGTCAATTGTTGGGATCGAGCAGGGCGTCACAGGAACGGCACCTCACTCATCTTGCGAAGGGGAGTTCCGGCTCATGACCCAAATTACACGATCACTTTACCTCGAGGCTCCGCCGGAGGAGATCTGGAAGGTCGTCGGCAGTTTTCAGGCCCTGGTCGATTGGCATCCTGCGGTGGAGAGTTCGGCCCTGGAGATCATCGACGGGGTTGAGCATCGCCGGTTGGGCCTGGTCGGCGGCGGAGAGATTCTGGAGCGATCCCTCGGCAACGACAGCTTCTCTTATGGCTATGAGATCGTCACGGGATCCCTGCCGGTGAGCGATTACCGCTCGATCCTGGCCTTGAGTGCTGCGGGTTCGGGCGCGGTGTTGGTCTGGGGTGCCACCTTCACGGCCGCGGGGCCCGATGCCGAAGCCGTCGTCGGCGAGGTCTACGAATCCGGCTTCTCGGCGCTGGCCGAGAGATTCCAGTCCTAGTCCCTTCAATCGATCAGACGGCGCCCTAAAGGCAATAGGAGTGCCATTGGTGTTGCGCCCGTTTAAGCGGACACCTTGGCTAGAGCACATTCATTTCATGAAGTGTCATAGCCTGCTGCGGCGAAACAGTTTGCGCACTCGTGCTCGAACAGACCGATGATGTCGCCCACGGTATTCCAGAGGGTGCTGACGCTTCTTTCGGCCTTTGCGCGGATCGGTGATTTGAGCTTGGCGAAAGCCATCTCGATCGGGTTGAAGTCGGGACTGTAGGGCGGCAGATATGTGAGGGTGGCGCCTGTGGCCTCGATGGCCTGGCGGACGCCGGCGGCCTTGTGCGCCGGCAAGTCATCCATGATCACGACATCTCCGGGATTGAGGCTCGGCGCCAGCGCTTGCTCGCTACAGGCAAGAAAAGCGACGCCATTCATGGCGCCGTCGAGCACCATCGGCGCGGTCATTCCGGTCAGCCGAAGCGCGCCGGTAAAGGTGGTTGTCTTCCAATGCCCGTGGGATGCCCGTGGGGGATGCCCGCGCGACAGCGCTCGCCCCGCCTGGAACGCCCAGGCAGCCGCGCCATCTTCGTCGACAGGCCCGTCTCGTCGATGAAGACCGGCCTGGCCGGATCGAAGTCGAGTTGGCTGTCACACCGGGCTTGGCACTTTCTCAAGACCTCCGGCCGCTCCTGTTCCAATGCGTGCGCGGTTTTTTGTACGTCATCACACCGAAGCAGACCGCCGAGCGGATCGCATGATTAGGCGATACGTTCACGGCTAACGCATGAAACCCCGCCCGTCCCTCACGGTGCGGGGTTTCCAGCTTGCAGACACATCAAACTCGATTAGTTCCTTTTTCGAATTTCGCTTTCTGATCGGCTTAATATCGATGTTGGAGAAGCCCACCTTCTCCATGATGTCGGCATAGATGTCTTCGACACTCACCAATGTTCCGTAAAAGGTCGAATTCCCGATGATGTAGTGAACCCGAGCACCTTTGTTGAGCGCACCAATTAAAGAGGAAAGATGTACATAGATGTCTTCATGATATTTGTGGACATAGCGCGAAAGTGCCTCTGCGTGCTTGTTATCGGCCTCAGAGATAGCCCGAACAACCGATGAAAGATGTTCGTTTTGGTATTCCTCTGATGCCTTCCAATCGTTGAGGCGACTCGTGGCAATACCCCATGTGCCGCCAATAGCTTGCCAATCCAGTTCGCCCGCTTCACGGGCTTCCTTTAGGTAGCCAAGCCAATACATGTATGGCCGCAGCTCTCGAATGTATGACATCCGATTAGCATAGGGCGGGGAAGTAATCACAAGATCGAACTTGCCCAACGCGTCTTCTTTCAAAGCACGTGCGTCCTGCAAAACCACAAAGGCTTGTGCGTGAATTTCTTCGGCGCAACCATCCAGAACGTGCGCAACACCTTCGCGGAAGATTGCTTTTCGATCTATCGTTAGCTCTGCCTCTGCATCACCCTCTTTGAAGGACATCGACTGGTGATTGAAGGCAGCGTTCGACAGCTTGATGAGTGTGCGGCAGAAAGAGACAAGCAACAGGTCTTTGGTGCTTTCTGGCGCGTCAATTTCCTCTATCGCTCCCTTCAAATTACACAGGAAAGACAAGCTGATCTCTGACCACCAACGCTCGATTTTATGGATCGGAGGAGCGGTGACAGGCTTCCATGTCTTGCCCACGCCTTCAAGAATGCGCTCGCATGTTTCACGTGTCAGAGCGATCTCATCAGAGGTGTAACCTCTTGTCTTTACCCCTGCCAGCCAGATCAAAAACGGGTTAATGTCTGTTGTTGCCGAGGGTAGACCGAGCCGAGCCGCACAAAGCGCTGTCGTGCCGCTCCCGCAGAAGGGGTCTAAGACACGCCCATCAGCTTCGTAGTTCGAAAGAATCTCTTCGACGATCTTTACTGAGTAGGCAGGCGTCAAGCGGAGCCATCCATGGCGGCCAGAGTGTACGTTGTACTTATGAGTGTAGTCGGCTCGTTGTTTCAGTTCTGTGAGTGCATTCATATCTTGTCCACCTCCAACAGGGAGCGAAGGACACGATCTAGTTCTGCTCTTAGAGTTTCAGAGTTTCGTTCAAAAAAGGCGGCCATGTCGTAACCGACAACCTGCTGCATGAAAGCATAGACTGACCGTAGGTCGTTGTCTGTGCCGACAGTGCCTGTGAGCATTATCCACTTCTCCATGCGATAGCGCGTTTGAATGTCGCCGTCGATTTGGTTCGAAAGCACGGAGACACAGGGCAAGTAAGTGTTCAATAGGCAGTGGTTGCGTTGGCAATGTCAGCATTTTGACGTTTGCTGTCTTTGCTTTTGTAGCCCTGCCTGACCTCAAATATGACTCCAGTCAGGGTGTCTCGGACAGATTCGGCCACGCCAACATCAGCCGCCGCGCGATGAATCCAATCTTTTACGATGGCTTGCCGCGCGGGGTCACGCACGGCATCAATGGGGATGCGCCCATCAAGATAGAGAGTGCGGGTTTTTCCACCTGCTGTTTTCGTCTGATACGACCAATTTGCCTCGTCAGGGGTCAGTTGAAGCTCGTCGATCAGAATTTGGCGGAACAGGCGTTCGCAACCAATTCCGATTTGTCGATAGACACTTGTCATGCCGCCTGCCGCTTTGTGCGCGGCGTACATCAGAGGGCTATCTAACCCAAACCAGCTATAGAATAGATCAGCTCTGTAGAGCTTTTGAAATGCTTCCATTCCATAACCTTCGCCTCGCCCTTGACCCATCTTGGGCTTGTAACTGGCGCAGATATAAATCGGTTCTAAGACAATCTTTTTGTAATGCTCGTCTCGTTTCATTTTTGTCTTCTTTTATCGTAGTTTATCTTGTTTAGAGGTGGCTCAGATTGTTTGAACAGGGTCCGAGCCATCGTTAAGTGGATTTCCGTGTGGGTTAAGCCGCTGCCGGGATTGGCTGCAGCGCGCTGGTGTACGCCTGATCGGGCGTCTGCACGCCAAGCGACGAATGTGGCCTCGTGCTGTTGTAGAAGGCCAGGTAGCGCCCGATCGAGGCGCACGCCTCCGGCAGGTTGGCGTCGGCGTGCAGGTAGATCTCCCCATACTTGACCCTGCGCCAGAGGCGCTCCACAAAAACGGTGTCCCTCCAGGCTCCCTTGCCGTCCATGGAGATCGCGACCTCCGCGTCCTCTGGGACCTGAACGAAGTCCAGCGACGTGAATTGACTGCCTTGGTCGGTATTGAGGATCTCTGGCCTGCCATGGCGTGCCAGCGCCTCCTCCAGCGCCTCCTCCAGGGCCTCGATACAGAACTCTGCCTCAAGCGCGATCGACAACTGCCAGGCCAGAAGCTTGCGGCTGAACCAGTCCGGGACAGCAGCAAGATAGACCAAGCCCCGTGCCATGGGCAGGTAGGCGATGTCCATCGCCCAGACCCGGTCAGGGCGCCTGACCGCGAGGTCGCGCAGTAGAGAGGGATGGATCTTGTGTCCCGGCGCCGGCGTCGAGGTCTTCGGGCGGCGGTAGAACGCCTCGATCCCCATCTTCTGCATCGGCGTCGAAACATGGCAGTCGCCCCACCTCACAGCCTTCTGCCTTCAGCAGGCCTTGCAACATCCGGCTGCCGGCAAAGGGGTCATCCAGAGGCAACGCGTCGATCCGGCGCATGAGCGCGAGATCGGTCTGCGAGGCCGGTCTGCGAGGTCGCGAGGCCGGTCTGCGAGGTCGGGCGCGGCAGATAGGAGACGCTACCTCGGCTGAGGCCGAGCAGCTGCGCCTGATGGCTGATGCTCAGTCTGTCGTCGCGCTCGATCGTCGCTTTGCGCGCGCCAACAGACCGGCCTTGCCGAGCGCTGCGGACAAAAAACCCGTCTCTAACGACAACTCGCCAATCTTCGCATGAAGGGTCTTCACATCCATCGCCGGCTCCGTCTCGGCGAGCGTGATGGCCTTGTCAGTCTCGATCAGGCCCACGATGAAGCCTTCATGCCCATCGAGGCTCGACCCGCGTCGACGACCGGTCGGTCGCGGCTCCACCTCACCGGCTTTGGCCCGCGATATCCAGCGGATCGCGGTCGATGGCGCCACACCGAACCGCGCCGCCGCACCACGCGCCGACAGGCCCGCCTGCGAGGCCTTCGAAACACGAACCCGCAGATCGCCACTCGATGCTCGTCCCATCCAGGACCTCCCTGTCTGGAGACCTTGAATCAGACTTGCATCATCCCGTCACATCACAATCGATTCAGTGATTGGTGGATCTGCTCTAGCCAGCGTCCCGGTCGCTCGCCTTCCGACACCTCCGAGGGCGGGTAGCTGTCGGTGACGAAGACTCTGAGCGTCGGGTCGCGCTCGGCGGCATTCTGCTGTCCCTTCAGCCAACGGTCGAACCAGCACGTGCAGATCGCACACCAGTCGATCGCCGGCCCGGGGATGACCATGTGCGGGAACTTGTGCGCCCAGGGTCCGATCACAGCCTTCACCAGCTCGGGCTGACGAGCCAGCATGGATGACGTAGAGAAAGTTTCGCACATTTGTGTGGGGTTGGTGGCCCCGAATCCCTCAGGCTTTCAGTCGCCAGACGGAGAAGCCGATAGAGGAGGCCAGAGCCACCATGGACGAGGATGACACGAAGGGCCTGTCGAACGTGGTCCCTATCGACGCCGGTCGGATAGAAGATCATCTGAGGCAGATCGTGCGAGGCAGCGTCGAGGAGACACTGAACAGCCTGCTGGAGGCAGAGGCGGATCGGCTTTGCAATGCAGGGCGCCATGAGCGCAGTGAGGCGCGCCGCGACACACGAGCTGGCCGCTCCGCGCGCAAGCTGCACACGCACGCCGGAGAGGTGCAGCTGCAAGGTGCCGAAGCTTCGCACGCAGACGCATCGACGACGGCAATCATCGAGCGCTATCGCCGGCGCGCGCGCTCGCTCGAAGAGGCTTCGATGGAGATATATCTGGTGTGTCGCTACGCCGGGTGGAGGCCATCACCGAGGCCCTGTGGGGCACGCGGGTGAGCCCCAGCAGGCTCTCCACTCTCGACGAGAAGCTCTACTCCCGGATCGAGACCTGGCGGAACCGGTCGATCGAGGGCGAACACCCCTACCTCTATCTGGACGGCCCTCTATCTGGACGGCATCGTCCCGAAGCGCAGTTGGGCAGGTGAAGTGCGCAAGGTCTCGCTGCCGGTTGCGGTCGCTGTCAAGGCCGACGGCTACCGCGAGACCCTCGGCAGCCTCGAGGGAGCCAAGGAAGACGAGAAGGGCTGGAGCGCCTTCCTCAAGCCCCTCAAGGAGCGCGGCCTGACGGGTGTCGCGTCGATCGTCTCGGATGCCTGCAGGGGGCGCGTCGAGAGCGCGACCGCGTTCTATCCGGACGCCCAGTGGCAGCGCTGCGTCGTGCATCGGTAGCGCAATGCCTTCGTGCCCGCTGCCGACCGGCAAGATGCGTGACGTCGCTCTCATGCTGAAGGCTATCCATGCCCAGGAGAGCCGCGAGGCGGCCCGCGCCAAGACCACGCGGCCAAACTCGGAGCCATGCGCCTGACCAAGGGCGCCGACTGGCTGGAGGAGACGGTCGAGGAGACCTGGGTCTACCATGCCTTCCCCAATGAGCATTGGCGCCGGATCGGGACCGACAATCCTCTGGAGAGGATCATGCGGGAGATCCGGCGGCGAACCCGCGTCGTCGGAGCCTTCCCCGACGACCAGGCGGCCCTCAACCCGGCCGCGGCCAGGTTGAGACACATCGCTGGCACCAAAGGGTCCAGCAAGCGCTACATGAACAGGGACCTGCTCAAGCAGCGGGACAGGGTTGCCTGATGGAACAGCCCGCCAAACCCAATGTGCCAAAGATCCTGGACACTACCGAATCCTGTCTGGTTCACCAATCTTATCAATGACTTAGAAGATTGAACGCCGTGAACCAAAAGAGAACTGTTCAAGTCTGTCCATGGCGATTGTCCAAGTTTCTCTGCGGCCCTGTTCCGGGGTCGTTCTCTTTATCTATCGCAAAAGTAGAGGCGCTCCTTGTCGTGCGCCGCGCCGATCTGACGGCGCCGCAGCGGCCAGGGTCGTCCCTAAGGAAGAGCAAGCCCCCCGAAGCATGAGCCCCGCCACTGAGGGCGGGGCTGCAGCAATCTGGGCAGGCTTGTTATCGCCAGGCGCCCAGATTGGCCTGCTGTCGCAGGTCTTCCAAGCCCGGCATCAGACCCTAAGGCCTGAAGGAGCGGGAACTCCCTTTACATAAGCGAGATGGTTCGAGTTTACAATTCACAATTTTAATGCCGCGCGGACCCCTTGTCGGATTTCCTCCAACAAAGAGGCCGGAGCGGTATAGGTTCGATAGTACCGATTTCCCCGATTTTCCTTAAGCTTCACTCGGTCAAGCCGACCAAGACCGACCGTATTGACCAAGTCGCATTTGGCCCAGGTAGGCAAGGTTGCAGCGGGGAAGGCTGACTTTGGTATAACCACGTGCCATGGCTCGATTGGGTCAGGCTCGCGGCTGCTGAAAGGAACAACAGTGTAGAGATTGCTTGTGCGACGGCGAGGGGAAATCACGACAGCTGGCCGCATCTTCACCATTTCTGGCGGCTCGAATCCCGTCCTGAAATCACACATTAGGATGGTTCCGGCATCAGGAGAAAATTCCAGCGGCATGCGCTTCAGTCCGATCGACCCTTCTCTTCGTGCGCCCCGATCACCGCGGCCATCCCACCGCGGCCGTCCCCAGGGTCGCGCCGCGCGGCAGGAAAACGACGTCGGCGGGGAGCAGTTCCCAGATCCGGGCCAGCATGGCCCAGTGGGCGCCAGCGCTGGGGAAACCCAGATCCCTGGCTGCGTGGTCGTCGGCGCAGAAGCCGACACTTCGGTTGCCGGCCAGCCGGCCTGCTCGAGGGCAGCGACAATCTAGTCGGCCGCCTCATTCTTCCGAACGAAGTATGAACTCACATTTTAGATTACAAGGGTTGTGCCCACTTGTTTTGAAGAGCGCGGCGGCTGCGCTTAGCCGTTGCCGTCCTGCTCGGCCGCCAGGCGGCGGCGGAAAGCACCGGCAGCGAGTGCGCGGGTGCGGACCAGGTAGCGGTCGATGATCTTGACGCAGTTCGCCGGCGCGTGGCCGGTGATCGCGGCGATCGCGATCGCCTCGACACCGCTCTCGGCCAGGCGGGTGATCGCAGTGTGCCGGAGCTGCATGAACTGCAGCCTCGCCGTCTCGACCTCGCCGCGGTCGATCAGGCCCTCGTCGGCCTCGAAGCGTGGCTGCCGGGCGGCGAGATGGCGGCGGACCTGGTCGAAGCGGTTGCGGAACTGCCAGACGTCATAGGGCTGGCCGCTCGACTCGTTCACGATCGCCGTCGTGGCGACCACGCCGGCGGTCGCCTGGCGGACGAAGGCCTCCTCGAATCGGGTGACCAGGTGGGGGACCAGGTGAACCTCCAACAGCGCATGCGCGTCGATCGCCCTGCCCTTTCGCTGCTGCACCACCAGGCCCTTGGGCGAGAGCAGGCCGCGGCCGATGCCGAGAAGGTCCTGCTTGCGCTGGCCGCACCACTCGTTCAGCAGCACGGCGTCGCCGATGGAGTGCAGATCCATGGCGTCGGCCTCCGCGGCGTCAGCATCGCTTCCATCGGACGGTCGCGAAGAATGCTGCATCGGGGTTTTCGAGCGTGGGCACGACGAGGGAGCGATCGAGATGGCGATTTCCCCGCTCACATGAAGTTTCCGAGACGAACGAACAAGCGTGACACGCTGCGCCGTGAAGCGACTGATCCTTGCTCGGATCGTGTTCTGCACAGAGGGGATCGGAGGCACAGATGTGGGCGCGGTCCAGAGCCTGGCGTAGAAGTCGGCCGAGATTTTCGGGCTTGCCGAGTTCTAC
Source organism: Rhodospirillales bacterium (assembly GCA_965202755.1). GTDB lineage: Bacteria > Pseudomonadota > Alphaproteobacteria > Kiloniellales > JACOMY01 > JACOMY01. The sequence continues at coordinate 650,706 of CBDBCL010000042.1, read as the reverse complement.
CAGTCCCCCGAGGGTTCCATCGGAGTCTGCCGCAGCCGTGTAGATGAGAAATCCGGCTTGATCCCTGCCGTCCTCGACATCCGCATATATCCGCTCACGAAGACTCGCGGCATTGTAGCCGCACTCCAGCGCCAGTTCCCGGATCAGCATGTGCGCGAGGGTGTGGAGCATGACGTAGCGGACGCCCGGATAGCCTTCGTTCGGGTCGAGGTTTCGCTTTTGACGCCATCCGCGGTGCCCCTGTCCGAGCCTTGCATCGAGCACTTTCACGGGATCCTTGTCCGCCCAAGCCTTCAAAACCTCGGCGTCGAAACGGATGAAAATACCTTCCCCGTGAACCTGGGTGGCCGGCACCCAGTTCGGCGCGGCGCGTCCGAGTGGAGCCCGTGGGGCTGTGTCGTCTCCCCTGCCCTCGTCCGGGGACTCGACCCTGGTGAACCCTAGTAGGGCATTCACCTCACGAAGGCGCTCCAGTAGGAGGACCTGTTCGATCGCCGAATCAAAGTCCGAAGGAATGCCGACCTGCTTGCTCATGAAGTGCGGATGATCGCTGGGCGGGTCGTCGGCCGTCAGGACATCCCACTCCGGTCCCTTCAGATCACTCTGCTCGGCGGCCGATCCGCCATTGCGATGGGTTTTTATGGCGGTCCAGATCTGCTCGGCGGTGAACCGTTCGATGCCGGGGAGTTGAGCGGCCCTCTTGAGGGTCCTGACGACGAGCGCGACCTCGGCGGCAGAACTCACGTCTTCGAAGAAAGTCCCGCCGTCCGCGACCAGTTGCGCCAAGGGGCTTCCTGCTTGCGGTATGGCCAGGACCGATAATGTGACGGGAAACCAGCCATTCGTCGCCCCTAGGAGGATGGCGCGAGGGTCTTCCGTGCACTCGTCTTCGAACGTGTCGATGTGCGGATGTCGCCCGCGGCACCTCGGCAGATTGTCTCGACCGGCCTGACCGAAGGCCTGCGCCATGTTCTTCGATGCACCGCAGCCGTCGCACTTGACCCACAGGTTCTCGGTTTGAAGCGATGCGCCGCTCTCGAAGAATCTCAGCGTCGCTCGGCATGTGCTGGGCCCGCCGTGAACGAACCAGTGCCAGGCAAAGTCATCGAGATGGCCAGCACGACATGCCATGAGGAAGCGGGCCGGAACCGCATCGGCATCTTTGGCCCTTCGATCGTTGTTCGATCCTCGACACCCCTCATGAACGAAACGCGTCGATTCCGGGTGGTACCTGTTCTCTTTCAGCTTGAACAACCCGGCGTCATAGGGTGACAGCAGTCCGCATTTCACGCAGCGCAGCCATCTCGGGAAAGGCTTGACGGGCACGCCGATCAGCGCCTCGGCAGAAAAGGGGTCTACGATGTCCCTCTCGCCGATGGGTGGCATACGCAAGGAATCGACCTGGGGACCGAGCACGCTCCGGACATTGGCGAGCAAGCGTGCCTCTTGTATCGGTTGACACCGATCCTTCTCCCAGCGATCGATCCCCATCGTGACCACCGACATGTTCGGGAGGTCGATCAAGGCGCCGGGACCGTAGGTCCAAAGCAGCTGGCTCGGTCGGATTTGTCCTACGGGTGTCCTGCTCACTGCTGATCCTCCTCGGGCTGCGTCACCCGCGGTCGCCAAGTCGGATCAACGGTCGATCGGTCGTCCTCCATCACGAGCCGCACACCGGGCTCGACTTCGCGCATCGACATCGGGACGGTCCAGTCGGTCCAAGGCCTGATGCCGGGAGCTGAGAGCAGCGGATAGGCGGTGGGACCCGCGCCATGCTTTCGGTAGACGAGCGTACGGCCGCCGACGCCCGCTTCCCTGGCCCATTCGTCGGCGCGGGTCTTCATCGCGGTTTCGGTCAGAGCCTTCTTCCCCGAGTCCTCGGTGACTTCCCAGCTGCGAGCGGCGACGGCGCCTATCGTTTCCAGCATCTCGTTGAGACTTGGACTGTTCATGGCGCCAGCCCCATCGTTCGCCGCGAAGCGATCATAGGTGTGGCGCATGATGGAGAGCATCGCGCCGGTGAGCCCTCGATCCAGCGCTCGCGGTGAGAACGGGGTGACGGATTGGGCCTCGACATGCTGGTAGAAGGTCGCGTGGTAGTGCTCGAAGGTCTCGTAGTGCGACAGGTCGCGAGGTCGCGCCCACGTCAGCACGCTCGCCACGAGCCCCGGCGGCGTGCGGCCCACACGGCTGGTTGCCTGGATATATTCGGCCGTTCCCTTTGGCTGACCGTTGACGACCATCACCCCGAGGCGATTCACGTCGACACCGACCGAAAGCATATTGGTCGCCAGCACGGCGTCGATCGGTCGGGCTTCTTCGGGCTTCCTGTTGGTGACCCATTTACCCTGTGCCGGATCGAACGCCCCCTCGAATGGCACCTCGAGCCGATCGAGGTATCGAGGAATGTCCTGACTGGAGACGCGCGAGGTCAGTTCGCTGACTTCCTCGACGCGGCGCTGGGAGAGCCCCGGCCGGTCCACCAAGCTCATATTGACGCGGAACGAACGCGTCTGAACGTCGTCTTCCGCCAGCCGCTTCATGCCGCCGAGTTCTCGCAGCGAGTTGAAGTAGCCGACGAGCGTCATGTAGGGGTCGGCCACCGGGCCGAACCGATCGAACAGCGCCTGCGCGGCCGTCAGGAACGCCGTATAGGTCCTGATCAGCATCGCAGGACGCGAGCTGCCGGGTGCACAGACGCCCATGTACCGCCGCCCGGGCTTTTTGCCGATGGGTCTCTGGACCGAAAAGAAATTGTCTTCGACGTTCAGGCCCGAAGGCGGGAACACCGAAATGCGGCGCATGAATACATTGCGCACCTGATCGTCTGCCCGCCGCACGGTCGCGGTGGAGGCGGCGACCTTGGGGCGGACCTTCGTGTCGCCCAGAGCCCAGCTGCTCAGCTCGTCGACGGCCGTCTCGTAAAGACCGACCATGGTGCCCAGCGGGCCGCTGATGAGGTGGAACTCGTCCTGGATGATCAGGTCTGGCGGCCTGATGGCGCGGACCGGCTGCACACTGGCGGCCGGATGTGAGCCCCTCGCTCGATGCCTGGTGCCACAGTCGTGGCTCGGCCAGAGCAAGCCATGGCGTCCGCACTCCCGATCGGCGCGACCGAACAGGTTTCGAACCTCGGTGCGCCAGGCCATCATCGCGAACTTGTCCACGGTCGCGATCATCATCGTCGGCGGGCGATGGTAGATTTCCTCGTCGACGACCTTCACGGGAAGCCCCGGGTGAGGCTGGCCGCTGGATTTCGCTTTCGAAAAGTCACAGCCGCCGAGTTTGTCGCCGCAGTGGATCAATGTCCTGCCGGCGATCCTGTCGACCTCGATGTCGCGACCGCCGGAGATCTCCGATCCGCACCAAGGGCAGCTGGTCAGCTGTGCAGGCGAAGCGATGCCCGCCTTGTTGCGGTCGTTGTTTCGAATGGCCTCGACAGCCTGGTGAGACGCTTCGGTCGTCCCCGGTGTCACACGATTTCCGACCCAGAGGCCGAGCGTGAAGGGTTCCCTGCCCCAGGTCTCGTCGTCTGCACGGCGGATGACTTCCATCGCACAGAGCAGCGTCGTTGCCCTCTGGAACTGCTGCAGGGTCAGGAGCCGCAGCGTGTAGCGCATGATGACGGCGAGACCGCGGGAAGCGTCGAGGCCGCCCAGATCCTTCTTCAGGCGGCGCATGGCCATGGCGAAGGCCGCCACGCCGAGATAGGCCTCGGTCTTGCCGCCACCCGTCGGGAACCAGAGCAGATCGGCGAACGCCTCGACCGGCTTCGTCCGATCCGGATGAGCCGGATCGGCGAGCGACGGAATCGACAGCAGCAGGAATGCCAGCTGGAACGGGCGCCACGATCTGTTCTTCGGCACGTCCAACGCGGTCACGTCGCCGGTCTCGTTCCGTCTGCGCTTCAGAGCGTAGAGGCTTCGGACACGCTGCTTCGCCATGGAGCGGTTGGCGAAGCGGAAGGCCTCCAGCGCTTTCGGATCGGCGAAGAGCATGTTCATGCCCTCTCGAAGGCGGCGCAGGATCTCCTCGCAGCGCTCGATGACGTCCTTGCCCGGATCGTCGAAGCCGATGATCTCGGACCCCAGCCGCGTTTTCTGCTCGCCGATCCAAACGGCGTAATCGTCGACGAGGCACGAGAGAGCCTTGCGCAGCGCGTCCGGTGCCATCTCCGCCAGCCGCGTCATGTCGAGCCAGCCCTCGTCGACCATGCGCCGCATGGCCGGGCGGTCCCTGGGGGCGAGGCCGGGCGTTTCGGTGACGGCGACTTCGTAGCGCGGGATGATCTCGGTTCTGACGCGATGGGCCGTCTTTGGATCATTTGGCGTTACATCGACGTGAACCGACACCCCATGTCCCACAGCGAACTCCAGTCGGTTGCGATAGATGAGCGCAAGCCGGCCGCGCTCTTCATCGTCGACAACGACCTCGTTGGATGGACGACGCCAATCACCCGGACGCGCCGTGAAAACCGGCGTTGATGCGGGTGTCCAACTGGACACCCGCATCAACCTCGTCTTGAAGGTCGAGTTGTGATTCACTGAGTGCATTGAGGTGCGGTCATGAATCCCAGCAGTCTTTTCAGCCTTTCCGACCATCTTGAACGCCTGAGCACGGACGGCGATCCACTCGAGTTTCTGTCTGACACGGTGGATTTTGAGTATTTCCGTGTCTGGCTGGTCGAGGGGTTGGGTTACGGTGACGGGTCCAAAGGCGGCCGGCCGCCGTTTGATCCGGTCGCGATGTTCAAGGTGCTGATCCTTCAGGCCCAGCACAATCTCAGCGATGCGAAGATGGAATTCATGATCCGGGACCGGTTGTCCTGGCTGCGTTTTCCGGGCTTTGAGTTGGGCGTCCAGACACCGGACGAGAACACCATTCGGCACTTCCGTAATCGCATGACAGAGATCGGCACGCTGAAGCGCGTCATGAAGGCATTCGACTGGCAACCGCATAAGAAGGGTTCCATCCCCCATGTCCGGTCAGATTGTCGACGCGTCCCTGGTTCCCGCCCCCCAAGCAGCGCAACACCGAAGGGGAGAAAGAAGCGATCAAGGCGGGTAAATCGGCCAGGGAGATCTGGCCGGACCAGCCGAACAAGGCCGCACAGAAGGACACGAACGCACGGTGGACCCTGAAGATCGGCGGTAAAATACGGTATCGGCCGGACGACACACCCTTGCCGCAAATCGCATTGCCGGTGTTCGGTTACAAAAGTCATATCAGCATCGACCGCGGATTTGGCTTCATCCGAGGCAGTGCGGTGACATCGGCCTCAGACGCCGATGGCCGTCAGTTGAAGCATGTTGCGCGCAAAGACAACACCGCCTGTGATGTGTGGGCTGACAGCGCCTATCGCTCGCGGAGCAACGAAAAATGGCTGGCAAATAACATGTTGGTTAGCCGCATTCACCGCCGCAAGCCGAAAGGCAAATCGATGCCATTGGCCAGCGCGCGGGCAAATGCGAGGAAGTCTTCGGTACGCGCTGCCGTGAAGCATGTCTTCGCGCACCGGAAGAACCGGTTTGGTCTGTTTTATCCGAACCATTGGGCTGGCGCGCGCCGAAGCGAAACTGACGCTGGCCAATCTGGCCTGCAATTTCGCCCGCCTGGTCTTCCACGAACGCCGCAAAGCCATGGGATGAAACCGCCCGTAAAGGGCGAAACGCCACCAAACAACCCCCGTATTTCGTCAATCGGCGCCGATAAGGGGTGGTCAGACACCCCAACCGTTTTAAAATGGCTCTCAAAGTCCGGTTTTTGCGGGTGTCCAGCTGGTTGACCGGCTGCGCGACGGCGGGTTTTGAAGCGAACGGCGTGGCGGCATGTCCGCCGGTCGTGGAGTACAGCAGGGAGTTTCAGGCACGGGCGGCGGAGGAATCAATGGCGCTGCAAGACGGATCGGCCGTAGTCGAGATGATGGGCGATTATGCCGTGATGCGGGAACAGTCGAGGGTTTGTCTCATTCCTCAGTTCAGGGACATCTCAGCCATACGAGATTGATCCGTCTGGATTGGATGGTGGAAGAGCGATCTCATCCCGCTGGAACATCATGGCCATGGCAGATCGGACCGGGTCCGCAGTCGTCAAGGCATCGCCGTCAGCAAGCATCTGTCGAAGGAGGCTTGCGTCGTCCTCCGTGTCCCCCATCGGCCAGAGAGCGGAGCTGGCGAGACGCCGTTTTCGGGTCATCAGGCTGTGCAGGAGGCAATCGAAGGAGTCGTGCTGGTAGCTGGGGTGGATGGCCATCGGCACATGTACCGTGACGGGTTGTGCCTGACCAATCCGGTGAACACGATCGTTGCACTGCTCCTCTACCGCCGGGTTCCACCAACGGGACAAATGAATCACGTGCGTGGCCGCGGTTAAAGTCAGTCCGGTTCCGGCCGCTTTCGGTCCCAGAACCAGCACTTCGAACCCCTCATCTCGTTTAAGATGGCGCTGGAACCGGTTTACGATCTCTTGGCGGCGCTGGATCGGGGTACTACCGTTGATTAGGTCCACTGAGGGGAGGCGGAACTCCCGTTTCAGGAGATCGATAAACCGGTGCTGCATCTTGACGTGCTCAATGAAGATGAGTGCACGCTCCCCACTGTCCTGCACCTCGCGGAGGATATCCATCGCGGCCTGGAGGCGAGCAGACATGGCTATATAGGCTTCATCCTCAGCTGGTGAGGAGGCATTCGGGTGGACAGAGACGGACCGGATATGGTGCAGCATCTTTAGGGCCCCACCACGGGTCCCCGAAGCCAGTTTGCCGCGCGCCTCCTCATATGCAACAGTCTGCACCTCTGGCATGAGACGCGGATGAATCAGGCGCCCCTTCTCGGGCAGGTCACGTGCCACCTCCTCCTTGAGTCGGCGTAGCGCTACCGAAGGAAGACCCGCCTGCGGCTCGAACAGGAGGGAATGGAGTTCACGCATGTTCCCCTCCTTGGGCTCCCCGAACCGAGTCCGGAAATCCGCAAGGGTGCCGAACCGGCCCGGGGTGAGCTGCTCCATGATCGCCCAGAGGTCGATCATGCTGTTCTCGATCGGGGTGCCCGTCAACCCGATCCGGAAATCCGCGTTTAACCGCGAGCGCCGCCTTGGCGCGCAGACTGGCTGGGTTCTTCACCGCCTGAATTTCGTCGAACACGGCCGTCGAGAAGGGTATCTTTGCGAGGGAGTGCTGGTAGTTTGTGAGCGTCGTATAGGTGGTCAGGACCCAATAGCGGTGTCCGCACCCCTTTTTTTTGTCTTTGATGGCCTCATGCAGGTCGCGGAGGTCCAGCAGCGCATTCCCGCTCTCGGTCTCCACCCCCTGGACTCCCGGTTTCTTCCTCCCCCCGAGCGCGGTCCCGTAGAGCCGGACTACGTTCCCGAGCCCTGGGGGGCTCAGGTGCTTGTCCACCTCTTCTTCCCAATTCACCAGGAGTGAGGTGGGCGCGACCACCAGGACAGGCCTGGTCTGGCCCCCTTCCGCGCGGGACATGTTGTCCTTCATCCAGGCGAGGAACGCGATTGCTTGCAGGGTCTTCCCCAGCCCCTGCTCATCCGCATTCAGGACTCCGGGCAGCCCAGCCGCCCAAGCGTCCAGCTTCCAACGGAAACTGTCCGTTTGGTGCCCTTTGAGGGCGGTTTTTACCACAGCGGGCAGGGTGTCCGATGCGAGCGGGGTCCGGGGCGAAACCTTTGCGTCCCATCTCAACTCCGCGATGTTATCCTTCGTGTCGAGGATGATCGGACCGACCTTCGCGTCGATCTCCTCCTCGATGACCGGGGCATCGATGACCGGGGCATCGTCCAACTCATCCGGTTGACGGAGCGTCTCCAGCCGCTGCTCCAGCGCGGCCTTGGTTGACAGGGTAGCCGGGATCTCCGCTCCGTCCAGATCGACGGTCGGAGCGCCGGTCTCGATCGCGGTGTCAACCTCATCAATGAGCCGTTCCACCCGTTCGGGCGCCATCGCCTCAATTTTTCTGGCCGCCTCCCCGGTGAACGTCTCCGGGAGCCAGGTAGTGGCGGAGCCGGCAATATCGATCGCCGGCTTCTCGTAGATGGTGAGCCCGATGACCCGTTCCGAATACTCCCGGGTCTCCACGAAGGCGGGCTCCGCCGCCTGCTCGATCACCTCCTGGCTCCTGCGCTGGAGAGAGCCCGCCAAGCTTCCCCTTGGCGTGAAGATGATCCGTCAGCGCCTCAGTGATCCGCTGACGCGGATTTGCGATGAAGGCGGCCCGGTTGACCGCGTCCGCCCGTTGCATCTCCGTCATGACCCGCAGCACTGGGGCAGCGGACGAGTCCACCACCAGGTAGCTCTGCGCGCCGAGCCGGTAGGCGGGCCGAGCACCTCGGGCGAACGACAGATCCTGGAATGTCCGTAGCCGGCCGTCCCGAAGCTCCGCTTCACCCTCGCTGATCTGCGCATCCTCGCTCTCGGCCGCCTCCACCGCGTCCCTGGAGAAGGGGATGATCGCGAACTGACCCCCGTCCCGGGGGCTGATCGAAAACGCGTCCGTGAGCGTCACCTCGAGCCCGGACAGGAAATCCGTCATTCCGAGCCGGGCCTCCGCGTCTGCTCCGCTCATCCGGACCCCAGGCTCAAGGGCGCGTCGGAATCGGGCCAGCGCCTCCCAATGCTCTTCCAGGTCCGCGCCAGACCGAAACCGGTCCGCCACCTCGAGCGCGTCGAGCATCCAGCGGGGTAGGCGGCGAAGCCCGTCTGCTACCTCGCCGGCGGTTTGCAGGATCGCGCCGGTCCGATTTGCGATCTCCTTTCGGCCCGACCGAACCCACTCGTGGGTGAGACGAAAATCCGGGGAGCCGATTTGACCCATAACGTCCGTGCGCAGGGTCAGATCGACGAGCGGGGGTAGCTCTAGCGCTTCGGCCGTCTCCGAGGAAAGCCCGCTCAGGGTCCTATGGGTCAAGCGGATCCGGTTCCCACCGATCTCCACCGCATCGCCCGCCTCTTCGGCGGTGGCGCGTAGGTCCGCCAGCGCGAAGCCCAGGTGCTCTTCATGATCGATGACCCGGTTCGAGGAACGCGAGAGGATTCGATCCAAGAGGGTCTGGTGGGAGCGGAACTCAAGTGTGATCCCGTTTGTATCGTAGGAGAACTTGCTCATCTACGCTTCCTTTTATCCAGGTCCCGCAGCTGCTGGTAGAGTTGTTGAAGGTCATGGATTTCCAACGGGCGGAGATCTGGGTTACGCTCTTTCAGCTTTCTCACCGTGATCGACAGAGATTTCCGTTGCTCGAAATTCGAGCCTTCATTCGCAAGATTCGCCAGCTCATCAGCATGTCGGTGAAGAAGCTCAAGCCGCTCCGCCGCAGTATCCGGGAGAGACGGTAAGATGTTGGGCGCAGGCACGGCTGGTCTAGCCGCTTCGGGCCGCGTTGACGCAGGAGGCATCTTGGCAACAGATTCAGGTGGGGAAGCTGCGGCGCGCTCAGAGAACAGGTCATCAAGGGTCCCGCCCTCCAGTTTTCAGGGCGATCAAAAGGTGCTCCAACGCGTTTCTTAATCGACGTGGGGGTTCTCCGCGCCCTTCATGAAGCCATTGAAGCCCCTCCCGTGCCTTAGGGGACAGGGGCGGGCGTGTCCTGCCGTCCTCGGGCTCATCGAAGAGGGCCATCATCGAGGATGCCCCGTTCGGGCCGTAAGCAATCAGCCGATCCGTCAAGGACGGGAAGCGCTTCCCCTTGAGGGAGGCGGTTGTATTGGGGTGGCCCGAGCCTTGGTCTGCTGTCCGCGGTAGGTTCCTCTTGGCGGCTGCGACGCTTGCAGGCGGAGGGGCTGCGTGTTGCGACGCCTCCGCTGAACCTTGCAGGGGCACGCCTTGTGAATTCACCGGACTGCTGTCAGGCCCCGCCGCATGAGATGGGGCCTTCCATGGCTCCGCTCTCACGGAGGGCTTCGGTGAATATGACGGGAAGGCAAGGCGGGCCGGCGGAACAAAGCGGGGTGCAGGGTGGCGGGGCCGAAATACCTTGGTGTATGGTCGGGTCTGGTTTGATCGCGGAACGTCCGCGTTGATCATGTCCCGAACCCATCGGCTCCAGGACGGGATGCTGCTGTGAGATTTGGAGGCATCTGAGGTGCGCCGATCATCAGAAGCACGCATGATCTCTTCACAATCATACCCCTCCTCGAAGAGCTTGGGGGCCATCGGGTCGTCCTGATCGAACACGTGGGTCCGGTAGCTGTGACATCCGTCCACCATGATCTTGTTCCCGATCTTCATGATCAGGAGTGAGGTGTTATGCCGTGCCCGCTGATGTCCGACCCTCGTATAGGCGTTCTTCGCATCCTGGCGCATGAGGGACTGGCGCGCGAACTCGAAAGCCTGCGACGAGAGGGCAGCCCAGGCCGCGTCGATTTTCTTCTCGTCAAACAGTTCCAGCCAGAAATCCCGCCGGGGTGGCCACATTGCGTCCTTCTGTGCTGCGTCCACCACCCCGGTGAAGAACCGCATGTCCTCCCGGGTCAACCAGCGGTAGATTATGGTCATGTACCCGGCCTCAACCCCGGCCCAAACTCCGCCCGATTTGATCCGCGGATCCCCATAGAGCTCGATCAGGGTCTCCACGAGGTGGGACCGGAGTTCATCGCTCGGGGTCTCATTAAGCCACGGGTGGACCAACGCCTCTATCGCCGGTTCCGCCCCGGTATTGCGCGCCTCCCGACCTGTTGGGCGAAGCCAGTCAACAAACCAGTCGATCCGGTCCCGCTCCTTCAGCTTGGACCGTACCAGACGGGTCATGCCCCGGTGGGTCAGATCCATAAAGCCGGACCCATGCGGGTTCCGGACGCCTAGATCGACGAGCTCCCTGAACGGCTCGGTCATATCGATCATCTTGGCCGCGAGCCGATCCGGACCGTCCTTAGGGTCGAGAATTTCCGGAACGTCTTCAAGAAGGCGGCGCCCGACCCGGCTCATTCGGGGCATCGCCTCGGTGAGGGCCACCGACAGGGATCGGGTATGGGGCTTGTCGGGCGCGTAGCTCTCAAGATAGGCGCGCAACAGGCCGGAAAGGAACGTCTCCGACCCGGAAGCGCGAACCTCCGCGTAAAGGAAATCACGGGTCCGGGCAAGATCTGGCCTGTCCTGTCGTTCCGGGTCGAACACCGCCGCAGCGGCGGCGGTCACGAAGGAGAGCCGGGTGCCCTCCCAGTCATCCCGTTCTACCTTCTCTTTTAGGCGTCGGGCCAGCGACTCCCGCTCCCGCTCATCCTTCGGCGCGGCGACGTCCGGCCACCTCTCCCGAACCCGGTTGGCGGCCGCGCTAAGATAGCGCAGATCCGGCACCGAGGGGGGCTTGTCGGGCGTGTTCTTCCGGATCGCTTCCTGAAGATTCATTCCTCAACCTCCAATGCGCGTAGAGCGTCAAGGCGGCGTCCCACCTTCGCCACCTCCTCGACTGTGCTGGGCGCGTACATGATGATGCGGAGGTCGATCCGCCGGTTCGCGGCCTTCCCCCCAGTTGTTTCGTTCGTCTCGATCGGTCGCATCTCCCCATATCCGGAGACAGACATGACCGGTTGGCCGCGCAGGTTTTCGTGGGCCAGTATGGTGCGATCATCATCCAGCATGACGAGGAAGGTCGCGTTCGCCCGGTCCGTGGACAGGCGCAGGTTGCTTAAGTCCGACCCGTCGCTATCCGTATGTCCCTCGATCTGGACCGCCTCGATCAGCGCGTTGCCGCTTTCGCAGTCCGGCCCTCGTGCAGCTCGTTCCCCTAGAGTAAAGCAGACCAGGATCTCGTCGAGTAGCTGACCCATGGTCTCGACTATGTCTCTTTGACGCCCAGCGAGCGTGCTGGAGTTGGTCCGAAAAAGGCCCTCACCCTGAAACCGGAGCGCGTCCTGTTCCGGACTGATTACTGCCGTCTCTTCCAGCAGAGGAAATGCTTCAACAAGCTTACTTCGCAATTCTTCCAGTATCTTTCGCCGCTGCTCCATCGCTTGCAAGAGGTACGCCTCGAGCGGGTTCACCTCCCTGAAGCGCTCGAGCTGTTCCCGGAGCCGATCCCGTTCGGCGATAACCTCGTCAAGCTGGGCGCGAAGACGTGCGATTTCCTCCTCAAGTTCCTCAATGTTCCGGTCCAGTTCGGCGATACGGGTCCGTAGCGCCTCGTTTTCTGCGTGGAGCTGGTCTCGTTCGCTTCGAAGTTGATCCCGTTCCGTCGTGACCGCAGCCAGCGAGTCTGAGAGGCGCTCAACCTTCGCATCCAGCTTATCGATTTGATCCTCAAGTTCCTCGATGTTCCGGTCCAGTTCGGCGATACGGGTCCGTAGCGCCTCGTTTTCTGCGTGGAGCTGGTCTCGTTCGCTTCGAAGCTGATCCCGTTCCGTCGTGACCGCAGCCAGCGAGTCTGAGAGGCGCTCAACCTTCGCATCCAGCTTATCGATTTGATCCTCAAGTTCCTCGATGTTCCGGTCCAGTTCGGCGATACGGGTCCGTAGCGCCTCGTTTTCTGCGTGGAGCTGGTCTCGTTCGCTTCGAAGCTGATCCCGTTCCGTCGTGACCGCAGCCAGCGAGTCTGAGAGGCGCTCAACCTTCGCATCCAGCTCATCGATTTTCTCCTCAAGTTCCTCGATGTTCCGGTCCAGTTCGGCGATACGGGTTCGTAGCGCCTCGTTTTCTGCGCGGAGCTGGTCTCGTTCGCTTCGAAGCTGATCCCGTTCCGTCGTGACCGCAGCCAGCGAGTCTGAGAGGCGCTCAACCTTCGCATCCAGCTCATCGATTTGATCCCTCGACTCCTCGTTCTCTACGCGCAGGGCGTCCCGCTCAGCCCGGACCGTCTCGTAGTCCGAGAGAGAAACTGTATCGTCATCATTGATCTGGGTTGCGAAAAAGGCGAGCAGGATCATGATGATCAGCAGGAAGCTGATCGTCATGTCTGTCATCGTGACGAAGACGGACTCCTCCTCCTCGGCACGGGCCAGGTTTCGTTCCAGACGCCGCACGCTTAGCGCCGCTGCTCAGGACGGAACTGTACCGCCTGATCCACGACCTCCCGCATCCTGTCGATGGCGGGGGCCAGCTCCCCGTTCATCTGCCTGACGTGATCGGAAAGGGTATCGATCGCGGTTCGGACGTGCCTGGCGAACTGATCAAAAGCCGTGCCAAGCTTATCATCCATATCGTCAATTTGTTTACGCTGTCGCTCGATATGGCTTAGCGCCTCATCCAGCTTGGATAGGGAGGCCTCGATCAGCTTCCGTTCCGCCCCCAGCGCATGTTTCACGGCGTCAAGCACCTGGGCAGCGCTCTCCGCGATCTCTTTGGCGCTTCTTGTAACCGTCTCGGAGGCCCGCTCCGTACTCTGGGCGAGACTTGTCGTGGCCGTCTCGATCCGCTCCACGCTGGCCCGGACCGGACCGGAAGCCGACTGAAGGTCGCGGGAGGCGGTGGTGAGCGTCTCTGCGGCGATGCGAGTGGCATCGCCCCCTGCCTCGATGTTCCCGGCTGCGGTCGCGATTTGCCCGGAGCCGTCCCGGAGTCGATCCGCCATCTTGTCCAGCTGATCCACCACCTCGATGACCGGGGCAACGAGGTCCTCTCGGATCTTCTCCCGGAACTCACCGGACGCGGCCAGCAGATCCTGCCCGCTGCGGGTGACAAGGTCCGCCATCCCGCGACCCGCCTCCGAAATCGTTCCCTCCATCGTGTCACCGGCCGTCTCCATCTGGGATCGGACTGCCTCGGATCCGCTGGCGGCGGCGGCGTCCAGCTCCTCCCGGAACGTGCTGGCGGATGCACGCATGTCTGCCGCAGCCTCGCGGAGCGCATCCGCACCTTCGGCGGTGTTGCGCCGGATCCCCTCTAGCGTCTCGTTCATTATCCCGAGGAGCTTTTCCGCCCCTTCGTTTAGGGTCCCATCGGTCGTCTCTGCCGCGCTGGCGAGCCGTGCGGATAGATCCTCTGCAGCCTGGGCGAGCTTTGCGACGGACGCGTCCATCTCCTGGCCCATCTGCCCCGAGCTCCGATCCATCCGGTCCGACACGCTGGCGATCTTGTCCCCGGCTGCCGAGAGCTGTGCGCTCGCCTCTGAAAGGGCGCGTCCCACGTCCTCGGAGAAGCGGGAGGAGAGGTCGTTCACCATCTGACCGACACCGTCAGCGCCGGCCTTCCCGACCTGATCCAGAAGAGGGGCCATGGCGGTGCCGATAGAGTTTGAAATCGATTCCGGGATCTCCTTCTGCAGCGACCTGCCGAGCTCGGCGACCAGAGTGGTCCCGATCTCCATGAAGCTGTCCTTCTGTCCCCTTGCGATCTTGAGCTGCTCCATCGCGACGTCTTCGAGGCTGACGAAGCTCAGCTGCTTCTCCAGACTGGCGCAGAGGGAATGTATCCGCCGCTCAACCCGCCCGGTGAGCGTGCGAAGGACGATCGTGAACAGGATCGAGGCCAGAAGCCCGGTCAGGGACATGATAAACTTTGCAGATGCGGCCCCCAGGAGCCCGTCAAGAGACGCGCGCATCTCCGCAGGACTGGCCTCACTTAGGCCGGTGATCTGGCGCAGAGCCGAGATCAGGCCCAGGAAGGTCAGGAACAGGCCGACCGTGACGAACAGCCCTGGCATGTAACGGGAGAATCCTGGCCCGTAATGCAGATCCTCCAGATTGAAGAAGCTGGAGGGGCGAACGCTGTTGCGCAGAACCGACGGAGTGGCGGTCTTGTCCAAGATCAGAGTCTCGCTGAATTCTTTCCAGGCCGCCGTTACCTGCGCGTATTCTTTCCGCATGCGCAGTTTTTTCGCCGCTTGACTGATATTGTTCACCCCTGCGGTGAATTCAGCTTCATCCCTGGTCTGCTGGACCTGCAACTCAAGCCAGTGTAGCCCGAACAGTTTTCGGCGAGCGCTGTTGACGACCACGAGGATTGAGACCGCCAACCAAGCCAAGATACCGATGGATACAAGCCCGGGTGCCTGAGGTTGCGTCAGGAATGAGGATCCCCAAAAGATCAAGTCCGACATTCCACCGCCGATATCCGCAAAAAAACTCCACGCTATTCTCCAGTATTCCTTTGTCAGGGCTTAAGGCTGTTTGCGGACGCGCTGATCCTCAGAGGTACTATTAAAATAGATCAAGGGTTTCGGCCTTGCCTTTGTAATAGCGCGCGCCGGGTCTCGTTCAGCCGCTCGTGGAGTTTGGCCACACGGTCGCGAAGATCGCGCTCGGCCTTCACGAAGCGGCGGGACTTCTTCATCCGGGCTTCGGCCTGTCGCGTGTCGAGATCGCGGCGGCGACCCTCGAGAAGGTCTGGCAGTCGAGGCGCGATGACCGGGTTTACGCTACCCATGTCGGCGCGCATCGCATCCAGTTTGCGAAGCGCACGCAGGATATCGTCTCCGTGGCCACCCTCTGCATCCACCGGGTGCCAGATGACGACCTCGCTGGCGCGTTGCCCATGGCGGTCGATGCGGCCGTTCCGCTGCTCCATTACATTCGGGTTGTAGGGAATTTCGAGGTGGATCATCAGATGGCAGTGGTTCTGGAGATCGATGCCCTCCGAAGCGGCGTCGGTCGCCAGCAGTATTCTCACAGGGGAGTCCGAGGGGTTGGCCTGGAACGCGGCTTTCACGGCCTCACGCTCCTTCGGGGCCATGCCGCCATAGATCAGAGCAAGTCGCTCGGCCCCGAAACCTTGGGCCGCGAGGATCTCGTGCATCCATTGCTGAGTTGCACGATATTCGGTGAACAGGATCACCCTTTCGTTCGTCCAGCCGTCACCGTCCTTGAGGTGTCGGGCCTTGAGGTGTCGGGTCAGCCAATCCAGCACGGCGCTGGCCTTCGCATCCGTTCGACGAGCCGCCTGCCGAGCCCATGACCGCAACCGGTCGAGCATCCGGCGTTCTTCGTCGGTCGGTGGCCGGATGTGTTTGCCGGCCTCCTCGATCGCTTCAGCCTCGTCGGCGTCCCGCTGGGCATCGTCTGCGTAGTCTTCCCCGGTCTTCGCTATCGCCCGCCGGAGGATACGATCATCGAACTTCTTCTGGCCGCGCTCGCTCGACGCCCGACCTTCGATCGTCGCGACATGCCGCTCCAGCGTTGCTGCGAACGCCGCGGGAGACGATGACAGGCGCTTGCGCAGCAAGCGGTGCACGAAGCGATCGACGGCACGCCCGCCATCGGCACCGCCTTCGCGTTTCTCGATGTATGCTTCCAACTGCCGTCGAGCGTCCCTCTCGTCCTCCGTATAATCGACCGGCAGTGCTTCAAGTCGCCTCTCGGGGTAGATGCGCTTGCCATTCGCATCGACCAGATCGCTCTTCAGCCGACGGACCATGACCCGGGCGATCTGGGGGTCGCTTGGGAGGAGGTTTCTCGCGAACCGCTGATCATCGAGGAGTTCGAGGAGCGCGGTGAAGGATTCGGTATAACCATCGTGCGGCGTGGCGGTGAGAAACAGCTTGTGCTGGAAGTGTGGCGCGGCCAGGCGAACCAGCCGTGTCCTGAGGCTTTCGACAGCATAGCGGCCGACGGTCGGGGCGACGTTGTGAGCCTCGTCGATTATCAGCAGGTCGAACTTCCTGGGATGGCTGACGTGCGGGGGCAATGCGTCCCGCAGAAGGCGCAAGCCTTCACCCTGCTTGGCCCAGTCCATCGACGTGATGAGACGGGGAAAAGACGTCCACGGATTGGCGTGCAGGCCTCGCTCGCGGCGCAGACGCTTGACGTATTCGGTATCGACGATCCGGAACTCCAGCCCGAACTTCTCCTGCATCTCGACGCGCCATTTCTCCTGCAAAGAGGCGGGGCAAAGCACGAGAACGGTGCGGGCACGGTGCCGCAGCAGCATCTCTTGAACGACGAGTCCGGCCTCGATGGTTTTCCCGAGGCCGACGTCGTCGGCGATCAGCAGATTGGTGCGCGCCATGTCGATCGCGCGCACGAGCGGATCCAGCTGGTAGTCCTCGATGCTGACGCCGCTGCGGAATGGTGCCTGCAGATAGCCGCGATCCGCGTTCGTCGCAGCGCCCCAAACCACCGCATCGAGGAAGGCTCGAAGTGTCGAGGGGTCGTCCAGTCCGGTCATGCGCGGCAGTCCGGCCCGCTCGATCGCATGTGCTCCGGGCTCGAGCTCCCAGAGAACTTCGATCTCTTCGCCCAGCGCGTCCTCGTCGATCGAGGCCAGCCGGACGAGATGCCGCTTGGGGAGTCCGGGTGCAACCGAACCGCCTTCGACTTCGGAGACGATCCATTGGCGGCGGCGCGCCTCGACCAACTGGCCCGGCTCTGGGGCAGTGGCGTGGGCGACATTGGCCACCATTTCATCCATGGTCATCGACATAGGTGGGGCCCATTATTCTTGCGCGCGTCGACGAGTTCGGCGATGCGGTTCGCGGCTTCGTTGGCGGCTTCGTGTTCCCATATCCGGACCGTCTTCCAACCAAGGGCGCTCAGCCGCTGATCGGTATCGGCATCCCTGGATCGATTGGTTTCGATCTTTTCCCGCCAGAAATCGGCATTGCTCTTCGGCCAGGAAGCGTGCTCGGGACAGCCGTGCCAGAAGCATCCATCGACGAACACGGCTATCCGCGCACTGCGGAAGACGATATCGGCGACGCGTCTGGGCTTCGTCAGCAGCGGAACATGGAGGCGATAGCGCAAGCCCTGGGCATGCAGAACCCTGCGGAGGTCGATTTCCGCTTGCGTGCCCTTCTGTCGCACGCGGGCCATCCGACGACTGGCGTCATGCGACGAGGGACTTACGCGCGTCATCCGCGACGGCTCCCTTCTTCTTTTGCCTGGTCTTCTCAGCCTCGATCCCGAGATGGGCAGCGATGCTCCGGCCGATCACCTCGCCGAGCGTGACCGGAACCGCGTTCCCGATCATCCGTCCCAAAGCCTTGAAATGAACGGGAGCCCCGTCGGGTATGAAGGAATAGGACTTGGGGAAGCCTTGAAGAATTGCGCCCTCTCGCAGAGAGATGGCGCGGTCCTGCTCGGGATGTCCGAACCGACCGTTCCCGAAGCCATAGAACTGGGTCGTCAAGGTCGGCGCTGGCTCATCCCATACCATCCGGCCATACACGCCCGGATAGGTATGGCCCGTCTCACGCCGATGGCAGTCGGCAACGAGATGCTTTGGCCAGTCCCGCCATGTCCCGCCCGGGCGGGAGACACGAATTCTTTCGAGGTTCAGGTCGGAGAGCTTGGATGCGGCATGCAACGGATCCTTCGGATGTGCCCCGCCCCGAGTGATCGGCGCGAGTGTTCCGATCGCCGCGCGAACGGTCGTCGGGCGACCACGTGTCGGGGCGACCAACTCTAGGGGGCCGAGGCGGGAGGCTAGCAGTACCATGCGTCGTCGGTTCTGCGGCAGTCCGTACAGGGAGCAATCAACCACCCCCTGGTGGACCTGGTATCCCATTTTCTGAAGGGTCTCGACGAAGTCGTCGAAAACGGCGTGCTTGGCGACTGAAGGCACATTCTCCATCGTGACAAGGTCTGGGCGTGTCGATTCGATCAGTCGGCCGAATTGATAGAGCAGACCCCAACGGGGGCTCCCAACGACATCGTAGCGCTGGGCGTAGGTCGAGAACGGCTGGCAGGGGGCGCAACCGGCGAGCACCCGGATTTGGGCATCGCCGACCAACTCGTCGAGGCGCTTTGCAGTTAGGTGCCCTACGTCTTCGTTGATGAAGCGCGCCGCGTTGTTGGCTTCGAAGGGATGACGGCATGCTTCATCGACGTCTACACCAGCGACAACCTTGATGCCTTCCGAGATAAGGCCATGCGTCAAGCCTCCGGCCCCGCAGAAAAGGTCGACGCACGCGACATCAGCCATCCTCTCTCCTCCCGCACGCTTCCCCATGCACGAAACGGGCTCAGCCGCTTCGTTTTCCTTATGATCGTCAGACGCTTTTCCGCACCTCACCCATTCATCGACTTCGTCGGTTTTGAACTTCCAAAGCCTCCCGACCTCGTGTGCCGGCATGTCTTTTTTCGCGATCCACCCATCGACCGTGTCTTTGCTGACACCGAGATATTCAGCGATCTCCTCCACGCAGACCCAGCGATCGGACATGGTACGGCCCTCGAGTGGTCCGTCTTATCCAGCCTCCCACTATCCCATCCGACCGGGCCTGAGTCAACAGGTTCAAGGTCGGCCCAGTCCGTTTAAGTCGTGTTTTCACCCATCTGGGCTGAACAACCGCGCTAGATTGGTCCGTGCACATGCTTGGGGACCGCAGGGCGTGGGCGAAGATCGTTGCGTCCTGGGCCGGGGCCAACGGGAAGACGGTGAAGAACTGATTTGCCGGTCGGTACGGTCCGAGCGGTGATCACCTGGTCTCGCTGGCCCGGCACTCCGACGAGGTGCTGGGCACTTTCCTCGCACTGGCGGGACGGCAAGACTTGATGGTGGCTGTGAAGCTCGCCGCCGCGGAGCACGCAATCGAGGAGCTTCCGATGGCCGTGCGCCAGTTGGGGGGCGATGGTGATCCGGACGGATCAAGTGGCTCTTCAGGCCAGGACCGAATTACTGTCCCTCGCTGATGCGCAGGAGTTCGCGGCGATCCCGTGCCGACGCAATCTGCACGGGAGAGAGTTCGGCGTTTGTCACACTCCCTCCGCCACTATGCCAACATTTATGCTGGACGGATCGCGTCGCCACACGCGCCGGTGTGAGTGCGTCGATCTTTGCTGTGTCTCTGGTCCCGTCAACCAGCTTCGCGACAGGCAGAAGGGCAGGCTTGTGCCAAATGGCTTTGCATGCAACGATATACACGCGTGCGCCGGATTGATACCCGAGCAGAAGGCCGCATTGAAACGTTAGGGAGGACGGCGAACCTCGGGCCCCCTCTTGAGGAAGCGACATGGCGAACTGGGATGTGATCGTCGTCGGCGCCGGGAACGCGGCCTTTTGCGCCGCGCATGCGGCACGGGAAAAGGGCGCCAGCGTGCTGATGCTGGAGCGCGCACCGGAAGCGGAGAACGGCGGCAACAGCCGCTTTACCGCCGGCGCCATCCGCTTCGCCTATGACGGTCTCGACGACATCCGCACACTCTGCCCCGACCTCTCCGAAGAGCAGATCGCGATTACCGACTTCGGCACCTACACCACAGATCAGTTCTACGACGACATGTTCCGTGTAACCCGCTATCGCAGCGACCCGGCACTCTGCGAGCGACTGGTGACGCAATCGCGAGCCTCCATGCTCTGGCTCAAGGACAAGGGCATAGGCTTCCTGCCGATCTACGGTCGCCAGGCCTTCGAGGTCGAGGGCCGCTTCCGGTTTTGGGGCGGCCTGACCCTGGAAGTCTGGGGCGGCGGGCCGGGGCTGGTCGATGTGCACACGGAGATCGCAGAAAACAGCGGTATAGAGATCGTCCATGCGGCCAAGGCGCTCGCCTTGATCCACGACGGCTATGCGGTGGGGGGTGTGAAAGTGCGCCTGAAGGGCGAGATCGTCGAGATTCGCGCCAAGAGCGTTGTCCTGGCGACCGGTGGCTTTCAAGCCAATCCGGAACTCCGCACCCGCTATCTCGGCCCCGGCTGGGAGATGGCCAAGGTGCGCGGCTCGCGTTTCAACAGTGGCGACGGCATCAGGATGGCGCTCGATATCGGCGCGGCCAGCTTCGGCAACTGGTCGGGCTGTCATGCCGTCGGCTGGGACTACAATGCGCCCGAGTTCGGCGATCTCTCGGTCGGCGACAACTTCCAGAAGCACTCCTACCCCTTCGGCATCATGGTCAATGCCAAGGGACAGCGCTTCGTCGACGAGGGCGCGGATTTTCGGAACTACACCTACGCCACGTACGGGCGGGTCATCCTCGGGCAGCCCGATCAGTTCGCCTGGCAGGTCTTCGACCGCAAGGTGACCCACCTGCTGCGCGACGAGTATCGCATCAAGCGGGTCTCCAGGGTCGAGGCCGACAGCCTGGAAACCCTGTCGCGGAAACTGGAAGGCGTCCATCCCCAAGGCTTTCTTGACGAGGTCGAGCGCTTCAACGCCGCCGTTGAAAGCGAGGTTCCCTTCGATCCCAACGCGAAGGACGGGCGTGGCACGCGCGGCCTCGTCGTGCCCAAGTCGAACTGGGCGAATACCATCGACACGCCGCCCTTCGAGGCCTATCAGGTCGGCTGCGGCATCACCTTTACCTTCGGCGGCCTGCGGATCGATCCCGACAGCGGCCAGGTCCTGGACCTGGACCTCGAGCCCATCCCCGGCCTCTATGAGGCCGGCGAACTGGTGGGCGGGATCTTCTACTTCAACTATCCAGGCGGAACCGGCCTGATGTCGGGACTGGTCTTCGGCAGGCTGGCCGGGGA
This sequence comes from Rhodospirillales bacterium, assembly GCA_965202755.1. Taxonomy (GTDB): domain Bacteria; phylum Pseudomonadota; class Alphaproteobacteria; order Kiloniellales; family JACOMY01; genus JACOMY01. The sequence continues at coordinate 629,428 of CBDBCL010000042.1, read as the reverse complement.
CTCCGCGGCCGGCAAGACCTGAACAGCTTGGCGCCGGAAGGAAAAGCCGGAAGGAAAAGCGGAATCGGCGCCGTCTTTTCGACCAATGCCCCAATTGCCCTCCTCGTCTCTGAACATCGCCTTCAGACGCAGCGTGTGAGCATTGCGTATGTGCACCTTGGCGGCTTGCCCGGCGGTTTCGGCGTCACCCACCTCGATCGCGTCCAATATGCTGAGATGCTCCTTCAAGGCCTCCTCTCCGCGGCCGGGATGGGACAAGGTGGTCGGCCAAGAGCCACATCGAGGTCTGCAGGCCCTGCAGCATCTCCACCAGATAGCGATTGTGGCTGGCTCGATGGAGGGCGACGTGGAAGCGCTGCTCGCTGCGGCACGCTGGACGCCCCTTGGGAAAGGAACCACAGTCGGTCTAGGGAAATTTGCAGTAGAAAAAATAGAATAACAGGCAATAACTACAATAGTCAAGTGAATTTTTCTGTCAGTTTAATTGAGATTTATTTTGGATGACTCAAAAGGTGTTCCAGAAGGGAGTTCCCACGGAGACCGTCCGATCCCGGTCCCCTCCCCTCCGCCACCGATTACCACTCACCAATTGAACTAATTGGTAGGCTCAGTTTACAAATCGTATGCATGACCTGTCGATGACAACGGCGAGGCCTGTGCGTGGGGGATGCGTTTTTGAGACAACCGCGTTGAAACCATCGCAGATAGTTGGCGAGATAGTGTGTTGCGATCCCCCGAAAGCGTCGCAGGAAGTCCTTCAAGTGGCTGTGTGGGTTGTTCACCGTCTGAATATGAAAGGCATCGCACACACGTTCTCCCCTGGACAGGTTAAGCGCTTCGTGGCGAACGCCCAGAGAGGTGGCTCGTATTGTTTGAACGGGGTTGGAGCCATCGCCAAGTGGATCTCCATCTGGGTCAAGCCGCTGCCGGGATTGGCTGCAGCGCGCCGATGTACGCCTGATCGGGCGCCTGCCCGATCAGGCGTACGAATGCGGCCTCGTGCTGTTGTAGAAGGCCAGATAGCGCCCGATCGAGGCGCGCGCCTCCGGCAGGTTGGCGTCGGCGTGCAGGTCGATCTCCTCATACGTGACCCTGTGCCAGAGGCGCTCCACGAAAACGGTGTCCCTCCAGGCTCCCTGGCGCGTCCATGGAGATCTTTTCAAATCTGCGGCCAAAGTCCTTTGGGACCTGAACGAAGGCCGGCGACGTGATTTGACGGCCTGGAAAATCTCGCGGCCTGCCATGGCGTGCCCGTGCCTCTTCCAGGGCCTCGATGACGTAGAGAAGGTTTCGCACATTTGTGTGGGGTTGACACCTGGCCAAGCCAGAATTCCTGCAGGCTGAACCAGTCGCCAGGACGGAGAAGCAAGATAGAGGAGGCCAGAGCCACCCTAGTGACGAGGATCTTTCGACACGATTGGGCCTGTCGAACTTGGTCCCTATCAGGCACGCCGGTCCCGATGCTTGAGCAGATCCCTGTTCATGTAGGCAGATCGCTGCGAGGCTTTGCGTGCGAGCGATGACACTCAACGGCCTGGCCGGAGGCCAGAGTGCGGATCGGCTTTGCAATCGCAGAAGGCGCCGATGAGCGCAGTGAGTTCGCCGCCGCGACACTCGCGCATGATCCGCTCCAGCGGATTGTCAAGTCCTGCATCACGGCGCCAATGCTCATTGGAGAGGTGCATGCTAGACCCAGGTGTCCTCGACCGTCTTCGCACGCAGACGCAGTCGACGACCCTGGGCAGGCGCATGGCTCCGAGTTTGGCCGCTATCGCCTTGGCACGCGCCGCCTCGAAGAGGCTCTCCTGGGCATGGAGATGCCTATCCGGCATGAGTGTGACGTCACGCATATTGCCGGGTCGGCACCGGACATCGACCGAGGCCCTGTGGGGCTACGCGGGTGCACGCCCCAGCACGCTCTCCACTGGGCATCCGGACGAGAACGCGGTCGCGCTCCCCGATCGAGACCCCTGGCAGGAATCCGAGCCGATCGAGGGCGCACACCCCTACCTCTATCTGGACGCGCCTTGTCCTTGAAGCGCAGTTGGGCAGGTGAAGTGCGCAACAGTCTCGCTGCTGGTCTGCGATCGCTCCCTCAAGGCTGCCGACGGCTACTCGCGAGTAGCCGTCGGCAGCCTGACGAGGGAGCCAAGGAAGACAAGAAGTGAGACGTTGCGCACTTCACCTTCCTGACTGCACCTCAAGGAGCGCGACCGAGCTTCCATCCGGACAATGCCGTCCAGATAGAGGTAGCGCTGTCCAGATCGAGGCATTGGATGCCTTCGTGCCTCGCTCGGCCGGTTCCGGCAAGAGGCGTCGAAGTCACTCTCATGCTAGAAGGCTATCCATGCCCAGTTGAGAGCCGCGAGAGCGTGCACGCGCTCAAGGCCACGCGTGCCAAACTCACAGGGCCATGCGCCTGCCCAAGGTCCTCCGACCCGGCTGGAGCGAGAGGGTCGAGGAGACCTTTCCATCTAAGCATGCCTTCCCCAATGAGCATTGCGCGCCGGCGATCAGCGACTCGATGACTCTGCCGTCGTGGAGAGCGATCATGCGTGCGAAGATCCGGCACCTTGCAGCTGAACCTCTCCGGCGTGCGTCGTGCAGCCTTCCGCGCGGAGCGGCCAGCTCGTGTGTCGCGGCTCAACCTGGCACTGCGGCTCATGGCGCCCTGCATTGCACAGCCGATCGCTGGCACTCAAATGCCTCCAGCAAGCTGCTACAGTGTCTCATGGACGCTGCCTCAAGCAGCGGGATCAGGGTTGCCTCAGATGGAACAGCCCGCCAAACCGGCAATGTGCGAAACGGATCACGTTCGACACTACCCGGCGTGATGATGTTCGTCCAGGGTGGCTGTAGCGCCTACAAATATCCGCCGCATCCGATCCAGGCGCCAGCCATAGTCCTTCCGATAGGACTGCGGATAGCGACCAACCCCACACAGGAATAGAGCGGCTGCGGCTCCGGCGTACGTTATCCTCCAGGCTGCCGGCGACTACTTCACAAAAGACTTGGCCATGGCTGGTGCTCTCTACCGGTGTATGGCCGACCGAGCGGACCAGGCGCTTTCGCATGCATTTCCCCAAGGAGGATCTCACCTCCGGCCGGCCGCAGCGGATCCGCGAGAGCTACGAGCAGCAGCGGCAGCAAGGTGCGGTCTTCGGCGTTTCCTTCGGCTGGGAGAATCCGCAGTACTTCGCCGAGAGCGAGGCGGAGCGCGATCCCGGCTATGCCTGTCGTCGGGCCAAGTGGTTCCGGCCGGTCGGCCGCGAGGTCCAGGCCCTACGTGCCCGCGGCGGGATCATCGATACCTCGCCCTATGCCAAGTATCTGGTCGGCGGCCCCGAGGCCGAGGCCTGGCCCGACGGCCTGGTCACCAATCGGCTGCCGCAAGGCGGGGGTCGGATCACGCTTTGCCCGATGGTGAACGACCGAGGGCGTTTGCTCGCCGACTTCACCGTTACCAAGCTGGCTTCGGATCGCTTTCTCCTGGTGGGCGCGGGCGCGGCCGTAAAGATGCACCAGCGACTGCTGCAGGATCGGCTTCCCGAGAAGGTCGTGATCTTCGAGCACAGGTCCGAGGCCTGGGCCGGTTTCTCCCTGTCCGGGCCGCGTGCGCGTGCCTTCCTCTCAGGTCTGAGTGACGCCGGGCTCTGCAGCCTCGGGTTTCTTGCCGGCTGCGCAGCCGAGGTTCTCGGCCAGCCTGCCGTGATCCTGCGCCTCTCCTTTAACGGCGAGTTGGGTTTCGAGGTCCTATACCTCGGCCAAGGGCTATGGCGCGGTCTATGCCGCCCTCAGGGAAGCCGCTGGCGCGTACGGCGTCGCCTTCTGCGGGTCGCTGGCCCAGGACAGCCTTCGTCTGGAGAAGGGCTATGGCTCGGCCTTCACCGAGTACACCGCCGGCTACACGCCCTACGATGCCGGGTTGGACCGCTTCGTCCGGCTGGATAGAGGCCCCTTCGTCGGCCGTGAGGCTTTGTACAAGGCGGTAAATCGGTAGAGTGCGCTCACCCTGCGGCTCTTCGCGGTCGAGTGCGACGAGGCCGATTGCATCGGCTCGGAGCCGGTAGGGTGCGAGGGGCGGATTATCGGCGAGACTACGTCTGGCGGCTATGGCTTTTCGGTCGGGCAGAGCCTGGCGCTGGCCTATGTCGCCAGGGCGGAGGCCAACCCGGATGCTGCCCACCAGATCACCGTCGTCGGCGAGCTGCGCCCGGCCCGCATGCTGGCCCGTGCGCCCTACGATCCCGACGGTCTGAAGCTCCGACAGCAAGGTGTTGCGATTCCCATTTCCTCACCTCTTGCCAGCTACTACGGACGCATCATCGCGGAGGCCGAGGCGACCATCCATGCTCTCTCGCCGGCGGTGAAGTAGGTCTCGGCCGTCTTCGAGGGCTGCCGCGTCTATTGGAACGCGGATGACGGCGCGCTCTACGCCTTCCGCCTGTCCGACCATATCGATCGCCTCTTCGACGGCATGCGCATCCTACGCTTCGGGGCCGAATTCGACCGCCAGAGCGTGACGCGCTGGATCTTCGACTCGACCGCTCGGCAGGGCTACCACTGAAGCTATGCCTCTCGAATTGCGCCGCCTTCATCGACTTGGCCGTGGTGACAAACATACGTCGAAGACCATGAACAGCGTCATGATAACCGCAGCACCGTCTGGGCCGCGGCAAGTGAAATGCTGAGCAGTGATTCGCCGAAATGGCCCTCAGCGCTTGGATCAGCAGCTGGACTGTTCGAAGCCATGCCGCCGAGGCTGTCCGAAATCGCATCGCAGGCCATCACAACGGGCAGCTGGGTATTCTATGCTCCCAGCAGCAGGCTCTACGACTATCCGCTGTTCCTGACCGAGGCTTGACAAGATCGAGGAGCACCGCATAATCCTGCCTCATTGAGCAGTGCCGCTCAGGACGAGGTCGTCAACCCTTCGGTCACCTGGGACAATCCCTGGATGGTGCGATGACGTCGGGAAGTTCTACGAGTTTTTCGCCGGTGCTTCGGCGATGGCGGCGTCGCGGTCGAGGAACGCTGGGTCGACCGGTTGGGAGTGCCTACTTCTCAACCCGAGGAGTCCCTCATGTGGCTTTGGTTCGACGGCGTCAGGCAATCTGCCCCGTTGAATCTACCATGCAAAGGCCTATCGGGCGAAAGACACTGGAGAACACAAGAAAACTTCGTACGCCGAGCTGAAAGGCGGCGACCTCGTAATCTAGTCGAGTTGGAGAGGGAAGCTCGATCGCGATGGTCATGGCGCCAGTCGATGCCGGCTACAAAGCTGCAGTGAAATCGATTTGCCGGCGACACGAATAGAACGCATCGATCAGGACATCACGCTATCATCCTAGCCGGGATCTGCCCAGCGATGGATGCGCCCGATCACGAGCGTTCAGCGACCTGCCTTGGTCGCGGCCTGGGAGCTGCAATCTGAAGAGGCGTCGGGGATGCTGCGCGAAACCGTAGCCCAGCTTCATGGCCAGTGAGGTGCGGGCCGCTGGATCGGAAACGCCATCGGGCATGAGACGCCAATTTCGTAGCGTTCCGGGCAGCAGGATCTCGCCGTCGTGCAGACAAAGGTGCGGGCTTTCGGGCTTTGGTGCATAGCGTCTCCGGCTCGACGCAAGGTGTCGGCCGTGGTCGCAAGCGGTCTGATCCGATCCAGGATATCGGCGAACAGGTCGCGCGAGGAGGTCGCGACCTCGGCCGGATTGGAAGCGCCTGACGTAGCCGTCCGTGACGCGCGACTTTTGCCCCAATTTTCACCAGCGTGATCTGTTTGCGCACGCCCGATCGTCAGGCGACCAATTGCTCACTGGGTCTGGCAAAGCTGGAGAAAGTGCGCATGAAGTTGCCCAGGTTCGTAGGCCAGTGCATCCGAAGCCTGAAGCCGAGCCGCGTTCCGGCGCTTGCAAGCGTCAAGCCAGGATAGTCGCGTGCGCAACGGTGATCGCGTTCTTGCCCTCAACGGCTGCAAAATGTGTTGTTCACGCCGTGCCGGCGCTGCCGATTGTAGAAGGCGATCGTCTTTGCCCGCTCCGGCGAGGCCGGACAGGGGATTGGTGATCGACCGCCTTCATCCTCGACGCGAAGGCGCCCGGCAACTCGCCCAGGGAGATCGGCGTCATTCGCACCTGTTCGCCACCTACGCGCCGCGTCCTGGGTCCAGCTTCCAGCGTGCCGATAGCTGAACCGCCTGGGTGAAGTAGGGCGACGGACTTGCCATCTGTCAGAAGTGGCCGATCCCCTACGGGCGCCGTAGCAGGTGGGCGACGTATCCCTGGAGCACGGCTGTCATCGGCGGGAAGCCCAGGATGGCGTAGCCGAAGCCCTCGGCCATCCAGATTGGGCTCGGCAGCGGCATGTGCACAAGTCGCTGCTGGCGGACAGGCAGGCGATCGCCCCGAAAGTATCGCCGACAGCTTGCGCTCGCGATAACGCGCCACGACCGGGTCCAGCACCTGGCAGCGCCAGCCATCGGCGCTGTGCGACGTTGGCCGGGACATCGCAGAGGCGACAGCGCTCCAGATCGCCGAGGCTGGTTGAAGACAAAAAGCGGGTGATAGCAGGGTGCAGCCGAAGTCGCCGTTGTAGGCCGATGCCTTCCTGTTCGCCGTGGGTGGGGCTGACCGAGACTGTCCGATGTCCAGGATGATCAGCTTCGGCGGTTTCGCGAACTCCGGATGAACGCGGTCGATCGGCGACAGCCCGGACAGAGCGTCTGAGTGCGGTGAGATTGACGTCACCCGTCGAGCTCATTGCGAGGCTCGAAACGGCCCATCTGGCTCGATCGAGGCCGCACCCCGATCCAGTCGCCTTGCCGCCGATCAATCCAACGCATCGGCTGGATCGCAGAGAAAGCCGCTCGGCGTCGTTGCATTATGCCCTGCTGTACCCGGCCAAACGCCCGAACACCGCTTGCGCGACGAGCAGGAAATCCGCGACGACAGCGTGCCAGCCGTTCTTGCCGGCGACGAGGCCGTCTGCGCAGCGCCCCGGCCGCCAGTCCTTCTGTCAGGCCGCGAGCAGGCCCTCGTCGGAGTTCCCGATGACGCGAGCAAGCCGATTCGTTGCTGAACCGTTACCTTCGAGGTCCATGGAACTCCAGCTTCATCGCGGCGGTCGAAATCCTTCTGCGAAGCAGCGGCGTTCTTGGATTCACTGCATTTGGATGCACCATGACCTGCGCTTCGCCTCGGGGGACACAACACCATGATCATGTAACCATGAATCAGCAGCCGTGGATGGCGCAACCTCAACCCCACCTGGGCAATGCGAGTTCCTGCAAATCGACTTCGATGCCCGCTCCGAAAGCAGGCGTACCCTATGCCATGCTTGAATTGCCTGCGAAGGGGTCGGTGTCACTGAACCTGAAGACGTTCGCAAGGTAACAACCGAAGATCCTACTCAGAAAGTGCCGAGATCTCCGACGTGGTGGCGGAACACTTCGTTCCCTTGAGTCATCGATTTGTCATGGAGCTGGCGGTTACGAGTGCCCTGATTGAAGGGTGCAACGTTCCGGGGATCTTTTTGGCCGTTTTGGGATTTGATGACAGATCTGTATGATGAGGGCAGGGCGCCTAGCGCTAATCGTGCTCGAAAATGGACCTGACGGGACATTAACTTCTCATGGTGGTCAAGAGACTTCACCGCGATCTGTCCGAACTCTGCATAATCGCCGGCTACAATTTTGGTGCAGCGCTCTGCGATTGCTTCGATGCTGCGTGTACTTCTACGTGCGCTCAATCTAGCGCCGGCGTCTGTTCATCATTGCTGTAAACGCAGACGACCTCAATATCCCCGAAGCATTGGACGTCTGAAGTGCCGCAAGGGGTTTTTCATCCACGCACACTCCGAACGGCCTACCGCAACATTGCCGAAGACGATCCAGGAGAGCGTAACGATTTCCCGTGGACGGCACCGGCGAATCGGCACGGCAGTGAGAAACATTGGCTTTTCTGATCCCTGATCGAGGACGATCCCGACAGTGTTGCGTGGCATACATCGCGATCATCTGAAACAGCGACAAGCACTGGCAGGCTATGTCTCGGAGTGGACATCAACCTAGAGCAGAAGTTCGATGAAGCTCAAGCGTAAGGGGTGCTTCGGATGGTTGGCCCGCGTTTACAAGCGGACGCGCCGTGATCGAGACCTGGCCGCAAGGTGGTCAGCGTGACAAGAAGCCTGTACGCCAGCGATGACATTGCTGGCTGAAAATTGCGCACGTCCGAGCCGGTGGCTCTAGCCGGCAGCTTCGGTCGTCAGTCCGTGAGAGGGTCGGAAGGTTCGTTCCAGGAACTGCATTTCGAGTCGTGAAACTGCAAGATTGCCTGGGTTTACCATGGCTCGAATACTTGCTGCCAGAGAACTACAACGAGGCACCTATGCATTTGGCAGATCGCCCGCCTTGCGTTACCCTGTCACTGGCAGATCAAACAGGCGATGAAACGATCCCTGACCTCATGACTTACACCCTCGGACAGGCCGCAAAGGCCACAGGCAAGAGCAAGCCCAGAAGATCACGGCTTTGATCGAAGACCAAAGCGCCAAGCCCAAGGGGCTCTTGTTCTTGCTGACCGCCATTGTCTCATCTGGGACGATAGCCTTTTTTGTTCAGGCACTTGCCGGAGGTTTCTTTTGGATGGTGGTCGCGGTTGATGTGCTTGCGACAGCCGTTTCCGGTTTCTTCCTTGGACAGATTGCGATGGCGCGGTCTCGTGACACCTGCGGCCACAGCCGCGCGGCGCCCAGGCCGCTCGACCTCTCCTCCGAAGGGCGCGTGCTCTACCTCGAAGATCCCGGACACGATCCCGCCGCGTTCCTCTGGCTGCTGGTCATATCCTTCAGCCCGATCCTTCGCGAGCCCATGGGCCTCGACACCTACCACAGCCAGGCGCACGCGAGGCCCGCGCAAGGGCGCTCTTTTCCCGACAAGACGAGGGGCGCGAAACGGCCGGATTTTCCAGGTCTTTCGCCCCTCTCGTATTGCGCCCCAAAACCGCTTTCCCGGGCGTTTCGCGCCCTCGCAATGCCCGGATTTCGGAAAACGTATGTCACCCTCTCGATCGCGCCGAACCTAGCACTCCTCCCCTGAACCCCTGATTTAAAGCCTTTCCTGCCGGATAGGTCCACATAGGTCCAGGTAGGTCCATTTCGGAAGACTTATGGCACGGCACAGCAAGCAGCAGATGGTCGAGGCGACGCTGGCGATGCAGCGCGAGGAGACTCGGCTCGCCGCCCTGGTGCTGGAGTGCACCGGCTATCCGCCCTTCGCTCGCGCGGCCCAAAGGGCAACGGGCCTGCCCGTCTTCTCCTGGTCGACCTTGCAGGATTTCGCTTGGTCGGTGGCCGCGCACCAGGACTTTTACGGACACATTTAGAAGCCGGTTAGAACAATCACCTAGCTTGATAGCCGCCAATCTTCGAAGTCTTCAATCCGGTTGCGGCCAGCGCCTCGGCGAAGGTGGTGGCACAGGCGACGCCATCGACCACCGGAAGGCCGAACTGCTTGGAGAAGCGCTGCATCAGGTCGGCCATACCGGCGCAGCCCAGCACGATCGCCTCGGCTGGGTCCTCCTCGATTGCGCGCGCGATCTCGTCGGCGATGCGCTGCAGGGTGTCGGGGTCGTTGCGCTCTAGCTCCAAGACTGGAATCTCGGTCGAGCGGACCCGGCCGCAGCGCGCACTCAGGCCGTAGCGGACGAGATTGGCCTCGATACCGGGAACCGAGCGGCCCAGCGTGGTGATCACCGAGAAGCGACAGCTGATCAGACTGGCGGCATGGAAGGCGGCCTCACCGATGCCGATCACCGGCATGGGAACGGCAGAGCGGGCCGCATCCAAACCGGAGTCGTCGAAGCAGGCAATGATGGCGGCATCGACATCGCTGTGCCTCTCCAACTCCTGAAGCATACCTGGCACCGCAAGTGCTATGTCGTGATAGCCTTGGAGAGAGGGCGGGCCCTCGCTCGGATTGCTGGCGATGATCTCGGTTCCGGGTCGCGCGATACGACGGGCGGCGGCGGCGATCTTCTCGGTCATCGATGCGGTCGTGTTGGGATTGACAATCAAGATGCGCATAGCCGTCCTCACACTTCGCCACCGAGATAAAGGGCCTTGATACGATCGTCCTGCAGCAGCGCGTCTGACTGGCCCTGCAGCGCGACCGAGCCGGTCGCCAGTGCATAGGCCCGATGCGAGATCCTGAGCGCCATCCGCGAGTTCTGCTCGACCAAAAGAACCGAGACCTTCTCGTCGCGATTGATGTCGACGATCGAGCGGGCGATCTCCTGCACCAACTTGGGCGCGATACCCAGCGAGGGCTCGTCCAACAGCAGCAGCTTGGGCTCGGCCATCAGGGCGCGACCGATCACCAGCATCTGCTGCTCGCCGCCGCTCATGGTGCCGGCGGATTGCGAATAGCGCTCCTTCAACCGCGGAAAGCGGGTCAGGACACGCTCCAGAGAGTTGCGGATTCCCGCTGCGTCATTGCGCGAGAAGGCACCCATCAACAGGTTGTCTTTGACCGACATGTAGGGAAAGACGCGGCGGCCTTCCGGCACCATGGTGATGCCGCGCTTGACGATCACATCGGTCGCCAGCCCGTCGATCTGATCGCCCTGGAAGCGGATGCTGCCGGAGGTGATTGGGTTGAGGCCGGTGATCGCACGTAGGATCGAGGATTTCCCGGCTCCGTTGGCACCGATCAGGGCCACGGTTTCGCCCTCGTCCAGGGTGACCGAAACGCCTTTCAGTGCATAGACGTGGTCGTAGTAGAGTTCGACCTCGGAGAAACCCAACATGCTGGTCATGGTTAAAGCACTGCCTTCACAACGTCAGTCGGCACCGGCCCGCACATCCGCCCAACCCAGGATACTTTCGTGGGATGGTCGGGCGGGGGTGCGGGCCAGTGCCGTCAGGTGAAACATCGCTCTAAAAGCCGATCTCTTCGTCTTCGCTGCCCAGATAGGCCTCGATGACGCGCTCGTCGTTTTGGACTTCCGCCCGTGTGCCCTCGGCGATCTTCTCGCCGAAGTTCAGCACCACGATGCGGTCGGAGATCTGCATGACGGCCGGCATGTCATGCTCGACCAGGAGCAGGGTGACGCCGCGATCGCGCACCTTTCGCACCATCTCCACCGCACGCATGGTCTCGTCGTGGTTCATCCCGGCGAAGGGCTCGTCCAGCAGCAGCACGGCGGGGTCCGTGGCCAAGCCGATGGCGATGCCGAGCGCGCGCAGGTGTCCCTGCGGCAGGTTGCTGGCCGATTCATCGCGGAGGTCTCCAAGGCCGAGAAAATCCAGGATCTCGTCTGCCGAGCGGCCAAAGGTTTCGTTGTCGCGCCGGGCGGCATGGGAGCCGAGGAAGTAACCCAAGAGGCTCGCCTTGGCGCGCAGATGGTGGGCGACGATGACGTTCTCGCGCACGGTCATGCCGCGGAAAATGGTGGCCTCCTGGAAGGTTCGGACCACGCCACGCCGGGCCACGCCATGCGGCGACTGATTGGAAATGCGCTGGCCGCGAAAGCGAACCTCGCCGGCCGTGGTGCGCAGGAAGGAGGCGATCAGCTTGAAGAGCGTCGACTTGCCGGCTCCGTTCGGCCCGATGACCGAGAGGATCTGTTGCTCGGCCACATCGAAGGAGACCGCATTGACCGCGGTCAAGCCGCCGAAGCGCTTGGTGACGCCCTTGACCTCGAGGATGGCGGTCATGGCTGCCCCCGGCGCCGGAAGAGACGGATGGAGAGCAGTCCGTTCGGCAGGATCAACATGAGCGCGATCAGGACACTGGAGAAGATCAGCAGCTGGTACTTCCCGGTGATGAACAGCAGGTCCCAGCCGAAGTAGAGCACCAGGGTCCCCAGCATCGGCCCGAAGACATAGCCCAACCCGCCGAGAAAGCAGTTCAGCATGAAATTGATCGAGTCCTGGACGGCGAAGCTGGAGGGATAGACCGACTGCGAGATGGCGGCGAAGATGGCACCACCGATCCCACCCAGGAAGGAGGAGATCGCGTAGGCCAGCACTCTCAGATAGGAGATGTTGACGCCGATCGAGGAGGCCAGTTCTTCGTTCTGCTGCAATGAGCGGCAGAGTTGCCCCAGGCGCGAATTCACCAAGCGGTAGAGCGCCGCGAAGCAGATAATCATCAAGATGACGGAGAGGTAATAGAAGGCGGGTTTCACGCTTTCCAGGGTGGCGAAATCCGGCACCAGGGTCAGGCCGAAGATCTCGATCGAGCCTGGCAGCGGGATGTTGGAGATGCCCTTGGCACCTCTGGTGATCGGCAGGGCCAGTGCCAGCAAGCGGGCGACTTCGGTCAAGACCAGGGTGATCATCGCGAAGTAGACGCCGCGGAGCCGCAGGATCGGCAACCCGATCAGGGCGCTGGCGGCAGCACAGAAGAGACCGGCGAGCGGCAGGGTGAGCCAGAAGGAGACGCCGTAATTCACTACCAAGATGGCCGAGACGTAGCCGCCCATCAGCGCATAAGCGCCCTGTCCGATGTTGATGCGGCCGATGTAGAAGGTCAGCCAAACCCCGCCCGAAGCGATCGAGAGCAGGGCGACCGAGGTCAGGGTGTAGTAGAAGTCCCAGCGACCGGTCACCTCGATCAGCCAGGGCACGATGACCAGGAGGGTGACCAGGAAGGTTGCAGCCAGGCCGAGTTTGAGGGGGCGGGTCATCTCACATCACCCCCAGGGCTTGCCCATCAACCCCTGCGGGCGGATCGAGAGGAAGACCATCAGCGAGGCGAAGATCAAGAGGGAGGTGATGTCGCCGTAGGCATGCAGTACCGATAAGCCGACGGACTCCAGCATGCCGAGGATGAAGCCGCCGACGATCGCACCCGAGATTACCCCGGCGCCACCGATCATCACCATGATGAAGGCCTTGATCGAAATCGCCCCGCCGATGCCGGAGCTGACACCGGTGATGGTTACCAATAGCCCGCCGACCAGTCCGGCCAGCATCGCCCCCATGGCGAAACCAATCATCGAGTAGCGGTCGACATTGACGCCCATCAACTGGGCCGCCACGCGATCCTGGGCCAAGGCGCGCATCGCCCGGCCGGTCTTGGAGTACTGCATGTAGAGGACGAAGCTGGCGATGCCGGCGATCGCCAGAACTCCGACTAGAATCCGGTCGTAGGGCATGATCAGGCGGAAATCCCAGTTGAACACGCCGTCGACGATCTTCGGCACGCCGCGCTGCTTTTCGCCGAACAGCAGCAGGATCACGGCATCCAGAAAGAAGGCGATGCCGGCGGCCAGCAGCATGGTGCTCTCTTCGCGAAAGGATCGCCGGATGACGGTCCGAAACAGGTAGCGCTCGATCAGCGCGCCGACCACCGCCAAGGTCAGGCCGGAGGCGACCAAGCCAACGACGAACGGCAGGCCCAACTGGCCATAGACCGTGTAGGTGACGAAGCCGCCCAGCACGTACATCTGGCCATGCGCGAAGTTCAGCACGTTCATCAGCGCAAAGATGAGAGTGAGACCGAGCGCAATGACGGCGTACTGGGCACCGAGGTAGAGCCCATTGGCCAGCACTTGTTCCATGGAACGGTCCGATCGCTTAGGGGCGGGTCCGGGAAGTCTAACCGGACCCGCCGCTCACGGGTGTCGATGCTTAGTCGACTTCGGCGATGAAGAGCGTATCGAAATTGCCGTCGCGATACTCGTTGACCACCAGCGGCACGGCAACCTGGCGTTTCTGCCCGAAGGAAGTCTCGCCGACATACTTCAGTGATTGCTCGCCTTTCATGTAGGGATTGGGCGCGGAGAATCTGTCCATGGTCACCTTGAAGGCCTCGACATCGTCGATCGCGGCCGGGTTCTGCTTCAGGGTCTCGATGATGTACTCCAGCGCATAGACCTTGGTGTTGGACTCGTCGTTGTACTCGCCGAACATCTTGGTATAGCGCGCGATGAACTCCTTCATCGCCGCGGAACGGATCTCTGGCGTCGAGGCGCCGCCGACCGAGATGAAGCCGTTCGCCAGCTCGCCGGCGCCTTCGGCCAGGACCTGCGCGTCCTGCGCCGTTTCGGTCGAGATCAGCCCCTCATAGCCAAGCTCGCGGGCCGCGCGGATGATCAGAGGCGCATTGCCGGGAGCGACGCCCGACAGCACCAGCAGGTCGGGCCTAGCCCGCAGGACCGGGGTCAGCACCGGTACGAAGTCCCGCGTGTCGTTCTGATAGGTGTCCTTTTCGGCCACGACTTCCAAACCCAAGGCCTTGGCAGCAGCCACGCCGCCGTCGCGCTGGCTCAAGGGGTCGGACTCGTTGGCGGCCAGAAAGGCCACTGTCTTCACGCCCTTGTTGTCACGCAGATACTTGTAGATCGCCGGGCCCGACTGATAGTTTGCGACCATCCCCAGCACCGCATTGGAGGCTGGCGGCGCATAGAGCTCCTTTGGAAAGGCGTAGGGGAAGTAGATGATGCCGTTCTGCTCGGCCACCGGGCGCACTGCGGCGGCGCCGTCATCGACATTGGGGCCGACCACATAGTGGATGCCCTCCTGGGCCATCTTTTCCATGCCGGCAATGGCGCGTTTGGGATCCTTCTGATCATCGAAGGTGACGATCTCGATGTCGTAGGTCTTGTCGCCGATCGTGACGCCGCCGATCTCGTTTATCCACTCCGCACGTGTCTGCATCGAGCGCACGTTGGAGATGCCCCAGGCCGCGGCCGGACCGCTGGTGACGCCAACGAAGCCGATCTTCAAGGTGTCGTTGGTGGCCTCGGCGGCAAAGCCGAGCGTCAGCGAGGCCGCTGCTGCCAGTGCAACCGACTTTAATAATCTTATCCTCATAGCCTTTTCCTCCCTTCGCACAGGCTTCCGGGTCCCTTGCCCAGTCGTGCGTGTGAGATTAGTCAAAGGATCGTTAACGTCCGTGTCAACGAAAAAATACTGGCTTTGTAAACAATCTTGCCTATCATGGCTGACGATTGACGGGCTGGGTCGCTTGCGCTGGCTGCGATAGGGATGGGGAAAAAGGAAGGTTTCGTGGTCGAGAAGGCATCGCAGGCAGGGGGCAAGAGTAACGAGACCGCCCTGGATGAGCATCAGATCGTCGAGTGGATCTTCGCTGCCGTGATGGAGCAGCGCTTGCCGGCAAACACCAAGCTCAGCGAGGCCAAGCTTTGCGAGAGCTTCGGCGTCGGGCGCATGCGGGTCAGGCGTGCCCTGCTGCTGCTGGCCAACCAGGGAATCGTCAATCTGCATTCGAACCGCGGCGCCTATGTCGCCAGCCCGGACGGCAAGGAGGCGCGCGACGTCTTCGATGCCCGCTTGGCGTTGGAGCCCAGCATCGTCCGCCAGGTTGCCGGTAAGGCCGAGAATCTGGACTTGAGCCCGCTGGATCGGCACATCGAGCTGGAGCAGGAGGCGCTCAGAAATCGCGACCGCCGCGACGCCATCCGCCTCTCCGGCGAGTTCCATGTGAAGCTGGCCCAGGCGACGGGCAATGCGGTGCTGACCAAGATGATCCGCGAGCTGGTGACCCGAACCTCCTTGATCATTGGCCTCTTCGGTGTCTCCGGCAGATCCAGTTGCGAGGAACGCGAACACTTGGAGATTCTGACGGCGTTGCGCCGGCAGGATGCAGAATCCGCCGAGCGCCTGGTGCGGGCTCATTTGGCGCATATCGAGGCCGATCTCGATCTTTTCGCCGGCAATGACAAGGAACCCGATTTGGCAAAGATACTGAGGGCATCATGAACATCGAAGACTATCCCCGCGATCTTCTGGGCTATGCTGGTTTGCCGCCGCAGGCTCGATGGCCCGGTGAAGCCCGGGTCGCGGTTCAATTCGTCCTGAACCTGGAAGAGGGCGGCGAGAACAACATTCTGCATGGCGACCGCGCTTCGGAGGCCTTTCTCTCCGAGATCGTCGGCGCATCCTCTTTTGAAGGGGAGCGCAGCATAGCCATGGAATCGATCTACGAGTATGGCGCGCGCGGGGGCTGTTGGCGGATCCTGGATCTCTTCCGCTCCTATGGCCTGCCGCTGACGATTTTTGCCGTGGCGATGGCCGCCGAGCGTACGCCGCAGGTGGTGGAAAGGATCTTGGCGGACGGGCACGAGATCGCCAGTCACGGTCTCAGATGGATCGACTACCAGGGTATGCCGGAGGACCAGGAGCGGGCGCACATCCAAGAGGCGATGGAGATCCTGACCCGGCTGTGTGGGACCCGCCCGCTCGGCTGGTACACGGGACGTACCTCGAACAACACGCGCCGTCTGGTCGCCGAGTACGGCGGTTTCCTCTACGACGCCGACGACTACTCCGACGATCTGCCCTTCTGGAGCCGGGTGCAGCCGGGCAGCTTGATCGTGCCCTACACTCTGGATGTCAACGACATGCGCTTTGCCATGCCGCAGGGCTTCAATAGCGGCGAGCAATACTTCACCTATCTGCGCGACAGCTTCGATACGCTCTACGAAGAGGGCGCCGAAACGCCGAAGATGATGTCGGTCGGCATGCACGCGCGCTTGCTGGGGCGGCCGGGGCGTATTCGCGCAATGAAGCGTTTTCTGGACCACATTACCGCCCACGACCGAGTCTGGGTCGCGCGCCGCGTGGAGATCGCTCGGCATTGGCGCCAGCACCATCCCCAGACGACCTGAAGCCCGATCTCGAAGCCCTCTGAATAGCATTCGGCTAAGCCCTAGGAGACAGCATGACCGACATTCCTGCCCCCGCCGCCGATCTGCCATCTTGGGCCAAGGGGGCCGTCAATCTGGCCTCGCCGCGCTTGGGCAGCCAGGCTGTGCGCTGCTCCGACGATGCCTTTGCGCCGATGGCGCGGATGCTGGCCGACGGCCCGGCGGTCTTCAAGCCTGATGTCTACGACGACTTCGGCAAGTGGATGGACGGTTGGGAATCACGCCGTCGCCGCGATGGTGGGCACGACTGGTGCGTGGTGCGTTTGGGCGCGCGGGGGCGCATTCGTGGGGTCGATCTCGACACATCGCACTTCACCGGCAACTTTCCGCCGGCGGCCAGCCTCTGGGCGGCGGACGGCGAGACCGAACCCGGCGAGGAGGATTGGCAGGAGATTCTGCCGCCAAGGGATCTCGGCAGTTCGGCCCATCACTTTGCCGAGGTCACAGCACCTGGTCCCTGGCGCTGGCTGCGGGTCGATCTCTATCCCGACGGCGGCCTGGCTCGCTTGCGTGTCTACGGCGATCCGGTGCCCGACTGGGGGGCGGCCGACGTTGTCGAGCTCTCGGCCTTGAAGAACGGCGGCCGGGTACTGGCCTACAACGACGCGCATTACGGCAACGTCTGGGCGCTGCTTGTCGAGGGGCGGGGCGTCAACATGGGCGATGGTTGGGAAACCCGGCGGCGGCGCGAACCGGGCCATGACTGGCTGATCCTGCAGCTCGGCGCGCCGGGGCTGATCGAGCGTGTCGAGGTCGACACCGCCCACTTCAAAGGCAACTTCCCTGACGCCTGCTCGCTGCAGGCGGCCAAGGTGGAGTGGGGCAGCGAGGGATCGGTGCCGATCCAGGCCATGTTCTGGCCGGAACTGATGGGACAGCAAAAGCTGTCTGCAGACGCGATCCACAGCTTCGAGGGCGCGGAGCTTCGCTCCCTGGGTCCGGTTAGTCACGTGAAGCTCAACATTCATCCCGACGGCGGCGTTTCGCGCCTCAGACTCTGGGGTCGCCGGCAGTGATTCACTTGACGCCCGAGCCCTTGACGGCAGCAGCCTTCGCGCCCTTCGGCCAGGTGCTGCGGACCGAGGGGGCCGAGCAGTTCTCCATCAACCAGGGAACCACCACGCGCTTTCACGCTTTGTCCACAGTCGAGACCGGGCCGGAGGGTCGGGCGATCCTATCGATCTTTCGTGCCCGCAGGCGTCCCGACCCGATCGCAATCACCCTGCTGGAGCGTCATCCTTTGGGCAGTCAGGCCTTCATGCCGCTGACGCCGGAGGACTGGCTGGTCGTGGTCGCCGGGCAACCGGAAGCCTCGGCCTTGCGCTGTTTCCAGGCGCGAGGCGATCAGGGTGTGCAGTACGCAACGAACGTCTGGCACCACCCCCTGTTGGTTCTGGCACCGCAGCAGGACTTTCTGATCGTCGATCGCAGCGGCCCGGGCGAGAACCTGGAAGAGGTCGCTCTGCAGCAGACGGCGCAGATTACCTAGCGATCCCCGGCGTCCGCTCGGCGATCCCAAACGGACCCAAGGCGATGGTGTCAGATGGCCTCCGGCCGTGCCCTGTCGAGAGGATCCAGGGTGACGGCGATGGTCGCCATGACTTCCCGGGCCCTGGCGCTGCTGTCGGCCTCCGGCCAGCGGTAGGGGCCCTCGCCCATCTCGGCGCCCAGTTCGCGGTTGCGACGGACCACGACACGGCCGTAGCGAAGGCGCGGTTCCTCCCACTCTGCCAAGGCTGGTTCGATGTCGTGATCGTTGCGGTTGAGGGCCCCGGCCAGAGCCACGGCATCGGCGGCTGCCTTGGTCACACCCATGCCGAGATGCGGACGACCGACGAAGGCGGAATCGCCGAGGAGAACGACCCGGCCGAAGACCAGTTGCGGGTTCTCCAGATCGTAGATCGGTTGGAAGAAAGGGCGCTCGGTGAGACTGACGGCTTGGACGAACCCAGGCGCCAGCAGTCGCTCCGCATCCGCGCGCATCCGGGCCACCATGGCGGGACGCACCTTGTTGGGCGGGATCGCCATCTCGTGGCGCCGGCCCTCGGCGTCGGTCAGCAGATCGTCGAGCGCGCTCTCCGCGGCGGTCGGCCGGTACCAGACCCAATTGTAGCGCCGGTGGCCCTCGCGCAGATCGTCGTCGACGCCGGCCACCATATAGCCCAGCATCTGTTCGCGGATCGGTAAGCAAAAGCTGAACCACTGCAGAAAATCTGGGCAACAGAGCGGCGCCAAGCTCTGCTCGTCCAGCAGGCCGCGCCACGCCACATAGCCGGCGTAGCGTGGGACCGCAGCGGGCAGAAGACGGGCCCGCAGGCCGGAGCGGAAGCCGTCGGCGCCGATCAGCAGTTCGGCACGCTCACTCTGGCCAGTGTCGAGAAAGACCTCGACCCCCTCGCTGTCCTGCTCAAAGCCGAGGATCTGCCGTCCGAGATGGTAGCGCGCCTCTGGAAAGCCCTCCTTCAGAACTCGATAGAGCCGGTCCCAGGAGGTCATTACCTGAGGCAAGGGATAGCGCCCGATTTCGCTGCCGTCGCGCCGGAAGGTGAGACGTCCCGGCATGGCGATGCCGAGCGAGCGGTCCAGTTCGAGACCGCAGGCGGCGAGCGCGTCGAACAGCTCCTTGTGGGTGGCGATGCCAGCACCGCGGCTGGCCAGATCCTCGCCGGAACGCTCGTAGATCGTCACTTCCCAGCCCAGCCGGCTAAGTAGCAATCCGGCGAAGAGCCCGGCCATGGAGCCTCCACAGATGATTACTCGCCGCTGTCCGCCGCCGCGTCGCTGGGTCACCGGCACTCTCTTGGGCTCGGCATGGTACATGTTACACCAAGTAATTTATCGAATGATAATTAACTATGCAAGCGTCTATTGGATAGGAATCTCCCGGCCTTCGGCGGCAGGATAGTTGAGCTCGATGGTGAGGCCGTTGGGGTCCTGGATGAAGAGCTGATAGAGGCCGGCATCGGGAACCCGGCGATGTCGGGCGGCAATGCCGCGCTCTTCCAACTCGGCAATCATCTGCTTTAGCCCGCTGGCCTCGAAGGCGATGTGATCCAGTGCTCCGGTGTCCGCGGAGGGTCCGCGCTCGCCCAGGTAGTCCCGCTGTTCCGCCTCGGCCTGCAGCTTCGCCAGGTGCACGACGGCCTGGTCGCCCAGATAGATCCAATAGCCAGGGAATGGAAAGGGCGGCCGCTCGCCCACCCGCAGTCCCAAGACCTCGACGTAGAAGTCCCGCGTCGCTTCTAGATCCTTTGCCAGGATCAGGAAGTGGTTGAGATTCTCGAGCGGCATGGGTCATTCTCCTCTGATCTCGGTCAGCAGATCGGCGGCCTCTCGCGCGCGAACGCGGCGGCAAAGCCGGGTACGGTTTGCTGTGCCTCTGTCCCCTATGGACGTCATGCTCCAGTTTGACAGCGCGCTCAATATAGTTTATCTACCGATCAATAAGTTTTCGAGGTAAGTCCTGAAACGGCTTAAAGCGGGCGTTTGTCAGGGACCTCCTCACGCTTGTCGACAGGCCTTCTGGACGGACAAAAACAGTAATAAATCCCGCGATATCCGACAGTAAGAATCGGAGAATTCTGATAAAATCGAGAAACACCAAGGGAGAACGCAAGATGAAACCAACCTCTTTTAGGTATGAAAAGGCAACTTCTGTCGATGGCCTTCTTGCTCTTTTGGCTGAGCAGGGTGATACAGCCAAGATACTGGCCGGCGGTCAAAGCCTTGTGCCGATGCTTAACTTGCGCTTGACCTATCCCGAAGTCCTAATCGACATCAACGGATTGGACGAGCTGGACTATGTCGCTCTGGAAGGCGATCGGATCAAGATCGGTGCCCTCACCCGACATCGGACCTTGCGCGATTCCCCGGTCATCGCCGAGAACGCACCGCTGATGGCGGAAGCTTATCAGCATGTTGCGCATGCCACGGTGCGCAACCGCGGAACCCTGTGCGGCAATCTCAGCCACGCCGATCCAGCCTCAGAGATGCCGGCGGTCACGCAGTGTCTGGATGCGAGCTTCCTGGTGTCCAGCAAGGGCGGTCAGCGCAGCCTTTCGGCCGGCGACTTCTTCGTCGGCGCGCTCACCACGGTGCTCGAGGCCAGCGAACTGCTGGTCGAAGTTCAAATTCCAATCTCCGACCCGGGTCTAGGCTGGGCCTTCGAGGAGGTCAGCCCGCGCAAGGGCGATTTCGCAATGGCCGCGGTCGCCGTCACCCTGGGTCTTGCCGGAGGGAACTGCCAGTCGGTCAGAATCGCCCACTGCGGTGTCGAGGATCGTGCCGGGCGCGCCACCGCCGCGGAGCAAATCCTGAAGGGCAAGCCGGCCGAGGCGGGCTCCTTCGCCCAATCCGCAGCCCTGCTGGCCGCCTCCGTCGAGCCGACGGAATCCTATCACGCCGACGCCGATCTCAAGCGCGACCTGCTGCGCAGCTTGACCGAGCGGGCCCTTGCCCGCGCTGCGGCGCGGGCCGGCAGCTAAGGGGAGGACAAGATGACGACACCATCCAAGCAAGCACGCATCGCCCTCAGCCTCACGGTGAATGGCGTCACCCACGAGCGGGAGGTCGAGCCGCGCCGGCTCCTGAGCGATTTTCTGCGCGAGGATCTAGTCCTGACCGGGACCCACGTCGGCTGCGAGCATGGCGTCTGCGGCGTCTGCAACATTCTGCTGAACGGAGAGACGGCGCGCTCCTGCCTGCTGTTTGCCGTACAATGCGACGGCGCCGAGATCCGCACCGTCGAGAGCCTCGGCAGCATCGACAAGATGCATCCTCTGCAGGAGGCCTTCTGGGAAAAGCACGGCCTGCAGTGCGGCTTCTGCACGCCCGGCATGCTGATGTCGGCGATCGAGCTTTTGGAGCGAGAAGCGTACCCGAGTTTGGAGGAGATCCGCGAGGCGATCTCCAGCAACTATTGCCGTTGTACCGGCTATCAGAACATCGTCGAGGCCGTGCAGCACGCGGCCGCCAAGATGCAGGAGGGCGCGAAATGACCGAGTTGGCCCAAGGCAAAGACTTCCTGAAGATGTCGCGGCAGCAGGAGCCGCCGCGCGAACAGTACAGCTGGATCGGCAAGTCGATGAAGCGGGTGGAGGATCCCCGCCTCTTGACTGGCCAGGGCAAGTACATCGACGATATCCAGTTGCCTAACATGGCGCACGCCGCGGTGCTGCGCAGTCCGCATGCGCACGCCCGGATCAAGGCAATCGACACCGCCAAGGCCAAGGCCTTGCCGGGCGTCCTGCTGGTCATGACCGGCGCCGAGGCGTCCGAGGTCACCGGCCCAACCGCGACTTTCTCCAGTCCGCCTTGCGTGCAGTACTGTATGGCCGTGGACAAGGTGCGCAATGTCGGTGAGGCGGTGGTAGCCGTGGTCGCGGAGTCGCGCTATATCGCCGAGGATGCGATCGACCTGATCGATGTCGACTACGAGATCCTGCCGGCTGTAGTCGATCCGCTCGACGCCCTGACCTCCAGCGGCGATGCGGTGTTGCATCCGGACCGCGGCGACACCAACATCGCGATGACCAACAAGTCGACATTCGGACCGATTGACGAGGATTTCGCGAACGCCGATCTCATCGTCGAGCGCAGGCTTCGCTGGAGCCGGGTCGGCGCCACGCCGATGGAGACGGCCGGTGCGATCGCCTCCTACGACAGCGGTATCGGCAAGTTCACCATCTACTGCAACACCTCAATGTACAACTACGTGGGCTGGCTGATCGCGGTCTCTTTGAACGTGCCGGCGCACAAGCTGAATCTCATCCCGACCATCGCCGGCGGCAGCTTCGGCAGCAAGCTCTTCCTGCACAAGCTGCCGACCCTGACCGGTACCCTGTCGCGGGCCTGCGGACGACCGGTCAAGTTCATCGAGGACCGGATCGACAATCTGACCAACTGCGATCATCATGCCTCCGACCGCATCTACGATGCCCAATTGGCGCTGAAGGACGGCGTCATGACGGGCCTGCGCTTCAAGTGCATCGATGACTATGGTGCCTATTTCCAGTTCGGTGTGGGCCACCACGGCAACGCCATGTCGCAGGCTGTCGGGCCCTACAAGATCAGCAGCATCGACATGGACCTAACCGCGGTCCTGACCAACAAGTGCCAGCAGGGCGCCTACCGCGGCTTTGGGTCCGAGGTGATGAACTTCCTGCTGGAGCGCATGGCTGATGCCGCGATCGATGCTCTGGGCGATGATCCCGTTGCCTTCCGGCGCCGCAATTTCATCCCGCCGGAGGATTTTCCCTACGTCATCCCGACCGGCAATCTCTACGACAGCGGCGACTATGCTGCCGTTTTGGACGAAGCGGTGCGGCTCTTGGACTACGAGGGATGGCGCAAGAAGCAGGCAGAAGCGTGCAAGGAAGGGCGCTACATCGGCATCGGTGTCGCTACCTGCCACGAGCGCAGCGTTTTCAGCTCGACCGAGTTCTGGTTCCTCAATTCCAAGGATCAGCCGGGCTTCACCCTAACCAGCTCGCCGGAGGGCGTGGCGGTCAAGATTGATCCGACGGGCAAGGCCTTGGTGACGCTGCAGGCACCCTTCTGGGGCAACAGCCCCGAGACCATGGCAACGCAGATCCTGGCCGAGCAGCTGACCATGGATCCGGCCGACATCTCCATCGTCTACTCCGACACCGACAGCGGTCTGAACGGCACCGGCCCCGGCGGCAGCCGCTACACCGTGATGATCGCCGGCGCGCTCGCCGGTGCTTCCAACAAGATCAGAGAGAAGCTGATCAAGGTTGCAGGCCACATGCTGGAAGCCAGTCCCAGCGATCTGGAACTGGTCGACGGACGAGTCAGCGTGAAGGGCGTCCCGGAGCATGGCAAGACCATCGCCGAGGTGGCGCTGCATGCGCACTATTTCCGCCTCTCGATGCCGGACGATCCCGATCTGACCAGCGGCGTGGATGCCACCCACGTCTACGATCACCCGCTGACCACCATGCCGAACGAGGATCGGACCGACCTCGGCGTCTTCTATCCGATCATGGGCCACATGTGCCATATGGCGGTGGTGGATGTCGACGCCGAGACCGGCAAGTTCTCCTTCCTCGACTACGTCGCCGTCCACGATTGCGGCACCATGGTTAACCCCATGACCCTGCAGGGTCATATCCGCGGAGGCACGGCCAGCGGTATCGGTACGGCGGCCTACGAGCACTATTACTATGACGAGAACGGCCAGCTGCTGAACGCCAGCTTCGTTGACTATCTGGTGCCCGGCTTGCACGAGGTGCCGGCGGATGTTCGCACCGGCCATGTCGAGACCCCCTCGCCCTTCACAGAGTACGGCATCAAGGGCGGTGGCGAAGGCGGCCGCATGGGCGCGCCGCCGGCCTTGGCGAACGCGATCGAAGACGCGCTGCGGCCCTTGGGAGTCAAGATCGATGAATTGCCGATCTCACCGAGACGGCTGCGCACTCTGATCCGGGAGGCGCAAAGCGGTTAGGGGTCGACGGGTAGAGCGTATCCTGCCTTCGCGCAGAGAGAAACCCATCGCCGCTGCTCACGCGGGCGCGCTTGGCGTGCTCTCTTTCAGGCGGTACGGCGCGGTTTCCGGCATGAAGAGCGCGAAGATCAGGAGACCGACCAGAGCGACGCCGGCGAGGAAGAGGAAGGCCGGGTTGAGCTGGCGAGTTCGACGATCCACTCGGCCACCAGGTTGCTCATGGCTGCGCCCACGCCGACCAGGGCGGTCAACACGCCTTGCGCTAGATTGAAGTGACCGCTGCCGCGGGTGACTTTGGCGACGATCAAGAGGAAAAGCACGCCGAAGATGCCGTTGGCGACGCCGTCCAGCGCTTGCACGGCGACCAGGAAGACCGGCTCGTCGTAGACCGTGTAGAGCAAATCGCGGATTGGCAGATTGGCAAAGGCCCGGATGAAGAGCGGCTTGCGACCCCAACTGTCGGCCGTCTGACCGCAGATGGCCGCCATCAGCACCATCACAAACTGGGCGGCGATGATGCAGACCGAGGTGAACTCGAAGCCCAAGGTGGCGCCGCCGTGTTGCGAAAGCTTCCGCGACACCAAAGGCGGCATGGCGGTGTTGGCGAAGTGGAAAAGCACGATGATGACAGCGAAGACCAGCAGCCGCCGGTCCTCCAGGAACAGCGCCACCGCCTTTTTGCGCGATTCCTTCGTAGCGTCTTTATCGCCGTCACCGGCTATGCCGCCGCGGGCGGCCAGATGGTCGATCGACTTGGCGCGGATCGCGGCCACGCTGATCAGCATGCCGATGAGCATGATCGCCAAAAGCCAGAAGGCACCCAAGGGGGAGACGTATTCCGCCAGTAGAAGGATCAGCACGGCGGTCACCACATTGCCGGTGTGATTGGCGGCCTCGTTGGCGCTGGCCTGCTTGGTGAAGTGTTCTTGGCCGACGATGACTAAGGTGATGGCGGCAATGGCCTGTGGGATGAAGGCGCTGGCCGCACCGATAGCGATCTGGCTGGCATAGATCACCGAATCGCCAGGGATTTAGGTGATGGCGCCGGCACCCGGCTGCACGATCACGGTGGCGATCGTGGTGACCGCCAAGGCGATGCCAATCTGGCCCGGCGCCCACTGCAGCATACTGCCCAGATAAATCGCCATATAGGGGCCCAGGCCGTCGCGCACGTCGGCGGCAAAAAAAGTTCAAGGCGAGAAGCCGGCGATTGATTGCCATGGCGGAGGATTACCTTTGCTCTAAACGCTTATGCAGGCTAGATGGCGCTCATGTACACCAGCTTTGCGATCTCGCTCTGCGTCTTTGGCCTCATAGCGGCCAGGCAATGGCTGCCGGTTTGGGTGCGTATCTGGCACATAATGGGTTGTCGGTGCCATTGCCGTCTTGGTCCTGGGCGAGATCTCGCCGCTCGAAGCCTTCCATTCGGTCGATTGGGATGTGCTCTTCTACCTCTTCGGTGTCTTCGCCATCGCCGCTTCCTTGCATGTGAACGGCTTCTCCGAACGCCTGATCGAGGATGTCGCCGGGCGCTTGGACCTGGAGCGCTAGGGCCTCTTGGCCTTGATGCTCTTCACCGCCCTGACGGCCGCGGTCTTGACCAACGATGCGGCTGCGGTGATCGGCACGCCCTTGGCCTTGGTGCTGGCGCGCAGACTGTCCAAGCCGGCGACGATCCCGCTGCTGGCGCTCTGCGCGGCGGCGACCATCGGCAGCCTGCTGACACCGGTCGGCAACCCGGAGAACGTGCTGATCGCAGCCAAGGGGCACTTCAGCAATCCGGTCGGCACCTTCTTCATCTGGCTGACGGTCCCGGCCGTGCTGAGCTTTCTCTTCGCCTTCGCCTGGTTCACGCGCTGCCTGAAGCGCAGCCCGCGCCAGGAGCCGGACGGCAGTCTGCGTCTACCCGACCACCCCGACACACGGGTTTTGCCGGCTTTGGTCGCCACCGCCATCCTGGTCGTGCTGGTTCTGGTCGACAGCCTCTCTCAGGGCGCCGCGGGAGAAGTTCTGCTGCCGCTGGGCGCCATCTGCTTGATTGCGACCCTGCCGGTGCTGGCATTCGATCGACACCGCTTCAAGGCGGCTCTAGAACTGGACTGGGCCACCTTGGCCTTCTTGGTCGCCATGTTCGTGGTGACCTCGGCAGTCCTGAAATCCAATGTGCTGCAAGACTGGCTGGCGCCGGTGCAGAATCAATTGAAAAGCCCACCGGTGATCTATCTCTCAGGCTTCTGGGCAAGCCAGTTCTCCAACGTGCCGACGGTAGAGATCTATCTGAACCTCTTGAGCAAGTCTGGGGTCGAGGCCTCGATGCTGCTGGCCGCAAGCAGCACCTTGGCCGGCAACCTTTTCATTCTGAGCGCTGCCAGCAACGTCATCGTCGTACAGCAGACCGAGAAGCTAGGGCTTCGTCCTTTCGGCTTCTGGCAGTTCTTCGCCTTTTGCCTGCCGGTCACCCTGGCCTCGCTTCTGATCAGCTAACTCTGGCTCGCTCTCCTGGTCTAGAAGGGGAGCTGAGGTTGCTGTTTCGTCATGGCCCAAGCGCACCGGCAAGGTAGAGCGGATCATGCCTCGATGCCCGGATCGCGTGCTTCGAGGCGCTTGAGGTCGCGTTGACTCAGTCGCCGTAGACGACCGAAGCTGAGCGAGACGACAGAGGAAGCGCGCCGACGCGCCGGATTGGTCAGCAGCGATTGCCCGAAGAAATCTTCGTTCGATAGGCGTCGCGGATAAGCGCCGCCGCGAACCTCCAAGGTACCCGATACGACAAGACCGCCACAGGCTACCTCGGCTTCATCGAGATCCTCGCAGCGCGCTTATGGTTCCGCCATTTGTCAACATGACCTAGGGCCAGAGTCACCGTCAGCGACGAGAGGATGAAAATGATCAATTCCATTTAGCGCTAGCCTTTGTTCAGCCGATTTGGCCTTCCGATCGAAGACAATCATAGCGATTGCGTCCGGGTCGCCTGAGCGTTCCTCCGTCCTGCAATGCCGCTTGCTTGCTTGAAGTGGCGGCACTAGGCTTGTGAGTGGGAAGGCTGAATCGCGGCGAAAAGAAGATCGCGGGACCTTTAGGAGCCTATGTCACGTTGTGGGCCGAAACCACGGCCGGATCTGCGCAGCTTTGCTCGCGACGAGCGAAGCTGCGGTTTCCATACGAGCGTACATCGGCTAGCGTTTCGTTTCGATTCCATGATGCTCGATGTTGGGTCGGGCCTCACGACAGGGAGAACATAAGAATGAGAGCCTTGAAACTTATGGCAGCCGCTGCCGCCTTGACGCTGGTTGCGGGGGCCGTGAAGGCCGAAGAGAAGTTCATCACTATCGGTACAGGGGGCCAGACCGGCGTTTACTTCATCGTCGGTCAGTCGATCTGCAAGCTGGTGAATCGGGGCACCGGTCAGCACAATCTGAAGTGCACAGCGCCTTCGACCGGCGGCTCGATTGCCAACATCAATGCCATCAAGGCGGGCGATCAGGACATGGGCGTGGCACAGTCCGATTGGCAGTATCATGCCCTGAACGGCACCTCCAAGTTCGAGAAAGGCGGCGCCTTCCCGAGCCTGCGCGCCGTCTTCTCGGTGCATCCGGAGCCCTTCACCGTGATCGCGCGAGCCGATTCCGGTATCAATACCTTCGACGATCTCAAGGGCAAGCGGGTCAACATCGGCAACCCCGGCTCCGGCCAGCGCGGCACCATGGAAGTGATCATGGGTGCCAAGGGCTGGACCATGGACGACTTCGCGCTCGCCTCCGAGCTCAAGTCGGCCGAGCAGTCGCAGGCACTCTGCGACAACAAGGTCGATGCCATCATCTTCACCGTCGGCCATCCGAACGGCTCGATCCAGGAGGCCACGACCTCTTGCGATGCGATCATGGTCCCGGTGATCGGTGCCGAGATCGACGCTCTGGTCAGCGAAAATCCCTACTACTCCTCGGCCAAGGTCCCGGGCGGCATGTACAACGGCAGCGACTCGGATGTCGACACCTTCGGCGTGCGGGCGACCTTCGTGACCTCCGCCGACGTCGACGAGGAGACGATCTATCAGGTCGTGAAGGCGGTCTTCGACAACATGAACCGCTTCAAGAAGCTGCATCCGGCCTTCGGCGTGCTGAAGCCGGAAGAGATGGTTGCGGCCGGGCTTTCGGCGCCGCTGCACGACGGTGCGGCCCGCTACTACAAGGAAAAAGGCCTGATTCAGTAGTCAGGTCTTGATTGAGGCCCGCCCGAAGCGATCGGGTGGGCCTTTCTCTTCGAGGGTGCAAAGTGGATTGCGGCCAAGAGAAGCCGCATGGGGAAGGTTTCCATGAGCAACAAAACCAGCGCTACCGAGGGCCTCAGCCAAGCCGAACTCGACGAACTCGTCGCCTCCTCGGACACCGGCGGCAGAACGCCCTCGGGGTTTCCCGGACAGATCATACTGCTGGTCGCGTTGGCTTGGTCGCTGTTCCAGATCTGGATCGCCTCGCCGATTCCTTTCATGGTCGGCTTCGGCGTCTTCAATGACACCGAGGCACGCTCGATCCATCTCGCCTTCGCCATCTTCCTGACCTTTGCCGCCTATCCGGCGACCCGCACACCCTTTCAGATGGTTTTGTGCGTCGGCGTGCCGATTATCCTCTGCATCCTCTTCATGGTGGGCGCAAAGCCAAGTGTGGCGGTCTGGTACATACCCGTCATCACGGTCTTCATCGTGGCGGCCATCGTCATGGGTTCGCCGCGCGACCGCATACCCTTCTGGGAGTGGGCTCTGGCGAGCATCGGTGCGGTAGCCGCACTCTATCTCTTCGTCTTCTATCGGGCAATTTCAGAGCGCGTCGGCGCACCGATTGTTCAGGACTTCGTGGTCGGCATCGTCGGCCTGATGCTGTTGCTGGAGGCGACCCGCCGCTCGCTCGGCCCGGCCTTGATGATCGTCGCCACGGTGTTCTTGGCCTATACCTTTCTCGGGCCGACGATGCCCTCGATCATCGCACATAAGGGCAACTCGCTGTCGGAAGTCATCAATCACCAATGGGTCACGACGGAGGGCGTCTTCGGTATCGCGCTCGGCGTCTCGACCTCTTTCGTCTTCCTCTTCGTGCTCTTCGGTGCTTTGTTGGACAAGGCTGGCGCCGGTAACTACTTCATCCAGGTGGCCTTCTCGTTAATGGGCCACATGCGCGGCGGACCGGCCAAGGCGGCCGTGGTCTCCTCGGCCATGACCGGCCTGATTTCCGGGTCCTCCATCGCCAACGTGGTGACCACCGGCACCTTCACCATTCCGCTGATGAAGCGCGTCGGCTTCTCCTCGGAAAAGGCCGGGGCCGTTGAGGTCGCCTCATCCGTCAACGGCCAGATCATGCCACCGGTGATGGGTGCTGCCGCCTTCCTGATGGTGGAGTACGTCAGCATACCCTATTTCGACGTGGTCACCCACGCGATCCTGCCGGCCGCCATCTCCTATATCGCTCTGGTCTACATCGTGCATCTCGAGGCGATGAAGGCCGGCTTCGAGGGCTTGCCGCGGGCCTATACGCCCAAGCCGATCGTGCAGCGCCTGATCGGCATGTCATTCATCATCTTCGGCATCTGCGCGCTCAGCCTTCTGGTCTACTACGGCATGGGCTGGATCCGCCCGGTCTTCGGCGCCGCCGCGGGTTATATCATTTTCGTCCTCCTGGTCGCGGCCTATGTGGCTCTGCTCTACGTCGCCTCCAAGGAAGAGCCCTTGAGGATGGAGGACCCCAACGAGCCGGTGAAGGCTTTGCCGCTGCCGGGACCGACCATCCGTTCGGGTCTGCACTACATCCTCCCGGTCGTGGTTCTGGTCTGGGCCTTGATGGTGGATCGTCTCTCGCCCGGCCTCTCGGCCTTTTGGGCGGCGGCCTTCATGATCTTCATGCTGGTGACGCAGCGCCCGCTGATGGCGCTGCTGCGTGGCGAAGGTGCCTTCCCTCAGGCGGTGAAGAACGGGGTGCTCGACCTCGTCGACGGCCTGGTTTCGGGTGCCCGCAACATGATCGGTATCGGCATCGCCACGGCGACGGCGGGCATCATCGTCGGAGCGGTCAGCCAGACCGGCGTCGGCTCGGCCTTGGCCAACGTGGTCGAGGCCTTGTCGGGCGGAAACATCATGGCGATCCTCTTCCTGACCGCCATCCTTTCGCTGATCCTGGGCATGGGCCTGCCGACCACGGCCAACTACATCGTGGTCTCGGCCTTGCTGGCCCCGGTGATCGTGACCCTGGGCCAGCAGAACGGCCTGATCGTGCCTCTGATCGCCGTCCACCTCTTCGTCTTCTACTTCGGCATCATGGCCGACGTGACGCCGCCGGTTGGACTGGCTTCCTTTGCCGCGGCTGCCGTTTCGGGCGGCGATCCAATCAAAACCGGCGTGGTCGCCTTCTTCTACAGCCTGCGGACCGCGGCGCTACCCTTCCTCTTCATCTTCAACACCGAGTTGCTGCTGATCGATGTCGACCTGGTGCAGGGCATCTTCGTCTTCATCATCGCGACCTTCGCCATGTTGTTGTTCGCGGCGGCGACGCAGGGATTCTTCGTTGCCCGAAGTCGATTCTATGAATCCATCCTCTTGCTGCTGGTCGCCTTCAGCCTGTTCCGGCCGGGCTTCTGGATGGACATGGTCTCGCCGTCCTACTCCGACCGCGCGCCCTCCGAGCTCGCCGAGGCTGCCGCCGCCACAGAGCCGGGTGACGACTTACGCCTTAAGATCTCGGGATTGAACGACATCGGTGATCCCATCGCGTTCGTGGCTCTCTTGCCGATCGGCGATCAGGCGACCGGTCAAGAGCGGCTGGAGGCCAGCGGCCTCACTCTGACCGACGGTGACGGCGGTGCCGTGATCGTCGATGACGTGGCTTTCGATTCGCCGGCGGCCAAGGCCGGCCTGGACTGGGATCAGCAAATCTTGACGGTGCAGCAGCCGATCGATCAGCCGACCAAGTATCTGATCTTTATACCGGCTTTGGCAGTCCTGGCCTTGGTGATCTTCCTGCAGCGCGGGCGGGCGCCGCGCGAGAAGGCGGCGACGGCCTAGCCCTGGAAGGAGGCAAAGGCATGTACAAGAACATCCTTCTCGCAGTGGATTTGAACCACGATTCCTCCTGGCAAGCCTCTTTGCCGACGGCAATGGAGATGGCGCGCGGGGGTGGCGGCACGCTGCACCTGCTCGCCGTCGCGCCGGACTTCGGAATGGCCATGGTCAGCGGCTTCTTCTCGAAGGATTTCGAGCGCGATGCTCTGCAGCAACTGCACGGAGAGTTGCAGAAGTTCGCGGAGACGCATGTCGACAAGGACCTGCCCAACGAGATCCACATTGCCCAGGGTGCGATTGCGACGGAGATCATCCGTGTGGCCGAAGAGCAGGGAGTGGACCCGATCGTCATGGCCTCGCATCCGCCCGATGAAGTGCGCGAGTTTCTGGTTGGCTCCAACGCCGACCGCCTGGTGTGCCACTCGCCGATTTCGGTGCTGGTGGTGCGGGGCTAATACAGCTCCGAACGCGTCAAAGCTTCGAGACCGAAGAAATTACTGCGGCCAAGCCCTGGCGCATGTGATCTTCGATGTGCGCCAGCATCGCCTCCAGGTCGTCGCCAGCGGCCGTCTCCAGATACGCGGTCGTCATGTGACGGTACTGACCGTGAGCACCATGCATGCGATGGTGTAGCGAGAGGTAGATCTGCACCAGCGGCACCAAGCGCGCCCAATGCGCCTGCAGCAGGGAATGACCGGTCAGTTGGTAGACCCAGGAGTGGAATGCCGTCTCGCGTTCGATGGCGATCGCCTGATTGCCCTCGACATGCGCCTGCAGTAAAGCATCATAATGCCGCTTCAGTTCGGCCAGCGCCTTGGGACTGCGTCGCTCCCAGGCCAATGTGAAGGCGAACTTTTCGAGCGCGGTGCGGATGGAGTAGAGCTCCCCCAGATCGGTCTCGCTGACCGGTCTGACGAAGAGGCCACGATAGGGCTGGCTGACCAGGATACCACGGTCGGCCAGTTCGCGGATCGCTTCGCGCAAGGGTGCCCGGCTGACGCGAAGCTCCTTGGCCAGGGCGATCTCGGTCAGCCGCGCGCCGGGCAGATAGCGGCCGCTGGTCACCATAGCCAGGAGCTGCTCGATGATCTGCGCGCGCAGGGTGTTGTCCTTGACCGGGCGAAGCTGGAGCGGCAGGTCGCTCACGGCGCAGCGCCCACATCGCGCAGGATCATCTCCTTGTAAAGTGCACGAATCTTACCGAAGAGAGGGCCGGGTCTGGCCGTGCCGATTGACCGACCGTCGATCTCATAGACCGGCGTTTGCGTGCCGAAGGTTCCAGTGAGGAAGGCCTCGTCGGCGCCGTAGCAGTCCAGAAGCGAGTAGTTGCGTTCCTTCAGTGGTATGGCGTTGGTGTGGCAGAGGTCGATCACCTTCTGCCGGGTGATGCCTTTCAGGCAGTAGTCGCCGCTTGAGGTCCAGACCTCGCCTTTGCGTACGATGAAGAAGTTGCAGGCGTTGGTGGTGTTCACGAAGCCGAAGGGATCCAGCATCAAGGCCTCGTCGGCGCCGGCCTTCAGGGCGTGATTGAGGGCGATGATGCAGTTCAGCTTGGAATGCGAATTGAGCTTGGCGTCCTGCGTCAATGGCAGGCCACGATGATGCGGCACGGTGAAGAGGCGTACGCCCTGGCGCTGCGCGTCCTCCAGTGGCTTGGAATGCTCGGCGATGATGACGATGGTGGCGCCGTGGATGCTGAGGTGGGGATGCTGGAAGGGCTTACGCTTGCGCCCACGCGTCACCATCAGGCGGATGTGCGCGTTATCCTGCATCTCGTTGGCAGCCAGGGTTCGATAGAGCGCTTCGGTCAGCTCTGCACGCGTCTTGCCGATGTCGAGGTCAAGGTACTTGGTGGCTTCGTAGAGCCGGTCCAGATGCTCTTCGAGCAGGGAGATGCGACCCCGGTAGACGCGCAGTCCCTCCCAGACGCCGTCGCCCAGCATGAAGCCACTGTCGTAGACGGAAACCTTGGCCTCGTCGCGGTGCACCAGAGCCCCGTCGACATAGATCTTGATGTCTCGATTGCGCAGATCCTCTTCGGATTCGTGCGTCGAGATCGGCTGTTCGATCATACTCTGTGTCTCCCGGACGGCGCGGCGAAGCCTGGAAGGCATCGCCGCGCCTTCGGTCTAGCGATCAGCGGGCGAACAGCAGCTCACGCTGGATCACTGGCGAGGCCTTGGGGTCCAGGCCGTACTGCTCCAGGAACTCCTCGTACCAGCGCTGGGTGCGGCCGGTCTCGTAGTAATAAAAGATCGTGTGGTCGACCCAGTCGCGGAAGGTCTTGTCGGCCTCGCGCCTGACCGCGATGGAGGAGGGCGAACTGAAGGCCGGGGTCGGGATCACCAGCTGGCCGGCGCCGAATTTCTTGCGCGCCGCCAAGAGCGGCGGGTGGAACAGCGAGACGGCATCGACCCGGCCCGACTGGAAGGCGGCCAGGGCCGCACCATTGTCCGGGAAGCGCTTGATGTCGGCGTTGGGAATCGTGCGGGTCAGGAACTCATCCATGCTGGTGGCCTGCGGGACAGCGACCGAGATCTCTGCCTTGTTCAGATCCTCCCAGGTCTCGACCTGCAGGTCGTTGCGAGCCAGGACGGCGAGCGAGATGTAGAGCAGCGGTTGCTTGGGATAGTCGACCACCATGGCTCGTTTCGGCGTGGCATCCAGGAACATCATGTCGATCTTGTTCGCCTGAAGAGCCGCGATCGCCGTCGCCCAGGTTACCTCGACCATCTCCAGCTCGACGTCCATCTCATCGGCCATGGCCTTGCCGATGGAGACGATGAGACCGCTGTCCCACTCGCCCGTCGCCGGGTTCTTGGAGTACCAGGGCGGGGCTTGAGTGACACCCATCCGCAGCTTGCCGTTGGATTGAATCGCCTCCCAGGTCGATTCTGCCTGGGCCGGAGTCTGAAAGCCTAGGATCGCGAGCAGGGCTGCAAGCAGCCCGGCAAGACCGATACGTCTCATATTCATGGGTGAGGCTCCTCTGTTGTCTGCTGCGCAGTCAGTCCGGCAGCTTGAAGAGCGAGTGCCCTTTCAGGAACTCGCGCATTCGGGTGGATGTCGGGCTCTTCAGAATGGCGTGCGGTGCGCCCTCTTCCAGGATGGCGCCCTCGTGCAGGAAGAGCACGCGATTGGCTACGTGGTAGGCGAAGCCCAGCTCGTGGGTGACGACGATCATCGTCATGCCCTCCTCGGCCAGCTGGCGCATGGTCTTCAGAACCTCGCCCACCAGTTCGGGGTCCAACGCCGAGGTCACCTCGTCGAACAGCATGACGTCGGGATCCATCGCCAAGGCTCGGGCGATCGCGACCCGCTGTTTCTGCCCGCCGGAAAGTCGCGCTGGGTACTCCTCGGCCTTGTCGGCCAGACCGACGCGTTCCAGCTGCTGGTGCGCCTTCTCCGCGGCCTCGGCTTTGGGCCTGCGCAGCACCGTCACCTGGCCTTCCATTACGTTCTGCAGCACGGTCATATGCGGGAAGAGATTGAAATGCTGAAACACCATGCCGATGCGGGTGCGCAGCGCGCAGAGATCGCGCTCGCTGTAGACGATGCGGCCGACGCGTTCGGCGCCGATCGGCTTGCCGTGCAGGTAAACCCGGCCCTCGCTCGGGATCTCCATGAAGTTGATACAGCGCAGCAGTGTGCTCTTGCCGGAACCGCTGGAGCCCAGCAGCACCAGGGTCTCGCTGCTTTCGACCGTGAGCTCGATTCCCTTCAGGACCTCCAGGGCGCCGAAGCTCTTGTGCAGATTCTCGACTTTGACGATCTCGACCATGGCTACTCGCTGCGTCTCAGCACGCGCTCCAGCACGTAAGTGGCCTGGACCACAGGATAGAGCACGAGGAAGAAAATCAAGGCCACGGCGGTATAGGCCTCGATCGGGTTGAAGTTGAGGTCGGCCAGAAGTTTCGCCTGATTCAGCAGTTCGACATAGGCGACCACCGAGGCCAGGGTCGACATCTTGAAGACCTCGATGCCGCGATTGGTCAGTGCCGGCAGGATGCGCTTGATCGCCACCGGCAGCACGATGCGGCGCAGGGTCTGGCTATAGGTCATGCCGATGGCCTTGCCGGCCTCCCACTGCCCGGGCTCCATCGACTGGATGCCGGCGCGGTAGATCTCGGCCGAGAAGGCCATGGTGTTGAGCGAGATGCCAAGCATCGCGGCCAGGAAGGGGTCGACATGGATCCCGGTCAGGATCGGGAAGGCGTAGTAGAACCAGATGATCTGCACCAGCACCGGGGTATTGCGAAAGATCTCGACAAAGACCATCGCCGGCCAGCGCAGGGCTCGACCTCTGGCATAGCGCATGACGCCGACGATCAGCCCGCCGCCCAAGCCCAGCAGCAGGGTTACTGCGAAGATCAGCAGGGTGCCTTTGAGACCGACCCAAAGCACCTGCCAGTTGTCGATGATCGAGGAGAAGTCCCAGACATGCTGCATGCTAGCGCACCGTCGAATCGCCGGAGCGGGCCAGGCGCCGCTCGACTGCGATCGAGATCTGACTGAAGCTCGAGATCAAGATCAGATAGATCACCGCCACCACGGTGTAGACTTCGAGCGGGCGAAAGGTCTTTTGCGCCAGATCGTTGGCCTCGAACATGAGGTCCGCATAGGCGACGGTAGAGACCAGGGTCGTGGTCTTCAGGAGTTCGATCGAGCGTTCCATGAAGGCCGGGATCATGCGTTTGACGGCTTGCGGCAGGATGATCCGCTGCAGGGACTGGCGGTAGCTCATGCCAATCGCCTTGGCCCCCTCCCACTGCCCCTTGTCGATCGAGAGGATGCCGCCGCGGAAGACCTCGGCAAAGAAGGCCGAGGACTGAATCGAGAAGGTGACGATGGCGGCGATGAAGGGGGTCATACGCACGTCGATCAGGATCGGTAGCGCGAAGAAGAACCAGAAGAGTTGCACCAGTGGCGGCGTGGTGCGGAAGAACTCCACGATGAAGGCGGCGGGCAGCGAGAGCAGGCGAAGGCGCGAGAGACGACCCAGCGCCAGGGTCAGGCCGAGCGGCACGCCGAAGGCCAGCGAGAGGGCGGTCACCTTCAAGGTGTTGATCAGCCCGATCAGCAAAAGATCGGCATCGTTCAGGACCGCAACGAAATTCCACTCGTGCATGTACCTGTCCTCTGGTTTCTCCAGTCAGCGCCCGGCGTTGCTTGTTGACTCGCTGGCCCGTGCCTCCCGCGCGCGCTCCCGAACCCGAGTGTCGCTCCGATTGACGCAAAGTCTAGACAAGTGAATTAGGATTGTCGACAATATTTGAACAGCAAGGAGCTCAAGGCATGGCGGCATCCAACATTCTCTTCATCATGGCCGATCAGATGAGCGCGAAGGCCCTGCCCTTCTATGGGCATCCTCTGGTGCTGACGCCGGCGCTGTCGTACCTGGCCGGGACCGGCGTGCTCTTCGAGACGGCCTACTGCAACTCGCCACTGTGCGGTCCCTCGCGTCTGTCGATGATGGCGGGGTTGCTGCCGCACAGGATCGGCGCCTACGATAATGCGCCCGAGTTTTCGGCCACGACGCCGACCTTCGCCCACTACCTGCGCCTTCAGGGCTATCTCACCTGCCTCAGCGGCAAGATGCATTTTGCCGGGCCGGACCAGTTGCATGGTTATGAAGAGCGGCTGACCAGCGATATCTATCCGGCCGATTTCGGCTGGACCCCGAACTGGGCCGAGCCAGACGCCAAGGTGACCTTCCAGGACATGCAGAACGTGGTGGAGGCCGGGCCCTGCGCGCGCTCGATGCAGATCGACTATGACGATGAGGTCGCCGATCGGGCGGTGCGTTGGCTCTACGACCAGGCACGCAAGCCGGCCCGCCATCCCTTCATGCTGACCGTATCCTTTACCTCTCCGCACGACCCCTACGTCGCCCTGCCCGAGTTTTGGGATTTCTACCGCGAGGAGGAGATCGACCTGCCGGCGGTGCCGGCCATAGCGCTCGAGGCGCAAGACGCGCACAGCGCCCGAATCCATGCCCATTATTCGATCGGTGATGTGGAGATGACCCCGGCCATGCTGCGCCGAACGCGGCAGGGTTACTATGCCTCGGTTTCCTACATCGACGAGAAAATCGGCCGCCTGATGCGGACCTTGGAGCGCGCGGGCCTGGCCGAGGACACCATCGTGGTGATGACCTCCGACCACGGCGACATGATGGGCGAGCGTGGCCTCTTCTACAAAAAGAGCTTCTTCGAATGGTCCAGCCGCGTGCCCTTGCTGATCCATGCGCCGGGGCGCTATGCGGCGCGGCGGGTGGCCGAGCCGGTGTCGCTGCTGGACCTGCTGGCGACCTTTCACGAGCTCGCTGGTGGCGATGCGGCAGAGATCCTGGAAAGCGACGGTATGTCTTTAGTTGCAGCACTCGAGGGCCGCTTCCTGCCGCAGCGTTGCATTCCCGGCGAATTCCTGGCCGAGGGTGTGTTCGAGCCGACCTTCATGCTGCGCGATCGTCGCTACAAGCTCTTCCACAGCGAGAACGATCCGCCACTGCTCTTCGATTTGGAGGCCGATCCCTTGGAACTCACCGACCTATCCCAATCGCCTGGGCATGCTGCTGCTCTGGCGGCCTTGCGGGCCGAGGCTGCGGCGCTTTGGGATTCCGAAGCAATCAAGGCAGCGGTGATCGCCGACCAGAACCGCCGCCGCTTGGTCCAGCGTGCACACAACCGGGGTCGTCCGCCGAATTGGGACTATCAGCCTTTCGTCGATGCCTCCCAACAATGGGTCCGCGCCGGCAAGTGGACCGTTGAGGTCGAGGCCACGGCGCATCTGGATTTGCCGGAGACGGGGTGACAAGTCAGGAGCGATTGCCTATCAGTTCAAAGGCTATGGGCAGCTGCCGTGAATGCGGTGCACCGGGTCCTGTCGATTAGTATCGGTACATCAAGGTTCGTGCTGCCCCGCATAACGAGTCTCTAAGCGTCATCGATCAGGATGGGGGCGGTACGCTGAACATCTTGTACATTATTGGCTATCAGGGAAGCGCCATCGATGTCTTTGTCGCTACCTTGAAGCGTGCAAAGGTCAAACTCCTCTTGGACATTCGGGAAGTGCCCATTTCCAGAAAGCGGGGATTCTCGAAGAAGGCGCTTGAGCAAACACTCTTGCGAAACGATATCTTCTACCGTCATCTGCGTGATTTGGGCGATCCGAAGCCTGGCCGGGAGGCTGCACGGCGAGGCGATAGAAAGACCTTCGAGCAGATCTTCTATACACACCTTATGGGAGAAAAGGCTCAAGCGGCACTCAGATCCGCTAGCGATTTATTGAGCCAATCCCGAACCTGCCTTCTGTGCTTCGAGCGTGACGCGAGCGGGT
Organism: Rhodospirillales bacterium; assembly: GCA_965202755.1. Taxonomy (GTDB): domain Bacteria; phylum Pseudomonadota; class Alphaproteobacteria; order Kiloniellales; family JACOMY01; genus JACOMY01. Next base: position 590,910 of record CBDBCL010000042.1, on the reverse strand, counting down.
GCCATAGGAAAATTGTTGCCGAAGCTATGTCGCAAAGAGTACAGTTAATGATAGATCATCTTGAGGTTCGACAGCTACGCATAGTATGCGTTGACGCCTCGAATTGGGGGCGTTGTGGACAAAGGCGTGACAGAGGTCGTCGTATTGGTGAAGGCCGCACCGCAGGTCGGCGAGCGCCATGGCGAAACGGTCTGCTGCGCTGGAGTGGATGTTTACGGAAAATGGTTACGGCTCTTCCCGGTTTCTTTTCGCACGTTTGACGATTGTCAGAGGTTTGGTCGGTGGAACCGGGTCCGCTTCAAGTGGCGCCTGCCGAAAGACGACCAGCGTGTGGAGAGCCGGCGCGTAGATCACGGAAGCTTTCAGGTCGTGGGCAAGACACCCAAACCAGATCGCGCCAAACTCCTCGGTCCCATGATCGTTTCAGGGCTGGTGCGGGAGAGGGCCAAGAATCGTAGCTTAGCACTCTTGCGACCTCGTTCACCGTCTTTCTCCTATGATCGCAAGCCTCAGGCACGGGTCGACAAGGAAAGAGAACTCCTTGCAAGTGTCGCGGCCCAAGCAGACCTCTTCAATGCAAAACCAATCGTACCTTACGAACCTTGTCCCTATTTCTTTAGGTACAGCTACAGGGTCGATGAAGGGAGTAGGACCGGGAAGTGTCAAGATTGGGAGATCGAGGCGACCTTTTTCAAGTGGCGGCGGGATCTCGGTGAAGATGCAGCGCTCCCGGAGATGCAAAAAGTGTTTGGCAAAGAGTACCCGAGTAAGGGGATGCTGCTCGCCATGGGAACCCATTCTCGATACCCAGATACTTGGCTGATCAATGGAGTGATTCGAATGGATGAGATCCACCAAATGAGCTTGTTCTGACAACAGCGTAAGCACGTTTGCGTGCGGTTGGCGTTGTCAGAGATGCGAAGAGATTGACAGAGAATGCATGAATTTGCAGAATAATGGCAGAGTTCACAGCCGGTAGGTATCTCCATGCTCTCTCTCGGGCGCGCGTTGCTCGCAACTACATTTGCTCTTGCCGGGCCGGCCGCATGGGCCGACGCGCCCTTCATCATTGTGCAGTCCACTACTTCGATGCAGAACTCGGGGCTCTATGAGCATCTGCTGCCGCTGTTTCGGGACGTGGCGGGGGTCGAGGTTCGAGTGGTTGCGGTCGGCACCGGCCAGGCGATCAAGAATGCCGCCAATTGCGACGGCGACGTCTTGCTGGTGCATGCCAAGGCAGCCGAAGAGGCTTTCGTGGCCGAGGGCATGGGGCGCACGCGCAGCGACCTCATGTACAACGACTTCGTGATCGTCGGTCCAGCGAGCGATCCGGTCGAACTGCGCGGCGCCGCGACGGTCGCAGAGGCGTTGCATAGGGTGGCCGCGGGCGAAGCCGCCTTCGCTTCGCGCGGCGATGATTCTGGAACCCACAAGAAGGAGCGCGCGCTTTGGCACGCGGCCGGGATTGACCCCAGCGGTGCCTCGGGGGCTTGGTATCGCGAGACCGGATCGGGCATGGGTGCCACCTTGAACCTGGCGCTGGGCATGGGTGCCTATGTCATGACCGATCGGGCGACCTGGATTGCCTTCGCCAACAAGGGCGACTTCCAGGTGCTGGTCGAAGGTGACCCGGAACTCTTGAATCAGTATGGCGTAATCCCGATCGATCCGGCGAACTGCCCGGACGTGAAGGCCGAGGACGCTCAGACTTTTGTCGACTGGTTGCTGTCATCGACTGGCCAAGACGCCATCGCCGCCTACCGGATCGAAGACCAGCAGCTCTTCTTCCCGAACGCGCGTTAGAGCGGCCCAAGCGGCCACAGGAGCAGCTGTACCGCTCTAACACATTGGTTCAAAAGCAAATCCCAAGCAGACGGAATCGTCTGCTTGGGATTTGCTTTAGCCGACGGTCTCGAAGGCGTCGGGCGTGAGGCCGGCCTGGGCGACGAGGTGTTCGAACAGGATGTGGCTGCCGGCGCTAGCCTGACGCAGGGTGACTTTCTTGCCGGCCAGATCGACGACCTCCTGGATCTGAGAGTCGGCGGGCAGGATCAGGCCTTGGCGGCGCTTCGCCCAGGTGAACGCGACGATGGCTTGGCCGCCGAAGCGCTCTTTCAGATGCTGAAGGTTCCAGCCGCTGCTGCCTTCGTAGACATAGGTTCCACACAGTGCCGCACTGCGCTTGGCCAGGCGCTCCAGGCCGTCCAAGCTGCCGTCGAAGAGGGAGGCAAGCCCGGTTCCGGCCTATCGCAGGGCCCAGTCCAGCAAGGTATCGTGACTGCCGGCCACGATCGGCGGCAGGCTCTCCTGGACAAGGCCGGCGCCATCGCCTCGCAACCAGCTTTCGATTTCTGCGCGGGGAAACAGCAGCTTGCCTGTCACCCGGCGGCAGGGGATTGAGCCGGCGGCGGCCAGGTCATAGACCTTGCGCTCCTTGACCCGTAGCAGCTTGGCCAACTCCTTGGTGGTGAGGAAGGCTGCGGTCAAGATTTGGATTCCTCTGTCATGTCCTAGCCTAGAGCAGGATTTCGCCAGCCAGATAGGCCGCGGCCTCGTGGGTCCTGGGTTTGGCGAAGAAGGCCTCGGCCGGGCCACGTTCGATGGCTCGGCCGTGATGCATGAAGACCACCTCGTCGGCCAGTCGGCGCGCCTGGCCGGTGTCGTGGCTCACCAGGATGACGCGGGTACCTTGGCTGCGAGCCTCTCGGACCATCTCTTCGATCGCCAGGGTCGAGGCCGGGTCCAGACTGGCCGTGGGTTCGTCCAGAAAGAGGACTTCGGGCTCGAGCGCCAAGGCGCGGGCCAAGGCTAGGCGCTGCTGCTCGCCGCCGGAGAGGACACGGGCCGGACGCTCGGCCAAATGCGCCAGTCTGGCCTGTGCCAGCGCGTCCTGCGCCCTGCCGCGGACGGCACTGCGCGAGAACCCCGCCTTGCGCAGTGGGTAGGCCACGTTGGCTAGAGCAGAGCGGCGCAGCAGCACGGGTTTCTGAAAGACGAAGCCCAGGCTTTGGCGCTGGCGGCGCTGCGGCGTGCTTCTGCCCCAGGTCACCTGCCCGCTATCCGGCTGTACCAGCCCGGCCAGAATGCGCAGAAGCAGGCTCTTGCCGGCACCGTTGGGTCCCATGATGACTGTCAAACCCTGGCCGGCGAAGGCGATCTCCGCAAAATCCAGCAACACCCGCCCTTTGCGCACCACCCGTAGCTTTTCGCCGCGCAACGGCCGGATCGATGCAGCCGCCACGCGGCGGCCCGGATCGGGCGCCTGCAGTGGACCGTCAGGCATAGCTGAGCCGTGTCGCCGCGCCACGCAGAAGATAGAGCAGGGCGTTCACCAGAATGGCAATGGCGATCAGCACGGTGCCCAATCCCAAGGCCAAAGCCAGATTACCTTTCGAGGTCTCCAGCGCGATCGTCGTGGTCATGACCCGGGTTACATGATTGATGTTGCCGCCGACGATCAGCACCGCGCCGACCTCGGCCGAAGCGCGCCCGAAACCGGCGAGCAGGGCCGTCATCAGGCTGTAGCGGCCGTCCCACAGCAGGGTCGCGACATGCCCCAGCGGGCCGATGCCGAAGCTGCGCAGCTGCTCGTCGTACTCTTCGTGCAGATCTTCGACGGTCTGGCGGGTGAGCGCGGCGATGATCGGGGTGACCAGCAGGCACTGAGCGATGATCATGGCCGTCGGCGTATAGAGCAGTTGCAAGGGGCCCAGAAGTCCGGCGCGAGACAACAGCAGATAGACCAGCAGGCCGACGACCACCGGCGGCAAGCCCATCAAGGCGTTCAGCACCACCAGGAGAGCGCCGCGGCCGGGAAAGCGCAGCACCGCCAGCAGGGCGCCCAGCGGCATACCCAGGACGGCAGCGATCAGCACGGCCGTCAGGCTGACCCTGAGCGACAGCCCGACGATCTCCAGCAAATTGGGGTCCAGCGCGATCAGCAGTTCGAATGCCTGCAGGAACGCGCCGCCGAAATCCTGCATTCACCCCTCCCTTTCCTGCAGATTATGCTGTTTTCTGCGGAAATTTCCAGAGCAGACAGAGAGCTCTGGCGGCGCTGCGCATTCCGGGCATAGTGGCGCACGTTCGGCGGCATCGAGAAGGGAGTGGAGAGAATGAATCGGAAGGAGCGTCGCGCGGCGCGCAAGGAGGGGAATTTGGATTCTGCTGCCTTCGTCAAGCTGGCCGACGAGTACATCGCTTTGGCCAACCGGCAGAACCGTAGCATTCCGGCGACCGACGTTCATGCGGCCCTGGTCTTCGCCGCGGCCCGCTACGGCGCCCATGTCGCCAAGAACGTGGTCGAAGTCGAGGACCAGGAGAAGACGGTGGAGTCCGCGGCCAAGGACTATGCCGACTGGCTGAGACAGCACCTGGCCGACCCCAGCGTTTAAGCTGGGCCGCCGCTGGGTGAGAGTGGCGTTCTCTGTGCGTTGATAGTAACGTAATTGGCACTATGTTCCATGAATGAGATCGTCCAATATGAAACAGAAGACGGGCATTGTCCCTTCGCGGCTTGGTTTATGGCTCTGGAGTCTTCTGCGGCCGTGAAGGTGCGCACCGCGATAGCGCGAATGGAGGCAGGAAACTTCGGTGACGTGAAGCCGGTCGGTGGGGGCGTGCCCGAGCGGCGTATCGATTTCGGCCCTGGCTATCGCCCCCACTTTGGACGAGATGGGCAGAAGTTGGTGATTCTGCTGGTCGGAGGGACCAAGAAGCGCCAGCATCGAGACATTGCGGCGGCGAAGGACTTTTGGGCCAGCTACAAACGACGCCAGCAGGCAGGAAAATAGGCATGGCGCTGATGAGAAGCTTCAAGGAAACCGTCAAGGCTCGGGCCGAGCCGAGATCCTTCCTTCTGTTCCGGCTTGCTCGAAGCGGCGCTCGACGCTCTTCTGAATGCCGATCTGGAAAGTGGCAAACTGCTGTTGCGAGACTACGTCAACGCGACGCTGGGCTTCGAACGGCTGGCCGCAGAAATGCAGAAGAGGCTCAAAAGCCTGATGCGTATGTCAAGCGGCCAGGGCAATCCGCGCGCAGACAACCTCTTTCGATTGATCGCGCATTTGGAAGCCCATGAGAGCGTTTCTTTCTCCGTGCAACGCAAGGAAATCGCCTAACTCATCGCTACCCGAAGCCATTATCCTTGCTCATTTTGGCATGCAACACGCTTAGAAAGTATCCGCGCTGGCTGCGTTCCAATCGGCCTCCCAGGCTTTGGGCAGCTTGCTGCCGAGAAGCTGGCGCGGCCTGAGCCACTGGTAGAGTTCTCGATAATGCTCGTCGCGCTGGTCGCCTTGGCGGCGCAGAAGGTGCTCCGGCCCAAGCTGGTTGGGATGCCAGGCCCATGGCGCCGACCAGATCGAGGAAGCCCCTGATCGTGGCTCTGTGGTAGTTGGCGACATGCTGCTGACGCAGCGCGACGTCGACCGCCAGATTACGCTGCGGATCCTGGGTGGCGATGCCCGAGGGGCAGATGTTGGTGTCGCAACGCAGCGCCTGGATGCAACCGACGGCGAACAGCATGGTGCGGGCCGCGTTCACCATGTCGGCGCCGACGGCGATCTTCTTGATCATGTCGAAGCCGGAGACGGTCTTGCCGCTGGCGATCAAGGTCACCTGATCGTGGCCCGCAACCTACCAAGGCATTCTTGCACAAAGACCAAGGCGTCCTGTATGGAAGCGCCCAGGCGGTCGGAGAATTCGTTGGGAGCAGCACCGGTGTCGCTCTCGCCGCCGTCTATGGTGATGAAGTCCGGCAGGGGGCCGCCGGAAAGCATGGCCTTGCAGATACCCAGGAACTCGCTCTTTCTGCTGATCGCGAGCTTGAAGCCGGCCGGCTTGCCGCCGGAGTGCTCGCGCAAGGAGGCGGCAAAGTCGAGCAGGCCTTGCGGGCTGGAGAAGGCGCTGTGCGCCGGCGGCGAGATGCAGTCCTCGCCCATCAGCACGCCGCGCACATCGGCGATCTCGGCGCTGACTTTGGCGGCAGGCAGGACGCCGCCATGCGCCGGCTTGCCGCCCTGTGAGAGCTTGATCTCGATCATCTTGACGGCCGGATTGCCGGCCTTGTCCTTGAAGGCCTCCGGGTCGAAGGTGCCGTCCTTGGCGCGGCAACCGAAATAGCCGGTGCCGATCTGCCAGATGATGTCGCCGCCGCCTTCCAGGTGATAGCTGCTGAGCCCGCCCTCGCCGGTGTTGTGGGCAGAACCGCTGATGCGCGCTCCATTGTTCAGCGAGCGCAGGGCATTGGTGCTGAGCGCACCGAAGCTCATGGCCGAGACGTTGAGCCTGGAAGCGTTGTAGGGTCGGCTACAGTTCTTGCCGTTGACGATGGCGCGGGTGTCCTCCTTCTTCACCTCTTTCGGCGCGGGCGAGTGGTTGGCGCGATGGTAGCCGACCTTCCTTCAGGTCGTACTGCGTGCCGAAGGGCAGAGTATCGGGACCGGCGGCGGCGCGGGCATAGACCTGACGGCGCTGCAGCGCACCTTCGGAGCAGACATTCCCCTCCAGCGTTGTCAGATACACAAAGGCACGCAACATCACCGACCGGCTGGCGCCCAGGCACCGTGCCGCCGTGCGTCGCGGTCTCCTGGACGACGGTGAGTAGCGCGCGCTGTCCCTCCATTTGATGGTAAGTTCCCAGAGCCATCCCTCCTGCAAGCATCACAAAACCTGACAGAACTCCGAGACCGCCGGATAGTAGCGGGATTGTCGGTACTCGATTTGCAGAAAGCTCGTTTTTTGATGGCGTAAACAGCAGCCATGGATTTGCAAGCGGTATAAACGCCAAGACCGCCGCGCGGCTGTGGCCGCAGGTGTCACGAGACCGCGCCATCGCAATCTGTCCAAGGAAGAAACCGGAAACGGCTGTCGCAAGCACATCAACCGCGACCACCATCCAAAAGAAACCTCCGGCAAGTGCCTGAACAAAAAAGGCTATCGTCCCAGATGAGACAATGGCAGTCAGCAAGAACAAGAGCCCCTTGGGCTTGGCGCTTTGGTCTTCGATCAAAGCCGTGATCTTCTGGGCTTGCTCTTGCCTGTGGCCTTTGCGGCCTGTCCGAGGGTGTAAGTCATGAGGTCAGGGATCGTTTCATCGCCTGTTTGATCTGCCAGTGACAGGGTAACGCAAGGCGGGCGATCTGCCAAAGGCAGAGGTGGCTCGGGTTGTTTGAACAGGATTCGAGTCATCGCCAACGCAGGCGAGCCCGATGACCGCGCGCTGCGGTTCCTCGACGACGTCCGCCCGCTTACGGCCTGAAACCGGCGCCCCGAAAACCGGCGCCCCGGACGGGAATTTTCCAGCCCGAAACGCCCCGATTTCCAGACCCCTTTTCCGGCTGAAATCGCCCGCATTCCGGAAAACTTTTGGCGCGCCACAGGTGAGGCTTCACCTACATCGGTGACGCGGCATTCGGTGGGAGTGGCACCAGCGAGGCACGCTTCAATAGCGGATTGGATCAGGTAGAGATCCACAACAATGGTGACGGTGCCCTGGATATCGCCCTGAAGATCGATGCTGTGACCCTGGCCGGGCAACTCACCGCCCCGGATTTCCTCTTCTTCTAGCCCGGATAAATCACGAGAGCCAGGTGCATGGGTCGCCCTCTGTGGCAGCTTCCTGGTTGTGGCGCGCCGGATCGCCGGTGCCTGGCCGAAGCTGGACCGCTCGCGACGGAGTAACGCCACAGCACCAGGCGTCACCTACCTAAAGAATGAAGCGGCTCAAGTCCTGATCCTTGGCCAACACGCCGACCCGCGACTGCACGTAGTCGGCGCTGATCTCGACCTGGTCGCCGGGGCGGTCGGAGGCGGTGAAGGAGACCTCCTCCAACAGCTTCTCCATCACCGTGTGCAGGCGGCGCGCGCCGATGTTCTCGACGCTAGCGTTGATCTCGGTGGCCAGATCGGCCAGCGCGTCGATGCCCTCTTCGGTGAAGTCCAGGGTCACCTGCTCGGTGCCCATCAGCGCGGTGTACTGGCGGACCAGCGAATTCTCCGGCTCGGTCAGGATGCGCTTCAGGTCGTCCCGGGTGAGCGCGTCCAACTCCACGCGGATCGGCAGGCGGCCCTGCAGTTCCGGCAGCAGGTCGGCAGGTTTGGCCAGGTGGAAGGCACCAGACGCGATGAAGAGGATGTAGTCGGTCTTGACCGTGCCGTGCTTGGTGGCGACCTGCGTGCCCTCCAGCAAGGGCAGCAGATCGCGCTGCACGCCCTCGCGGCTGACGTCGGCGCCTACCCGGTCCGAGCGCGCCGTGATCTTGTCGATCTCGTCGAGAAACACGATGCCGTGCTGCTCGACTGCCTCGACCGCCTCGGCGCGGATGGTCTCCTCGTCCAAGAGCTTGTCGCTCTCTTCGGCGACCAGGAATTCGTAGGAATCGGCGACCGGCATCTTACGCTTCTTGGTGCGCCCACCGAAGGCCTTGCCGAAGACATCGTTCAGGTTCAGCATACCCATCTGCGCACCCGGCATGCCGGGGATGTCGAAGGTCGGCAAGGCACCGCTGCCGCTGTCGGCGACCTCCAGTTCAACCTCCTTGTCGGCAAGCTTGCCTTCGCGCAGCATCTTGCGGAACTTCTGCCGCGTGTCGCTGCTGGCGTTCTCGCCGACCAGGGCCGTGATCACGCGCTCTTCGGCGGCCAGTTCGGCCTTGGCGGTGACCTCCTTGCGCATGCGCTCGCGGGTCATGGTCAAGGAGACCTCGACCAGATCGCGCACGATCTGCTCCACGTCGCGGCCGACATAGCCGACCTCGGTGAACTTGGTTGCCTCGACCTTGACGAAGGGCGCATTTGCCAAGCGTGCCAGACGGCGGGCGATCTCGGTCTTGCCGCAGCCGGTCGGGCCGATCATCAAGATGTTCTTGGGCATGACCTCTTCGCGCAGGCCTTCTGGCAGTTGAGCCCGGCGCCAGCGGTTGCGCAGGGCGACGGCCACGGCACGCTTGGCATCGTTCTGTCCGACGATGAAGCGGTCCAGTTCGGAGACGATCTCGCGCGGCGAGAAGGTCACGCCCTCACTTTTAGAGATCAAGGCTTTCGACGATGATGTTGTCATTGGTGTAGATACAAATATCCGCGGCTATGGCGAGGGATTTACGGGCGATGGTCTCGGCGTCGAGATCCGGCAGGTCAGTGAGCGCACGGGCCGCGGCCAGGGCGAAGTTGCCGCCCGAGCCGATGCCGATCAGGCCGTCCTCCGGCTCCAGCACATCGCCGGCGCCGGTGAGTATGAGCGAGACCTTCCAGTCGGCGACGGCCATCATGGCCTCCAGCCGGCGCAGGTAGCGATCGGTGCGCCAGTCCTTGGCCAATTCCACGCAAGCGCGGGTCAACTGGCCGGGATAGGACTCCAGCTTCGCCTCCAGCCGCTCGAAGAGGGTGAAGGCGTCGGCTGTCGCGCCGGCGAAACCGGCGATGACCCGATCCTTGGCCAGACGGCGCACCTTGCGTGCATTGGCCTTCATGACGGTCTGCCCGAAGGACACCTGCCCGTCACCGGCAACGATGACCCGATTGCCCTTGCGAACGGAAAGGATTGTGGTGCCGTGCCACGGCGAGGCTCGGGTGTCTGACATCGCGGTTTAGATGGCCTTCAGAAGCGCTGGGATCAAGCGAAGATTGACTGCTGAGCCATCATGCCAGATCGACGATCAAAGGCACATGGTCGGAGGGCTTCTCCCAGGTGCGGCTGTCGCGGTAGGTCTCCAGACCGACCACCGAGCCGGCCAATGGCGGTGTGGCCAGCGCATGATCCAGGCGCCAGCCATAGTCCTTCTGATAGGACTGCGGATAGCGATAACCCCACCAGGAATAGAGCGGCTGCGGCTCCGGCGTGTAGCGGCGCGGGATATCCTCCAGGCTGCCGGCCTCCCAAAGCTTGGCCATGGCGGCGCTCTCTACCGGTGTATGGCCGACCGAGCGGACCAGGCGCTTGTGATTCCAGACATCGTTTTCCAGGGGTGCCACGTTCAGATCGCCGACCAGCAGCAATTTGTGCTGGGCGATCTTGTCGGCCTTGGCCCATGCGGCCATTTCGGCCAAGAAGTCCAGCTTATGTTCAAACTTGGGGTTCTTCTCGCGGTCGGGATCGGGGCCGCCGGAGGGCACATAGAAGTTGTGCAGCTCCAGGCCACCCGGCAGCAGAACCGAAAGGTGACGCCGGTCGTCCTTGCCGCAAAAGACCTTGCGCTCGACCCGTTCGAAGGCCAGGCGCGAGGCAATGGCGACGCCGTTGTAGGATTTCTGCCCGTGGATCTCGAGGTGGCCATAGCCGAGCCCGGTCAGGGCCTCGACCGGGAAGAGTTCGTCGATGACCTTGGTTTCCTGCAGGCAGATCACATCGGGACTGCGCTCGGCGACGAAGCGTGCCAGATGATCGGTGCGGATGCGGACGGAGTTGACGTTCCAGGTGGCAATGCGCATCGGCGGTCAGGCCGCCAAAGCCAGCCGCGCAGCTTGGCGCGCAGCCACGACTTGCCCGAAGGCCTGAAACAAAAGAAGCAATTGGGGATTGTCCATAACGCAGTACTCCGGATGCCACCGAACGCCGACGGCAAAGCCTTCGACCGCAGCCACACGCACGGCCTCGACGGTGCTGCCTGGCGCCCAACCTTCGGTGATCAAGCCCGCTGCCAGGGTTTCGATACCCTGATGATGCAGGGAGTTGACGGTGATGCTTGTGCTGGCGAAGATCTCGGCAAACCAGCCGGCAAGGGTCAGATCATGGCGCGGTCCATAGTCCAGCACCCTCTCGCCGCTGGCCAGGCTGCGATGATCCATCAGACCCTCGACCTCATGGAGGCGCGGGAAGATGTGCCGCCGAGCGCCACATGCAGCTCTTGGAAGCCACGGCAGATACAGAGCAGCGGCAGGCCACGCTCCAAGGCCGCGCGGATCGGGTCGAGGCTGACGGCATTGCGCGCCGGGTCGTGCGGCTTGGAGGCTTCCTCCAGGTCCGGCCGATCGAAGTGGCCGGGATGCACGTTGGAGGGAGAGCCAGTCATCGAGAGGACATCGACCCGATCCAACAGCTGGAGTGAATCGGCCAGCTCGGCCAAATTCGGCAGCAACAGCGGCTGCACGCCCGCGGCCTCGGCCAGGGCGTGCACGTATTTGTCGCCGACGGCATGAAAGGCCATGCCGTCGATCGTCTTGCTGCAGGCGGGCAAAAGCACCAGCGCGCGCGAAGGCTCTGTCGTCATGCCCCTGCTTTACGAGCTTTCACTCCGCTCGGCAAGCGCCCCCGATCAGCCTTGCGTGTCGGCCGCGGCGGCGGCTTGCACAGCTGGGCGGCAAGGCGCCATATGAGACCAAGACCTGCGCTCGTCCGGCCAAGGGGACGTGACCCGCCAGGCGGAAGGGATTCGATGGAGAGCGTGGAGAACCTGCTGTTCGGAAAGGTCGGGCTGGTCTTCCTCTGGCTCGCCGGTCTGTTTTTGGCCGAGCGCCTCTTCCCGGCTGCAGCGCAGCCTGACACGCCGGACGCACGCGGGCGCTTGCCGCGCAATCTCGCCATCTGGGTCGTGACCTCCGCGGTCTCTTTGTTGCTGGTGGTGCCGATCACCCGCTGGTCCGCCGGACTGGCGCTCGATTGGCGGCCACTCTGGTGGTCGGGCCGGTCGGGGATTCTGATCGATATCCTGGTGCTGGACTTCCTGATCTACTGGTGGCACCGGGCCAACCACCGGGTTTCCTTCCTCTGGCGCTTTCATCAGGTGCATCACCTGGATCGGACCCTGGACACCTCCACGGCCTTGCGCTTCCACCCGGGCGAGGTCTTGATTTCCGCGCTTGCCAGAGCCGGCGTTATCCTTCTCCTGGGCTTTCCTCTGGCGACGATACTGGTGTTCGAGACCCTGGTGCTGCTGGCCGCCCTCTTTCAGCATTCCAACCTCAGGCTGCCGGCAGCGGTCGAGCGGCCGCTCTCCTGGATCCTGGTCACACCCTCGATCCACTGGGTGCATCACCATCAGGTGCGCAGCGACACCGATTCCAACTACGCGACGATCTTCTCGCTCTGGGATCGCCTCTTCGGCTCGCGCAGCCGGACCAGGCGCGACCTGGGTATGGCAATCGGCGTCGAGAGCCTTCGCGATCGCTCGCTTCTGCAGCTCTTCTTCCTGCCCTTCCAGAAGAGAGAAAATCCCCTGAACCGAGAGTAGGCCTCGGAGAACCGGACTCTTTAGTCCGTATCGCCCACACTTAGGCTCTGCCCTTGACCGCTCCTCAGCAGCGCTCCGACCGACCGCAAACTACCAAGGGATCGGCTCCGATGACCGTTCCACGCGTTACATTCTTCCCCACCGCGCGGCTCCTTCCCCGCTCTGAAATCCCTCTCATCTCATTACACTGGTGAAACATCCGGGCTAAATCGGGATGATGTCACTTCGAGACACTGTGCCATCCAAGTCACGCCCGGGAACTCTGGTACACAGAGCACATTCTTGTGGCATGAGAGACCCTTTGGTCACGGTCTACTCTGGTCGATGTGGAGTTTTATCAAGAGAGATCTTAGGTGTAACGCGACATTACCGGGCGCTAGGCCGCGTTGACAGAAGGGATTCACGGCTCGGCTTTGACGTGATTCACGATGGCTTTTTCAGCGGAGGCAGTCTTGGCGCGAAACCCGATGTCGGATGCGGAATGGGCTTTCTTCGAGCCGTTCATCGTGGTGATCCGCCAGCCCAACGGGCGCAAGCCGGTGGACCGTCGCCGCGTGCTGGACGGCGTGTTCCGGATCGTCGGCACCGGCGCGCCGTGGCGCGATCTGCCCGAGGCGTTCGGCAAGTGGGGCTCGGTATACCGCCAGTTCAGGCGCTGGACGCTGGCAGGGCTGTGGCAGACGATCCTTGAGGTTCTCAACGACAGCGATGCGGTGCCTGACAGCGTGCAGACGATCGATTCGACCGTCGTCCGGGCGCACCCCTGCGCCGCAGGCGCAAAAGCGGGGCTCCGGCGCAGGATCCTGGCCGCTCAAAAGGTGGCTTCACGACCAGGATCCAGCTCCTCGTCAAGGGGCGCTGTCTGCCCATGAAGGCCGACGCGACGCCCGGCCAGACATCCGACTGGCGCGACTACCACGCCTTGATGGACGACGACCTGCCTTAGCCGAAGGTCCCGATCGCGGACAAGGGCTACGATTCCGACGCCATCCGCGCCGACGTCGCGGCGCGAGGCGGCACGGCGGCGATCCCCGCTCGAAAAACCCGAAACGCTCCCGAGCCGATCGACGGTTTCATCTCTGCGCTGCATAATCTTGTAGAGCGCTGCGTCTACACGCTCAAAAACGCCCGCCGTGGCGCCCCCGATACGACAAGACCGTCACAAGCCACCTCGGCTTCATCGAGATCCTCGCAGCGCGCTTATGGTTCCGCCATCTGTCAACATGACCTAGTTCAGCAAAACTCTTTGGCTGCGACCATCGCTAACCTGAATTCTCTTTACGATTGATGCACCCTCCCAACGACTAGCACTATAATAACCTAAGGGCACTTTCCAAAATACATCGCTGAGGACGTAATACGGGCCGTTTGCAACGCCGCGAAATTCGAAGTCTCCTTCGGCATCACAGGTCGTGGTTCGAAGATACTCTGCGAAACGTGGGTCAGCGTTTCGATGCGACATTGTCATCCGTCCACCTGCGGTCGAACCAAAACCCTTTTGTGCCCATTCAGTCGCGTATTTGCCAGCGGGAATGAGATAGACTGTACTTCCAGCACAGGTAACAACCCCGCCCCCTGCTTGACGCAAGAACGCTTGACCGCTCACCGTGGCTGACCCACGATCGTTTACGTACGAAACCTCATTGACATCAAATGGCGTCGTTACTTCAACCCGCATTGCCCAGGTGGGATTGAGGTTGCGCCATCCACGGTGCTGATTCATGGTTACATATCATGGTGTTGTGTCGATTGAAGCGAGGTTTTCATGGTGCATCCGATGGGTGAATCCAAGAACGGGCTGCTTCGCGTGGATTTCGACCGCCGCGTGAAGCTGGAGTTCCATGGATCGAAGGTAACGTCGGACGGCGGCTTGCTCGCGTATCGGGAACTGGACGACGCGCTTGGCCTGACAGAGATGGCGGCCGGGGCGCTGCGAGACGGTCGTCGCGGCAAGAACGGCTGGCACGCTGTCGTCGGGATGCTTCGGCAAGCGGTGTTCGGGCGTTTGGCCGGGTACGAGGATGTCAACGACGCCGAACGGCTTTCTCGCGATCCAGCGATGCGTTGGATTGTCGGCGGCAAGGCGACGGATCGGGGTGCGGCCTCATCGAGCCAGATGGGCCGTTTCGAGACGCAATGGCTGACGGGTGACGTCAATCTCACCGCACTCAGCGCTCTGTCCGGGCTGTGGATCGACCGCGTTCATCGTCGCAAACCGCCGAAGCTGATCATCCTGGACATGGACAGTTCGGTCAGCCCCACCCACGGCGAACAGGAAGGCACGGCCTACAACGGCCACTTCGGCTGCACCTGCTATCACCCGCTTTTTGTCTTCAACCAGCTCGTCGATCTGGAGCGCTGCGCCTTGCGACCCGGCAACGTGCACAGCGCCGATGGCTGGCGCGCGGTGCTGGACCCGGTCGTGGCGCGTTATCGCGAGCGCAAGCTGCGGCGATACTTTCGGGGCGATGCCGCCTTCGCCTCACCGGACATCTACGAGTATCTGGAGGCCGAGGGCTTCGGCTACGCCATCCGGCTTCCCGCCAACAGCGTGCTCCAGGGATATGTCGCCCACCTGCTACGGCGCCCGAGGGGACGGCCCCCGATGGAAGTCCGTCGCTACTTCGCCAGCTTCAGCTATCGGGCTGGAAGCTGGACCCAGGCGCGGCGCGTGGTGGCGAAAGTGGAATGGCATCCGGGCGAGTTGTATCCCCGCGTCGGGTTCGTCGTCACCAATCTGTCCCGGCCCGCCGAGCGGATCGTCGCCTTCTACAACCAGCGTGGCACGGCGGAACAACACATCAGGGAGGGCAAGAACGCGATCCGTTGGACGCGACTATCCTGCCGACGCTTCAAGGCCAACGCGGCTCGGCTTCAGCTTCATGCACTGGCCTACAACCTGGGCAACTTCATGCGCACGCTAGCTTTGCCAGACCCAGTGAGCAATTGGTCGCTGACGACGCTGCGCGAGAAGCTGGTGAAAATTGGGGCAAAAGTCGCGCGTCACGGACGCTACGTCACCTTCCAATTGGCCGAGGTCGCGCTCCCGCGCGACCTGTTCGCCGATATCCTGGATCGGATCGACCGCTTGCGACCACGGCCGACACCAGCGTGAGCCAACGCTATGCCAATCAAAACGACTTCACGACGGGAGACCTGTGCCCGGAACGCTACGAAATTGGCACTGGCCCGTGGGTTTCCGATCAGCGGCCCGTTGTCCTGGCCGTTCTGGGCCGTTTCCCAATCCCCGACGCCTCTCAGATTGCATCCCAGCAGCGACCAAGGCAATATGAACGTCGTGATCGGGCGCTACGTGGGCGATCCCGGCTAGGATGATGCGGATGTCCTGATCGATGCGTTCTGGCGTGTCGCCGGCAAAACCCAGGATGTAGCCGGCATAGGCGATGACCCCGCGATCCTTCCCTCTCCAACTTACTAGATTACGGGTCGCCGCTTTCGCTCGCAAAGTTTTCTTGTGTTTGGTCTTTCCCCGTTCAAATGGTGTCGCGCACCCAGACAACCCCGCGACCAAGGTTAATATCGCAATTGCTTTTTTCATTTTCTGATCCGATTGTTTTCTACAACTTTTGCGCTTCAGAACCAAAGAGCTACCCAGTCCAGTAACGCCCCACACGACGGCAAGGTATCCGCAAGGATTCTTCATTTGCGTCGCATCTCTTAAGGTATGCTGTCGGTCAGGACGGCTGTCAAGCTAGAATTCGCCCCTGCAGCGCTTCTATTGGCCGACGTCAAGCCGGCCGAGCGTTCCATTGGCGGTGCGGCACGACAGATGAGGCTATTCTGGCGTGCGCCGGTCGCAGCTCTGCCCTCGCCAGCGTTGCTTGCTGGCGATCTGGGCCTGGTTTCGGTCATGTGGACAGATCTGCCGGCGGCCCGCGCAGGGCGTCGATCGGGCCAAGGATGCCCGTGAACATGGCGCGAGGGAGTGCCGCCTCGGCGCACTGGAAAACGGCAGAGCGTGCATGGCGCCCCAGCCGCGCGCCGGTCTCGATCGGGCGCTCACGCAGAGCGGTGAGCGACCGGCGCACGATGATCTCAGGCGTGGCCAGCGCGCGCAGGAAGGTCGCCAGGGTGTCGGCAAGTGCGTGAAGCTGGAGACAAACGGCGTTGGCGGCGAAGCGCATGCATGACATGCGCGTCCACTCGATGGCGTCCTTTCCCTCCTCGATGTGCTGCTCGGCGGTTCCCCGGTCGTTGCAGAAAGCCGGCACCCGCTCGTTCGGCAGGCTGTGGTCGGTCACGATGAAGCCGACGGTGGGAAAGAACGCACCTGGATGGAACGCGACCTTGGCCACAACCCGGCGCGGCTTGGACCGGCTCCTGGCCCGGTAGCGGAAGCTCGTGGAAGCGGCGCACGATGCGATGCGGCGCCAGCCAGCCCGCTTCGTCAGCCAGGAGATCCGGTCGTAGAGCTTCGGGTTGCCCTCGATCCGGATGGCGTAGTCCCAGCCTTCGGCCCCCGGCAAGGCGAAGAGCGCCGGGAGGGCGAAGGCAGCATCGGCGCGACACCCTCGCCGCGCGATCGAGGGCTGCGCCTCGACCGAATACCGCGCCAAAACCGGCTTCGAGACATCTTCCCAGCCGATCCGCATCGTCGACCTCCTCGTATCCAGCAAGGCGAGAGAAGATCGACTGGCGCAGCAGTGCAGCGAGACGGTGACGACCCTTGTTCCCGGTGCGTGGATCGGCGATGAGGTTTGCAGCCAATTCAGTCAGACCCAAGGCGTCGTCGAGCGCGCGGTAAAGCAGCAGGCTGCCGTCGGAGCCGATCGAGGCGCCCTGGAACGCGCGCTTGACCGACCGGTCGAATGGCAGCCGAAGATGGCTAGGTGGCGCGTCTCCCGTCGCGGTCGCCGCCACTGCCTTGCTCCGTCATGGCTAACCTAGAGCACATCCATTTTATGAAGTGTCATAGCCTGCTGGTGCGAAATAGTTTGCGCACTCTTGCGGCTCGACCAGACCGATGATGTCGCCCACGGTATTCCAGAGGGTGCTGACGGTTCTTTCGGCCTTTGCGCGGATCAGTGATTTGAGATCGGCGAATGCCATCTCGATTGGGTTGAAGTCGGGACTGTAGGGCGGCAGATATGTGAGGGTGGCGCCTGTGGCCTCGATGGCTTGGCGGACGCCGGCGGCCTTGTGCGCCGGCAAGTCATCCATGATCACGACATCTCCGGGATTAAGGGTCGGCGCCAGCGCCTGCTCGATATAGGCAAGAAAAGCGACGCCATTCATGGCGCCGTCGAGCACCGTCGGCGCGGTCGTTCCGGTCAGCCGAAGCGCGCCGGTAAAGGTGGTTGTCTTCCAATGCCCGTGGGGGATGCTCGTGGGGGGATGCCCGCGCGACAACGCTCGCCCGCGCCTGGAACGCCCGCGCCGCCGCACCACGCGCCGACAGGCCCGCCTGTAATACCTTCAAAACACGAACCCGCAGATCGCCACTCAATGCTCGTCCCATCCAGGACCTCCATGTCTGGAGACCTTCAATCAGACTTGCATCATCCCGTCACATCACAACCGATTCAGTGATCGGTGCATCTGCTCTAGTGTGCTGATTATATGATCATGCCTCAAGGTACGCAGCCATACGCCTTGGGCGGCGCTAAAGTTCGGCCCCATCCAAGAGCTGGAGCAAACTATGGGACGCACTCATCACTACAAGGCGGCGATCATCTGGACCGGCAACCTTGGCCAGGGCACCACCGACTACCGCAGCTATGCGCGCAGCCACCGGATCGAGATCGACGGCAAACCCATCATAGAGGGCTCGGCCGACTCGGCCTTCCGTGGCGACGCGGCGCTGCACAATCCCGAGGACATGCTGCTGGCGGCGGTCTCGACCTGCCACATGCTCTGGTACCTGCACCTCTGCTCCGAGGCCGGCATCTCGGTTCTGGCCTATCGCGATCTTGCAGAGGGCACCATGACCCTGGATGCCAACGGTGGAGGACGCTTCACCAGCCTGACGATCCGCCCGGAGGTCACGATCGCAGCCGGTGGCGATGCCGCCAAGGCCGAAGCGCTGCACGGCCCGGCGAATGCAAAGTGTTTCATCGCCAATAGCCTCAATCTGCCGATTGCCCATGCGGCGACGATCACGGTCGCGCAGCCCTGACCCCAGCGCTGATGAAGAGCCTCAACGGCGCGGCCGGTGTCCAGGCTCTCCTCGGCGGTGACCTCGTCGATGGCCTTCTGCAGCCACTGTGGGGTCGGTGGCGGTACGGCCGGGGCGGCGACGGTGAAGGCCACCCTCTCAATTGCCGGCGCGTCGTGCAGGCAGTGGTAGAGCACGAAGAGACCGAGCAGTGCGTGCAGAGAGCCTGGATAGACGAAGAAGCCGACGGAGCCGACGGCGTCCATCGGGAAGCCGCAGGCTGGTGGACCCACCGAGGAGGTCAGGCCGACGACCAGCATAGATGGTGCCGCTGGCGCCGACCCGCTCGTCGCGCGTCAAGCGATCGTGCGGCACCGCCAGGCAGAGCGAGTAGAGCGGCTGCGACAGCCCGCCGGCGATCGAGAAGACCAGCAGAAGCAGGAGATAAGGATTGGCTGCTGGCCCAGGCCGTCAGCGCACACAGCAGTGCTACCGAAAGCGATACCACGGTCAGGACTTGGCGCCGTTCCATGAAATCGGAGAGCCGCCCGACCGGGAAGCAGAGCAGGATGCCGCCCAGGTAGATGCCGGCACCGATCAAGGAGATCCGGCCCAAGTCGAAACCCGCGACCTCGCCGTAGACGGCGGTCATGCCGATCAGGGTGCCGTGCAGCAGGCCGATCATGGCGGCGGTGACCATCCCGGGGCGGCAGCGCCGGAAGAGGGCGGCGGGCGACAGCGGATGCGGGCGTGACATGTTGGCTGGGGTGTGAGCGAAAGCGCCAAGGGCACCAGGGAGAGCGCATAGAGCCCAGCGACGATCACGAAGAGGAGATTGTCCAAGGGCGAGGCCAGAGCAGCAGTTGGCCGAGTGCCATGGCTGCCATGTAGAACAGCATGTAAACAGCGGTCACGCCGCCACGATTGGCGTTCTCGGTACAGTCGTTCAGCCAGATCTCGAACACGATGTAGAGGCCGATGACGGTGATGCCGGTGACCACGCGCAGTGCGAACCAGCCCCAGGGGAACCAGCCCCAGGGGAACCAGCCCCAGGGATCGATCCATTGCGATTGGATGAGGATGACAAAGCTGGTGATCGCCGACATGGTGACATAGACCCGCACATGTCCGACCCGCGCGATCAGGCGTGGCATGACCGGCGAGCCGAAGACGATGCTGACATGGAAGCCGGCCATGACCCAAGCCGACGACGCCGGTCTCGTAGCCGAGATGTAACAACCTGAGCCCCAAAAGAGCATCGATCGAACCGTGCCCGATCGCCATGGTGACCATGGTTGCGAAGAGGGCTCGGGACGCCTCGATCGACTGCATCAGGCTTATGCCGCCTTCGGATCTCTAGCCACACACCAGCTTCCGGCCAGCGGCTCAAGGAGTCAAGAAAAATCGCTTCAGCTTCATATACTTGCGTAAAATCACCAAGCTTGTCGAATTGTGGACAGAAAGTAGCGGCGGCTGCGCCCTGCATTGACGGCTCTCCGACCTAAGGTTTATGTCTCGTTATCGGCCAATTCGGTCAGCAAAATGCCCATCGAGGATCGCCTTACCATGACGGATCAGACGGACGGCCCGACCCGCCCCCTCTCGCCGCATCTTCAGGTCTACCGCTGGCAATGGACCATGGCGATGTCGATCGCCCATCGCGCCACCGGCGTGGCGCTGGTGGTCGGGACCTTGCTGCTGATCTGGTGGCTGGTGGCCGCCGCCACCGGTCCATCGGCCTTTGCCGACGCGCAGGACTTCATCGGCTCATTAATCGGACAGCTGCTGCTGTTCGGCTGGTCGCTGGCCTTCTTCTATCACCTCTCGAACGGGATCCGGCATCTGCTGTGGGACAGCGGCAGGATGCTGGAATTGGGTCCGGCCTATGGCTCCGGCCTGGCGGTTCTGATCTCGACCGGTACCTTGACGATCCTGGCCTGGATCATCGCCTACGCCGCCAAGTAACCCGACAGCAAGGAGCGTTGCCATGAGCCTCAAATCCCCGCTCGGCCAGGTCCGCGGTCTGGGCAGTGCCAAGGCAGGCGTGCAGCATTGGTGGGCACAGCGCGTGACCGCGCTGGCGCTGATCCCGCTCGGCCTCTGGTTCGTCATTTCCATCGTCTTCATGGCTGGCGCCAGCCATTCCGACATGGTCGAGTGGCTTTCCTCGCCCTTCTCGGCCGGGATCGCCATTCTGGCGATCGTGGCGACCTTCTGGCATGCCATGCTGGGTATCCAGGTGGTGATCGAGGACTACGTCCATAACGAGACCCTGAAAGTAGGCTCGCTCCTGGTGATCAAGGGGCTGCTGCTGCTGCTGGGCGTTGCCTGCACGCTCTCCGTGATCGTGCTGCTGGTGCAAGGATAGGACAGATGGCGGAGAGCAAAGCCGGACCGGCTTACGAGATCATCGACCACGACTACGACGTTGCCGTCATCGGCGCCGGCGGCGCCGGCCTGCGCGCGACCTTGGGCCTGGCGGAGGCCGGCCTCAAGACCGCCTGCATCACCAAGGTGTTTCCGACCCGCAGCCATACCGTGGCCGCGCAGGGCGGCATTTCGGCGGCGCTCGGCAACATGGGCTCGGACGATTGGCGCTGGCACATGTACGACACCGTCAAGGGGTCGGACTGGCTGGGCGACCAGGACGCCATCGAGTACATGACCAAGGAGGCGATTCCGGCGATCATCGAGCTGGAGCACTATGGCGTGCCCTTCAGCCGGACCCCAGCTGGCCGCATCTACCAGCGTCCCTTCGGCGGCATGACCACGGAGTTCGGCAAGGGCATCGCGCATCGCACCTGTGCTGCCGCCGACCGCACCGGCCATGCCATGCTGCACACCCTCTACCAGCAGTCCCTGCGCCAGAACGCCGAGTTCTTCATCGAGTATCTGGCCATCGACCTGATGATGCAGGACGGCGAGTGCCGCGGCCTGGTGGCCTGGGACCTGGCCACCGGGGTGCTGCATCGCTTCCGCACGCACATGACCATCGTCGCCACCGGCGGCTATGGGCGCAGCTACTTCTCCTGCACTGGTGCACACAGCCAGACCGGCGACGGCAATGCCATGGCGCTGCGCGCCGGCCTGGCCCTGCAGGACATGGAATTCGTGCAGTTCCATCCGACCGGCATCTACGGCGCCGGCTGCCTGATCACCGAGGGCTCGCGCGGCGAGGGCGGCTATCTCACCAACAGCGAGGGCGAGCGCTTCATGGAGCGCTATGCCCCCTCGGCCAAGGACCTGGCCAGCCGCGATGTGGTGAGCCGCGCCATGACCATGGAGATCCGCGAAGGCCGCGGCGTCGGCGAGAAGTCCGATCACATCCATCTGCATCTGGAGCATCTGGACGCGGAGATCGTGAACCGGCGCCTGCCGGGCATCTCCGAGAGCGCGCGCATCTTCGCCGGCGTCGATGTGCACAAGGAGCCGATCCCGGTGCTGCCGACCTGCCACTACAACATGGGCGGCATCCCGGCGCGCTACACCGGCGAGGTGGTAACCGCCAAGGACGGCGATCCGGACGTGGTGGTGTCGGGCCTGATGGCAATCGGCGAGGCAGCCTGCGTCTCCGTGCACGGCGCCAACCGTTTGGGCTCCAACTCGCTGTTGGACCTGGTGGTCTTCGGTCGTGCCGCCGGTTTACACGCGGACGAACTGGTGAAGCCCGGCATGGCGCATAAGCCGCTGGGCAGCGACGCCGATGCACTGGCCATGGACCGCCTCGACAAGACTCGCCATGCCTCCGGTGGCATTCCGACCGCCGCGCTGCGTTTGGAGATGCAGCACACCATGCAGGGCCATGCCGCGGTCTTCCGCACCGGCGAGACCCTGAACGAGGGCGTCGGCCGCCTGGACGAATCTTGGAAGAAGATGCCGGATATCGAGGTCTCGGATCGTTCGATGATCTGGAACAGCGATCTGATGGAGACCCTGGAACTGCAGAACCTGATGGCTCAGGCCGTGGCGACCATGGCCTCGGCTGCCAACCGCGAAGAGAGCCGCGGTGCGCATGCGCGCGAAGACTTCCCGGACCGAGACGACGTGAACTGGATGAAGCACACACTCTGCTGGGTGAACGACAAGGGCGAGCGGACCTTCGATTATCGCCCGGTCAAGCTCAACACAATGACCAACGAGGTCCAGTCCTTCCCACCCAAGGCACGGGTGTACTAGAGCCAATCCCGGGCTGATGGACACATCAGCGACGACGATTTGCTTGTTTAAACAACGGCATAGAGCATTGCAGACGAGCGCAGTCGAGGTGAAAAAGCTCTAGGCCGAAGGATTCCGACTCGGGAGAGAGCAATGGCTGAGTTTTCACTTCCCGCCAATTCCAAGATCGTCGGCGGAAAGACCTATCCGGCACCCTCGGGCGCCAAAAACGTGAAGACCTTCAAGGTCTATCGCTATGATCCCGACAGCGGCCGGAATCCACGCCTGGACAGCTTCGATATCGACCTCGACGACTGCGGGCCGATGATCCTGGACGCGCTGATCAAGATCAAGAACGAGGTCGATGCGACCCTGACCTTCCGGCGTTCCTGC
Organism: Rhodospirillales bacterium; assembly: GCA_965202755.1. GTDB lineage: Bacteria > Pseudomonadota > Alphaproteobacteria > Kiloniellales > JACOMY01 > JACOMY01. Next base: position 568,080 of record CBDBCL010000042.1, on the reverse strand, counting down.
CGCGAGGGCGTCTGCGGCTCCTGCGCTTTCAACATCGACGGCACCAACACGCTCGCCTGCACCAAGTACATCAACGAGGTGAAGGGTCCTGTGAAGGTCTACCCCTTGCCGCACATGCCGGTGGTGAAGGACCTGGTGCCGGACCTGACCCACGCCTATGCTCAGTATGCCTCGATCGAGCCCTGGCTGAAGACCGCCACACCGACGCCGGGCCGCGAGCGCCTGCAGAGCCCGGAGGATCGCGAGAAGCTGGACGGGCTGTGGGAATGCATCCTCTGCTTCTGCTGCGCCACCTCCTGCCCCAGCTACTGGTGGAACTCCGACCGCTATCTAGGTCCGGCCATCCTACTGCAGGCCTATCGCTGGATCGCCGACAGCCGCGACGAGGCGACCGGCGAGCGCCTGGACAATCTGGAAGATCCCTTCCGCCTCTACCGCTGTCACACCATCATGAATTGCACCAAGGCCTGCCCGAAGCACCTGAACCCGGCCAAGGCCATCGCCGAGATCAAGAAGTTGATGGTGGCGCGGCGGTAGTACGCCGGCCTGTATTCGAGCGCCGTCTAATCGTAGATTCGTAAACAATAAACAGTAAGCATTGCGAGCATGCCCAGGCAGGCCGAGTTGGCTATATCTGTCCTTATGGATAGCCTGTACCCGGCGGCGAGACGTGAAAGTCAAGGACTTCCTTGACGGAAACCTAGTGAAAAGGCCTCCATTAATGCCCAATCAGAAGTGTGACCGGACATAAGTCTTCCGAAGTGGACCTATGTGGACCTATCCGGCCCGAAGGGCGTTAAATCAGGGGTTTAGGGCAGGCACGCGGGGTTCGGCGCGATCGAGGGGGGCGCCATAAGTTTCCTGAAATCCAGCCGATTCAGGGGCCGGAATCGCCTGGAAAAGCGGTTTCGGGGGCGACATTCGAGGGGTGCGAAAGGCCTGGAAAATCCGACCGTTTCGCACCCCTCGTCTTGTCGGAAAAAGAGCGCCCTTGCGCGGCCCTCGTCAGGGGGCCTGCAACGTCCTTGCAGGCGGCTTGCAGCGGGGTTGCAAGAGAGGTAGAAGCGCCGCTGTCCGTGCAAGGCAGATGGGGGCCGTACCGGCGCTCAAGGGAGCACGGCCCGACAGGGCGTAGACCCTCAACAGATCGAAGCCATGTCAGCACCGATTCTTCCGTCGAGCCGCGTAACCTGTCGATCCCATCTCCCTGACCTGCTAATCTGATCCACACGACAGGACTCTCCTGGATCACGATCGTAGAGGTTTGCAGAGAGCAGCGGCAGCTCTCGGTCGATGAAGTGTCCGAATTTCGGAGTTGGTCGAAGCCGATGCGGAAGTAGGATGTGGCGAGATAGCCGTGAGATTTCGTTTTGCGGTGCTTTTTGCCGACGAGGATGTCAGCGGTTTTGGCGGCCCAGGCGACGGCCAGAGCGAGCGGAACGAAGAGAGTGTCGAGTTGAGCCGGATTGGAGAACCTGGTATCTTCGAGGTCGAAGCCGCGGGTTTCGACGTCGCCGAAGCGCTCGATGGCCCAGCGTTTCTTGCAGGCTTCAAGCGCGCGCTGGGGTTCGAGGGTGGTGGCGAGGATCGGGAGTGCGCGATTTTCGATGCGTTTTGCGGCGAAACGCAGGGGCATTCCGAGCGCCTCATCGAGCGTAGTCAGACGGCCATGACGGTTTTTCACGGTGGCGCCGATGCGGCGTTTGCAGAACGAGGCCTTCAAGCCGGGATCGCCCACGTAGCGCCCGATCACGACGTTCATATTGCCTTGGTCGCTGCTGGGATGCAATCTGAGAGGCGTCGGGGATTGGGAAACGGCCCAGAACGGCCAGGACAACGGGCCGCTGATCGGAAACCCACGGGCCAGTGCCAATTTCGTAGCGTTCCGGGCACAGGTCTCCCGTCGTGAAGTCGTTTTGATTGGCATAGCGTTGGCTCACGCTGGTGTCGGCCGTGGTCGCAAGCGGTCGATCCGATCCAGGATATCGGCGAACAGGTCGCGCGGGAGCGCGACCTCGGCCAATTGGAAGGTGACGTAGCGTCCGTGACGCGCGACTTTTGCCCCAATTTTCACCAGCTTCTCGCGCAGCGTCGTCAGCGACCAATTGCTCACTGGGTCTGGCAAAGCTAGCGTGCGCATGAAGTTGCCCAGGTTGTAGGCCAGTGCATGAAGCTGAAGCCGAGCCGCGTTGGCCTTGAAGCGTCGGCAGGATAGTCGCGTCCAACGGATCGCGTTCTTGCCCTCCCTGATGTGTTGTTCCGCCGTGCCACGCTGGTTGTAGAAGGCGACGATCCGCTCGGCGGGCCGGGACAGATTGGTGACGACGAACCCGACGCGGGGATACAACTCGCCCGGATGCCATTCCACTTTCGCCACCACGCGCCGCGCCTGGGTCCAGCTTCCAGCCCGATAGCTGAAGCTGGCGAAGTAGCGACGGACTTCCATCGGGGGCCGTCCCCTCGGGCGCCGTAGCAGGTGGGCGACGTATCCCTGGAGCACGCTGTTGGCGGGAAGCCGGATGGCGTAGCCGAAGCCCTCGGCCTCCAGATACTCGTAGATGTCCGGTGAGGCGAAGGCGGCATCGCCCCGAAAGTATCGCCGCAGCTTGCGCTCGCGATAACGCGCCACGACCGGGTCCAGCACCGCGCGCCAGCCATCGGCGCTGTGCACGTTGCCGGGTCGCAAGGCGCAGCGCTCCAGATCGCCGAGCTGGTTGAAGACAAAAAGCGGGTGATAGCAGGTGCAGCCGAAGTGGCCGTTGTAGGCCGTGCCTTCCTGTTCGCCGTGGGTGGGGCTGACCGAACTGTCCATGTCCAGGATGATCAGCTTCGGCGGTTTGCGACGATGAACGCGGTCGATCCACAGCCCGGACAGAGCGCTGAGTGCGGTGAGATTGACGTCACCCGTCAGCCATTGCGTCTCGAAACGGCCCATCTGGCTCGATGAGGCCGCACCCCGATCCGTCGCCTTGCCGCCGACAATCCAACGCATCGCTGGATCGCGAGAAAGCCGCTCGGCGTCGTTGACATCCTCGTACCCGGCCAAACGCCCGAACACCGCTTGCCGAAGCATCCCGACGACAGCGTGCCAGCCGTTCTTGCCGCGACGACCGTCTCGCAGCGCCCCGGCCGCCATCTCTGTCAGGCCAAGCGCGTCGTCCAGTTCCCGATACGCGAGCAAGCCGCCGTCCGACGTTACCTTCGATCCAGGGAACTCCAGCTTCACGCGGCGGTCGAAATCCACGCGAAGCAGCCCGTTCTTGGATTCACCCATCGGATGCACCATGAAAACCTCGCTTCAATCGACACAACACCATGATATGTAACCATGAATCAGCACCGTGGATGGCGCAACCTCAACCCCACCTGGGCAATGCGGGGTCAGACCAGGCGGGCCGCTTGCTCGCCAGCGCGGTGCTTCGGTCCAGATGCGCCCGTCTCCCAAGAACGCGTCCCGCCAACCGCTGACAGCGCCTGCCGTCGCGTCGATACTGCGAGCCACCCACAAAAATGTCCTCGGCTCCGCAACACCCGCAGAACGGCCTCCTGCTTGCGCGCCGCCGTTTGTCTGCGTCGTCGGGCTGCGTCGTCGGCCGGAGCCGGATCTGCTGCGATATGTGAAGTCTCCGCAGCTCCGGCGCCTTCCCGATCGACCTTCTTCCGTTCCGTCATGAAGCACCTCGATAATTCCCGCGTCTCAGGTCTTCATCGGTGCCTCAAAACACTCCAGGGCGCTCGCCGCTCTCCCATTCCGGCAGCTTCCCGAACTTCACCGCGAGGGCTTCGTGCGCGCTCCCGGAGCGCTCCCGCGCCCATTGGAGAAGCTCGGGATTGACGGGGGACGCGGGTCATGCCACGGCCTCCACCGCTTTCTCGGCCTTGGCGAGGCGGATTTCGCCGGACATGAGCTTTGGAAGGAGCAGGTCGCGGGTCTGGGCGAGGGTTTCCGTTTCCTTCAGATTCTCAGTCCTTCGCATCCAAAGAGGTCCGGCCATGTCATCAAACGCCGAGACCAATATTGGATTAGATAACGGAAACTCCAATTGATACGCGTTGCCCCGATTCAGCCCGGGTACAGCAGCATCCGTATTCATGGCGCTCAGTGGCTGAGAGGCGAGAAGGTGATAGTTGAACAGCATGGAGCCAATGCGAGGAACGACATAGAAAACCGTGTCGATTGGAAAAGCTGGACCAGCTTCCCAATAGAGGCTTCCGACGGTTCCTTTTCGTCCAACTATGACCGCTGGGCCCTCGGTCAGAGCTGCGTTGTGCGTTCCAGCCAGCCCTCCTGAGCCGTAAACTGCTACGCATCCAGCCGTTCTATTTTTTGCCGGAAGGGACTTTCCGTAAGCCAGTTCCAGGAAGTCCTCTAACTTGCGAATTTCCCACCCCTCCGGCTTCCCGCCTTCATCGAGCTTTTCCGGAAACAGGTCCCAGATTTCGGGGGCGAGGTATGGCGCGCGGCCTTCGGCCTTGGCGCGAGTGGGGCCGAAATCGACGAACCAGTCCTTGAAGATCGCGCGCGCCATCGCCTCCAGCGTCTCGTTCATCCGGCGGTTCAGCTCGATCTTGTCGTCGAGAGAGCCAAGGACGACCCCAATTTTTTCTCGGTCTTCAGGAGAAGGATCCGCGATTTCAAAGTTTTGCAAGGACTGCCAAGCAACTCTCTGGCGACCGGAGGTTCCGGTCATTTGCTGGATTGCAAAATTTCGAAAGTCGGGAAGCCTTGATACGTAGTAAACAAAGTTATCTTCAGCCTTTCGGCGAGCTCTCATCACGATGAACTCAGTCGAGCCGTGGCCTATGCCGTCACCTGGCAATCCACGAACCATTCCTCCCTTTCCGTTTTCAAGACAAGGGGTAATTCTTGCAAGCAATGTGTCTCCATTTCGGAATTTACTTCCAGAGCTTTTGCTCTCACGGAGAGAAAAATCAGGAATTGCACGTTCCGATGTAGGCAGAGCCGCCATATCGATGAATGGCAGTTCCGTGCCTTTCGGAAGCTGCGTCGTCGGATTGAAGCTCAGGATTTCTGTTAGCTTCACGCCAGCACTCCCGCAAGTTTCTGCCGGATCGTCGCCGCTAGTTCATCGGCCTCTGCGAACTGCGCCGTAAGCGTCTCCTTCAATTCCGCGAACCGCTCTTCGAACGGCACGTCGTCGGCTTCCGCCGCTGCGGCGCCGACATAACGCCCTGGCGTCAGAACGTGGTTGTGTGCCTTGATCTCCTCCAGAGTAGCAGCCTTGCAGAAGCCCGGCTCGTCCTCGTAGGCGTTCGCGTCCGGCTCCCCGCGCCAGGCGTGATAGGCCCCGGCGATTTTCGCGATGTCGTCGTCGGAGAACGCCTTGCTTGTCCGATCGACCATGTGCCCGAACTTGCGGGCGTCGATGAACAGGACTTCGCCGCGCCGGTCCCTCCAGCCCTTGCCGGGGTTCCTGTTTCGCGCCAGGAACCACAGGCAGGCGGGAATCTGGGTAGAGTAAAAGAGCTGGCCGGGCAGGGCGATCATGCAGTCCACCAGGTCGCCCTCGACCATGGCGCGGCGAATGTCGCCCTCGCCCGACTGGCCCGACGTCATGGAGCCGTTGGCAAGCACCACGCCCGCCGTCCCGTTCGGGGCGAGGTGGTGGTGGATGTGCTGGAGCCAGCCATAGTTGGCATTGCCCAGCGGCGGCACGCCGAACTTCCAGCGCACATCCTCGCGCAGGCGGTCGCCGCCCCAGTCGGAGATGTTGAAGGGTGGATTGGCGAGGATGAAGTCGGCCTTGAGGTCTTGCAGCTCGTCCTTGTGAAAGCTGCCCTCGTTGTTCCAGCGGATGTCGGCGTCGATGCCGCGCACCGCGAGGTTCATCCTGGCGAGCCGCCAGGTCGTGTCGTTGCTCTCCTGTCCGTAGATGGCGATGTCGCCGATGCGCCCGCCGTGCTCCTCGACGAATTTCTCGGACTGGACGAACATCCCGCCGGAGCCGCAGCAGGGGTCGTAGACGCGGCCCCTGTAGGGCTCCAGCATCTCGACCAGCAGGCGGACGACGGAGCGGGGCGTGTAGAACTCGCCGCCGCGCTTGCCCTCGGCCCCGGCGAAGCCGCCGAGGAAATACTCGTAGACCCGCCCGAGGATGTCGCGGGAGCGGTCGGCCTCCTCGGCCATAGCGATCCCGGAGACGAGATCGATCAGCTCGCCGAGCATGACCTTGTTCAGCGCCGGACGCGCGTAGTCCTTGGGCAGGACGCCCTTGAGCGAGGCGTTGCTGGTCTCGATCGCCAGCATGGCGTCGTCGATGTTCTTGCCGATCGTGGGTTTCCTGGCCTTGGCCTGGAGGTGCGACCAGCGGGCTGCCTTCGGCACCCAGAAGACGTTCTCGGCGAGGTACTCCTCGGGGTCTTCCGGGTCGGCCAGCGGCTCCTCGAGTAGCTCTGCGCGTTTCGCCTCGAAGGCGTCCGAGATGTACTTGAGGAAGATCAGACCCAGTGCGACATGCTTGTAGTCGGACGGCTCCATGTTGCCGCGCAGCTTGTCTGCGGTTGCCCAGAGCTGCGCCTCGAACCCCAGGTTCGCGCCGCTATTCCCACGTTTCCTTTCCGCCATGCCTCCCCCTCGATTTGCCAGTCGCCTCCAGTCTGCTGTCCGGCAGGCCGTATCATCCCGGTTATTCTTGCAAAGGGACAGGGAATCCCTACGCACCTTCCTGTCCTGCGACTCATTTTCAGGGCGTGGCCGCCTGAAATGCCATTGCGATCGTCGGTCCTGGCCTTCGAAGGCCCGTCGATCGACTAGAGTGGTCGCCGTTCGGTTTGAGGTTTCGTGCCCAGCCGCTTGAGTGCCATCCGACCTCCGTGCTTCGCGCCCTGCTCGATCCAGTCCGCAAATCTGGCCGGGCGTGTCCCCGGCCTCTCTGTTTTGCGTCCCGAGCGAGGGCGCAACCGAAACGGAGGAAAAGACATGACACGGAAACCCGACATCTCTAGCGCCCTGGGGTTATCGAGACCCTTTCGAAGCCTGCGCGGCGTGAGGGATTTTGTCCATGGCCTCGCGTCTGAAGCGGTTCGGCGATCGCGGCCCCTGGCGCTGGATCGGCCAAGGCTCGTTGTCGTCGTCCTTGAACTGCTGGCCGGATGGTGTCGAAGCGCCCGATCCAGAGCAGGTTTTCCTTCGATGTTCGGATGCAGCGCTCAGCGCCGCCCTTGCCTTCGGGCGCGCGAACGAAGGACGGCGAGGCTGTCGCTCCCAGCCGAGCGACTTCGTTCCAGAAGTCGTGGCCGATGTGTTGTGTGAGCCCTTGTCATGGCGGACGATCGGCTCTGCTCATGGCGGACGATCGGCCCTTGCGGCCAGGTCCTTGCCGATAGCCCCGAAGCCTTCCCGCACGCCCTGGCGGATCGGCTGAAGCGCCTCGAAGCGCGTGCCCCGCGTGGCGGCATGGATGCCAAGGCAGCCTGGCCGAGCCATGATCGACCGCGACATGTGCAGTGCCAAGGTCTTTTGAAGTGGATCTATCCGGCCCGAAGGGCGTTAGATCGAGAGGTCAGGTGAAAGGCGGGTTTCGGCACGATCGAGGGGGGCGCCATAAGTTTCCCGAAATCCAGCCGATTCAGGGGTCGGAATCGCCGAGAAAAGCGGTTTCAGGGGCGCAATTCGAGGGGTGCGAAAGGCCTGGAAAATCCGGCCATTTCGCACCCCTCGTCTTGTCGGGAAAAGAGCACCCTTGCGCGGCCCTCGTCAGGGGCCTGCAACGCCCTTGCAGGCGGCTTGCAGGCGGCTTGCAGCGGGGTTGCAAGAGGCTGGAAGCGCCGCTGTTCGTGCAAGGCAGATGGGAGGCCGCACCGGCGCTCAAGGAAGCGCGGCCTGACAGGGCGTAGACCCTCAACAGATCGCAGCCATGTCAGGCCGGGCGGGCCGCCTGCTCGCCTGTCTGGTCTTTCGGGCTCGTTTCCCGATCTGCGGGCCTGGCGTGCGCTCAGAGTCTGTAGTGGGTGTCGAGGCCGATGGGCCGGCCGTTCTCCAGGTAGCCGGTGAGTTTGCCGTCGGCGTCGCGTTCGGCCCTGGGACTGGGCTCCATGGGACTGAGTTCGACGCCATCGAAGACGGGCGGCAGGGTGGAGCGCAGCGGCTCGTGGAAGATCGGGAAGAAGGCTATGACCAGCAGCCAGAGGAACTCGGCGGGATCGTGTCCGGGGTCTTCGAGGCGGATCACGCGCCCTTGGGAGGGGAGGTTGAGCGGCTTGGGCCGCGCCAGGTTCCGCTGCATGCCGGGCACACTGGAGTGCGTGCCCTCCACGGTGCCGGCGACGTCGTCCCAGACGACGGTGCGCAGCTCGTCGCCGTAGAGCATGTCGGGGAGCATGATGGTGTGGACTGCCATGGGTCTGCCTCGTGGGGTGTGATCTGTCAGGCAGGATCGTAGTGGAAGAGCAGCCCCAGCACAAGATCCAGCATTTCGGGGTCGCGGCGTGCCATCTGGTCGAGATCGACGCCCTCGTCCCCCGGCAGTTTGTGGAAGAGCGTTTCGAAGGCGCGGGTCATGACCTCGAGGGCGGGGCGTTCGGGGTCGTATTCCAGGGCTTCCAGCATGTTGCTGTCGTACTCCCGTCCGAAGTAGGCGTCGGCGTACTAGAAGCACGCCGTCGTCATCGCCGCGGCTGCCGTCCTCCTGGCTCTGCCGGCATTGGACGAACCGACCTTCAAGGCCGGTGTGCCGCAGGAGATTCTGACGCCCGAGCGTGTCGAAACGCGGATCGGCACTCTGGAGTTCCTCGACGGCCTACCGAGCGAAGAGACGGTCAAATCGGTCCATGACTCGCTTGACTGCGCGCGGGGCATGCAGGTCTTTCCCGACGGCATGCCGTCGGCCTCGCTTCATGCCATGTGCCTTGGTCTGGCAGGTGTTGGCGTCGAGGGCTCGGCGGTCGGCATCTTCGAGGACCTCTATAATGCGCGGGCCTTGCTGCTGACCCCCAACACCACCACGGTCCATGTGTTGCTTTGCACCGACCTGGCTGCAGGGCCTTTAGTGATCGAGGTGCCGCAAGGCCTGCCCGGTGCCATGGACGACGCCTATTTCCGCCATGTCGTCGATGTCGGCGTCACCGGGCCCGACAAAGGCGCCGGCGGCAAGTACCTCTTCGTACTGCCCGACTATGACGGTCCCCTGCCGGACGAGGGCTACTTCGTGGTGCGCACACCAGGCCATGTGAATTGGCTCTTCGTCCGGGCCTTCGTTGGCGACGCCGGTCTGGAAGCCACCGTGGCAGGGGTTAGGGAGATCATGCGGGTCTATCCCCGGGATCGGCGCGGCCAGCCGCCCGGAACCGATTTCGTCAATCTGACCGACAAGCAGTTCGACACCATCTACGCCAACGATGTCACCTTGCTTCGAAGAGATGAAGGCGGTCGTCGATAAGGAGCCGCAAGGGTCGCTGCCGGCCGAACTTGCCGGACTGCCCGCCTCCATCGGTATTCGCAAGGATCGGCCCTTCGAGCCTGACGAAAGGCTGTGCCGAGCCTTGGAGGAGGGTGTGGCCGTGGGCAACGCCGTCGCGCGCGCCATCGTCTGCGCGCCACGAGTCCGGGACGGTCATTACTACGACAAGGGCAACTGGAAGACGGCCTTCGTTGGCGGCAATCATGCATTCCTGGCAAGGAGGGCGAGCGGCTGCTCGACGCGCGGATTCTCTTCCACTACCACGCTACCGGGATCACACCGGCGATGGTCGCGGCGATACCCGGCAAGGGATCGCAGTACGCGTTGGCCGATCGGGACAGCGAAGGCCGCTACCTGGACGGCAGCATGACCTATGCCATCACCCTGCCGGCGCCCATGCCTGCGAAGGACTTCCGGTCATGGGTCGTTCATGACACGCAGACCCGTTCGCTTTTGGAGACCGATCGACAGTTCGCCGGGGTCGACAGCAACAGTCCGGACCCGAAAGCCAACGAGGACGGGTCCTGCACCGTCTACTTCGTGCCCGAGGCGCCCGCGGGCCAGGAGGGGAACCGGGTTCAGAGACCATGCCCGGTAAGAGCTGGAGCGTCGTCCTGCGCCTCTATGGTCCGCTCGAAGCCTGGTTCGACAAGAGCTGGCGGCCGGGAGAGATCGAACCGGTGGAATAGCCGAAGACACTCCTGCCCTGCATCGCAGCCTCTTGCGTTTCGGTGGTGATGCCCCTTATCAAGCGGAATGGCACAGGTGGCACATGCTGGCGCCTTCGCTCCGCCGGAAGAGGCCGAGGTGAAGGACCTGGTGGGACTGACGCACGAGGCGCTAACGGCGGAGATGGCGGCTGCCGGCGAGCCGGCCTTCCGGGCGCGCCAGCTTTGGCAGTGGCTCTACGACAAGGGCGCCGTCGACTTCGAGGCCATGACCTCGCTGTCCAAGGGCTTTCGCGCCAGGCTCGCCGAGAGCCACCGCGTCTCGCGCCCGGCGGTCACCGAGGCCCAACTCTCAGAGGACGGCACCCGGAAGTGGCTGCTGGGCTTGGCCGGCGGGCATCGGGTCGAGATGGTGCATATCCCCGACGAGGAGCGCGGTACACTCTGCGTCTCCAGCCAGGTCGGCTGCACCTTGACCTGCCGCTTCTGCCACACCGGAACGCAGCGCCTGGTGCGCAACCTCTCGGCTGCAGAGATTGTCGGCCAGGTGCTGCTGGCCAAGGATCACTTCGAGGAGTGGCCGGCCTCCAGGCCCGAGCGGGTGATCACCAACCTGGTGTTCATGGGCATGGGCGAGCCGCTCTACAACTACGAGAACGTGGCCGACGCCATTGACATCCTGCGCGACGGCGAGGGCCTGGGCATCTCCAAGCGCAAGATCACGCTCTCGACCGCCGGCGTGGTGCCGATGATGCAGCGCTGCGGCAAGGAGCTCGGGGTTAATTTGGCGGTCTCGCTGCATGCCGTGACCGACGAGATTCGCGACCGGATCGTGCCGCTCAATCGCAAGTATCCGCTGGCTGAGCTGATCGCCGCCTGCAAGGACTATCCGGGTGTGCACAATGCGCGGCGGATCACCTTCGAATACGTCATGCTGCGCGATGTGAACGACAGCGACGCCGACGCCCATGCCATGGTGAAGCTGATCCGCGACGTTCCGGCCAAGACCAACCTCATCCCCTTCAACCCCTGGCCCGGCGCGCCCTACCGCTGCTCGACGCCCGAGCGGATCCGCCGCTTCGCCCAGATCCTGAACGACGGCGGTCTCGCCGCTCCGGTACGCACGCCGCGCGGCCAGGACATCATGGCCGCCTGCGGCCAGCTGAAGAGCGCCAGCGAGCGCCTGCGCAAGAGCCAGCGGGGGTCCCAGGCCTAGTTCCCATTGGGCGGCAAGGCTCGACGAAGGCACTCACCGTTCCAACCATCCCTTGAGGTCATCCTACGGCTTGACCGGAGGATCCTGTGCCGCTCATGCAAGAGGTGAGGTATCGCGCCTCCCGGTGGCGAGTGGGCGAACGGAAAGCTTTCCTCCGGTCAAGCCGTAGTACGCCAGGGCAGGCGGGTCGGACGGCGTTCTAACCCGCCATCCAGGCTCCGACGACGATCTGCCAGCTGCCGTCCGCGGCCAGACAGCGGTCGATGCGGAACTCGTTAAGTCCGATTGCTCTTCCGGTTCGGCACGATGCGGTGGATCTTACGGCAGGGGCTGTCGTTCAGCTCGTTCTCGTCTTCATGGCACGCAGTGCCGCTGAGGCCGCTTTCGGGATTGTTCCAGCTGCGCTCGGCCCCCACTTCCGGAGGGGCCTTGTCGAAAAAGGGCTTGGTAGCGGCCAGGATGGCATCGATGTCGGCCTGGCCGAAGTTGAGGCCGCTGGCAAAGGGGCTCCTGATCTGCGCCGTGGCCGGTGCGGCGAAGAGGGCCAGCAGGACCAGGGCGGTAAGCAGGCTGTGTATTCGTGAGTGGCTCCCGATGGACAGAGGCTCCAGTCCTACACCAGGCAGGCTGCAGTCGTCGGCCTGGATCTCCCAGGCGTCAATGCAGGAGCACCTTTGGTGCCAGAAATCGAACAGTTCCTTCTGACCTTGACGATCTGGGCCTTGCCGCTGCTGCTGGCCATAACCCTACACGAGGCCGCACACGCCTATGCCGCCAAGCTTTTGGGCGATCCTACGGCCCATGCCTTGGGGCGCATGAGTCTCAATCCGCTACGCCATGTCGATCCCTTCGGCACGGTGGTGTTGCCCTTGTTGCTCTTGCTCCTGCAGGCCGGGATCATCTTCGGCTATGCCAAGCCGGTGCCGGTCAATGCGGGACGCCTGCACGATCCGCGCTGGGGTATGGCCCTGGTCGCTCTGGCCGGGCCAGCGAGCAATCTGCTGCAGGCTGCCATTGCCGCCGTGTCGATAGTCTTTATCCTGAATCTCGGCCTGCCGCATGACCACTTCCTGCAGTACCCGCTGCGCGTCATGGTCTATATCAACTGTCTGCTGGCGATCCTGAACATGCTGCCGATCCCGCCGCTGGACGGCGGCCGTGTCTTGATCGCCCTGCTGCCTCCACAGGCCGGCGCAAAGCTGGAGCAGTTCAGCCGCAAGGGCGTCTTGCTGCTGCTCGCCCTCTTCTTCGTCATGCCCTTGATCAGTCGTCAGCTGGACCTGGGCTTCGATCCCTTGGCCCATGTGATCACGCAGCCGGCGCTCGGATTGATGCATCTGCTGTTGCGCTGGGCCGGTCTCTAGCGCCGCACCCTTGCAAAAGGGGCTTTGCCTTCCTGGGTCCGGCAAGGCATTCTCTCGGCCGACGGGTCCCGTGATGCTCCGGCCAACCTGGTGGTTTGAGCGAAGAGACGCAGCAGTGCGCGGGCGGGACGGTCAAGGGGAACGTGACCTTGGCGCGGCTCACCCTCGTTCAAACGAGGTAGGCCCGATCGCCAGGGCCGATCAACGCAGTCCTGTTGGAGACGGAAACGCTAAACATGCGGTATGAAGCACCTCGCACGCTCGATCAAGCGGTGGAGCTGTTGAGCGCGGAAAGCGGCTTGGCACGAGTCCTGGCCGGCGGCACGGACCTGTTGGTCCAGCTGCGCTCCGAGCGGATCGAACCCGATCTGATCGTCGACATCAAACGGATCGAAGGCATGCGCTCGATTACCGCGGAACGGGGCGGTTTCCGCGTCGGCGCGGCGGTCGCCGGTGCCGAACTGGCCGAGCACAGTGAGCTCGTTGCGCTTTGGCCCGGCGTGGTCGAGGCGACCAATCTGATCGGCTCCACCCAGATTCAGGGCCGTGCCACCATGGTCGGCAATCTCTGCAACGCCTCTCCGGCCGCCGATGCGGTACCGGCCCTGATCGCTGCCGGTGCTACGGCTGCGGTCGCCGGACCGAACGGACGCCGCGAGATCCCGGTGGAAGCGATGGTGGTCTCGCCGGGCAAGAATGCGCTGGAGAAGGGCGAGCTTGTCGAATCGCTCCATCTTCCGGCCCGGCCGGAGCGCTCCGGCGATGCCTATCTGCGCTTCATTCCGCGCACCGAGATGGACATCGCCGTGGTCTCGGCCGGTGTCAGCCTCACCTTGGACGCGTTCGGACGCGTCAGCGCCGCTCGGGTCGGACTGGGTGCGGTCGCACCACGGCCGCTGCTGGTCGAGCCTGCCGCCGCCGCGCTGATCGGCAGCGACATGGACGATGCGGCCCTGGATGCCCTGGCGGCTGCCTGTGCGGCGGCCTGCAATCCGATCGACGACAAGCGCGGGACCATCGAGTACCGCATCGAGGTAGCCGGCGTGCTGGCCAAGCGCGCCGCCAGAATTGCGCAGAAGCGCGCCGGGGGTAGCCAATGAGCCAGATCCACGTTTCCACCACCATCAACGGCGACGCGACCGAGTATCTCTGCGAGCCGGACGAGACTCTTCTGGACGTGCTGCGCGACCGCTTGGGCATGACCGGCACCAAGGAAGGCTGTGGCACCGGCGACTGCGGGGCCTGCAGCGTCACCCTGGACGGCCGTCTGGTTTGCGCCTGCCTGGTTCTGGGGGCCGAGGCCCAGGATCGCGAGGTCGCCACCATCGAGGGCGTGGCAGACGGCGAGACCCTGCATCCTCTGCAGCAGAAGTTCCTTGAGCATGCCGCCCTGCAGTGCGGCGTCTGCACCCCGGGTTTCCTGGTGGCGGCCAAGTCCTTGCTGGAGCGCAACGACAATCCCAGCGAGGAAGATGTGCGTTACTGGCTGGCCGGCAACCTCTGCCGCTGCACCGGCTACGACAAGATCATCAGTGCGGTCATGGATACCGCCGAAGAGATGAGGAGCGCCTGAATCATGCCTCTCGATCAAAAGATCAATCAAGACGAGAAAGATTTCCGTATCGTCGGCCAGCGCCCGTTGCGGCCGGACGGTATCGACAAGGTCACCGGTCGGGCCCGCTTCGGCGCCGACATGAACGCGCCGGGCATGCTGGTCGGCCGAGTACTGCGCAGCCCGCACGCCCATGCCCGCATCCGCTCGATCGATGCCAGCAAGGCTGCGGCCCTGCCCGGCGTCAAGGCGGTGGTCACACGCGATGACTTCGGTCCTGTGGGCGACGACCTGCACGATGTCATGGTGAACTGCATGGCGCAGGAAAAGGCGCTCTACGACGGTCACGCCGTCGCCGCCGTCGCCGCCGTCAGTGCCTCGGTCGCACGCAAGGCGCTCAGGCTGATCGAGGTCGACTACGAGATCTTGCCGCATGTCATCGACGTCGACGACGCCATGGCCGCGGACGCCCCGGCGCTCTACGAGAACGGCGCCGACGAGTCGGTCCCGGCCGGCATGTCGAAGAACGTGCTCAGGCGCTACGAGTTCGGTCACGGCGATGTCGAGGCCGGTTTCGCCGCCGCCGAGGCGGTCTTCGAGAAGTCCTTCAAGACCGAAGCCACCCACCAGGGCTATATCGAGCCGCATGCCTGCCTGGCCTCGATGGGGCCGGACGGCCAGGCCGACCTCTGGGTCTGCACCCAGGGCCACTTCGCCGTGCGTAATGTCTGCGCCGCCCTGCTCGGCATGGAGGTGAGCCAACTCCGCGTGACCTCCTCGGAGATCGGCGGCGGCTTCGGCGGCAAGACGACGGTCTTCATCGAGCCGGTGGCCCTGGCGCTCTCGCGCAAGGCCAATCGTCCGGTCAAGATGACCATGAGCCGCGAAGAGGTGTTCCGCGCCAGTGGCCCGACCTCCTCCACCTCGATGGACGTGAAGATCGGCATGAACAGCGACGGTCGGATCACCGCCGCCTTCGCCGAATTGCGCTATCAGGGCGGTGCCTTCGTCGGCTCCCCGGTCGAGTTCGGCGCGATGAGCGCCTTTGCCGCCTACGATCTGGAACATGTGAAGACCGTCGGCTGGGATGTCGTCGCCAATCGGCCGAAGCAGGCTGCCTACCGGGCGCCGGGCGCACCGATGGCCGCCTTCGCCGTGGAGAGCGTGGTCGACGATCTCTGCAAGCATTTTGACCTCGACCCCATCGAGGTGCGCTTGAAGAACGCCGCCAGCGACGGCTCGCGGGCTGCATACGGGCCCACCTTCGGCAAGATCGGCCTGAAGGCGACCTTGGAGGCGGCAAAGAAGCATCCGCACTACAGCGCGCCCCTGGGCCCGAACCAGGGCCGGGGCCTGGCCTGCGGTTTCTGGTTCAACTTCGGCGGCCAGACTTGTGTTTCCTTGAACATTCAGGACGACGGCACGGTCGGTCTGTCGGTCGGCACGCCGGACATCGGCGGATCGCGTGCCTCCATGGGCCAGATGGCGGCCGAGGAGCTGGGCATTCCCTACGAGAAGATACGCACCACCGTTGCCGACACGGCCTCGCTGGGCTACAACGACATCAGCGAGGGCAGCCGGGTCACCTTCTCCAGCGGCATGGCCACCATCCAGGCCGCCCGCGACGCCATCGAGAAGCTCTGCTCGCGCGCCGCTCGGATGTGGGGCATCGACGAGGATGCGGTGGTCTGGGAAGAGGGCTACGCCAAGCCGGCCGGTGAGAACGCCGGCAAATTCGAACCCATGTCCCTGGCCGAGATCGCCGCCGTGGCGGCCAACACCGGCGGGCCGGTCGCCGGCCACACCGAGATCAACGCCGAAGGTGCCGGACAGAGTTTTGCCACTCACCTGGTCGACACCGAGGTCGATCCCGAGACCGGCAAGACCACGATCCTGCGCTACACCGTTTTCCAGGACGCCGGCAAGGCGGTGCACCCCTCCTACGTCGAGGGGCAGTTCCAGGGCGGTGCCGTGCAGGGCATCGGCTGGGCGCTCAACGAGGAGTACATCTACGGCGAGGACGGCAGGCTGCAGAATCCGGGCTTCCTGGACTATCGCATCCCGGTCGCCTCCGACCTGCCGATGATCGATGCGGTCATCGTCGAGGTGCCGAACCCCGGCCATCCCTATGGGGTGCGCGGTGTCGGCGAGACCTCGATCGTGCCGCCTTTGGCAGCCATCGCCAACTCGGTCTCGGCTGCGACCGGCGTGCGTCTGACCCATCTGCCGATGTCGCCGCCGCGCATCCGCAAGGCCTTGGCGGACGCCAGGAAGGTTTAGTCCGTGCCGATCACGGTGAAGATCTGGGGCTCGCTGCAGGCTGCCGCCGGCGGCCAAAGCGAGATTCAGGTCGAGGCCAAGAACATCCGCCAGATGCTCGATCGGCTGGCCGAGATACATCCGAGCCTGAAACCCCAGCTGACGCGCGGGGTTTCCGTCTCGGTCGACGGCACGATCTACCGCGACGCCTGGTTCACGCCGCTTGAGCCGGAGAACGAGATCGTCTTGCTGCCCCGTTTGGCTGGCGGATAGCGCGCCTTTGCCCCTTTTCGAATCTTGTGAATGGCCATCCTTTGGGCTTGCCATCGTACTGTCGTGCTGTTGTCACCCGCTGCCCAAGGCCATGCCACGCGCTTCGAGGGGTCTTGTCTTGCCGGCGTCGAGGTTGTTAACTCCCTGTCTTCGCCCGGAGACGTTGGCGTAGCTGCAGGTGTTTCGCCAACAGGCAGGGTAGGTGCTCCATGCAGTCGTGCGACAGCCTTGGTGAGCAGATACAGGCCACAGGCAGTGTCGAACAGGCCTTGGGAGTGCTGGCTCGAAGCGCCGGGGAGATCGGCATCGAGCGCTTTATCGCGGGTTTTGTCCGTGGCTCGGCCAGGAAGGTCGAGGGCGGTTGGCGGCAATACCGCTATCGCACCTTCAACTTTCCCTCCGGCTGGGACGAGGACTGGTCCGACTTCAACGCCGACTGCCCCTACTATCATGCCTGCTTTGGCGGGCGCATCGCCTTCGACTGGCAGAGTGTGCGGACGCAAGAGGGACTGACACCGGCAGAGGTCCGTGCCTGGCAGTATCTGGCCGATCAAGGCCTGGCCCAGGGATATACCGTGCCGGTTCATGCCCCGAACCACTTCGGCTTCATCACCGTAATCGGCGAGCCCGATGATCGGGGTTGGATCGGTAAGATTGAGCGCCGTTCCGAGAAGCTGCTGTATCTGACGCATGCCTTCCACCAGGCTGTGCGAGAGCGCTTTCCCGCCTTCGTCGATTCACCAAACGCGGTGGTGCTTAGCGGCCGCGAGCAGCAATGCCTGCGTTGGGCGGCGGCTGGTAAGACGACCGAAGAGGTGGCGCTCATCCTCGATCTTTCGCATGAGACCGTTCGCGTCTACTTCAAGCGGGCCCTGCGCAAGGTCGGCGCCTCGACGCGGGCTCAGGCGATCGCCAACGCCTACGAACTGGGTCTCCTGTACTGAGACCGGGCCGCAGTGTCCCCCGATAGGGTTACTTGCCAGTCGACAGCATCCTGTCCAGACTTGACCGGTATCGGAAAACGACACCGAAATCATCGGGCAATCAGGCAAGGCCAGAGAAGTCCGGCTGCGCCAGGGAACCCGCGACGGCAGCATTGCCCCGCGCAATGACGCCAAGACTGCATCGGAGGATTTGGACGTTCTCCAATCATGCTCGATGAGGCAAATGAGAGGGAGATTGGTAGATGATACCGCAATACAATCGCCTTACGAGCCGACCTTGGCTCCTGGCCTTGGGCCTGCCCGCCATCCTGGTCCTGGGCGCGCCCCTGCTTGTTGCATCTGACGCTTTGGCTCAAGACCCGATCAAGATCTGCGTCATCGACGACGCGTCGGGCGACTTTGCGCCTGCGGTCATCCCGAAGACAATGGGGGCCGCGCTGGCGGTCCAGGAGATCAACGCCGCCGGCGGCATCCTCGGGCGACAGCTGGAGTTGATCCACTACGACGGCCAATCCGACGTGAAACGCCATCAGGAGTTTGCGCAGAAGTGTGTCCTGGACGACGAGGCCGATGTGGTGATGGCCGGCTACACCAGTTCGGAGCGTGAAGCGGCGCGCTCGGTAGCCGTCGAGAACCAGACCATCTTCTGGCACAACAACCAGGGCGAAGGGGGTATCGCCGACAAGTACTCCTTCTTCACCGGCCCGATACCGGAACAGCAGATCCTTCCCGGGATCGAATACATGATCGAACGCCATGGCCCCCGCATGTACATCCTTGCGGCGGACTACGGCTTCGGTCAGGTGAGCGCGCTTTGGACTCACGTCGCGGCCGGTCTCCATGATGGCCAGGTCGTCGGTGAAGAGTTCATTCCCCTGGGCAATTCCGAGTACTCGGCCAGCATACAGAACATTCAGCAGGCCAAGCCGGACTTCATGGTGCACTATCTCGTCGGTGCCAATCAGGGCCAGTTCTATCCGCAGGCACAGGCTGCCGGACTGGCGATCCCGGCGATCTCGACCGTCAACCTGCAGCAGGGCTTCGAGCATCTTCGCTTTCCCCCGCCGGCGCTGAAGGACCTTTTCGTCCCGGTCGCCTACATCGAAGATCTGGGGGCGGTGGAGGAGGGTGCTGCGGCATTCAACGCCGAGATGCGGGCGCTGTTCCCCGACATGGACTATGTCAACCAGCCCGCGCGCTGTGCCTATGTGGCGGTCAACCTTATGGCCGAAGCCTGGCGGCATGCCGGGACCACGGAGACCGAGGCGACCATCGCCGCCCTCCAGTCCGGCCTCTACTTCGACGCACCGGAAGGAAGGGTGTTCCTCGATCCTGCCACGCATCACCTGACCATGGATATCCGCATGGCACAGGTACAGCCCGAGCACGGCATCACCTTCGTCCACAACTTCGGTCCGATCGAGCCCTGGTGGCTCCGCAAGCTGGGGGTGAACCTCGTTCGCCACGACGATGCCAAGCAGTACCTGCCTTGGGATGACCCGGAGTTTGCCAAGTACAAGGGCGAATAGGAGAGGCAGCAGGCAGGGAGGTTAAGCGCGGCCGGCACCAGCCGTCCCGGCACGGCTGGTGCCGGCCGCCTCGTCTTCACAGCAAACAAAACCAGGTTGGTTCGATCTCGGTATGGATACGCTGACGGCCGTCGCCGGTTTCCTCTATCAATATGCCGATACGATCTCGACCCTGTTGCTCTCTGCGATCGGGCTGATCGTCATCTTCGGGATGATGGGCGTCATCAACATGGCGCACGGCGAGATGATGATGATCGGCGCCTATGTCACCTCCTTTGCCTACTATGCCGGGGCGCCGATGGCGCCGGCGGTGCTGGCCGGCGGCTTGGCTGCGGGCCTTGCCGGCTTGCTGCTCGAACGCTTCGTGGTGCGGCACTTCTACGGTCAGCTGCTGTCCTCGCTGGTCGCAACCTGGGGGATCAGCCTGATTCTCTCGCAGGGGGCCTTGCTGGCCTTCGGCTCTCTCATCAGAAGCGTGCCGACACCCTTCGGCAGCTTCGCCGTGGGAGCGCTTTCCTTCTCCTACTATCGGCTCTTCCTCTTTCTTGCCAGTTTGGCGATGGTGGCCGCGGTCTGGGGGCTGTTTCGCTTTACCCGCTTCGGCTTGCATGCCCGTGCGACGATGCAGGATGCGGAGATGGTGCGCGCGCTGGGCATCGACGCCGACCGCCTCTATGCGCTGACCTTCGCTCTGGGGACGCTGCTGGCCGGCCTGGCCGGCGGCCTTCTGGCGCTGACCGCGACCATCGGGCCCTACTACGGACAGAGCTATACCCCCCAGGCCTTCATCACCGTAGCGGTCGGCGGCGGCTCCGAGCTGATCTCCGGACTGCTGGCCAGTGCGCTGTCGCTGGGCGCCGCCAAGACCCTGGCGACGAGTCACTTCAACATTCTGATCGGCCAGGTGGCGATGTTGGTCTTCGCCCTGGTCATCATCCGGCTGATGCCGGCGGGGATCTCCGACTGGATCGCCCGGCGGCGGCTGCGGGCGATGCGAGACTGAAGCGCCATGCATCGAGCCAACCGCCTTCTCGACCGCTTTCTGGGTCCAGTGAACGGACCGCTCGAGCCGGCACGCTCGCTGCCCTTCTGGATCCTCTTCCTGGCCGTCGTCGTGCTGTTGGCAGTGCTGCCGAGCTTTCTCTCGCGCTACGATCTCCTGAACCTGAACAATATGCTCTCCAACGTCTTCCTGGCGCTGGGGCTCTGCCTGATATGGGGATTTGCCGGCATCCTCAGTCTCGGCCAGTCGGCCTTTCTCGGTCTCGGTGGCTATGCCTACGGCGTCGTTGGCATCAACTTTGCCGAGGCGCACGGCCACACCTGGTTGGCGCTCTTTGTCGGGCTGGGCCTGCCGGTCCTGGTGGCGGCCATTCTCGGCTGGGTCATGTTCTATGGGCGCCTGAAGGGGGTCCATGTCGCGATTCTAATGCTGGTCGTGACCTTGCTGTTGGAGACCTTTCTCAATCAGACGGCAGGACAGGGATGGTTCATCGGGGATGCGCATCTCGGCGGCAACAACGGCCTCGGCCGCTTTTCCGGTGTCATCCATAAGCCACCCTCGCTCACCCTCGGATTCGGGTCCGAGTCGATGATGGTCTTCAAGGGCAAATCGATCATATTCTACTACCTGGTCTGTGGGCTGGGCCTGGCCGCCTATCTCGGGCTCCGCGTTTTGGTGAACTCTCGTTTCGGCCATGTTCTGGTTGCGATCCGCGAGGATCCGGAGCGAACCGAAGCGATGGGCTATGACATCCGCCTGGTGCAGCTTTCGGCCTTTTGCCTGGCGGCCCTGCTGGCCGCGGTCTCGGGGATACTCTACGTCTCCTGGGGCAACTTCATCACACCCAACGTCTTCGGTGTATTCTACAACATTCTGCCGGTCATCTGGGTCGCGGTGGCCGGACGAAAGAGCCTGACGGCGACACTGGTCGGCACCGTCGCCCTGGTCTGGCTGTCGCAGTGGTTGGCCCTCCAGGGCGATATGGCATACGTCGTGTTGGGCGCCATCTTGCTGGCGGCGATGCGCTTCATGCCCGAGGGCGTCTTGATAGGCCTGGGCGGCCGGATCGGCCGCCTCTTCGACCGCCTCGGGATCGGTCGCGGGCCGGGGGCCGGCGCGCATGGCTGAGGCCTTGATCGGCGCCAATGGGCTGTCCAAGCGCTTCGGCGGGCTGCGTGCGGTGAGCGACATCGAGCTGACGCTTCCTGCCGGAGCACTGCGCTGCATCGTCGGTCCGAACGGGGCGGGCAAGAGCACGCTGTTCAAGCTGCTGCTGGGCAGTCTCAGACCCGATAGCGGCCGCATTCTCTTCGAAGGGCGAGACGTCACCCGCCTGGGCCCGCATCATCGCGCGCACCTGGGCATCGGCATCAAGTTCCAGAACCTCGCGGTCTTCAGCCAGCTGACCGTCCGCCACAATCTCCTGCTGCCGCTCAGCCATCATCATCGGACAAGGCAGATGCGGAGGGAGATCTCCAGTCTGTTGTTGCGGCTCAATCTTGCCGGCAGCGAAGAGCGGCTGGCCGGCGACCTGTCGCACGGCCAGAAGCAGTGGCTGGCGATCGGCATGGCCCTGGCAATGCAGCCGAAACTGCTGCTTCTCGACGAGCCCTGTGCTGGTCTCAGCGCCGAGGAAACCGAAGCCACGGTCGGCCTGATACGCCGGGTCAACGACGAGGGAGTCGCTGCCATCGTGGTCGAACACGATATGGCCTTCGTTCGCCAACTGGGGGCACCGGTGACGGTGCTTCACCATGGACGTGTCTTCGCCGAGGGCAGTCTAGGCGAGATCGAGCAGCACGAGGAGGTGCGTCGCATCTATCTCGGTGTTGCCAAGCCTCGCCGCCTGCGCCTCAGAAAGATCTCCTCCGAACCAGCCACCGAAAGAGAAGGAAAGTGATGTCATGCAAACGATCAAACGAGGCACTGTCACCCGTTATGCCTTCGACTGGCGCGACGAGGTCTGCCTGCGCGTGACGGAGGGCGAGAGCTTCGTCGTCGAGACCGATGACGCGCTGTCCGGTCTGATCGAGGACGATAGCGATCATCCGAAAATCCATCAGTTCGTGGATGACGCACATGTCGCCAAGCTGCAGGAGGCCTGGCCGCCGCTCTACAATCCGGTGGTCGGGCCGGTCTATGTCGAAGGCTGCGAGAAGGGTGACGTCCTGGCGGTCACCATCGACTACGTCGATCCTTGGCGCTATGGCTTTTCGGGAATCTTGCCGGGCATCGGCCCTTACGGCGATTCCCTGAAGTGGGGCGATTGCGCCAAGCCGCACGTACAGGTGATCGAGCACCTGCCCGGCCCCAGCGGCCACACGCGCGACGGCAAGGGGAAATACACGGATCGCCTGACATGGGATCTCATGCCCTTCCTCGGTACGCTGGCGACCGCTCCAGAACGCGAGGTCCTGACCTCGCTGCTGGGCCAGGGCGCCTTTGGCGGCAACATCGATTGCCGCGAGATCAGGGCCGGGCACACGATCATGCTGAACGCCTACCATGACGGCGGGCTGCTCTACATCGGCGATGCGCACGGCGGCCAGGGCGATACCGAGTTCACCGGGATTGCCGACGAGACCCGCTCGACGGTGAAGCTCAGCTGCCGCGTCATCAAGAACAAGCGGCTCCCCTGCGTCAGGATAGACAAGCCCGATAGCCTGGTCGCCGTCGGCATCAATCTGCCGATGGAGCATGCCGTCTATGATGCCTGCACCAACATGCTGGAGTGGCTGCAAGAGGATTACGAGATCTCGGCGAAGGACATGTACATCCGCATGTCCTGCGACCCTGCCTTCCGAGTTCGCACCTATCAGATGGTGCGTGCGGCGACCCTGCAGCACGTGGTCGGCGCCGAGTATCCTAAGTCGCGTCTCACTCCGGCCTTCTGATCGCGAGTCCAATGGCTGGCGGAATCCGGACGGAATGGACAGGGTATGGTCCTCTCGATTGAGCGCCTGAGTTCCGGCTACGGCGGTGTCCCGATCCTGCGCGAGGTCTCGCTGGCAATGTCTGCCGGCGAGATTCTCAGCGTCGTCGGCCGCAATGGGGTCGGCAAGACGACCCTGGTCAAGGCAATCGCCGGCCTCCTGCCGCGAACCCAGGGCCGCATCCATTTCCGGGATCAGGAGGTGACCGACAAGGCGGTCGTCGAGATGGCGCGCCTCGGCGTGGGTTACGTGCCGCAAGGACGGGGAATCTTCCCGCGCCTTTCGGTGCTGGAGAACCTGCGTATGGGCGAATCCGTCGGTGGCAGATTCGACCTGGCCCACTACGACGAGGTCTTCGCCTGGTTCCCTCGCCTAAAGGAACGCCGAGGGCAGGCGGCCGGTACGCTGTCGGGTGGCGAGCAGCAGATGCTGGCGATCGGCCGCGTGCTGATCGGCAGGCCCAGTTTGCTGCTGCTAGACGAGCCATCGGAGGGCGTGCAGCCCAACATCGTCGAGCTTATCGCCAGAGTGATCTTGGAGCAGAATGCGGCGCGCGGCGCTGCGGTCTTGCTGGTCGAACAGAATCTGGATCTGGTCTACATGATCGCCGACCGCTGCGTCGTCATGGACAAGGGCGAATTGATCGCAGAGCTCCCGCCGGAAGATCTTGCCCAGCCGGAAACAGCGAAGCGCTATCTGGCGATTTGAAAACCCGCTGAAGGCCGAAGCAGACGGTTCCGAATACCCTGCGGACTGTCAAAGCAGGCATCCGATCTGCTTCCCGCCAACTGCGAGACCTCAATCGCCCTTGCTTTTGCCCGGCCAAAGCGGTCCCTCTGCGGATGACAGGATCGAGGTCAGCGTCGCCAGCACAGATGTGGCCCAGGCAATGTCCCGCCTCAACGCCGCGGGCTGGCCGATAGCGACGGACTTCGTTTGGGGGTGGCACGGAAAACCACCCAGTGTCCGCACAGCGTTCTGTTTGAATTCGATCGCCGGAGTCGTGTTACCAAGATCCGGTGGCGGTTTTGGGTGTTGTCGAACCTGCTCGGAGGGTGATGCAGTGCCTTGAGGCGGGAATCGAACCCACCGAAATCCAGTTCCCAAAACTGAAAGGTCTTGCCACTAAACGACCAGGGCGCAGAGGGCTACCAGTCAAGGTTCTCCGGGCGAGCGCTGCTTGTCAAGCGGTGCGGGCGCATCGTCGGAATCCTCGGCGAGGAGCTGTCCGCCTTGCGGCCGTGCAGATTCCCCTTGAAATTTTTACAGCGATCTACCAAATTGACTAAACACTCAACAAATGGAAAGTGGCTGAGATGCTGAGAGATACGATTTGAACACGCCGCCGCAGGGCTGGGACCGCAGCGGTCTGCCCGGCTGGACCTATTTCAACGAAGAGCTCCTGGAGCTTGAGATCGAAGAGCTTTTTCGTAAACGCTGGCAGTTGGCCTGCCACGTCAACGAGGTGCCCAATCCGGGCGACTACACCACCTTCGACCTCGCCAAGGAACGCGCGCTGATCGTGCGCGGCAAGGATGGTGTACTGCGCGCCTTTCACAATCTCTGCCGCCATCGTGGTTCGCGCGTGGTCGGCGACCAGCAGGGCCAATGCAAGTCCACCATCATCTGCCCTTATCACGGCTGGGCCTATAATCTGGACGGAACCTTGCGCGCGCCGGCCAAACCGCGCTCCTTTCCGCCCTTGGATCCGATTGCCTGGGGCTTGAAGCCGGTCGAGATGGAGATCTGGCGTGGCTTCGTCTTCATTCGCTTCAAGCCCAGCGATCAGCCACCGATCTCGCAGATCCTGGCCCGCTTCGATGCCGAAGTGGCGCCCTATCAGATCGAGCGCTTGATACCGGCGGCGCCGGTGAACTGGGCCAATGCGACGCCGGTGAACTGGAAATCCATTCGCGATGTCGACAACGAGGGCTATCACGTTCCCAAGGCGCATCCCATGCTGCAGGATCTCTACGGCAAGGGCTATCACGACGAACCCTATGTCGGCGGAGCCTCGCGCTCCTTCGCCGGCTTCAATCCCGGTCCCGGCAAGTTCTGGAGTGTGCGCGCCTACAAGTCGATCCTGCCGCAGGCGACCTGGCTGCCGGAGAGCCACCAGCAGGCTTGGCTTTACATCGGCGTCTTTCCCAATGCCGTGATCGGCCTCTATCCCGATTCGGTGATCTTCTATCAGGAGTTCCCGGACGGTGTCGGCAAGGCGCGTCTGCGCGGCCAGGTCTTCCACCGCCCGGACGAGAGCCGAGAACTGCGTGCCGCGCGCTACCTCAGCGGCCGCATCGACGGCGAGACCGGTGCCGAGGACCAAGATCTCACCATCTGGTCCTATGAGGCGTCCCAGTCCAGCGGCTACGAGGGCATTATCCTCAGCGACCTGGAATACGGCGTACGCTCGCACCACGACCATTTGCGCGAGATCCTGCCGGTGATGACCTTGGAGAGGGAACCGGCGGCCGGCACTCTGGCGGAACGGAACGCCTCCATGCTTCAAGAGCGGGAGCTGGTTTGGAGTGAATCCTGAGTAGATGATTTCGCCTTCGGCGGCAATTTCCATTCGAATCGTGTGGCAGAGTATCCAATCTAAAGAATATATAATAAGGAGGGGCCATGCCGAGTTGAGTGACAGTTTTTTGTCACAAGGCCATGAAAAGGGATGAAGAATAGATAGTCAATCCGTTCACGTATTTCGGAAGCCAGAAGTCGTGAGATTGTTCGTTGTTTGGCAGCCGACCTTACGGCGCTACAGAACGCAGAATTGACGGATGTGAACCGCAATACGATCAACCGCATTTATCGCGGCCTGCGCGAAGGCATCTTCGCCGCCTGCGAAGAACTGCGCCCCCTGTTCGGTGTCGTCGAGGTTGATGAAAGCCTTTTCGGTCCGCGCCGCGTCAAAGGCAAGCGTGGGCGTGGAGCCTATGGCAAGACCAGCGTCTTTGGCATCTTCGAACGCGATGGCCAGGTTTGTACCGAGATCGTGCCGGACTGCTCAAAGGCCAAATTATACCAGCAGTTGCGACCTCTGACTTATTTGGGGGATTCCCAAAGTGTTAAAGCTCTGACTCACTGTCTCCAAACGATGGGAGGCATCGATGGGCAGGGCGGTTCAGCCAGGAAAAGACTGTGACGGCGATGTACTTCGTCGTCTGGCACGGGAGAGCAGCGATAGTGATCAGACGCGCCGCCTGCTTTCGCTGGCCGTGATCTACGATGGCGGGAGGCGCAGGGATGAGGCGAAGCTCGACGCTGCAGATT
Organism: Rhodospirillales bacterium; assembly: GCA_965202755.1. Taxonomy (GTDB): domain Bacteria; phylum Pseudomonadota; class Alphaproteobacteria; order Kiloniellales; family JACOMY01; genus JACOMY01. Next base: position 541,647 of record CBDBCL010000042.1, on the reverse strand, counting down.
GTCCGTGACTGGGTGATCCGCTGCAACGCGGAGGACCGGACGGCCTGAAGAACCGCTGGTCTTCCGGGCCTGAGCCCAAGTTGACCGCCGAACACCGCAAGGCGCTTGCTGAATGGGTGGAACGGGGCCCAATCCCGGCGATCCATGGCGTGGTCCCTTGGCGGCGCTGTGATCTGGCCCAGGACCTCCATGAAGAATTCGGCGTCTCGGTCGATGAAAGCACCGTTGGCCGGGCGCTGCGCGAGATGGGATACGCAAAGATTTCCGCACGCCCCGTCACCACGCTCAAAACGAGTATATCGTTGAGGCTTTTAAAAAACGTCCCCGCCGAACTGGCGAAAATCCAGGCGCGGCCTAGTCCGGGCGTAGCAATCGCACTGTGGTGGCAGGATGAAGCCAGAGTGGGTCAGAAGAACAAGATCACGCGCAGGTGGGCCAGAAGCGGCTCGCGCCCGTCAGCGCCAAAGGATCAACGCACCAAATGGGCGTATGTCTTTGGCGCGATCTGCCCGGCCAAGGGCAAAGGCGCGGGCCTGGTCATGCCCTATGCCGACACCCATGCCATGAACGAGCATCTGGTCGAGATCAGCGCGACTGTTGCCCCGGGAGCCCACGCCGTGATCCTGGTCGACCGGGCAGGCTGGCACACGACGCCGAAACTGGATGTCCCGAACAACATTACACTCATGGAGTTGCCACCACGGGCACCGGAATTGAACCGGGTCGAGAACATCTGGCGGTTCATCTGCGAAAACTGGCTCTCGAACAGAGTCTTCGGATCATACGATGACACCGTCGCTCTATGCTGCGAGGCTTGGAACACGCTCATCGAGCGGCCATGGCAGATCCGAACCAGTGGAATGAGAGAGTGGGCGCATGGGTCGTAGGCTATGCTCGTTGGTATTACAAGGGATCGTTCGGGGCCGGGTGGACCCAGAGAGCGTGATCGACTCGGATGGCTGGCGCGGCTACAACGGGCTCGTCGACCTCGGCTATGGCCACTTCCGCGTCGACCGTTCGAAAGACGAATTCGCGCGTGGCCGCGTTCACATCAACGCTATCGAGGGATCTTGGGGCATGGCCAAGGTGCGGCTGGCAAAGCTCAAGGGTTTGCCCAAACACACCTTCCATTTGCATATCAAAGAAACTGAGTGGCGCTACAATCATCGGGCTTCCGACAAGCCAAAGCTCTTCCTACGCTACCTTGGAGAATAACTTCTCAGACAGGCATGACCCAAAGTCATCAATCAGAGAATGGGCGACGCCAAGCGGGCTGCGCGCACGGCAAAGCGGAACAGCCAGCCGCGTCGGATCAGCTCCTCGTCATGGTAGAGGCGGCAGTTGGCGAGGTCGTCTTTCAGCATGGCCTCGATCTGGCTGGCAAAATCCTTGTCAATAAAGAGAACGGTTATTTGGAAATTCAATCGCAAAGAGCGGTTGTCCAGGTTTGCGGTGCCGACGCCGGCTAGGCGGTCGTCGATCAGGATCACCTTCTGATGCAGGAAGCCATCAGTGTAGCGATAGAACTTGATTCCCGCCTCGTCGGCCTCCCTGAAATAGGAGAAGGCGGCCAGCCAGACCACCCAATGGTCGGCCTCGTCGGGAATGATGATGCGCACATCGACACCGCGCAGGGCGGCCAGTAGCAAGGCCGAGACGATGGCCGGGTCCGGCACGAAATAGGGGCTGACCAGCCATGGACGATATCTGGCGGCATTGATCAACCGAGTAAAGAGCAGGGATCCGTTCTCCATCGTGTCGGCCGGCCCAGTCGGCAAAATCAGGGCCGTGCGGTCCTCCGCACCACCGGAATCGAAGGTCCAGTCGCGTTCCAACGGTGCCCCCTGCGACCAGTACCAATCCTCGTAGAAAGAGACCTGGCAGGCCTCGACCAAGGGACCGCGCAGCACCACATGGGCGCCTCGCCAGTGTCCGAACTTGGGACTGAACCCCCAGAGACTCGTCGCCGAGGTTGTGTCCGCCGACGAAAGCGGTGTGGCTGTCGACCACGACGATCTTGCCGTGATTGCGAGAGTTGATCTGGCGACGATAGGAGCGGTTGCGGTCGGAGGTGAAACTGGCAACTTCAACACCGCCGTCACGCAGCTCCTGAAAGAAGCTTCCATCCGTCTTGTTGCTGCCGATCTCGTCATAGAGGAGGTAGACGGAGACACCGCGCCCGACCGCCCGCAGAAGGCAATCGCGGAAGCGCTGTCCCAGCCCGTCGTCGCGGAAGATGTAGAACTGGACCAGAACGTAGTTCTCTGCCGTTTCGATCCTTGAGAAGATGGCCTCGAAGGTGGCCTCGCCGTCGATCAGCAGGGTGACCCCATTGCCCTTAATGAAGGGTATTTTGGCCAGGGATTCCAGGGTCTCGAAGGTGCCGAGGTCGGCATCCGGCCGATGCTCCGCGTCCGTACAGAGGATGTGTCCCACGGCTTCCAGTTTGTGCAGCTGTTCGGTCTTCAGGCGCCGGGCTTGGACATAGCCCAGAAATTTCCGCCGGCCGAAGACCAGATAGAGTGGCAACACCAGTAGCGGAAAGGACACCAGGCCGATCACCCAGGCCACGGCCCCTTGCGAGGTTCGGGTATCCATGATCGCATGCATTATGCAGGCCGCGCTGGCTGCATAGGGCAGGGCGATGGCGATGAAGTGCAGGTAGGTCAGGTCGATCTGCATGCCGTACCTCCGACAGCACCGTTGGTCGTTGAACTCCCCTTCTTAAAGAGCCTTGCCCGCGTCTGTCCCGCTAGAAGCGCTCGGAAAGCCAGATGGCTGCCCGGCTGCTGGCCTTGATCCCGGCCGAGAGCAGCGGATAGCCGGGGGTGCCTTCGGCCCCCTCGGCCAAGGCCGTGTCACGATGCTCGACTTCTTCGGCCTGGAATTCCTGGATCATCTCCTTCAGCGGAGCCTCCTCCTCGCCCAAGGCGGCGGCCTGCTTCTCATAGTGCTCGTCGATGACCTCCTCGACCGCCACGGTGCAGGCCATGGCGGCCTTCTCGCCCAGCATCGCGCTCGCCGCACCCAGCGCAAAGCCGGCGACATGCCACAGCGGGAAGAGCACCGTCGGTCGCACCTGGCGTTCGCGGATCAGGCGCTCGAAGCTCTCCAGATGGCGCGCTTCTTGAGCATGCATGTGCCGGATGGTCTTGGCCGAGGTGCTGCGGCCCAGGACCGCCAATTGGCCCTCGTAGATGCGCTTGGCGCCATACTCGCCGGCATGATCGACCCGCACCAGGCGATCCATCTGGGCCTTGCGCGAAAGATCGCCCGGCCGGCACCGATCTTGCTGTCTGTCGGTCATTGTCGGCTTCCCTTTGAACGGCTTTCCTCGAAACTGGCAAGCCAGCCGACCAGCAGGGCGGCCAGCAGCGAATAGACCAGGTTCCAGCCTGCCATCGACAGGCCCAGAAAGCGGAAGGGCACCTCGTCGCAGGCAAAGACCGGGGCATTCAAGATGGCCTGCTTGATGTCTTCGCGGCTCATGCCGCCACCGAAGATGGGAGCGGAACAACCGGAGATTCCCTGCCACCAGGCGGCCTCGACGCCGACGTGAAAGAAGGCAATGGCAGCACCGGTCAGGAAGGCCAAGGCTGCCAGCCTGGCGAGCCAGGGTGCTGCCGGCGTGCGCACCAGCAGCAGGGTGACGAGGCCCAAGCCCATGGCTGCGATCTGCGCCCAGCGCTGGTAGTGGCACAGCAGGCAGGGGAAGAGGTCGAAACCGTACTGAGAAATCAGCGCGACGATGAGCGCTAGGCCCGACGCCAGGATGGCGAAGAGGCCGGCTAGGTGGGCCCCGGTTCGGCGGTGTGCTTGCATGTCAGAAGAGATAGCGCAGGGCGAGGAAACCGCCAACGAGGAGGACGCAGAAGGCCAGGATCAAGGGGCCTAGATAGCGCTCGATGAACCCCCTGATCGGCGGTCCGAAAAGGTAGAGCAAGGCGGCTACCAGGAAGAAGCGGGCGGTACGGCCCAGCAGCGCGCCCAGAGCGAAGGGCAGCAGGGCCATCCCGGCGACACCGCTGGCAATGGTCATGACCTTGAAGGGAATGGGGGTGAATCCGGCGGCTAAGACGATCCAGAAGCCCCACTCGTTGTAGAGTTTCTGGAAGTGCTCGAAGTTCTGGAGATTGCCATAGGCCTGCAGGATCGGCTGGCCGATGCTCTCATAGAAAAAGTAGCCGATGGCATAACCCAGGAAGGCGCCCGCCAGTGAGGCCAGGCTGGTGATCAGCGCGATGCGCCAGGCCCGCCGCCGCGCGGCCAGGATCATCGGCAGCAGCATCACGTCGGGCGGGATCGGGAAGAAGGAGGCCTCGGCGAAGGAGACGCCGGCCAGCCAGCGCTCGGCATGGGGATGGCCGGCGAGGGCCATGGTCTTATCGTAAAGCTTGCGCAGCATGTGGCTCATCCGGCGTTACGGCGGGATTCGATTCGGCGAGGCTCGCGTCGCGTTAGCAGAGGCCCTGGGGGCGCTGCAAGCCATGGCCTGCCCGATCCAGCGATAAGGAGCCTGCCCGATGAGCGAGGAAACCAAGCTGCTGTTCGCCAATGAGGCCTTCTATGCCGCCTTCGCCGGCAGAGACGTCGGCGCTATGGCGGCGGTCTGGGCCGACAGCGAGCCGCTCTACTGTTTGCACCCCGGCTGGCCCCTGCTGAGCGGCCGCAAGGCGGTGATGGAAAGCTGGCTTGGCATCCTCTCCGCCCCCGGCCCCGGGATCGCGCTCGAGGCACCGCAGGCTTGGATCGATGGTCCGGTCGGCCTGGTGCTCTGCAGCGAGCGCCTGGGCCGCGGCTTGCTGGCGGCGACCAACCTCTTCCGTTTCGAAGCGGGGCGTTGGCGCCTGTTCCACCACCAGGCCGGACCGACGCAAGCGATGGCTAGAGAGCCCGCGGCGACGCCACGATTGCAGTGGTGCTTGGTGAGACTCCTCGAAACCGGTGTCCGTGGAGAAACTTCGCGTTCCTAGTGGTTTTCAATTCGTTCATCTGTAGTTAGGACAATGGCGCTTGCGCCGGTTTGCCGACCTTCGCCGGCGCCAGTGTCCAACCACAGAGGTTCAAATTTGCATCTAATACAGTATTTTCTTAAGTTTCAAGCAATCTGTACATGTATAATGCTGTGCTCCTTGATCGCCGATCTCTTGCGCTTAGACCCAACTGCAATCACTGTGGAAGGGCCGAGGCCGTGCGGACCAAGGATGCCACAGGGCCGCAATCGAGGGCTTGCGCTTTCATGCGGGGCAGCAGTGGAACGCCTTGCAAGCGCCTCGGCCGATGCTGATTGGTCCGAGCCAGCGGGGACCTCTTCCACTCCGGTGGCTCGCTCGGTGCCATGCAGAAGACGGCCCGCGCCGGGCGTGATTGGCTGTGCTGGATCGCGCGGCACAGGTTGCTATCACCGAGGCAGCGTAGTGCATCCAGGACAAGGGCCCGACCCTAGGCCGCCCCGACGTCGACACCTTGAACGGCAGCCGCATTGCCAGCATGAAGGAATTGCGGGTGCGCAGCCAGGTCGGCGTCTGGCGCATCGCCTTCGCCTTCGATCTGTTCCGCAAGGCCGTCATCCTGGTCGTCGGCGACAAGCGCGGAATCGCCTCGGCACGCTTCTGTAAGGCGCTGATCGCCACGGCCGACAAGCGCTTCAAGACCACATGGACCGCCTGGAGTAGAAAGGGATCATCATGGACGATCTAGACGAATTCATCGCCAGCCTGCCGCCCGATCGGCAGCAAGAGATCACGCGGCGACATGCGGCCTGGTGCGAGGCCGAGCGCGCCGTAACTCTGGCCGAACTCCGCCAGGGGCGCGGCGTGACGCAAGTGGCCTTGGCGGAGCAACTAGGCCGCGCCCAGAACGCGGTCAGCCGCATAGAGCGCCAGCAAGACACCAAGGTGTCGACCCTGCGCCAGCATATCGAGGCTCTGGGCGGCCAGCCTGGTGCTGGCCGCCGTCTTCGACGACGAAATCTACGTCGTCACCGATTTTCTGCCGGCCGAAGAGAAGGCCTTAGCCGACAGCGCCTAAAGTGGTGGATCAGAAGTTCGCATAGCTCGGTGGCAACAACGAGAGTGAACTTCTGATCCACCACACTAACCCGAAACTGTCCCACCGGCGCCGGTATCGCAAAACGGCGTAGGAATGTCTCGTTTGATGTTGAACCTTTGAATTAGTGTGGTGTTGCTTTCCCTGAGCCTTAGGCTCGGTGTGCTTGAACCGAAGAAGGAAGCAACACCATGAAGACGACGACCACATCCCCCTTGCTCTGGCCACAGCGCCGACTGCGCCTTCGCTTGTCGATGAAGCGTTTGAAGCTGTGAGGGAGAGCTTCGAGCAATGCTGTCTGATGGCAGGTATAGAAAGCCTGACCCACCTGCTGAACGAGGACGTGACACGGCTGGCCGGTGAGCGCTACGAGCATTCACCTGAGAAGCCCGGCTAGCGTTGGGGCCATTCGGAAGCGCAGTTTGGCTTTCACGGCGGCAAGAGCGCCGTGGATCGCCCTCGGGTGCGCAGCCAGGGCACGGGCAAGGAAACGCCCTTGCCGAGTTGGGAAGAGATTTCGGCCACAGGGTTTCTCGACCGGTGGGCCATGAACCTGATGGCGATGAATGTGGCCCCGCACAAGTTTTGCCGCGCCGTTCGGCTGCCCGAGGCCGGCGTTCCGGCGGACGTGGGCAGCGGCCTGTCCAACTCTGCGGTCTCGCGACGGTTCAAAGCGCTGACGCAGGCCACATTCGAAGAGTGGATGGGGTCCGATCCATCGGAACTGGACCTCGTTGCGATCCAGATCGACGGGCTACATCTGGACGACCGCCTGTTGACGATCGGGGCTGTCGGCATTGAGGTTTCCGGGCAAACACCCCTTGGGCGTCATTGACGGGGCCACGGAGAACGCTGCAAACCTACAGGCCTTGCTCGACGATCCGATCGAGCGCGGGCTCGACCCCGCAGGCTGCTACCTCTTCATCGTGGATAGTGCCAAGGCTCTCGGTAAACTGCGGCGGACCTTCGGCGCGGATATCCCCATCCAGCGCTGCCAAATCCACAAGGCACGCAACCTCACCGACCGGCTTGCGCCCAGGCACCATGCCGCCGTGCGACGCGCCTTGAAGCAGGCCTGGGAGCTGGACGATGCCGACAAGGCCGAACGCCCGATGCGTAATCTGGCGCGGCGCTTCGCGCAGGAAGCGCCGGATGTGTCCCGATCGATCCTCGAAGGTCTCGACGAAATCCTGACAGTGGTCAGGCGCGGCTTGCCGCTTGAATTGCGCCGGTCGCTCGCCAGCACCAATATCATCGAGCCCATGAACAGCGTCATCCGGCAGGTCTGCCGAAACGTGAAGCCCTGGCGAGATGCCAAGATGGCCCTACGCTGGACCGCGGCGGGCATGGTCGAAGCCAAGAAGGGCTTCCGGCGCATCGAGACTTACAAGCAACTGCCCATTCTCAAGCAGGCTCTCATCGGGCAACGCCAAAAGCACCTGCTTGACCGAATCGAGGAGGCCGCATAGCCTCACATCAAGCAGCGGCACTCAGACGAGTTTCAACATCAAACGGGACATTCCCGGGAAGAAACGGCGAAACAACGGAACGGCGGGAATTATCGCCGCTAGCTCTCGAATTTGAATGCGTTCCACAACCATGGTGCCCGTGGAGGGAATCGAACCCCCACTCCCGAAGGAACGCGATTTTGAGTCGCGCGCGTCTACCAGTTCCGCCACACGGGCGCACCTTGGCTCGAAGGAGCCGCACTATAATCACTTCGATGCAGTCCGCAAGCCCCCTTGCAAGAGGGCGCTGCTCTGTGATCCTTTCCGCACCTCCGTCACGCAGCCAAGCCGAGCTCCATGCGCACGCAAGACTTCGATTTCGATCTGCCGGAAAGGCTGATCGCACAACGCCCCGCACGGCCGCGCGACACCGCGCGCCTGCTGGTCGTCGGCGATCGGCTGGAGGACCGGCGGATGCAGGAACTGCCGCTGCTGTTGAAGGCGGGGGACCTCCTGGTCCTGAACGACACCAAGGTCATTCCAACCCGCCTCATCGGGCGCCGCGGCACTGCCAAGATCGAGGTCACACTGCACAAGCAAACCGGGCCGGCCCAATGGCTGGCCTTTGCCCGTCCGGCACGCAAGCTCATCCCCGGCGATCGCCTGACATTCCCAGGCGAGATGACCGCCAGCCTGGAGAGCAAGGGCGAGGCCGGCAAGGTGAGCCTGGCCTTCGACGCTGGCGACGCCGAGCTGCTGGCCTATCTGGAGGCCGAGGGCGGCATGCCCCTGCCCCCCTACATCCGTAAGGGCAAGGGTGACGACGCCGATCGCAGAGACTATCAGACCCTGCATGCCAAGGTGGCCGGCGCAGTAGCCGCGCCGACCGCCGGTTTGCATCTGACCAAGGCGCTGCGCACGGCCCTGGTTTTACGCGGTGTCGAGACCGTAAGTCTGACCCTGCATGTCGGTGCCGGAACCTTCGCGCCCGTGCGCGATGAGGATCCGCGGAACCATCGGCTGCACAGTGAATGGGGAACTGTCGGTGAGGATGTTGTGGCCGCAGTGGCGGCGGCGCGGGTGCGCGGCGGGCGGATCGTCGCCTGCGGGACGACGGTACTGCGCTTGCTGGAAAGTGCTGCCGGCGAGGAGGGAAACCTGACCCCCTTTCGCGGCGAGACCGGGATTTACATTCTGCCGGGCTATCGCTTTCGCGTCGTCGAGGCCCTGCTGACCAATTTTCATCTGCCGCGCTCGACCCTCTTCATGCTGGTCTCGGCCTTTGCCGGCCTGGAGCGCATGCAGATCGCCTATGCCCATGCCATCGCCGAGGCCTACCGCTTCTACTCCTATGGCGATACCACCTTCCTGACCCGGGAGGACCTGCTATGACGGCCTTCGGATTTACTCTCCTGGCTGAAGACGGTCAGGCCCGGCGCGGGCGCCTGACCACGGCGCACGGCACCGTGGAAACGCCAGCCTTCATGGCGGTCGGGACCGCGGCCACGGTGAAGGGACTGATGCCGTCGCAGATCCGCGAGAGCGGTACCGAGATCGTTCTGGGCAACACCTATCACCTGATGCTGCGCCCGACGGCCGAGCGGATTGCCGAGTTGGGTGGGCTGCACCGCTTCATGGACTGGTCCGGCCCGATCCTAACCGACAGCGGCGGCTATCAGGTCATGTCGCTGTCTGAGCTGCGCAAGGTCACCGACGAGGGCGTTGCCTTCTGCTCGCATCTCGATGGTGCTCGCCTGCTGCTCTCGCCGGAGCGTGCGGTGGAGATCCAGCAGCTGCTCGGCAGCAACATCGCCATGGTGCTGGACGAATGCATCAAGCTGCCGGCCGAGAAGCCGCGGCTGGAAGAGGCCATGCAGCGCAGCCATCGCTGGGCCGAGCGTTGTCGCCAGGCCTTTCGCCCGACGCCGGGCCATGCCCTCTTCAGCATTCTGCAGGGCGGCGACGACTTCGCCATGCGCCATCGCGCGGCCGCGGCGCTGACCGACATCGGCTTCGAGGGCTATGCCTTGGGCGGCTTGGCGGTCGGCGAGCCGCAGGCAGTCATGTTCAAGGTGGTGGAGGAGACCACGCCGGCGCTGCCGCAAGATCAGCCGCGCTATCTCATGGGCGTGGGCAAGCCGCTGGATCTGGTGGGTTCGGTCCTGCGCGGCATCGACATGTTCGACTGCGTCTTGCCGACCCGCAGCGGGCGCACCGGTCAGGCCTTCACCGCCCGCGGCCAGGTCAACATCCGCAACGCCCGCCATCAGGCAGATCCCCGACCGCTGGATCCGGACTGCCCCTGCACGGCCTGTACGCGCTTCTCGCGGGCCTATCTGCATCACCTGACCAAGGCCGGCGAGATGCTGGGACCCATCCTCATGACCCAGCACAACCTCACCTTCTATCAAAGCCTGATGGCCAGGCTGCGTCAGACCATCCAAGAAGCACGCGCGCAGGCGTTTGCCGCAGGCTTTGCCGAGGAGCAGGCGCGCGGAGACATTCCGCCGCTATAGGCCGGGCTCAGAGTGCATCGAGGATGCCCTTTGCCAGCATCGACAGGCCCATGACAACCAAGATGACCTCGAAGATCCGGCGCAGCTGGCGCGGATGCAGCAGGCGGCAACCGACAAGGCCGAGAGCGATTCCGCCGATGACCGCCGGTGCCAAGGATAGGGAAAGCTCCGTCGTCGCTATCCCGAGACCCGAGACGCCGAGATGCAGCGCCAGCGCCAGCGAATAGGCCACCATGAAGTAGGCCCGCAAGGTGCCCCTTATGGTGATGGCGTCGACCTCGGCGGAGAGAAGGGCCCAAAGGGCTACCGGACCGGGGACGGCCAGGGCGCCGGTCATGGCCGTGGAAGTGGCGCCGCCGAAGCCGATCAGGTGGCGGGGATCAGCGCCCTTAAGTTGGCTCGCTGCAGAGAACATGAGCTGGATCGCCGGGCCTAGAATGACCAAGGCGCCCAGCAGCTTGAGCAGCGTGAGGCCGAGCGCCAGGCTCAAGGGAAAGCCCAGCGGTATGCCGCAGCAGGCCCAGAAGGAGAGCGCCAGAAAATGCTTGCAGCTTATGGCGCTGAAATCCAGGGGCAATAAATAGGCAGAGCGTCAGCAGGGGATTGAGAACGATCGCGATCTGCAGCGCCGAAGCGCCGTCCAGGAAGTAGAGCAGCGAAGGGCCGGCTATCAGTCCCAGCCCGACGCCGGTCGCAACCTGAAACGCCGATCCCAGGACAATCAAGCCAGCCATGTGGATCACACTGCTGTCGGCAAGCTCCGTCAGCATGGCTCTAGCCTGCGGTGCAGCCGGCTCATCCGCCGATGCCGAGGTTGTTTCCGCCCAAGACGCATCTGTCGCCCAGCTTGGGCAAACTCATTTCCGGAAAAGCCATGGACCCTGACCGGACGTCGAACCTTCGGATAGCATGGCAATGGGTGATCTGTTCGGCAAGCGGGCTGAGTCTCAACTACTCACAATTGCACTTCTTTGGCCAAGCTGGTCGGGTCCGTCGGATCACTGCGGGCGGGGAGGAGGGTTACCCTCGATGGTGATGCGATGTAGGATGCGACGATAGCCGAAGCAGTCGTACAGGGCACAGTGCCAGATCGCGCGATTGTCCCAGAAGGCGACGTAACCCTGGCGCCAGCGATGGCGATAGGTGAACTGCGGCTTGGTGGCGTGGCTGTAAAGAAACTCCAGCAGCGGTTTCGATTCGGGTACTGTCCAACCGTCGAAAGCTTCGGTGAAGCCGGCGTTTACGTAAAGTACCTTCTTCCCGGAGATCGGATGGTGGGTCACCACCGGATGCTTCGCCCGTACGCCCGCGTTCTTGATGCCCGGTAGCCGATCGCCGAATGCCGCGTGCAGGTCCGGCGCAGCGACCTCAGGGCAGACCCTATCGGAGTGCCAAGCTTCCAATCCCTCGAGCATCGCCTGGAGGCCGGGCGAAAGCACGGCATAGGCCGCGGCCATATCGGCGAAGAGCGTGTCTCTACCGACCGGTGGGATCTCGCGCGGCGAAAACCGAGCCCATCGCCGGGGCTTGGTCGTAGGAATGGTCCGTGTACCAGTACCAAACGGTCGCACCCTTTTCGTGAGGTTGGCGCTGCACATTGGCGATCTCCGGAAAGCCCTCGATCGGATGGAAAAAGCGGTTAATGTTGATCTCGCCGAATTTTTTGGCAAAGCCTAGGTGGTCGGCCGGGGAGAGATCCTGGTCCCGAAAGAAGATCGCACCGAATTCGCCCAAGGCCTGGCGGACCTCCCGACGGCACTCCTCGCTTATCGCTTTCGAGAGATCGATCCCGGTATTTTCGGCGCCGACCGAGGGAGAGACCCGTGCCGCCGCGAAGCTTCGGAATTCCGATCCAATTCGCATGCCGACGGTTTCCTCCATCTGCTAGGCCTTGAACCGCCAGCGGCGGCCGAGACGGTTATCGTCGATCCAGCGATAGGAGCCGACCGCTCCATGCGCAAGCACTGTCGAGGCGGCCGTCAGGTAACTGGCGAAGGCGACCACCGTCGTCCCGCCCTGATCGTGCAGGATCTCTTGAAGATCGAAGTACATCTGCCGGCGCTTGTCCTGATCCCTTTCGCTTCGGACTGCAAGCAGCGTGCGGTCGAAGGTCTCGTTCTTGAAATAGGTGTCGTTCCAGGAGGAATGAGGAGATGTAGGCCGTCGTCAGCATCCAGTCCACAGTCGGGCGTCCTTTCCAATAAACTGCGCACCAGGGCGCTTTCAGCCAGACATCGGACCAACAGCCATCGGCCGGCTTGCGCTTCACATCGACGGAGATCCCGGCAGGCGCCATCGATTCCTGCATCAAAACACCCGTATCGACGGCGCCCGAGAAGGCACCCTCGCTGGTCTGGAACTCCAGATCGACCGACCGAGTCCGGCTTGCTTCAGGTGCCACCTAGCCTTGTCCGCATCGTATTCGGTTTGCGGCAGCTCGCCGTTGTGGAACTGCACGCTGCGACCGATGGGATGATCGTTGCCGGGATAGCCGTAGCCGCCCCAACACCTTGTCGACGATCTCCTGTCGCCTGATCCCGTACTTCACCGCCTGGCGGACGTGATTGTCGGTGAAGGGGTCGCTGTCGGTGCGCATTGCCGTGGTGTAGTGCTGATTGCCGGAGGCCTCGATCGGGTCGAACTTGTCAGACGCGGTCAGCGATGTTCAGGAGCTCGAGCGAGATCACGTGTCCGCCGCCATCTCGGTCAGATTGTCATAGCAGGCGAGAACGGCTTGGGTCACATGGTCGGTCGATGGCGACCTGTGGATTCATGCTATCGGCAATGGCACCACCGTCGGAAGTGACGATCAGATGGCCTCCCTTCTTCGGCCCGGCCGAGGCCCGGGATGTGCCAAGCCTAGGCAGCAGTGCTGCGCCAAGACCGAGCGCCGCTGCGCTCTTGAGAACCTCGCGTCGTGTCCGCCTATCGTTGATCGCCATGTCTTCCTCCCATTTACGCACGCGGCCTTCGCCGTCGCTTCGTCGATGGGGAGGGAGTTTAGATGTGAATGTAGAAAAATTACATAAAATTCTGTTAATTAAGAATTAAGATCAAAAAATGTTATACAGGAGAATTGAAACTCGAAACCTACCCCCGATCCGGTTAGATCAGAAGCATGCCAGTGCAGAAATCCGCTGCTGACCCAGTGCCCACCCGCAACGCCCCCATTCCAGCCTTCGGGGCAGAGGTGCGCGCCTTGCGCAAGACCCGCGGGATGACCTTGAAGAACCTGAGCGAAGCGACCGGCGTGTCGGTCAGCTATCTCAGTGTCGTCGAGCGCGATGCCGCCAAACCCTCGGCCGAGATCCTGGCGGCGATCGCCCACGCGCTCGGGATCGATATCAGTTGGTTCATCATGTCTCCACACGGCCGGGGGCCCTTGGAGCGCGATTGCGTGGTCAGGGCCGCTCAGCGGCGCAATCTCAACATTCTCTACGGAACGGCGCCGGAGGAGGTGGGATTCAAGGACGAGCTTTTCTCCGGTTCGCTCGGCGGGCCCTTCTATCTCAGCATCTGCACCTTCGCGCCGGGATCGGATCGGACCGATAAGCAGATGTTCGCGCATGAGGGCGAACAGCATGCGGTGGTCATCAGCGGTGCTATCGAGCTGACCTTGGCCGAGGAGGTCATGGTGCTGAGGGCAGGCGACAGCTATAGCTTCGACACTAGGATCGAACACCATGTCCGCAATGCCCTGACGGACGCCGAGAGCGTCCTCATCTGGGCGGTTCCCGCGTGGTCATTCCAAGAGAGGTGGAGAGCCTGGGTTGATTGAGTTGCCGGTGCCCTGGTCCCAAGCGCGTCACCAGGATGCCGGGGCGATGACCTCGATCGGCCGGGCCATCCCGCATACCTCTTGTGCTCCCAGTGAGCGAAGCTCCTCATCCAGGCAGGTCGCTACGGCATCGCTTGCCAGCAGGGGTTCGTCCAGGACTTTACAGGGGGCCTGAATACGGCTGGCGAGGTTTACCGCCGAGCCGAGTACGGTGAAGCCCAGGCGTTTTATGTTTTTTTTCTAGATCAGAGGGATAAATTGGTGATGGATCACAAGCAGTTTCAGGAATGGCTCTCAGGGATAGAGCAACTCAGCGCGGCGCAGCGGCAGGAAGCCGAAGCTGTGTTCGCAGGGGGTCCGCAAGCGTCAGCTTCACTGGCGGCTCTTGAAGCGAGCGTGGGTGAAGATCGCCGGTGCCCGCATTGCGGCACACCCGGAGCGATATCGCGTGGCAAGGCGCGGGGCCTGCGGCGATATCGGTGCAAGGGGTGCAAGAAGACATTTGATGCTGCGTCGGGCACAGCCTTGGCGGGTCTTCATCGCAAAGACAAGTGGCTTGCCTTTGGACCCTGTCTTGCGGATGGGTTGACGCTTCGCGCGTCGGCCGAGCGATGCAGGTTTGCCGTCAATATCGCATTCCGCTGGCGGCACCGGTTTCTCGCCGCAGAAACCGGGGAAGCTCACAAGCTCACGGGCATTGTCGAGGCCGACGCGCCCTATGTTCTGGAGAGCCGCAAAGGCGAGCGGCACCTGAAACGCAAGGCGCGTCGCCGCGGTGGCAAGGCCGGAAAGCGCGGCCTGTCAGATGAGCAGGGGCCGGTGCTGCTTGCCGCTGACCGCAGCGGTATGACCGTCAGCGCAGTGCTTCCGGCGGTCAATGCCGATACCCTGCGCACGGTCATTGAGCCGGTCGTGGATGAGCATATCGTGCTGGCGAGCGATGGTCACCGCGCCTATCCGCCCTGCGCTGCCGCTCTGGGCGTTCGCCACGAAGCGCTTAACCTGTCCAAGGGAGAACGCGTGCGCGATGCCTTTCATATTCAGACGGTGAACAACCCACACAGCCGCTTGAAGGACTTCCTGCGACGCTTCCGGGGGATTGCAACACACTATCTCGCCAACGATCTGCGATGGTTTCAACGCGGTTGTCTCGAAAACGCATCCCCACGCACATGCCTCGCCGTTGTCATCGACAGGTCAGGCATACGATTTGTAAACTAAGCCTTAGCTTTCCAGCACCTGTGAGAAGGCGATGCGGGAATGGTCGTCGACACATACGTGAACGAATTCCCAACCGGTACCGCGTCTCCTGGACTGGCCATGGCGATCACCGGTGATACGATGGCCCACGCGGTCGAACTTGCCCAGCTTCTCGATATCGATGTGTATCGTCTCGCCGGACGCGTCGCGCTCATAGCGAACCACCGGCTCCTGCGGTTCCAGGTCCCGCCAGCAGTTGAGGCCGTGGCGCTTGAGAATGCGCCCTGCCGTCGCCCGCGAACCACCGGTCTGTTTGGAGATCCGATCGAACGTTCGTCGCTACCTGTGCAATTCAACAACCCGCGCCTCAATCGCGGCACAGGTCCGTGTCGGGCTTTGGAAGGGGCGCGAGGAGCGATCTCTCAGCCGGGCCAAGCCTTCCTGGCGATACCGCTTGCGCCATTTGTAGACCGTGCGCACCGACACACCCATGGCTGTCGCAACATCCCGGGGGTGTTCGCCGCGGTCAAGACGGGCAATCGATAATTCTCGACCTTTCGGGGTTAAACGGGCATTGTGGTGAATGTTCATTCGGTTCTCCTGAAGAAGCTTCGTTGTCATAAACTCAGCCTTTCAGAGCAGGATCGAATGAACAACCTCGTGAATAATCACAGCTAGAGCAGATGCACCAATCACTGAATCGATTGTGACGGGATGATACAAGTCTGATTGAAGGCCTCCAGACAAGGAGGTCCTGGATGGGACGAGCATTGAGTGGCGATCTGCGGGTTCGTGTTTTGAAGGCATCGCAGGCGGGCCTGTCGGCGCGTGGTGCGGCGGCGCGGTTCGGTGTGGCGCCATCGACCGCGATCCGCTGGATAAAAGCGGGCGAAAGCCGGTGAGGTGGAGCCGCGACCGACCGGTCGTCGACGCGGGTCGAGCCTTGAGGGGCATGAAGGCTTCATCGTGGGCCTGATTGAGACTGACGAGGACATCACGCTCAATGAGATGGTGGCGCGCCTCGCGGACGAGCGCGACGTCCGGATTGGCCGGAGCGCGCTGAACAACTGGTTGCGCGGGTGCGGCTTCACGTACAAAAAACCGCGCACGCATTGGAGCAGGAGCGGCCGGAGGTCTTGAGAAAGCGCCAGGCCTAGTTTGACAGCCAACTCGACTTCGATCCGGCCAGGCTGGTCTTCATCGACGAGACGGGCCTGTCGACGAAGATGGCGCGGCTGCGTGGGCGTTCCAAGCGGGGCGAGCGCTGCCGCGCGGGCATCCCCCACGGGCATTGGAAGACAAACCACCTTTACCGGCGCGCTTCGGCTGACCGGAATGACCGCGCCGATGGTGCTCGACGGCGCCATGAATGGCATTGCTTTTCTTGACTATATCGAGCAAGCGCTGGCGCCGACCCTTAATCCCGGAGATGTCGTGATCATGGATGACTTGCCGGCGCACAAGGCCGCCGGCGTCCGCCAGGCCATCGAGGCCACAGGCGCCACCCTCACATATCTGCCGCCCTACAGTCCCGACTTCCACCCAATCGAGATGGCATTCGCCAAGCTCAAATCACCGATCTGCGCAAAGGCCGAAAGAACCGTCAGCACCCTCTGGAATACCGTGGGCGACATCATTCGGTCTGTTCGAGCCGCACGAGTGCGCAAACGATTTCGCACCAGCAGGCTATGACACTTCATAAAATGGATGTGCTCTAGATCACCAATTCCATGGAATAGATTGGAGGGCCGATACGTCTACCGGGTGCAACGACATGGAAACGACACCAGGAAGGGACTGTCATGGCACCGAGAGACGATAAGCTTCCAAGCGTCAGCGAATTCTTCGCGGACGATCCCGCCGCAGCAGATGCGGCCTTCTTCGGGCGCCGAAGCCACGGCGACCGGCGTGGCTTTCTGAAGGGCGCGGGCTTGGCCACCATGGGGACCATGCTGGGTATGGCCATCCCCTTCCATCGCTCCATGCCGCAAGGTTTGATCCCGGCTGCCTTTGCCTCGGACGATGTGCTTGAAGGCAAGGACGGTCTTCGTCTCTTGAACGACCGGCCGCTCAATGCCGAGACGCCGGCGCATCTGCTGGGCGATCCGATCACGCCCACCGACCGGCATTTCATCCGCAACAATGGCTTGCCGCCCGACGAGGTCGATCCGGCGACCTGGAAGCTCACGGTTGACGGCCTGGTCGACAAGCCGTTGAGCCTCTCGATCGAGGACCTGAAGAAGGACTTCGAGGTCACGACCCTGGCTTTGGTCATCGAGTGCGGGGGCAACGGTCGTTCCGCCTTCAATCCGCCGGCCAAAGGCAATCAGTGGTCCACCGGCGCGGTGGCCTGCTCGAACTGGACCGGCGTGCGCCTGAAGGAGGTTCTGGCCACCGCGGGCTTCGGATCCAGCGTGGTCTATACGGCGCACGAAGGCGCCGACAGCCACCTCTCCGGCGACCCGGAGAAACTGCCGATATCGCGCGGGCTGCCGATTCGCAAGGCGATGACCGACGATGTCTTGATTGCCTTCGAAATGAACGGTGGGCCCTTGCACCGGATGAACGGCGCGCCCTTGCGCTTGGTGGTGCCGGGCTGGCCCGGCTCCTGCTCGCAGAAATGGCTGAAGCGAGTCTGGCTGCGCGACCAGGTGCACGACGGCCCGAAGATGACCGGTACCGCATACCGCGTGCCCAATCGCCCGGTGGCACCCGGCGAGGAGGTCGACAAGGCCGACTTCGAGATCATCGAGCGCATGCCGGTGAAGTCCTTGATCACCACGCCTGCCAACGACGCCTTCGTCGACAAGACGGCCCTGGTTCGCGGCCATGCTTGGTCCGGCGATCGCACGGTCGAGAAGCTGGACCTCTCGATCGACTTCGGCGCCTCCTGGATCCCGGCGGAGTTGGATGCTCCGGTCAATCCCGGCGCCTGGCAGAACTGGCGCGCGAACGTCACCTTCCCCAAGACCGGCTACTATGAGATCTGGTCGCGGGCAACGGACAGCGCCGGTGGCATGCAGCCCTTCGCCATCGACTGGAACCCCAAGGGCTATCTCAACAACACCATGCACCGGGTTGCCGTCCGGGTCGCCTGACACGACGGCGGAGGGGCCCAGCTCCTCTGCCTCCCAGACAAAGGAAGATTCGATGAAGCCTAAAGGCCTAGTGCGGACAGCCCTGGCCGGACTGCTGCTGAGCGCTGTTGTCTCATTTGGCGCTGCGGCTGAGGAGAGCGAGTATGGCCTCTTGGTCGAGGCCGAGGGAGTCGAGGAGACCTACTACAGCTGCATCGCCTGTCATTCCGAGCGCATCGTCGCCCAGCAGGGGCTCACGCGAAAGAACTGGGACAAGTTGCTGGAGTGGATGGTGGAGGAGCAAGGCATGCCGGGACTGGATCCGGAAACCGAGACCATTGTGCTCGACTACCTGGCGACGCACTACAATGTGGATCGGCCGAATTTTCCCAAGCCCGAGCAGTGACGGCTTGAGAGGGGTGGAAGGGCAGTTCCGTTTTCTGCGCGAAGAGCCTATTGACGATTGTTGGGAGTAACCGGTGTTTCAGGCGGGAAGCATCGACTGAGCGACAAGTCGATTGCCAGACTTCGGGTGCCAGGCTTCGGGTTTGCTGGACTGAGGCCGTCAGCTCCTCACTTGAATTCACACTGTCGTCTTCCGGCTCCACCGGAAGACCACTATCCGCTGTCCAGAAAAGTGGTACGAGATCCTCCGGTCGAAGCCGGAGGGTGTGAGTGTAGTGTGGGGGCGCTGGTTGTCCGTGAGAAAAGGCGATGCTAGCGAAGGGGAAATTCCGAGCCATCAACGCGGTTTGCTAGGCGCTTCGATCACATCGGCTTTACTTCCCACGGCCCCTTACCTTTAAAGCCCCTACGACGGCCGGCTAGGTCTCCGTCTATGCGCAGGGGGCGGCGCTAGCGGTGCTGTCGATCAAGGCGATGCGCAGAGCCTCCTGCTCTTCGGCGGCACGAACCTGTGCTTCGGCATAGTCGGCGATAGCAGCAAAGCGTTGACGGTCCATGCCGTTTGCAGTCAGGGTAAAGGCCGCGCGCGGCGTCGCCCAGCGTGCCTGCAGGGCGGCGGACTCGGCCAAGGGCGGTGCCGCTTTGGGACGGGCCACCAGAAGCACCCGGCAGCCATTGGGTCCACGATAGGTCATGCTCACGCGCTCACCCGCAGCCTCGGCCTGCACGGCCATCTCGATCAGCTTGAGGCTCGAAGCCGAAAGATCAGGCGCCGTCAGGCCGCCCATCCTGGTCCCGCTCTCCAGCGAGACCGCAGCTGATTGCTGACCGGTCTCCGACTGTTCTGCAGCGTCCGGCTTCTGAGCAACTCGGCTTGCTCCCGGCCCTGTCGTCAGCAGGCTGTAGGCGGAGAAGCCCACCGCGACCAGCAGGGTCACGGCGGCGGCAAGGGCCCAGAGCGGGCTCTTGGGCTTTCTTATCGGCGGATCTACGGATGCCGTCGCCACCGGCCGCAGTCTGGCGAGTGAGGCCTTGACACCCTGGATTTTCGCCAGCTCTTCGGCAAGCAATGGCTCCCGGCCGAGGCGCTGGCACAAAGCCGCTTCCTCGGCGGCATCCAACTCGCCGTCGGCATAGGCGTTCAGGAGCACCCAGTCTTCCTCGCCGATCGTCATCACTGCCTTTGCTTTCCTCTGTCGTTCGTGTGCTCCGGCTGGACCAGAGCCAAGAGCGCCCGCCGGGCACGGCTCACCCGGCTCATCACCGTGCCCTTGGGCACCTCCAGTACGCCCGCCGTCTCGGCATAGGAAAAGCCCATGATGTCGACCAGAAAGAGGATCTCGCGCTCTCGACTGGCCAAGGCTTCGAAGGCACGCCGTATCAATGCCCGATCCTCGACCGAGAGCCCCTCTGTCCGGCCTGTCCCCTCTAGACGTGCCAGGATTTGCGCATATTCCCGGCGCACCCGGCGTTTTCTCAACTCGTCGAAAGAAAGGTTGCGAATGATCCGGAACATCCAAGGTCGGAGGCTCTCCAGCGACTGGGGCCGCGAGTCGCTGCGGATCGCGCGTTCGATGGCATCTCCGACCAGGTCCTCGACATCCTGGGCGCTGTCGGCCAGGGTGCGAGCATAGGCACGCAGGTCCGGAAGAAGCTCTGTTATCGAGGGCCAGCCATCCATGCTGGCCTTGATGCCGAATAAGGAGGCGGGAGGCAAGCCGAGGCAAGGGTGCAGTCTGCGTCTCGACGACAAAGGTAGGTGACTATGATCAGTTTGGCAGCATTTGCCATCAAGCGAGTGAGACGCCGCGAGGCGACGCAATGAGAGGCGAGTGACGAGCCTGTCCTGCGCTTTGCCGAAGAGGCTTTGTCGCGTGACCAGCGGGATGCCCTGGACCTGGCGGTTAAGGCGCGTTGGGGCGTTTTGAGCGTCATCGCCCTGCTGATCCCTTTTATCAATCCCACTTGGGAGGTCCTCTACTACGAGGCCTTGCTGCTGGGATTGGCGGCTATCGGCTGGGCCCAGTGGCACATCGGACGGGTTGGGCACAGCCATGTCGAACTGAGGCTGATCCACTGCGACCTCATCCTCATGACGATAGTCTGCGTCGCCCCCAATCCCTTCGCCGCGGTCGATTGGCCGCTGGCGATGCAGTACCGTTTCGACAATTTCATCTACTTCTTCGTGCTGTTGGCCGGCGCCACCTTGACCTATTCTTGGCGCACGGTCGCTGCCATGAGCCTCTGAGTGGCGCTGCTTTGGATTCTAGGGCTGGTGCTGGTCTCCCTGCTATCGTCCGAGCCGCCGGGCGGCGATCCAGCTCTCGCCCTCTATGCCGACAATCCGCGCATGGCAGCCGTCCTTGACCCCTACAGCCTGCGCCTGGAGGTTTGGGTGCAGGAGATCGTCGTCTTCGCCATCGTCGCCGTCATCTTGGCCATCGCTGCGTTGCGCTCCAGTCGCCTGCTCTTGGGCAACACGGTCTTGGAGCGAGAGCGCAGCAACCTGGCGCGCTACTTCTCCCCTAACGTCGTCGAGGAGTCGCAAAACGACGAGCCCTTGAAGCAGATCCGCAATCAGACCATCGCCGTCTTCGTCGATATCGTCGGCTTCACGACCTTCACCCAGCGCTGCAGCCCCGAGGCTGTGATCAAGACCCTGCGCTCCTTTCACGGCATGATGGAGCGCAGGGTCTTGCGCCACTAAGGTACCTTGGACAAGTATCTGGGCGACAGCCTGATGGCGACCTTCGGCATGCCCAGCAGCAGCGGCCGCGATGCCGTCAATGCCTTGGCCTGCGTGTGCGCCATGCAGGTGGCGCGCGAGCGATGGAACAAGGAACGCGTGGCGGCCGGCGAGGAGGCGCTCCGGGTCGGTTTCGGTCTGCACTACGGTCCGGTCGTCTTGGGCGACATCGGTGCCAATCGATTGGAGTTCGCGATGATCGGCAACACGGTCAACATCGCCTCTCACCTGGAGAGCCTGACGCGGCCGCTCTCCGTTGCCCTGGTGGCAAGCGATGCCTTGGTGCAAGCGGGCAATGAGCAGGCGAGCGAGGGATCGCTCCTGGCCTCTCTGGAGAGGCGGAGCGAAGAGGCGATCCGCGGCTTGAGCGAGCTGATCTGCCTCCGGACCTTGGCGCGCTAGGGTCGGGCTTCGTGATGGGGAGATGTTACCCTACTCGTAAACCGCCACCGCCTCACCCAACACCTCCGCCCGTGGCTCGATCCCCAGTCCAGGGCGGGCTTCCACCGTCGCGAAGCCATCGTCCAGTCGTGGTGCGCCTTCGGCCGTCACCACCGCGCAGAGTTCTCGCGGATCCCAGACGTAGCGCATGATCCGTGGCGATGTCGCTGCCGCTGGTCTCCTGGATCGTCACACCGACCCCGGCGACGGCGCAGATGTCGGTGATCGCCTTGGCCCGGGTCAGGCCGCCGACCTTGCAGATTTTCACGTTGGCGAAGTCGATCATCTCGTCGCGCAATGCCTGCAACAGCAAAGCCGGGCCGTCCAGGATCTCGTCCAGAGACAGGGGCTGGCGCAGGTGTGGCTTCAAGGCCTGGCACTCGCGGTAGGTAGCGCAGGGCTGCTCCAGCGCGAAGTCCAGGCCGTTGATCTGGCCCGTCACCTTGAAGGCCGTGTCCAGGGTCCAGCCGCGGTTCACGTCGACGATGAAATGCTCACCCGGGCGCCGAGCGCTCAGGACGGCATGAATCCGCTCGACGTCGGCCTCCGCATCGGCACCGCCGACCTTGATGGAATGGGCTTGATAGCCCTGCTGGCGGAAGTCCTGGGTCTTGGCCAGCATCTCCTCGGGGGCTCGGTCGAGACCGAGCTGACCAAGGGCAGGCGGTCGCTGGCGAGACCGCCCAGCATGCGATAGCAGGGCAGGCCGGTAGCGCGGCCGAATAGGTCCCAGCAGGCCGCGTCGATCGCCGCCTTGGTGTCGGGCAGGCCCGGCAGCACCGCCTCCATGGCCTCGCCGATACGCTGGGTGTCGCGCGGGTCCAGGCCGATCAAACTGGGCGCCATCGCGGCGATCCCGGCGCGCACGCCCAGGCCATGCGCCGGCAGATAGCCCTTGCCGAAGGGGCAGGCTTCGCCCCAACCGAGGCTGCCGTCGTCGGCCTCGATTGAGACCACGGTACTGTCGAAGCTGGAGAAGTTGCGCCCGCCGGAGAGGTAGTAGGCGCCGCCGGGAACCCAGAGATCCACCTGATAGACCGAGATGCGGGCGATTTTCATGGCTACAGACTCATGTCGATGATGAGGTTGCCGACGTGGCACTTCTCCAGGAAGGCGTCCTGGGCTTTGTGCAGGTCCTTTAAGGCATAGCTGCCGCCGACCAGGGGGCGGACCTCCTGGCGCTGGATGTGGCCGACCAGGTCGGCGAAGAGACCCGGCGGCACGATGGTGGCCCCGGTGAAGGTCAGGTCCTTTAGATAGAAGTCGCGCAGGTCGAAATCGACCATAGGCCCGGCGATGGCACCGGCGCAGGTATAGCGACCGCCGCGCCTCAGTACCTTCAGGAACTGCGGCCAGAGGCTACCGCCGACCACGTCGGCCACCACCTCGACCTCGGCCGAGTCGGTCGCATCCAGCAGCGCTTGCGCCAGATCCTCGGGCGCGCGCGGCAGGACCGTAGCGCCCAAGGCGGCGACCGCCTCGGCCTTCTCCTGTCCGCAGAGCGCGATCGCGGTGGCACCGCGGCGCTGCACCAGCTGGATCAGAGCGGTGCCGACGCCGCCGGAAGCGCCGGGAATCAAGACCCGATCGCCCTCGCCGACGGCGCCGCGCAACAGCATGTTCTCGGCGGTGATCGAAGATGTCGCGAAGCTGGCCAGCTCGACATCGCTCCAGGGACTCTCGACGGCATGGACGTTGCGCACCGGGGCGGTGGTGTAGTCGGCATAACCGCCATCGGACTCGGAGCCGTAGTAGCCACACTCGTCCTTGTTCAAGGGATCGCTCCAGTCGCGCAGCCAGGTGTCGACCAGGACCCGGCAGCCGACCCAATCCGGAGTTACGCCTTCGCCGACCGCGGCCACCTCGCCGCAGACGTCGGCGCCCTGGATGCGCGGAAAGGCGATGCCGCTGCTACCCCAGGTCGAGGCCTCTTCCTGCACCGCCTCGAAGCCGCCGCGCCCGCCCTCGGCCGTGGTGCCCTGGGTCACGCTTGAGGAGTACCAGCCGGTGCGGGTGTTGATGTCGGTGTTGTTCATGCCGCATGCGCCGACCTTGATCAGCACCTCGCCGGCAGCGGCCTTCGGCCTCGGCCAGTCTTCATGATAGACCAGCTTGTCCAGCCCGCCATGGCCGGTTAGCACCATGGCGCGCATCTGGATCGGCAGTGGCGTCATTGTGCCGGCTCTTCGGCTAGCACCCGCTTGGCGATGCGGAAGCACTCGACGCCGGCCGGCATGCCGCAGTAGATAGCGATCTGGTGCAGGATCGCCTGCAGCTCGGCCTCGGTGACGCCGTTCTTGATGGCGCCGCGGAAGTGCAGCTCCCACTCGTGCATGCGATTCAAGGCTGCGATCATAGTGAGGTTCAGCATTGAGCGAGTCTTCGGCGGCAGGGTCTCGTCACCCCAGCCGAAACCCCAGCAGTACTCCGTCATCATCTCCTGAAAGGGGCGGGAGAAGTCGTCGGCCTTGGCCAGCATGTTCTCCACGTATTTGGCGCCCAGCACCTCTTTGCGCTTGGCTAGCCCCTTGTCGAAACGCGCCTCGTCCATCGGTCTTCTCCTGTTTGTTGCGATGAAGGATGTCTAGTCCGGATAGATCACCAAATTAGGTGCATCGGGGTTCGAATCAGTGAAAATGTGAGTGAGAACAGACACTTACGCCGAATCCGGAGGGTCACACGATGCCGACAGACTGTAGCTCAGACCTGATGGTCTTTGCACGCCTCGAAGGACGCAATGTTGTCGCTGACTTTGGCGGTGGAGCCATTCCCTCGGACGCCGGGGGCCTGCTGCTGGGCGCGAGCGACAAGGCGACCGATCCGGTGGATCGTCTTGCCGCTTGCTTCCAAGATGGGCGCCGATCCGGGAGGGCGGTTCACGATCTGGCGACCCCGGTCGGCCAGCGTCTCTTTGCTATCGCGCTTGGCTACGAGGACCTCGACGATCACGATGCTCTGCGTTATGCTCCTGCCTTGGGCACAGTCTTGGGTCGCTTGCAAGCTGGCCGGCCAGACTGTGCGCCCTTGGCCGGCAAGAGCACCTTGAACCGCCTGGAGCACGCCCCGGGCGGGCCCGGACCGCTACCACCGTATCGGCCATGATGCGGCGGCTATCGAAGATCTCTTCGTCACCCTCTTCCCGGAGGCCCATGAGAAGCCGCCCAAGCAGGTCATCCTCGATCTCGATGCCACGGACGACCCCATCCACGGCCACCAGGAAGGCCGTTTCTTCCATGGTGATTCTTCCATGGTGATTACGATTGCTACTGCTATCTGCCGCTCTACATCTTCTGCGGCCAGCAGCTGCTCGTGGCCAAGCTTGGGCGATCCAACATCGATGCTTCTGCCGGCGCAAAGGAGGAGGTGGCCCGCATCGTCGCCCAGATTCGTCAGCGCTGGCCCGGGGTCAAGATCATCCTGCGTGCCGACCCTGGCTTCGCCCGCGATGACCTGGTGGCCTGGGTGGAGGCTAATCAAGTTCACGACCTCTTTGGCCTGGTCCGCAACAGCCGGCCGGTCGCGCACATCCATGTCGCGCTTGCCTGGGCCGAGGAGGACGCGCTCAAGACCGGACAGCCCGCCCGCCGCTTTGCCGACTTCCGCTGGACCACGAGAGACAGTTGGAGCCGGCGACGGCGCGCGGTCGCCAAGGCCGAGTGGATGGCGGGACGCGGCGACAAGGGCGCCAATCTGCGCTTCGTCGTCACCTCGCTCAAGCCCAAGGACTACGACGCCCGCACCCTCTACGAAGAACGCGACTGCGCGCGCGGCGATAGGGAGCGCGTAGCGCCGGGCTTCGCCCCGCATCGAGGACTGCCAGCGCGACCTCTTCGCCGCTCGCACCTTCGGCTGCCAACATGCGGGCCAATCGGCTCCGCTCCGGTTCGCCTTCTTCGCCTATGTCCTAGCGCTGCCTTGCGTCGCATCGCCCTGCCACACACCCAACTCGCCAGGGCCACCTGCGCCACTCTTCGAAACAAACGCCTCAAAATCGGCGCGCAGATCACCCGTTCCGTCAGACGCATCCGCATCGCTATGGCCTCCGCTTGCCCCTACGAAGACGAGGTCCCTATCGCCCGCGCTAGGCTCTGCCCTTGACCGCTCCCCAGCAGCGCTCCGACCGAACGCACACTACCGAGGGACCGGATCCGATGACCGAAACACAGACACCGACTCGCCGACCGTCCCACGCGTTACATTTTCTCACCACGCGGCTACTTCACAGCTAGAGCAGATGCACCAATCACTGAATCGATTATGATGTGACGGGATGATGCAAGTCTGATTGAAGGTCTCCAGACAAGGAGGTCCTGGATGGGACGAGTATTGAGTGGCGATCTGCGGGTTCGTGTTTTGAAGGCATCGCAGGCGGGCATGTCAGCGCGTGGTGCGGCGGCGCGGTTCGGTGTGGCGCCATCGACCGCGATCCGCTGGATATCGCGGGTGAAAGCCGGTGAGGTGGAGCCGTGACCGACCGGTCGTCGACGCGGGTCGAGCCTTGATGGGCATGAAGGCTTCATCGTGGGCCTGATTGAGACTGACAAGGACATCACGCTCAATGAGATGGTGGCGCGCCTCGCGGACGAGCGCGACGTCCGGAGATGACGTAGGGAAAGTTTCGCACATTTGTGTGTGGTTGGTGGCCCCGAATCCCTCAGGCTTTCAGTCGTCAGACGGAGAAGCCAATAGAGGAGGCCAGAGCCACCATGGACGAGGATAACACGAAGGGCCTGTCGAACGTGGTCCGTATCGACGCCGGTCGGATAGAAGATCATCTGAGGCAGATCGTGCGAGGCAGCGTCGAGGAGACACTGAACAGCCTGCTGGAGGCAGAGGCGGATCGGCTTTGCAAGCAGGGCGCTATGAGCGCAGTGAGGCGCGCCGCGACACACGAGCTGGCCGCTCCGAGCGCAAGCTGCACACGCGCGCCGGAGAGGTGCAGGTGCAAGGTGCCAAAGCTTCGCACGCAGACGCATCGAGACGGCAATCATCAAGCGCTATCGCCGGCGCGCGCGCTCGGTCGAAGAGGCTTTGATGGCGATTTATCCGGCAGGTGTGTCGGTACGCCGGGTGGAGGACATCACCGAGGCCCTGTGGGGCACGCGGGTGAGCCCCAGCACGCTCTCCAATCTCAACGAGAAGCTCTGCTCCCGGATCGAGACCTGGCGGAACCGGCCGATCAAGGGCGCACACCCCTACCTCTATCTGGACGGCCTTGTCCTGAAGCGCAGTTGGGCAGGTGAAGTGTGCAACGTCTCGCTGCTGCTTGCGGTCGCTGTCAAGGCCGATGGCTACCGCGAGATCCTCGGCAGCCTCGAGGGAGCCAAGGAAGACAAGAAGGGCTGGAGCGCCTTCCTGAAGCCCCTCAAGGAGCGCGGCCTCACGGGTGTCGCGTTGATCGTCTCGGATGCCTGCATGGGGCTCGTCGAGAGCGCGACCGAGTTCTATCCGGACGCCCAGTGGCAGCGCTGCGTCGTGCATCGGATGCCTTCGTGCCCGGTGCCGACCGGCAAGATGCGTGAAGGCGCTCTCATGCTGAAGGCTATCCATGCCCAGGAGAGCCGCGAGGCGGCCCGCGCCAAGGCCACGCGGCCAAACTCGGAGCCATGCGCCTGACCAAGGGCGCCGACTGGCTGGAGGAGACGGTCGAGGAGACCTGGGTCTACCATGCCTTCCCCAATGAGCATTGGCGACGGATCAGGACCGACAATCCTCTGGAGAGGATCATGCGGGAGATCCGGCGGCGAACCCGCGTCGTCGGAGCCTTCCCCGACGGCCAAGCGGCCCTCACCCTGGCCGCGGCCAGGGTGAGACACATCGCTGGCACCAAATGGTCCAGCAAGCGCTACATGAACATGGACCTGCTCAAGCAGCGGGACAGGGGTGCCTGATGGAACAGCCCGCCAAACCCAATGTGCGAAAGATCCTGGACACTACCCGTCCGGATTGGCCGGCGCGCGCTGAACAACTGGCTGCGCAGGTGTGGCTTCACGTACAAAAAAACCGCGCACGCATTGGAGCAGGAGCGGTCGGAGGTCTTGAGAAAGCGCCAGGCCTGGTTTGACAGCCAACTCGACTTCGATCCGGCCAGGCGGGTCTTCATCGACGAGACGGGCCTGTCGACGAAGATGGCGCGGCTGCGTGGGCGTTCTAAGCGGGGCGAGCGTTGTCGCGCGGGCATCCCCCACGGGTATTGGAAGACAACCACCTTTACCGGTGCGCTTCGGCTGACCGGAATGACCGCGCCGATGGTGCGCGACGGCGCCATGAATGGCGTCGCTTTTCTTGCCTGTATCGAGCAAGCGCTGGCGCCGACCCTTAATCCCGGAGATGTCGTGATCATGGATGACTTGCCGGCACACAAGGCCGCCGGCGTCCGACAGGCCATCGAGGCCACAGGCGCCACCCTCACATATCTGCCGCCCTACAGTCCCGACTTCAACCCAATCGAGATGGCTTTCACCAAACTCAAATCACTGATCCGCGCAAAGGCCGAAAGAACCATTAGCACCCTCTGGAATACCGTGGGCTACATCATCGGTCTGTTCGAGCCGCAAGAGTACGCAAACGATTTCGCACCAGCAGGCTATGACACTTCATAAAATGAATGTGCTCTAGTCTACCTGAGTCCCTGCTACAGGCCCAGCAGCAGCTTCTCCGGCGCCTCGATCGCCTCCTTGATCTTGACCAGGGTCGTGACTGCCTCGCGGCCGTCGATCAGGCGGTGATCGTAGGAGAGCGCCAGGTACATCATCGGCCGGATCACCACCTCGCCGTTCACCGCCATGGGACGGTCTTGGATCTTGTGCAGGCCCAGGATCGCCGACTGCGGCGGATTGATGATCGGGGTCGAGAGCAGCGAGCCGAACACGCCGCCGTTGGTGATGGTGAAGGTGCCGCCCTGCATCTCCGCCAAGCCTAACTTGCCGTCGCGCGCACGCGTCGCCAAGTCGACCAGACTGGCCTCGATCTCGGCGAAGGACTTGCTGTCGCAGGCGCGGATCACCGGGACCATCAGGCCAGTCGGAGCGGAGACCGCCATGCCGATGTCGTAGAAGTGGTTGTAGACGATCTCCTCGCCGTCGATCTGTGCATTGGCGGCCGGCACCGCCTTCAAGGCGGCAACCACGGCCTTGGCGAAGAAGGACGTGAAGCCCAGCTTGGTGCCGTGCGTCTTCTCGAAAGCCTCTTTGTAGCGTGACCTGAGCGCCATGACGGAGCCCATATCCACCTCGTTGAAGGTGGTCAGCATGGCCGCCGTGTTCTGCGCTTCCTTCAGCCGCTTGGCGATGGTCTTGCGCAGCTTGGTCATCTTGACCCGCTCTTGCTTGCGAGCCGCCGGCGCAGCTGCGCCGGCGGCAGGTGGCGCGGCCTGAGCGAGAGGAGACGGTGGTGGCGGTGGCGGTGCGAGTGAGCGCAGCAGGCCTGGGGTCTCGATGACTTTCAGGACATCTTCCTTGGTCAGGCGTCCCTCCTTGCCGCTGGCCGGGATACGCGCCGGGTCGAGGTTGTTCTCGCTGACCAGGCGCTGCACGGCCGGCGGCAGAGGCATTGGCGCTCCCGCGCCGAGGAAGCTCAAGAGGTCGTTCGCCCCGATCTTGCCGTCGGCACTGCGTCCGATCAAGGAGGGATCGAGGCCGGCTGGAGCGGGTACTGCCGCGGGGGCCGAGGCCGGAGCAGCTGCCGCTGCTGCGGCAGCGCCGCCGCCGCCGGCAACCACGGCCAGTACGGCACTGACCTCGACGGTGGCACCCTCTTCCACCGCTAGGCTCTCGAGCAGACCGGCGGCCGGTGCATTGACCTCCAGGGTCACCTTGTCGGTCTCCAGCTCGACGATGGGCTCATCCGCCGCCACGCTCTCGCCAGCCTTCCGGATCCAACGCGACACGATGGCCTCAGTCACCGATTCGCCCAGGGTTGGGACCACAACTTCCCATTTCTCTCCCGAAGCAGCGCGCGCCGCGGCTGGGGCCGGTGCGGGAGCGGATGCCGGTTCTGAAGCGGGCGCCGGAGCAGGTGCCGCGGCCGCTGCCGGCGCGGCGTTGCCCGCTGCGCCCTCGGCGATGCGACCCAAGAGAGCGCCGGCCTCGACGGTCTCGCCTTCGGTCACCAGGACCTCAGCCAGGCTGCCGGCCACCGGCGAATTGACCTCAAGGGTCACCTTGTCGGTTTCCAGCTCGACCAGAGCCTCATCCATGGCCACTGCGTCGCCCGGCTGTTTCAGCCAGCGCGAAACCGTCGCCTCGGTGACAGACTCGCCTAGGGTCGGTACCACGATATCGCTTGCCATCGCCTTGCTTTCCCGCCTTTTGGTTTGTTTCGGCCGCAGCCGCTTGTTATTCCGCCGCTTCCCTGCGGGAGGCGATGCGTCCCTTGGGCTTCAATCCCAGCGTGAGAGCCGAATCGATCAAGGCCTTCTGCTCCTTGACATGACGCTTGTGCGAGCCGGTCGCCGGCGAGGCCGCCGAATCGCGCCCGGCGAAGCGCGGCCGCGGCGCCTTCACCCCGGCTTCCTCTGCCACCTCTTCCAAGATCGTGCTGACGAAGGGCCAGGCACCCATGTTGCGCGGCTCTTCCTGGCACCAGACGATATCGCAGTGCTGATACTTCGAGAGTTCTTCGATCAAGGCGCCTTCGGGGAAGGGATAAATCTGCTCGAGCCGAAGGAAATGGATGTCGGTGATGCCGCGCTCCTCACGTGCCTCCAGCAGATCGTAGTAGATCTTGCCGCTGCAGAGCACGACCTGTTTGGCCTCCTCGGCTGTCGAGGGGATCTCATTGCAATAGAGCACGCGATGGAAGCTGGTTTCGTCCGCCATGTCGGCCAGAGAGGAGACGCAGCGCTTGTGGCGCAGCAGCGACTTGGGCGTGGCCACGATCAGCGGCTTACGGAAATCGCGGTGCAACTGGCGTCGCAGGACGTGGAAATACTGTGCTGGCGTGGTGCAGTTCACCACCTGCATATTGTCCTCGGCGCAAAGCTGCAGATAGCGCTCGATTCTGGCCGAGGAGTGCTCCGGTCCCTGGCCCTCGTAGCCGTGCGGCAACAGCATCACCAGGCCGGACATGCGAAGCCACTTGGATTCGCCGGAGGCGATGAACTGATCGATGATCACCTGCGCGCCGTTGGCGAAGTCGCCGAACTGGGCCTCCCAGAGCACCAAAGCGCTGGGCTCGGCCAGGGAATAGCCATACTCGAAGCCCAGCACGCTCATCTCAGACAGCGGGCTGTCGAGGATTTCCAAAGTTCCTTGGTCGGGACTCACATGGTGTAGGGGCTTGTAGCGCTCTTCGGTTTCCTGATCAACGATCACTGCATGGCGCTGCGAGAAGGTACCGCGGTTGCAGTCTTGGCCGGAGAGGCGAACCGGGCTGCCCTCGGCCAGCAGGGAGCCGAAGGCCATATGCTCGGCCGTGGACCAATCGATGCCCTCGCCGGCTTCGATGGCCTTGTGGCGATTGGCGATCACCCGCTTCAGCTTGTTGTTGACCTTGATGCGCTTGGGGATCGTGGTGAGCGATTGGCCCAGGGCGCGCAAATCCTCCAGCGGAATCGCCGTGTGACCGCGGCGTGCGTCGTAGCCTTCCACGCGCTTGATGTTCGACCAGCGCCCCTCCAGCCAGTCGGCCTTGTTCGGCTTGTAGCTGTTGGCCGCCTGAAAGTCGCGTTCCAGGCGCTCGTGCAACTCGTTGACCATCTTCTTCGCCTCGTCCTCGGCGATGACGCCCTCGGCGGCGAGCCTTTCGGCATAGATTTCGCGCGCACTCGGGTGGCTCTTGATCTTCCTGTACATCAAGGGCTGGGTGAAGGCCGGCTCGTCGCCCTCGTTGTGGCCGTGGCGGCGATAGCAGAACATGTCGATGATGACGTCTTTGTTGAACTGCTGGCGGAACTCTGTGGCGATACGGGCCACATGCACCACGGATTCCGGCTCGTCGCCGTTCACGTGGAAGATCGGCGCCTGCACGATCTTCGCCGCTTCCGAACAATAGGGACCTGAACGAGCATTCACCGGGTTGGTGGTGAAGCCGATCTGGTTGTTGACGATGACATGGATGGTGCCGCCGACGCGGTAGCCCTTCAGCTCCGAGAGGTCGAGGGTCTCGGCCACCAGGCCCTGTCCGGCAAAGGCCGCATCGCCGTGCATCAGGAGCCCCATGACCTGGGTACGGTCTTTGTCCCCGTATTGCGCCTGCTTGGCTCTGACCTTGCCGACCACCACCGGGTCCACGGCTTCTAGGTGCGAGGGATTGGCGGTGAGCGAGAGGTGCACCGAGTTGCCATCGAACTCGCGGTCGGTCGAGGTGCCCAGATGGTACTTCACGTCGCCGGAGCCGCCGACGTCGTCGGGATTGGCGGCACCGCCCTGGAACTCGCTGAAGATTGCCTGGAAGGGCTTGCCCATGAAGTTGGCTAGGACGTTGAGGCGGCCGCGATGCGGCATGCCGATCACGATCTCCTTCATGCCCAACTGCCCGCCGCGCTTGATGATCTGCTCTAGGGCGGGGATCAGCGATTCACCGCCGTCCAGACCGAAACGCTTGGTGCCGGTGTACTTCTTGTCGAGGAACTTCTCGAAGATCTCGGCGGCGGTCAGGCGCTCCAGCATGGCGCGCTTGCCGGGGACGGTGAACTCCGTGCGATTGCCGACGTTCTCGATACGCTCCTGAATCCAGGCCTTCTGCTCGGGCACCTGGATGTGCATGAACTCGACGCCGATCTTGTCGCAATAGGTCTTCTGCACCATCGACACGATCTCGCGGATCGTCGCCGTCTGGCGCCCCAGGACCATGTTGATGAAGATCGGGCGATCAATATCGTCGTCGGTGAAGCCGTAAGTGCGATAGTCCAGCTCGGGATGCGGCGGCTTGGGCTGCAGGCCCAAGGGATCGAGATTGGCTTGCAAATGGCCGCGTACGCGGTAGGAGCGTACCAGCATCAGCGCGCGGATCGAATCGCGTGCGGCGGACTGGACGTTGCCGGCGGTCGAGGCCGCGACGCTTTCAAGACCGGCGGAGGCAACGGCAGCACCTCCATTGCTGCGCCCGGCCAGAAGGTCCATGACGCCGCGTGCCTCCGGCGTCAGGTCGGCGAACACGGCTTGCCAGCCGGGATCGATGTCGCTGCTGTCCAGATAGCGGCGGTAGAGATCGGCCAAGGCCGCAGCCTCGGAAGTGTCCCTTAAGGATTGAATAAGCGCTGCGTCAGCCATCGTCCGAGACCCTCGACTCCCCTGTCACAATGACCCGACCCTTTTTGAGGGCGCGGGCGGTCCTCCAGCCGGATAGGGCAAAAGGCGATGGCGAGCGAGCCGGGAAGGCGCGGGTGAGACTCCGCCGTCCCGGCTCCCGGCTTAGCCGCGCATCGCTTCCAACATGGTGGCACCCAGCCCGGCCGGAGACTCGGAGACGCGGATGCCGGCGCTCTTCAGCGCCTCGATCTTGTGTTCGGCCGTGTCCTTGCCGCCGGAGATGACGGCGCCGGCATGGCCCATGCGGCGGCCCGGTGGTGCGGTGCGACCGGCGATGAAGCCGACCACCGGCTTCTTGTTGCCGGAATCGTGCACCAACTGAGCCCCCTCGGCCTCGGCATTGCCGCCAATTTCGCCGATCATGATGATGCCCTCGGTCTCCGGGTCGGCCAGGAACAGATCAATGGAGCTCACGAAGTTCATGCCCTGAACCGGGTCGCCGCCGATCCCGATGCAGGTTGACTGTCCCAATCCGGCCGCCGTGGTCTGGGCCACGGCCTCGTAGGTCAGAGTGCCGGAGCGCGAGACCACGCCGATCTTGCCGCGTCGGTGGATGTGGCCCGGCATGATGCCGATCTTGCAGGCGTCGGGGGTGATGATGCCTGGGCAGTTCGGCCCGATCAACCTTGAAGAGGAACGCTGCAAGGCCTGCTTCACCCGGACCATGTCCAGGATCGGAATGCCTTCGGTAATGCAGACGATCAGCGGCACCTCGGCGTCGATCGATTCCAAGATCGCGTCGGCGGCAAAGGGTGGCGGAACGTAGATCACCGAAGCATTGGCGCCGGCGCCCTCGACGGCCTCGCCCACCGTGTCGAAGACCGGCAGGTCGAGATGCGTGCTGCCGCCCTTACCGGGGGTAACGCCGGCCACCATCTGAGTGCCGTAGGCAATGGCCTGCTCGGTGTGGAAGGTGCCCTGGCTGCCGGTGATGCCTTGGCAGAGGACCTTGGTGTTGCTGTCGACGAGAACCGCCATCAGGCTGACTCCTTGATCGCGGCCACGATCTTCTCCGCAGCGTCGCCGAGATCGTCGGCGGCGATGATGGGGAGACCCGATTCGGCCAGGATTTTCTTACCCAGATCGACGTTGGTACCCTCGAGACGCACCACCAGCGGCACATTCAAGGCGACCTCCTTGGCGGCCGAGACCACGCCTTCGGCGATCACGTCGCAACGCATGATCCCACCGAAGATGTTGACCAGGATGCCCTCGACGTTGGGGTCGGAGAGAATGATCTTGAAGGCCGCGGTCACCCGCTCGCGCGTGGCACCGCCGCCGACGTCCAGGAAGTTCGCCGGCTCGCCGCCGAAGAGCTTGATGATGTCCATGGTGGCCATCGCCAAGCCGGCGCCGTTTACCATGCAGCCGATGCTGCCGTCCAGGCTGACATAGTTCAGATCGTGCTGGGCGGCCTCCAACTCCTTAGCGTCCTCTTCGTCCTCGTCGCGTAGCCCCATCAGCGCCTTGTGACGGAAGAGCGCGTTGTCGTCGAAGTTCATCTTGGCGTCGATCGCGATCACTTCGCCGGCGCCGGTGACCACCAGAGGATTGATCTCCACCAATGAGGCGTCGAGATCGGCGAAGGCTTGGTAGAGATGAATCAGGAACTTGGTCGTCGCTGAGGCCTGCTTGCCCTTGAGGCCCAAGCCGGCCGCCACCTTGCGTCCGTGGAAGGGTATCAGGCCAAGCGCCGGGTCGATCGGCACGGTCACGATTTTCTCGGGCTCGTTGGCGGCGACGGTCTCGATCTCCATGCCGCCCTCGGTCGAGGCGATCACCGTTACCTTGGAGGTGCCGCGGTCGACCAGAAGCGACAGATAGAGTTCCTGGGCGATGTCGCAGCCGTCCTCAATGTAGAGGCGATTGACCTGCTTGCCGCCGGCCCCGGTCTGCTTTGTCACCAGCACGCTTCCCAGCATCGCTGCGGCATTGCTTTCGACCTCCTCGGCCGACTTGACGACGCGCACGCCGCCCTTGCCGTCGGGATCGTTGCTGAAGCGTCCGGCACCGCGGCCGCCAGCGTGAATTTGCGACTTCACCACCCAGACAGGACCGCCCAAATCGTCGGCCACCTTTCTGGCTTCCGCCACCGTATAGGCAACACCGCCTTTCAAGGTCGGTACACCATACTTCGCCAAGAGCTCCTTGGCTTGATATTCGTGGATGTTCATTCCGGTCTGACTACTCCGCACACCTTGGGCCGATGGATCTCTGCCGGTGGTTTCTTATGAGAACAGGACCGCTCCCTTGGCGGTCATCATAACCGGCCCAAGCCGGCACGCAACAGCCGCGCACACCAATTTTGGACCGATCTCGAGAAGTTGTCAGATGCCGATCGCCTTGCAGGCCTCGACCAAGCCCTCGACCGCCTTGACGGAGCTGTCGAGCATCGCCTGTTCCTCAGTATTTAAACTGAGCTCGACCACACGTTCGACACCGCCGGCGCCGATCACCACCGGAACGCCGACATAAAGCCCGTCGACGCCGTACTGACCCTCCAGATGCGCCGCACAGGAGAGCACGCGCTTCTTGTCCTTCAGGTAGCTGTCGGCCATAGCGATGGCCGAGGAGGCCGGCGCATAAAAGGCCGAACCGGTCTTCAGCAGGCCGACGATCTCGGCCCCGCCGCCGCGCGTGCGCACGACGATATCGTCCAGCGCCTGCTGGCTGATCCAGCCCATCTCGACCAGTTCCGGCAAGGCGATGCCGGCCACCGTCGAGTGGCGCACCATCGGCACCATTGAATCGCCGTGACCGCCCAGCACGAAGGCGGTCACATCCTCGACCGAGACCTTCATGGCATCGGCCAGAAAATAGCGGAAGCGGGCCGAGTCCAGGACGCCGGCCATGCCGACCACCTTGTTGTCCGGCAGGCCGCAGGCCTCGCGCAGCACCCAGACCATGGCGTCCAGCGGATTGGTGATGCAGATGACGAAAGCATTGGGGGCGTGGTTCTTGATGCCTTCGCCGACCTGCTTCATCACCTTGATATTGATGCCTAAGAGGTCGTCGCGGCTCATCCCCGGCTTGCGGGCCACACCGGCGGTGACGATGATGACGTCGGCACCGTCCAGCGCCTCGTAGCCGTTGCTGCCCTCCAGGATGGCGTCGAAACCCTCGACGGTGCTGGCCTGGGCGATGTCCAGGGCCTTGCCCTGCGGGATACCTTCGGCGATGTCGAACAGCACCACGTCGCCCAACTCTTTCAGGCCGGCCAGCAGCGCCAAAGTGCCGCCGATCTGTCCTGCGCCAACCAGTGCGATCTTGTTTCTTGCCATGCCTGTCTAGCTCCTTCGCGTCCGCCCTTGGGTCATTCCGTTCGGCAGCGACGGAGTGCGCTGCACAAAATTCGCCGTAGGGGTAGCGCCCCAGGGGCCGGCGCACAAGGCAGTTGCGCGTCAGGCGCAGGCGTCGCCGCGCCGCCGCTCAAATGAAGCTGGCGGCGATGTCGACCAGGAGCGCCAGGATGGCACTGTTGTAGAGGAAGGCGATCACGGTGTGGCAAATGACCCAGACCCGCATGCGCCGCTGCGTAACCTGCACGTCGGAGGCCTCGAAGGTCATGCCGGCACAGATCGCGAAATAGAGGGAATCGCTGTAAACTAACCCTGATTATTCATCATGCGCTGGCGTGTCCGTTGAAGTCGCATCTGATTGGGTGATCGGACAAGGTTGATGGTAGCGCGGTCCTGCGAGCGCGGGCGTCAGAGTGTGTCGGATTTCGGTTCCGGGTGACTGGGCCTATGGCGATGGTTTGTCAGGGTGCTTGTTGGTTTGGAGATGGCGCGCCCATGAGGGTTCACAGAAGGTTGATAAAGGCAGCCTTGTCCGGACAGGCGGCCGCGCACGCAATGCGGATGCGGGTGGCGGTCTCGATGACGCGGGCAGCTGTTTTGACGAGATGGCGCTGTAGGGTGGCGCACTCGGCCTGGCGCAAGGGGTGTGTTTCCGGAATGGCCCGGCGTACGGAGCAGAGCAAGCAGTATGCGGCGGTATGCAGGATCAGCCTGACCTGATTGGCCAGTGCCGAATGACAGGACGCCGAATGACAGGACGTGGGGTCGCTTTTGAGCTGGGTCTTGTGGAGTTTGATGAGGTTCGGGGCTTGCCCCCGCGCGCAATAGTCGAACTCGTAGAGCCGCTCGGGTGTGCTGCCGGTCAGCGAGGTGACGAGGGCACGGATGTTCATAGCCAGCGTCGTGGCGTTGATGCGGGCGATGGTTCGGCGCTTGAGGCCGCCCCGGCTTTTGGCGGCATGGGTCGTCTCGCCATGGGTCCGGTTCAGGGGCAGGTTCTTCTCGGCCCGGAACAGCGCGCAGGCGTCCGTTGCCGCGGCGAGCAGCGGGTCGCGCCGCTCGCCGCGGCATTGATCGGCAGGCCAAACAGGAAATCGACGCCGTTGTCCTCGCACCATGCCATCAATGCGGGCCGGGCATGGTGTCCGTCACCGCGCAGCAGGATGCGTGTCTCGGGCCAGTGGCGGCGGATGCGCCGGATCGGGCGGCGGACAGGGGCACGGGTCTCGACGCCCGAGGGTGTCCTGGCAGGGTGGAGCACGACGGCGAGGGGACGCGCGCTCTCGGCTTCATGGACAGGGATCGGCGCGAAACCCCGCGCGCCGTGGAACCCGTTCCAGAACGCCAGTTGCCGGTCGCCTTGTGCGGCATCGAAGGTGTCATCGATGTCCGGCGTGATTGTCTCGGGCGGCGCGGCATGGCTGTCGCAGTAGAGAGCGATCGTCGCCTATGCCATCGCGATCACGCTGCGCAGGTCCGGAGCAGTCTCCCAGCGCGACAGGGTTGGCTGACTGGCCAGACCGAGCCCCGCTTCCCCCGCTTCCGGCGTCTTGCTCAACGCTATCCTGAATGCCGGGTCATGGCGCCGCGCGTCCAGATCGTCGGCGTCTTCATACCCTGTACCAATCGCCAGAATGCCTGCCCGCAGGATATCCACCAACAGATGGCGAACCCGCGTCGGATCACGCAGTTCAGGCATCGGTTCGGCCAATCTGTTGGCGATGACGGGCTTGCGTTCCGCCTCCGCCAGCAGCACTGCACCGCCATCCGACGTGATCCGTCCGCCATCGAAAGCGGCAGTGACCTTCTTTCCGGAAAGCGCTTGAAGTGAGGGGAAAGGCGGGGCAGGATCGGTCATACTGTCGGGCAGGAGCGCCATCACGACTAGGCCGATAGTGAGCGCGGCCAAAAGCCAGACCCGCACGCCCTTCACGATGAAACGCCCAACCGCGCTGCTCTCGAAGCGACCCTCCACCATATCCCCTTATGGCGCGGCGGGGTCGAGCCTGTCGAGGCGAGCGAGTCAGCCCTCGATATGCTCCGATGCAAGGTACTCTGAGGAGCGCATTTCCATCAGTCGGCTGGCGGTGCGCAGAAACTCCTCCGCCCCGTCGCCGCGCGGGTAGAGACTGTCGGGCGGCGCCTCGGCGCCCAGGATCAGCTTGCTCTTGGCCTCGTAGAGGGCATCGACCAGCACCATGAAGCGCTTGGCCTTGTCACGATTGTCGGCATGCAGGATCGGCACCTGGCCGATCACCACGGTATGAAAGCGCCGGGCGACGGTCAGATAGTCCTCCGCACCCAAGGGCTTGGCACAGAGGTCGTCGAAGTTGAAACGGGCGACGCCGCGCGCGGCCGCAGGTACAGCGACCCGGCGACCCTTGACCGTGACGCTGTCGGGCTTCACCTCGGCGCTGTCGGTCAACTCGGCAAAGGCTTCGTCGAGCGCGCTGTCGGTCTTGGGGCCCAGCGGTGCATGGTAGACGGCGAGCAGTTTCAGACGTTGGCGGCG
The DNA here is from genome assembly GCA_965202755.1 of Rhodospirillales bacterium. Lineage (GTDB taxonomy): Bacteria > Pseudomonadota > Alphaproteobacteria > Kiloniellales > JACOMY01 > JACOMY01. The sequence goes on along the minus strand of CBDBCL010000042.1, from coordinate 502,925 downwards.
ATAGTCGCGGCCACCGTTTACGTCCAGAATATCCAGGTGCTGCTGCAGGAAGGCGATGAAGGGCAGGAAGCGCTCGCGCTGCAGGCCGCCCTCGTAGAGCAGCTCCGGCGACCAGTTCGAGGTCGCCACCACCACCACGCCCTCGCCGATCAGGCATTCGAAGAGTCGCCTCAGGATCATCGCATCGGCAATGTTGATGACGTGGAACTCGTCGAAGCAGAGCAGATGGGTTTCCGCCGCCAAGGCGGCAGCCAGACGCGGCAGAGGATTGCCCTCCTTGCCTTTGGTGCGCTGGCGCCAGATATGCAGGCGATCCTGCACCTCGGTCATGAAGGCGTGGAAGTGGACGCGGCGCTTTCGCTCGAGCAAGGCGGCCTCGTAGAAGAGATCCATCAGCATGGATTTGCCGGTGCCCACCGGTCCGTACATATAGAGTCCTTGCGGCGGATCCTCACGGCGCCGGGCGAGGCCCAGACGCACCTTCCAGCCACTGGCACCGCCCTGCGGCGCATAGTTCTTCAGCGCATGGCAAAGCGCCTGCAGCTTCTCCGCGGCCAGTTCCTGGGCCGGGTCGTGCTGCAAGTTGCCGTTGTTGCGGAGTGCCCGGTAGCGGGCCAGAGGTCCCTCGATCATGTTGCGTCGCTTTTGCCCGCTCGCAGCCAGGTGGGGCAAGCGGGAAATCTAGCGGCAGCGCTCCGTGGCGAAGGCGGCGAGCGCCTTGCGCGACTGCGGACCGAACTGATTGTCGATTCGACCGAAATAGAATTCGGCGGCGGTCAGCTCCTCCTGCAGTGTGCCGGCAAGTGCCGGTTCCAGGGCAAGCGCGCGGGTCCAGTCGGCCAGTACCGTTTTGCCTCGCCCTGAAACAGGCTTGGGAACTCGACGACGCCGACAAGGCCGAGCGCCCGATGCGCAAGCTCGCGCGGCGCTTCGAGCAGGACGCAGCGGATGTGTCCAGATCGATCCTCGAAGGTCGCGACGAAATCCTGACCGCGTTCAGGCTGGGCTTGCCTCTCGAACTGCGCCGCTCCCTGGTCGGCACAAACATCGTCGAATCCATGAACAGCGTTATCCGGCAGGTCTGCCGCAACGTGAAACGCTGGCGGGACACCAAAACGGCCCTGCGCTGGGCAGCAGATGGACTGTTCGAAGCCAGGAAAAGCTTCCGTCGCATCGAGGCCTGCAAGCAGCGACCCATTCTCAAGCAGGCTCTCATCGAGCACCGCCAAAAGCGCCAGATTGACCGGATCGAGGGCGCTGCATAACCTCCCATCGAGCAGCGCCGCTCAGGCGAGTTTCAACATCAAACGGGACAATCCCCACCGCCATAAAGATCACGCCGGTTTGCCAAAACAGAACCAGCGTCACGCAATGCCCGATCGTTGCCAGGACGAAAAACACTTTCCAATAAATGTAGTATCTCGCAAATCCCTTGATCACATGCTCCGGGATGAATGTGAACCAATACAAGGCCCGCTGCCGGGCTATCGACGCGCTCATTTCTGCCCTCCACATTTCCATTAGTGTAGACTAATGCACTTCGCCATTACGACATTTATGCTATTATTAGTCAATTTTTCTTTACAAAATTAGGACAACTCGTACAATGCGTGACATGAGTGATCGCGAAAAATTTGCAAGAGTGCTGATGGCATTCGCCCGCTCCAGCTTTGCGAAGGCAACCATAGGTGAATTGGCCAATGCCGCGGCGGTCAGCCGAAAGACGCTGTACAACCGTCACAGAACCAGAGAAGCGGTGCTGACTTGGGCCGCTGCTGGTTTCAGCCTGCATTCCCGCACGAGGGCATGCGCCGCACGCGATAGCGACGGTCAGCCCGCGTCTCAGTGCTTGCTCGCCGCGTTTTCGGAGCGTGTTCGGTGTCCTGGTTCCCATGGTGCACGGTGCCCCGTACGGCGCTGAAATTCTCGCTCGGCGCCAAACTGTGCCAGGCAGCGCTACCCGACTATCGGGCCGAGTGCGTGAAAGAGCTGAAGCTTTTTTGCAGCCCTGCAGTGTCTACGCGACACTCAATGAGGCAAGCGACATGTCATTCCTCTTGATGATGTCGGCTAAAGGATTGCTGTTGAACACCAGAACCCGAGCGGATTTCCATGCCGGAATGCGGCGAGTCATAAGGGTTGTGCTGAGAGATCCGGCCGTACCGGAAGAAGGCCCCGACCCTCTGCTTGGTGACCTGTCGCTCTACTCCGGCGGCTTCGCCCCACCCCGTGCCTTCCCAGCCTCGATATAGCCCACGATCCGCTCGGCTGCTTCCGGCCCGCTCGGCGGCGGTTCGAAATCAGCCAGGACGGACTTCCAGAGATCCACCGAACGCTCGGTGGATGTCCGACTGCCGGCCTCGGACCAGGAGCCGAAGTTGGAGAGATCGGCGACCAGCGGCTCGTAGAAGGCCTCGGCATAGCGCTCCATGGTGTGTTCGGTGGCGAAGAAGTGGCCGCCGGGATCGACGTCTGCCAGGGCCGACCAACCCAGGCTCGCCTCGTCCTCCGGTGTTGGGGTGCAGAGTTCGGCCAGGGTCTGCAGGGCCTCGATGTCGTTGATGAACTTCTCGTAGCCGAAGGAGAGACCGCCTTCCAGCCAGCCAGCGGCGTGCACGATCAGGGTGGCATTGGCCTGTAGCGCCGCCCAGTTGCCCATCTGGGTTTCCTCGGCCGCCTGCATGTCGGCGACATTGGCCGCCGAGCCCGAGGCCGAGCGCCAGGGCATGCCGATGTGGCGCGCCAGTTGGCCGGTGCCGATCGAGAGCTTGATGTGCTCTGGCGTGCCGAAGGCCGGTGCGCCCGACTTCATGTCGACATTGGAACTGAAACCGCCGTAGCTGACCGGCGCGCCGGCACTGGCCATCTGTGCCAGGGTGACCCCGGCCAGGGCCTCGCAGTGCTGCAGGACCAGCGCACCGGCGACGGTCACCGGCGCCATCGCACCTGAGAGGCAGAAGGGCGTGATCACGCTCATCTGCCGGGCCAGAGCGAAGTCGATGATGCCCTCGGCCATGGGAATGTCGATCTGGCGCGGCGAGTTGGTGTTAATGATGGTGGTCGCCCAAACGCCGTCAGTCAGCTCGTCGTTGGCGAGATTGTGGCCGAGCTGGATCATCTCTAGGCTCTCCTGCACCTGCTGGTGACCGCGGGCGTAGACGAAGTAAGGCTTGTCGCCAAAGGCCAGCTGCCCGCGCATCAATTCGTAATGCCGGACATTCACCGGCACGTCCTGCGGCTCGGCCGAGGGGCCGTGCATGTGGATCACGTCGAAGCTCTGCTGCAGCTTGGTCGTCTCCTCGAAGGACTCGAGCGAGCCTGGGCGGCGCCCGCGTTCGGCGTCGGTCACGTTCGGACAGCCGGCGCCGGCTAGGAACATCATGGTGCCCAACCGATAGGCCTGTTCGCGCTCCGGATTGACCGAATGCAAGCGCCAGGAGCGCGGTGCGCTGGCGAGCGCCGCCTCGATGATCTCCGGGCCGATGCGGACCATCTGGCTGTCTTCGTCGATCAGGGCACCGGCTGCCTTGAAGAAGGCCCGGGCCTCCGGGTGCAGGACCTTCAGGCCGAGTTCCTGCAGCACCTTCAGCGCCATGGCATGCATGCGCGCGACCGCGTCCTCGGAGAAGACCGACTGCGGCGTAAAGGGGTGGCGCAGCTGGCGATAGTTGGTGATCCGGGCAGCCGGGGCCTCCTGGCGGGCCCGGCGTCCGCGGCGGCGTCCTCCAGAGTCTTCCATCAGATCTTCTCCCTTTTGTTCCGCTGCGATGTCTTGTCGGAAAAGGCCAAGTAGCGCGCGATTTCGGCGTCACTGGCATGGCATCCGGTGAGCGCCATCATATAGTGCTGCACATAGGAGAGGCGGGTCTCAATGTCTTCGTTCGGCGCGACGGCATAGTAGCCGATCTGGGTCAAATAGAGGACGCGGGCCCGAATGAAAGCCTCGCCCTCGGGATAGCCTTGGGCTGCGAACATGGTGCTGAGCGCCTCGACACGGGCGTCATCGGCTGCGGCGACGGCCGCGGCCACCCTGGCATCATTGCGCCCCCAGTCGCGCACCGCCCGGTCGAGATTGACGTCGAAGATCTCGTCGGTGATCCAGCACTCGAAGACATTCAGCACGGCCTCGGTGATGCTGGCCGCCGGCCGGCCCGCGCGCGAGAGAATGGCCGCGGTGTTCTTGCGCTCCCACAGCGCCAGAAGCTGGTCCAGCAGGTCACCCCGGTTCTTGAAGAACCAGTAGAAGCTGGAGCGCGAGGCGCCCAGCTTCTCGGTCAGGGTCAGCACCTTCACCCACTCGACCCCCTCGTTCAGTAGGGTGTCAAGCGCAATGGCGAACCAATCCTCCTTGCTGGTGCTGACCGTCTTGACCGCCTCGTCCATGGCCCGGCCCTAGCCGCGCATCCGCACGCCCTTGGCGTCGTGCGGCGAGGGCGCGATCACCTTGGCCGGCAGCGGGTTGCCGACGATGTAGGTGGTGAGCTCGGTGCCGACCGCAGCCGCCTTGGGATCGAGCAGGGCCATGGCGAGGCTCTTGCCCAGCCAATGCCCATAGCCGCCGGAGGTGATGAAGCCCACCTTCTCTTCGCCCAAATAGACCGGCTCGAAGCCTGCGGCATCGGCGTCGACGGCCTCGACCTCCAGGGTGACCAAGATCTGCGCGGGTGCTGCGGCCGACCGCAAGGCCTCGCAGCCGACGAAACCTTCTTTGCTCTTGGGGACCCAGCGGTCCATGCCGGTCTCGGTCGGGGTATAGCCTTGCGTGAACTCCGCCAACCAGATTCCGAAGGACTTCTCCAGGCGCAGTGAGTTCAGGGCGTAGTAGCCGATTTCGTGCAGGCCCAGATCCTTGCCGGCGGCCAGCAGGGCCTCGCGCAGGGCTGGCTGCTCGCTGGCCGCGCAGTTGATCTCGTAGCCCAGCTCGCCGGCGACCGAGAGCCTGGCAATCCGGGTGCGGACCAGGCCCACGTCCATCTCACAGCAGGCCATGAAGGGCAGGGTCTCGTTGGAGAGATCGCCCTCGGCACAGCTGGTCAGAATCTGTCTTGCCCGGGGGCCGCTGATCAAGAAGCCGCTGACCGCATCGGTGATGTCGCGCACCTGGGTATCCTCGCCCGGATGATCGTCGAACCAGCGCATGTGGAATTGCCGCAGATAGTAGGAGCCCATGATCCACCAGAGCCCCTTTCCCCAGTTGATCACCGTCAGATCGCCCTTGAGGCGCCCGTCCTCGCCCAGCATAGGGGCCAGCTTGACCCGGCCCGGCTGCGGCAGGCGGCAGGCCAGCAGGCGATCCAGCCAAGTCTCGGCACCGCTGCCGGTGACCTCGTAGCGGGCAAAGGCCGTGGTATCGAGCAGGCCGGCCGTCTCGCGCACGGCCCGACACTCCGCTGCCACCAGATCGAAGGCGTTGGAGCGCTGCAGGCTAGGTGTCTCGTCGAAGTCCAGCGGGCCGAAGTAGACCGGCAGCTCCAGACCCCAATTGGCGGTCCACTGCGCACCGGCTGCGGTCATGGCGTCATAACAGGCTGGTCGGCGCAGCGGACGCCCGGCCGGCAAGCGCTCGTTGGGATAGGTCATGACGAAGCGGCGGGCATAGAACTGCCTAGTGGTCCGACGCAGGTATTCGCGGTTCGAGGCGAAGTTGCCATAGCGAGCGATGTCCATGCCGTAGACATCCTGCTCGGGTTCGCCGTGGATCATCCACTCGGCCAGGGCCTTGCCGACACCGCCGCCCTGCGAGAAGCCGGCCATGACCCCGCAGGCGGTCCAATAGCCGCGCTTTCCCGGCACCGGCCCGATCAGCGGGTTGCCGTCGGGGGTGAAGGTGAAGGCACCGTTCACCCAACGCTTGATGCCGGCATTGGCGACGCAGGGATAGCGCTCGAAGCCCTTGCCCAGTTCCATGGAGATGCGGTCGATGTCCTCCGGGATCAGCTCCATGCCGTAGTCCCAGGGCGCGCCTTCCACGTTCCAATGCTTGGGGTTCAGCTCATAGACGCCCAGCAGCATACCCTGGCGCTCCTGGCGCATGTAGGTATAGCGGTCGAGGTCGACGAAGAGCCCCATTTCCCGCTCCAGGGCGGCGACCTCGGGGATATCCTCGGTCACCAGATAGTGGTGCTCCATCGGCGTGACCGGCAGGTCGATGCCAGCCATCAGGCCGACCTGCTTGGCCCAGAGGCCGCCAGCATTGATGGCGTGCTCGGCGGTGATCGTGCCCTGCTCGGTGACGACGTCCCAAGCACCGTCCGGGCGCTGCTGCAGCTCGACCACGCGGTTGCGCAGGATCAGATCGGCGCCGCGCTTCTCGGCTGCCGTGGCATAGGCGTGGGTGGTGCCGTGCGGATCGAGATAGCCCTCGTTGGCATCCAGCAGGCCGCCGCGGATGCCGCTGATGTCGGCCAGAGGACAGATCTCGAGGGACTCTTCCGGCGTCACCAGGCGTGCGGTCTCGATACCCATGGTCTGGAACACCGCCCAGGCGGCGCGCAGGGCCTCCCAGCGGTCCGGGTCGGAGGCGACATTGACGCCGCCGGTCATATGAACGCCGCAGGAGACGTCGCTCTCGGCCTCGATCTCCTTATAGAGGCCGATGGTGTAACTCTGCAGTGCCGCGATGTTGGGATCGGCGTTCAGCGCGTGAAAGCCCGCGGCGGCGTGCCAGGTGAGCCGGCCGTCAGTTCCTTGCGCTCGATCAACGCGACCTCGCTCCAGCCGAACTTGGTGAGGTGATAGAGCACCGAGGCCCCGATGTTGGGATCGGCGTTCAGCGCGTGAAAGCCCGCGGCGGCGTGCCAGGTAGAGCCGGCCGTCAGTTCCTTGCGCTCGATCAACGCGACCTCGCTCCAGCCGAACTTGGTGAGGTGATAGAGCACCGAGGCCCCGACCACACCGCCACCGATGACCACCGCCCGATAGTGCTGCTTCATGGCTTCCTCCCACAGTCTGAAGCGGTCCTATCAGGGTGCGACAAAAGTGCGCTCTGTCCGGGCTGTGGATCGACCGCGTTCATCGTCGCAAACCGCCGAAGCTGATCATCCTGGACATGGACAGTTCGGTCAGCCCCACCCACGGCGAACAGGAAGGCAGGCCTAAATGTCCAGAGATTTTAGCAGATGCGACCCTTGGCGCGTTATCGCGAGCGCAAGCTGCGGCGATACTTTCGGGGCGATGCCGCCTTCGCCTCACCGGACATCTACGAGTATCTGGAGGCCGAGGGCTTCGGCTACGCCATCCGGCTTCCCGCCAACAGCGTGCTCCAGGGATACGTCGCCCACCTGCTACGGCGCCCGAGGGGACGGCCCCCGATGGAAGTCCGTCGCTACTTCGCCAGCTTCAGCTATCGGGCTGGAAGCTGGACCCAGGCGCGGCGCGTGGTGGCGAAAGTGGAATGGCATCCGGGCGAGTTGTATCCCCGCGTCGGGTTCGTCGTCACCAATCTGTCCCGGCCCGCCGAGCGGATCGTCGCCTTCTACAACCAGCGTGGCACGGCGGAACAACACATCAGGGAGGGCAAGAACGCGATCCGTTGGACGCGACTATCCTGCCGACGCTTCAAGGCCAACGCGGCTCGGCTTCAGCTTCATGCACTGGCCTACAACCTGGGCAACTTCATGCGCACGCTAGCTTTGCCAGACCCAGTGAGCAATTGGTCGCTGACGACGCTGCGCGAGAAGCTGGTGAAAATTGGGGCAAAAGTCGCGCGTCACGGACGCTACGTCACCTTCCAATTGGCCGAGGTCGCGCTCCCGCGCGACCTGTTCGCCGATATCCTGGATCGGATCGACCGCTTGCGACCACGGCCGACACCAGCGTGAGCCAACGCTATGCCAATCAAAACGACTTCACGACGGGAGACCTGTGCCCGGAACGCTACGAAATTGGCACTGGCCCGTGGGTTTCCGATCAGCGGCCCGTTGTCCTGGCCGTTCTGGGCCGTTTCCCAATCCCCGACGCCTCTCAGATTGCATCCCAGCAGCGACCAAGGCAATATGAACGTCGTGATCGGGCGCTACGTGGGCGATCCCGGCTAAATCGGGATGACGTCAACTCGAGACACTGTGCCGTCCAAGTCACGCCCCGGAACTCTGGTACACAGAGCAAATGCTTGTGGCATGAGAGGCCCTTTAGTCGCGGTCTGCTCTGTTTGAGTCACCGGTTTATTCGGTCAATCAGGCCGATGCGGGGGTTTATCAAGCGAGATATTATACCAGCAGTTACGACCTCTGACTTATTTGGGGGATTCCCAAAGTGGTAAAGCTCTGACTCACTGTCTCCGAACGATGGGAGGCATCGATGGGCAGAGCGTTTCAGCCAGGAAAAGACTATGACGGCGATCTTTGTCGTCTGGCACGGGAGAGCAGCGACAGTGATCAGACGCGCCGCCTGCTTTCGCTGGCCGTGATCTACGATGGCGGGAGGCGCAGGGATGCGGCGAAGCTCGGCGGTGTGACGCTGCAGATTGTCCGTGACTGGGTGATCCGCTTTAAGTACCGGCTTAGGAGGTCTGGAAGCTTTAATACCTCGACCTCTCGCAGAAGTTGCCTCGACCAGTTACAACTACTTCGCCAATGGAGACCTGCTTTTAGCAAAAGTCACTCCTTGCTTTGAGAATGGAAAGAAGGCGATTGCGGCAGAGTTAATAAATGGAATCGGGTTTGCCACATCGGAGGTGTTTGTTATTCGCCCAAATCCTTCGAAGCTGGACGCAAAATATCTGAGTTACCTTTTTTCTTCTAGGGAGTTTCGAGAGGCAGGTATTGCAAGCATGACCGGCGCAGGGGGGCTTAGGCGGATTTCCGTTGAACAGGGTTCGAGCCATCGCCAAGTGGATTTTCGTCTGGGTTAAGCTGCTGCCGGGATTGGCTGCAGCGCGCTGATGTACGCCTGATCGGGCGTCTGCCCGCCAGGCGACGAATGTGGCCTCGTGCTGTTGTAGAAGGCCAGGTAGCGCCCAATCGAGGCGCGCGCCTCCGGGCACGTTGGCGTAGACGTGCAGGTCGATCTCCTCATACTTGACCCTGCGCCAGAGGCGCTCCATAAAAACCTTGTCCCTCCAGGCTCCTTTGCCGTCCATGGAGATCGCGCTCTCCGCGTCCTTTGGGACCTGAACGAAGGCCAGCGACGTGAATTGTTGACTGCCCTGGTTGGCATTGAGGATCTCTGGCCTGCCATGGCGTGCCAGCGCCGCCTCCAGGGCCTCGATACAGAACTCTGCCTCACGCGTGATCGACAACTGCCAAGCCAGAAGCTTGCGGCTGAACCAGTCCAGGACAGCAGCAAGATAGACCAAGCCCCGTGCCATGGGCACGCAGGCGATGTCCATCGCCCAGACCCGGTCAGGGCGCCTGACAGCGAGGCCGCGCAGTAGGGAGGGATGGATCTTGTGTCCCGGTGCCGGCGTCGAGGTCTTCGGGCGGCGATAGAGCGCCTCGATCCCCATCTTCTGCATCAGCGTCGAAACACGTCGCCGCCCCACCTCATGGCCGTCTACCTTCAGCAGGCCTTGCAACATCCGGCTGCCGGCAAAGGGGTCATCCAGAGGCAACGCGTCGATCCGGCACATGAGCGCGAGATCGGTCTGCGAGGCCGGGCGCAGCAGATAGGAGACGCCACCTCAGCTGAGGCCGAGCCGCTGCGCCTGACGGCTGATGCTCAGTCTGTCGTCGCGCTCGATCGTCGCTTTGCGCGCGCCAACAGACCGGCCTTGCCGAGCGCTGCGGACAAAAAATCCTTCTCTAACGACAACTCGCCAATCTTTGCATGCAGGGTCTTCACATCCACCTCCGGCACCGTCTCGGCCTTGGCGGTGTCGCCGAACACACCGCTAGCACCATCCACCAACTGCCGGCGCCACTGGGTGATCTGGTTGGGGGGGTACGTCAAACTGCCGGGCTCACTCGGCCAGCGTCCTCTTGCCCTGGATGGCTGCCAAGGCCACTTTCTCCTTGAATGCTGGACTGTGGTTCCGGCGCGGGCGTCTTGCCATGCTCTCTCCTCGCTCTCGGCTATCAGGCCAATCTCACGCGAAAACGACACTTAGCTCACCTGTCCAGCTTTCCCGAGCCACCTCTCACTATTGGCTCTTCGGCGATCGCAGCAACGATAGGATTTTTGGTGGCGAAGGCGACGATACTTGGCTCGAAGGCGGAAGGGGCGCTGACACTGTCGAGGGTGGCGACGGCGGTGATAGCAGACTCTATGGAGGCAGTGTTGCCGACGACCTTATTGGCGGATCAGGGGTGGATATTTCCCTCTTCGGCGGGCAAGGATCCGAAGTCCTCAACGGCGGTTCGCAAGCTGACAGCCTTCTCTATGGTAGCTCGGATGCGGACACCTTGTCGGGTGCCGATGGAGACGATCACACCTTCTTTGGCGAGGGTGGCAGTGATCGCATCTATGGAGGGCGAGACCTAGACTTCGGTTTCTATGGCGGACAGGACGACGACAAGTTGGTCGGGGGAGCCGGCGACGACTCCTTTCTGTTCGGTGACCAGGGTGCCGACGTCCTGAACGGTAACGCCGGCAAAGATACCGCTCTTTTTGGCGATAGTGGTGCTGACAAGGTTAGGGGTGGCTGCGGCAATGACGCCTTCCTTTTCGGAGGCAGCGGCATCGACAAGGTCTTTGGCGAGAGCGGCCGGGACACCCTGAACGCTGCCAGTCAGGGCGAATTGCAGGCTGGCGACCTCTTCGACGGCGGGGCCGGGGTGGATACCCTCCACCCGGCTGCTGGCGTCAGCCTGCCGGGCGGATTGACGGTCACCAACATCGAGCACATCATCTATGGGTAGAGGGCCAACGCTCCGGTTCCTGGGCGACGTCAAAGGCGTCGTGCCGCGGGAGATGGTGAAGAGCTTCGCCGAGGTGAGCGCGAAGGCGGCGGCGCAGCGGTGATCTGTTGATCCATAGCTGTCAGTGGCACTCCCTTGATTGTTAGCGATCAAGGGAGCGAAGCGATGGTTGTTATCTTCGGAACCTCGGGCGAAAATGACACGCTCACTGGCACGAGTCTAGTCGATACGATCTACGGGTTGAATGGGAGCGATAGGCTCTACGGTCTTCTAGGTGATGACAAGTTCGGTGATAGTGGAGATGACAACCGCTTCAATGGAGACGACGGCAACGACAGGCTCTACGGCGGAAATGGGTGTGATCGCCGCCTTTTTGGAGGGGGTGGCGGCGACAGGCTCAATGGCGGTAGAGGACCTGATCGCTCGTTCTTCGGCGGAAACGGCCCAGATATCCTGCTTGGTGGTGGACAGGATGACTCTAGCTTCTACGGAGGCGGCGACGACATCCTCTATGGCGGCAGTGGTGTGGACAAAGTAAGGTCGCCGATCTGAGTGACAGTTTTTTATCACAAGGCTATGAAAAGGGATGAAGAATAGATACTCAATCCGTTCACGTATTTCGGAAGCCAGAAGTCGTGAGATTGTTCGCTGTTTGGCAGCCGATCTTGCGGCGCTACAGACCGCAGAAGTGACGGGTGTGAACTGCAACACGCTCAACCGCATTTATCGCGGCCTGCGCGAAGGCATCTTCGCCGCCTGCGAAGAACTGCGACCCCTGTTCGGTGTCGTCGAGCTTGATGAAAGCCTCTTCGGCCCGCGCCGCGTCAAAGGCAAGCGTGGGCGTGGAGTCTATGGCAAGACCAGCGTCTTTGGCATCTTCGAACGCGATGGCCAAGTTTATACCGAGATCGTGCCGGACTGCTCAAAGGCCACATGACAAGGGATCGTTCGGGGCCGGGTGGACCCAGAGAGCGTGATCGACTCGGATGGCTGGCACATACAACGGGCTCGTCGACCCCGGCTATGGCCACTTCCGCGTCGACCGTTCGAAAGACGAATTCGCGCGTGGCCGCGTTCACATCAACGCTATCGAGGGATTTTGGGGCATGGCCAAGGTGCGGCTGGCAAAGCTCAAGGGCTTGCCCAAATACACCTTTCATTTGCATCTCAAAGAAACTGAGTGGCGCTACAATCATCGGGCTTCCGACAAGCCAAAGCTCTTCCTACGCTACCTTAGAGAATACCCTCTCAGATAGGCATGACCCCTTTGATTTAGTGTGGCGTTGTTTCCCCTGAGCCGTAGGCTCGGGGTGTTCAAACCGAAGAAGGAAGCAACGCCATGAAGACGACCGCCACATCCCCCCCTGGGTTTGACTACCGCTCTGCACGTGCATTTGCTTGTGGATGAGGCCTATGACGCGCTGACGGAGAGCTTCGAGCAGTTCTGTCCGATGGCAGGCATTGAAAGCCTGACCCGGTTGATGAACGAAGACGCGACGCGGCTTGCCAGGGGGCGCTATGAGTATTGTCCGGACAAGCTAGGCTACCGTTGGGGCCATTGGCAGGCGCAGGTTGGCTTTCACGGCGGCAAGATCGACGTTGATCGCCCTCGGGTTCGCAGCAGGACCACGGGCAAGGAGATGCCCCTGCCGAGCTGGGAGGAGGTTTCGGCGGGTGAATGTCTCGATCGGTGGGCGATGAACCCGATGGCGATGAATGTGGCCACACGCAAGTTTCACCGCGCCGTTGGGTTGTCCGAGACCGGTGTTTCGGTTGAGGCGGGCAGCGGCTTGTCCAAATCTGCGCTATCCCGGCGGTTCAAGGCGCTGACGCAGGCCACATTCGATGCGTGGATGGGATCCGATCTCTCGCAGCTGGATCTTGTGGTGATCCGGATCGACGGGCTGCATCTGGACGACCCTCTGTTGACGATCGGGGCTGTTGGCATTGACGTTTCCGGTCACAAGCGTCCACTGGACGTCGTCGAAGGAGCGACAGAGACCGCTGCCAGAGTACAAGCGCTGCTCGACACTCCGATCGAGCGCGGGCTCGATCCCGAAGACTGCCATCTCTTCATCCTGGACGCAAGCCAGAGCGCTCGGCAAGGCGCTGCGGCGCATCTTCTGAGCAGACATTCCCATCCAGCGTCGTCAGATACACAAGGCACGCAACATCGCCGCCCGGCTGGCGCCCAGGCACCGTGCCGCCGTGCGCCGCGCCCTGAAACAGGCATGGGAACTCGACGACGCCGACAAGGCCGAACGCCCGATGCGCAACCTCGCGCGGCGCTTCGAGCGGGAAGCAGCGGATGTGTCCAGATCGATCCTCGAAGGTCTCGACGAAATCCCGACCTCGGTCAGGCTGGGCTTGCCTCTCGAATGGCGCCGCTCCCTGGCCGGCACAAACATCGTCGAATCCATGAACAGCGTTATCCGGCAGGTCTGCCGCAACGTGAAACGCTGGCGGGACGCCAAAATGGCCCTGCGCTGGACAGCAGCTGGATTGTTCGAAGCCAGGAAAGGCTTCCGTCGCATCGAGGCCTACAAGCAGCGACCCCTTCTCAAGCAGGCTCTCATCGAGCACTGCCAAAAGCGCCAGATTGACCGGATCGAGGGCGCCGCATAATCTCCCACTGAGCAGCGCCGCTCAGACGAGTTCCAACATCAAACGGGGCAACCCCTCGAGCACATCATCTTACCCCGCATTGCCCAGGTGGGATTGAGGTTGCGCCATCCACGGTGCTGATTCATGGTTACATATCATGGTGTTGTGTCGATTGAAGCGAGGTTTTCATGGTGCATCCGATGGGTGAATCCAAGAACGGGCTGCTTCGCGTGGATTTCGACCGCCGCGTGAAGCTGGAGTTCCCTGGATCGAAGGTAACGTCGGACGGCGGCTTGCTCGCGTATCGGGAACTGGACGACGCGCTTGGCCTGACAGAGATGGCGGCCGGGGCGCTGCGAGACGGTCGTCGCGGCAAGAACGGCTGGCACGCTGTCGTCGGGATGCTTCGGCAAGCGGTGTTCGGGCGTTTGGCCGGGTAGGAGGATGTCAACGACGCCGAGCGGCTTTCTCGCGATCCAGCGATGCGTTGGATTGTCGGCGGCAAGGCGACGGATCGGGGTGCGGCCTCATCGAGCCAGATGGGCCGTTTCGAGACGCAATGGCTGACGGGTGACGTCAATCTCACCGCACTCAGCGCTCTGTCCGGGCTGTGGATCGACCGCGTTCATCGTCGCAAACCGCCGAAGCTGATCATCCTGGACATGGACAGTTCGGTCAGCCCCACCCACGGCGAACAGGAAGGCACGGCCTACAACGGCCACTTCGGCTGCACCTGCTATCACCCGCTTTTTGTCTTCAACCAGCTCGGCGATCTGGAGCGCTGCGCCTTGCGACCCGGCAACGTGCACAGCGCCGATGGCTGGCGCGCGGTGCTGGACCCGGTCGTGGCGCGTTATCGCGAGCGCAAGCTGCGGCGATACTTTCGGGGCGATGCCGCCTTCGCCTCACCGGACATCTACGAGTATCTGGAGGCCGAGGGCTTCGGCTACGCCATCCGGCTTCCCGCCAACAGCGTGCTCCAGGGATACGTCGCCCACCTGCTACGGCGCCCAAAGGGACGGCCCCCGATGGAAGTCCGTCGCTACTTCGCCAGCTTCAGCTATCGGGCTGGAAGCTGGACCCAGGCGCGGCGCGTGGTGGCGAAAGTGGAATGGCATCCGGGCGAGTTGTATCCCCGCGTCGGGTTCGTCGTCACCAATCTGTCCCGGCCCGCCGAGCGGATCGTCGCCTTCTACAACCAGCGTGGCACGGCGGAACAACACATCAGGGAGGGCAAGAACGCGATCCGTTGGACGCGACTATCCTGCCGACGCTTCAAGGCCAACGCGGCTCGGCTTCAGCTTCATGCACTGGCCTACAACCTGGGCAACTTCATGCGCACGCTCGCTTTGCCAGACCCAGTGAGCAATTGGTCGCTGACGACGCTGCGCGAGAAGCTGGTGAAAATTGGGGCAAAAGTCGCGCGTCACGGACGCTACGTCACCTTCCAATTGGCCGAGGTCGCGCTCCCGCGCGACCTGTTCGCCGATATCCTGGATCGGATCGACCGCTTGCGACCACGGCCGACACCAGCGTGAGCCAACGCTATGCCAATCAAAACGACTTCACGACGGGAGACCTGTGCCCGGAACGCTACGAAATTGGCACTGGCCCGTGGGTTTCCGATCAGCGGCCCGTTGTCCTGGCCGTTCTGGGCTAAGTGTAGAGGAGCGTTCATATGCTGGTGTTTGTGATCTCCTCGGCTTCGGGTCCTCAAGCTCCGCGGGTAATTCGCGAGCCCGGCCTTCCCCCCAGCGTCAGGATGCCAAAAGGGACCCTCACCCGCCTGCGCGAGCCACTGAGTCGGGTCTAACGGGAACCACGTGTTTGAGTTGGGTCCAGCACCCAGGCTGCAATCCTCCTCGGCTGCTTCAAGCCCGGTTTTATCCTGTTGGCGGATCGAGCCTATGGCGACGACTGGTCGCGACGGGACATAGAAACCAAGGGCGCGGCTCCCAACATCCCCTCCAAGACCAACTGCGCATGGCAGGCCCACTTTTCCAAGCGGTTCTACTAAGAGCGAAACTGTATCGAGCGTTTCTTCAATCCGATCAAACACTTCCGACGAGCCGCCACGCGCTAAGATAAAGCGTGCCGCCAATTACCTCACCATCCTACAACTGGACGCCATCAGAATCTGGCTCAAAGCTAATGAGCCCATGGCCAAGAAGAGAACAAGATGCTCTTGTAGGGGCATAGCTCTTCGCGAGCAGGATCTGCGCCTTATGGCCGAGGGTGTGAAGAGCGCTCGGAACAGCGGGAACAGTGATCCTCACTTGGTACTCAGAGTCCCCAACCTAACTTTTCCTCCAAGTGTTTGATTTCTCTGGAGCGGGCGATGAGATTCGAACTCACGACCCCAACCTTGGCAAGGTTGTGCTCTCCCTCTGAGCTACGCCCGCGCTCCCTTGTGAGGAGAGAATGGTAGCGAAGACAGGAGGGCTTTGCAAGTGCTTCTTTTCTCCGGCTCCGCACATAGCTTGGATGCGCGAGGCGCGTTGGCTCTTGCGAGACGAAGCAGGCTGCCGCTAGGCTCCGCGCCTGATGACAGCAGACGGGAAGGCAGCGAAACGGAATAACAATGGCAGAGGCAGCAGATCAGGATAACAGCTCGGCAGTCTTGGCCGACGGGAGCGCTGCGACGACCCCGGAAGCGCTGTTTCGGCGCTTTGCCGTGCTGGAGATCGCCAGTGATACAGTCGCGCATGCGCCACTCTTTACCGTGGAGGACTCCAAGGCGCTGCGCGGCACCCTGCCCGGCCACCACGTCAAGAACCTCTTTCTGCGCAACAAGAAGGGCGCCATGTGGTTGGTGACCTGCCTGGAGGATCGCCCGCTCGATCTGAAGCGATTGGCGGCGGCCCTGAATGCCGGTCGCTTCTCCTTCGGCAGTGCCGAGCGCCTGATGCAGTACCTGGGCGTGCGGCCGGGCGCTGTGACGCCTCTGGCGGTCATCAACGACAAGGATAGGGCAGTCACCATGGTGCTCGATTCGGCCCTGACCGACGGGCAGCCGGTGAATGCCCATCCGCTGGTCAACGACAAGACCACGACCCTGGGCGGTCGCGATCTGCTACGCTTTCTCGAGGCCGAAGGCCACGCCCCGCGCCTGCTGGACTTCTCGACCCTCTAGCGCGCCGGCCGAGCGCATCGCCGCCGCCCTTGGCCCTTGTCCTGAGCCGCGCAAGCGTCCATTTATCCAGCTGAGTTTCAGGCCGCGCCGGCCCGGGCGGGCGCGCAGCATTTGGAAAGAGAAAAGACCATGGAGTTTATGATCGGCGAAGGCCAAGCAGGCGCAGCTGCGACAATCAAGGATTCCAGCACGGCGACCTTCGCCGAGGACGTGATCCAGGCCTCGATGGAGGGTCCGGTCATCGTCGACTTCTGGGCCCCTTGGTGCGGCCCCTGCAAGCAGTTGACGCCGGCCTTGGAGAAGGCGGTCAAGGACGCGCGCGGCGCCGTTACTCTGGTCAAGGTCAACATCGACGAGAATCAGGCGCTGGCCCAGCAGCTGCGCATCCAATCGATCCCGACGATCTATGCCTTTCTGCAAGGCCGACCGGCCGACGGCTTCCAAGGTGCCCTGCCGGAAAGCGAGATCAAGGCCTTCGTAACGCGAATCGTCGAGATGGGCGGCGGGTCCGGCGGCAGTCCCCTGGAAGCTGCCTTGGAAGAGGCCGAGCAGGCCCTGACGGATGGCGACCATGCCACGGCCGGCGCCCTCTTCGGACAGGTACTGCAGCATGAGCCGGAGAACCTAGCGGCCATTGCCGGACTGCTGAAGGCGCTGATTGCCGCCGGCCAGGCCAAGGAGGCCAAGGCACAGTTCGAGCAACTGTCGGAAGAGATGCAGAGCAAGCCCGAGCTCTCGGCCGTCAAGATGCAGCTGGACCTCTTGAGCGAGAGCGCCGAGGCGAGCGGTCAGGTCGCCGAACTGATGGAGAAGGTGGCCCACGCACCCGACGACCATGCAGCCCGCTTCGATCTGGCCCAGGCGCTCTATGGCGCCGGCAAGAAGGAAGCGGCAACCGGCGAGCTGTTGGAGATCGTGAAGCGGGACCGTAGCTGGAACGACGAGGGTGCGCGCAAGCAGCTGGTGAAGTATTTCGAAGCTTGGGGACCCACCGACCCCTTGACTTTGGACTCCCGGCGCAAACTCTCATCCTTGTTGTTCTCCTAGTTCACGGTAAACCTAGTTCACGAGAGCGCTTGGAGGCCTGATGGCCCGCTCCCCCTTCGACCCCAGATTCGAGACACTGCCCGGCGTTCTGCCGATCTTCCCTCTGCCTGCTTGCCTGCTGTTGCCCGGCGGTCGTCTGCCGCTGAACATCTTCGAGCCGCGCTATCTGGCGATGACCGACCGTGCTTTGCGCGGCCAACGCCTGATCGGCATGGTGCAGCCGCGCGACGCAATGACGGCCGAGGGCCGGCCGGAAATATACGAGTTGGGCTGCGCGGGACGGATCACCACCTTCTCCGAGACCGAAGACGGGCGCTATCTTATCACTTTGGACGGCCTGGCCCGCTTCCGTGCGGTCGAGGAACTGGAACTGGCCGAAGGGGGCTTCCGACGGGTCAAGGCCGACTTTTCCGACTTCCGCCGCGATCTGGAGGAGGAAGATGCCGAGATCGACCGCTCGGTGCTGCTGGCGACCCTGCGTACCTTCTTCGACCGCCAAGGCATCGACGGCGATTGGGACGCCATCGAGCAGACCGGCAACGAGCGTCTGGTGACCTCGCTGGCCATGCTTTGCCCCTTCTCCGCCAGCGAGAAGCAGGCCCTCTTGGAAGCGGCGGACCTGTCGCAGCGCGCAGCCTCTATGATCGCGATGCTGCAGCTCGCCGCCTATAGTGCCGACGAGGACAGCATTCAAAAGCACTGACGGCTCAGCCGGGAAAGGAGCCAGATGGCCTTGGACAAAACGTTGCTTCGGGTCTTGGTCTGCCCTCAGACCAAGGGCTCGCTCGAGTATGATGAGGAACGTCAGGAATTGATCAGCCGCAAGGCCGGTCTTGCCTTTCCGATCCGCGACGGAATTCCGATCATGCTGGTCGACGAGGCCCGCCAGCTCGATGACTGAAACTAGGGGGACTGAAAGCAAGAGCGGGCAAAGGCACCGGGTAAGCGAGCTACGCTACGCCAAGGCAGAGAAGGAACTCACCGTCACCTTCGACGATGCGCGGAGCTTCTCGCTGCCGGCCGAGTATGTTCGCGTGGAGAGTCCCTCGGCCGAAGTTCATGGCCATACGCCCAGCCAAAAAACCACCTCGGGCAGTCGCCGCCATGTCGGTATCATGCGCATCTCGAGCCGATCGGCAGCTACGCCTTAAGGATCATCTTCGACGATATGCACGACTCCGTGCCTCTATACTTGGGACTGCCTACGCAAGCTGGGCGTAGGTGCAGCCGCCCCTCGGGTGCGGCTTACCTCGACAAGCTGACCTGCCAAAGGTCTTAGTCGAGACTGCTATTGCTCCGATCGCAACGCTTGAGTCGTCCCACCAGATCAATGGTTTGGTGGTGCTAATCTGCCAGACGGCCGAGAACCATCTGTCAGATTAGCACCACTAGGCGCATACAAGACAAAGCGGCGCCGTTGAGGATGCAGCAGATTCTGTGTTGCGTTCTAGACCCGCATTGCCCAGTTGGGATTGAGGTTGCGCCATCCACGGTGCTGATTCATGGTTACATATCATGGTGTTGTGTCGATTGAAGCGAGGTTTTCATGGTGCATCCGATGGGTGAATCCAAGAACGGGCTGCTTCGCGTGGATTTCGACCGCCGCGTGAAGCTGGAGTTCCATGGATCGAAGGTAACGTCGGACGGCGGCTTGCTCGCGTATCGGGAACTGGACGACGCGCTTGGCCTGACAGAGATGGCGGCCGGGGCGCTGCGAGACGGTCGTCGCGGCAAGAACGGCTGGCACGCTGTCGTCGGGATGCTTCGGCAAGCGGTGTTCGGGCGTTTGGCCGGGTACGAGGATGTCAACGACGCCGAGCGGCTTTCTCGCGATCCAGCGATGCGTTGGATTGTCGGCGGCAAGGCGACGGATCGGGGTGCGGCCTCATCGAGCCAGATGGGCCGTTTCGAGACGCAATGGCTGACGGGTGACGTCAATCTCACCGCACTCAGCGCTCTGTCCGGGCTGTGGATCGACCGCGTTCATCGTCGCAAACCGCCGAAGCTGATCATCCTGGACATGGACAGTTCGGTCAGCCCCACCCACGGCGAACAGGAAGGCACGGCCTACAACGGCCACTTCGGCTGCACCTGCTATCACCCGCTTTTTGTCTTCAACCAGCTCGGCGATCTGGAGCGCTGCGCCTTGCGACCCGGCAACGTGCACAGCGCCGATGGCTGGCGCGCGGTGCTGGACCCGGTCGTGGCGCGTTATCGCGAGCGCAAGCTGCGGCGATACTTTCGGGGCGATGCCGCCTTCGCCTCACCGGACATCTACGAGTATCTGGAGGCCGAGGGCTTCGGCTACGCCATCCGGCTTCCCGCCAACAGCGTGCTCCAGGGATACGTCGCCCACCTGCTACGGCGCCCAAAGGGACGGCCCCCGATGGAAGTCCGTCGCTACTTCGCCAGCTTCAGCTATCGGGCTGGAAGCTGGACCCAGGCGCGGCGCGTGGTGGCGAAAGTGGAATGGCATCCGGGCGAGTTGTATCCCCGCGTCGGGTTCGTCGTCACCAATCTGTCCCGGCCCGCCGAGCGGATCGTCGCCTTCTACAACCAGCGTGGCACGGCGGAACAACACATCAGGGAGGGCAAGAACGCGATCCGTTGGACGCGACTATCCTGCCGACGCTTCAAGGCCAACGCGGCTCGGCTTCAGCTTCATGCACTGGCCTACAACCTGGGCAACTTCATGCGCACGCTCGCTTTGCCAGACCCAGTGAGCAATTGGTCGCTGACGACGCTGCGCGAGAAGCTGGTGAAAATTGGGGCAAAAGTCGCGCGTCACGGACGCTACGTCACCTTCCAATTGGCCGAGGTCGCGCTCCCGCGCGACCTGTTCGCCGATATCCTGGATCGGATCGACCGCTTGCGACCACGGCCGACACCAGCGTGAGCCAACGCTATGCCAATCAAAACGACTTCACGACGGGAGACCTGTGCCCGGAACGCTACGAAATTGGCACTGGCCCGTGGGTTTCCGATCAGCGGCCCGTTGTCCTGGCCGTTCTGGGCCGTTTCCCAATCCCCGACGCCTCTCAGATTGCATCCCAGCAGCGACCAAGGCAATATGAACGTCGTGATCGGGCGCTACGTGGGCGATCCCGGTTCAAACGCCACGCGAGGCTTGCCTTCGCTACGCTCTGGGCGCAGGCAACTGCCAAGCGACGATGCGTTCTGCTCAAAACGGCTTGGTACAACCCAATCAGCGGGGCCTCTTAGTGCCATTTGCCGGCATCGTTGCGGCTTGCAATTCTGGTGCAGATCTCAAGGCTCGACCGAATTGATAGCGAGGATCGGATAGAACTGTCGCTGTGACTTGAATAGCAGAAATTTCACTACCACGGCGAATAGGAGACTGATGCATGTCAAGCGACTTCAAGAGTTCAGCGCTCTGGCCATCTAGGACGGGCCGCCTCGCGATCCAGCTGCCTCTCCGAGGTGTTGGCAGATGCGATCGACGAACTGCAAGCCGGTCCAGTCGATCCGACGATGCAGCCGCATGCGATTCGGACATTGCTTGAACGCTTCGACTTCCAAAAGCCAATGGGCTTTGTTGTGGCGATTGAGAATGTAATCGGCATGCTGAGAGATGGAACGGTCCATATGATGCACCCCGGATACATCGGGTTGTTCAATCCGAGTGTCGTATTTCCCGGCATTCTCGCCGACCAGATTGCCTCGAGCTTCAACCCTCAACTCGCCGTGTGGTCCCATGCCCCAGCGGCAGTCGAGATCGAACGGCACACAATCCTTGCGGTTGGGGGACTCTGCGGTTGGCGGCTGACAAAACGGCCGGTCATTTCACCTCCGGCGGGACGGAAGCGAACTTTACCGCTGTAATGATGGCGCTGACGCGCTCATGCCTCGGGTTTTCGGAAAAGGGTGCGCGCGCCGATGAGCTTTGGTACCGTGTTGACGCTGCGTGGGGCGGCGCCGGTCTCCTCAGCAAGCAGGCGGCGGCACACCTCGGAGGCATCGAACAGCGGACTCGGTCATGCTCGATGCTCACAAGTGGTTCGCCGTCCCCATGGGTGCCGGCATCTTTCTCTGCCGAGATAACCAGCTTCTCGGCGAGACGTTTCGTGTTTCGGCGAGCTACATGTCGTCCAGGATCGAGAGCACGGTCGATCCCTACACGCACTCTGTCCAATGGTCGTGGCGTTTCATCGGTCTCAAGATATTTTTGTCGCTAGCCTGCATGGGCTGGGAGGGCTACAGAGCCCATGTCATATGGCGCACGCACTCAAAATGGCCGATATTCTTTGCAGGTTGCTCGAAGAACACGAGTGGCACGTCGTCAATAGCAGTACGCTTGCTGTCGTGTGTTTTGTGGATGCACGAGGGTCTGCCGATCCAGCGGAAGCGGCAGGCGACGTCGTCGCCGACGGGCGCGCCTGCATCACGAGCCACTGCATACAAGAGGAGTATCTCCATGCCCTTGTAGACTCGCTGGACCAAGTGAGGAGCACATGAGGGATAGGTAGATTTTCGCTGCGCAGAGTGTTTGTCAGGCAGTAACGAGCGTTCTCCCGGTGAGCACTCAGGCGGTCTCGCGGACTCTGAATCGCCACCGTCAGCCGAGCGCAGTGCGCAGCATCTGGGCGAGCGAGCGCTTCTTGAAAGGCTTGGTCAGGAGCAAGCTGTCACCCGACAAGAGTGTTCCGTTCGTCGCAGATTGGGCAGGATAGCCGGACATAAAAACCACCTTCATGTTCGGGTAGCTACCGCGGATTTGCTCGACCAGTTCCGGGTCGCTCGTACCGCCCGGCAAAACCACGTCGGAGAGCAGAAGGTCGGCCGACCAATCGCTCGCCAAGGCCTCTTGCGCAGCGGCGGCATCGGCCACGGCGACCACCTCGTAGCCCAGCCCTGCAATCATTGTCTGGACCAGAATTCGACTATCCGGATTGTCTTCCACGACAAGGATCTTCTCACCGCGGCCTTGCGGCATCTGTTGCAGCTTGTTCTGATTTCGGCCGCTGACCGCCTCTGCCGCGCGCGGCAAATGCAAAGTCACCGTGGTGCCGCGTCCCTCCAGGCTGTGAATTGTGACAAAGCCTTCCGATTGCTTGGCGAAGCCATAAACCATGGAGAGCCCCAGCCCGCTGTCCTGTCCGACCTCCTTTGTCGTGAAGAAGGTCTCGAAGACCTGTGCCAAGACCGCTGGCGACATGCCGACCCCGTCGTCACTCACTGACAGCGCGACGTAGTCGCCCTCAAGGCCCTCGGGATTGGTAGCCACGGCGGCCCGGTCGAAATGCCTGTTGTCGCAGGCGATGATGAGCCGGCCTCGGCCGGACATGGCATCGCGGGCGTTCAGCGTTAGATTGAGCACAGCACTCTTCGACCTGGCCGGGATCCGCGCTGGCTCGCCAGAGATCGGCTGCGGCAGTCGTCGTGATCTGGACGGCTTCGCCCAGCGTTCGGGCCAGCAATTCCGACAGGCTTGAGGTCAACGCGCCCAGATCGAGGGAATGTGGACGCAGAGGCTGCTGTCGCGAAAAGGCCAGCAGGCGCTGGTAAGATCGGCACCACGACCGGCCGCACCCAGGATCGCGTCCAGGGCCTTGTCGGCTGACCCCGCCCGATCGGTCAGGAGCTCCGCGTTACCCATGATGACCGACAAGAGATTGTTGAAGTCGTGCGCGATGCCACCCTTCAGCTGCTCAACGGTCTTCATTCCAGTTGACCGTGCCGGCCATACATTCCAGGGTGATGATGTCCCCATCCTTCTTGACGCCATCGAACTCATAGCGGATGGGCGATTTCGGTTGTTTGAGGAAGGGGCGTCGAATGATGTCGAGCCGGGCGACCTCGTAGGGTGCGATCAGCGCCAAGGTGCTCGGCAGGGCCAAGCTCTCTTCCTTGCCGGCATAGCCGAAGATCCAGGCATATTCATCATTGCTGAACAAGGGCTTGCGATCGGGATCGGCGATGAGAATACCTTGGATCGAGCCTTCGGTGAGTTGGCGAAAGTCTTTCTCGCTCTGCCGCAAGGCCTCTTCGGCCTGCCGCTTTTCAGTGACATCGCGAGCGAGTGCCAAAAGCCTGCTCTGACCTTGAAGCTCGATCAATCCGATCCCGATCTCGACTGGAAACAGCGATCCGTTCTTGCGCCGATGCATGCCTGAGATCATGGTGGTTTCATCGGGTTTGAGACCTGCGATCAAAGTAGAGAAGTCCTCGCTGGGAAACTCCACATCGATGTCGGCGACCGTCATGTCGAGGAGTTCATCTCGCCTGTACCCCAAAGGCGTGCAGGCTTGATTGTTCACATCCACGAAGCAGCCGTTCTTTGTGTCGATTATGAAGAAACCGTCGCCGGCTTGATCGACTACATTACGTAGATTTGTTGCGAGGCCTACGCCGATTTCTCCGCTTCGCGGCGGTTGTTGCTCTTCGGTCAGGATTTGGTTCGCCACCTTCAGTTCCGCAGTCCGTTCTGAAACTATGCTGTCAGATCTTTCCCGAGCGCGTCTCAACTCGCCTTCGACACGCTTACGGTCGGTGATGTCCTCAACGAAACCTTCAAAGTACAGAAGCCGGCCTTGCACGTCGGTCACCCGGTAGACATTCTGGCGGATCCAGATGACCTCTCTGGTCTTGTGTCGATAGATCTGGCATTCGAAGCGTTCGGCATAGACTTGGTCTTCCAACAGTTGGCGTAATCCCTGCCGATCCCGGTCATGACGATAGACTTCGCCGACAATGTTGCCTATAGCGGCCAGGAGTTCACTTGCGCTGTCGTAGCCGTGCAACCTTGCACCGACCGGATTGGCTTTGATGTAGCGGCCATCCGGCATCGAACGGAAGATCCCGATTGCCGAGCTTTCGTACAAGTATCAGTAGTATTAGGCGCGAATACTATCGGCATCTCTCGGGGGCTTAGGTGAGGCGGGATTAGACATTTCGAGCGACATTTCCCAAAAGAGCGGTCAATTGACCTCTCTCCGACACAAGGATAGCCTAGCCTAGCGCAGAATGATGTCAAATTGAAACGATTTGTCGTCTGACTCCTGCTCAATGACGTTGAAAGGAGCGCGGTTCGTGAATCGCTCCCAGGCGTCGGTGATTGCCCTATCTCCTCCGGCGGAGCGGGACCTCAAGCGATCTCGTCGCGGAAGGGGCGGGACAGCAAGTCTTCCATCGCTGCTTCGATGGTCAGCCTGCCCTCCAAAACCGCGGCGATGGGCAGTGCCAACCCCTGCCGCGCCACCAAGGTCACCAGCGCCCCTGCACTCGCGGCGCCCTCGGCCAAAGCCAAGCCCGGTGCCACGCCCCGACCCAGCGCCAGGCCACGACTGTAGTTGCGGGACTGCGCCGAGGTACCGGTCAGGATCAAATCGCCAAGGCCGGCCAGACCCATCAGAGTCTCCGGCTGCGCCCCGAGGGCCCGGCCAAGGCGGTTCATCTCGGCCAAGCCACGGGTCAAGAGCGCCGCGCGGGCGTTTTCGCCCAAGCCGCGACCAGCGACGATGCCGGCCGCCAAGCCGATGACGTTCTTGGTGGCTCCGCCCAGCAGAGCCCCGGTCACGTCCGCACTGTAGTAGGGGCGGAAGGTCGGCGTTCCGATGGCCGCGATCAGAGCCTCGCCCAGAGTACGCTCGGCAGTCGCGAGTGAGATCGCCGACGGCAGGCCTTCTGTGACTTCAGCGGCGAAGGTCGGTCCGGAGAGCACGGCGATGGGGCGCCCGGGTAAAGCCTCGGCGACGATGCGATCGGGCAGCACCCGCTCTGGCGCTCGATTCCCTTGGCGCAGATGACCAAGGGCAGCGTCGAAGCAGCGGAATCGGCAAGGTCTTCGAGACGGCTGCGTAGGCTCTGTGCGGGAACCGCCAGAAGCCAGGCCTCGGCCTCGGCAAGCGGCGCGGTCTCGGCGGTCACCCGAATCTCCGCGGGCAGCGCGGCTGCCTGCTCCGGATTCCGGGCCCAAAGCGAGACCTGGCTTCCGGCTCGCGGCCGCGGCAAGCGCCAGGGCAGTCCCCCAAGCCCCGGCGCCGATCACCGCTATGTGCATGATCCGCATCGGCCGTAGTCCCCCTAGAGGCTGAGATCGAAGGCCATGGAGATGTGCAGGCTTTGCCCTCGATAGGGGCGCACCTGATGCAGCAGCCAGGCCGGAAACAGCAACAGCAGGCCGCTACGCGGCTGCAAGGTCTCGCTGCTGCCCGGCGATAACCCTGCAGCATGGCATAGGCCAGGTGCGGGGTGTAGAGGGCCGGACCAGGACCGCGCGGATCCGTCATCTCGAAGCTTCCGCCTGCCTCCGGCGCGGTCCCGATTCCACCGTCGTCGACATAATAGCAGCCCGAACAGAAAGCGCCCGGGTGGCAGTGGAATTCGTTGGAATCGCCCGGGGCGTTGACATTGGCCCAGCAATTGCACCGCCAGGCTTGTTGCGTCGGCTGGCCACCTCTGCGAACAGTCAACTTGTCGGCCACGGCTTTGGCGGCATCCAGGATCGCCTTGGTGTGCGCTCCACCCCAGGACTCCATGCTCCAGCCGGATTGCCAGCCGCCCAGGTTCGAGGCCTGGGTCGCCGAGCCAGACTGACGTCGCTCCAGGATCAGGCTCTTCAGTGCAGCATTATGCAGTGCAGCATTATGCAGGGCAGCATCGGGCAGGGTAACGGCGGCCACCGGGGTCGGAAACAAGGCCGAGACCTGGACTTTCAGATCGTTCTGCATCACGGCATCTCTTCTAGGCTGAGACTCTCCAGGGGCCAGCGAGGCCGCGCCGGCGTATCCAGGCGGCTGACCAAGCCCAAGCGCAGGCGCTCCAGTCCGGCCCAGGCGATCATCGCCGCATTGTCGGTGCAGAACCGCGGCGGCGGCGCCACCAAGCGGGTGCCGGCAGTCGCTGCGGCCTCTGCAAGCCGGCTGCGCAGGGTCTGATTGGCCGCGACACCGCCGGCAACCACCAAGGGACCCATAGCGCCGGTCTCCTCAAGAAATCGCTGCAGCGCGCGCCCTGCACGATCCTCGAGGACGGCAGCGACGGCAGCCTGGAAAGAGGCCGAGAGATCGGCTCGGCCCTGCTTATCCTCGCCCACCAAACCCTCTGCTTGCCGCCTGACGGCGGTCTTCAAACCGGAAAAGGAGAAGTTGAGATTGGCTTGACCCAGCAGCGGGCGCGGCAGCTGGAATCGCGTCGCATCACCGGCCTTGGCAGCGGCCTCGACTGCCGGACCACCGGGATAGCCGAGCCCCAAGAGCTTGGCCGTCTTGTCGAACGCCTCGCCGACGGCATCGTCCAGGGTTCCACCGTAGCGCCGGTAGCGGCCGACCCCCTCGACTGCCAGGAGCTGGCAATGGCCACCCGACACCAACAGCAGAAGATAGGGGAAGGCCAGATCGTCGGTCAGACGTACGGTCAGAGCATGGCCCTCCAGGTGATTGACCGCCAGATAGGGAATGCCGCGCGCGGCGGCGATGGCCTTGGCCATAACGGCGCCGACGAAAACCCCGCCGATCAGGCCCGGTCCGCTGGTCGCGGCGACGCCGCTCAGGTCCGCCATGTTGCAGTTCGCTTCCTCCAGAGCCCGCGTCACCATCGGCGAGAGCTGCTGCAGGTGAGCGCGTGCCGCGATCTCGGGGACGACGCCGCCGAAAGGGCGATGCTCATCGATCTGAGAAAGTACGAGGTTGGCATGCAGCCGACGCTCGCCGTCGACAAGGGCAACGGCTGTTTCGTCGCAGGATGTCTCGATACCAAGGATCAGCAAGAGCAAGCCCCTTCACGGGCAGGTTCGTGGACGCAGACAGGGGTTTTCCGCTTGTCAGCCTGCAGGTGCAAGCGGCAAGTCTAACAGCGGCCTTCCAAGCGAGTTCCTGCACCTATGACCTCCGAGCCCACGATCCAAGAGAGTCCTGCGAAAGCACCCACGTGCCCGCTGCGCCTGGGCACGCGCGGTAGCCTGCTGGCTATGGCACAAGCCCATGAGGTCGCCGGTCGGCTGCGCGCTGCCTGGCCCGAGTTGAAGCCGGAAGAGGCCATCGAGATCGTCGTCGTGCGGACCACCGGCGATCGCGTCTGCGATCGACCGCTGATGGACATCGGCGGCAAAGCCCTCTTCGCCAAGGAGATCGAAGCTGCCTTGCTGGCCGAGGAGATCGACTTGGCCGTCCACTCGCTGAAAGACCTCCCCAGTATCCTGCCGCAGGACTTCGCGTTGACGGCGATTCTGCCCAGGGAGGATCCTCGCGACTGCCTGATCGCAGCCGACAGCCTCGGGCCACTCACCGAGGGCTTGGCCGGCTTGCCGAAAGGCAGCGTGGTCGGAACCTGTTCGCCCAGGCGCGCTGCTCAGCTCTTGATGCATCGACCGGACCTCACGATCGTTCCCTTGCGCGGCAATGTGGACAGTCGTCTGGCCAAGCTCCGCCAAGGTGAGATGGTGGCGACGCTTTTGGGCCAAGCCGGCCTCAATCGGATGAACATCACCGTCGGCCAGCCGCTGGATCCGGCGGTCTTCCTGCCGGCCGCGACGCAAGGCACCATTGGCCTGGAGATTCGTAAGGGCGACTGGCAGACGGCCGCGCTGGCCGCCGCCATCAACGATCCGGATAGCTGGCAGCGCTCACTAGCCGAGCGTGCCTGCCTGGCCGCCTTGGACGGCAGCTGTCACACCCCGATTGCCGCCTTGGCGCAGGTCGCGAAGGGACAGATGACGCTCGACGCGCTCTTCCTCCTTCCAGACGGATGCAGCCCCTTGCGCCAGCATATCTCGGGCCCTTCGGAGGCGGCAGAAGGGCTCGGCCGCAGCGCCGGCGAAGCCTTGATGGCCGCTGCCAGCCCGGCGCACCTGACGCTTCTGGAAGACTGATGCGCCTGCTGGTCACCCGACCGCAGCCGGAAGCCGGTAGTTTCGCGCAAGAGCTTCAGGCGCTCGGTCAGGAGCCGGTCTTGGCCCCGCTTCTGGCGATTGAGGCAGGCGAGGGATTGCCAGCCTCACTCTTTGGCGAGATCGATGCGATTGCCTTGACCTCGGCCCGCGCCCTGGCATGTCTCGCTCCACCGCTGGAGGCTTTTACAGTCCCGCTCTTCGCGGTCGGACCGGCCAGTGCAGCAGCGGCGCGCGAGGCCGGTTTCGCCCAAGTGGAACAGGCCGGGGGCGATGCCCGGTCGCTTGCCCGGCTGTTGCGCCGGAGACTTCCGGCCGGCGTGCGCCTCTTACACCCCAGCGGCGCCGATCAAGCGCGCGATCTGGGGGCCCTGTTGAGCGGGAGCAGACTGCGGCTGGATCGCCGCATCGTCTATCGGGCGGAGACCGCAAAGGAGCTGCCGGCAGCAGCAGCAGTGGCACTTCGTGATGCCAAGCTCGACGGAGCGACCTTTTTTTCTCCCAGGACTGCCCGGACCTTTGTTAGGCTCGTCCAAGATTCGGGGCTTGCAACAAGAACCGGCACACTTTTCGCCTTTTGTTTGAGCCCTGCCGTCGCGGCAGGCTTGACCGGCAGCGCCTGGCGAGAGATTCGCAGTGCGGCACGGCCGGATCGCGCCGGCTTGCTTGAGACCATCATGTCGCGGTCCTGCGGAGGAGGTAGTGTTATGACAACGAAGAAGATCGGCCGAAGCAGGCGCACCGCCCCGACCAGCGGACGTACCCGCAGCCGGCGCGCCAAGCCGACGACGACAGCAAGCGCGACCGCGGCGGACAGCGTGAGCGAGGATCCCAAAGCCCAAGACCAGGCAGAGGCGGCAAAGCCCGAAGCCGGCACGAGCGACAAGGACAGCGTCGGTGTCGCCGGGGCCGCGAAGGAAGCGCTCGGAAGCTCCGAGAGCGGCGATGCGGGCAGCGAGTCCACTCTCACCAGTGCTGCCGGCGACAGCTTGGCCGATAGCGATTCCAAGGAGGCAGAGGGCAGCGACAACAAGTCTGGAAAAGACTCCGACGAGGCTGCGACAGTGAATGTCATTTCTCCTGCGGCGCATCGCCTGACCGCCGCCGACATTCTGAGCGAAGACAACTTGGCCGGTTCCTCGACCGCCGACAGCCTCGCCACCCGCGGTACCTCGGCGCCGCTGATCGATGTCACCACCAAGGAGGTCCAGGACAACGACGACGACAGCCTTGCGGTTACCGCGAGCGTCGACACCGCCGCCACCGACAGCGACGACACGACGTCCGGCAGCGAGACGCCAACGGCGGCGAGCGACACGGACAAGAGCGACACCGCTAGCGACAAGACCGAGGCGGAGAGTCCAAGCGCTACGTCCGGAGGCGGATCCGGCGGTGGCTTTTCCAGTCAACCCCCGGCCTCACCGCCTCCACTGCCGCTCTTAGGCGGTCGGCGCTCCGGCTTGTTGAAGGGCGTGGCCATGGGCGGCGTTCTGGTCGCGCTTGGCTACATCCTGGCGGTCGGCACCAGCGATCTTTGGCTGGGAAAGGTGGTGACGCCCGATGATTGGGGGCAGCAAATCCAAAAGATTGACGCGCTGACCAAGACCGCCGATGCCGCGCAGAAGGCAGCCGATGATGCCGGTCAGCAGTTGCAGGTGCTTGGCAAGCATCTCGACGAGCTGGCCAAGGGGGCGAGCCTGCCCAAAGCTCAGCTCGATGCGATCGACGGCCTGGAGAAGGCGCGCAAGGCGCTCACCACGGAGATTGCCGGCCTCACCAAGCAGATCGGCGACCTCGGCAAGCGAGTCGACGCCCTGGCAAAGGTACCGAGCAGCACTCTCGACAAGGACGCCGTCAAGAAACTCAACGACGAAATCGCGGCCGCCAAAGCCGCCGGGGCAACCCTGCAGAAGCAGGTCGCCAACGCCTTGAAGGCACAGCAAGACAAGCTGAACACGGCGCTGGCCGGCGGCAAGGACGGCCTCACCGCCTTGCAGAAGGACTTGAGCGATCTGCAGGGTAATGCCAGCAAGAACCTGGCGCAGCTAGACAAGCGTCTGGCCAAGCTGGAGACCGCGGAGGCCCCCGGCCCCGAGGTCGCCAAGGAGATCGAGGGCCTGCGGGCCGCCGTCTCGCGCATGGAGAACCGCTCCAACACCCTGATCTCCCGCCTCACCAGCGATCCCAAGGCGCTGGAGGACGGCATCGCCGGCGTCAAGTCGCAGGCCGAGAAGCTGGTGGCCGACCTCGCGGCGCTCAGCGAGCAGACCGCCGGCAGTCTTGCCGCCCTCGGCGACAAGACTGCCGGCGCCGTCTCCAACCTCAGCGCCAAGGTCGGCAAGGAGGTCTCTGACTTGGCCGATAGGCTGACCAAGGAAATGGCATCCCTGGAGGCCCGGGCCAAGCAGACGGGCGATAGTCTGAGCGCGAAGATCGAAGGCGAGATCGCCAGCCTCAGCGCCAAGCTGGAGAGTGAGACGGCAGGCTTGAGCAGCAAGCTCGAAAGTGAGACTGCCCGTTTGAGCGCCGGACTGACCTCGACCGAGAGAGACGTCACTGACCTGAAGAGTGGTCTGGACAGCACCGGCAAATCCCTGACCGAAACCAGCGGCGACGTCGCTGAGAACAAGGCCCAATTGACGGCCTTGGACGGCAAGGTTGCCGGGCTCGAGAAGACGGCGCCTGATCTGCAGAAGAGCTTGGCAAGCCTGCAGAAGGATAGCGGCGAGGTGGCTGGGCGCCTGACCAAGCTGGGCGAGCAGATCGACAGTTTCGCTGGCGCCCTCAACGATCGAATCGACATGGCCATCGCCGCCACTCTGGCCAAGGACATGCGTCCCCGCGCTGCCGCTCTGGCCTTGGCAACCACCTCTCTCGGCGATGCTATCCGACGCGGCGGTTCCTTCGCCGGTCAGTTCGATGCAGTCGAGAAGCTGGCCGGTAGTGCGCCCGAGTTGAAGGATGATCTAGCCAGCCTGAAACCTCTGGCCGCGGCCGGTGTCAGCTCCCGGGGCGGCTTGATCAGCAGCTTCGATGCGCAGATTCCGAAGATTCTGGAGGCGGCCTCCGGTGAGATGGAAGAAAGCGGCGATCTGCTGGACGACGCCTGGGGCGCCGTTTCCGGTCTGGTCGAGGTTCGGCTGGTCGGCGAGATCTCCGGCGACACGCCCAAGGCGATCGTTGCCCGAGTGAGGCAAAGGCTGCTGGCCGGGAACCTGACCGAAGCGATCTCCGAGGTCGCCGGCCTGAAGGGTGCCGCGGTGACGGCGGCCGCGCCCTGGCTGACTGAGGCCCGTGCCCGCTTGCTGGCGCTGCAGGCGGCCGAAAGGCTGCAACAAGCCGCACTGGCCAGCCTGGCCGCGCAGCAGAATTAACGGGAAGGCAAACAAGTCCCATGCTGCGCTTTCTTCTCTTTCTTCTCTTCGTCGTTGCGGTTGCCCTGGCCGCGGCCTGGGTTTCGGAGCGGCCGGGCTCGGTCGAGGTCGTCTGGCTGGGAACCCAATTGCGGCTCGACATGCGGTTGCTGCTCGGCGCCTTGGCCCTGTTGCTTGCTCTCTACAGCGTCGGTCTCCTGCTTCTGCGCCGGCTCTGGCGCGGGCCGCGAGACCTGCGCGCAGGCTGGCGCAACGGCAGGCGGCGGCGCGGCTATCGGGCATTGACGCAAGGCATGGTGGCGGTGGCTGCCGGCGATCCCGAAGAGGCCCGCAGGTGGTCGAAGCGTGCCGAGGACCTGCTGGACAATCCGCCCTTGACCCTGCTGCTGTCGGCGCAGGCCGCCACCCTGGAAGGCGATGAGCAAGCCGCGCGCCGCTACTTCCACGTCATGCTGGAACAGCCGGAGACCCGCTTCCTCGGGCTGCGCGGGATGGTGCAGATCTCCCTGCGCCACGGCGACGAGGAGGCGGCCCTGGACTATGTGAAAGAGGCCTACGACATTCGGCCCAACACCTCTTGGGTGCTGGATGCGCTCTTCGATCTGGCCGAGCGCCGCGGACGTCTGGAGGAGGCTGTGCGTGCGCTCGCCGAGGCCAAGCGGCGCAAGGCTCTGCCGCGCGCCGACGTCGACCGCAAGCGCGCCGTACTGCTTTACGAAGAGGCCAAGACGGCGCAGTACAATAAGGAGCCGGGGCGTGCCGTGGACAAGGCCAAGCAGGCCCTGAAGCTGGCTCCAAACCTGATCCCGGCGGTCGTGCTGCTGAGCGACGCCATGGTAGCCGCCTCGCGGCAGAAGGACGCCGAGCGCGCGCTCAGACGGGCTTGGGCGCTGAATCCGCATCCCGACCTCTATGGCGCCTGGAAGCGCACCCGACCCTCGGCCGAGCGGGCCGAACCGCGCAAGAAGGCACTGCTGCGTTTCGTCTCGGCCCAGCCCGAGCACATCGAAACCCGGCTTGTTCTGGCCGAGTCGGCCCTGGAAAGTGGCGATTGGGCGGAGAGCCGCAACGAGCTGCAAGCCGCCGAGGACAAGGCAGCCGACGCCCGCGTCGCCGAGCTCCTTGCCCGCCTGGAGCAGGCCGAGCACGGCGATGCCGCCGCCACGCGCTCCTGGTTGGAGACCGCCGCCGGTCGCCCGGCGGCACCCTCCTGGTCCTGCGGCGTCTGTCAGCACGAGGCCGACACCTGGACGCCGCGCTGCCCGGCCTGCGGCTCTTTCGACAGCCTGGGCTGGCGCGCCGGTAAGCCCCTGCCCGACAGCGGCATTGCCCTTTCCCCGGCCCAAGACGACGCGGTTGCGGCCAGTTTCCCCTTCTCGCCCGTTATCGCCGCGGAAGAGAAGCCGGAAGAGGCTGCGCAGGCCGCCGAGACCGCTGCGGCAGCACCTGCGCCGCCTCCGGCCGAGGCCCGGGCCAAGGAGGCCGTTACACCCGAAGAGGCGGCCAGACGCGGCGCCTAGCCATCTTGGATTTGCCGAGGCGGCATGCTCCTCTCACCGGGAAGATCGCTTCCTCGTGAGAAGCGCAGCTAAGGAGTCGTCTCGCTATGTTGTTGACCGTTCCCGGGCTGATTTCGCCCGAGCAGACTGCCCAGCTCCGCGCGCAGGTTCTGGCCGCCCCGATGCGCTCCGGTCAGGAGACAGGGAGCGCCCACCTGAAGGATAATCTACAGGGCGGCGCCAGCGATCCCAGTCTCGCCGCGGCCACTCAGGTCGTCATTCAGGCGCTTTCGCAGAACGTCGACTTCAACGTCTTCGCGCTGCCCAGAACCTACAACATGATGTTCAATCGCTATGACGCCGGCATGTTCTACAAGGCTCATATGGATCAGAGCATCATGTATCACGGCACGCCCAACATGATGCGCACCGACCTCTCCTTCACCGTCTTTCTGACCGAGCCCAAGGACTACGAGGGCGGCGAATTTCGCGTGCAAACCCCCTTCGGCGACAAGTTCTTCAAGGAACCGGCCGGATCCCTGATCTGCTATCCCTCGGACATGCTGCATGGGGTGGAGCCGGTGCGCTCAGGCAGTCGGGTCTCGGCGATCGGCTGGATCCACTCCCTGATCCCCGATCCCAAGCAGCGCGAGATCTTCAACGCCTTCGACAAGCTGGGCAGTGACGTTCTGGCCGCTCTGCCGGAGCCCAAGCGTTTTCACGATCGCTTTGCTAGGCTACGCGACAACCTGCTGCGGAGCTGGTGCCGTCTCTGAAGCAGAGTTGGCCGAGCCGCCAAAATTATTGCGAGAGAGCGATTGACGTCGTCAAACGCCTCGACTAGGGTCCCGCGTCCTGGCGCCGAGACGTCGCAATTCGGGGCTCGTGCCGGTGTAGCTCAGTGGTAGAGCAGGGCTTTCGTAAAGCCAAGGTCGGGAGTTCAAATCTCTCCACCGGCACCAGAGGCGGCCAATCAAGATCTGAGATCGCTGTGGTGTACGAGTGCGAGCCGTAAAGAGCCCCGAACCTACGCCGGAGCCCTTCGGTCCCCCGCGTTGGCGGGCTTGGCCTAGGCGAAACACCAGCGTTCCATGAACCGCTCGTCGTCCAGGTCCCAGTTGCCGGCCATCGTCGCTTCATGTTGCACTCGCTCCGAGACGGCGAAGACGTAGTTTGCGAGCATGGGAATGGTGACCCCGTCCTGGTTGCGCACGAGAGTTTGCATCTCGGCATATTGGTCGCGTCTGATGTCTTGATCCAACTCGCCATGGGCCTGAACCAAGAGTTGGTTGAAGCGCTCGTTGTTCCAGTAGATGTTGTTCCAATCGGCACCGGCCTCATAGGCCATCGAGAACATCAGGTTTTCGGTTGGACGGCCGCTCCAACAGCAGTCACACCAGGGCTTCTTCAGCCAGACGTTCGACCAATAGCCGTCGTTGGGCTCGCGGACGACGTTGATGGTGATGCCCGCCTTGGCCGCCTGCTCCTTATAGAGGACGACTGCGTCGACGGCGCCGCCGAAGGCCGCTTCGGCGGTCGAGAGATCAGCCGTCAGGCCTTCTTCAGATGGAAGCTGGCGCGCTTCGGAATCATAGCTGCGCTGCTCCAAACCCTTGGCGAAGAAACGATTGGCCGGTCCGATCGGATGGTCGTTGCCGGCGATGCCATGCCCGCGCAGGATCTTGCGCACGAGCTCTTCGCGATCGACCGCATACTTGAACGCCAGGCGCACGTCATTGTTGTCGAAAGGCGCAATGTCGGTGCGCCTCGGGAAGGTGCAGTGCAGAGTTCCCGTGACCTCTTCGACGTGCAGTCCCGGCGTACGCTTGAGGAGGTGCACGGTCTTCAGATTGCAGTGGTCCATGACGTCGATCTCACCGGTGATCAATGCATTAGACCGGGCGGCGGCGGCGACGATGGAAAGCAACTCGATCTGATCGAAGTGCGCCCGATCCGTCTTCCAGTAATTCGGATTGCGGGCGAGGGTCGCGCAGACTTCCGGATCGAACTCCTTCAGAATATAGCCGCTGGCACCCACGCCCGATAGCCAGTCGATACCGCCATCGGCGTTGGCCGGAGGTAGTGTCCAGGATCTTTCGCACATTGGGTTTGGCGGGCTGTTCCACCAGGCACCCCTGTCCCGCTGCTTGAGCAGGTCCCTGTTCATGTAGCGCTTGCTGGACCATTTGGTGCCAGCGATGTGTCTCAACCTGGCCGCGGCCAGGTTGAGGGCCGCTTGGCCGTCGGGGAAGGCTCCGACGACGCGGGTTCGCCGCCAGATCTCCCGCATGATCCTCTCCAGAGGATTGTCGGTCCTGATCCGGTGCCAATGCTCATTGGGGAAGGCATAGTAGACCCAGGTCTCCTCGACCGTCTCCTCTAGCCAGTCGGTGACCTTGGTCAGGCGCATGGCTCTGAGTTTGGCCGCGTGGCCTTGGCGCGGGCCGCCTCGCGGCTCTTCTGGGCATGGATAGCCTTCAGCATGAGAGCGCCTTCACGCATCTTGCCGGCCGGCACCGGGCACGAAGGCATTGCGCTACCAATGCACGACGCAGCGCTGCCACTGGGCGTCCGGATAGAACTCGGTCGCGCTCTCGACGAGCCCCATGCAGGCATCCGAGACGATCAACGCGACACCCGTGAGGCCGCGCTCCTTGAGGTGCTTGAGGAAGGCGCTCCAGCCCTTCTTGTCTTCCTTGGCTCCCTCGAGGCTGCCGAGGATCTCGCGGTAGCCGTCGGCCTTGACAGCGACCGCAACCAGCAGTGAGACGTTGCGCACTTCACCTGCCCAACTGTGCTTCAGGACAAGGCCGTCCAGATAGAGGTAGGGGTGTTCGCCCTCGATCGACCGGTTTCGCCAGGTCTCGATCTGGGAGCAGAGCTTCTCGTTGAGATTGGAGACCCTGCTGGGGCTCACCCGCGTGCCCCACAGGGCCTCGGTGATGTCCTCCACCCGGCGTAGCGACACACCAGCCAGATACATCTCCATCAAAGCCTCTTCGAGCGAGCGCGCGCGCCGGCGATAGCGCTCGATGATTGCCGTCTCGAAAGTCTGCCTGCGAAGCTTCGGCACCTTGCACCTGCACCTCTCCAGCGCGCGTGTGCAGCTTGCGCTCGGAGCGGCCAGCTCGTGTGTCGTGGCGCGCCTCACTGCGCTCATGGCGCCCTGCATTGCAAAGCCGATCCGCCTCTGCCTCCAGCAGGCTGTTGAGTGTCTCCTCGACGCTGCCTCGCACGATCTGCCTCAGATGATCTTCTATCCGACCGGCGTCGATACGGACCACGTTCGACAGGCCCTTCGTGTTATCCTCGTCCAGGGTGGCTCTGGCCTCCTCTATTGGCTTCTCCGTCTGGCGACTGAAAGCCTGAGGAATTCGGGGCCACCAACCCCACACAAATGTGCGAAACTTTCTCTACGTCATCTCCGGAATGGCAGCGCCCAAGTTCTTGTCCTGCCTCCTAATCGTCAGACCACCAGCCATTTCGATCTGACGTTATTCCCGGCGTTCCGACGGACCCAGTCGTCGCTCGACGACAGCGCAAAGCCGTGCCAGGGCCTCCGATGAATCCTTCGGCTAATCGCCGGTCGCGCATTGAAGCCAGAGGCTGTCTATGAGGGCGCTCAGATCCTGCGCGAAGCTCACCGCCCCTGCCCTTGACAACAGCGGGGTCAGACTGTGCAGCAGATTGCTGAGCGTACGCTTGCGGATGGCGCGCTGGATGCGGGCGAAGGTCCGGTCGTGGGAAACCTCGACGCAGAGCGCGAGCCAGGCTTGAGCGGTCGGGAGAATGAACAGATCGGCCGCGGCATTGGCCCTGAGAACAGCGTCCAATCGCTCGCGCGCGTTGTACTCTCTTTCAGATAGGCTAGGTTCCTGAGACGCAGCTGCTTGTTGGTGTAGCGCTGCGTGTGCTCAATCAGTGTTTTCTTGTTCTTGAAATAGTACTGTACGACACTGGGCGTCATGCCGACTCTCTCGGCAATGCGCGCGATCGTCGTGCCTTGGATCTCCTGCTCCTTCAGCGTCTCGTAGGCGGCCTCGATCAACTCGCGGCGCCGGATCTCTTCAATGCGTGTTCTCAAGTCGGTTTCGGCCTTCTGACTGAGGGCGGGGGTACGGGCGCAAGTCGGCGCTTGGCCAACAGCCTATACCAGGAGGAAGGAGTCTGAATCTATTTGTAGCTCCTGGTAAGCGAGCACCTGTCGAGCGCGGCTTATGATCGCGTGTGGAGTGGCACGGGCGCCGCGGCTGATGGTGCTGTCCTGATCAGATATCAACTCAAACCGATAGCGCTTTCGTCTCTCTCGCAGCGGCAATCTTGAAGGCCCGCATGTGCTCGTAGTGCGGCAGGAATTCCCGGTACATCGGCTGCACCCAGTCCGGCGTCTTGGAGATGTCGGCCAGCTTGACTTTCTGCGGTTTCAGGCCATCCGGCTTCTTCAAGGTGTCGTGCCAGATCTCTTTCTTGTCGTACCAGAGGACCTCGTCGCGCGCGCCCGGTTCCCAGGAGAGCGCCTCGGGGATGAAGGGAATGCCCAAAGCGGCGCACCAAGCGGCCACGATGCCATGCGGATCGGCCAGCAGGTCGTCGCTGTCAATCACTGGCGGGGCGACGCTGTCGCGCCCGCACAGACGGTCGAAGAGGCGACGCTGGTCGTCGAAGCCGATCTCCTTGGGCAGAAAGTGGGACCAGTTGCGGGCACAGGAGGAGAGCACCTTGGCCGGATTGCGGATCAGGAAGGAATGATGGAAGTGGCCAAAAAAGGCCTCATCCCAGAGATGATCCGTGTACTGCGGCATGTCCTTGGAGAAGACCGGCCCTTGCGCTGCGGCAGCCAGGAGGCTGTCCAGCACGCCGGTGGTCGTCAGGCCCGGCTGGCGGGGGCTCTCCGGCGTCAGGCGCGGCCAACGGGCGTCGTCGCCCTGATACCAGGCCTCGCCGAAGGGCTCGTGGAAGCAGGTCATGTCGCCGCGCATGCGCATCATCCACTCAAAGGCCGTGGAGGTGGAGCGGGGCGCCGCCCAGAGCAGGTAGATGGGATACATGCGCCTCCTCCTTAACCCTGTAGGCTGGCCAGCAAGCGCCCTTGGCGCCCGATCGGCGCCCGGCCCAAGGTCTTGAAGATGCGCCAGTAGAGCGCCAGGTCGGAGGCCACCAAGGGCTTGCCGACCAGAGCCTCCAACTCGGCGGCCAAGGTGACCGGGCGTTGCGGCAGGCCATCGCCGGCGCGTCGGAAGTTCGGCATGCCGTTGATCACGATGGCATCGGCGCCGGGCGCCTGTTCGGCGACATAGGTCATGGATCTGGCTGCGAAGTCGCCGGGGAAGATCCAGTTGGCGGCATTCACCTCTTCCTGGCTGGCGGCCAGACCTTGGTCGAAGAAGTTGCCGGCATAGAGGACCTCGAATCCAGCGTCGGAGAGGAAGCAGGCAATGCCGTCGCGCCAGTCCGGCCAGTAGTAGACCGAATTGATGGCGATCTTCTCGGCACCGATTGCCTGCAGGCTCTCGACCAGGCAGTAGCCGGCCATGTGCAGCGGTGTTTCGTAGATATCGGCCATGAGATCGCAGAAGGCGCGTATCTCTTCCGGCTTCTTGCCGCCGGCATGGACCCAGTTGGTGCCGACCTGTCCCACTACGTCGGCACCGGCATTGGCCATGCAGTGCACCACCTCCTCAAGCAGGTGGAAGTTGTTCACCCTTTGGCTCAGTTGATGGGTATAGGAGGCGAGGTGCAGTAAGCGCCCATGCACGCCGATCCCTTCCGGCGCGATCCTGAGAAAGTCGTGCGGGGCGGCGTCGAAGTCGTGCGGCGGGGCGGTGAAGCCGACCTGGCTGGGAAAGAGCTTGTTGGTGGGATCCGACCAGCGCGCCGGTTTGATCGGCTGGGGGGATCCGGTCTCATCCTCAGGCATGGGCGCAGCTCATTGTCACTACCAGTTGGCAAGGAGAGTGATCCCGAATGGCTGCCTTGTAAATTGCCTCTTGTGCCGCCGATCCATACCCGAACTGATATGAGTCTGCTTGCGTTGGGGATGATCAGGATGTCGTTGCCCTTGCCGTAGAGCCTGAGGATTGTCCGCCGACGGTACGTAGGAGAACTGACGTTGAGGCAATGCCGATTGATATGTACAACTACTCGAACTGCAAAGCGCCGCTTTTCGTGCACTGCTGCCATTGCACCTGGTGCCAGTGCGAGACCGGATCTGCCTTCGCCGTCAATGTTCCGATCGAAGCCAAGGAAGTGGCAGTTCTACAAGGACGCGTGGAATGACAGGAACTGCCGTCGGCGAGTGGCTAAGGTCAGGTTCTGTCTCGCTGTCCGGATTGCGGAATCACGCTCTGGAGTAATTGTGCGGCCGCCCGCGACGCGGTCCATTTTCTGCGTGGTGGAACCTTGGACGATCCGGCTCTGGCACCCCCGGACATCCATATCTTCACCTCGACGAAGCAGCCCTGGCTGAGGCTGCCGGATACTGTAGCAATCGTGCCGGAATACTATCGCCGATCCGAACTCTGGCCGGCTGAAAGTCGAGAGCGCTACCGCGCTGCTTTCACTGCGTGATCCCGCAGCCGATTGTGAGTGGGGTCGCTTCGGTTTAAGCTTCCTCTCCAGGCAGCAGGGAGAAAGGCCATGGCTATTCAGGGTGGAAAGAAGGCTATTCTGTCGATCGACGGTGGCGGCATTCGCGGCCTGGTTCCGGCGCTCATTCTTCGCGAACTTGAGGGACGGTTCAAGGCGCGCGGCAAAGACAAGCCCTTGCATGCCTATTTCGACATGATCGTCGGCACCTCGACAGGGGGATCATCGCCGCCGGCCTGACGGCACCCTCTGCAGAGGATGGCGGCAAGCCGGCGATGTCGGCGGAGAATCTGGTTCGCCTCTATCACGACGAGGGTGAGACCATCTTTGCCAAGGATTGCTTCCGCGGCCTGCGCGATGCCCTCTTGCGCCTCAACATAGACGCGCTCATGCAGGAGAAGTACGACGCGGCACCCCTGGAAGGACTGCTGGAGCACCACCTCGGCAAGGCGGTCTTGAGCGACGCGCTGACCAACCTAGTGATAACGGCCTACGACATCGAGGCCCGGCGCGCCGTCTTTCTGGTCGGTGGACCGGAGCTGGGCAGGGGTCAACCGACATCTTCTTCAAAGACGCCGCGCAGGCGACCTCAGCGGCCCCGACCTTCTTCGAGCCTGAACGGGTCAGCGACATTCGCTCCGGCCGGGCGCATGTGCTGGTGGACGGCGGCGTTTTCGCCAATCAGCCCTCGATCTGTGCCTATACCGAGGCCAAGGACCCCTGGCCGCAGGAGCGGCTCGAGATCCTCTCGCTGGGCACCGGCTATCAGACCCGACGCTTTGCCTTCGAGGACGCTAAGGACTGGGGGCCGATCAATTGGATCGCGCCGGCGCAGGGTGTACCGATCATCTCGATTCTGATGCACGGCCAGGCGCACATCGCCAATTGGCAGATGAAGCAGATCCTGGGCTCCGGCTTCACCCGCATGGATGCGGCCATGATCCCAGGTCTGGGCAACGACGATATGGACGACGCCAGCCAGGAGAACCTGATGGAGCTGACGGCTCTGGCCGAACAAATCATCCATGGCAACGGTCGCAATCTCGACGACTGGGTCGACAATCTGGTTGACCTTTGATTCTAGTAGAAGATTGAAGGAAGATGGCGGCTATTGCCATTCGGCGGGCGATGCTCGCGGACGCTGAGGCTCTATCGCTCTGCTTTCGCCGCGCCTATGCACCCTGCCTGGCGAGCTTGAGTGACTTGCCGCCGGTGGCAAACGGCTTGGCGGAAGAAATCGAGGCTCGCTCCGTTTGGGTTGCTGAGGAAAAGGGTCGGCTGCTTGGCGGCGTCATCCTCATGCTGGGTGAAAATCACGGGCGCCTGGCCAATCTCGCCGTCGACCCGGGCGCCTCGGGGAAAGGCGTCGGTTGCCACCTGATCGCGACAGTTGAGGAGGCCTGCCAGGCCCTGGGCCTTCCGGATCTGCGCCTGACCAGCCATGCGGCCATGGAGAAGACCTTACGCCTCTATCGCCATCTCGGCTGGCAGGAGACCGGCCGTTCGGGCAACAGGGTCTTTACGGCGAAGCAGGTGCTGCCGCTTCATCCGGCAGGGGCGGACTGAGGAACCTTCTTGAGCCTGAAGGCTGCCGGCCGAACGGTAATCTGGTCCTTGCGGTAAACGCATAGATCACAACAAAAGCATGCTGCAGTTGTAATGGCTTCTCCAAGAGTTCGAGGATACCTACAAGCTGGCCGAGGCACTAGACCGGCTGGAAATCTCCTACTCCTGGCACAAGGTCGTCCCCTTTGTGGGCGACCTCATTCCTGAACCGGTCATTGTCGATCCGGATGCCGTCGTTCTGTTCGGCTCCTATGCTTTGTGGAGGAACGTCGAAGCGAACAATTGCGCGCCGGGAGTGTTCAAGTTAAAGCCTTTTGTTCGCGAAGAAGCGTGTCACCCTTACCTTCCAAATGGATCGGATGCCTTGTTCCTGACCTTGCGTGACCTGCCGGGGCGTTCGACTGACGATGGTAGCTTTTGGTTCCTGCGCCCGGTCGGCAACAGCAAGGAAGAGCCCGGCAATGTCAAATCGGCGGGCGAAATCATCGAAATGGCAAAGAGGGTGATCGCTCTCGAGGAAGCCGAAATCCCGAATGGATCGCTGCGTCACGACACGCAAATGATGCTGACCCGGCCTGTTCGCATCCTCCGGGAATGGCGCCTCTGGTCGGTTAGTGGGCAGATCATCACCTATTCGCTCTACAAAGA
This sequence comes from Rhodospirillales bacterium, assembly GCA_965202755.1. Classification (GTDB taxonomy): domain Bacteria; phylum Pseudomonadota; class Alphaproteobacteria; order Kiloniellales; family JACOMY01; genus JACOMY01. The sequence goes on along the minus strand of CBDBCL010000042.1, from coordinate 460,827 downwards.
GGGCGCGCGTGTCGTGTATCGTCACGAGATCGATGACGACGCGCTGGAGTTTGCGCAACGCATGGTGGATAGCAATCCGGGCTACTCACCGGCATATGTGATGGACATCTGCCGGACCGAAGCGGGATTGAAGCTGCTTGAAACGAACTGTCTCAACGCCGCCTGTTTTTCTGCCGCAGACCTGATGAAGCTCGCTGCGGCAATTGACGATCTGGGGTTACCGCTGACGCTGACCGTTCCGAATTTATCGGCCACAAGATCTCGTCCGCTCACAGCGCTCCGCGGTTCCTGGCAATCGCTCACGCCACCCGCTTGCGTCGCCGTCCCGGCTTTGCGTTGCCGCCTTCCCCCTCCTCGTCGAAGAGGGCGGCCAGCTGCTCCATCATGGTACCGCCCAACTGCTCGGCGTCGACGATGGTGACGGCACGGCGATAGTAGCGGGTCACGTCATGGCCGATGCCGATGGCCACCAACTCGATCGGACTGCGGGTCTCGATCATCTCGATGACCTCGCGCAGGTGGCGCTCCAGATAGTTGCCGGCATTGACTGAGAGAGTCGAATCGTCGACCGGCGCACCGTCGGAGATCACCATCAGAATGCGTCGCTGCTCCTGCCGGGCGATCAGGCGATTGTGCGCCCATTGTAGCGCCTCGCCGTCGATGTTTTCCTTGAGAATGCCTTCGCGCAGCATCAGACCCAGGTTCTTGCGGGCGCGTCGCCAGGGCGCGTCAGCCTCTTTGTAGACGATGTGGCGCAGGTCGTTGAGGCGACCGGGCTGCGGCGGCTTGCCGGCGGCGATCCACTTTTCGCGCGCCTGGCCGCCCTTCCACATACGCGTGGTGAAGCCCAGGATCTCGACCTTGACGGCGCAGCGCTCCAGGGTGCGCGCCAGGATGTCGGCGCTCATGGCAGCCACGCTGATCGGACGGCCGCGCATTGAGCCGGAGTTGTCGATCAGCAGGCTCACCACGGTGTCGCGGAAGTCGATATCGCTTTCGCGCTTGAAGGAGAGCGAGTGCGTGGGATTGGCGATGATGCGGGCCAGTCGCGCGGTGTCGAGAATGCCTTCTTCCAGGTTGAACTCCCAGGCCCGGGTCTGCTTGGCCATCAAGCGGCGCTGCATGCGGTTGGCCAGCCGTGCGATCACACCCTGGAGATACGCCAGTTGCTGATCCAGCATCAGGCGCAGGCGGGTCAGCTCATCCGGGTCGCAGAGATCGGGGGCGCTCACCACCTCGTCGAAGTCGGTGGTGAAGGGCGTATAGAAATCGCCGGGGCGGCTGTTCGAGATGTCGTCGTTCTGCGGCGGGCGGCCCGGGCGGCCTGGCTCTTCCTCGCCGACGCCGGCGGTCATCTCGCCTTCGGCCTCGGCGGAGGCGTCTTCGTTGCCCTCGGCCTCTGCGACCTCGACTTCTTGGCCTTCCATGCTGGCCTGGGCCTCGCCGGCGTCCTGTTCGCTGCCCTGGCTCTCGGCCGGCGCGTCTTGGCTGTCCTCCTGATCGCTGTCGGCCTCCGAATCGTCGGAGTCACCCTCCTCCACCATGTCTTCCAGCTCGAGGTGCTGGATCAGGCGGCGGGCAATATGGGCGAACTCCTTCTGACTCGTCAGATGGTCGCCCAGTTCGGAGACGTCTTTCAGGATATTCGGGTCGAGCAGCGGGCGCCAGAGATTGGCGACATGCTGTGCCGAGGGCGGCAGGTCGCGACCGGTCAGTGCTTGGCGGACGACGGCACGCAGAGCTTCGGCGATCGGTGCGTCGGAGGCATCGGCGATCCGGTTCAGCCCGCGGGAGCGATAGTGTTCCTCCATCGCCGCGTCCAGGTTCATCGCCATACCGGCCATGGCCGAGCTGCCGAGCGCCTCGCAGCGCGCCTGCTCGACCACGTCGAAGACCTCGCGGGCGATCGGGTCTTGCGGGCGGTTGCCGGCGTGGACCGCCTGATTGTGGTGGCGCAGGCGCAGCGCGCTGGCATCGGCCTGGCCGCGAGACCGCAGCACCTCTTCGTGCGGCAGGTCGCGCGGCGGCGGGCTCAGCTTCACCTCCTCGCCGACCACGCCCTGACCGGAGGGATGGAAGGCGACGGTGATGTCGGGCTTGCGCGAGACGGCGCGCACGGTGGCCGCGGTCGTCCGCTTGAAGCGCTCCAGTGGGTTTTCGCGATCCTGCATGGCCTGGGCGTTGCCCGCTCTCTAGGAGATGACGGTGCGGACGCCGGACTCGGCCAGCTCCGTGCCGAAACAGCGCTGGAAATACTCGGCGACGATCGGGCGCTCGGTCTCGTCGCACTTGTTCAGGAAGGTCACCCGGAAGGCAAAGGAGAGATCCTGGAAGATCTCGGCGTTCTCTGCCCAGGTTATGCAGGTGCGCGGGCTCATCACCGTCGAGAGGTCGCCGTTGATGAAGCCGGAGCGGGTGAGATCGGCCAGCGCGATCATGGCCGAAATCTTCTCGCGACCTTCCTTAGTGCCGTAGTTCGGGCACTTGGCCAGCACGATGTTGGTCTCGTCGTCGTGCGGCAGATAGTTCAAGGTGGCGACGATGTTCCAGCGGTCCATCTGACCTTGGTTGATCTGCTGGGTGCCGTGATAGAGGCCGGTGGTGTCGCCGAGGCCGATGGTGTTGGCGGTGGAGAAAAGCCGGAAGGCGGGATGCGGGCAAATAACCCGATTCTGGTCCAGCAGGGTCAGGCGACCGGAGACTTCGAGCACGCGCTGGATCACGAACATAACGTCCGGACGGCCGGCATCGTACTCGTCGAAGACCACCCCGACCGGGCGCTGCAGGGCCCAAGGCAACAAGCCTTCGCGGAACTCGGTCACCTGCTGACCGTCGCGCAGCACGATGGCATCCTTGCCGACCAGATCGATGCGGCTGATGTGGCTATCTAGGTTGACCCGGACCAGCGGCCAGTTCAGGCGGGCGGCGACCTGCTCGATGTGGGTCGATTTGCCGGTGCCGTGATAGCCTTGGATCATGACCCGGCGGTTGTGGGCGAAGCCGGCCAGGATGGTCATGGTGGTGTCGTGATCGAAGCGATAGGCCTCGTCCATATCCGGGACGTAATCGTTGCGCTCGGCGAAGGCAGGAACCTCGATGTCGCTGTCGAGCCCAAAGGTCTGCCGCACCGACAGCTTGATGTCGGGCTGCATGCTGGGCGGCAGGTTATCTTGCACCATGGAATCGCTGAGCATCGCTCGGATCTTCCCTCTTCGCAAATCTGCGCCCTGCTCTCTCGTAACGAGAACGGGCGCGGGGCGCCGTCATGACCCAGGGCGCCATCAGTGTCGGTCTTTAGGCTGTGTGGCTGTAAGCGGTCTTAAGAGTGCTATAGGCCCGGTTCACTTCCTTCAAGCGTTCTTCCGCCTGGCGGTCGCCGCCGTTGGCATCGGGGTGAAGCTGCTTGACCAGTGATTTATAGCGTGCCTTGATCTCGGAGAAGCCGCAAGCGGGCGATAAGCTCAGAAGGGCCAGTGCCGCCTCCTCCGCGCTGGCTGGCCTGGGATGCGGCTCTGCCGGCGCCTCTTTGCCCAAAAGGCCGAGAGGATCATGGATCGACATGCTAGCACCCAGCGGCCAGGAGGGGCGTTGCCAAGTCTGGTCTGCACGCATATGGGCCTCTATTTGTGCTGAGGACATACCTTTGTAGAAGTCCCATTGGGCATTGTAGGCGCGGACATGCTCCAAGCAGAACCAGTAGTAGCGATCCAGCCGATCGCGCGAGATCGGCGCACGAAACTCCCCCGGCAGCAGGCATTCGGGATACATGCAGCAGCGCGGCGCGTGTTGACCGCTGTCGAATGGTGCCCGCAAAGCGTCGGGCTGTGTGCCTCTGCGCATAGAGGGAGTATGGGTGGAGAGCGCGGATGAGACAAGCGGGGCTTTTGTCCGACCTGTGGGCTAGCCTGCCGTGCTTGCGTTTGGCATCTTCTGCCGAAGTAGGCGATCTGCACGACCGCAAGGGTAGGAGAGATCTGTGAGCGTTGCCGGTACCATCGAAGCCAAACTCCATGCCGCCTTTGAGCCGCTGCGGCTGGAAATCGAAGATCAATCATATCTCCACGCCGGCCATGCCGGCCACAATCCCGCCGGCGAGAGCCACTTTCATGTCATCCTGGTCAGCGATTCTTTTTCCGGCATGACCCGCGTCGCCCGGCAAAGAGCCGTCTACGAGGTGCTCGCCGAGGAACTGAGCGGTCGGGTTCACGCCCTCAGTCTGGAAACCCGTACGCCTCAAGAGTGCAGGTAAGCTAGGCCCGATTGTCTTGGTGGCGCTGCTGCACCAAGCGCAGCAGAGGGCGCAGCTGCCCGGGATCGATCGACAGCTCTTCCAGGTGCTGTACGGTGTTGTAGAGGTATTCCGCACAGGGGCCGCGGTTGCCGGCGGCGTCGGCGATCAGGGCCGCGGTGACTTCCAGGCTGAGGCGGCCGGTGTACTGCACGTGGTGCCGATCGACCACGAAGGCGAGACCGCGGACCGGGCCCTGCGGGGTGTATAGCTTGACTAGGCGCGGATGATAGACCCGGGTCGACATCTCGCGCTCATGCAGATAGTCCAGCACCGCCTCGCTTTCGCCGGACCCGACCTGGAAGGCCATGCCATGACAGGAACCGCCGCGATCGAGCCCCAAGACCAGTCCCGGACACTCGGGCGTGCCGCGGTAGTTATGCGACCAGATGCAGAAGCGCCGATGATAGCCGCGCAGCAGGGCTGGGCGCATCTCGGCATGCGGGAAACCCGGGTTCCACATCAGCGAGCCATAACCGAAGACCCAGAAGTCTCGCCCCATGCGGCTAGGCATGAGCTGCTTCAGGCAGGGCAGATCGCGGCAGTCGGCAACCAGTTTCTCGTGGCTGAAACGCCTGCTTTCCGAGTTGCCTGGAACTAGCTTCTGGCGCATCCGCTGACGCAGCCTTCTTTGCTCTTCTCGAACGGCGAGTCAAGATAGGGAGGCTCGGGCGATGGCGAAAGGGGGTCTTGGGTCACACCAGCCTTTGCGTGCAGGCAAAAACGGACTTTCGCATTTGAACTGCCAACGCGAATGTGAAGCACGAGTCGCTTGGCTTGAACTGCCGGGCAGGGGATGAATCCTATAGTACCGCTTTCATCCGGGCGGCGTGCTACCCATCTGCTTTGGCAGGGGTCGGCAGAGCCGGACGGAATGGGCGGCACGGCCGTCGACCCGGAAGTGCGTGGCGCTTCGGGGGAAAGATCTTGGTACAGGCAATCTTGGCGAACTTCAGGACTGGAAAGGACTATCAAATGAGCTTACGCATTAACGACACGGCTCCGGATTTCACGGCCGAAACCACCGAAGGCACCTTGAGCTTTCACGAGTGGCTTGGCGATTCCTGGGGTGTGCTCTTCTCCCACCCCAAGGACTTTACGCCGGTCTGTACCACCGAGTTGGGCTACATGGCACGGATCAAGCCCGAGTTCGATAAGCGCAACGTGAAGATCATGGGCCTCTCGGTCGATCCGGTGGAGAATCACAAAGGCTGGTCGGCCGACATCGAAGAGACGCAAGGCCATGCGCCGAACTATCCCATGATCGGCGACACCGACCTCAAGATTTCCAAGCTCTACGGCATGCTGCCGGCCGGCGCCGGAGAGAGCTCGGAGGGCCGCACGGCGATGGACAACGCCACCGTGCGCAACGTCTTCGTCATCGGCCCGGACAAGAAGATCAAGCTGATCCTAGTCTATCCGATGAGCACCGGGCGCAACTTCGACGAGGTGCTGCGGGTGATCGATTCGATGCAGCTTACCGCCAGGCACAAAGTGGCGACGCCGGTGAACTGGAAGCACGGCGAGGATGTGATCATCGTGCCGGCGGTCAGCAACGAAGACGCCGCCAAGGCCTTCCCGGACGGCTGGGAGTCACCCAAGCCCTATCTGCGCATCGTCAAGCAGCCGGGCTGAGGTTGCAGAAGGTTTGATTTGGGCGGGTTGGATCTCTTCCGACCCGCTCTCGTTGCCTCATTTGTTCACGAACGAGTTGATTAGTATGTCAAGTTTTCCTTCCAATCGATATCGTCCCCGACCTTGAGCCACTGTGGTCCGTTTGAAGAAAACTGGACAGGTCGCACGGCATTGAGTCTAGTCGTGCTCAGACTTTATGGCAGGTCTCCTGGACAAGGAATGGGAGTCCATCGCGTTCGGTAAGGAAAAACGGCCTGTATCGGACCATCCACGCGGACGTCGCGCGCTCGCCAAGGCGAGTGTTGCCCTTAGGCAGATCGCGAAAATATAGAGCCAAAGTGAACTTGAATCTAAACCGGACAGCAATGGCTCAAGCCCGGCAATGACGAATCGGGCGTCGTGCTTCTTTGCCGAGGCTCTGGACTGCGAGGTGGTGCGCATCGACCTAACGCCGGATTTCATCGCTGTTGCCGAGAGCTTGGCCCAGCGGGTCGGTCTCCGGGATCCTGTCAGCTTCCAAACCGCCAGCGCGCGACCTGCCGTTCCACGACGCTGCCTTCGATTCCGCCACCCTGCTGCACGTTGGCATGAACATCGCCGACAAGCAGGCACTCTTCACCGAGGCGGCGTGGCTGCTACAGCCTGGCGGAACCTTTGCCGTCAAGGCGGTGATGCGCCTGTTGCCGGATGACCCTGTCTTCCCACTGCCCTGATCCTCGGTGCCGGAAGCCTCCTGTCCGATCAATCAGACTATCGCCAGGCGCGCGAGGGTGCGGGTTTCGAGATCGAGATGGCGGTGGTGCGCGCCCAAGAGGCCAAGGAATTTTCCCGAAAGCAGGGTGAGCGGATCGAGGTGGGGCTGAGCGGACCGAGCCTCGCACCGATTACTGGCGAGACAATTCAGACAAAGATCGCCAATATGGTGGGCTTGATCGGTGCGGATCTGCTAGCACCGGTGGAGATAATTGCAATCCGCAGTGGTGCGTCCGATCGCAAACGCCAGATTGCATAGGACGAAGAGGCGGTTCACTTGGCTACCTACTACGGGACATGCGGCAACGACACCCTGACCGGCTCGAACACGGCGGATGAGATTTTCGGTTATGACGGCAATGACACACTCTTCGGTGTGCTGGGAGCCGACAGCTTTCTGTTGGGCCAATCTGGCGCCGACTCTCTCTTCGGCGTTTCTGGTGGCGACGCCCAGCTATATGGCGGACATGGTGCCGATTGGGTCTTTGGTGGTAGCGGCGACGAATTATTCTTCGGAGGAGGAGAGGGCGACGACACTCTTGTGTATGGATCTGGCGGCAATGATTTTGTCTTCGGGGGAAGCGGTAAGGACGCTGCTCCTTATGGAGAATCGGGCGACGACCGCATCTATGGCTATACGGGCGCGGATCTCGGTCTGCTAGGTAACGTATGCGTATTGCCGGCAGCAGCGGAAAAGACTGGATCCACGGAGACGAGGGCGACGACACCTCACTTTTCGGCGGCGACGTCACGGCCTTCGGTGCCGATGGCGATGCCTCCCTCTTTGGCAGTAATGGGAACGACGATCTGCTGGAAGGCAGGGCTGGCAATGGCATCAGTTTTCAAGGCGGCAGCGAGGACGATAGCCTGGCTGGCGGTGAAGGTATAGATGTCAGCTTTTTCGGCGACAATGGCTCGGATCGCGTCGCCGGTGGCTCCGGCGGCGACAGCGTCTTCAGAGGTGGAGGCGGAGATAACTCCCTCTACGCCGGCGATGGTGTCGACCAGTTACTCTATGTTGGCAGTGGCGCCGACACGGCCCTGGGCGATGCGGGACGAGATTACCGGCTTGTTGGCGCCAGCGGCGCCGATAGGCTCTTCGGGGGTGGTGGTGACGATGGCAACATGTGGGGTAGCTCTGGAAACGACCGCATCTATGGAGACAACGGAAATGACGTCGGTCTTTATGGCGGATCAGGTGATGACCAGATTCGCGGTGGGGAGGGCTCCAACAGCGCCGGGGGCGGTAATGGTCGCGACACGCTCTTCGGTGGTACCGGCGACGATCGACTGATCGGCGATTCGGCGAACGATCGGATCGTGGGCGGTACGGGAACCGACGTCATCTTCGGCGGTCGGGGGCGCGATCGCCTAAATGGGGCCTCGGGCGCGGATACGGCCTATGGCGGTGCCAACAACGACACCATTATCGTGGAGACGGTGAGCGACGTGGCGGTGGAGACGACGTCCGGCGGGGCGGACGCTCTGCTCACCAATGCCGTCGACTACACTCTGGACCACACCACCGAGGGCTTCTTCGAACTGGTGAACCTGCGCATGGCGGCCGGCGCTGCTAGGCTGGATGCCAACGACGCGGACAACACCATCTTGGGCAATCCTTTCTCCAACACTTTTCTGGGGCGCAGCGGCGACGACATCATGAACGGCCATGGCAGCAGCAACCGGATAATCGGAGGCATCGGTGACGACACCTTCCTGGTGGAGACCTCGGCTGATGTGGTGCGCAACGGCTCGGGCCAAGGCGTGGACCTAGAGCACATTCATTTTATGAAGTGTCATAGCCTGCTGGTGCGAAATAGTTTGCGCACTCTTGCGGCTCGAACAGACCGATGATGTCGCCCACGGTATTCCAGAGGGTGCTGACGGTCCTTTCGGCCTTTGCGTGGATCAGTGATTTGAGATCGGCGAAAGCCATCTCGATTGGGTTGAAGTCGGGACTGTAGGGCGGCAGACAATTGAGGGTGGCGCCTGTGGCCTCGATGGCCTGTCGGACGCCGGCGGCCTTGTGCGCCGGCAAGTCATCCATGATCACGACATCTCCGGGATTGAGGGTCGGCGCCAGCGCTTGCTCGATATAGGCAAGAAAAGCGACGCCATTCATGGCGCCGTCGAGCACTATCGGCGCGGTCATTCCGGTCAGCCGAAGCGCGCCGGTAAAGGGGGTTGTCTTCCAATGCCCGTGGGGGATGCCCGCGCGACAACGCTCGCCCCGCTTGGAACGCCCGCGCAGCCGCGCCATCTTCGTCGACAGGCCCGTCTCGTCGATGAAGACCCGCCTGGCCGGATCGAAGTCGAGTTGGCTGTCAAACCAGGCCTGGCGCTTTCTCAAGACCTCCGGCCGCTCCTGCTCCAATGCGTGCGCGGTTTTTTTGTACGTGAAGCCGCACCTGCGCAGCCAGTTGTTCAGCGCGCTCCGGCCAATCCGGACGTCGCGCTCGTCCGCGAGGCGCGCCACCATCTCATTGAGCGTGATGTCCTCGTCAGTCTCAATCAGGGTCAGTCTCAATCAGGCCCACGATGAAGCCTTCATGCCCCTCAAGGCTCGACCCGCGTCGACGACCGGTCGGTCGCGGCTCCACCTCACCGGCTTTCGCCCGCTTTTATCCAGCGGATCGCGGTCGATGGCGCCACACCGAACCGCGCCGCCGAACCACGCCGCCGCACCACGCGCCGACAGGCCCGCCTGCGATGCCTTCAAAACACGAACCCGCAGATCGCCACTCAATGCTCGTCCCATCCAAGACCTCCTTGTCTGGAGGCCTTCAATCAGACTTGTATCATCCCGTCACAATCGATTCAGTGATTGGTGCATCTGCTCTAGTGCGCGCCAAGGCCGACTTTACCTTGCCCAGCGGCTCTGCCAATGCCTTTGTCGAGGACCTGCGCATGCAGGGTGGCTTCGGCAACATCGACGGACGCGGGAACAGCTTGGACAACACCATCGAAGGCAACTCGGGCAAGAACACCTTGCGCGGCAACGGCGGTGACGACCGCATTCTGGCGGGCGAGGGCAACGACGCGCTCTACGGCGGGCAGGGTGAAGATCGTATGGAGGGTGAAAGCGGCAACGACAACATCCGCATGGGCTCCGGCGACGTGGCCTTCGGCGGCCCCGGTAAGGATGATTTCATCTTCAGCGGTGCCTCTTTGGGCATGGCCGGCTCGGACGGCCCGGTGATCCGGGATTTCGACGGGGTCACGGCGAACGATGCGAACGGAGAGGACAAGATCGTCTATGCCACCGGATTGGAGGTCGGGAGCTTTAGCTATATCGACGGCGCCACCTTCTCGGGCGGTGGCAACTCGGAGGCGCGCTTCGGCGGGGCACGGCAGATCCAGGTAGACCAAGACGGCGACGGCTTGGCCGATCAGGCCTTCCTGGTCGACGGCGTCACCGCAGCCAATCGATTGACCAGCAGCGATTTTATGTGGCTGTAAGGCCATTCCCGAGCAGACAGAAGCCTCTTTGACCTCGATTCGCTTTTGAATCGACTGGTAACATCGGCTATTGAGAATGACCGATTGCCCTCGCTGGCGCGATGCGGTGGGTCACACTCACCGCATCGCGCCAGAGTGGCTCGAGTGGTCCTCTAAGCATCTGAAGCGCTTTATGTAATGCCAAGTTCGGCCAGGAAGGCACGCACCTCCTCGAAGAAGATGTCGAAATCGGGTTGGCCTTGGACCGCGACGTGATTGCTGCCGGGCGGCTCGACGAACTGGGCGCCGGGAATCGGTCTGGCGGTGTGCTGGCCCTCGGAGGCCGGCACCATACGCTCGTACTGCATATACAGGACGAGCGTCGGCACGCGGATCTACTGGGCGATTTCCACCGCCTCCAGGCGCGCATTCATTCCCCATATGCTGATGACGTTTTCGGCGTTTCCCGAGACCCGCTGCAGTTCGTCGAAAGTGTCTTGAACCTCCAGCGGGGCGTCGGGCAGGTAGCTCGAGGTGAAGAAGTGGCGATAGATCGGGTTGGTCGAGCCCCAGCCCTCGCGCATCATAACGGTGGCTGCATTGAAATGCGTTTCCTCCGCCGGGTCGCCGCGCATGTAGCCGCCGAAGAGGATGAGGCAGGAAACCCTGTCGGGATGCCGTGCGGCGTAGCGCACCGAGAAGGCGGCACCCTGGCTGATGCCGAAGAGGGCGAATTTCTTGAGGCCGGAGGCCTCGACCACCGCCTCCATGTCCTCGATCGTGGCATCGGCCGAGATCCGCTCGATCTCCCAGTCCGAGAGGCCGGTTCCGCGCTGATCGAAGCGTACCAGGCGATTGCGACTGGCAAACTCCGCGTAGAAGGGGCCCCAGAAGTTGGCGCATTCGTACTCTAAATGCGACAGAATGTTGGGCGCTTTTAGCACCGCCGGACCTTCGCCGACCGAGGCATAGGCGATTTGCGTCCCGTCGGCGGAGGTACAGAAGCAGACGCGCTGCTGGCGTGCGATCTCCGGCGCCTCGCGTTCTACCACTGCGTCGGGTGTCCACTGCCAGACCCGAATCGGACGGGACAGGTTCTTGACACGTTGTCCGCCGAGGTCGCGGAAGGGCTCGCCGAGACGGTCCAGCACACGATGTCGGAGATGCAGACTCCGCCGGGTTCCGCCAAGCCCTCCAGACGGCCGCCACATTGACACCATCGCCATAGATGTCGTCATCGTTGAACACTAGGTCGCCGAGGTTGATGCCGATGCGATAGCGAATGCGGCGATCCTCCTCGGTGGCGGCCTTGCGCTGGGGCATCTTGGTCTGTATGTCTATGGTGCAGCGCACGGCATCTTGCGCCGAGGCGGACTCGGCCAGCATGCCGTCGCCGGTGGTCTTGACGATGCGACCGCGATAGTGGGCGATTTGCGGATCTAACAGCTCATTGCGATGCGCCTTCTGGTGCGAAAGCACATCCTCCTCATCGCTTTCCATGAGGCGCGAGTAGCCGACCATATCGGCGGCAAGGACTGCGGCGCGGCAGCGCTCCATCAAGAATATCCCTTTGTCATGACCCTAGAGCGGCGCCGCTTTCGCGAAGGTCCGACCGTCCGGCTGGACTTTTCTAGCCTCGGTCTAACGCTTTCTGGCGATTTTCTCGCCGATACGGTGATAGCCACGACCGCGATAAAGGAGGGGGTCGCCGCCGTTGCCCGGCGCGGCTGCGGTTACGCGGGCGATCAGCACGCGATGGCTGCTGATCTCCACGGCCTCGACCAGATGGCAGGTCAGATGTGCGATGGCGTTCCCCCAAAGCGGCAGCCCGTCGGGTCCCAGGCGCCAGCCCGGATCGGCCAGGCGGGCGGCATGGTCACTGCTGACGGGACCGTGACCGGCACAGATGTCGGAGAGCGCGCGGTCGGCCTCGCTCAAAAAGCTGACGGTGAAGCGAGCATTCTCGATCACCGCGCTGGCGGCGTTGCCTTCGCTCTGCAGACAGATCACGACGGTCGGCGGATCGGCGGAGACCGAAGAGAAGGCGGTCACGGTAACGGCTCCCGGCCCCGCCGGACCGTCGGTCGCCACGACCGTCACCGGTTCCGGCACGCAGCGCAGCGCGGCCAGGAAGTCCTCTCGCGGTGCTGCCTCGCCAAGGTCCACGCCTTGCCCTGCTATGGCGGCGCTACCGTCCAACCCGATCGCCATCATACCCCAACCTTCTACGCCACGCCTGGCTGTCATTGGTGATACCCATCGTCACAAGGTGGTAAGCCTTGGCCGCTGCGGTCAAGCTTTCATTGCCGTTCTTGACACCCGCTTGCTGCATTGTGGCCTTGCACAGCTGCGCTCTCGGCACAGATCAGCAGGGCAATGTCTTCGATCGAGGAGGTGGTATGGAGCGGTCTATCGCTAGAGACATCACTGCAGGCGATCGCCTGAGGGCCGGCGCGCTTTTCCTCGCCGCGCTGGCGCAAATCTTGGCCGGCTATCTACCGATTCTCTTGGATTGGCCGCTTACCATCTCCGAGCGCGCGGCCGAGATGCGCACGCCGCTGGTCCCGGCTGGCTACGCCTTTTCCATCTGGGGCCCGCTGTTTCTCTGGCTGCTGGCGCTGGCGGTTTGGCAGGGCCTGCAGGCGAACCTGGCAGCACCGCTGCTGCGCACCAGCGGCTGGTGGATCGCCCTGCTTTTCACCGTCAATACGCTCTGGGAACTCTACGTGCCTTGGCGCGGTCTGGACTGGGGCAGTAGCCTGCTGCTCCTGCTGGCGCTTTGCCTTGTGCTTGGTCTCTGCTTCGCCTTGCGCCGGCAAGATGCGCCCGGGCGAGTGGAGCGCTGGCTTCTGGTCTATCCGGCGATGGCGCTGGCGGGTTGGCTGACGGCGGCTTTCTTCGCCAATCTCTCCTCCACGCTTCTGGCGGTTGGGCCGATCTGGCTGAGCCCGCTGGAACTGCCGGTTTCCTTGGCCCTGCTGGCGCTGCTGTTTGCCCTGGGGGTCTCGGTGGGGCTGAGGCTCGGCTCCTATGCCTATGTCTTGCCGCTGGTCTGGGCCTTCGCGGCGGTGACGGTGAGCAACGTCACCTGGGCCTACCTGCCGCCCTTGGCGCTGGCCGCGGCATTCTCGGCTCTGCTCCTTCTGCTGGCGCCGCTCTTGGCCCGTGCGCAGGCTGTACGGCGAGCGGGTAAGGGAGAGTAACGGCGGCGCGTGGAAGCTTACTAGGCGATTGGGCCCTCGACCAGGATGAGGTATGACGCAGGCAGGAGGTGAGGCCCTTCCGAAAGAGGCCTCGGTAATGGTGATCGGCGGTGGTGTGATGGGCTGTCCGACGCTCTATCACCTTGGCCGAACTTGGGCTTTCGGACGCGGTCCTGCTGGAGCGCAACAAGCTCACCAGCGGCACCACCTGGCATTCGACGGCCCAGGTGTGCACGCTGCGCTCCAGCCGCAATCTGACCGATCTCATCCGCTACTCGATCCGGCTCTACAGCCGCTTGGAGCAGGAGACCGAGCAGGCCACCGGCTGGGTGAACAAGGGCTCGCTCTCGATCGTCAGCACGCCGGACCGCCTGATCCACGTGAAGCGTCAGGAGGCTTTGGCGCGGCTCTTCGGTCTGGAGGCCTAGTCGGTTCCGGCCGGTGTGGCCAAGGAGCGCTGGCCGTTGATGAATGCCGAGGATGTGATCGGTTCGGTCTGGTCGCCGGATGATGGACGGGTAGCGCCCTCGGACCTTTGCACGGCCTTGGTCAAGGGCGCCAAGATGCGCGGCGCTCGGCTCTTCGAGGATATCGCGGTCTGGGGGTCGAGACGCGGGACGGCCGGGTGGTCGGGGTGCGCACCACCGGCGGTGACATCCGCTGCGATGTCATTGCCCTCTGCAGCGGCCTCTGGAGCCGGCAGGTGGCCGCCCTGGCCGAAGTCGCGGTACCGCTGGCGGCCTGCGAGCATTTCTATCTGCTGACTCGGGCGGTGCCGGGTGCGGAAAGTCACTTGCCGAAACTCTCCGACCATGATGCCGGCCTCTACATTCGCGACGAGGCGCAAGGCCTGTTGGTCGGCTGCTTCGAGCCCCCGGGCAAGGCCTTGGATCCGGCAAGTCTGGGTGATGATTTCGCCTTCCAGCTGCTGCCGGAGGACTGGGATCGCTTCGAGCCGATGATGCTGGCAGCCCTGCACCGGGTGCCGGCCCTGGAGACGGCCGAGGTGCGCATGCTGCTGAACGGTCTGGAAAGCTTTACCTTCGATGGCAACTTCCTGTTGGGTGAAGCCGCCGAGACCCGCGGCTGCTTCCTCGGGTGCGGCATGAATTCGGTCGGCGTCGCCACCGGCGGCGGCATGGCCCTGGCCCACGCCATCGTCAAGGGGCGCACTCCCGGCGATCTGCACGAGGTCGACCCCAAGCGCTTTCCCGATTGCGTCAACAGCTTGGCCGCCGTGACCGCGCGGGCGCCGGAGGTCCTGGGTAAGCACTATGAGATCAGCTAACCCGGCCGCGCATACCGCAGTGCGCGAGGGCTGCGTGCCCTGCCTTTGCAAGACCCTGGTCGGCCTACAAGCCCGAAACCGGCCAAGTCTATGGCTGGGAGCAGACGCTCTACTTCGGCAGCGAGGCATCGCCGGCCTTGAGTTTTTGGCGGCCTGAATGGGTCGAGACTGTCGGTCAGGAGGTTGCTGCAGCCCATGAGGAGACAGCCATCTTCGACCGTTTAAGTTTTGGCAAGATCAGGGTGCAAGGTCCTGATGTAGAATTTTTTTGGACCGTATCTGCGCCAATGACCTGCGCCGGCCGGCAGGGCGCGCCATCTACAGGGCTCTGCTGACTCCGGCGGCGGGTTTCCAAAGCGATCTGACGGCATTGCGGCTCGGCGCGGAGGACTATCGCCTCTCTCTCTCGGCACAGCCTCGGTCCGCCGCGACCTGGCTTGGCTGCGGCGTCACTTGCGCGGCGAATGCGTGCGTCTGACCGACGAGACCGAGGTCTATGCTGTGCTGGGTCTGGTGGGAACCAAGGCGCTCAAGATCGTGACGGCACTCGGTGGTGGCGGGCTCGGTGGACTTGGTTACTTTCGCCACGCCGAAGCCACACTGGCTGGTGTCGAGGTCCGCGCCCTGCGCCTCTCCTACGTCGGCGAGGCCGGCTTCGAGATCACCTGCTGCGTCTTGGACGCGCGCTTTTGCAGCAGGGGGCGCGACCGGCCGGCCTCTATGCCCAGACCTCGATGCGGATCAAGAAGCGCTATCTCTCGATGTGGCACGATCTGGACGAAGATGTCTCGCCCTTGGAGGCCGGCCTGGCCTTCGCCGTCGCCTGGGACAGGGACTTCATCGGCCGCGAAGCCCTGCTTGCGCGACAAGCTGTGCCGCTCACAAGTCGGACGATGAGCTTGATCCTCGAGGATCCCTCGGCGGTGCCGCTGGGCAGCGAGCCGGTCTGTCTCGGCAAGGAGATTGCCGGGCAAACCACCTCGGCCGCCTTCGGCTATTGCATCGGCCGTCCTCTCGTGCTCGCCTACCTGCCGCCCGACATCGAGAGAGGGACATCGGTCAGCATCGACATCGCCGGCGAGCACTTCACCGCGCTTGTCCGAAGCGGAGTGGCCTACGATCCTTCGGGAACGCGCATGAAAAAACTAGTGTAGTGCTTTGATTTATAATGAGAAAACTTGAGTAGATCAGCACCATTGGTGGCAGACAGTCACGAGCCGACATTCCTCCTGGACAAGGCCATCGCAATTCGATAATTTGGATCAAAGAGCGAACATATTGGAAGTGCGATGAAAATCGACTATCTTGAGGTGCCGGCGCGAGACTTGGCCGAGGCAAAAGCCTTTTATGGCAAGGCTTTCGGATGGTCCTTTGAGGATTGGGGACCGGATTACATGGCCTTTTCGAACGCAGGGCTTATGGGCGGGTTCCGGCGCAGTGGCGAGCCGCCGCCGCGCGGCGGCGCGCTGGTCGTGCTCTACAGCGATGATTTGGCTTCAGCCAAGTCCAGCGTCTTAGAATCCGGCGGGGAAGTTCTTGAAACGTTTGAGTTTCCTGGCGGTCGCCGCTTTCATTTCCTTGATCCTTCAGGAAACGAACTGGCGATCTGGACTAAGGTTGAAGCCTAGACCGGGGCCGCCGCTGGCCCGCCTACAGGCAAGCTGCCCTGGCGTTCCCTGCTTGCCTACTAGCCGGTTTCCTCGCGGGGCGAGGGCAGGGTCTCAAGATTGAACGGCTGCTTGAATCTTTGCCGTATCGTAGAATTCGAAGAAGGAAACGATCTTGCCGTCTTTCAGTTCGATCACGTCCACTTTTGGCGTTTCGAACTCCTTGCCATTTTCTCTGACCCTCCATTTTGTAGTGCTGACGACGACCACCTTATCATCCTGGGCAATGTAGCTCTGGATCATGAAATGCAGCATCTCCATGCTGGCAGCCAGCCCCTCAAAGTAGCGCTCCATGTCCTCGTGAGAGTGCGCCGTCTCGGTGAACTTCAGGCCACCTTGGCCGTCCACGAGCGATCGGAAGTCGATCGGGTCGCTCATGATGTTCAGGAAGTGATCGACGCTTGCTCCCTTGGTCTCATGCCAAAGATCGTAGGCCTCTTTAATGATCTGCGTGTTTTCGCGTTCTTTGTTCATGTGCACAGCTTTTTCCAACTATCGATTAGCCTATCGCCGAACCTTGCCGTCTGTCCAGCATCAGGTGCTCGGCAGCACAGATCTCGTTCGCCCTGAACGGCTTCACGGTGTTCCGATGGTTTGAATCAAAGAGTGATCAAGACGGCAATGCCGGGAAGATCGACGATCTCGAGCTTCCGGCACGAGAGCTGGTCGCATCCAAACCCTTGTTCCTTAAAGCGACAGCGGTCGCTCACAGCGGCAGTCCGGCCTTGCGGAGAGCGCCAGGTAGCGTTTGCGATGGGTTGCCTGCCTGAAGGGGTACAGGCTCTCGATACGGGCGCGCGAGATGTCGGGGGTCGAAGCGCGATACTTGGAAACGGCGTCTGCTGCGTCTTCCAGTCGGTCGAGATGGGCATAACTGGCTGCCAAGTCCGAATAGGCAATATGACGATTGGGTTGCATGTAGATGGCTTAGTTTACAGATCGTGTGCGTTCATGGTATGTTTCTTTCTAGATCAGAGGGATAAATTGGTGATGGATCACGAGCAGTTTCAGGAATGGCTCTCAGGGATAGAGCAACTCAGCGCGGCGCAGCGGCAGGAAGCCGAAGCTGTGTTCGCAGGGGGTCCGCAAGCGTCAGCTTCACTGGCGGCTATTGGAGCGAGCGTGGATGAAGATCGCCGTTGCCCGCATTGCGGCACACCCGGAGCGATATCGCGTGGCAAGGCGCGGGGCCTGCGGCGATATCGGTGCAAGGGGTGCAAGAAGACATTTGATGCTGCGACGGGCACAGTCTTGGCGGGTCTTCATCGCAAAGACAAGTGGCTTGCCTTTGGACCCTGTCTTGCGGATGGGTTGATGGTTCGCGCGTCGGCCAAGCGATGCAGGTTTGCCGTCAATACCGCATTCCGCTGGCGGCACCGGTTTCTCGCCGCAGAAACCGGGGAAGCTCACAAGCTCACGGGCATTGTCGAGGCCGACGAACCCTATGTTCTGAAGAGCCGCAAAGGCGAGCGGCACCTGAAACGCAAGGCGCGTCGCCGCGGTGGCAAGGCCGGAAAGCGCGGCCTGTCAGATGAGCAGGGGCCGGTGCTGCTTGCCGCTGACCGCAGCGGTATGACCGTCAGCGCAGTGCTTCCGGCGGTCAATGCCGATACCCTGCGCACGGTCATTGAGCCGGTCGTGGATAAGCATATCGTGCTGGTGAGCGATGATCACCGTGCCTATCCGCCCTGCGCTGCCGCTCTGGACGTTTGCCACGAAGCGCTTGACCTGTCCAGGGGAGAACGCGTGCGCAATGCCTTTCATATTCAGACGGTGAACAACCCACACAGCCACTTGAAGGACTTCCTGCGACGCTTTCGGGGGATCGCAACACGATATCTCGCCAACGATCTGCGATGGTTTCAACGCGGTTGTCTCGAAAACGCATCCTCACGCACATGCCTCGCCGTTGTCATCGACAGATCATGCATACGATTTGTAAACTGAGCCATGGAGATTGATGTCTTCGACCAACCAATTGTATCGTCATAACGCTCGCCGACGAAGGCTGCGATCGACAGGATGTCATACCAAAGGGGAACCATCGGGTCGCGGGGGCTTAGGCGGATCGCTTTCTTGACGGAGGCGAGCCCACTGTTTGTCTCTTCCTGATAGATCATGGCGCGGCCAAGGATTGCATGGGTATGGGGAGCGTTCGGGTTGATCTCGATGGCCTGATTCAAGCGGCGAACGGCGTCTTCAAACTGCCCCGAAAAGAGCGGCTGCGCCGAGGACGGCATAGGCATAGGCGTCGCGCTGGTTTCTTTCCGCTGCCTGTTTCGCCGTTTTCACGGCTTCCGACAGGGCACGATCCCGTTCGATATGCCAATAGAGTCCGTCAATTATATGGGTGAAGGCAAGGTCGCTGAGGCCGAAGGAACTGTCGAGGTCGATCTCGGTTGCCTTGAGGAAGAGCCGCCGCGCCTCGCTGTTGTCTTCCTTCGTGAATTGCGCGATATGCCAGTGGGCGCGGACGGTGAGTTCCCAAGCGTCAAGCCGCGGCACCTCCTTACGCCGGGCGCGTTGTATCTCGGCTGTGAGATATTCAGGCGCTATCGTGCAGACAATGGCTTGGGTAATCTCGTCCTGCACGGCAAAATGTCTTCGAGGACACGGTCAAAGCGTTCGGCCCAGATCTGGCGGTCGCCGACCGCATCGATCAACTGCGCGGTGATGCGCACGCGATTGCCGGACTTGCGCAAGCTGCCCTGCAAGAGGTAGCTCACGCCAAGTTCGCGCCCCGTCCGCTTCGCATCGCCGGACCGACCTTTGTAGGCAAAGCTCGGGTTACGCGAAATGACGAAGAACCAGTTGAAGCGCGATAGCGCGTCGATGATGTCCTCGGCGATGCCTTGTGCAAAGTAGTCTTGCTCGGGATCGCCCGACAAGTTGTCGAAGCAGAGCACGGCGATCGACGGCTTGTCGGGGAGTGGCAAGAGCCCGGACGCGCTCGGTGCGACGGAGGCTTCCTGCGAGACGATGGCGGCGTGATAGACCAGCAGCGGCTCGGCAAGGTTCTTCAAATCCTGTTTGCTCAGGCTCTCGAACTCCAAGCCGACCTTGCCCTTGACCTGACGGTAGGCGTCTTCGGAGAGACAGATCCCGCCGGGCTCAGCCAAACCCTCAAGGCGCGCAGCAACATTCACGCCATCGCTGAGAATATCTCCCTTTTGAACGATCACATCTCCCAAATTGATGCCAATACGGAAGCGAAGGCGCTTTGCTTGGTCGCTATCTGCTTCTCGCCGGGCCACACCATCTTACTAGGCGACCGCGCAGGTGAGTGCGTCTACGATGCTGGCAAACTCTACCAACAACCCATCACCCATCAGCTTGACGACACGCCCGTGGTGCTCGGCAATCAGCGGTTCAAGTGTGGCTTGGCGCAACGCGGTGAGGCGCTGGTGCGTCCCGGCTTCGTCTGCAGCCATCAAGGCCGTGTAACCGACGAGATCGGCTGCAAGAATGGCGGCGAGCCTGCGTTCAAACTGGAATCTCCCGAAACATTGCGGCTTCGCCGCTCTTCGCTGACTGCCGCTTCGCAATCCATTGCATTGCAATCGGAACTCTATCGCTGGATTCGCAATCCCTTCAAGTCGTTCACTTCAAAGGTGCCAAGCCTTGCCTTAGGTGTGTCCAGACGCCTGCGATCTGTCTCCAAACTAAGCCCGACTGCGTGCCCGCGCAGTCTCTACAGAGGTGGTCCGCAGGTGCTCGCGAACCGTCTCCAGCTTGTTGCTCAGGTGCTGCTTCAGGATCTGCGCCAGGCGCTCGCCGTCGCGTGCCTGCAGGGCCGCCAGGATGGTCTCGTGCTCGGCGACCGCTTTGGCCCAGCGGGCCTCTGACATATTGGCCATGTAACGGGCACGCCGAATGCGACCGGCAAGACCACTTTGCATCTGCTCTAAGGTCGGGTTGCGCGCAGCCTCGAGAATGGCCTGATGTATCGCCTGGTTGTGCTTGAAGTAATTGGGTATATCCCGCTTTTCGTAGGCCTCTATCATGGCCTCGTGCTGACACTCCACCGCTGCCAGTTCGCGGTCGGCGATGGAATGACAGGCGAGCTCTCCGGAGAGTGCCTCCAGGGCGCCCATGACCGGAAAGGCCTCTTCCAGATCCTCTAAGGTAAGGGCTGCGACCGAAGCGCCGCGATTGGGCGAGAGCTCGACCAAGCCTTCGCGGGCCAGCACCTTCAAGGCCTCGCGCAGCGGCGTGCGGGAGACGGCGAAGATGTCGCTCAGGTCCTTCTCGGAAATCTTGCTGCCGGGGGCCAGATCGCCTTCGACGATCAAGAGGCGCAGGCGTTCGACCAACTCGTCATGCAGGGAGCGACGACGAATCGGTAGGACAGCTGTCTCGGTCATGCTGTGGTTTGCCTCCCAATTCCTGCGTCGCCGACCGGCTCTCGCGGTGAGAGCCAGGGCCTCCGGCGACCTAATTCAAGGTATTATCGCTCGCTTGGCGCAATAAGACCACCACATGCTGTGCTTGGCGTTTCGCACCATCGAAGATTTGATGCCTGCAGGAGGTACCATCGGTGACCAGGAGGCTGTCAGGGCCGGCTTCTCGCACCGCAGGCAGCAGGCTCTGCTCGGCCATGGCCAGCGAGGTCTCGAGTGTCTCGGCCTGATAGCCGAAGGCGCCGGCCATGCCGCAGCAGGAGGAGGGGATCACCTCCACGCTAAGCTCTGGGATCAATGCCAGACTGCGCTGCACCGGCGAGAGCGCGTTCATCGCCTTCTGGTGACAATGGCCGTGCAGATGGGCTTGTTTCGCCGAGAGGGCCCCCAAGGGCAGGCGCAGGCGTTTGGCTGCCTTCTCCTGCATCAACCACTCTTCGAAGAGTAGGACCTGCGCGCCCTCCTCGGCGCTCCATTCGCTAGGCAGCAGGTCCGGCGCTTCGTCCCTGAAGGTCAAGAGGCAAGAGGGCTCCAGCCCGACGACCTTGGCGCCGCTTTCGATGGCTGGTTTCAGCACCGCGATGCTTCGCCGTATCTCGGCCTTGGCCTTCTCCACCAGCCCGGCTGCCAGGTATGTGCGCCCGCAGCAGAGCGGGCGTCCGCTTTCTGGCACGGCATGCTCGAACGGCGTTTCGTTGCGGCTCAGCAAGACCTCGGCGGCGCTGAGGTTCTCCGGTTCGAAGTAGCGGTTGAAGGTGTCGGCGAAGAGCAGGACCTCCGGGTCGGCGGTCCCGCTTGGCGCGGGCCGGAAGGGCTTCGCGTGCCAAGACGGCAGGCTCCGCTGCGCGCTGAGGCCCAGAAGGCGCTCGGAGAGCTGGGGCAGGCCGGGCAGGCGGTCGCGCAGATTTACCAGCCAAGAGAAACGCGACGCCAGGGGCGCATAGCGCGGCAGCTCGGCGATGAGGCGATCACGGCGGCTGAGGCCCCGCTCTTCGGCCCGACGGGCGAGGACCTCTATCTTCATTCGGGCCATGTCGACGCCGGTCGGGCACTCGCGCTTGCAACCCTTGCAGGAGACGCAGAGCTTCATCGTCTCCACCATCTCGTCCGACGCGAAGGCCTCGGGGCCGAGCTGGCCGGAGATCGCCAAGCGCAGGGAGTTGGCACGGCCGCGCACCAGATCGCGCTCGTTTCGGGTCACCCGGTAGGAGGGGCACATGACGCCTTCGCCCAGTTTGCGGCAGGCGCCGTTGTTGTTGCACATCTCGACGGCGCCCTGGAAACCGCCGCCGGCCCCACCCCAAAGCGACCAGTCGAAGTGCGTCTCGAAGTCCGGTACCCGATAGTCTGGCGGATAGCGAAAGAGGCGCCGCTCGTCCATCTTTGGCGGCGCGACGATCTTGCCGGGATTGAAGAGGCCGGCAGGGTCGAACCGCCGTTTTACCCAGGCAAAGGACTGCAGCATGCGCGGCCCGAACATCGCCTCGTGGAACTCCGAACGCACGATGCCGTCGCCATGCTCGCCGGAGTGCGAGCCTCTATAGCCGCGCACCATCTCGAAGCATTCCTCGGCGATGGCCCGCATCGCCTTCACGTCTTTCTCCTGCTTTAGATTCAGAACCGGTCGGACATGCAGAGTGCCGACCGAGGCGTGTGCGTACCAGGTGCCGTCGGTGTCGTGCTTGCGGAAGATCTCAGTCAGCCGGGCGGTGTAGTCGGCCAGGTCCTCCAAGCGGACGGCACAATCCTCGACGAAGGAGACGGGTTTAACCTCGCCCTTCATCGACATCATGATGTTCAGGCCCTGCTTGCGCACCTCCCAGATCGCCTGCTGGAAGTTTTGGTCGCGGGCCTCGACCACGCCGCCCTCCTGCTTACCCGGATCGCCCCACTTGAAGCCAAGCCCGGCCATCAGTTCGACCAAGCCATCCAGGCGGCGCAGGTTCTCGGCCTGGTCGGGCTCCGCGAACTCGACCAGCAGCAGGGCCTCGGGCTCGCCGCGCACGAAGCGGTCAACGGTCTCGCGAAAGAGCGGAATCTGCCGGGAGAGATCGATCATGGTGCGATCGACCAGCTCGACTGCCGTGGGGCCCAGCTCGACGATGTGCTGTGGCGCCTCCATGGCTTGGCGGAAGCTGGGAAAATGGCAGACGCCGAGGATCTTCTGCTGCGGCAGGGGCGAGAGGCGTAGGACCGCACGTTCACTGAAGGCCAGGGTGCCCTCGCTGCCGACCAGCAGATGGGCCAAGTTGTTGGTGCTGCCGTTCGGAACCAGGGCGTCGATGTTGTAGCCGCCGACCCGGCGCATCAGGTCGGGGAATCGCGCCTCGATCTCCTCGGCTTCCCGCGTTCCCAGGTCCAGGAGATCGCGGAACAAGGCGGCGGTTGTGTCGGGTGCGTTGTTGCCACGCAAGTCTCGCTCGAGCGGGCCGAAGCGGGTGCGGCTCCCGTCGGCCAGCAGGCAGTCGAGGGCCTCGACATTATCGCGCATGGTGCCGTAGCGGATCGAGCGCGAGCCGCAGGAGTTGTTTGCCGCCATGCCGCCGATGGTGGCGCGGGAAGAGGTTGAGACGTCGACCGGTAACCAGAGACCTTTGGGTTTGAGTGCGGCGTTCAATTGGTCCAGCACGATACCGGTTTCGACAGTCGCAAGCGCAACATCGCTATCGATCTCCAGAACGGCGTTGAGATGCTTGGAGACATCGATGACGATGGCCTCGTTGACGGTCTGCCCACACTGCGACGTGCCGCTGCCGCGGGGTAGGACCGAGACACCGGCCTCACGCGCGATCTCGAGGGTCGCCTCGACATCGGCGAAAGTCTTGGGAACCACGACTCCGAGGGGAAAGATCTGGTAGAGAGATGCGTCGGTTGCATAGCGCCCACGTGAGAAGCGATCGAAGAGGACCTCTCCCTCGATCTCATCCTTAAGCTGCTCGGACAGGTCTGGCACCGGGGGTCTCCTTGCCACTGAAAGCCGAACCCCAGCTTTCGTTGATTCGAAAAGAAGCTTGCATTTTGAATGCATAATTCATAATACGGAGCCGAGGTTACGGCAAGGCGAGAGCTTAGCATTGGCTGTCCATCGCTTCACTGCTGATTGAGTGGAGCCTCCCCAGAGTGAAGGGTTTGACACTCAGGTGATAGAATCTTAAGGCGAGCGCTATGGCGACAGCAGGACGGCACTTTTTGCAGATTCCAGGGCCGACCAACGTGCCCGACCGCGTCTTGCGCGCAATGGCGCTTCCGACCATGGATCACCGCAGTCCTGCATTTGCTGATCTCGGTCAAAAGGTCTTGGCCGGCATGCGCTCGGTCTTCCGGACTGAGGGTCGCGTCGTCATCTATCCAGCCTCGGGCACCGGCGCCTGGGAGGCGGCCTTGGTCAACAGCCTTTCGCCTGGCGATCGGGTCTTGATGTATGAGACCGGGCATTTTGCCACCCTCTGGAAGGATATGGCCGAGCGCCTGGACCTGCAGCCGGAGTTTATCGGCGGCAATTGGCGCAGCGGCGCCGACCCCGGTGCCATCGAAGACCGCCTGCGAGAAGATCCCGGCGGAGAGATCAAGGCCGTCTGCGTGGTGCACAACGAGACCTCGACCGGCTGCACCTCCAGGATCGACGAGGTGCGCCGGGTGATCGATGCGGCGGGCCACGGTGCATTGCTGATGGTCGACACCATCTCCTCGCTTGCCTCGCTCGACTATCGTCACGACGCCTGGGGTGTGGACGTTACCGTTGGCGGCTCGCAGAAGGGTTTGATGTTGCCGCCGGGCCTCTCTTTCAACGCCGTCAGCGAGAAGGCCCTGGCCGCCAGCAAGAGCGCCGGCCTCACTCGCTCCTACTGGTCCTGGGCCGAGATGGAGACGCCCAACGCCAAGGGCTATTTCCCCTATACGCCGGCGACCAATCTGCTCTACGGCTTGGCCGAGGCCGTCGACATGTTGCACGAAGAGGGCCTGGAACATGTCTTTGCGCGCCACCAGCGACACGGCGAGGCGGCGCGGCGCGCCGTTCGGGCCTGGGGTCTGGAAGTGCTGTGCGAGAATCCGCGGCACTACTCCGGATCCTTGACGGCGGTCTTGATGCCCGAGGGGCACAATGCGGACAGCTATCGCGCGGCCGTGCTGGAGAACTTCAACATGTCGCTCGGCAATGGGCTGTCCAAGGTTGCCGGCCGGGTCTTCCGGATCGGCCATTTGGGCGACTTCAACGATCTCATGCTGATGGGAACCCTATCGGGCGTGGAAATGGGTTTCGAGTTGGCCGGCGTCCCCTATAGGCGCGGCGGTACGCAAGCAGCCCTCGACTATCTCAGCGGACGCGACCAAGCTTCGGAAACCAAGGCGGCACAGTGAGCGCTGTCGCACCTTAAGAAGCCCCGGCGAAGGGGACGCGGAAAAGGATAAACAGGGAGCAAGAAAAGATGAAGTTCACCACCCTATTGGTCGCCGGTGCGGCCCTGATTGCCCTCGGCGGAACGGCTCAGGCCGAGAAGCTGACCTTGAAGTTCGGACATGTCGGAGCACCTGGCTCGCTCTTCGCGCTCAGCGCCGAGGAGTTCGCCCGCTGTTCCAACGAAGCGCTGGGAGACGCCGGCGAGGTGCAGGTCTTCGGCTCCTCGCAGTTGGGCAAGGACAAGGAACTGCTGCAGAAGCTGAAGCTGGGGCAGGTCGACTTCTCCTTGCCCTCCTCGGTCATGTCCTCGGTCGCCGACGAGTTCGGCGTCTTCGAGATGCCCTACATCATCCAGGACCGCAATCACATGAAGCGGGTGCAGGCTGCCGTCCTCGACAGCACCCTGCAGCCGGCGGTTCAGGACAAGGGCTATCGCATCATCGGTGTTTGGGAGAACGGCTTCCGCCACATCACCAACAACACCCGCCCGGTCGACAAGCCGGCCGACCTGGAAGGCATCAAGCTGCGCACGCCCAAGGGCGCCTGGCGGGTGAAGATGTTCAAGCTCTACGGCGCCAATCCGACGCCGATGGCCTTCTCCGAGGTCTTCACCGCCTTGCAGACCGGTGTGATTGACGGGCAGGAGAACCCCTACGCCCAGATCGCCTCGGCCAAGTTCCAGGAAGTCCAAGACTATCTCTCGATCACTGGCCATGTCTATACGCCGGCCTATGTCTTGGTCTCCGACAAGAACTTCGCCAAGCTGTCTGAGAACGTTCAAGCCAAACTGGTCACCTGCGCCGAGGCGACTCAGGCCTTCGTCTATGAGACCGCGGCCCGGCTGGAGACCGAGCTGCTGCAGGTGATCAAGGACGCCGGCGTCACCGTGAACGAGGCAGACAAGGATGCCTTCATCGCTGCCTCCGCGCCGATCTACGAGGAGTTCTCGACCGAAGTCGAGGGCGGCGCCGAATTGGTCGAGACCGTCCAGGGACTGGCCAAGGGCTCTTAAGCTTGGCCTTGGGCATCGCTCTCGGGGAATTCCTCGTGGGCGACGCCCCTTTTGTCTGACCTTGGGAACCCAGATCCGAGCCGAGAGGGAGCGAGCGCATGCTGAGCCTGCTTAAGCGCGGCTTCGAAGGGCTCTTGGAATGGATCACCATCGTGCTGATGGTCGCGCTCACCGTCGTGGTGATCGTGGCCATCAGCTTTCGCTTCGCCGGCGATTCGCTCTCCTGGTATGACGAGGTGGCGGCGATCCAGCTCTCCTGGATCACTTACTATGCGGCCGCCTTGGCGGCATTGAAGCGCCGGCATATCGGTTTCGATTCGGTGTTGCTGACGATTCCCATGCCGCTGCGCATGGTTGCAGTCGTGATCGCCGAGGTTCTGGTGATCGGATTCTTCCTGATCCTGGCCTGGACCGGCATGGTGGTGCTGGAGGTCTTGGAGGGTGAGGCCCTGGTCTCGCTGACCTGGGTCCCGGTGCAACTCACGCAGTCGGTCATCCCCATCGGAGCTGTGTTCTTCGTTATCGCCGAGCTCCTGAGCCTGCCGGACTACTGGAAGGCGACAGCGGCCGGCCAGCCGCTCGAGCACCCCGAGGTGCATGAGGAGCAGGCCTAGTCATGCTGATTCTCTTCATGTTCCTGGCCTTGGTGGCAATGATCTGCCTGAACGTGCCGATCGCCGTGGCCTTGGCCATTTCCGGGATCATCGGCTTGCTGGCGACCGAAGGCCTGAACAGCCTGGTGACCGTCGCACTCGACATGTACGACGGCTCGACCAAATTCTCGCTGATTGCCATCCCCATGTTCGTGCTGGCCGGCGCGATCATGAATGCCGGCGGAATCACCGACCGTCTGATCAACTTCATTGCCGCCTTGATCGGTTTCGTGCGCGGCGGTCTGGCCATGGTGAACATCGGCGTTTCGCTCTTCTTCGCGGAGATTTCCGGCTCGGCGGTGGCCGATGTGGCCGCCATGGGCTCGGTGATGATCCCGCAGATGAAGAAGCGAGGCTATTCGGCGCCCTTCGCCGCAGCCGTCACCTCCTCCTCGGCCTCGCTGGCGATCATCATTCCGCCCTCGATTCCGATGATTCTCTATGCCG
Organism: Rhodospirillales bacterium; assembly: GCA_965202755.1. Classification (GTDB taxonomy): domain Bacteria; phylum Pseudomonadota; class Alphaproteobacteria; order Kiloniellales; family JACOMY01; genus JACOMY01. Next base: position 433,644 of record CBDBCL010000042.1, on the reverse strand, counting down.
TCTCCGCCAACACCAGCGTCGAGCAGATCTTCGTCGCCGGCTTCGTCCCGGGCCTGCTGGGCGGCGCCGGGCTGATGTTCGTCGCCTATCTCTTCGCCCGACGCTACAACTTGCCGCGCGAGGAGATGTTCGATTTTGCCCAGGTGCGCCGAACCTTCTGGGCGGCACTGCCGACCTTCAGCCTGCCGGTGATCATTCTGGGCGGAATCTTCGGCGGCTTTGTCACCGCGACCGAGGCGGCCGGGATTGCCGTGGTCGCAGCCTTGGCGGTCGGGCTCTGGTACCGCGAATTCGACCTGAAGCAAATGCGCCGGGCCATGCTGGACGGCGGCATGCAGACCGCGGTCGTCATGCTGCTGGTGGCCGCTTCGGTGCTGATGGGCGGCTTTCTCACCCGCGCACAGCTGCCGCAGGAGTTGGCCCAGCAGATGCTGGACCTGACCGACAATCACTATGTGATCTTGGGGATTTTGAACGTCTTCTTCCTGATCATCGGTTTCTTCCTGCACTCTGCGGCGGCGATCATCCTGGTAGTGCCCATCGTCGTGCCGCTGATCCAGGCGGCCGGCATCGACCCGGTGCACTTCGGTCTGGTGGTAACCCTGAACCTAGCCATCGGCCAGCAGACTCCGCCGGTCGCCAGCGTGCTGATCACTGCCTGCTCGATCGCCAGGGCCGACATCTGGCAGGTCTCCAAGGTCAACATCTACTTCGTCTCAGTGCTTTTGACCGTGCTGCTGATGTGCACCTACATTCCGCAAATTCCGATGTTCCTGGTCGACTATTTCTATCGGTGATGTGGGCGCTGTCCGCAGGAAAGGAGCCGTTATGAGCGAGACTGACGAGGGTGATCTGCTCTATCGCATCGAGGCGGGCATCGGCTGGGTGACCCTGAACCGGCCGCATGCGCGCAATGCCTTGACCTTCGCCATGTACGAGGGCTTGGCCAGGATCTGCAGCGAGGTACCGGACGACCGCTCGGTCAAGGTCCTGGTCATCGCCGGGGCCGGCGAGAAGGCCTTTGCCGCCGGCACCGATATCGGCCAGTTCCGCAGCTTCGAGACGGCCGAGGATGCCTTGACCTACGAGGCGCGGATCGACCGGGTTCTGAGCGCCGTCGAGCGCTGCCCGATCCCGACAATCGCCGCAATCGCGGGTGCCTGCACCGGTGGTGGTGCCGGGATTGCCGCGGCCTGCGATCTGCGCATCGCGTCGAAGGACTTGCGCTTTGGTTTCCCGATTGCGCGCACTCTTGGCAACTGCCTCTCGATCGCCAGCCTGGCCCGCTTGAGTGCATTGCTGGGCCAGGGGCGCGTCAGAGAATTGGTCTTCACCGCCCGTTTGCTCGGCGCCGAGGAAGCCCTGGCGGCGGGTCTCTTGAGCGAGGTGTTGAAGGACCGCGACGCGGTGATCGCTCGTGCCCAGGCCTTGGCTGAGACTTTGGCCGGCCACGCGCCCTTGACCTTGCAGGCGACCAAGGAGGGGCTCCGGCGACTGGGCGAGGCGACGAGCCAGCTTGACGATCGTGATCTGATCCAGCTTTGCTATCTAAGCGAGGACTTCCGCGAGGGCTTGGATGCCTTCTTGGGGAAACGAAGGCCGAACTGGAAGGGGCGCTAGCGCGTGGCTGAAAAGTCTAAAGGGCCGCTTGCCGGTCTCAAGGTGGTCGAGCTGGCCCACATCATGGCCGGTCCGGTCTGCGGGATGATGCTGGCCGATATGGGTGCCAAGGTTATCAAGGTGGAAAAGCCCAACGGCGACGACACCCGGCGCAGTCTGCCACCTGAAGTGAACGGCGAATCCGCGGCCTTCCTGATGATGAACCGCAACAAGCGCGGCATCTGTCTGGATCTGAAGAAAGAGGCCGCAGTGAAGGCACTGCGTCGCTTGCTGAAGCGCTCCGATGTGGTGATCGAGAACTATCGCAAGGGCACTATGGAGAAGCTCGGGCTCGGCTATCCGAGCTTGCGCAAGGAGAATCGCGGGCTGATCTACTGTGCGGTCTCAGGCTTCGGGCGCAGCGGCCCCTATGCCGATCGCGGCGGCTTCGATCTGATCGCACAGGGGATGTCCGGCCTGATGTCGATCACCGGCGAGGGACCGGGCCGGCCGCCGGTCAAGGTCGGGGCCCCGGTCTCCGACATCACCGCCGGTATCCTGGCCGCCTTGGGCGTGGTGGCGGCCTACAGTCACCGGCAGAAGACCGGCGAGGGGCAGGTGGTCGACACCTCGCTCTTCGAAGCGGCGATCACGCACACCTATTGGCAGTCGGCTATTGCCTTCGCCACCGGGAACTCGCCCGAGCCGATGGGCTCGGCCCATCCCTTGAATGCGCCCTATCAGTCCTTCGAGACGGCCGACGGCTGGATCAACATCGGCGCCGCCAATCAGGCCAATTGGGAGCGCCTGATCGCCCTTCTCGAAGCTCCGGAGATTGGACAGGATCTACGCTTTCAGGCAAACGACGGCCGTATGGCTAATCTGCCGGAACTGGTCGAGGCCCTGAACGGGCATTTCCGCAAGCGCCCGACGGCGGAGTGGCTGGAGTGCCTGGAAGCCGGCGGCTTGCCGGCCGGGCCGGTCTCGAGCGTGGCCGATATGCAGGCCGATCCGCAGGCTCTGGCCCGTGGGATGATCGTCGAGACCGACCACCCCAAGGCCGGTCCGACCAAGGCCCTGGGATTGCCGATTACCTTCTCGCACACACCGGGCGAGATTCGCCGCCCGGCGCCGCTGCTGGGTCAACACACCCGCGAGGTCCTCTCGACCATCGGCTATTGGCCGGAGGAAATCGACGCGCTCTTCGCCGAGGAGGCTGCCATCGGCGAGTAGGGCGGCCGAGGCGCCTCGAGCTATCGCGCGGTGGCGGGGGTGGCCAGATCGTATCCGCCTTGGCAATGTTGCCGTCGATGTCGCTGGCCCAGATGCGGCGAACGCGCGAACTGTAGTTCAGATAGAGTCTGTCGCCATAGATGCCAGGCGAAGGGGTCGACGTTCGAGACTTGTTCCTGACTCGCGGCATAGGCGCAGTAGCCGCCATAGCGCGGTGCATAGGCCTCGGGATCGGCAAGGAAGGCTGCTCGATTGTCCTCGTTGACGAAGATCCAGGTGGCACCCCTGTAGTCGGCAGCGATCTCAGGGTTGCCTTCCTTCGGCTCGCCGCCTTTCCAGTAGGTCATGACGTCGTAGCCGTTCATGGCCAGCTTGTTGAAGTAGCCCAAACTGATTGCCGGACTCTCGGCTGCCGCGATACCGCCGGCGACGATCCAGACGATCAGTGCCAAGAGGGCTGTTTTCATCTGCATGCTCTGCCTTATCCCTGACTGATGAGAGCATAGCGAGATCTGGAAGCCTCGGCCAAGCGGCCGAGGCTTCACAGGACCTTGAGTCCGAAGCTTCGGGGTCAGTCGGAGCCCAGGCCCTGCTCCATCATCTGCATCACTTGATCCAGGCTGAAACTGGCTGCCTTCTGCCGTGGCGGGTAGTCTTTGAAGGTCGCCAGAAACTTCCCGACATAGGTCTGTGCCGGCACCAGCACTGAAGGCACGGTCCAGCAGCCAATCATACATAGTAGGAATTGGAGTAGACCGCACGCGCGTAGGGGTCGCGGCGCAGATGCAGGATCAAGGGGACCCGCAGTGCCGTGAAGGGTTCCATCCAGGCGCGGAAGCCGTGCTCGAACTTCTGCTCCATGAAGATCAGCTTCCAATCCTGATAGCGCAGCGCCGTCAGATCGCCATCGTCGGAGAAGTAGAAGATTTCCTTGCGCGGATCCTCTTTGCTCTCGCCGGTCAGGAAGGGCAGCATGTTGTAGCCGTCGAGATGCACTTTGCAGCTCCGCCCGATGGCCTCCACGCCGCCTTTTGCCAGACTCCACTTGATGTTCGGCTGCCCGGCTACGGCCATGAAGGTCGGCAGCCAGTCCATATGATGGAAGATGCTGTTGGAGATGGTTCCGGGCTTGAGCTTGCCCGGCCAACACATCAAGGCGGGCATCCGCCAGCCGCCTTCCCAGTTGGTGTTCTTCTCGCCGCGGAAGGGCGTGGTCGCCGCATCCGGCTAGGTGTTCATATGCGGACCGGTGTCGACGATCTCTCCGCTGGCGCTGGACTTGATCACGCCGCGCGGACCGAAGCGCTTACGGAACTCGGGGTTCTGCGGATAGTCCTCGTTCTCCGGTTCCTCTTCAGCGTTCAAGTGTAGAGGTTGCCGAAGAAGGCGTCGAAGCCGTGGTTCGAGGGCAGGTGCTCGTCGCGATCGCCCAGGTGGTTCTTGCCGAACTGGCCGGTGATGTATCCGGCTGTCTTCAAGAGACCGGCGATTTTCGGGTCGGCCTCATGCATGCCGGCCTCGGCACCAGGCAGGCAGACTGTGGACAGGCTGGTGCGGAACACGCTCTGCCCGGTGATGAAGGAGGAACGTCGGGCGGTGCAGCTCTGTTCGCCGTAGTAGTCCGTAAACAGCAGCCCCTCATGGGCGATGCGGTCGATGTTAGGTGTCCGATGGCCGACGATGCCGCGGCCATAGGCGCTGACGTTGGTGAGACCGATGTCGCCGCCCCAGATCACCAGTATGTTCGGCTTGGCCGTATCCTCGGCCATTGCCGGTAGCGCGGTTAGGCTGGCTGCCAGAACGAGCAGAGCGGCGCCGCCGACCAGTGTCGCAATAGAACCCTGTGTTCGTCTTTCCTTCATAGTTGCTTCCTTCGTTAGAGAGACAAGAGCGGTGAGCCCGAACCTGTTCTTTTGGTTAGGTCATTTGGCCTGCCTGCCGGTGTGGCCCTTTTCCGGCAGCACATCGTAGCGTGAGCATTCGAAGGAAATCCAGCCGACCCCGTGGAAGCAATGGTCGCGAGCCCCCATTTCTTTCCCAAGCGCCAGGAAGCCAAGAGGACCCAGATGAGGGAAAAGACCTACGCCAAGACGAAAGCAGCGATCGCCAAGCTGGACCGCGTGCAGTATGCCGTGACCCAAGAAGACGCGACGGAGCCGGCGTTCCGCAATGCCTATTGGGACGACACCCGCGAAGGCCTCTATGTCGACATCGTCAGCGGTGAGCCGCTCTTCACCTCGCGCGAGAAGTTCCATTCGCATTGTGGCTGGCCCAGCTTCACCAAACCTCTGGAGGCGGAGCGCATCGTCGAGAAGACCGACCGGACTCACGGCATGGTTCGTACCGAGGTGCGCTCGCGTGACGGCAATTCGCATCTGGGCCATGTGTTCCCCGATGGGCCTGGCCCGAAAGGCCTGCGCTATTGCATCAATTCCGCCTCTCTGCGCTTTATTCCCAAGGACAGGCTGGAGGCCGCCGGTTACGGCGACTACCTGAAACACTTCGAAGAGGAGGATGCGACATGAGCGAGACGGCAATCCTGGCCGGTGGCTGCTTTTGGGGCATGCAGGACCTGATTCGGCGGGTGCCCGGTGTTATCTCGACCCGCGTCGGCTATGCAGGCGGCAACGTACCCAATGCGACCTACAGTGATTTGAAGGGCGGCCGCAGCGGTCATGCCGAATCCATCGAGATCGTCTTCGACCGGGCCAAGCTCAGCTATCGCCGCTTGCTGGAGTTCTTCTTCCAGATCCACGATCCCTCCACGATCGATCGCCAGGGCAACGACCTCGGCTCGCAATACCGCTCGGTCATCTTCTACCTCTCGGCTCAGCAGAAGGAGACGGCGGAGTCAGTAATCCGGGCGGTCGATGCTTCCGGCCACTGGCCCGGCCGCGTGGTGACCGAGGTCGCGGCCGCAGGCCCCTTCTGGGAGGCCGAGCCGGTGCACCAGGACTATCTTGAGCGCATCCCGCACGGCTACACCTGCCACTGGGTCCGGCCGGACTGGGTGCTTGGCGAGGAAAGCTTCGGCGACGCTGCGGAGTAGGGGCGGAGTAGGGAATGTCTGGATCAGGCTTGGGCGCGGCTGCGTTTGGCCGCCCGCCCGGCGACTAGGCGCACTCGCCTGGGCCCGGCGATCCAGATGCAGATGATCGAGACCGCATTGAAGCCGAGGCAGACCCAGAATCCCGTCAGATAGCTGCCGCTGGTGTCGTGCACGAAGCCTAGGAACCAGACGCCGGCGGCTGCTCCGACGTTGCCGGAGAGGCTCAGAATTGCGACGATGCGAGCGATCTGTCGGCCGGCGAAGATCTCCGTCATCACCGCGCCGAAAATGGCGGCCAGGCCGTAGCCCAGAAGGCCCTGGAATGCCACCATGATGTAAAGCAGGCCGGTCGAAGGCACCGTATCCAGCAGGATCAGGACCAGATAGCAGGCGGCGAAGCCGCTCATCGAGAGGGTCCAGGCGATCTCGCGGCCCAAGCGGTCGGAGAGCCAGCCGATGGCGATCTGGCCGACGATCCCGAACAGCGCGACCAGGCCCAGTGCTTTGGCGGCGACACTGCTGGAGAAGCCTCGCTCGATCAGGAACTGGGTCTGGTGCGCCTGGATCGCATACCAGGTGAAGAGGCCGGAGAAGAAGCCGACGGCAATCCACCAGAAACGTGCCGTACGGGCGGCGCGGGCCAAGGTCCAGTCGACCTCTGTCCAGGCGCGATCGACGATGGGATCGGGTGGTGGAGCCTGGTCGGCTTTAGGCTCCAGATCGCCGTCCGGCAGCAAGCCCATGTCGGTCGGATTGCTGCGCTGAAAGAGGGCATTCAAGGGAATGATGACCAGCGCGATGGCGCTGGCCATGGCCAAGCAGGCGGTGCGCCAGCCGTGCTCGTCGATCAGGCCCTGGACGATCGGCAGCAGCAGGAAGCCGCCGACGCCGACGCCGGAAAAGGCGATGCCGATGGCCAGCCCGCGATTGCGCACGAACCAGTTCGGCAGGAACATGGAGTGCACGATGTAGCTCATCGCCATAGAGCCGTTGATCGCCAGCAGTCCCATGGTGGCATAGAAGGCAAGCGGGCTGTCGATCAGGGTCACCAGGACATAGCCGGAGACCACCAGCAAGGCCCCCAGCGGGATCACCAGCCTGGGCCCATAGCGATCCATCAGGACGCCGATCAGCGGCAGCATCGCCGTCGACACCAGGAAGCCCAGCGAGAAGGCGCCGGCGGTCACGTTGCGCGACCAGCTGAACTCCTCCAGGATCTCGGGATAGAGCAGCGAGAAGCTGGTGCGCGCGGCGATCGAAAGACCCATGGTCACGAAGGCGATGGCGATCACCCACCAGCCGTAGAAGATCACTTTTCTGGTCTTGGCAGCCGTTCGTTCGCTCATGGGCCCTCCCTGCCGGCAAGCGTTAGAGACTCGCCGGATGAAGGGCCAATGCCAATTACGAAGGGCAGGTCCCGGTGTCCTTGCCGTCCAGGCTGACCTTGTTCTTGCGCCGCCAATAGGTCTCGAGCCCGGCCGAGCCCAACTTGGCGTAGTAGGGCAGCAGTTCCTCAGGCCCGCGCTCGCGCTCAATGGGCATGACCGGGACCCCGGTGCCGCAGGAGGTCTGGATCATCTCGATCGCAAGGTTGAAGAAGTTGCGCTGGCCGGCCATGGCCGGGAACAGCCCTGCCGAGGCTTCCCAGTCCGGGTCGTGGGGATGCAGCACGCGGGCTTGGCCATAGACCCGCAGGATCAGCGGGCTGCCCTCGAAGGCGCAGAACATCAGGGTCATGCGCGCGTCCTCCGCCACATGCGCTGCGGTCTCATTGCCGCTGCCGGTCAGGTTCATCCAGACGATTTGCTCGTCGTTCAGGACCCTGAGGGTATCCATTCCCTTGGGCGAGAGGTTGATCCGGCCCTCGGCGGCGGCCGTTGCCACGAAGAAGAGGCTTTGGCCTTCGATGAAGCTGCACAGCTTTGGCGTCAGCCGGGGTGCTGTGGGCATCAGGTCTACTCCTGGTTGGAAGTTTGTGAGAAGAGAACGGAGGCCATGATCGCGGCACCGCCGATCCAGGTGTCCAGCGGTGGCAGCTCGGCCAGCAGCAACCAGGCCCAGAGCGGCGCCAAGGGCGTGTCCAGCGCGCTCAACAGGCCGGCTTCGGCCGCCGGCACCCGCTTGGCGCCCTCTGCCAAGGTGACTGAGGCTAGGGCGAACACCAGTCCGAACGCGATCAGGATCGGAATCTCCTGGGTCGGTGCGTCCAGGGGGCTGCCGAAGGTGAGTGCCGGCGGCAGCAGCAGGAAAGACATGAAGACCGCCGGTGCCCCCGCCGGGGTCTCAGGGTAGCGCCGATAGATCACCATGATGGCGGCCAGGCTGGCGGTCATGCCGAGCGCCATGAGATCGCCGGCCAACTCCGGCTCGCCCAGCGAGCCCTGGACGATGACCAGGACCCCCAGGAAGGCGGCCAGACAGCAGAGGCTGACGCGGCGGCTCGGCCGCTCGCCGATCCAGACCCAGGCCATGACGGCAGCCATCGGCGGTACTGCGGCATAGATCAAGGTGACATTGGCGATCGAGGAGATCTTCAGCGCCGGGATGTAGATCGATGTCCCTGCAGCGCCGATTGCGGCTGTTGCCCAACCGCTGGTGCCCATGCTGGAGAGTTCCAGCCGCAGTCGGCCGCGCAGACCCAGGTAGGTCATGGTGAAGCCGCCGGCGAAAAGGCCGCGCCAGAAGATGATGCTCCAAGACTCCGCCTCGACCCCTTTGGTGAAGATCCCAGCGGTGCTGAACACCGCCGCCGAGACCAGCAAAAGCAAGACTCCAAAACCATGCTCGCCGATCCCGCTTCGGGATGCTTTCGCTGCTGGAACCGCTGTCTCCGCCATGTCCTGAGCCCTTCCGTTGCCTTGGGATCTGGTCTATAGCGGCACCCTCCTGACAGCGTGGTGTCAGGAGGGTGCCGCTAGGCTCGGGATGGCTATTCGAGGAGATGAGGATGCGTCGGGCCGACCGCTTGTTTGAGATCATCCAGTGCCTGCGCGGGGCGACGCAGCCCATGACCGCAGAGGCCATCGCCGCGCAGTTGGAGGTCTCGGAACGGACCGTCTATCGCGATATGGCGGCCCTGCAGGCGATGCGCGTCCCCATCGCCGGCGAGGCCGGCATCGGCTACATCATGCGGCCGGGTTATGATCTGCCGCCCTTGAATTTCGATAGCGAAGAGTTGCAGGCGATCCAGGTTGGACTTAGCCTTCTGGTGCGCACAGGCGATCGCGGCCTCAACGAGGCGGCCGCGCGCGTCCTCTCGAAAATCGAAACCGTCGGCGAATTCGACAGTCTGAAGGTATCGGACTGGGGAGTCTTGCTGCCGGAGCGGGTCGATCTTGCCGAACTACGCGCTGCCATCCGCGAGGAGCGCAAGCTGCATCTGCACTATTGCGACGGCGCGAGGCGCCGGACCGAGCGGTGCGTCTGGCCGATCGCCATCACTTACTTCACCGAGGTCGTGGTGATGACGGTTTGGTGCGAGCTGCGCCAGGATTTTCGAAACTTCCGCGGCGATCGCATCGAGCAACTGTCACTGCTGTCTGAGACCTTCGTCGGGCAGGGGGATGACTTGCGCGCCCGATGGGAAGCGTTACTAGGGTCTCGACAGTCGCGCTAACCCCCAGTGGTAAGAATCACACGGATGGGAACCATCCGTGTGATTCTTACCACCAAGCCATTGATCTGGTGGCCCGTCGGCGCCTGGAGCGTGGGGTCAAGCTCAATCATCCCGAGGCCGTGCTGCTGATCGCCGACTATGTGGTCAAAGGCGCCCAGGACGGCATTTTGGTGGCTGCCTTGATGGTCAGCGGCGCCGAGGTCCTTAGCCGCGATCAGGTTATGCTGGACGTGCCGGAAATGATCCATGGGGTCCAGGTCGAAGCCACCTTTCCCGACGGAACCAAGCTGGTCACCGTCCACGACCCCACTCGCTAGGTGTTCTGTCCCGGATGGTCGCATAGACCCTCGCTGGCGGGCGCTGTTCGTGGCACGCTCCATCCTGGGCGCGGTTCGGGACGGAGGACGAGCATGCCGATCTCTCTTCACAAGCAGGCGCCGACGACGCCGAAGGTGCGGGTGGCGATCCAGGCGAGCGCCGAGCCGGCTCGGGGTCCTGGCCGAGCGGTACGGGATCTCCGAGCAGACCGTGTGGAAGTGGCGGAAGAGGGACAGCGTCCACGACCGGAGCCACACGCCGCACAAGCTGCAGACGACGCTGACACCAGCCCAGGAGGCTGTCGCCGTGTCTCTGCGCAGGACCCTGCTGTTGCCCTTCGACGACCTGCTGGCCGTGGTCCGCGAGTTCCTGAATCCGGATGTCTCGCGCTCGGGGCTCGACCGCTGCCTGCGCCGGCACGGCATGTCCAAACGGCAGGACCTGAAGCCAAAGGCGGCGAAGCCCGCCCACAAGCCGTTCAAGGCCTACGAGCCCGGCTACCTGCACATCGACGTGAAATACCTATCGCAGATGGCCGATGAGGAGAAGCGACGCTCCCTTTTCGTCGCGATCGACCACGCGACGAGATGGGTCTTCGTCCGCATCTACCCGGCCAAGACGGCGGCCAACGCACGCCGGTGCCGGCGCGATCTCCACCGGGCCGCGCCGATGCAGATCACCCGAGTTCTCACGGACAACGGCAAAGAGTTCACCGACCGGCTCTTCGGCCTCCGCCGCCGTCCGGCCACCGGGAACCACGAGTTCGACCGCCTCTGCGCGGAGCTTGGCATCAAGCACCGCCTCGCTCCGCCGATGCGGCCCGAAACGAACGGCAGGGTGGAGCGGTTCAACGGTCGGATCGAGGACGTCCTGCAGAGCCACCGCTTCCGCTCCGGCGAGGATCTTGAGCAGACGCGCCTGCGCTACGTCCGTCTTTATAACGGCCAGCTCTCGCAATCCGTGCTCAAGGGGCGCACGCCCATCGACGCGCTCAAGGACTGGTACCGCCAGAAGCCAGAGATCTTCAAAAAGATACCGTACAATCACACGGGATATGACATCGGCCAGGCCCCAGTGGGTGGTGGCGCTGCGCCCGGTCAGCAAGCCGGTTTCGGCCAGCAGGAAGGTCCTGGCACAGACCGAGCAGATGAGGCTGCCCTCGCCGTAGCGCTCGCCGATCCAATCGGGCAGGTGGGGCTGCTCTCGCGCCAGCGGTCGCTGTCGAGGCTGGGCGGCAGGAGCAGCGCCGTCAGCGGCGCTTCCGGCGCGCCTTCCAGACCTTGACCCGCCGCCCATCGGCCTTGGCCGTCGCCACGCCAGTGGCTGACCAAAAGGGCTGGACCCCTCTCGCGCGGCCCCTCATGCAGGCGTGCCGCAGTCAGAGAGATGTCTGCGAGCCCGTGCACGGCGGCGGCCTGCGTGTCGGGGTAGCCCAGAATCGCGATGTGAGCGGCTGGGCGCTGCATTTTGTCGGTTTTGACCCCGTCTTTGTCAGTTCCGCCAAGTGCAAGTCTCCCGAAGCCTCGCCAGTTTTTCCACTAGAGCACATTCATTTTATGAAGTGTCATAGCCTGCTGGTGCGAAATAGTTTGCGCACTCTTGCGGCTCGAACAGACCGATGATGTCGCCCACGGTATTCCAGAGGGTGCTGACGGTTCTTTCGACCTTTGCGCGGATCAGTGATTTGAGATCGGCGAATGCCATCTCGATTGGGTTGAAGTCGGGACTGTAGGGCGGCAGATAATTGAGGGTGGCGCCTGTGGCCTCGATGGCCTGTCGGACGCCGGCGGCCTTGTGTGCCGGCAAGTCATTCATGATCACGACATCGCCGGAATCAAGGGTTGGCGCCAGCGCTTGCTCGATACAGGCAAGACAAGCGACGCCATTCATGGCACCGTCGAGCACCATCGGTGCGGTCATTCCGGTCAGCCGAAGCGCGCCGGTAAAGGTGGTTGCCTTCCAATGCCCGTGGAAGGTGCCCGCGCGACAGCGCTCGCCCCGCTTGGAACGCCCACGCAGCCGCGCCATCCTCGTCGATAGGCCCGTCTCGTCGATGAAGACCAGCTTGGCCGGATCGAAGTCGAGTTGGCTGTCAAATTAGGCCCACGATGAAGCCTTCATGCCCATCAAGGCTCGACCCGCGTCGCCGACCGGTCGGTCGCGGCTCCACCTCATCGGCTTTGGCCCGCGATATCCGGCGGATCGCGGGCGATGGCGCCACACCAAACCGCGCCGCAGCAACACGCGCCGACAGACCCGCCTGTGATGCCTTCAAAACACGAACCCGCAGATCGCCACTCAATGCTCGTCCCATCCAAGACCTCCATGTCTGGAGACCTTCAATTAGACTTGCATCATCCCGTCACATCACAATCGATTCAGTGATTGGTGCATCTGCTCTAGAGCTTTCGTGAAACTGAGGAGAGGCGGAATGAGCAAGCGCGCGCTGGCGGACCATCGACATTCAGAACGACTATTTCCCCGGCGGAAAGTGGAGTCTCGACGGCATGGAGGCTGCCGCCGACAATGCCGCCCGCCTGCTGGCTGCGGCGTTGGCCGCCGGCGATACCGTCGTGCATGTGCATCACGAGTTCGCCTCGGCCGATGCCCCCTTCTTCGCACCGGGAACGCCGGGAGCTGAGATCCACTCGAAGGTCTTGCCGCTGGCCGGCGAAACCTGGGTCTTGAAGCATGCGGTCAATGCCTTCCAGGGCACGGATTTGCAGGAGATCCTGCAGCAGGCCGGGGTCGGGGACTTGGTGATCTGCGGTGCCATGTGCCACATGTGCATCGATGCCGCGACCCGTGCGGCCAAGGACTTCGGCTTCAACTGCACCGTAGCGCAGGACGCCTGTGCCACCTGCGACCTGGAGTTCAACGGCCAGACGATCCCCTCAGCCCAAGTGCATGCCGCCTATATGTCGGCCCTGGGGTTTGCCTACGCGGCGACGCCGACCACCGACGAGATCCTAGGCAGTTAGAGCGAATCCTGAGCAGACGGCAAGGTCCGACGACGATTTGCTTGTGAATCAATGGCTAGAGCGGCTCAGGTGATCCCGTGGTCATCTGAGCCGCTCTAGGAGCCTGCCCAGCCGCCTTACGGCATGGCCCGCACCCCGCCCGACCGACCGGCACTTGTGCCCTTCGCCGTTCGATCGGATGCGGATCGGTGCTGTAGACGTTTTAGGAGAAGGAGGCTAGGGGGGGGGGGCGCCAAAGAGGCTCTCGTCCGGGACCACATCGAGGCCTGGGCCTTGCGGAACGCGGAAATGTCCGCCCTCGACCTTGATCCCATTGTCGGGATCGTAGCTGCCCTCGATGTAGTTTCCAGCGGTCCAAACCGCCTCCAATAGGCGCGGGTCCACCGTGGCGCCGGTGTGCAAGACCGCGGCCGCGACCATGTCGCCGCCCCAGCTGTCCTCGCAGGTGTGCGGCATCAAGCGGGCGTGGCAGATGTCCCGCACCGTTGCCATGGCGGCGAGGCCGCCCAGCCTTGTCAGCTTCAGGCCGGAACCGTCACAGACGCCCATGGCGATGGCGCGCAGCACGTCGGCCACGCTCTCGGTGTTCTCGTCGAGGATGATGGGATGAGCCACCTGTGCGCGGATGGCGGCCACCTCCTCCATAGTGTTGCAGGGCTGCTCGAAGACGAAGGGAATGTCGCGGCAGGCGAGGCTGAGCCGTAGCGCCTGGCTGGTCGTCATGCCGCGGTTGGTATCGACGACCAACCGGGCCTGCGTCCCCACCATCTCTCATACCTTGCGCACCACGGCGATGTCGATCGCCACGTCGCGACCGCCGACCTTGATCTGTATCCGCGAATAACCTTCCGCCACCTTCTCCTGCGAGAGCCGCGCGATCTCCTCGGGCTGGCCGATGCCGGTGGCATAGTAGGCCGGCAAGCGCTCTTGCGCCGCGCCGCTCGCAGACCTTGAGGCCGTAGTGCTTGCCGAGGAGATCCACGACGGCGACGTCGAGTGCTGCCTTGGCATAGTTGTGGCCGCAGAGCAGGTAGTCCATGCGCCGGCGTAGCTGCAAAGGCGCCAAGACCGACTGGCCGATCAGGCCCGGCGCCATCTCGGCGGTGGCGGCGCGGGCGCCCAGCGCGTGCTGCGGTTGATAGACCGGGCCGGCCGGCGCCATTTCACCCCAACCGAGGCAGCCGTCCTCGGCCACCAGCTTGACCAAGGTCGTGTCGACCGCCTCCAAGGTGATGAGGGACATGGTGTAGGGGCCGCCGACGATGGGCAGCCGTTTCTCGTAGATATGAATTTCGCTGATGCGCATGGCGGCTCCTCTGTTGGTGGCGATAGGAGCAAGGCGTGGGAGCGCCGCCGAGCCAAAACTTGAGGCGGTGCTCCCCTTTTTTAGACGAAGAGAAAGGCTGAACTGTCCAGATCGCTTTCGTTCAGATCTTTGAAAAGGACGCTGGCCTGCTTTGAGAGCCGAAGCACCACATCGTCACCCTCTTGCCGGAGCGCCTTGTGCAGATCGAGATTTCGACCGTCTGCGTCGATCTGGACGCGATCGCCCTTCTCGAAATCGACGATTCGGTTCTGGTTGGCCTTGAGGGAGAAGGCGAAAACATCGTTTCTGCGCCCGCCTTCCAGAACTTTGTCACCCTTGCCGCCATCCAGTCGATCACGCCCGTCGCCGCCGTCGAGTTGGTCGTCGCGGGCATTTCCGTCAAGATGATCGTTGCCGGCGAATCCGAGCAGGAGGTCTCGCTCATCCTCGCCCAGGAGCTTGTTCTTGCCGGCATCGCCGCCGAGGCGCTCGAAGGCGAAGAAGATATCGTCCTGAATGGTGCCCACATCCGTATTGCGCTCGATGATGTCTGCCAGACCCGTCTCCCATATCTCCGCGACCTCGTGGCGATTGAGACCGCCGGCTTGGCTCCAATAGGCGTCGCCGTCGCGCAGCCTCTCGAACTGATCGGTGACGATGAGGGCAAAGGTCTCTCCCAGCAATCCATGGCCGCAATCTTCGGCCAGACCGCCGATCCAGGCATCCACGAGATCGACATCTCCGTAGATACCGGCCAAGCGATTCGCCAGGTCCGTGTCTGAGGTGATGTCGGTGAAGTCATCCGCGCGCTCCAGGCCCATGGCCTTATCTGAGGTCGTTGTAGGAAGGAACGCCCAGATCGCGGCCGCGCTGAATATTGATCGCGGCTAGATCCAGACCGCCGGCGCCAGGGTCGCCGAAGAGGAAGGAGCGCACGTCCTCGACGACCAAGGTGTCCAACTCTTGCGCCTTACCGCTGCCCAGTCCGCGCAGGACCGGATCGATGCCCGTTGCAGCGAGTGCGGCCGGGTCGAAAAAGGCATCGCGCAAAGCCAGATCGCCCTCGGCAATGGTCGTGCCGTCTTGGTTCTGCTGTTCCAGGGTGGCCGAAAGAAGGGAGTGGCCGAAGCGATAGGCAGCCGTGGAGAACTCAACGGAAACGCCGAGATTGACCGAGGAATCCTAGCCCGCATTTCTCATACACTAGCCCGCATTTCTCATACAAGGGAGTGCATCGTTCCTTTGAATTCTGTAAAGTTATTTTACAATAACGACTTGACAGAATTCGGAGTGAGGCCCGATGCGACCAGAGTGTATCCCGGAACAGCTTGAGTTTGAAGCCTTCGATGGGCGGCGCGATCAGTACGAATGCCGGCGCACTTTTGTTGCGCCATTGCGACCGCGCGATCGGACTGTTCGATCGCGTCGCGTCCTGCTTCATCGATTGCCGGACGCCGGAACTTGTGGTGCATGAGCTTCCCACCCCGGTCGGCCAGCGGATCTGTGGGATCGCGCTCGGCTACGAGGATCTCAATGACCACGACCAGCTGCGCCACGACCCGGTCCTGGCCCTGTTGTCGGACCGGTTGGAGGCAAAGCGGAAGGACTGCGCGGTGCTTTCCGGCAAGAGCACGCGGGGCCGGTTGAAGCACGCCCCGTCCGGCGCGCCGGGCCGCTACCACCGGATCGGCCATGACGGAGAGGCGATGGAGAGGCTGTTCGTCGACCTCTATCTCGATGCCCACGCGGCGGCGCCGGCACGGATCGTTCTGGATCTCGACGCCACGGGCGACCCGGTACACGGCACTCAAGAAGGCCGGTTCCATCACGGCTATTACAAGAGCTACTGCCAGCTTCCGCTCTACATCACCTGTGGGCGCCACCTGCTGGCGGCGAAGCTGCGGGCGGCCAACATCGATGGCGCGGCAGGCGCTCTGGAGGAGGTGGCGCGGATCGTTGCACAGATCCGCGAGCGCTGGCCCCGGGTTGGGATCCTGTCGCGCGCCGACGCGGGCTTTGCGCGCGAAGACACGATGGCGTGGTGCGAGGCGAACGGTGGCGGCTTTCTGTTCGGCCTGGCCCAGAACGCCCGGTTGCGGAAGCGGCTAGCGCGCGAGGCGGCGGCGCACACGAGGATGGGCCGGGCGGCGCGACGCTTCGCCGACTTCAGCTCTTCGACGCGCAAGAGCTGGAGCCGGGCGCGCCGCGTGGTGGGCAAGGCAGAGCATCTGGCGAGGGGCGCCAATCCGCGCTTCGTCGTCACCTCGCTCGGGCCCGATGCGTCGACGCCAGGCGGCTCTACGAACGGCTCTACTGCGCCCGGGGCGAGATGGAGAACCGGATCGAGGAGTGCCAGCTTGACCTCTTCGCCGACCGCACCTCGGCGGCGACGATGCGGGCCAACCAACTCCGGCTCTGATTCGCCTCGCTCGCCTACGTCTTGGTCGACAGCCTGCGCCGCATCGCGCTTCCCGGCACGGCGCTTGCCAAGGCCACGGCGGGTTCGATCCGCCTCAAGCTGTTGAAGCTTGGCGCCCGGGCGACGGTCTCGGTGCGGCGCATCAAGATCGCCGCCATGGCCTCGGCGCATTCCTGGCAGACTGAGTTCTCAATCGCCCACGAGCGATTATCCAGGGCGGCTTGCTGACGCCGCCGATCCCAAACCCCGAGCCGAAACAACAGAGGAGAATCCAGGTCTACCCAACCGGCAAAACCGCCGGACCTCTCACCATGAGCGGAAAAAAGTCAGGCATCCGAGCAAAGAAAAAGCGGCAGCGAAAAACATGTGCGTCCCTACGGTGAGAAGTTCGGGTTAGCCTCGATAGCCCGCAATCGCCTGCTCCCCAACCAGGATGGGTAGGAAATCGCTGTAGGTGATGGTCTGAACCTCGGCTTCCACGCGCATGCGGGCGGCATGAAACAGCTCGTCGCTGCTCCAGTCCGGGTGGTCCCGCTCCAGGCTATCCACCCAGCGGTTATGCTCGCGTGCGAAGAGAGTGTGCAGCGAGGTCAGCGCCACGTTTTCCGCCGCGCGCACGTCGCCGGCCAGAACACTCGTGGCGCCGG
The DNA here is from genome assembly GCA_965202755.1 of Rhodospirillales bacterium. Taxonomy (GTDB): domain Bacteria; phylum Pseudomonadota; class Alphaproteobacteria; order Kiloniellales; family JACOMY01; genus JACOMY01. Next base: position 416,476 of record CBDBCL010000042.1, on the reverse strand, counting down.
TTTGAAGCAAGAGTCCGTCATCGCCGATCGCGAGGCGCCCGCTGTCGTCGCGGAGCGTGGCTGCCGTCTCGGGATCGGAGCCGTAGACCATGCCGACGTCTAGGAAGGCGGTGATCTCGTTGTTATAGGCGCGCCGTGTCTTCGCCGCTGCCGGCTTCGTAATCGACGCGGGAGAAGCGATGAAGGCGTCTCCCGGGCTGTCCGGGTCGAACCAAGGGTCGCCGAGCGGCACGGAAATGGGTGCGAACTCCAGACTCCCGGCCTCTATCAGGTCCAGGTTGTGATCGACGAGCTGACCCCAAGCCTAAAGGAAATCGCTGATGCCGGCTTCGCTCGGGGTATCTTCGCTTGGGTCATGCCTATCTGAGAGGGTATTCTCTAAGGTAGCGTAGGAAGAGCTTTGGCTTGTCGGAAGCCCGATGATTGTAGCGCCACTCAGTTTCTTTGAGATGCAAATGAAAGGTGTATTTGGGCAAGCCCTTGAGCTTTGCCAGCCGCACCTTGGCCATGCCCCAAAATTCCTCGATAGCGTTGATGTGAACGCGGCCACGCGCGAATTCGTCTTTCGAACGGTCGACGCGGAAGTGGCCATGGCCGAGGTCGACAAGCCCGTTGTAGCCGCGCCAGCCACCCGAGTCGATCACACTCTCTGGGTCCACCCGGCCCCGAACGATCCCTTGTCATGTGGCCTTTGAGCAGTCCGGCACGATCTCGGTATAAACTTGGCCATCGCGTTCGAAGATGCCAAAGACGCTGGTCTTGCAATAGGCTCCACGCCCACGCTTGTCTTTGACGCGGCGCGGACCGAAGAAGATTTCATCAACCTCGACGACACCGAACAGGGGTCGCAGCTCTTCGCAGGCGGCGAAGATGCCTTCGCGCAGGCCGCGATAAATGCGGTTGAGCGTGTTGCGGTTCACACCCGTCAATTCTGCGGTCTGTAGCGCTGCAAGATCGGCTGCCAAACAGCAAACAATCTCACGACTTCTGGCTTCCGAAATACGTGAACGGATTGAGTATCTATTCTTCATCCCTTTTCATAGCCTTGTGACAAAAAACAGCCACTCAGATAAGTACAACTTTAACGCATGATTCTCTCGGTTTCGTTACCGTGCATGATCGTCGTTTCGAGCGGCGAGCCGCGATTCCACCATGGCCATCATGCATCAGGTCACGCCGAAGCTAGGAATAAACCAAAAAGTGTGGACTCCAAGCGATCAATCTGACCATCGGTTCATGTCAGACACCCTAGAACAGGGCCAGCTGCCGGTCGTCCAAGGCCGGTGCGCGGAAGAGGCGGGTCTCCAGATCGAAGTCGCGCTCGCTGGAGAAGCCCAGGCGGCGGCAGGCGGCCTTGAAGCGCACCGCCAGGATCTGCGCCTGCGGGCCAGTGCCGCGCTGACGATAGCCGAAGCGGCTGTCGTAGAGGCGGCCGCCGCGGGCTTGGCGCAGCAGATCCAGCACCCGCTTCTTGCGATCGGGATAGTGCGCCTCCAGCCATTCCTCGAAGAGCGTCTTCAGCTCCAAGGGCAGGCGCAGCAGGACATAGCCGGCGCGCGTGGCTCCAGCCTCGGCGGCGGCAGCCAGGACGGCATCCAGTTCGACGTCGTTCAAGGCCGGGATCACCGGGGCGAAGAGGGTGCCGACCGGCACCTTGGCTCTCGCCAGGCCCTGGATGGCGGCCAGGCGGCGCTTGGGTGCGGCAGCGCGGGGCTCCATGCGGCGGGCCAGGTCGCGGTCCAAGGTGGTGACCGAGATCATCACGGACAGCAGTCCCTCGGCCGCCATTGGCGCCAGGATGTCCAGGTCGCGCAGGATCAGGTCGGACTTGGAGACGATGCAGCAGGGGTGCTTGGCCTCGGCCAAGACCTGGAGGATCTGTCGGGTGATCTCCATGCGTCGCTCGATCGGTTGATAGGGATCGGTGTTGGCGCCCAGCACCAGGGTCTGAGGCCGATAGCGCGGCTGCGCCAGTTCGCTGCGCAAGGCCAGCGCGGCGTCCGGTTTGGCGAAGAGCCGGGTCTCGAAGTCGAGGCCGGGCGAGAGGCCGAGATAGGCGTGGCTCGGCCGGGCGAAGCAGTAGACGCAGCCATGCTCGCAGCCGCGATAGGGATTGATCGAGCGATCGAAGCCGATATCGGGGCTATCGTTGCGGGCGATCACCTTACGGGCCTGATCCACCCCCACTTGGGTGCGCTGAGCACCCGGTAGCGGCTCGGCCGCCGACTCCCAACCGTCGTCGAAGACCTCGGTTTCCTCCGTTTCGAAGCGGCCGGCACGGTTGCTCTGTGTGCCGCGCCCTTTCCGCGGCGGCGCCTTGGGACCGCCCATTTCATGGGGGCTGCTCATGGCTGCAGTCTAAGTCAGAAATTAGAATAAAGAAAGAACAAATGTGATGGAACGGGAACAAAAAGGGCACACCTGCTGCTCTAATGGGTGGACTCGACTCGAGGCCTACTAGATGCTGTAGAAATCCGATTCGCGGAACAGGGTGGGAACGGCGGGCGTGACGACACAGCCTAAACTGCCAGGTGTTCCTTCAGGCGAGGCATCAGTTCCACCAGATTGCAGGGCCGAAAGCGGGCATCGAGCTGCCAGCGCAGGATCTCTTCCCAGCCGTCCTTGACCGCCCCGGGGGAGCCGGGCAGGGCAAAGAGGTAGGTGCCGTCGGCGACGCCGCCGAGCGCCCGGCTCTGCATGGTCGAGGTACCGATCTTCTGGAAGGAGATCCAGCGGAAGAGCTCGCCGAAGCCCTCGATTTTCTTCTCCAGCACAGCCTCGAAGGCCTCGGGGATCACGTCGCGGCCGGTGACGCCGGTGCCGCCGGTGGTGATCACCACGTCGACATCCCCATCGGCGATTAAGGCCTTTAGGCGGGCGACGATGGTCTCCACCTCGTCGCGCAGGATATCGCGTTGCACCAGCGTGTGGCCGTCGCGCGCGATCATCTCGGCCAGACGGTCGCCGGAGCGATCGCTGGCCAGATCGCGGCTGTCGGAAATGGTGAGAACGGCAATGTTGACGGCATGAAAGCTGCGCGTCTCGTCGATGCCCGGCATGGCCCGCTGGTCTCCCTCGAGGCTGGATCGCCTGGACCCGAACCGCATCCGTCTTGACCAGAGTCTTTACCCGACCAGGCCGGTGCCGATTTAGTTGAGCAAATACAACTATGGCTCGGGGATCCAGGCTTGACGACGCCCGCCTTCCTGCTGGCGATAGCGCGGCCAGTTGCCGTCCGCGATCTCTGTCAGAGACGGTGTCGCCTGGCCGAGGCGCTTTCGATAGATCCAGTAGTTGGCGAGCACCTTCTCGATATAGGAACGCGTCTCGCCGTAGGGGAGGCTTTCGATGAAAAGCAGCGGATCTTCCTCGGCATCTGCGTCTTCACGCCACCGTCTGAGATTGCCGGGTCCGGCGTTGTAGGCGGCCAGCATGCGGAAGAGGTGGTCACCGACGCGCTCCAAAGACATCAGATGGACTAGGTAGTCTTGCCCCAGGCGCAGGTTGAGGCCGGGATCGTAGAGGTGGTCCCGGCGGCTGCCCTTCAGGCGCGGATCGTCGGCAATGTAACTGGCGGTCTTGGGCATGATCTGCATCAGGCCGCGGGCACCGGCATGGCTGACGGCAGCCGGATCGAAGGCCGATTCCTGGCGCATCACCGCATAGATCAGCGCCCGGTCCACGGCGAAACCGCCGTTCGGCTGCCAGCCTGGCATGGGATAGAGGGCTGCCAGTAGCGGCCGGCCGCTGCTCGCCAAGCCGCGCAGGTCGCTCAATTGGCGGGCCAGGGTAAAGGAGAACTGCGGCATCTCGGTCTTGCTGGTGATCGCCACCATGACCTCACCCAGATTGCCGTGGCGCCAATCGCCGATCAGCAGCAGCTCGGCCCGGGCGCGCTCGCTCTCGCCGATCTGCAGCAGCGCCAAAGCACGACCGCCGGACGGTGAGGCGACCAGGTTCTGGACCTCGGCCCGGGTCAGGTCCAGACCGGCGAAATCGAAGGTAGTGTGCATGCCCAAGGCTTCGCGGGCAATGAGGCCGTAGAAGGTGCGAGGATAGTTGGCCGCGATCTTCAACCAGCGGCTCATGGCCGCCGGGTCGCGCTGCCTAATCTCGGCGCGCGAGGCCCAATAGGCACCACCGGCAGCCAGCCAGGACGAGGACTGTGGGCTCTTGGCCACCGCGCCGAAATGGTGCGCTGCTTGATTCCACTTGCCGCGTCGCCAAGCCGAGAGCCCGGCAATCCACTGGCTGATCGGCACCAGGACTCCGGACCTGGCGCCGGCCGAGGCGGCCAAGTTGTAGGCCTTCTTGTAATCCTTCTCGAAGTACCAGGCCTGAGCGATGTAGCCTTGCAGTTGGTCGATCTCGGCCCGGTCCAGGGCTTCGCGCCCTTCGTCCTCCTCCAGCAAGATCTCGGCTTTGTCCAAATCGCCCTTGCGGATCAGCTTGCCGACTTTGCGCTCGAAGCCGAGCACCGCTCGGGACTGCTCCGGGGTGCGGGCAGTTGGTGAGCGATAGGCGGAGCTGTCGCTGGTCGCCTTGCCGCCGACCCGAACCGGCGCCAGCACCGGTGCCCGCGGCGGCTCGGCATCTGCCGGTCGGCGTTTGCGGGCCAGTTTGTAGATGCGTTCGGCGTAGGGATGATCGCCATAGCGCTCCAGCCAAGCGGCCAGCTCGAAGAAGTTGGAGCGGTAGGCCTTGGGATGCAGATAACGCTGCGCCAGCACATGGCCCATCAGGCGCCGGTCGGCGAGCGCGGCGATCAGCCGGTCGGCTTCTGCGAAGCGGCCGTCTTCCTGCAGATCGAAAATGCGCCGGTAGAGCGAAACGTCACCATCCTGCAGTACAGCCGGCAGTCCGCGTGAATCCAAATCGACGCTCGGCCCGACCAGGGCCGCAACACCGCTTGACATATCCGCACCGGCCGAAGTCGTCGCGCCGCTACCCAACAGCAACGCGCAGGCTAAGGCCAGGCAAAGCCTCTTTGTATTCATCGCATCCCCCCGCGATGACGAACGCAAACAATCTTCACATGTTTGCCTAAAGAATGCCACGCCTTAGTTTAAATTCTTAGCCTGCCGGACGAGGACATGACAGCTAGGCGTCCGGCTCCCTTGACAGGCTGGCGTCCGCCAAGGCCCTGCTAAAACTCAAAAAATCACGCCAGGCCAAGCGCTTCTGCGCTGGTTGGCGCAGCAGATAGGCCGGATGCAGGGTGGCGAGCGCGGGTATCGGATTTGCAATATTTGAGAGAAAAAATTTTGACCAAATACCACGTAAACGAGTAATTCCTTCGCTGCGCCCCATCAGGGTCTTGGCCGAAAGGCCGCCTAAGAACATGAGATGGCTGGGATTCACCAATTCGATGTGACGCTCGACGAAGGGCATGCAGACGGCGACCTCGGCCGGGGTCGGGGTGCGATTTCCGGGCGGTCGCCAGAAGAGGATGTTGGTGATGTAGACGCCTGTGCGATCCAGGCCGATCGCCGCCAGCATGAGGTCCAGCAGCTGCCCTGAAACGCCGACGAAAGGCAGGCCTTGACGATCCTCGTCGCGCCCCGGTGCTTCGCCGATCATCATGACTCGGCTCTCCGGGTTGCCGTCGGCAAAGACCAGATTACTTGCGGTGGTCTTGAGGTCGCAGCCCTCGAAACTCTCCAGTGCGGACTGCAGCGCCGAGAGGTCGCCGGCTGCTTGGGCCATTTGGCGGGCAGAGGCCTGCACCTCCTCCGGGCCGACCAGAGGTGATGTCTGCTTGGTCGAAAGGTCTGGCCGTGCCGACTGCATGGTTGCGGCGGTCGTTGCGACAGCGGCGCGCTGGGTCTTGGCAGAGGCAGCAGCCTCGGCAAAACGATCGCGTGCGGTTTCGGACAGGGCCTCGTCGGCGCCCATCTCCAGCTGCCACTCCAAGGCTGCGATCAATGCCTGTCGGTCTGCGGTCTCGGCCATGATGTAACAAATAGAGCAAGGCGGAAGGCAAGGAAACGCTTCTTTGGGCGCGATTTCTCTTGACAAAGATTTCTCTTGACAAAGGGGTGTGCGCTTGGACGCAAGGTCGCAGCGGGACTATGCTGGCGGATCGGACAGGGTTATGTAGCACGCAATGGGCTGCGCGCTGCGGGCCTCCAAGGCTGCGGCTTCCCGGTGAAGTCGTGGAACCGGATGGGAAGAATAGAACGGCGGGATAGGGCTGATGGAACGCGAATATATGGAGTATGACTTGGTCATCGTCGGCGCCGGCCCTGCCGGTTTGGGCGCTGCGATCCGGGCTAAGCAGGTAGCCGAAGAGAAGGGCCAGGAGGTGTCGGTCTGCGTCTTGGAGAAGGGCTCCGAGGTCGGCGCCCACATTCTCTCCGGCGCGGTCCTAGAACCGCGCGCCCTGGACGAGCTCTTTTTCGATTGGAAGGAGAAGGGCGCGCCGGTGAGCGTGCCGGTCAAGGAAGAGCGCTTCTTGCTGTTGAGCGAGACCGGCGGCCGCAACATTCCGATCTGGATGCTGCCGCCGCAGACTCACAACCACGGCAACTACATCATCTCGCTGGGCAATCTCTGTCGCTGGCTGGCCGAGCAGGCCGAGACCATTGGTGTGGAGATCTACCCGGGCTTCGCCGCCGCCGAGATCCTGACCGACGAGAACGGCCGGGTGACCGGCATCGCCACCGGCGACATGGGCATCGGCAAGGATGGCGAGAAGAAGGCGGAGTACACCCAAGGCATGGAACTGCGGGCGACCTACACCCTCTTCGCCGAAGGCTGCCGCGGCTCGCTCAGCAAGCAATTGGAGGCGAAGTTCAATCTGCGCGAGGGCGCCGACCCGCAGACCTATGGGACCGGCATCAAAGAGCTGTGGGAGCTGGATCCGGCCCAGCATCAAGAGGGTCTGGTTCTGCATACCGCCGGCTGGCCGATGAACAACTCGACCTGGGGTGGATCCTTCATCTACCACCTGGAGAACAACCAAGCCTATGTCGGCTATGTGATCGGCCTGGACTATCAGAACCCGCATCTCTCGCCCTTCGGCGAGTTCCAGCGCTTCAAGATGCATCCGAAGATTCGGCCGATGCTGGAAGGCGGCAAGCGCTTGGCCTATGGTGCGCGCGCGTTGAACGAGGGCGGCCTGCAGTCGGTGCCGAAATTGGTCTTCCCGGGGGGCGCCCTGATCGGCTGTGCGGCCGGTTTCCTCAACGTGCCGAAGATCAAGGGCAGCCACACGGCGATGAAGACCGGGATGTTGGCAGCCGAAGCCGTGGTCGCCGCTCTGGCCGAAGGCGACAACCGCCCGGCCGAGATCTCCGCCTATCCCGAGGCCTATCGCCAGTCTTGGGTCTATGACGAGCTCTACCGCGCGCGCAACCTGCGCCCTGCCGCGGCGCGCTTCGGCATGAAGGTTGGCATGGCGTTGGGTGGCTTCGACATGAAGATATTGGGCGGCAAGGCACCTTGGACCTTCCATCATCGCCACGCCGACCACGAATGCCTGAAGCCGGCCGGCCAGATGCCGAAGATCGCCTATCCCAAGCCGGACGGTGTGGTCAGCTTCGACAAGCTTTCCAGCGTCTTCCTCTCGAACACCAATCATGAGGAGGATCAGCCTGCCCACCTCACTCTCAAGGACGCCAGCGTGCCGGTCGAGGTGAACTTGAAGCGCTTCGACGAGCCGGCCCAGCGCTATTGCCCGGCCGGCGTCTACGAGATCGTCGAGGAGGAGGCCGGACCCAAGCTGCAGATCAACGCGCAGAACTGTGTGCACTGCAAAACCTGCGATATCAAGGACCCCACACAGAACATCGTCTGGGTGACGCCGGAGGGTGGCGGCGGTCCGAATTACCCGAACATGTGATGCCCTATCTGCGCGCGACGCCTTGGAATCGCCCCTTCGAACGAGCATGTAGGGAACTGATTAGTCGCGCGAGATGACATCCAGCAAGATGGTTCTTGGAGGAAATATGCTCTTTTGCCGCTCTCTAGCGGCCTGCGCCCTAGCCTTGGGCATTGGCCTTCCGATTGATGTGGCCTCGGCCGGCGAGAAGGCAACGGTTGAGGCGGCCGAGGGCAGTGAGGATGCGATTGTCGGCCCCTATTTCGCCGGCGTGATTGCCGGTTTGCGGGGCGATGCTGCGACCTCGGCCGACTATCTGATGGCGGTTGCGGCTCTGGTGGAGCCGGCGCATGAAGTTCTGGTCCCGGCTCTGCGCGCGACTATTTCGGCCGGCCGTATCGACGATGCGATTGCCGTTGCTCATGATCTCGTGTCGCTGGATTCCGATGGCAGCGAGCCTGCATTGCTGTTGCTCTTCACCGAGGCAGCACTGGCCGAGGAGTGGCAGCAGGCCCGCGACCGGCTGAACCTGCTGCCGAGGGACAACCTCTCCGGCACGCGGCGGCGCCTGCTGGATGCCTGGGCGAGCCTGCCGCTGGAAGGGGTCGACACGGCTTTGGAGATTCTAGCGCCAATCGGCGAACAGCGTGGCTTGGCAACGCTGCATGCCTTGCACAAAGCCCTGTTGCTGGACGTGGCCGGCAGGCCGGAGGCCGCCGAAGCCTACACGGCAACGCTCCAAATGGACGGACAGCCCAGCGGACGGGCAGTGTTCCTGGCCAGCAACTACATGGCCCGCAACGGCGATGTGGAGGCCGCGCTCGCTCTGATCGATGACCAGTTGGCGTCCGGACGCGGCAACGCGACCCTGCTGGCGGTGCGCAATCAGCTGGCCGAATTGGGGCCGGAGGAAAAGCCGGCTGCGATCGTGCCGGACGCCCGCGCCGGCTTGAGTGAGGTGTTTTTGCAGATCGGCGCCGCCCTGGCCGACGAGGCGCCCGGTGAACTGGCTCTGCAGGAAGCCCGCATGGCGAGCTATGCGGCGCCTGACAACTCCGCCGCCCTGCTGCTCTTGAGTGAGGTGCTGTCGCGCCTGGAGCGCCACGACGAGGCGGTGGCGGGCTATGAGCGCTTGCTGAACGATCCGCGGCACGGCGCCGTCGCCGCCCTGGCGCGCGCAGACGCCCTGGCTGCGGCCAAGCGGGTCGATGAAGCCCAATCCGCCTACGAGGCGATTGCCGCCGAGCGGGCCGACGATCCGGAACCCCTGCTGCGCCTCGGTAACCTCCTGCGCTGGGAGCGTCGTTTCGAAGAAGCGCTGACCGCCTATGACGAGGCGGTCGTGCGCAACGACGAGGTCGATGCGCGCGACTGGTTGCTCTTCTATTTCCGTGGTATCTCGAACGAGCGCTCGGGGCGTTGGGATGCCGCCGAGGCGGACTTCGAAAAGGCCTTGGAACTGCGCCCCGAACAGCCGCAGGTCTTGAACTATCTGGGCTACTCCTGGGTCGAGCGGCGCAAGAATCTGGATCGGGCGCGCGGTATGTTGGAGCGCGCCGTCGAACTGCGCCCGCGTGACGGCTATATCGTCGATTCCCTCGGCTGGGCTCTATACCAGCTGGGTGATTTCGAGGGCGCCGTCGATCAGCTGGAGCACGCAGTGGAACTAGAGCCGGGCCAAGCCGTGATCAACGATCACCTGGGCGACGCCTATTGGCGCGTCGGTCGTAAGCGCGAGGCCATCATCCAGTGGCACCGCACGCTCTCGCTGGGTGAGGACCCCGACATCGAGCCGGACGATGTGGAGCTGAAGCTGCGCGAGGGGCTGCCGCCGAGCGACGAGCCAAGCGAGAACGAAACCGACACGCTCTAATCTAGCCATGAAAAGATTCGAGCGCCGTCTGGCCCGGGCGAAGGTCAATCTCTCCTTGAGAGTGGTCGGACGACGGCCGCCCGGCAATCCCAAAGCCGGCTATCATCTCCTGGACAGCCTCGTCGTCTTTGCCGAGGCCGGTGACAGTGTGTCCGTCAGGCCCGCCAAGAGCTTGAGTCTCTCCCTTTCTGGCCCTTTTTCCGAAGCTCTCGGCGTCGAAGCCGATAACCTTGTGCTGCGTGCGGCGCGCGCCTTGGCGGATGCGCTTGGTCGCTCGCCGGATGTGGCCCTGCAGCTGGAGAAGAACCTGCCGGTCTCTTCGGGCATCGGCGGCGGTTCGGCCGATGCAGCGGCTGCTCTGCAAGCGATCTCGGCACTCTGGTCTCTCCCGACGGGCGCTGTCGACCTCGCGGCCCTGGGGTTGGGCTTGGGCGTCGATCTGCCGGTTTGTCTGGCCGGCCGGCCGACCTTGGTACGCGGCATCGGTGAAGAACTGACCGCCATCGCGGGCTTGCCGCGGGCCTGGCTGCTGCTGGCGAACCCAGGCCAAGGCCTAGCCACGCCTGCTGTGTTCGCGAAGCGGACCGGTCCTTTCTCCGAAGCAATCGATCCGCCGGATGGCTTTGCTTCGGCAATAGATCTGGCCGAGTTCGTGCGCCTGGCCGGCAACGATCTGACCGCCGCGGCCAGCCAACTCTGCCCGGCAATCCCACCGATGCTGGAGGTCCTGGCCGGGCTCGAGGGAGCGTTGGTTTCCGCGCTTTCGGGCAGCGGGGCCACCTGCTTTGCGCTCTTCGCCAGCGCCGAAGCGGCAGCAGCGGCAGCCGAGCGTGCCCAGACGGAGCGGATGGCGCCCTGGGTCCTGTCGGCGTTGCTCGGGCGAGGCTAGGGTGGCCGGGAGCGAACAGCAGGGACGGATCGCGGCCGCTTTGGGCGCCGTCAGCGCTTTCTTGGTCAGGCTGGCCTGTCTACGTCCTTGGGTTACGGTCGGCCTCCTGCTGCTTGCGGCCATCGGGGCCGGTTGGCTGTCGCTGGCGCGCCTAACCATCGACACTTCGACCGAGAACATGCTGTCGCCGGACCTGCCCTTCCGGCAGGCGACCAAGGATGTGCGCGCCGCCTTTCCGGCCCAAAGGCGCGCTTTGGTAATCGTGGTCAAGGGCCCCAGCAGCGCCATCGCCGATCGGGCCGCACAGACGCTCTCGACCTGGATGAGCGCGCGGCCCGAACTCTTCGATAATGTCTTCTATCCGGAAGGCGATCCCTTTCTGCGCCAGCACGGCTTACTCTATCTGACCTCCGACGAGCTGGCCGAGCAAATCGATCATCTGGCCTCGGCGCAGGGCTTGCTGGGAACCTTGGCGGCCGACCCCTCCCTGGTCGGCCTTTCCGACGTCCTGCTTCTGGCGCTGCAGTCGGGTGAGAGCGAGCAGCTGGGCGACCTGATGCCGGCCATGGTGCAGATGGCACGCACTGCCGAGGCCGTCGCCGCCGGGAAGCCCTCCTTGCTGTCATGGCGCTCGCTCTTGGCCGAGAAGGAGGAGGTACAGGGCGAGGGCTTGCGCATCGTCCTGGCCCAGCCGGCACTCAACTATGCCAGCCTCTCGCCGGCCAAGGCGGCCATGCAGGCTGTCCGTGCGGCGGCCGAGGAGCTGGAGTTCGCCGCCGACGGGATCACCATCGGCCTGACCGGCAAGCCGGCACTTAGGGCCGACGAACTGGGCTCGATTCGCGGCAACATCGCCGGTATCGGTCTGCTATCCTTTGCCTTGGTCGGCTTCATTCTCTGGCGCGGCCTGGGATCCGGTCGTGCGGCCGCGAGCGTGGGTCTGCTGCTGATCTTGGGTTTGGCTCTGACCGCGGGTTTCGCCACCTTGACCGTCGGTCGCCTGAACATTCTCTCGGTCGCCTTTGCCGTGCTCTTCATCGGGCTCTCGGCCGACTATGCGATCCACACGCTGCTCCGCCTGGAGGAGTATCGGGTAAAGGGCAAGAGCCTGCGCGACGCCGCAGTCTTGGCGGCGCAGATCCAGGCACCGGCCTTGTGGCTCTGTGCCCTGAGTTCGGCCATCGCCTTCTTGGCTTTCCTGCCGACCGAGTACATCGGGCTGGCCGAGTTGGGCATCATCTCCGCTGGCGGCATCGCGATTGCGCTCTTGCTTTGCTTCACGCTTCTGCCGGCCAGTTTCATCCTGATGCGGGTGCCGCCGCTGAACGCCGATTTCGGCCGCCATGCCGCCCGCTTGGAGCGCTTTCTGGCACGCCGTCGCATTTGGGTCCTGGGCCTGGCCGGCCTGCTGGCCCTGGCCTCTGCCGTACTGGTGACCCGGATTGCCTTCGACAACGATCCGCTCTGTCTGCGCGATCCCCATTCGCCATCGGTCCAGACCTTGATCGAGATCATGAATGACCCGCGCGCCGAGGTCTATCGCGCCGAGGCTCTGTTGCCGAACCTTGGGGATGCAGTGGAATTGGCAGAGCGCTTACGCGACCTGCCCGAGGTCGATTCGGTCATCACTTTGGAGAGCTTCGTACCCGGCGAGCAGGAGGAAAAGCTGTTACAATTGGGCGATGCCAGTTTCCTCCTGGCGCCTTTGATCTACCCGGCTCCGCCGGAGCCGCCCCCCAATGATCAAGAGCGCTTGGCGGCGATCGGGGGCCTGGTTGCCGGGCTACGCAACGCACCGGACGGGCTGATCGGCGAGGCTGCAGACCTCTCGGCCGCGCTGGCCCTCTTCCTGGAGGCTCCCGAACGCCTGCCCGAATTGGAAGGCGCCCTCCTCGGCGACCTGCCGCAAGAATTGGCCAATCTGCGAGCAGCCCTGACCGCCGGGCCGGTCACCCTCGAGAGCTTGCCGATCTCTCTCTCCGGTCGCTACCTGGCGGAAGACGGCTCCGCCTTGATCGTGGTGCGCCCGGAGGAAGACCTGCGCGATCCCTACGCGCGCGCGGATTTCGTTGCCGCAGTGCGGGGAGTCTGGCCGGATATTACCGGCGAGGCCGTCACCATCGTCGAGGCCGGCCGCGCCGTGATCACGGCCTTCGCCGAGGCCAGCATTCTTGCTTTCCTGCTGGTCGCCGCCTTGGTGTTCGCCGTCCTGCGGCGCTTCGTCGACGGCCTGGCGGCTTTGCTGCCGCTGGTGCTAGCCGCGCTCTACTGCGGTGGTCTGGCCGTGCTTCTGGGCATTCCCCTGAACTTCGCCAACGTGATCGTGCTGCCCTTGCTGTTCGGTCTGGGTATCGACAGTGGCCTGCATCTGGTGGTGCGTCGCCGCGAGGCGCCCGACGCGCCTTTGCTGGATAACGCCACGCCGCGCGCGGTCCTGATCTCTGCGTTCACCACCTTGGCCTCCTTCGGCGCGCTGTCGCTCTCCGACCACCCGGGCACCGCCAGCATGGGGCTGATTTTGATGCTGGCCCTGGCTTCGGTGCTCTTCTCCGTGTTCCTGATCCTGCCGGCCCTGATCGGCCGCACATCCGGACACAGTGGAGGGCGCCGGCCGGTGCAGCGCCAGGCCCAGCATGACAAGACCGATGCCCGACAGATCGCTTATGGTCGGGATCTGCGTTAGCACCAGCGCGGCAATGATCGTGGCACTCGCCGGCAACAGGCACAGTGGCAGAGCAAAGCTGGCGCGAGGCAGGCGCGACATGGCCAGTTGATCGCAGACATAGGGAATGACCGAAGAGCAGAGGCCGACGCCGACACCGGCCAGTAGCAGCCAGGGTCTCTCCAGCATGACGAGCGTCTCGCCCAGGCCGAAGGGGAGGGTGAAGAGCAGGGCGAAAGCCATCGCCGCACCCAGGGTCTCCACGCCGCGGCTGGCGCCCTTGGCGGCCAGGCGGTGGCCGAGGACGATGTAGGCGACGAAGAGCAGGCCGTTTGCGAATGCCCAGAGGAGCCCCGTCAGATCGTCGGACCAGGTGACCTCGATCAGCAGGAGGCCACCCACTAGGGTGAGCGTCAGGGCCAGAAGATTGCGCCGGTTCCGGAGCCCGAAGAGGACCAAAGCGACCGCGCCGACGAACTCGATGGCCGTAACCGGGCTCATCGGCAGGCCCAGATAGAAGGTGCAGTTCGTCGCCGCCAGACAGGCGCCCAGTAGAAACCAGTCTTGCCGATCCTAGGCGCGCCAGGCTCGCCAAGGCAAGATGAGCGCTGCCGACGCAATGCGGATCCAGGCGATGCTCAGCACGCCGATAGCCGGGAAGAGCAGGACGGCAAAGGCCGGTCCCAGATAGTGGAAAACGGCGCTGACGGCGAACCAACTGCTCGATGGAACGTGCTGGGCTAGTCTTGTGAGTGTCATCGATCCCCTGCTCCTCGGTAGTTTGTCACGGAACCTTAGAGTCAGGAGTATCGATCCGAACCAACCGCAACCTGCCGAACGAGCCGGCGCCGGCTTTCTACAACGACCAGGGAACCGCCGAACAGCACATCGAGGAGAGAAAGGACGCCATCGAGTGGACGCGCCTGTCATGCATGCGCTTTGCCGCCAACGCCGTTCGTCTCCAGCTTCACGCACTTGCCTACACCCTGGCGCACTTCCTGCGCACGCTGGCCACGCCTGAGGCCATTGAGCGCCGCTCACTCACCGCTCTGCGTGAGCGCCCGATCGAGACCGGCGCGCGGCCGGTGCGCCATGCACGCTCTGCCGTTTTCCAGTGCGCCGAGGCGGCACTCCCTCGTGCCATGTTCACGGGCATCCTTAGCCTGATCGACACCCTGCGCGGGCCGCCGGCAGCAGTGTCCGCTATAACCGAAACCAGGCCCAGATCGCCAGCAAGCAACGCTGGCGCGGGCAGAGGTGCGACCGGCGCACGCCAAAAGAGCCTCATCTGCCGCGCTGCACCGCAAAATGGAACGCTCGGCCGGCTTGACGTCGGCCAATAAAAGCGCTGCAGGGCAAATTTCAGCTTGACAGCCGTCCTGACCGACGGCACAGTCAATCAAGGCAACGCAAATAAAGAATCCTCGTTGAGATATCCGTGCCGGGCCTGACCGTTCCGCATTGGTGCGTTTCAAGAAGTGACGCCGACGATGACCGGGCGGCGGCGGGCAACGGGCTGCCTGCGCCGACCCGTGTTGCCCGTTCCCCCTCGCGAAGCTCGGGCAGGTGCCCCTCGTCAAAGTGAACGACCGTCGCAAAGATTTCCGGTTCAAGATCAAAAAGGAGAGCGCTGAATGAAAATTTCGATAACTGGAGTACTACTCGGGAATTCGAATGAGAAATGAACCACGGTGGGTAAATATTACTAATATCTTCCAGAGAAGATTGCGACCTAGAGACGTAATTAGTCAAATCAATACTGATATAGTCAGGATAAAAGATAAGGAAGAAGTGACTATTGAAGATAATTTTGCAAATATCCTGACTATCTTGGAGCGTGATTTTCCCGAGCAAACTGTGCCGGTCAAAGCGACAATTCGTGCAGCAATCGACATCTTTTACAAAGTCAATACCGGAGGTGTGTCGCTGACTGACGCAGAGTTGGCGTTAGCTCAAATATCAGGATATTGGCCGCAAGCGCGCGAAAGCTTTAAATCTAAGCTCGAGCAGCTTAAAGACAAGAATTTTTCGTTCAAGCTTGATTTCGTGATCTATGTTCTGCTTGGCGTTCTGCATCACAACGGCTCGGACATGCGAAAACTGCATTCCGAAGATAATAACGAGTCTCTACGTGCCGCTTGGAAGAAACTGGGCAATAAGGTCCTAGACTACGTGGCGAACTTGCTGAGGTCTCATGCATATGTCGGCCACACTGGTGAGATTAACTCGACCTATGCGCTTGTGCCAATTATTGTGCACTGTTACGACCGCGATTGCGATCTCACCCAAGAGGAAAAATTAAAGGTCGTTAAGTGGTTCTACTATTCTCAAGTCCGCAGCCGCTACAGCGGTCAATTTTCACAGAAACTAGATAAGGATCTCAAGATCGTTAAAGAACACCCTTCACCCTTTGATCGTCTGCTGGACGTGATCAGAGAGGACCACGGCAGGGATATTTCTATCTCTACTGATGAGTTTGAGGGGAGCACGATCCGGAATCCATTGTTCGCCTTGATGCGGTGGCATCTGAAGAGTCGAGGGGCGAAGTGCCTGACCACGGGCGTCGAAATTCAAAACCCCATGGATGGGGAGTATCAGCTTAAGCCCGCATTGCCCAGGTGGGGTTGAGGTTGCGCCATCCACGGTGCTGATTCATGGTTACATATCATGGTGTTGTGTCGATTGAAGCGAGGTTTTCATGGTGCATCCGATGGGTGAATCCAAGAACGGGCTGCTTCGCGTGGATTTCGACCGCCGCGTGAAGCTGGAGTTCCCTGGATCGAAGGTAACGTCGGACGGCGGCTTGCTCGCGTATCGGGAACTGGACGACGCGCTTGGCCTGACAGAGATGGCGGCCGGGGCGCTGCGAGACGGTCGTCGCGGCAAGAACGGCTGGCACGCTGTCGTCGGGATGCTTCGGCAAGCGGTGTTCGGGCGTTTGGCCGGGTACGAGGATGTCAACGACGCCGAACGGCTTTCTCGCGATCCAGCGATGCGTTGGATTGTCGGCGGCAAGGCGACGGATCGGGGTGCGGCCTCATCGAGCCAGATGGGCCGTTTCGAGACGCAATGGCTGACGGGTGACGTCAATCTCACCGCACTCAGCGCTCTGTCCGGGCTGTGGATCGACCGCGTTCATCGTCGCAAACCGCCGAAGCTGATCATCCTGGACATGGACAGTTCGGTCAGCCCCACCCACGGCGAACAGGAAGGCACGGCCTACAACGGCCACTTCGGCTGCACCTGCTATCACCCGCTTTTTGTCTTCAACCAGCTCGGCGATCTGGAGCGCTGCGCCTTGCGACCCGGCAACGTGCACAGCGCCGATGGCTGGCGCGCGGTGCTGGACCCGGTCGTGGCGCGTTATCGCGAGCGCAAGCTGCGGCGATACTTTCGGGGCGATGCCGCCTTCGCCTCACCGGACATCTACGAGTATCTGGAGGCCGAGGGCTTCGGCTACGCCATCCGGCTTCCCGCCAACAGCGTGCTCCAGGGATACGTCGCCCATCTGCTACGGCGCCCAAAGGGACGGCCCCCGATGGAAGTCCGTCGCTACTTCGCCAGCTTCAGCTATCGGGCTGGAAGCTGGACCCAGGCGCGGCGCGTGGTGGCGAAAGTGGAATGGCATCCGGGCGAGTTGTATCCCCGCGTCGGGTTCGTCGTCACCAATCTGTCCCGGCCCGCCGAGCGGATCGTCGCCTTCTACAACCAGCGTGGCACGGCGGAACAACACATCAGGGAGGGCAAGAACGCGATCCGTTGGACGCGACTATCCTGCCGACGCTTCAAGGCCAACGCGGCTCGGCTTCAGCTTCATGCACTGGCCTACAACCTGGGCAACTTCATGCGCACGCTAGCTTTGCCAGACCCAGTGAGCAATTGGTCGCTGACGACGCTGCGCGAGAAGCTGGTGAAAATTGGGGCAAAAGTCGCGCGTCACGGACGCTGCGTCACCTTCCAATTGGCCGAGGTCGCGCTCCCGCGCGACCTGTTCGCCGATATCCTGGATCGGATCGACCGCTTGCGACCACGGCCGACACCAGCGTGAGCCAACGCTATGCCAATCAAAACGACTTCACGACGGGAGACCTGTGCCCGGAACGCTACGAAATTGGCACTGGCCCGTGGGTTTCCGATCAGCGGCCCGTTGTCCTGGCCGTTCTGGGCCGTTTCCCAATCCCCGACGCCTCACAGATTGCATCCCAGCAGCGACCAAGGCAATATGAACGTCGTGATCGGGCGCTACGTGGGCGATCCCGGTTAAAAGGCCGACGATGACCCGAGAGACAACCAGGGACGGCCTGCTCGACGAAGCCAAGAAGCTCGTCATGGGACCGCGTCAGAAATAACACGGCCACCCTGTGATTACCTACGATGTTCTCGCCGCTTACTGGACCCTCTTCCTGAGAGCCAGGCCGGAACTTGCCGCCAAGCCGCACGAGGTCGCCGAAATGCTCGCTCTGATGAAATTGGCACGCTGCCAACAGGGCAGAAAAAACCGGGACGACTACATCGATCTGCTGGGCTACGGTGCCATTGTCGGAGAACTGCGGCTCGCCACGACGACTGAAGTTTTCCTAACGGCATTCGGTATGGCCGAACCCGACTGCAGGAAAATATTTCTCAAGGGCGGTATTCTCATGGGCGTGGTCTATGGAAGCAATCGACGAACCGCCGACATAGACTTTTCGACCAGCCTCGAACCCGACCGCGAAATCGCCACCCGCCTCAGAATGCGCCTCGATGCTGCCTTTCCACGCGCTGCAGCCGAAATTGGCTATCCGGATCTGTTGTGCCGGGTGCAGTCGGTCAAGCACAGGCCCAGGCCTCAGAGCTTCGCCGACGCGGAGGGACCGGCTATCGAACTCCGTGTCGGCCAACGCACGCCGCGGGTCCCGACAAGAAAAGCGCCTGCTTACCGGAAACGCCTCGGACGTCCTCTACGCCGACATCAGCTTCCGCGAGCCGATCAGCGCGATCCAAGTGGTTCATTTTACCGACACCAACAGCGCGATTCGGGCCTACTCTATCTACGATCTGATTGCCGAAAAGCTGCGTGTGCTTCTGCAGAAGGAGGTCCGCAATCGCTACCGGCGTCAGTATATCCACGACATCGGTCTTCTCCTGGTGCACTTTTCGCTGGACGATCGCGAAAGGTTCCGGGTTCATAAACTCCTCCTAGTCAAGGCGGCAGCGCGTAACATCGTGCCAAGGAAGAACGCACTGGCATGTCCCGAAACTTGGCGGCGCGCACGCCTCGATTGGGATAGCCTGGCGCTCGAGATCGGCATCGTCCCGTCCTTCGAGGATTGCTACGAGCGCGTCGACGCCTTCTATCGCTCGCTGCCGTGGTCCGGATAGATCGTCGGTGGCCAGGCTCTCGGGCCGGCGAGCAGACCGCTTCCGCTCTAGTCGGACATTCCAGGGTGTCCTGATAGCCTCCATCGAGAGGCTTGCGAAGTGCCGGCGAGGGGGCTAGGTTCCGCGACCTTGCAGACGCGTTGGGGCGTAGCCAAGCGGTAAGGCAGCGGGTTTTGGTCTCGCCATCCCAGGTTCGAATCCTGGCGCCCCAGCCAATACTCCAAGCCACCCAGATCAACCCCCCTTTCAATCTCCACAGCGAAAGTCGGGCGCCGGCGCGCTGTCGCCCGCAGCGGTTGGGAAGTGCTCAAGCGATCGGACAACGCCGTCCTGCTGCGATGGAGCTCGGCCGAAATCCCTTTCCCAGAAAGCGCCTTGACTCCCCAGCGCCCGCCCATCCATCCTTTTTTCGATGATGTCACAGGTTCGAATAAATATTCATCGAAGGGAGGAGTGGATGCATCTCTTAAAGGCAAAAACAGCCCTACGTGGGTTGGGGGCTGGCCTGGTTTTGGCGGCGCTGGGGACAGTATCTTTCCAGGCTTCCGCAGAATCGGGTGCTCAACGCGCGGTCGAGGCGGCCAAACAGTTTGCAGGTGAAGAAATCACCATTGTTTGGGAAGCAGGCTTGCAGTCCCTCGATCCGCTCAATTACTCAGGCCCCAGATGGGAGGAGTTAACCGGCATCAAGGTCAAGGTCATCGAGGTGCCGACGGCCGAAATGTTCACCAAGATCCTGCAGGAGCATCGCGCAGGTACCGGGGCCTATGATGCGCTGAATGTGGTGCCCACCTGGATGCCCGATCTGGTGCGCGCCGGTGCGCTCGAGGAACTGGACCCTTACGTCGATAAGTATGGCTATCGCGATGAGCTGAAGTCCATCGCGCCGACCTATCGCGACAACCAGATGACGGTCGACGGCAAGATCTACGGCTTTCCGGACGACGGCGATCTCTTTATCCTCTACTATCGTAGGGATATCTTCGAAAACCCGGAGAACCAGGCCGAGTTCAAGGCCAAGTTCGGCTATGATCTGGCTTCGCCGGCGACCTGGGAGCAGTATGCCGAGATCGGCAACTTCATCACCTCGAAGATGGCGCCTAAGGTCTATGGCGCCGGACAGTTCCGCCAGCCGGCCTATGGCCAACTGCTGTTCCAGGAGCGCTTCCGCGTCGAAGGCGGCAAGTTCTTCGATCCCAAGACCATGAAGGCGCAGGTCAACGACGCGATCGGCGTCAAGGTCTTCGACGGCATGCGTGCCGACAATGCCTTCATGCCGCCCGGCGTCGAGACCTGGGGCTTCGTCGAGGCGCTCTCCTCCTTCTTGGCCGGTGAGATCGCCATGACCATTTCCTGGCCGCCTTTCGGGCGCTGGGCCGCCGGCTACGGCGTCGGGGAAGAGGCGCTCTCCTGGGTGCCGAAGTCGACCATTGCCGACAAGGTGGGCTATGCCCTGCCGCCGGGTGGAACGCCGCAGCTGGCACTGGGCTTCTCTCTGGGCGTCTCCTCCAGCAGCAAGAACAAGGAGGCCGCCTATCTCTTCATCCAGTGGCTGAACAGCGAAGAGACCAGCCTGGCCCGGGTGCAGCTGCCCTATGCCCTGCGCGATCCCTTCCGCGAGGCGCACTTCACCGATGCCGAGTACCTCTCGCGTTGGCCGGACGCCAAGCACTACCTGGCGACGCTTCGGGCCGGGGCGGACAGCGGTTTGCTCGACCTCTCGCTGCTGCAGACCGACAAGTATGAAGAGGTGCTGCGGCAATCCATGACCCGGCTCTGGGCCGGCGAGAACAGCCAGGCGATCCTGGACGACGTAGCGGCCCAGTGGGATTCGCTGACCGAAAGGATCGGCGTCGACAAACAGCGCGCGGCCTATGAGGCCTGGGCCGCCAAGCCGAACGCCTATCCGAAGTAAGTCGCATCTGCGGCGGAGTCTGCCGCAGAGCGGATCGCGATCAGGTGGACCCACCCGATTGCGTTAATCCGCCCTGTTTTTCAGGCTTGTAGAGCAGGATTCAGACGTCAAATCGTTTCGATTTATCGTCTGAATCCTGCTCTAGGCTCCGCCGCAGACTGTCTGAAAGCGAGATGATGCGGGTTCGGAGCGGGGAGAGGACGGCGCGGTGGCTGCCCAAGCAGGAGAACGCGGCCTAGGCAAGGGCATCGCCGGCGACCGCGAGTTCAAATATCTGATCATCGCGCCGGCGGTCTTCATCCTGCTTTTCATCGGCCTTTTCCCGCTGATCTACTCCCTGGTCGTCAGCTTCCAAAACATCAACATGCTGGAGGAGGACACCTCCTTCAGCGGTTTCATCCACTACGCCGCCCTCTTCCGCGACAGCCGGCTGTGGGAATCGCTCTGGCACACGGTCATCATTCTGGTGATCGCATTGCCGCTGGAGATGTTGTTCGGCCTCTTGATGGCCTATCTCTTCCTGGAGCGGCTGCCCGGCCGGCCGATCTTCGTTGCCCTTCTGGTGCTGCCGACCATGATCGCACCGGTGGTTGCCGGCGCCACCTGGCGTCTGCTGTTCGACAATCGCTACGGGCCGATCAACCAAGTCTTGGGCTGGATCGCCGGCGAGCCCCAGCCGATCCTCTGGGTGATCAAGCCGGAGTTCGTCTATCCGGCGATCTTCATTGCCGAGATCTGGCAGTGGACGCCCTTCATGTTCCTGATTCTGCTGGCCGCGCTCTCCAACGTCGACAAGAGCCAGCTGGAGGCGGCCGAGATCGACGGCGCCTCCTTCTGGCGCAGCTTTCGCCAGATCGTGCTGCCGGCGATCTGGCCGGTTATGACGATCGCCTTGCTGATCCGCGGCCTGGACCTCTTCCGCATCTTCGACGTGGTCTGGGCGCTGACCAAGGGCGGTCCCGGGACGATGACCGAGACCATCTCGATCTACACCTATATCCAAGGCTTCCGACAGTTCGAGACCAGCTATACCGCGGCCATCGCCTTCCTGGTCATCGTGTTGCTGTCGGCGGTGGTCATCATTGCTCTAAAACGCATGGAGCTGGATCGATGACGCGCGGCAAGGTCCGGCTCTGTCTCAGGTTCCTGGCAGCGCTGCTGGTGACGGCCCTGTTCCTCTTCCCGATCTACTGGCTCTTCTCCATCTCCTTCAAGACGCCGGAGGAGATCTTCTCCTCGCCGCCGACCTGGTTTCCCGCCTCGATCCAATTCGACAACTTCTTCGTGCTCTTCAAAGACGGCGATGCGGTGACGGTCGGCAACTCGCTCTTCGTCGCCAGTGTCTCCACCCTGCTGGCCATGTTCTTCGGCACGATCTGTGCCTATAGCCTGGCGCGCTTCAAGACCGGCGGCAGCAATCTCGCGGTCTGGATCATCTCGCAGCGCATGATCCCCGCCGATCGCCATCGTCTTCCCGCTCTTCCTGCTCTATGTCTTCCTGGGCTGGGTCGACACCTATCATGGGCTCATCCTGCTCTATACTGCCTTCAACCTGCCCTACGTCATCTGGATGATGCGGGGCTACATCGAAGACGTGCCCATCGAGTTGGAAGAGAGCGCGCTGATCGACGGTTGCTCGCGCTGGGAAACCCTGATCAAGGTGGTCTTTCCCATGGTTCGCAATGGTCTCTTCGCCACCGCCGTCTTCACCTTCGTCTTCGCCTGGAACGACTTCATCTTCGCGCTGGTGATGACCCGCAGCGAGGTCACCACCTATCCGGTCCAGGTGACGCATTACTTCGGCGCCCAGTCCAACTTCTGGGCCAAGATCGCCGCCATGAGTGTGCTCGGCACCTTGCCGATCTTCGTGGCGGTGGCATTCCTGCAGCGCTATCTGGTGCGCGGCATTTCCTTGGGCGCGGTGAAGGGTTAGGGATGGCAGGCCTGCAGCTTTCCGGCATTCATAAGCACTATGGTCAGGTGCACGCCGTCCGCGGCGTCGATCTGGAAATCGCCGACGGCGAGTTCGCGGTGTTGGTCGGGCCCTCGGGCTGCGGCAAGAGCACCTTGCTGCGCTGCATCGCCGGTCTGGAGGACATCGACCAGGGTCGGATCGACATCGGCGGCGAGACGGTGAATGGTGTGCGCCCGCGCGACCGCAACATCGCCATGGTCTTTCAGAACTACGCGCTTTATCCCTATCTTGACGTCTTTGAGAACATCGCCTTTGGTCTGCGCGCCCGCAAGATGCCCAAGGCGGAGATCGAGGGTCGGGTGCGCGATGCAGCCCGGATGCTGGGTATCGAGCTTCTACTGGAGCGCCTGCCGCGCCAGCTTTCCGGCGGCCAGCGCCAGCGCGTGGCGATCGGCCGGGCGGTGGTGCGCGATGCCTGGCTCTTCCTCTTCGACGAGCCGCTGTCGAACCTGGATGCGCAGCTGCGCGACGAGATGCGGGCCGAGATCAAGCGCTTGCATCAGGAAATCGGCAAGACCATGGTCTATGTCACCCACGACCAGATCGAGGCCATGACCCTGGCTGATCGCATCGTCCTCTTGAAGGATGGAAAAATCGAGCAGCAGGGCGCGCCGCTGACCCTCTTCGAGCGGCCGGCGAGCCGTTTCGTGGCCCGCTTTCTGGGTTCGCCGCCGATCAACCTTATCCCGATCGTCTTGCAAGCGAGCGGTCCGGACCTCGCTGTTCGTTGCGACGAGCGGACGGTCCTTCTACTGCCGGCCGGGCGGCGCGAGGGCTTGGCCGCGCACATCGGCAATGAACTGCTGCTGGGCCTCAGGCCGGAGCACATCACCGGAACCAGAGAGGTGGAAGGTTTCACCCGCCTCTCGGTCACCATCGATCTGCTGCAGCCGACCGGCAGCCGCCTCTATGCCACCTTTGCGCTCGGCGGCAACGAAGTCCTGGCTGAACTGCAGGCCCACGATGTCGAGAGGGTAGGGCAGACGATCGAGGTCTCGATCAACATGGAGCGTGCAATCCTGATCGACCCGAAAAGCGATCGGGTACTGTAGGATCGCTTACGAAGAACCGGAAGGAGCCAGGTCATGACCAGCAGTCCGTCACTCGCCGTCAAGCTCTTCGGCACTGAGGAGGCGCCCGCCGAAACAAGGCTCCTGACCGCCGGCGATCTATCCGCCGAGCTGGACGCCGGCAACCTGCGCTACATCCGCTATCGCGGGCGCGAGGTGCTGCTTGCCATCTCCTATGTCGTGCGCGACAAGGTCTGGGGCACCTTCGCCGCCGAGATCGCAGACTTGGCCGTCGAGCAGCTGAACGACAGCTTCACCGTATCCTATCGAGCGCTCTGCCGGGATGAGGCTCAGAGCTTCCGCTACGACGCCAAGATCGAGGGCAAAGCCGACGGCAGCCTGCGATTCGAGGCGCTCGGCCGGCCGGTGACCAATTTCCTGACCAATCGCACCGGCTTCGTCGTGCTGCACGGCGTCGAAGGGATCGCCGGCCAGCCCGTCGAGGTGCTGCATGTCGACGGCCGCCGCGTGCAGGCACGCTTTCCCGAAAAGATCGATCCAAAGCAGCCGATCAAGGATATCCGGGCGCTGACCCACGAGGTGCTGCCCGGCCTCAAGGCGGTTTGCACCATGGAGGGCGACAGCTTCGAGATGGAGGATCAGCGCAACTGGACCGATGCCTCCTACAAGACCTACGTGCGCCCGCTGGCCTTGCCCTTTCCCTACAGTCTGCCGTCCGGCGAGACGGTTGAGCAAGCGGTCACTCTGCGCCTGGAAGGCGATGCCGGCGGTTCGGCGCAAGCCATCGAAGGCTCGGCTATTCGGGTCAGCCTGGGCGAACGCGAGGGCAGCCTGCCGATCTTCGGTATGGGCCTGGAGGGCCTGCACGCCCGGGCTGCGCTGGAGAGCTTGGAGCCGCTGTCGCATCTGCAGCCGGCCTTCCTCAGCTGCTTCTTCGATGTGCGCAGGGACGGGCCGGAGGCATTGCGCGCAGCCCAACAGCTGAGTGAGGCGCTGTCGGCCGATCTGGCTCTCGAACTCCTGGTGCCAGGCGAAGAGGATCCGGAGAGCGAACTCGCCGGTTTTGCCGAGTTGGTGCAATTGGTCGGCGCCAAGATGAGCTCCCTGGCGGTCTCGCCGGCTGCGGACCTCAACTTCGTCATGCCGGGAAGCGTATTTCCAGACAGTGTGGCCTTCGAGCGACTCTACGCGGCGGCGCGCAAGCATTTTCCCGACCTGCCGCTGGGCGGCGGCAGCTTCGCCTACTTCACCGAGCTGAACCGCAAGCCACCGCCGGTCGAGGCCTTGGATTTCCTCTGCCACACCACCTGCGCCATCGTGCATGCCGCCGACGATCGCTCTGTCACCGAAACACTCGAGTGCCTGCCTTACGTGATCGCCTCCGGCCGGGCCTTGGCCGCCGACAAGAGCTATCGCATCGGCCCCGGCTCGATCGGCTCCAGGACCAGCCCCTTCGGCGCGCCGACCACGCCCAATCCCCAGAACCGCCGGGTGACCATGACCCGCAGCGACCCGCGCCAACGCGGTCTGCTGGGTTCCGCCTGGCATCTGGGCTATGCCGCGCGTATGGCAGAGGGTGGGGTCGATTCGGTGGTTCTGGGCGCCCCCATCGGCCCCTTCGGTCTTTTGTACAACCCGATGAAGGCGCCGCAGCCTTGGTACGACGAGGCCGGCGGCCTCTATCCGGCCTTTCACGTCATGTGCGCGATCTATGCCGCCTCGGGCGCACCGCATCTGGCCACCGGTTGTTCGCGGCCGCGCGATCTGCAGGCGCTCGCCTTCGAGACACCCATGAGCCTAGAGCTTTGGCTGGCCAACCTGACCGGTGAGCACCAAAGGGTCGAGATTGAGGGCTGGCCCGCTGCGCAGGCCACTGTCACGCGGCTCGACGAAATGCAGTTCGAGGCTTGCGCCCGGGAGCCCTATGCCATGGAGGCCGGGGGTGAACAGGCCGGTGCCTCGCGCCTGTCACTTCGGCCCTATGCCGTCGTGCGCCTCTCACTTTCGAACAGCGAGCAATAAGGACCAGAACGGTGAGCAAGCATCCCCTGAAGGACATGACCCGGACCCGTGAGCTCAAGGCGGGCCACTTCCTGATCGAATTCGACACGCCCGGCATCGGCTACATCCTGAAGCATGCCGGCTGCGACTTCGCCGTGCTCGATAGCGAGCACAGTGGCTTTGCCATCGAGACGGTGAATCGGGTGATGGCCTTCATGCGCGCCGCCGACCTGCCGACCATCGTACGCGTGCCCTCCAAGGATTACAAAGACATCGCCCAGGCCTGCGATGCCGGTGCCGAGGGCGTGATGCTGCCGATGGTGAGCACGCCGGAGGAAGCCAAGGCCATCGTCGACTCGGTCAAGTATGTGCCCGACGGCGGCCGCGGCGTGATCCTGCGCGCCGCGCACGACCGCTACCGGGCCGGCCCGACCATGGAGAAGCTGGCCGAGGCCAACGCGCGCACCACGGTCTTCCTGCAGATTGAAACCGCCGCTGGCGTCGAGAATGCCGAGGCGATTGCGGCGACACCTGGGGTCGACTGCCTCTGGATCGGCCATTTCGATCTCTCCTGCTCACTGGGCATTCCCGGTGAGTTCGAGCATCCCAAGTTCCTGAAAGCGGTCGAGCGGGTGATCGCCGCCGGCCGCAAGACCGACACCGCGTTGGGCCGCCTGGTCGGCGATGTCGAGAGCGGCATCGCGCTCAATCGCCAAGGCTTCGACTTCATCGCCTACGGTGTCGATGCCTGGATCCTGGGCGACGGCGTGGCCCAGGGGCTGGAGGGCATTCGCGCCGGCGTCAAGGAGGCCTCCTGATGGGCTTGATGCGGGTCGCGCTCAGTGCCGACTTTCGCCGGCCGGACGGCAGCGCCAACTTTCCCGAGTTCGATCTGTCGCCTCTGCTGGAGAGGGAGGATCTCAAGCTCTTCTATCTGAAGCCCTGCAAAGAGGTTCCCGCGGCGGCTTTAGCGGATGTCGACGCGCTCATCCTCTTGAGCCCGCGCGTCACCGCGGCCAGCTTGGACTCGGCCGAACGCCTGGGCCTGGTGGCCCGCTTCGGCGTCGGTTACGACAATGTCGACGTGGCGGCTTGTACCGAGAGGGACGTGGCCTTGGTCATCACCCCGGACGGCGTGCGCCGGCCGGTTGCTGTCTCGATCCTGACCCTGCTGTTCGCCTTGGCCGGCAAGCTGATGGTGAAGGACCGCCTGGCCCGCCGCGGCCCGGAGGGTTGGGCCGAGAAGACCCGGCACAACGGCCTTGGCCTGGTCGGCCGCACCTTGGGCTCGCTCGGCCTGGGGAACATCGGCGCCGAGATGTTCCGCTTGGCAGCACCCCTGGGCATGTGTTTCATCGCCCATGATCCCTACGCGAGCACAGAGCAGGCCGCGGCCTTGGGCGTGAGCCTGGTGGCTATGGACGAGATCTTTCGCCAGTCGGACTTCCTCGCCATCAACTGCCCCTTGAGCCCGGCCACGCACCACCTAGTGAACCGCGAGCGCCTGGCGCTGATGCAGCCCAGCGCTTACTTGATCAACACCGCGCGGGGGCCGATTGTCGATCAGACCGCCTTGACCAAGGCCCTGCAGGCCGGCGCGCTGGCTGGGGCGGGGCTCGACGTTCTGGAGCAGGAGCCGCCAGCGGCCGACGAGCCGCTGCTGTCGATGGGCCAGGTCATCGTGACCCCGCATGCGCTCTGCTGGACCGATCAGCTTTTTGCCGGGAACGGTGCCGCCGACATCGAGGCCGTGCTGGCCTGGCAGCGCGGCGAGGTGCCCAACGGCGTGGTCAACCGCGAGGTCTTGGAGCGGCCCAGGTGGCAAGCGAAGCGCAGCAAAATTTGTGGCGGCGAGCAGGACGGATCATAAGATCTGCGGTTCAGATTTGGGCCAGGTCGCATCATCATCGGATCGGCAGCCCCTGACAGCCTTGAAAAGTGTCCCATTGGGTGGTACATTCACTTTAAATGGAGTTGCTTTGTGATCGTGAGCTTTCGGGATCAATGGCAGAGGTGGCTCGGTAAAACTGGACAGGTGAGTTAAGTGGGGTTTTCGCGTGAGATCGGCCTGATAGCCGAGATCGAGGAGAGATCATGGCAAGACGCCCGCGCTGGAACCACAGTCCAGCATTCAAGGCGAAAGTGGCCTTGGCAGCCATCCAGGGCGAGAGGACGCTGGCCGAGTGAGCCCAGCAGTTTGACGTATTCCCCAACCAGATCACCCAGTGGCGCCGGCAGTTGTCGGGTGGCGCTGCCGGTGTGTTCGGCGACACCGCCAAGGCTGAGACGGTGGCGGCGGTGTATGTGAAGACCCTTCATGCGAAGATTGGCGAGTTGACGTTAGAGAAGGATTTTTTGTCTGCAGCGCTGGCAAGGCCGGCTTGTTGGCGCGCGCAAAGCGATGATCGAGCGTGACGACAGACTGAGCATCAGCCGTCAGGCGCAGCTGCCCGGCCTCAGCCGAGGGAGCGTCTCCTATCTGCTGCGCCCGACCTCGCAGACCGACCTCGCAGACCGATCTCGCGCTCATGCGCCGGATCGACGCGTTGCATCTGGATTATCCCTTTGCCGGCAGCCGGATGTTGCAAGGCCTGCCGAAGGCAGAAGGCCATGAGGTGGGGCGGCGGCGTGTTTCGACGCCGATGCAGAAGATGGGGATCAAGGCGCTCTACCGCCGCCCGAAGACCTCGACGCCGGCGCCGGGACACAAGAGCTATCCCTCCCTACTGCGCGGCCTCGCGGTCAGGCGCCCTGACCGGGTCTGGGCGATGGACATCGCCTGCGTGCCCATGGCACGGGGCTTGGTCTATCTTGCTGCTGTCCTGGACTGTTTCAGCCGCAAGGTTCTGGTCTGGCAGTTGTCGATCACGCTTGAGGCAGAGTTCTGTATCGAGGCCCTGGAGGAGGCACTGGCACGCCATGGCAGGCCAGAGATCCTCAATACCGACCAAGGCAGTCAATTCACGTCGCTGGACTTCGTTCAGGTCCCAAAGGACGCGGAGATCACGATCTCCATGGACGGCAAAGGAGCCTGGAGGGACAAGGTTTTCGTGGAGCGCCTCTGGCGCAGGGTCACGTATGAGGAGATCGACCTGCACGCCGACGCCAACCTGCCGGAGGCGCGCGCCTCGATTGGGCACTACCTGGCCTTCTACAACAGCACGAGGCCACATGCGTCGCTTGGCGGGTAGACGCCCGATCAGACGTACATCAGCGCGCTGCAGCCAATCCCGGCAGCGGCTTGACCCAGACGACAATCCACTTGGCGATCGCTCGAAACCTGTTCAAACAATCCGAGCCACCTCTTCCATGGCACGACCGCACTATCCAGCAACTCGGTGGCATCGTTGTGGGTGAGATCGCCCTTCATGCAACAGCGCCGCAGGAGCGCGAAGGCGTCGTCCTCTCCCTCGCCAATCAGTCCGGCCAGGTCGCGCAGACTGGGCGGTCGGAAGACGCAGCCCTTTGCCTCCAACCTGAGGGCGCTGGTCTCCTCCCGCTGCTTGACCGCCAGGAACGCGGTAATCTCCAGCGCCATCTCGATCGTCTCCTCGCAGTGCTTGCAGCGGATCACGGTCGCGATCTCTCTGCCGAAGAGGCGCTCGCGCAGGCGCAGCAGGCGACGAGTCACACTGCCCCGAGGGTAGGTCGGCCAAGTGCCGATCCGGGTTCGGTGTTTCGAGCTCGGCCAAGAGCAGTGCCCGGTCCAGCGGATGCTGTCCGCATCCGCTCTCCCAGAGATCGAGCAGAGATCGAGGATCGACGTCAGTCATCGAAGGTCATCCCCGAGCGAGGAGTCCTGGGCGATCAGGCTGGCGGCCTCGCCAAGCGTGAGACCACTCCGGCTCGGTGAACTCGGGCTCGGTCGGCTCGGTCACGTCGTAGTCGCGCTCCCAGCCCTCGTTCTCCAGCTTCATTGGATGGCATTGGCGTTGGAATCGAGTTCCGACAGGGCTTGAAACTCCGACACCCAGCAGCGGTAGACCTTGTAGGCCAGTGCCAGTTGGCCGGCCTCGTTGTAGACCTCGATGATGATGTCCTTGCGGAAATCCTTCGGCGAGACCTCCGAGCCCAAGCCCGAGGCGAAGTTCCAGACCTTGTTGGCCCACTTCTCGAACTCGGTGTCGTGGGTGACGCCGCGTTCCAGGGTGATGGCGTCGTAGCTGGTGCGTCCGGGCGACTTGCGCGACGAGGAGGGGTCGCCGCCGACGCGATGCTCGACCATCTCGGTTGTGCGTTTCAGGGCCCCCACCTTGGAGATGCCGGCGACATAGCGGCTTTCCCACTTCACCCGGAACTTGAAGCTGCTGTAAGGGTCGAACCGATTGGCGTTTACGCAGAACTGGGCCATGACGTGCTCCTAGGCTTCGACCTGACCGGCCATTTGCTGCAGTTTGATCACCACGAACTCGGCCGGCTTCAAGGGCGCGAAGCCGGCCAAGATTTTCACGATCCCCAGGTTGATATCGTTCTGGGTGGTGGTCTCGCGATTGCACTTCACGAAGTAGGCCTCTTGCGGCGAGGAACCTTGGAAGGCGCCTTGGCGGAAGAGGGTCTGCATGAAGGCGCCGACGTTCAGTCTGATCTGTGCCCTAAGTGGCTCGTCATTGGGCTCGAAGACCCACCCATTGGCTGCCGCGATAGAGACTCTCCTCGGTGAAGAGGGTGGTGCGGCGGACCGGGACGTACTTCCGTTCCGACACCAGCTGATCAGCGCCGGCCAAGGTGCGCGCACCCCAGACCACGTTGCCGTTCACCGGAAAACTGCAGAAGCAGTTCAGAACCAAGGGGTTCAGCACGCCGTTCTGCGCATCGGTCATGGTGTAGCCGAAACCGGTCACTCCGCTGAAGGAGGCGTCGAGCCCGGCCGGTGCCTTCCAGACACCGCAGGTGGCATCGGTCTGGCTGTAAAGTCCGGCGATCGCGCCCGAGGGGGCGAAGCTGCGCACCCTGTTTTCGTCCATGGGATCGGGCGCCAGCAAGCGCGGGAAGTAGGCGGCGGCTTGGAGGCTGTTCACCTTGGCCTCGGCGGTGGCGATCGCGGTTGCCGCATTGGCCGTCCAAGCAACCGAAGGATCGACGATCAGCATCGCCCTGCGTGTCTCGCAGTAGGCGGCGGCTGCGGCGCAGGTGGTCTCGGCGACATCGGCGGTGGGGCTCAAGGGCGGGAGTCAGAGGAGGTTAAAGAGGTCGGCTGCCTCCAGCGCGAAGATGCCGCTCCTCTGCGCCTGGCTGCCGGTGATCTCTCCATCGGTGATGTCGGCGCCGTCGGTCTCGGTCGTGTTGGCGTCGACGGAGGCCTCCTGCGGCTTGGCATCGACCCGCACCAGCGAGGAGCCGTTGGCCAAGACGGAATCGACAAAGCGACTGGAAGTGGGATCGACCGAGACGTTGCGGAAGGATTCGGTTGAGACCACCGTGATGCCCGAAGGCTGATCCAGCTCTTGGACGGTCAGGTTGAAGGTGACCGCATCGACTGGTTTGGAGGCATAGTCGACAATGGCCCTGAGACGCGTGCCCCAGACCCTTGGGCTGGCGGTCTACAGTAACGAAAGTACCGGCGCTGGCGGTGAAGCTCATGGTCGCGCCCTCGCTGGCAACGTCGCCGTTGAAGACTCGGACGATCAGGGCATCGGTGCCGCCATGCTGGAAGAACTGGGAGACCGCGTGGCTCATCGGGCTGGGCTGCCAGAGCGGCCCGATGATGCGCTCGTACTCGGCGAAGCTCTGAACCCTGACGGCCTCGTGGACGGGACCGCGATAGGCGCGCCCGACGAAGGCGGTGATCGAGGTGGCCACGCCGGTGATGGTGTGCACACCGCTGGGCACCTCCTGTATGTAGACTCCGGGATAGCTAAACTGTATCGGCATGTCTGATGCCTCCGTTATCCGCTTGGGATAGGCAGTGCCGCCGGTCGGACCTGGCAGCTGCGCCCAGCCGGCGCGCGAGCGCTCCCGGGCGATCCGGCCAGTAAGACCCGATGCTGAAGCACCGCAGAGATTTGCTGGAGAAAGAGTGGGAGGACGCATAGAGTGAGGAGATCTCTATAGCCCTCCACTTATCGCCGGGCTTGGCCGAGGCTGGTGTGCCGGGCCAGGGTTCGGACGGGGCAGTGCGCGCTGTCTCTGGTTCGGCACAACCGCCTCCTCCAAGGCAGTGGGCCCGAAACCCGATCGCAAAATGGCCTTCCCCCGACAGTCGTTAAGCAATCATCTGCTTGCCCCACGTCGGTTGACACGTTGGGAACGCTGCAACGTCTTACCGGAACCGTCAAGATGCAGTTGTTCATGCTTTGAATAAGATTTTTGCTTCGCAGTTGCGATGCAAATCGATGTAACAGTGTTGAATAAATCAACATTAATATTGCCACTAGTTCGATATTGATGGTGATTTTATCTTAAAATAATCACGGCTGCATCACAGTTTTGACAAATTCATTTAGCAGTTCAGGAGAATATTTGAAAGTCCGGAGATGGATAGCAGCTTTTTGTCCGCTCCAAAGGCCCTTGTCTACAGGCCTTGTCGGTCCGAAGCGCCGGAGTTAGCCTTTCGAAAACGCATTCTCGTGGCTGGAGGACTCCATGCGGATCAGAGCCTTGTCGTTGCCGCTTTCATTGCAGCCGTGGCCGGACTGCCCGGCAGCAAAGCGGAGGAGATCTCCTGCCAACAAGGTTATGCGGCGCACGAGGAAGGCTCGTGGTAGGTGGCGATCCGGCTCTATAGCCAATGCCTCGATGCCGGCGGCCTCTCGAGCGAGACCGCGGCTGTCTTCCGCTATCTGAGAGGCAGCGCCTATGCCGATTTGGGCGACTATCGCTCCGACTTGGCCGATTTCGACGAGGCCATCCGTCTCGCGAAGGACAACACGACTGCCTATCATGATCGCGGTGTCGCCCATCATGTGATCGGCGACTTGACGCGTGCCCTAGCCGACTTCGACCGTGACATCGAAATCGACCCTGGCGACGCTTACGTATTCAACATGTACGGCTCGGTCTATCTGGATCTGGGTGAACTAGACCCGGCTATTACCGACTTCGACCAAGCGATTTTGCGGGATCCGACGATGGCTTTGGCCTACGACAATCGCGGATATGCACTGCTGGATAAGGGCCTCTTGGATCGGGCTCTTGCCAACTTCGACCAAGTGATCCGTCTAGACCCAAGCGACTCCGTATGCCTATGCCAACAGGGGCTGGATCCACTACGAAAAGGGCCTGCAGGCGCGCGCCATCGAGGATTTCGACGAGGCCATCCGTCTCGATTCCGGAAACGACGACGCCTTTGACGGCCGCGCCTATGCGCGCTCGGCCGTTAAAGGCGACTTCGCGGGCGCCATGGCGGATGTCGAGCGTGCGCTGGACGCCGCGCACGCAGCGGTGCGCGACAAGCAGGAGCTCCTGAGCAAGGCCAGCTATTACCCGGGATCGCCCACGTAGCGCCCGATCACGACGTTCATATTGCCTTGGTCGCTGCTGGGATGCAATCTGTGAGGCGTCGGGGATTGGGAAACGGCCCAGAACGGCCAGGACAACGGGCCGCTGATCGGAAACCTACGGGCCAGTGCCAATTTCGTAGCGTTCCGGGCACAGGTCTCCCGTCGTGAAGTCGTTTTGATTGGCATAGCGTTGGCTCACGCTGGTGTCGGCCGTGGTCGCAAGCGGTCGATCCGATCCAGGATATCGGCGAACAGGTCGCGCGGGAGCGCGACCTCGGCCAATTGGAAGGTGACGTAGCGTCCGTGACGCGCGACTTTTGCCCCAATTTTCACCAGCTTCTCGCGCAGCGTCGTCAGCGACCAATTGCTCACTGGGTCTGGCAAAGCGAGCGTGCGCATGAAGTTGCCCAGGTTGTAGGCCAGTGCATGAAGCTGAAGCCGAGCCGCGTTGGCCTTGAAGCGTCGGCAGGATAGTCGCGTCCAACGGATCGCGTTCTTGCCCTCCCTGATGTGTTGTTCCGCCGTGCCACGCTGGTTGTAGACGGCGACGATCCGCTCGGCGGGCCGGGACAGATTGGTGACGACGAACCCGACGCGGGGATACAACTCGCCCGGATGCCATTCCACTTTCGCCACCACGCGCCGCGCCTGGGTCCAGCTTCCAGCCCGATAGCTGAAGCTGGCGAAGTAGCGACGGACTTCCATCGGGGGCCGTCCCTTTGGGCGCCGTAGCAGGTGGGCGACGTATCCCTGGAGCACGCTGTTGGCGGGAAGCCGGATGGCGTAGCCGAAGCCCTCGGCCTCCAGATACTCGTAGATGTCCGGTGAGGCGAAGGCGGCATCGCCCCGAAAGTACCGCCGCAGCTTGCGCTCGCGATAACGCGCCACGACCGGGTCCAGCACCGCGCGCCAGCCATCGGCGCTGTGCACGTTGCCGGGTCGCAAGGCGCAGCGCTCCAGATCGCCGAGCTGGTTGAAGACAAAAAGCGGGTGATAGCAGGTGCAGCCGAAGTGGCCGTTGTAGGCCGTGCCTTCCTGTTCGCCGTGGGTGGGGCTGACCGAACTGTCCATGTCCAGGATGATCAGCTTCGGCGGTTTGCGACGATGAACGCGGTCGATCCACAGCCCGGACAGAGCGCTGAGTGCGGTGAGATTGACGTCACCCGTCAGCCATTGCGTCTCGAAACGGCCCATCTGGCTCGATGAGGCCGCACCCCGATCCGTCGCCTTGCCGCCGACAATCCAACGCATCGCTGGATCGCGAGAAAGGCGTTCGGCGTCGTTGACATCCTCGTACCCGGCCAAACGCCCGAACACCGCTTGCCGAAGCATCCCGACGACAGCGTGCCAGCCGTTCTTGCCGCGACGACCGTCTCGCAGCGCCCCGGCCGCCATCTCTGTCAGGCCAAGCGCGTCGTCCAGTTCCCGATACGCGAGCAAGCCGCCGTCCGACGTTACCTTCGATCCAGGGAACTCCAGCTTCACGCGGCGGTCGAAATCCACGCGAAGCAGCCCGTTCTTGGATTCACCCATCGGATGCACCATGAAAACCTCGCTTCAATCGACACAACACCATGATATGTAACCATGAATCAGCACCGTGGATGGCGCAACCTCAATCCCACCTGGGCAATGCGGGTTTATCCCTCTGATCTAGAAAGAAACATACCATGAACACATACGATCTGTAAGCTGAGCCAAATTATTGTTGAGAAATATACAATCAGAACGAGTACAAATCCAATGTGATAGGAAGCCACAATCGTACACAATATGTAGGAAAGTGGAAATACAATAATAGAATATCCGATCAACTTCCACTTATTAGAACTTGATCTGATGCCTGTATAACGTTATTCGGCAAGTGAACGCCTCGAGGTGGGCTACGTACAGAAATCCAATTCAATGTCCTACTCTTGTTAACGCCAGATTGTCTAAACGATGTATCGCCATATCATAACAAACAAGCCCTTGGTTTTTATAATGGTCAAGTATTATTTTTAATTTACGATTTTCACTTTTGTAAAATCCAAATGTAATGATAAAAAATATAACATGCGCCATCGGAAAAAGTGAAGCTATTGACTCGATTATGGCGACCACGACAGACCCCCTCACGCGAAAATGGACGAACACGAACCGAACGCAGGACTCACACACCGTTGGCTTGGCGAAACCATAACCAAGAACCTGATGCTTGCACCGTCTTGATAGATCCGATTGCGATACTCGTCATCCTGCTCTATCCGACCATCCGATAGAGGTGATAGCGTCCTACAGGCACACCTGCCGGCAGCGCCTCCACCTGCCCGCCTTTCATCGCGAGGGGCTGGTCGCTCAGGACCAGGGCGCCGGCGGCTAGAGCGGGCGATAGGGCCTCGCTGACGAAGGCGGCGAGCTCGGCATTGGCCTGGGCGTCGCCGCTACCCATGTCGGCATGCACCAGGACCACCCGGCCGGCGAAATCTCCGGCTGCGCGCGGCAGGGTCTCGCGGAAGTCGCCCAGATAGAGCCGATCCTCGGCGGGAATGCAGTCGGGATGTGCCGCCACCTTGCGCTCGAAGACATAGATCGGCCAAGGCTCCAAAGCGGCGGCCAGTCGGCTGCGTAGGTGGTCGAAGGTGCGCCCGTTACCCAATCCCAATTCGAAGACCGGCCCTGGACGCTTGGCGATCGCAGCACAGGCGTAGTCGAGACAGGCCTGCTGCGCCTCCAGGCGGCGGATGAAGGAATCGAGGCGGCTCAACGGCTTTGCTCGGGCTCTCTATCCTGAATGTGGGCCAGCGCCGTCCGGCTGGGTGCCATTCTAGTGGCCGCCACGAGCGGCGTAGAGATCCTGCGTCGTCTTCTCCAGCCTGGCGGCGAGAATGCGCATGACCTCCATACCGATCTGCGGAAAGTCCTGAACCAGACGGAAGAAGAGATCCTTGGTGATCTTCAGGGTCTGCGTCTTCTCCTTGGCGCGCACGGTGGCGGTGCGCGGCACGTCGCAGAGAATGGCGATCTCGCCCAGCACAGCGTAGCGTTTCAAGGTGGTGATCACCACCTCACTGCCGTCGGCCTGGTCGATCACGACTTCGGCTTCGCCTTCCAGAATGATGTAGGCCGCATCGCCCTGGTCGCCTTGCTTCACTAGCAATTGGCCCGGTTTGTAGGTCAGGCGTTCGCTGGCGAAGGCCATCAGCTTCAGCTTGCTGGTCTCGATGTTGGCGAAGAGCGGGACCTTCTTCAGGGCGTCGACTTCGGAATCCAAGCTCATGGTCTGCGTGCTCCCTGCCCTATATGTACCTTGCTGCGGCCATCTTCCAAAAGCTTATCCCCTTCCGATCTCTGCGGCCAAGGCACCGCCGGCTTTGGCTAGCTCGTCGAAACTGCCTTTCGCGGCCATGCGACCGTCGCTCAGAACGGCGACCTGATCGAAGCCCTTGGCCGACTGCGGCCGGGTCATGGTCCAGACGATTCCGCGACCGTCGCGGTGCTTGCGTACGCGTTCCATAATTGTCGACTGCATGTTGCTGTCGAGCGAGCCCAGCGCGTCGTTGACGATCAAGAGGTCGGGATCCTTGAGGAGTGCGCGACCTAAACCCAGAAGCTGGCGCTGCGAGGGGCTGAGGCGTTTGCCGCCAAGACCGACATCGTAGTTGAGGCCGACCTCCATGACCGCACCGCGCAGGTCGAGTTCCTCCAAAACCTGGACGACGAGGAATTGCAGGGTCGATTCGCCCTCGGCCTGGCCATAGACCACGCGACCGAAGAGGACATTCACCAGGATCGGCGCGGCGGCGTTGTAGTGCTCGGGGTCGTAGGGTTCGAGCTCGCTCATTTCGCCGCTGCTGAGACGCTTGGCCAGCGCCTTGCGGCCGGCCAGGATCTTTTCCTCCTTGGCCTCGTCGATCAGGCCCAGGCGATGACGTGCTTCCGAGTAGCTGAAAGTCAGCTCCAGCAGGCTGGAGACCTCCTCCTCGTCCAGACCCTCCATACCGGAGCGGTCGAACTTGGTGATCATGCTCTCGAATTCCGGCAAGTCGTCGGCCTCGATGAAACTGAACTGATCGAAGAAGGGATGGCTGGCCGGCAGATCGGCGAAGAGTTCGACCATGGTGCGGGCGATCGAGAGGCCGATTTTGCGCAGATCCTCTGCCAGGCTGGTGCCGCCGGCCTGGGTGTCCGAGAGGACCTCCAGAACCAAGGGATTCTTGGCAAGCGCGGTGCCCTGCAGTCTGGCTTGCGTGGTGGTGCCGAACAGCAGGTTTTCCGCGAGCGTGCTGGAGCGGTTGTAGGCATCGGGATCGAAGCGGTCGACCAGATCCGAGAGGCCTTCTTCTTCCAGCTTCTGATTGAGCAGACTGCGGGCTTTCAAGAACTCGGCCGCCATCTCCGGCCGCTTTTGTGGATCGATGGTGCCGTAGATGCCGAAGCGGAAGACATCGTGCTCCATGCTGACGAGATAGAGCACCTTGCGGAGCGCCGCCTCCTCGTCTTCCGGCGTGGCGCCGATCGGGCTGCGATCGACCCAGTCGTAGTCGATCGGCAGCACCGGATTGCCGGCCCGCTTGCTCTCGCGGTTGCGGAAGTTCTCCTTGGGATCCTTTTCCGGCGAGGTCTCGCGATAGGGCGCATGCCGCAAGCCATAGAGCAGGTTTTCACGCACCGAGAGCGGGAAGTGATAGACGTCCGGTGCGACATAGCCCAAGCGGCGCCCGGTGACGTATTCCGGCAGTTCGGTCAGGTCCTTGCCGCCGATGCGCAGGCTGCCGCTGCTGGGATGTTCGAGGCCGGCCAGCACGCCGGCCAGGCGTTCCTTGCCGCTGTTGCTGTCGCCGACGATGGCGAGATGCTGTTCCAGCGGCATGTCAAGATTGAGTCCGTGCAGGCGATAGGTGCCATCGTCCTCGACCAGCGAGACGTTGTTGGCCTCCAGCTTGCCGG
Source organism: Rhodospirillales bacterium (assembly GCA_965202755.1). GTDB lineage: Bacteria > Pseudomonadota > Alphaproteobacteria > Kiloniellales > JACOMY01 > JACOMY01. The sequence continues at coordinate 378,579 of CBDBCL010000042.1, read as the reverse complement.
TGAGCGGGGCGACTGTATCGATGGTGACGCTCTGCGAGGCCGGCTCGATCATCTCGCCCGGCTGGAACTGCTCGATCACTTGCTCGTACTTGATGGTGACGTCCAGGCGCTGCTGGTCCCAATCGATCAGTTCCTTGATCGGCCCGGGCAGGTCCTTGTAGGCGGCGATCACGGCGACCAGGGCGCCGATGTCCAGCTCACCGGCCAGCGCCAGAAGACCGCCGACCAGATAGAAGATGAAGGGCGTCAGCTGGCTCAGGAGGTTATTGAGGAACTTGACGAAAAACTTGCGCTGATAGATTTCGAAGCGGATCAGGAAGATATGCCCCAGGCGTCCGACCAGATCGGCACGCTCCCAATTGGAGGTGTCGTTGGCATGCATCTCGGTGGCGCCGTCCATGACCTCACCGATGCGGCCGGCGAGTGCGCGCGCGGCCAGCTGACGTTGCTTGCCCAGTTGTAGCAGGCGCCGCCGGAGGCGCGGGATGAGCCAGGCCTGGGTCAAGACGATGGCCAGCGAGACCGTGCCCAGATAGACCGACTGCACCATGATGAAGGTGAGCGCCGTCAGGGCCTGACCACCGAGGAAGGCCGGGGTGACGAAGGCGTCGCCAATGAATCCGCCGAGCGGCTCCACCTCGTCCTTGATCATGGTGGCGACCTCGGCCTGCTTCATCCGGCGCAGATGCGGCAGTGGGAAACGCAGCACGCGGTCGCTCAACTCGTAGCGCAGGCGGCGCAGCAGGCGTTCACCCATGCGGCCCTTGCGGGTGTTGATGGTCAGCTTGAAGAGGCCGTTGACGATCACCATCACCAGGAAGCTGACGGAGAGCACCACCAGCAAGGTCTCCTGGCCGAAGGAAAAGCCGGAAAAGAGGTTGACCGGGCTGCCGGTCAAGAGCTCGCCGAAAGGCAGGTCGATGACGAAGAAGCTCTGCGTCGTGGCCTCGGCGCTGAAGCCCTGGCCTTGGATGCCTTGGTTGACGATCTGCTTGGGGAGGTCGAGCGAGAGAAAATAGAAGGGCATGGAGATCGCCACCAGCAGCAGGATCGTCACCTGCTCCGGTTTGCTGTGGCGCCACACGTATTTGAAAAGATTGTGCTCCATACCCTCGCTTTCAGCCCCAAGCTCAGCCCTGTCGTTCGCCACGACAGTCTTGCCGTTCGCCCTTGGAAATCAAGTCTTCTTCTTGGCGACACCCCTCACTTTCGCATAGTGTCCAGTACGGCGTAGCGCTTGACAAGTCGGTCGGGCAGCAGGCAACAACGCCGAAGTTCCTAGGGGTAGGATCGGGATTTTCCATGCGCCCAAAGAGCAGGCGGATACTCATCTACAGCCATGATTCCTTTGGACTGGGGCATCTACGGCGCTGTCGCACGGTGGCCCACGCCTTGGTCGAGGCGGATGACGAACTCTCGGTTCTTATTCTCTCCGGCTCGCCGATCATCGGCAGTTTCGACTTCAAGTCCCGAGTGGATTTCGTCCGCGTCCCGGGGGTGATCAAGCTGCGCAACGGCGACTACACCTCGCTGAAACTGCGCATCGACGTGGAGGAAATGCTGGCCTTGCGTGCCTCGATCGTCGAGCACACGGCCAAGACCTTCGACCCCGATCTCTTCCTGGTCGACAAGGAACCCTTGGGGCTGCGCGGCGAGGCCGAGCCGACCTTGGCCATGCTGCGCCAGCGCGGCGTGCCCTGCATCCTGGGCCTGCGCGACGTGATGGACGACCCGGATCTGCTGGAGAGCGAGTGGGAGCGCAAGCACACCGTTCCGGCCTTGACGAAGTACTATGACGAGATCTGGGTCTACGGCCTGCCGCAGATTTGCGAGCCCTTGGCCGGTATCGCCTTGCCGGATTCGTTGCGCAAGTCGCTGATCTATACAGGCTATCTGCGGCGTAGTACGGTAAGCGGATATAGTCGCATGCCGCTGGAGAAGATCGAAGAGCCCTACATCCTGGTGACGGTCGGCGGCGGCGGCGACGGCGAGGACATCATCGACTGGGTGCTACGCGCCTATGAGGCCGACCCCAACCTGCCGCACCCGGCCTTGATGGTGCTGGGCCCCTTCATGGCCAGCGAACGCCAGTCGGAGTTTCTGACGCGGGCGGCGAAGCTGAAGAAGGTCGAGGCCATCACCTTCGATGCTCACATCGAAAACCTGCTGGAGCGCGCCATCGGCGTGGTCTGTATGGGTGGCTACAACACCTTCTGTGAGATCTTGTCCTTCGACAAGCGCGCGGTCGTCATCCCGCGCACCAGGCCACGCAAGGAGCAGTATCTCAGAGCCAGTCGGGCGCAGGAACTGGGCTTGGTGCACATGCTGGCCGACGACGACAAGCGCGATGCCGCCGACATGGCGACCGCCTTGCGGCATCTACCGCAACAGCGCCTGCCTTCCAGCGTGGTGGTACCGGGGCTGCTGGACGGGGCCGAGAACGTCGTACGCCTAACCAACCGCTGGGCCGAAGGAGCGCTGCAGAACGTGGTCCGCCGGCGGCCAGCCGGCGCCAGCGGTTGATCGACCCACAAGCCGAAAAAGATCTGTTAGGATCGTCGGTGATGTCCGAGCAATGCCTTGCCGTGGTGCTGAAGGGCTATCCGCGGCTCAGCGAAACCTTCATCGCACAGGAACTTCTGGGGTTGGAGCGGGCCGGGCTGGCGCTTCGGCTGTTCTCCCTGCGCGCCCCGACCACCGATCCGGCGCGCCATCCCATCCACGAGGAGATCGCGGCAGTGGTGGTCTACCTGCCGGAGTATCTTCACGACGAGCCGAAGCGGGTCTTGGCCGCCTGGCGGCGCCAGCGCCGCCGGCCGGGCTATCGCCGCGCCAAGGCCGCTTTCCTCCGCGACCTGAAACGCGACTTCACTCGCAATCGGATGCGGCGCTTCGGCCAGGCCTTGGTCCTGGCCGATAGCCTCCCCGCGGGCTGTACGCGGCTCTATGCGCACTTTCTGCACACCCCGGCCTCGGCCACCCGCTATGCCGCCATGGTCGCCGAGCTGCCCTGGTCCTGCTCGGCCCATGCCAAGGACATCTGGACCACGCCGGAATGGGAGAAGCGTGAGAAGCTGGCCGATTTGGACTGGTTGGTGACCTGTACCCAGTCGGGCTATGAGCATCTCGCCGGCTTGGCGGTGGAGCCGGAGCGGGTGAGTATGGTTCGCCACGGCATCGACCTTGCGCGCTTTCCCGTCTGGACACGGCATGTGGGGGAGGCGGACGGCAGCGCCGGACGGGCGGTTCAGCTGCTGTCAGTCGGGCGCGCGGTGGCGAAGAAGGGCTACGACGACCTGCTGCAGGCCTTGGCCGATTTGCCGGCGGATCTCGCCTGGCATCTGACCCACATCGGCGGCGGCAGCGATCTTTCGCTGCTGAAACAGCGGACCCGGGACTTGGGTCTGGATAAAGCGATCACCTGGCTCGGCGCGCAGCCGCAGGCGCGCGTTCTTGAGGCCTACCGCGCAGCCGATCTCTTCGTGCTGGCCAGCAAGGTTGCGGCCGACGGCGATCGTGACGGCCTGCCGAACGTGCTGATGGAGGCGCAAAGTCAGGGTCTGGCCTGCCTGGCCACCCGGCTTCCTGGGATCGAGGAGCTGATCATTCCCGAGAAAACCGGCTGCCTGGTTCCCCCGGCCGAGCCTCAGGCTTTGTCGGCCGCCTTGGCCGGTCTGATCCGTGGGCCGGAACGGCGTTTTGCCTTGGGTCAAGCCGGTCAGGCTCGGGTGCGTGCAGAGTTCGACGCCGGGCCCTGCCTCGAGGGACTCTTGCGGCGCCTGGGAGTCTCCTCAGCCGAGGCCTACAGGCTGGATCGGGCCGCGGTTTAGACGCTCTGTCCATGCGCGTCGCCTTCTATGCACCGATGAAGCCACCCGATCACCCGGTTCCCTCCGGCGACCGAGCGGTTGCGCGCCTGCTGGTCAAGGCACTGCGCCATGGCGGACACGAGGTCGAACTGGCATCTCGCTTCCGGACCTGGCAGGGCCAAGCCGATCTCATGCGCCAGGCCCGTCTGGCCGATCTCGGCGAGCGCGTGGCTGAGCAGATTCTGCGTCGTTACAGCGCCAAGCCGAAGGCGGAACGGCCGCAGGCCTGGCTTACCTATCACCTCTACTACAAGGCGCCGGACTTCATCGGTCCCAGGATCGCGGCGGCGCTGGACATTCCCTATCTCCTGGTTGAAGCCTCCCTGGCCTACAAGCGTGCCGGCGGTCTCTGGGATCTCGGGCACCGCGCCTCGTTGGCGGCGGTCCAAGCTGCCAGCACCGTGGTCCAAATCAATCCGGAGGATGCCGAGTGCCTGCCGCCGGAGAGTCGGCAAACCTTGCTCCCGGCCTTTCTCGACGGGGCTGCGGATCGTAAGGCGCGGGCCGCGCGCGCGCGCTTGCGGTCAGACTTGGCGGAGCAATTGGACTTACGGACTGACCGCCCTTGGATCGTCGTCGTGGCTATGATGCGCGAAGGCGACAAGTTGGCCTCCTATCGCCTCTTGGCCAAGGCTCTGGCCAGGCTGACGGCGCTGCCCTGGCAACTGCTGCTGGTCGGCGACGGCCCGGCAAGAGGGGAGGTCGAGATCGCCTTCGAGGCGGCACTCGGAGCGAAGGCTTCCCGCGCACGCTATCTGGGCGAGCTTGCCCAGGGCGAGGTCGCCAAGCCCTTGGCTGCTTCGGATCTCTATGCTTGGCCGTCGATGAACGAGGCCTATGGTATGGCGCTGTTGGAAGCGCAGGGTTGCGGCTTGGCAGCCGTCGCCGGCGATCGGCCGGGCGTTGCCGCGATCGTGCGGCATGGCGAGACCGGGTTGCTGGCATCGATGGAGAGTGCCGATGCCTTTGCCGGATGCTTGGGGCGCTTGCTGTCGGACCACGACCTCTGTGCCCGCATGGGCGCGGCCGCCGCGGCCCGGATGGAACGCCGTCATGATTTGGCCAGTGCCGCCGAGCATTTGACGTCCGTACTCGAGGAGGCCAGCCGGTGAAGCTACTGGTCTTGCGTCATGCTACCACCGAGTGGAACGAGGCTCGTCGCCTGCAGGGGCGGAGCGACATCGCCCTCTCTGCGCGCGGACGTGCGGAGGCCTCGATCTGGCGTCTGCCCTACTGGGCGGCGGATTGGCCGGTGCTGACCTCCCCTTTGAAGCGGGCACAGCAGACGGCCCTGCTGATGGGCTGCCGTGCGCAAAGCCTCGCCTGGCTGACCGAGATGGATTGGGGCCGCTGGGAAGGTCGGCGACTGGTCGATCTCCGTCGCGACCTCGGCCGGGAGATGGCGGCGATGGAGGCACGGGGACTGGACTTGAGGCCGCCGGGCGGCGAAAGCCCGCGCGCCGTCGCTCAGCGCCTGCAGCCCTTTCTCCGCACCCTGGCGGGCCGAGGCGAGGGCCGGACCCTGGTGACCCACAAGGGTGTGGTCCGCGCGCTCCTGGCGTTGGCGAGCGGCTGGGACATGCGCCGGGATTGGCCGGAGAAGCTGCGCCCTGCCTGCGGCCACCTCTTCACCCTCGGGCCGCAAGGGCGCCCAGACCTTTGCCGTCTCAATCTGGAGCTTCGCTGAATGCCCGCCGAGGCCGACCTGCTGCTCTATGTCCAGCATCTGCTGGGCATCGGTCACTTCAAGCGGGCGGCGCTGATCGCCCGCGCAGCTGCCGGTCATGGCCTGAAGGTCACGGTCGCGACCGGTGGCCTGTCGGTATCCGGTGCCGATTTCGGCGGTGCCAAGGTGATCCAGCTGGAACCGCCGCTGAAGACCAGGGACGAGGCCTTCAGCGCGCTCATACTCGAGGATGGCAGGCTTCTCGACGATGCAGTGAAGCAGGCGCGCAGCGCCCAGCTTTGCGAACTCTTGTCGGCGGAGCGGCCTCGCGTGGTGCTGACCGAGATGTTTCCCTTCGGCCGCCGGCAGATGCGTTTCGAGCTGCTGCCCTTCCTGGAGGCGGCGCAGGCCGCGCCCTGGCGGCCGCAGATCGTCTCCTCGGTGCGCGATATCCTGACTACCTTGAAGCAGCCGGGGAAGATCGCCTGGATCGTCGAGACGGCACAGCGCTTCTACGACCGCATTCTGGTGCACGGCGATCCAAGCCTGATCTCCTTCGAGCGGACCTTCCCCGAAGTCACAGCGCTGGGCGATCGGATCCGCTACACCGGCTATGTGGTGGATTCCGAGATCCCCGAGCGTCAGCTACGGCCGGACGGGGAAATCCTGGTCTCGACCGGTGGCGGCGCCGTGGCCGAGCCTTTGGTCCGGGCGGTTCTCGAGGCCTATCCCTCGTCACCCTACAAGGATCGGCTCTGGCGGGTGCTGATTGGCTTCAACCTGCCCGATGCACGCTTCGAGGCACTCAGGGCAGGGGCACCGCCGGGCGTCTCGGTCGAACGCTCGCGGGCGGACTTCTTGAGCCTTCTTTCGAAGGCTTCGCTGTCGATCAGCCAGGCCGGCTATAACACCTCGCTCGAGGTCTTGGCCGCCGTCGTCCCGGCCGTCGTGGTGCCCTTCGCCGCCGGCGGTGAGAGCGAGCAAACCCTGCGCGCCCGGCTTCTGGCCGAGGCCGGCCGTCTGGTGCTGGCCGAGGAGGCGGGCCTGACCGGGGCGCGGCTGAATGACGCCATAGCGCGTGCTTTCGCGCTCGCCGACACAGCTCCGCGTGAGCAGAGCTTGCAGCTTGGGGCGGCGGCGGTGTCCCTTGACGGCGCGGCCGAGACGGCCCGGCAACTGGCCAGCCTGGCCGGTCGCTGAGCGAAGAGGGGCACAATGCTGGAGTTGCGCTATCCGCCCAAGAGTCTGACGGCCGACTGGCTGCGCACGGTCTGCGGGCTGGGTATCGGCCTTGGCATGCTGATCTTTTCGCCGTTCACTTGGTGGATCGGCCTGGTCTTCGGTTCGGTCGCGCTGCTGTTCCTCTATTTCGGACGCCGCACCTTGGAGAAGCAGATGCAGCGCGTCGCGATCGGCGACGAGGGACTTTGGGTGCGCGACCTGGGTCGCCGGACCCTACCCTGGGCCGATCTTGAGCAGTTGCGCCTGCGCTTCTACGGTAACCGGCGCCAGCATCGCAAGCTGAAGGCTGGCGAAGAATTGAGCAGCGGCTTCATGGAATTGACCCTAGGTAGCGGTAAAAGTCGGGTGAAGTTCGACTCGACCATGGAAGGCTTTGCCCTGGTGGCTTGGCGGGCGGCCCGGGCTGCGCGCGATGCGGGGCTGGCGCTCGATCCGGCGAGTGCCGGCAATCTCTTGGACATCGGCGTCGATCCAGACCAAGATACAGCGCCGCCGGAGATGGCGGCGGAGTGGCGTTCGGCACTGGCGAAGCGGGCGCCTGAAGAGTTATGAGGCTGGGCGCTCGGCAGTGAAGGGATGACGAGGTGCGACGTGGAGAGGGAAGCTGAAGTGACCGGCAATCTCCTGGAGGTCAGGGATCTGCGGATTGCCTTCGATCTGGCCGAGGGACGGCTGGAAGCCGTGCGCGGGGCGAGCTTTCGCATTCCCGCCGGCCGCACGGTGGCCCTGGTCGGCGAATCGGGATCGGGCAAGTCCGTGGTCAGCCAGGCGATCATGGGCATCCTGCCGCGGATCGCCCAGATCGAGTCCGGCTCGATCCTCTTCGTCGACCCCGCGAAGAGCGGCGAGCCTGTCGATCTGGCCAAAATGGACCCCAACTCCGGCGCCTTCAGGCAGTTGCGCGGGGGCCGGATCTCGATCATTTTTCAGGAACCGATGACCTCTCTCTCGCCGGTGCACACCGTCGGCAACCAGATCGGCGAGGCGGTCTCTCTGCATCGCGACGTCAGCCAGTCCGAAGCTCTTTCCTTGGCCCAGGCGATGCTGACGGCGGTCGGCTTCCCCGATCCGGCGCGCGCGCTCAACACCTTTCCTTTCGAACTCTCCGGCGGACTGCGCCAGCGCGCCATGATTGCGATGGCACTGGTGTGCCGTCCGGCGCTCTTGATCGCAGACGAGCCGACCACGGCGCTCGACGTCACCATTCAGGCGCAGATCCTGAAGCTCTTGAGCGACCTGCAGGAGACCTTCGGCATGGCCCTGCTGCTGATCACCCACGATCTGGGCGTGGTCGCCAACATGGCCGACGAGGTGGTGGTCATGTACCACGGCCAGGTGATGGAACGCGGCACCCTGGAAGATATCTTCAAGGCGCCCGGCCATCCCTATCTGAAGGCCTTGCTGAAGGCCGTGCCGCGCTTCGACATGGCGCCGGGCGAACGCCTGACGCCAATTCGCGAGATCCAGGAGAACGAGCACAGCCGGCTCCTGGCCAAGCAGGTGCACGAGAGCCAGGGACCGGCCGTCCCCGGCACGCCCATCCTCGCGGTCTCCGGCGTGCGCAAGGCCTTCAAGCTGCGCCGCAGCGCACTGCTGGGCGGGGCCAAGATCGAAGTTCTGGCCGTCGACGACGTCAGCTTCGCGGTCAAGCGCGGCGAGTGCCTGGGCCTGGTCGGGGAGTCGGGTTGCGGCAAGACTACCTTGTCGAAGATCATCATGCGCGCCTTGCGCCCCGATCAGGGCGAGATCGCCTTTACCGGCAGCAAGGGCCGGGTCGACATGCTGGCGCTGAAGGGCAGGGACCTGGTGCACTTCCGCCCGACTCTGCAGTTCATCTTCCAAGACCCCTTTTCCTCGCTCAATCCCCGCATGACGGTTGGCGACCTCGTCCGCGAGCCCTTGGAGATCCACGAGGTCGGCACCCAGGCCGAGCGCGAGGCCTTGGTGGCCGAGTTGCTGCAGGTCGTGGGTCTGCAGCCGCTGCATGCCAAGCGCTATCCCCACTCCTTCTCCGGCGGACAGCGGCAGCGCATCGGTATCGCCCGTGCCTTGGCGCTGAAGCCGGAGCTGGTGATCTGCGACGAGCCGGTCTCTGCCCTGGACGTCTCGATCCAGGCGCAGATCCTCAACCTTTTGAAAGACCTGCAGCGCGAGTTGGGCCTGACCTACCTCTTCATCAGCCATAATCTGGCGGTGGTGAATTACATTGCCGACCGCATAATGGTGATGTGTCGCGGGCGAATCGTCGAGATGGCGAGCTGCGAGAGCCTGATGAACAATCCGTTGCACCCCTACACCAGGGCCCTCTTGACCGCAGTGCCGGAGCCGCGCCTGGAGGATCAGCTGGATCTGACCGCCCTGATGGCCGGGCGGGCCTCCGATCCCGAGGCTTGGCCGGCTCCCTTCACCATCGCCGACGACCTGCACCACCACTTGATCGAGGCGCAGCCGGAGCATTGGGTGCGGGCCAGTAGGGTCCCCAGCGACTTGGAGGCCTCCGCAGCATGCTAAGCTATCTCGCCCGGCGCCTGCTGATCATGGTGCCGACCCTGCTGGTCACCTCCTTCATCATCTTCGCCATCATCCAGGCGCCACCCGGTAACTACCTGGATACCTACATCACCGAGTTGCAGAGCCGCGGCGAGACGGTGGACGAGGGCCGCATCGCCTTCCTGCGCGAGGAGTATGGGCTGGATAAGCCCTTTCTGGAACAATACGTCGACTGGGTGGGCAATCTGCTGATCGGCGATTTTGGTTTCTCCTTCGAGTATCAGTTGCCGGTGAACAAGGTGGTGGGCGACCGCCTGTGGCTCACCTTCCTGGTCTCCTTCGCCACGATCATTTTTACCTGGGTTGTGGCCTTCCCGATCGGCATCTATTCCGCGGTCCGTCAGTATTCGGCCGGTGACTATGCTTTTACCACCTTGGGTTTCATCGGCTTGGCGACGCCGAACTTTTTGCTGGCGCTGATTTTGATGTACTTCATGAATGTCTGGTTCGGGGTACAGATCGGCGGACTGATGGACGACGAGTATCTCGACAAGGAGTTCAGCATGGGCAAGCTGGGCTCGGTCTTGGCGCATCTGATCGTGCCGGTGATCGTCATCGGCACCAGCGGCACAGCCGGCATGATCCGACGCCTGCGCGCCAATTTGCTGGACGAGTTGAATAAGCAGTATGTGACCACCGGCCGGGCCAAGGGGCTCTCCTCGCGCAAGCTGCTGCTGAAGTATCCTTTGCGGGTCTCCTTGATCCCCTTCGTTGCCGATATCGGCAACTATCTGCCCTCCCTGGTCTCCTCGGCGGCGGTGGTCTCCATCGTCATGAACCTGCCGACCACGGGGCCGATGCTGATCCAGGCGCTGAAGGTGCAGGATATGTACCTTGCCGGCTCCTTCCTCATGTTCCTCTCGATGCTGACCATCTTCGGCATGATGATCTCCGACTTGGCCCTGGCGGCCTTGGATCCGCGAATCCGTCTGGGTGGGGGGAGCCAGAAATGAACGGTCGTCGGGACGATCTGGCCGAGCGCCTGGAGCACTTCGTCAGCGAAGCGCCCTTCGATCCCTATTCCCGCGAGGTGATGACCAAAGAGCAGGAGCGCTACTTCCAAGCGCCGGCCTGGAAGCTGATGTGGTGGCGCTTCAAGAAACATCGCCTGGCGTTCTGGTCGCTCTACTTCCTGTTGGCGCTCTACCTCATGACCCTCTTCGTCGAGGTGATCGCACCCTACGGCCTGGAAACCCGTGACACCAACCACATCTATGCGCCACCGCAATCGATCGGTCTCTTCCACGAGGGCGCGTTCGTCGGCCCCTTCGTCTATGGTGACGACTACAGCCTGAACATGGAGACCTTGAAGCGCGAGTACACCGAGAACCCCGAGAAGATCTATCCCATCCGCTTCTTCTGCAACGGCGATAGCTATCGCCTCTGGGGTCTTATCGAGTCGAATTTCCATCTCTTCTGCGCCTCGGAAGGCGGGACGATGTACCTGATGGGAACCGATCGCTTGGGCCGGGACGTGCTCTCGCGGATCATTTATGGCGCCCGGATCTCTCTCTCCATCGGTCTGATCGGCATCGCCTTTTCCTTCCTTCTGGGGATCACCATCGGCGGTTTGGCCGGCTACTACGGCGGCCTGATCGACAGCGCCGTGCAGCGCATGATCGAGGTCGTGCGTTCCTTTCCCGAGATCCCGCTCTGGCTGGCGCTCTCGGCCATCCTGCCGGTGACCTGGTCACCGCTCTGGGTCTTCTTCGGCATTACCATCATCCTGGCACTGCTGGATTGGCCGGGTCTGGCACGCGCCGTGCGCTCCAAGCTCCTCTCGTTGCGTGAAGAGGACTTTACCCAGGCCGCACAGCTGATGGGGGCCTCGCCGAAGCGCATCATCTTCCGCCACCTGCTGCCCAGCTTTTCCAGTCACCTGATCGCCTCGCTGACACTCTCCATCCCCTCGATGATCCTGGCGGAAACCGCGCTTTCCTTCTTGGGGCTGGGGCTCAGACCGCCGATCACTTCCTGGGGGGTGCTGCTGACCGAGGCGCAGAACATCAACGTCGTGGTGCTCTATCCCTGGCTGATGTTGCCGGCACTGCCGGTGGTCCTGGTGGTGCTGACCTTCAACTTCTTGGGCGACGGCCTGCGCGACGCCGCCGATCCCTATCGCTAGATCAAGGAGACCGACGAGTCCGCAAAGTCCGATCGCTAAGCCTTGCATTGCATCGCCGGGATGGCTGACGTAGGACGCATCGGCCCTTTCTTCTTCCTTCCTTGACTGTCGCATGTCCAGGGGTCACCTAGAGTGCTGACAGATCGATGCATATGACAATGGAGGCGATGGTGAAGAAGCTTGTTGTTTGGACGCTCGCAGTTCTGGTGAGCGGCAGTATCTTGGCGACCTCGCTCCTTGGCCCGGCACGGGCCGAGGTGTTGGAGACCAGCGAGGGTCTCGAGCCCGGACTGGCGGTTTGCTACATCAACGGCATGATCCGGCACATCGACGAGATGGCCGGGTGGGAGCGTCAGGTGAAGTGCCGGCCTGGACCACCGCTGCTGGAGGTCAACTCCAAAGTCGGCAAGAAGAGGGTTCTGACCAGCCGTTTCTCCGACGGCGTGATGGCGGTGATTACCGGCTATGTGCACCTTGATCAGACCGGTCAGTATGGCTTTCTCTTCGCCTCCAACGACGGCGTGCGCCTGATGATCGATGAGCGGCAGATCGTCGAGGATCCGGACGTGCATTCCGACCGCTTCTCGGACATCGGCTTCTTCGACGTAAAGAAGCCCGGCTGGTACCCGGTGACGATTCGCTATTTCGAGCGCAGGAACACCTCGACCTTGCGCTTCTTCTGGCAGCCGCCGGGACATGAGGGCACCATGCCGACCATTCCGCCGGAGGCCCTGGCCCACAAGCCGCAGTAGCCGCTCTATTCGGCCAGCACCACGAGGTCGAGCGCCGCGCTCCCGACTTCCGGCAAGCTGGTTCCCGGCAGGCAGCGCCAGCCGTTTGCAGGCGGATAGCCCTGACGCTCGGCCAGTGCACAGGTCTGGGCGTCGGCAAGCGCCCGAGTCTTCAGCGTCTTGTTGTGCTTCTCGATCTTGGCGGCCAGGTTCACCGCTTCGCCGATCACGGTGTACTCCAGGCGCTCGTTCTCGCCGATGACGGCAAAGAGCACGCGACCGCTGGTGAGCGCCGCGTTCACTTTGGGCGCCGCCAGGCCGTTGCTGCGGCGCTCCTCCTCCCAGGCTGCCGCGGCCTCCAGGATGGCGGTGAGCGCGGTCATGGCATCGGCGGCGTAGTGTTCGCGCTCCTCGACGACGCCGAAGCTGGCCAGGATTCCGTCGCCCAGGAACTTGTCGACTGCGCCGCCATGCGCGCGGATGATCGGCACGATCAGCGACTGATAGTCCGACAGCAGCTTGACCGTCTCCTCCGGTGGTTGACGTGCCGCCAGCGGGGTGAAGCTGCGCAGGTCAAGCGAGAGGATGGTCGCCTCGCGGAGCTCGCCTTGACCGGCGCTGATCTCACGTTCGGCACTCTTGATCCGCTCGGCAACGCCCTCGTCGAAGAAACGCGAAAGGGCGCGCGCCTTCTGCTCCTCGCTGACCGAGCGCAGCAGCAGCGCCTTGGCGCGCGCCAGGGCAGCGGCCAGGATCAAGGTAAAGATGATGATGGCGATCATCTTGTCGAACTCGGCGCCGAACAGCAGCGAGTTGGAGGTCATGTAGACGATGTAGTCGCGCGTGACCGGCATGCGCTCGGCTTCCAGGACCGCGACATAGCCGACCATGACCGCCCAGCCGGCAGCGGCAATCGCACCTGATAGCAAAACGAAACGGGGATCGAAGCGCAGGCTGCGCAGCGCGATGAATATGAAGACGTAGAGCAGGGTCGGCGCTTTCAGGAAGAAGGAGGGCGGCTGATGATAAGTCAGATGGAAGGACCAGATCACCGTCAAAAGAAGGGCCATGTCGAAGACGACGGAGATCGCCAGCGACCATTCCGGTAGGCGGGTGCGATAGGACCAGACGATGCGGATCAAGGTCAGGATGAAGTAGATGAACAGCGCGGCCGGCACCGGCAAGGCGTCGAGGCCGCTGGCCATCTTCGGCGAGATTGCCCAGAGCAAGGCCCAGAGCAACACCACGGAGAGCTGAATCCAGCCGGTAATGTGCTCGCTTCGGTCCTGTTGATCGTGGATGGCATGGCGCAGGCGATCGGGAAGATCGCTCTCCGAGGGTCCGATGAAAAAACCGTGTAACCACTGCCACATGAATCAAGTTTGTCCCTTTGGTGGCGGAGCGAGACACGCACAGTGTCTCTTGTCCAGCGGGTGGCGGCGTTCAGAAGATCGTGAACGATCCGCGCGTTCAATTGGATGTGACCTCAAAGTTCGAGGGTCAATCCCTCGTAGGCCACGATTGTGCCCGGACGCGCGGATTTGGCTCCGGCGGCAATCTGGTCCATGGCGTCGTCGTCGTGGCTGGGATCGTGGTGGAAGATGATCAGCTGCTTAACCCCGGCCGCGTTCGCCAGGCGCATGCCCTCCTCCCAGGTCGAGTGCCCCCAGCCGCGAAACTGCGGATACTCGTTGTCGGTGTAGGTCGCGTCATAAACCATCATGTCCGCACCCTCGACCAGTGCCAGAACCTTTCGATCCAGCGCGCCCTCGACATGTTCGGTATCGGTCACGTAGCAGAAGCTGCGGCCGCCTTTCTCCAGGCGATAGGCGGTGGCTCCTTGCGGGTGATTCAAGGCCGTGGTCTTGAGGACCGCGTCTGGCGTCGGCGTCAAGGTCTCGCCGGCCTCGAAGTCCCTGTACTCCATATCCGCGGCGAAGATGTCGGGCGGCACCGGGAACAGCGGCTCGGCCATGTACTTGCACAGCACATGCTTCAGGGTCAGCCGCGGCGCCAGATTTCCGGCCCAGACGCGGAAACGGTTCTTAGGCGCGAAGAAAGGCAGGAAGAAGGGGATGCCGTGAATGTGATCGACATGGGTGTGGGTCAGGAAGATATCGCCGTCCAGGGGGAACTCCGGAAGCAGCGCTTTGCCGAGTGGGCGAAGGCCGGTCCCGGCGTCGAATATCAGAACCCGCTCTCCCAGGCGCACCTCGATGCAGGAGGTGTTGCCGCCATAGCGGACATAGTTCGGTCCCGGGCAGGCGATGGAGCCACGCACACCCCAGAAACGGACGAGGACCCGCGTTTGCATTTGTTCCACCGTCATCTGGATCTTTTCCCGCCCCCTCTGACCAACTTTTGCCGCTTCATCGATCTTTTGCACTCTAGGACATGGCGATTGTTGGGCGAAATTGCAAAGGCTTCGCCCTAAGCTAGGTTTGGGGCCCGATCGGGCTGCCGAACCTGCAGATTTTCAAGACAAACGAAGGGCAGAGGGATGACAGCGGCGGGGAGCAGTGAGAAGACCCGCTGGGGCGGTGTCGCCTTCGGTTTGGCTCTGGCCAGCTTTGCCGCCTTTCAGCAGTTCAAGCTGCCGCCGGTGCTGCCGATCATGCTACAGGACTATGGCTACGATTTGGTTCTGGCCGGCGGCTTCATGAGCATCTATGCCCTGGTCGGCCTCTTCGTCACCTTGCCGCTGTCGCGTTACATCGCCGGCGGTCGCGCGGTTCAAGCGCTTTGGTTCGCCTTGGTGCTTTTTGTTCTGGGGACGCTCCTGGTCCTGCTGGCCCCGCAGTTCGGCTGGCTGGTGCTCGCCGGCCGCGCGCTGGAGGGGCTGGGTTTCTCGATCCTGGCTTTGATCGGGCCGGCCAGTGCCAGCGCCAATGCGGCGCGGTTTCACCTGCCGCTGGTTGCCGCGCTGAGCGCCACCTGGATCCCGGTAGGACAGATGTCGGCGGCTCTGGTCGCGCTGCCGACCCAGGATGCGGAACTCTGGCGTCCGGTCTGGTGGGTGGCGATCGCGGCCAGCTTGGCGATGACTCTCTGGTTCGCGGTCCTGCAGAGGGGACGTGGCCTCTATCTGGGTGCCGGCAAGGGGGCTGCCGGGAAACGGGTCGGTCTCGAAGGCGAAGAGCGCCTTTTGCTGTGGGTGGCCGGCCTCGCCTTCGTGCTCTTCTCCGGGCAGTACATCGGCTTCATGACCTGGTTCCCCGGCTACATGGTCGAGGCCTTGGAGGTCACCCCGGCGATGGCGGTCTATGCCTACCTGGTTCCGGTCCTCTTGGTGGCGATCTTCAACGTTCTCTCAGCCTCTCTGTTGCGGCGCGGCGCGACTCCGGCCGGGTTGCTGATCGTCGGCTTTGCGCTCGAGGGGGCGGCCTGGTGGTTCCTGCCGTCTGTCGGAGAAGGCCTGGAGGGTTTGCTGCTGCTCGTTGCTTATGGCGTCGGTGCCGGCCTCATACCGGCTGGGCTCTTCGCCATGCCGGGCACCATCGTCGGTCCGGGCGACAAGACGCTCTCGGCCTTCGGCATCATCCTGACGATGCGCAACATAGGCGTGCTTGCCGGGCCTCTGTTGCTAGCACTTCTGATTGGCCCGGACGGCGGCTGGCATCTGGCATCGCCGGTCTTTGCCCTGCTATGCCTCCTTGCCCTGCTGTTGTGCCTGCTGCTGGGTCGGCGCCTGGCGCGGCGCGGCCCGCAAACCGAAGGGGTTCAGGGCGCCAAGCGATAACCGCCGGGCTCGGTCAAGAGCAGAGCCGGGCGGGTCGGATCGGCCTCGATCTTCTGGCGCAGACGGTAGATGTGCGTCTCCAGCGTATGGGTGGTGACACCGGCATTGTAGCCCCAGACCTCTCCCAGCAGGGTATCGCGCCCGACCGGGCGGTCGCCGGCCCGATAGAGGTATTTGAGAATCGCCGTTTCCTTCTCGGTCAGGCGCACCTTCTGCTGCTTCTCGTCGTGCAGCATCAGCTTGGCGGCCGGTCGAAAGCTGTAGGGACCGACGGTGAAGGTGGCATCCTCGCTCTGCTCGTGCTGGCGAAGCTGCGCGCGAAGCCGCGCCAGCAGCACGCCCAGACGGAAGGGCTTGGCGATATAGTCGTTGGCACCGGCATCCAGGCCTAGAATCTGGTCGGCGTCGGTGACCGAGGCGGTCAGCATGATGATCGGGCACTTGACGCCGGCGCGCCTGAGCAGGCGACAGACCTCACGGCCGTCGATGTCGGGAAGGCCGACATCGAGGACGATGGCATCGAAAATCTCGTTCTTGGTCTTGTCCAAGGCGGCCTGGCCGCAGTCGGCCTCCTGCGTGGTGAATTCCTCATGCAGGTGCAGCTGTTCGGCCAGAGTCTGACGTAAGGCCTGATCGTCATCGACCAGAAGTATCCGCTTTCCGACGAGAGTGCTCACACTTTCCTCCTGCTGTTCGCCAGGCAGGCCGCAATCAGCCAGCGCGCAAGGTATGGGCTTCCTCCGCGAGCGCGTCTGCTACGCTAAAGCGGTCGCGTCCAGCAACGCGTTGCCCTTCGATGGGTAGTTCCAAGGCCTGCCACTGAGCGACAAGCGCATTTTGCTGTCGTACGAATTCTGGCGTTTCTCGATCCCCGACCGCAACAAGAACCGGCGGCGCCGAGCCCGGTGCATTGCGCAAGGGGTTGAGCTCCGAGACTTCCCGCGCGTCGAGCGACACAATCGTCTGTTGGTAGGAGCGCCGCAAGGGTTCCAGGTCGTAAACTTCCGATAGGGCGCAGAGCGCCGCCGTTCGTGTCTCGGTAATCTCACCACGGGCCAGGGCCCGACGTTCGCGCACCAACTCTTGCATCACAAGATGGCCACCGGCCGAATGCCCAACCAGCGCGAAGTCGCCAGGCTCCAAATCCAGGCTTACCGCATGGCCCTGCAGATGGTCGATCGCAGCGGTCACGTTGGCACAGATGTCCGCAAGGCGGGCTTGCGGGGCCAAACGATAGTTGATCGAGGTCAAAGACAATCCCCGTTGCCAGAAAGGGCGCTGCCAGTCAGCTGAAATCCTCCTTGTCCAAGCTTTGCCAGTCGCTGCCATGGACGAAGATCAGGAGCCGCGCGGGGCCTTGCCGATCGCTGGGTCGAAAGAGGCCAAGCTTTGCAGAGGATGAGCGCCATAGGCGAGTGTGGTCTTGTCGGCAAGCCTCCCGCGCAGCGCCGCACTGTCTTCGGCCCAGCGCTGCAACACCGCGTGATGCGAGGGCCGACGGGCGCGGAGATTGAGCCGCTGATCGAGGGCTGCCTAGTTCAGACCCTGCCAAAGAACATCCCACATTACGTGCCTTTTTCGACCAGATTCAAGACCGCGTCCCGGTGGTGGATAGCCGGCAGGCCACCTTGACGCACCCCGCCAAAGCTGCCATTTCCGCGGACGAGCGGTAAAGTGGTCTGCGGGGTCGAGAGTGGCGAAAGCAGTGGCAAATCGACCGCCCTGCAGCCTCCGATCAGCCCGCATCGCTCTCGTACGACGCAAATCAGCCATGTAGGCAGCGCTCGATCCGGTTGCGACAGTGTAGAGTAAATTAGGATCGAGATTTGCCGCAGCCGCGCCCTTTTCATCTCGAAAAGCGCTCGCGCGGTGGCATGCGGAATAGAGCAGATGAGTGACAGTTTGCCAGTCAATGCCCTAGCCGACGACGTGCTGCTGCAGGGCGTAGCACGAGTGCTGGCCGAACTTCGGCGCGGCGCGGCCATTCTCGTCCACGACGGCGAGGATGCAGCATTGGTGCAGGCCGTAGAGACCGGTGAGGCCCTGGGCCTGGCTGTTTTGTCGCGCTTGGCGGGACGTCGTCCGGTCATGCTGGTGACACCGCGCCGCGCGCTCGCTCTCGGGTTGGAGTCCAGCAGCGAGGGGGCTGTGGCGCTGGATATCGAAGGCATCGAAGGCGAGGCCCTGATTGCCCTGGCCGATCCCACGGCGTCGGAGCAATTGCCGAGATCAGCGAACCGGGCGCCGAACCTCGATAGCGGCCTCGGAGAGGCTGCGCTCGACCTGACCAGGCTTGCACGTCTCTTGCCGGCTGCGCTCTTCGTTCCCTTGGCACCGGAGCGCCGCCGCCTGGCCGAAGCCGAGGATTTGCTCTCGATCGCGGTCAGCCAGGTCGCCGACTATCGCCATGCCGGGACACGGCGGTTGAGCGAAGTGACCTCCGCCCGGGTTCCCTTGGCCGGTGCCGAGAATACCCGAATCCATGCCTTCCGCCCCGGAGACGGTGGCTTGGAGCACCTTGCCATCGTGATCGGCGCGATCGACCCCTCCGCGCCGGTCCTGGTGCGCCTGCATTCGGAGTGCTTCACCGGCGATCTTTTGGGCAGCCTGCGCTGCGATTGCGGCGAGCAGTTGCGCGGCGCGGTCGAGACCGTCGCCGAGGCGGGTTCCGGCCTGCTGCTCTACCTGGCGCAGGAGGGCCGGGGTATCGGCCTGGTCAACAAGTTGCGCGCCTATCGTCTGCAGGATCGCGGTTTCGATACCCTGGATGCGAACGAGCAACTCGGCTTCGATGCCGATGAGCGCATCTATCTGCCGGCGGCCGAGATGCTGCGGCTGCTCGGCGTTCGCCAGATACGCCTCTTGACCAACAATCCCGAGAAGGTGGCGGGTCTCGAGCACTGTGGCATCGAGGTAACGGAACGGGTCGCGCTCGTCTTTCCGGACAATGAGCACAATCGACCCTACTTGCGAACCAAGGTCAGGCGATTCGGCCATATTTTCTAGACCGGCGCGATGCCATCATCTTGGAATAGAGAGCTTTTGGTGCACCCGGCGGCCGGGCACTGGAGACTGTTGGCCGGACGTTCGACCTTTCCCTGCGCCGTTGGGCGGAGCGGTGTGACCGGCAGGAAGCGAGAGGGTGACGGGGCCACACCTCTGGGCCGCTTTCGGCTTCGCGGGCTCTATTTCCGACCCGACAAGGGCCTGGTGCCGCGTAGTGGCCTACCGCTTTGGCCGCTCAACCCGGCCATGGGATGGTGCGATGCACCGCTCGATGCCGCCTACAATCGCCAGCTTACCCTGCCCCGGGCTTGCAGCAGCGAGCGGCTGTGGCGCGACGACGAGCTCTATGACTTCATCGTGCCCTTGAGCTACAACGACGAAGCAACGCGGCCGACGGCTGGCAGTGCCATCTTCCTGCATGTCGCGCGGCCCGGTTTGACCGGAACCGAGGGCTGTGTCGCCCTGCGGCGGGCTGACCTCTTGGCACTGCTTCCCCAACTGCGCCAGGACTGCTTTCTGCGGGTCCAGGCGAACTGAGCCCGGCTTTACGATTCTTGAGAGACCGCGATGTTCGAATCGACGCAAGCGATGACGCTCTTCCCGACCTTCTGCTGGGTGCACGACCTGCCGGCCGGCGAGATCAGCCAGTTGAATGCGCAGTTGGAAGCCGCCATCGAGGCCTTGATCGCGCCGCGCCCGGCCTTGCCGCCGGGGCATACCTGGCAGACCAGCCAGGATCTGCACCTCAGGCCCGAGTTTCAGCCGCTGGTGCGCTTGATCCAGGCGGCAGGCCAAGGGGTCGTCAGCTACCTGAAGCTGGCCCATCCGGTGGTGGAGATCACCGGCTGTTGGGCGAACGTCAATCCGCCGGGCGCGCCGCACGCCATTCACACCCATCCCAACAACCTGATCTCGGGCGTCTACTACGTGAAGACCGCACCGGGGGCCGATCGCATCCAGTTCTACGATCCGCGTCCGCAAGCCCGGGTCCTGGCGCCGAAGCTGACGGAAGGTAACATCGCCAACGCGACCCAGAGCAATGTCGACATCGAGGCCGGGCGCTTGATCTGCTTTCCGGCCTGGCTCGAGCATGGAGTGCCGCCGAACCAGAGCCGAAGCGAACGGATCTCGATCTCCTTCGATCTGATGCAGAGCGATTTCACCCGCGTGGTCTCGCCGCCGAAGTGGAAGGGACTCGGCGTGAACGAGGGCCCGACAAGGTCAGGCGGGCGCTGATCGCTGGCCGAATATGGCGGTGCCGACGCGGATATGCGTCGCGCCCAGAAGGATTGCCGTCTCGAAATCCGCGCTCATCCCCATGGAGAGCAGGGGAAGGCCCAGGTCACGGGCGCGCTGGCGCAGGAACTGAAAGTGCGGCGCCGGCGGCTCGTCGGCCGGCGGTATGCACATGAGGCCACGGACATCGAGGCCTAGTTCTGCATGCGCGAGGCGATAGAGCGGCTCCAGCTCTGCGGGCAAGCAGCCGGCCTTTTGCGGCTCCTCTCCGGTATTGACCTGGAGAAAACAGGCAGGTCGCCGATCGAGTTTCGCCATCGACCTGGCGAGGCTGCGTGCGAGCTTCGGGCGGTCCAGGCTCTCGATCACGTCGAAGAGCCGAACGGCATCCTCTGCCTTGTTGGTCTGCAGCGGGCCGATCAGATGCAGGGAAAGGTTCGGCCAGGCCTCGCGCAGCGGCGGAAACTTGCCTTGCGCTTCCTGCACCCGGTTTTCACCGAACACTCTCTGTCCCGCGCTCAAGGCCTGGGTTACGGCATTGCCGTCCTCGGTCTTGCTCACTGCGACCAGTGTCACCCCGAAGGGATCGCGTTCGGCCCTGCGGCAGGCCGCCTCGATGCTCCGTCGCACGCTCTCCAGACCCCGGGCGACCTCTCCGGCTTCCACTTGCTGCACGGCAGATCATGCTCCTCTCGTTTATCGCGGTCGTCGGCGCCGGCAAATCCTGGGCATCCACAAAGGAAAAGGGGCGCAGGTAATGACCCGCGCCCCTCGACAGGCTGGCGCCGAAGCGCCGTATGTCTTCCTAGAAGCTGAAGGACAGGCCCGCGGCGCCGATCACGCCGGAGCTTTCCGCACCGCTCTCAGCGTCCCAACGGCCGTACATGACGCCACCGCGTGCCAGGATTCCCGGCCCGAGATCGTAGCTCAAGCCGGCAGTGGCAGCGTAGAACTTGTCTTCCTCGGGATGATCGACGTAGCTGCCGCCACCAGCATCTGCGCTGAAGACTTCGCCTTCAACCTCACCCTGGAAGTACTGTGCACCGACGGTCCAGGGACCGGTAGAGTAGGCAATGCCGACGTTGAAGGACTGACCCTCGGAATTACTCAACGTCGTAATCATATGCTCGTCCGTGCTAGAGCTAGCCTGACCGTCGAAGGCGTTGGCGTAAGAACCGCCGATGGTCACTCCGGCGTAGGACAAGTTGGCGCCCAGGTTGATGCCCTGATAGTCGTCTGCGCCCAAGGAATCCAGCTCGTCCGATACTTCCGCACGGGTGTAGCCGGCGGAAAGCGCGATGCCGACACCGTCGAAGTCGTCGACGAAATTGACGCCAGCGGCGAAGCCGTTGTGGTACTGAGTGTTGCGGTCGGCTTCGACCGGGAAGGTCTGACCGTCACCACCTCCATTAACGGTCGGGGCATAGGACAGGCCCAGCTGAAAGCCGGAGATACGCGGGGTGTAGTAGGTGATCTGGCTCTCGTCGTTACCGTAGTCCAGGTAGGTCGACACGGAGGGGGTCCGGAAACCAACCGAGCTATCGGGGTGCGGCGGAATGAAGGGAGTCACCCAGCCAGAGTTGATCGGCAGACCTGCGACCGGAGCCGCATAGTGCATGATGTAGGCTGCCGAGTTCTCGGAGCCGGCCACCACACGCCCGAAATCACCATCGATGAAGATGTATCGCTCGTCGATGTTGTCCCCTCCGGAGAAAACCTCAAGCTCCACACGGGCGCCGAAGCGGATGCCGTTGTCGTGCTTGTAGCTGCCCAGGAAAAAGACCTCGCCGTCGTTCCAGACACCGGTTTCGTTGTAGTCTTCGTCAGAATCGTTGTTGAGCCCGCCAGCGCTGAACAGCGTGTTCATGTAACCACCGAGACCCAACTCGATGCCGTCGGCGGCAGCGCCCGTCGCGCCGAGCATGCCGGCCGCACAGAGGGCCGTGGTACTGTAGAGGACCTTTTTCATTGCCTTTCCCTCTCTATCCTGAAAGTGACACAGTTTCCGTTCTTGAACTCAAGAGCCCTTCACCGATCGAACCAGCCGTCTCAGGGCTACTCTTGGGATCCAGGCCGGTTCACGTTGCCCCCGTGGAGTTTCGCGGGATCGCTATGGCAGTTAGGCCCCTTCTCGCCGTTCGGGTCAACGCTTGGGATGCCTTCGAAGGGCCACATCTGTGACAAGAATCGCTGTCTGTTGCACTGGCGCCACAGTGGGCCTTCGCCCAGGTGCTCCAATCTGCCGATAAAATGCTCCCAATCACGGGCGTTGCATGCCATTCCATTATCCGGTCAGTCGATCGCAGTGTCGCCGGCCGAAGGCGCCTGGAACCGAGTCAGAGGCGATCGGCAGATCGAACGCCTGCGCGAGGGACGCTGCCGGGGCCTAGATAGCGATCCTGCGGTCTCCGGTCAGATAACCGTGTTCTCTCAGCAGCGGCTCGAACCGCTCGATCAAGCGGTCCCGATCTGCATCCGCTCATGACCTCTCGCCAGGTTCCGCTCGCGCCACCCTGGCGAGGCTGCGCGCGAGCTTCGGGCGGTCCAGGCTCTCGATCACGTCGAAGAGCCGAACGGCATCCTCTGCCTTGTTGGTCTGCAGCGGGCCGATCAGATGCAGGGAAAGGTTCGGCCAGGCCTCGCGCAGCGGCGGAAACTTGCCTTGCGCTTCCTGCACCCGGTTTTCACCGAACACTCTCTGTCCCGCGCTCAAGGCCTGGGTTACGGCATTGCCGTCCTCGGTCTTGCTCACTGCGACCAGTGTCACCCCGAGGGGATCGCGTTCGGCCCTGCGGCAGGCCGCCTCGATGCTCCGTCGTACGCTCTCCAGACCCTGGGTGACCTCTCCGGCTTTCACTTGCTGCACGGCAGATCATGCTCCTCTCGTTTATCGCGGTCGTCGGCGCCGGCAAATCCCCGGCGAATCCTGGGCATCCACAAGGGAAAAGGGGCGCAGGAATGACCCGCGCCCCTCGACAGGCTGGCGCCGAAGCGCCGTATGTCTTCCTAGAAGCTGAAGGACAGCCCCGCGGCGCCGATCACGCCGGAGCTTTCCGCACCGCTCTCAGCGTCCCAACGGCCGTACATGACGCCACCGCGTGCCAGGATTCCCGGCCCGAGATCGTAGCTCAAGCCGGCAGTGGCAGCATAGAACTTGTCTTCCTCGGGATGATCGACGATGACGATGCTTCCATCGCCGGCTACATGTCCAGAGACGACGTGGCCTTCAACCTTACCCTGGAAGTACTGTGCACCGACGGTCCAGGGACCGGTAGAGTAGGCAATGCCGACGTTGAAGGATTGACCCTCGGAAGTACTCAACGCCGCCGCCGTAAAGTCCGCGTTAGTGGTAAGGCTTGCCTGACCGTCGAAGGCGTTGGCGTAAGAACCGCCGATGGTCACTCCGGCGTAGGACAAGTTGGCGCCCAGGTTGACGCCCTGATAGTCACCAACGCCCACCGATTCCAGAGCTCGCTCCACATCCTCTGAGCCTAAGTCCGGTATTTCCGCACGGGTGTAGCCGGCGGAAAGCGCGATGCCGACACCGTCGAAGTCGTCGACGAAATTGACGCCAGCGGCGAAGCCGTTGTGGTACTGGGTGTTGCGGTCGGCTTCGACCGGGAAGGTCTGACCGTCACCACCTCCATTAACGGTCGGGGCATAGGACAGGCCCAGCTGAAAGCCGGAGATACGCGGGGTGTAGTAGGTGATCTGGCTCTCGTCGTTACCGTAGTCCAGGTAGGTCGACACGGAGGGGGTCCGGAAACCAACCGAGCTATCGGGGTGCGGCGGAATGAAGGGAGTCACCCAGCCAGAGTTGATCGGCAGACCTGCGACCGGAGCCGCATAGTGCATGATGTAGGCTGCCGAGTTCTCGGAGCCGGCCACCACACGCCCGAAATCACCATCGATGAAGATGTATCGCTCGTCGATGTTGTCCCCTCCGGAGAAAACCTCAAGCTCCACACGGGCGCCGAAGCGGATGCCGTTGTCGTGCTTGTAGCTGCCCAGGAAAAAGACCTCGCCGTCGTTCCAGACACCGGTTTCGTTGTAGTCTTCGTCAGAATCGTTGTTGAGCCCGCCAGCGCTGAACAGCGTGTTCATGTAACCACCGAGACCCAACTCGATGCCGTCGGCGGCAGCGCCCGTCGCGCCGAGCATGCCGGCCGCACAGAGGGCCGTGGTACTGTAGAGGACCTTTTTCATTGCCTTTCCCTCTCTATCCTGAAAGTGACACAGTTTCCGTTCTTGAACTCAAGAGCCCTTCACCGATCGAACCAGCCGTCTCAGGGCTACTCTTGGGATCCAGGCCGGTTCACGTTGCCCCCGTGGAGTTTCGCGGGATCGCTATGGCAGTTAGGCCCCTTCTCGCCGTTCGGGTCAACGCTTGGGATGCCTTCGAAGGGCCACATCTGTGACAAGAATCGCTGTCTGTTGCACTGGCGCCACAGTGGGCCTTCGCCCAGGTGCTCCAATCTGCCGATAAAATGCTCCCAATCACGGGCGTTGCATGCCATTCCATTATCCGGTCAGTCGATCGCAGTGTCGCCGGCCGAAGGCGCTTGGAACCGAGTCAGAGGCGATCGGCAGATCGAACGCCTGCGCGAGGGACGCTGCCGGGGCCTAGATAGCGATCCTGCGGTCTCCGGTCAGATAACCGTGTTCTCTCAGCAGCGGCTCGAACCGCTCGATCAAGCGGTCCCGATCTGCATCGCTCATGACCTCTCGCCAGGTTCCGCTCGCGCCACCACGGAAGAAGGGGGTGGAGCCATCGGGTCTTGCCTCGATGAATCGCTCCTGCTCTTCCTGCCGCCTCAACTCCCTGAAGGCGCTGAAGCGTACCGCCCGCTTCAGGCGGTCCATGTCCTTCGGCAATCCCAGAAAGCGAACGGCTTCGCCGAAGACCTTTATGGGTTTGGCCTGGAGATCCTCGTAGCGCAGCAACAAGCGCGTCATCCCCCGGGCGCTGGTCCAGCTTCTCAGGTGTTGGCCCCAGTCACCGATGTACTGCTCCAGGAGGCCGCTCTGTTCGGGGAGGCGATAATCGTTCTGACAGAGGCTCTCCACCGCACGCGAGAGGTCGATCCGATAGTGATTGGCGAAGGAGACGGCGACGTCGAAGGGGTTGCGCAGAACGTAGAAGGCGCCGGCGGTTGCTGCCGGTGTGATCAAAGGAACGCCATCGGCGACGGCGACGGCGTTGTGGGTCTTCACGAAGACGTCGTGGCCGCGGCTCATCGCCATCCACCGATGCACGCGTGGACGCAGCCGGGCGATCTTGCCGCCATCCAGCTCTTCGTCTTTCAAGCCGCTGAACTGCAGATAGTGCTGCAGCAGATTGTCGCCCAGGATGTGCTTCGGCAAATCGTTGATGGCGACGGCCCGATCGGCGTTGGTGAGGTAGTTGGCCAAGAAGGCTCTGAGCCAAGTGTTGCCGGACTTTGGGTAGGATGCCAGCCATATGATGCCGGGCATTGCGTCGCTGCCTTCCAAACGGGGGGCCAAGAGCAAGGGAGAGCCTTAACCGCAGGGTCGAGCGCTTGGCAAGCATGCCGAACCAGGCTGGTCTTGACGCGCGCCCAGACGAGGACTACCCGAGCCTTCTACCCGCTCGAGTCTCGCGGAACTTGCGGCCTGCTTGGGCGATTGGATCGAGTCGAGGGATAACGATGCGCGTCAGTCCAGAAGATGCTGCCCGTCGGCAGCAGGTCGATCGAGCCTTCGTCCGCGGTCGAACGCTACAGAGCGAGGGCCGGTTGGACGAGGCCATTCGAATCTATGAACAGATCCTGCTGCGCTTCCCGCAGCATTCCGATTCGTTGATGTTCTTGGCCTCGGCCAGCTACCAGCGCGGCGACGAGATCCAGGGCGAAGCCTATGTCGAGCGGGCAATCGAGGCACAGCGCTATATCTTGCAGCGCCTGCCCGACGCGCCGACGGCCTGGGCGCCACTCGCCAACCTGCTGCTGGCGCGTGGAGAATTCGTGGAGGCGGAGTCGATCTGCCGGCGCCTCGATCTGCCGCTCAACACGATCCGCTCCGACCGGGCAAAGTTTCTGGAGCGGCGCAATACCGCGATGTTGGGCGGTCTGCCGCCGATGCTGATCACGACCCTGCCGAAGTCGGCCAGCGAAAGCATCTGGAACCGCTTGGCCGAAGGCCTGGGCTTGGCACAAAGCCACATCTCCATGGGACTCTTTCCCGATTGCTGCATTCTGGGGCCGCGGGCCGGCGACTTCGCCCAGGGTGGCGTGATTTCCAAGGAGCACGTGGCAGCCAGTGCTCATAACCTCGCCATGTTGCGCCAGGCCGGAATCCGCCGGGTTCTCGTGCATCTGCGCGATCCGCGGCAAGCCGTGGTCTCCTGGGCGCATTTCGTTCGCGACGATGTCTCGATGCGCTTGCTTGCGCCAATTTGGCGCAGGATCGTGCCGCCGGCTGCGGTTCTGGCCGCCGGTTTCGATGCAGTGCTCGATTGGAGTGTCGAGAACTATCTGAAGCTGCAGGTGGAGTGGGTGGAAACCTGGGTTCGAGCCGCCGAGTCGGGTGAAGGTCCGGAGATTCTGTTCCTGGATTTTGAAGGCTTCAGGCGGGATTCCGAAGACTACTTGAACCGCGTTCTGAGTTTCTTTCGAATCGCACCGGAGGCCTTCGATCGCGAGCGCGGCGCCCAGGCCGAGGATGTGCATTTGCGTCGTGGCGAGGTCGATGAGTGGCTGAGTGTCCTGTCCGCCAAGCAAAAGGCGTGCGCATTGGAGATCATGACCCCTGACCTGTGCCAGCGCTTTGGCTGGTCTGCCTAGAGCGGCCCACGCCCCCACTTTCGCGACACCGCGGCATAGGTTATGTTGCGGCCAACATGCGCTGTCCGCACGATCCCGATTGCCTGTCGGACTGTGGGCCGGCCCTTGGGCGTAGCGGATCGCATGCGAAGGATTCTCCTGTGAGCGTGAGCAGTCTTGAGGAATTTGGTGAGATGTGGGCCAAGATCATCGTGAGGAAAGCGAGCATCCTGATCGTCGGCCTCGCGGCCGGCCTTGCCGGTTGCGGCGGCTACTACGGCGACGATCAGACCGTTTATCCGGTCGACAATGTGCGTGGATCCGGGCAGAGCAACTACGATGCCTCGAACGAATCGATTTTCGGCGATGGTGGTCTTTCGCTTGGGTTCGGCAGCGAAGCCGCGCCTGGCGCGGCCGGCTTGGGCGGCAGCGGCGGGATCGGTGTCAACACCTACCTCTGGCGGGCTTCGCTGGACACGGTGGCCTTCATGCCGCTGGCTTCAGCCGACCCCTTCGGCGGTGTGATCATCACCGATTGGTACAGTCCCGAAAACTCGCCGGACGAGCGCTTCAAGGTCAATGTCTACATCCTGGCCCGCGACCTCAGGTCCGACGGGATTCGCGCCAGCATCTTCAAACAGAAGCTGAACAAGGACGTTTGGTTGGATTCGGCGGTCGACCCGCAGACCGCCATTCGCCTGGAAGACGCCATCCTGACCCGAGCCCGCGAGCTTCGGATCGCGCAACTTCAATAGGGCTCCGTGCCGGTCGAAATCCGGCTTGAACCGGGACCGACCGGCAACCGTGGCGGCCAGGCCACCGCGTCCGCGATGGCGCCGGTTCGAACACTCTATCTTCTCTTCCAGACGGTATCTTCTCTTCCAGACGGTATCTTCTCTTCCAGACGGTATCTTCTCTTCCAGACGGTGAACCATGGACCGCTACAACACACGAGAGCGCGAAGCTCATTGGCAGGCAGTCTGGGACGATCGAGCCTCCTTCAAGGCCGCCGAACGGCCCGACCGGCCGAAATATTATGTGCTGGAGATGTTTCCCTATCCCTCGGGACGCATCCACATGGGCCATGTCCGCAACTACGCCATCGGCGACGTAATTGCCCGCTACAAGCGGGCCCGCGGTTTCAACGTGCTGCATCCCATGGGTTGGGACGCCTTCGGCCTGCCGGCAGAGAACGCCGCCATCGCGCGCAAAGTGCATCCGCGCAGCTGGACCCTGGACAACATCGCCACCATGCGCCAGCAGCTGAAGTCCATGGGCCTTTCGCTGGATTGGAGCCGTGAGCTGGCCACCTGCCAGCCCGACTACTACAAGGAGCAGCAGAAGCTCTTCCTCGTCTTCCTCGGCCAAGGCCTGGCCTATCGGCGCAAGTCCTGGGTCAATTGGGACCCTGTCGATCAGACCGTGCTGGCCAACGAGCAGGTGATCGACGGTCGCGGTTGGCGCTCGGGTGCCGCCGTGGAGCGGCGCCAGCTGGAGCAGTGGTTCTTCCGTATCACCCGCTATGCCGAGGAGTTGCTGGAGGCGATCGGCGGGCTGGAGCGCTGGCCGGAGAAGGTGCGCACCATGCAGCGCAACTGGATCGGCCGCTCCAGCGGCGCCAAGGTCCGCTTCCGCCTGGCCGGTCGTGAGGAGTGGATCGAGGTCTTCTCGACCAGGCCGGATACCCTCTTCGGCGCCAGTTTCCTGGCCCTGTCGCCGCAACATCCCCTATCGGCGGCGCTGGCCTCTGAAGACCCGAAGCTGGCTAGCTTCATCGAGGAGTGCGCCAAGCTGGGCACCAGCGAGGCGGCGATCGAGCAGGCGCCGAAGCTGGGCTTCGACACCGGCCTGGAGGTGCTGCACCCCTACCTGCCGGAGATGCGCCTGCCGGTCCATGTCGCCAACTTCGTGCTGGTCGAGTACGGCACCGGCGCCATCTTCGGCTGCCCGGCGCACGATCAACGCGACCTGGAATTCGCCCGCAAGTACGCGCTGCCGGTGATCCCCGTGGTGGCACCGGCCGATCAGGATGACGAGACCAGGGCGGCCTATGTCCGGAACCTGGCCGAGGTCGCAAGCGAGGCCTACGACGGCCCCGGCGTGGCGATCAATTCGCACTTCCTCGACGGCCTGGACGTCGAGGCGGCGAAGACGGCAGCCGTCGAGCGCCTGGAGCAGCTGGGCGAGGGCGAGGGCCAGGTCCAGTTCCGCCTGCGCGACTGGGGTGTCTCTCGCCAACGATATTGGGGTTGCCCGATCCCGGTCGTGCATTGCCAGGGCTGTGGCGTGGTCGCGGTGCCGGAGGCCGACCTGCCGGTGGAACTGCCGGACGACATCGATCTCGGTGCCGGCGGCAATGCCTTGGAGCATCATCCGACCTGGAAGCATGTCGACTGTCCGGAATGCGGTGCGCCGGCACTGCGCGACTGCGACACGATGGATACCTTCGTCGATTCCTCCTGGTATTTCGCCCGCTTCTGCAGCCCCTGCGCCGATGAGCCCGTGGCGGCCGACGCCTCTGGCTATTGGCTGCCGGTGGACCAGTACATCGGCGGCATCGAGCATGCGGTGCTGCATCTGCTCTATTCGCGCTTCTTCATGCGCGCCATGCAGGACTGCGACCTCATTCAACTGGAGGAGCCATTCTCCAGCCTCTTCACTCAAGGCATGGTGGTGCACGAGACCTACCGCGATGCTGCTGGCGCCTGGCTGCCGCCGACCGAGGTCGTGCTGGAGGGCGGCAAGGCCGAGACCAGGTCCGGCCAGCCGGTAACCATCGGTCGGGTCGAGAAGATGTCGAAGTCGAAGAAGAATGTCGTCGACACGGATCACATCATCGCCTCTTACGGCGCCGATACGGCGCGCTGGTTCATGCTGTCGGACAGTCCGCCGGAGCGCGACCTGGTCTGGACTGAGGCCGGAATCGAGGGCGCCTGGCGCTTCGCCAACCGGGTCTGGCGTCTGGTCAAGACTCCGGAGCAGGCCATGGCAGCGGCCGGGACGGCGATGCCGGTGGCGGCCAGGGAGGGCGATGCCGGTGCCATCCTGCGCCATCTGCATCGGACGATCGAGGGCGTGACCCACGACCTGGAGCGCTTCCATTTCAATCGTGCGGTGGCCAGGGTGCACGAGCTGGTGAATGCGCTCTCCGGCCTGAAAACCGAGGATGCGGCCGCCGCCTGGGTGCGTCGCTTCGGCGCCGAGACCCTGGTCCGCATGATCGGCCCGATGATGCCGCACCTGGGCGAGGAACTCTGGCAGGCTCTGGGCGGCGAAGGCTTGCTCTGCGATCAGTCTTGGCCGGTTGCCGATCCGGCCTTCCTGAAGGACGACAGCATCACCCTGGCGGTGCAGATGAACGGCAAGCTCAGGGCCACCATCGTGATGCCGTGCGATGCCGACAGGGCGACCGCCGAGCGTTTGGCCCTGGCCGACGAAACGGTGCAGCGCCACCTGGCGGAGCAAACGCCGCGCCGAGTGATCGTGGTGCCGGGCCGGGTCGTGAATATCGTGGTTTGACCCTTGTGCCTTGTCCGGCCAGACTGCACCGGCCTGCCCCCGCACCCGGCCAACCAACAAGCATATTCCCGATGGTTGGCCGGGTGCGGGCCGGCGCCGGTTGAATGTACACGACCGTTGGGTTTGTCGAACGGCACCCGGAACGAGAGGCTGGAACATGATCGTTAGCCGTCGTCTCTTCTCACAGGCCCTGCTCTTGGCTGCACCGCTGGCACTGGCGGGCTGCAACGCGCGGCCGTTGCATGGCCGCCAGCAGGCCGCGCGGGTTTCGCAGGATCTTTCCAGCACGCGCATCGCGCCCTTGAGCAACCGCTTGGGGCAAAAGCTGCATAACATGCTGCGCGATCGCATCAATCCCTATGGGCAGCCCTCCCAACCGGCCTACGAGTTGCAGGTCTCGCTGGATCGCCGAGAGACCGAAAGCGGCCTCCGAGAGGACGAGACCGCAACCCGCATCACCTTGACCTTGACGGCGAACTACCGCCTCTTGACCACGCAGGGCGGCGAGGAGGTCACTGGCGGCACCACGGGCGCTCAGGCCGTGTTCAACATCCTGGAGAATCGCTACTCCAGCCAGGTGTCGGAGCAGACGGTGGAGGAGCGGGCTCTGGTGTTGATCGCCGATTCCATCACCACGCGCTTGGCCGTGGCGCTGAGCTAGTCACATCGGGCCCGCCGTCCCGTGAAGGTTCAGCCGCGCGATGCCGAGGCCTTTTGCGCCAAGCCGCCCGACAGCCTGCTTGCCGTCCTGGTCTATGGCCCCGATGGCGGCTTGGTGCGAGAGCGGGCCGAGAGGCTGCGCGCGGCCGTCGTGCCCGATGCCGACGACCCCTTCCGCCTGGCCGAGCTGACAGCGGACGATTTGAGGACGGACCCCGCCCGGCTTCGCGATGAGGCGCAAGCCATGGCCTTCGGCGGCGGGCGGCGGGTGATCAAGCTTCGGGCTGCCGGCGATTCTTTGGCCGAGCTCTTTCAGGACTTCCTCTCCGATCCACTCGGCGACGCACTGGTCGTGGTCGAGGCCGGAGACCTGGCCCGCCGGGGCCTGCGCAAAGCCTTTGAGGGCGCCAAGAACGCGGCTGCCGTGGCTTGCTATCGCGACGAGGGCGAGGGCCTGCGCGGCCTCATTCGCCAGCACCTGGGCGCGGCCAAGCTTACGCTAGCGCCCGACGCCTTGGACTATCTCGCGGCGCGTTTGGGCGGCGATCGCCGCCTGACGCGTTTGGAGCTGGACAAGCTCATCCTCTACCTGGGTGCGGCGGAGGGCGGTAGCGTCGATATCGAGGCTGCCCAAGCCGTCGTCGGCGACTCGTCCGAGCGCACTCTGGATGATTTGGTGCTGGCGGTCGGAGCCGGCGACTTGCCGGCGGCCGTGCGCGATCTGTCCCGGGCCTGGGCCGAAGGTGTCGCCCCGATCACCCTGTTGCGGGCAGCGGCACGCCACATGCAGCGCCTGCACCTGCTCGCCGGTGCGATCGCCGCCGGTGCGGTGCCGGCCGATGCGGTCAAGCGCTTGCGACCCCCGGTCTTCTGGAAGCAGCAGTCGGCCGTCACCGCTCAAGCACGCGCCTGGCCGGCTGAGCGGCTCGGCTGGGCTCTGGGCCGTCTGCTGGAGAGCGAGTCCGCCTGCAAGAAGACCGGCGCCCCGGCCCAATTGCTGACCGAGCGGGCGCTGATGGAGCTGACGGCACGGGCACCGCGACGGCGGTAAACACCTTTGACACCATCGTGACTTGTGTGGATCTGCCCGCCTGGGCTTGAACAGGCGCTGTCCTGCCGCTTACAGATTCTGGATATGACGGATCGCACGCTGCTGATCTCGCCGCTGACTCTGCGCGGCGTTACCCTTCCCAATCGCACCGTGGTGTCGCCGATGAGCCAGTACCTCTCGAGAGAGGGCTACGCCAACGACTACCACCTGGTGCATCTCGGACGCTTTGCCTTGGGCGGCGCCGGCCTGGTCTTTACCGAGGCGACCGCAGTCGAGGCGCGCGGACGGCGAACGCCGGGCGATCTCGGGCTCTGGGAGGACGGCCAGCTCGACCAGATGGAACGCATCGCCGCCTTCATCCAGGAACAAGGCTCGATCGCCGGCATTCAGTTGGCGCACGCCGGGCGCAAGGCCAGCGAGCGGCGCCCTTGGGACGGGGAAACACCGCTGGATGGGGAGGATGTGGCGCTTCGCGGCGAAGCGCCCTGGACGGCCGTGGCGCCCTCGGCCGAGACCTTCGGTCCGAATTGGCATGAGCCGGAGGCGCTGGATCGTGCCGGTATCGACGCGGTCATCGATGCCTTTGCGGCTGCCACGCGCCGCGCTGCTGTCGCCGGATTTCAGGTGCTGGAGATCTATGCCGGGCATGGATTTCTCGTACACCAGTTCCTCTCGCCGCTGGCCAACACCCGCCGGGACGGCTATGGCGGCAGCCTGCAGAATCGCATGCGTTTCGCCTGCGAGGTGGCGATGGCGGCGCGCGGCGCCTGGCCGCAGGATCTGCCACTCTCCTTCCGCATCTCGGCGGTGGATTGGCACGATGGCGGCTGGGCGCTCGCCGATACGATTGAGCTGGCAAAGGCCTTGCAGGCTTGCGGGGTCGACATCCTGGACTGCTCGTCCGGCGGCATCTCGGGTCATCCGGGCCGACAGCGCATCACCATCGCGCCAGCCTTCCAGGCGGCCTTCGCGCAGGCGGTGAAGGAGGCGACCGGCATGACCACCATGACCGTCGGCTTCATTCGCACCGCGGCCGAGGCGGAATCGGTTCTGCAACGGGGCCAGGCCGACCTGGTCGCCATCGCCCGCGAGCTTCTCTACAATCCCAACTGGACCCTGCATGCGGCCGAGGCTCTGGGCCAGGACGCGGATTTCTCTAGCTGGAAGCCGCAGTTCGGCTGGTGGCTGATGCGCCGCGCCAAGGCCTTGGCGCGTCTGGCGCAAAAAGCCAGGGCATGATGCGCCGCATCGCGCTCGCCTCAAGGGGGAGAGGGCCAGTGCGAAGCGGTGAGTCATACTCACCGCACTTTGGAATCGCCTGGGCCAATAAAGAAGGGGTCGAGGCGTTTTGCGCCTCGACCCCTCTGCATCTCGCTCAAGAACCGGCCGTTAAGCGGCCTGCTTGTCACCCTCGATCACGCGGGGCTCGGGGGCCCGTACGTTGGTGATCGCGATGCTGCGGGGCTTCTTGGCCTCCGGAAGCTCGCGCACCAGGTCGATGTGCAGCAAGCCGTTCTCCAGGCTGGCGCCCACCACCTTGATGTGGTCTGCCATGTCGAAGCGGCGCTCGAAGGCACGCTGAGCGATGCCGCGATAGAGGAAGCTGGGCTCGGCACCCTCGCTCTTGGCCTTGCGGCCGGTCACGACGAGGGACTGCTCCTTGGCGGTGATCTCAATCTCCGACTCGCCGAAGCCGGCGACGGCCATGGAGATCCGATAGCGGTTCTCGTCCAGCTTTTCGATGTTGTAGGGCGGGTAGGCCGGACCGGAATCCTCGGCGCGCTGGGCGCTGTCGAGAATGTTCGCCAAGCGGTCGAATCCGATAGAGGCACGAAGGAGGGGTGAAAGATCGTAGCTGCGCATGTCCATGGTCTCCTTGCATCAGCAACAGAGGGTATGGGGTATCACCGGTTTTCGGCTGATGCCCCGATGGCTTGAGGAGATCGCGAGGCCCCAATCGGGCACCTCTTCTCCACAGACATGCAGATGGGTAGGCGGATTTCCGCCGTCAAGAGGCAAAAGTTCTTTCCCGCGACAAGCAACAGGTCACAACGCAAGAGGGCGCCCAGTTCAGGGCGCCTGCCGTTCCCCAGTGCTTCCGTCGCAGGCTAGGACTTCATCCCCAGGCCCTGGAAGCGCTTGTTGAACTTGGCGAGCTGACCGCCGGAGTCGATCAGACGATGCACGCCGGTCCAGGCCGGGTGGGTCTTGGGATCGACGTCCAGACGCAGCACATCGCCCTCGCTGCCATAGGTCGAGCGAGTCTTGAACTCCGTG
Source organism: Rhodospirillales bacterium (assembly GCA_965202755.1). Lineage (GTDB taxonomy): Bacteria > Pseudomonadota > Alphaproteobacteria > Kiloniellales > JACOMY01 > JACOMY01. Next base: position 344,126 of record CBDBCL010000042.1, on the reverse strand, counting down.
CCGTCGGTCATCTGCACGGTGATCTCGTGGTAATCGGGATGGATGTCGGCCTTCATCGGCGCCCTCCGCATTGACTTGAGCGCGTGCACATAGCCGAGGCGCCGCGCGGACGCAAGCGGTGCGATGCAAAGGTGCCCAGCCTGCATGACATAACCGCTGTTTGATGGAGGCGCGGTGGGAGAGAGCTTGCCTTGCGAAGGCGAGCCCGGCACAAGGCTGGAATGCCGAAAAGCAGATCCAGCTAGCCGCCAGGTAACCTAACGGGAGCCGATGCGCCAACCCTCTCTCATTCAGCAGGCCCGCGGTTCGACGCGGCCGAAGCAACGCGGTCTCGGCGTGCTGGCGAACCTGCGCCCCTACCTGCGGCCCTATCGCCTGCAGATGGCCGGCGCGCTGGCTGCTTTGACCGTAGCGGCGATGACCGTCCTGGGCCTCGGTTTCGGGTTGCGCAAGCTGGTCGACGAGGGCTTTGCGCTGGGCGACGATGCCCTTCTCGACCAGGCCCTGATCGTGCTTCTGGGCGTGGTGCTGCTCTTGGCCGGCGCCAGTTATGCCCGCTTCTATCTGGTCGCCTGGCTCGGCGAGCGCGTGGTCGCGGATCTGCGCAAGGCCGTCTACGCTAGGGTCTTGGCGCTCTCCCCGGCCTGCTACGAAGAGACCAAGACCGGCGAAGTGCTCTCGCGGCTCACCACCGACACCACCTTGCTGCAAGCCGTCATTGCCTCCTCGGCGACCACGGCGCTACGCAACTCCCTGCTGCTGGTCGGCGGCTTCGTCCTGCTGATCGTCACCTCGCCGATGCTGACCGGTCTGGTGCTCCTGCTGGTTCCGCTCGTGGTCGCGCCGATCCTGATTTTCGGACGGCAGGTGCGACGTTTCTCGCGCGAAAGCCAGGATCGCGTGGCCGAGGTCGGGGTCAGGGTCGACGAGACCTTGGGCGCCATTCGTACGGTTCAGGCCTTCACCCGCGAGGCGGCGGAGGAAGGTCGCTTCGCGCAGACGACGGAGGCAGTCTTCGACGTCGCCTTGCTGCGCACCCGCGCGCGGGCCCGGCTCACTGCCTTGGTGATCCTTCTGGTGTTCGGGGCCGTTTCGCTCATCCTCTGGATGGGCGGGCACGAGGTCTTGGCCGGCAATCTCTCGGGCGGCGATCTCTCGGCCTTTGTCTTCTATGCCATCGTCGTGGCCGCCGCCGTGGGCTCCTTGAGCGAGGTGATCGGCGATCTGCAACGCGCAGCCGGGGCTACCGAGCGGCTCCTGGAACTGCTGAACAGCCAAGCCGATATCCGCGCACCGGCAGAGCCGAAACGCCTGCTCAAGCCGGCGCGCGGTGCGGTCGTTCTTGAGGGAGTCTCCTTCTCCTATCCGGCTCATCCCGAACGCGCGACCCTGCACGAGCTCGATCTTACAGTGGAGCCAGGCGAGCGGGTGGCCATCGTCGGGCCGTCGGGCGCCGGCAAGACGACCCTGTTCCAGCTTCTGCTGCGCTTTTATGACCCGACCGCGGGGCACCTGCTGTTCGACGGTACCGATCTGCGCGACCTCGATCCCAAGGACCTGCGCAGCCAGATCGGCCTGGTGCCGCAGGAACCGGTGATCTTCTCGGCCACGGCCCTGGAGAACATCGCTTACGGCCGCGCCGACCTCGGCGCGGAGCCGAGCCCTGCGCAAGTACGCCAGGCGGCCGAGGCAGCCCAGGCTCTGGGCTTCGTCGAGGCCCTGCCGCAAGGCTTCGATACCTTCCTGGGCGAGCGCGGTGTCAGGCTCTCCGGCGGGCAGCGCCAGCGCATAGCGATTGCTCGCGCGCTGCTGCGCGATCCGCCCTTGCTGTTGCTGGACGAGGCCACTTCGTCGCTGGACGCTGAGAGCGAGCGCGACCTGCAGCAAGCCTTGGAGGGCCTGATGGTCGGCCGCACCACCTTGGTCATCGCCCATCGCCTGGCCACGGTCCAGAAGGCCGACCGTATCCTGGTCCTGGATCAGGGACGCATCGTCGAGCAGGGGCGTCACCTCGATCTCGTGCGCGCCGACGGCCTCTATGCCCGCTTGGCGGCACTGCAGTTCGATCAGGACACCACGATGGCCGCGCTCAGCGCTGAGTGAGCTTCAGTTCGATGCGGCGGTTCAGTCGGTAGGACGCGGCATCGCGGCCGCTGGCGATGGGCTGAAACTCGGCGAAGCCGGCGGCGGCCAGGCGACTGGCCGGGATTCCCTGCTGGATCAGGAATCGCACGACGCTGAGCGCACGTTCGGCCGAGAGCTCCCAGTTTGAGGCAAAGGTGCCGCTGATCAGCGGACGGCGATCGGTGTGGCCGTTGACCTGCAGGACCCAATCGATATCCTCGGGGATCTCGGGAATGATCTGCTTCAGGGTCGCGGCCAGGTCGGCCAATTGATCCTCGCCCTCCGGCGTGAGCGCCGCCTGGGCCGAGGGAAAGAGCACTTCCGACTGCAGCACGAAGCGATCGCCGACCACGCGGATGTCGCCGCGCGTGCCCAAGACCTCGCGCAGACGCCCGAGGAACTCCGAGCGATAGCGGACCAGTTCCTGCACCTTGGTAGCCAGGGCCTCGTTCAGTCGCTTGCCCAGGCCCACGATCTTCACCTGCCGCTCTTCGTTCAGGAGTTCGCTCGCCTTCAGGGCTAGGGCCAGCTGGCCCAGGCGTTCTTCCAAGGCGGTGACTTGGTTTTGCAGGCGTTCGACCTTGCTGTTGGCGCTTTCGCTCAATGCCGTTTGCTCGGCGAGCGCGGCGGCGGTTTCCGCTTGCCGGGTTTCACCCTCGGCCGTTACCTCTGCCAAGGTTTCTTCGGCCAGTTTCAGACGCCGGTCGGCCAAGGTCAGGCTGCTGCGGCTCGCCGCCAGTTCGGTCTGCAGGCCGCTGGTCAGTTCGGTCAGGCGATCCAAGGCGGCATCGCGTCCTTCGATCTGCGCGCGAGCCTCAGCCAGGCGGCCTTGCGTGGCAATGAGGTTCGATGAGAGGCGCGCCAGCTCGGATTGGAGCCCTTCGCCCTCTGCACGCGCCTGGGTCAGACGGGCTTGAGCCGCCGCCAGCTCAGCCGAGAGACGGGCCAGATCCGACTCGCGCCCTTCGCCCTCTGCACGCGCCTGGGTCAGACGGGCTTGAGCCGCCGCCAGCTCAGCCGAGAGACGGGCCAGATCCGACTCGCGCCCCTCGACCTCTTCACGGGCCTGGGTCAGACGGCCTTGGGTCGCGGCCAGTTCCGACTCGAGGCGGGCCAGCTCGGAGTCCCGCCCCTCGATTTGTCTGTCCGCCTTGGCCAGCGCCTCTTCCTGCAATGTGAGGCGTTCCTGCAGGCTGCCGAGCTCGGCGGAGAGGCGTCGGAGGCTGCGTTGACGTTCCACCAGCACACGGGCCAGGGCCTCGCGGCTGGCTTCGGTCTTGGTCAGGCTGCCGAGGATCTCGCCGCGCGCGCGCCGCTCCTCTTCAATGGCGGCAGTCAGGCGCGTCGTCGTCTCGTTCAGGCTTTCGCTACGCAAGCGCAGCTCCTGCTCGAGCTCGGCCAGACGGTTGGCCAGGCTGCCACGCTCGGCCTCGGCCTTGCCTTTCTCGACTGCCAGGTTCTCGCGTTCGCCGGTCAGTTGGGTCAGCAGGGACTCCAGGCGGCGAATCTCGGTCTCGCTCTCGCTGAGCGCCGTCCTGAGTGCGTCACGTTCTTCCTCCAGGCCGCGCTGACGCTCAGCGGCCAGGTCCTGTTCTTCGGCCTGCGTTGCGGCGGCGCCGGTCAGGCTTGCCAGATCTCTGTCTCTGGCCGCCAGGAGATCGGCAAGGGCATTGCGCTCGCCCGCCAGACTCTCGGCCAGCTCCAGAAGGCCGTCGCGCTCGCTGGTGGCCAGTGCCAGCGCCTCGACCAGGCGTTCGCGCTCGGCGGCGGCGGCGCGTTCCGCCTCTTCGCTGTCCTGCAAACCGGACTGGAGGACTCGCGCCTGCTCTTCGGCTTGCGTCAGTGCTGCACGGCCTTCACCCAGAAGCGTCTGCAGCCGCCGGCGTTCCAATTCGCTCAGCGCCAGGCTCTCTTCGACCGCAAAGCTCTTGGCCTCCAGGGCTGCAAGCCTTGCTTCAAGGGCTGCCTGGGCGCGAGCGAAGGCGGCAATCTCAGTCTCTCTGGCAGCCAAGCGCGCCTGCAGGTCCTCCTGCGTCGCGGCGCCGCTGGAGAGGCTGCCGCGCAACTCGGCCAGGCTGTTGCTCAGGACCTCGATGCGTTGCAGGGCTTCGGCGGCATCGCTTACGGCGGCATCGCGCTCGCCGGTCACCCGAGTCACGCGATCTTCGAGAAGGGCTAGGGCTTGGCGATCGCTCTTGGCCTGGGTCCCCGCTGCCGCTTTGGCGCTCTCGCTCGCCGCCAGGGCCGCGCGCAATGTCTCGGTTTCGGCCGTTTGTGTTATCAGTGCTTCCTGGGCGCCTGCCAGCGCCGCCGTTCTTTGCGCCAGAGCTTCGTCCAGACCGTCTGCTCGCTTGGTGAGGGCCAGCACCTCTGCGCCCAGACTGCGACGAAGTGCCTCCAGATTGGCGACGGTGCTCTCCAGCGCTCGCGCTTCAGTCTCCAGATCGGAGATCCGCGCGCGCTGGGCTGCCAGAGACTTGGCATCGCGAAGGCCTTGCTGCTTGGCATCTTCCAATTCTTGCTCGCGGGCCGACAGGCGCTCGGCCAGCCTGGCAGCGGCATCGGCATCGCCGCTGCGGGCGTCGCTCAGGCTGGCCATGTCGGCGGACAGACGATCGTTGCGACTGTCGGCTGCCTGCAGTTCGGCCGAGAGGCGGGCGAGGGTCGCGCGCAGCTCCGCACCGGCTTCCCGTTCGAGATCCAGTTGCTCTTGCGTCTGACCGAGGGTGCGGGTCATCTGCTCCAGCGCCTCGTCGCGGCCCAGGAGGGCGCCGGAGAGCGTGTTCTGCGCCAATACGAAGATCAGCAGCACGAAGACCACGACCATGATGAGCGCGGCCAGGGCATCGACGAAGCCCGGCCAGTAGTTCATCGACCGGCGGGCGCGTCGACCGTAGCCGGGTTCCATCAGTGTCCCTCGTCGGCCAGGGCAGCGATGGTTCGGGCCAAGAGGCGGATTTCGTTACGCATTTCCTGGATGACCTGGCCGCGGCCCTTGTCGAGATCGGCGCCGACGCGTTCCAGGGAAGCGTGCAGCGCGCGCAGATACTGGCGCGAGCCCTGCTCGGCCCCGCCGCTGACCTCGGCCAGATGCTGCAGAGTCTGGCGAAGCTGGGTTTGGGTATCGATCAGGCTGGCGAAAGCGGTTTGCTGGGCCTGGCTCTGCGCCGCCAGATTGCCCAGGCGTTCGCCGATCAGACCCAGGCTGTCGGCGATTGCCTGGCGTTCTTCCTCGTTGCGGGTGAGCGTGCGCTGCAGACCGTCCAGGCTGTCCGCCGTGTGCTCCAGCAGGGCTTGCACGTAGGCCGGAACCGAACCCTCGCCGTCGGCGCTGCCGACTGCCCCGCCGGACAGCTTGGTCATGCCGGCCAGCCATTCCTCCAAATCCTGCATGAAGCGGTTGTGGGCCTGCGAGGACTGCAGCTCCAAAAAACCGACCACGAGAGAGGCGGCCAGGCCGAACAGCGAGGAGGTGAAGGCCGTGCCCATGCCGGCCAAGGGGCGCTCCAGGCTTTGCTGCAGTTGCTGCAGCAGGTCGATGGAACTGCCGCTTCCGGCCTGCATCCCGGCGATGGTGTCGCCGACCGCGCCGACGGTCTCGGCCAGGCCCCAGAAGGTGCCCAGCAGGCCCAGGAAGATCAGCAGCCCCACCAGATAGCGCGAGAGGTCGTGCGCCTCGTCGATGCGGATCTGGATGCCGTCCAGCAGGGTGCGCATCGAGAGCGTGGAGAGGGAGACGCGGCCGCGCCGCTCACCCAGCATGCGCGCCATCGGGCCCAACACGCGCGGTTGCGGCAGCTGCTTCAGCGAGTCGGGATAGAACAGCCGCTCGCGGGTTTCCTGCTGCAGCTGCTGCAGCCAGCGTATCTCGGGCCCAAGAAGGATCACCTGCCGAATGGTGTGCAGAATGCCAAGCAGCGCCACGGCGAGGATGACGCCATTGAGGAAGGGGCTGGCGAAAAAGGCACGGACCAGACCGGGGCCGAGAACGGCACAGACCACCGAGACACCCAGAAGGAAGACCAGCATGCGCATCAGATAGCGCATCGGTCGGGTCATGGGGTCGTTCCTCCTCTATCGCTGGCGGTCGGCAAAGCGCAGGCCCGCACCGCCTTGCTCTCCTAGCTGCGGTAGCTGAGGTCGATCCGGTCGGCCGGGCCGCTGCCGAAGCGATCGCCTTGCGCGCGGACAATGAGGCGTGCCGTGCGAATGCCCCGATCGATCAGGTAAGCTCGCACCGCCAAGGCCCGAGACAGCGACAGACGGCGAGCATCGGACGAACTGCCGTCCTCGGCCGAGGCATAGGCCAGGAGTTCGAGGCGCAGGTTCTCGTCCTCCTGCATCTGTCTGGCTATCTGGTTCAAGGTCGACTTGTCGGCATCGGTGAGAACCGAGGAGTCGACGTCGAACAGCAGGCGTTCGCCGTCGCTGCTGCCGGCGACCGGAGTTGGCGTCGGCGCTGCAGCGGTGGTGACCGGTGCCGGACTCGGCGCCGGGGACGGTGCGGGAGCAGCGACGGGAGCCGGGCTCGGTGTGGCTACAGGTGCGGGCGCCGGGGCCGAAACCGAAGGGGTCGGCGCCGGTGCGATGCCTGCGACCTGGCTCGGCGCCGGGGCCGGGCTCCTGCCCGGCTGGGTGATGGTGAGGCCGCCGCTACTGCTGCCGGACGAAGCCTGGCTGCCGAGACCACCGCCGCCGCTGACGATACTGACACTGCTGCCGGACGAGGAACCGGGCACCGGGCTCGGTGTGGCCACAGGTGCGGGCGCCGGGGCCGGGCTCCTGCCCGGCTGGGTGATGGTGAGGCCGCCGCCACTGCTGCCGGACGAGGAACCGGACGCCGGGCTCGGCGCCTTGAAGCCGGGCGCCGGTGTAATCGTGACGCCGGCGGTGCCGCTTGGTGCCGCAGCGGTAGTCGGCGCCGGGCTCGGTGCGGCCGAAGGCGCCGAACTTGGTGTCGGGCTGGGCGCCAGTGCGGCGCTGCGCGTACCGGGGGCCGGTGTGATGGCGCCGCTGCCATTGGATCTGCTGGAGCCGGTCGAGAGGCTGGGAAGCGACGCGCTGCTGGGTGCTGCGCTGCCTGGATCTGCCGAGATCGAAAGGCCACCACTGGTTTGCGGTGCGGCCGCCACTTGCGGAGCCGGAGCGGGTGCCGGGCTGGGCGCTGCCGCCGCGGGTGCTGGGGCCGAGGTAGGAGCCGGAGCCGGTTCAGGTGCGGCTGCCACCGGTGCGGGTGCAGGGGCCGGCGCGATCGAAAACGTGGCGTCCGACGATCCGGTAGAGGGCAGCCCGGCGAAGGAGTCCTTAGGCGGCGTTTCCGGCGGAACCGGCGTGCTGGAGACCGGTGCCGTTGCCAGAGCCCGAGCCCGACTGGTGGTCGGGGCAGCGACGACACGATTCTGGGCAGCCGGCGCGGTCACCAGCTGCGGTCCTTGGCCGGGCCTGATCAGGGTCGGTACCAGCTTGCCACTGCTGCCGAGCTGGGCGGGTTGCTGCAGGGGCTGCTGAAAGCCGGGAAGCTGTGCTGTCGGTATCGTCACCTGCGATCGCGGATCGCTCAGCGGCGGATAGAGCAGCGCGCCTGGGCGGACCAGGACTCTTGCGTTGCCTCTGGAATAGGCCAGGCTGGACTGCTGGCCCAGACCATAACCGCTGTAGACACCGCCCGGGGTCACCGGAATGGCCGGTACCGGACCGCTGGGGCCGAGGCTGTTCAAGACCCCGGTGTTGACGATCACGTTGGGGCTGCCGCTGCCGTAGGTCTGGGCGGCGACGCCTGCCGGCAGCAGTGCCGAGAGCGCCAGAGTGGCGACGCCCGCCAGAAGACGCATTCGGCGCTGCGGGGCTACTGCTTGCTTGGTCTTCATCTGCCTGGCCATGCCTAAGCTCTCTTCTCCCTCGCGATCTCCGGCCTCTACACCCCCCACTTGCACCTCTGGGCAGGAGACTAGGCGCTGGTCCGCGACCACACAATCGCCTTGCGCCGGCCAAATCGGGCAGCCTCGCGCAGCGGCGCTTCCCCCCATGTCTTAACCCGCAGGTGTAACGTAGCGCAAACCCGCAGACAGGCTGTCGACGCGGAGATTTCGCTTTCAGCCTAACACATAAGCCTTTCGCACCGGTAGGGGAGAGGCGGTCGCCCAATTGCGATGATTCGTTTCTAGCTCTCCTGGCTGGGCTTCAGCAAGCGCACCATGTCGCTGTGCAGTTCGCTGTTGCAAGCCAGGATCGAGCCGCCGTCCAAGGTGACGTCCCGCCCGTCGATGGCGCTGACATACCCGCCGGCCTCGCGCACCAGCAAGATACCTGCGGCGATATCCCAGGACGAGAGACCGTGCTCCCAATAGGCATCGAAGCGGCCTGCGGCGACATAGGCTAGGTCCAGCGAAGCGACGCCCCAGCGGCGCACGCCGGCGACCTCGTCCAGGACCTGGCCCAACTCACTCATGAAGATCTCGCTGCCCTCCTTACCCTTGAAGGGCATGCCGGTGGCCAGCAGCGATTCGCCGAGGCGACTGCGGGCGGAGACCCTGAGACGGCGATCGTTGAGGAAAGCGCCGCCGCCGCGTTCGGCATGAAAGATCTCGTCCTTGATCGGGTCATAGACCACCGCGGCCAGCAGCGTGCCGCGCTGCTCCAATCCGATGGAAATCGCGAAGTGCGGCAATCCGTGCAGGAAGTTCGTGGTGCCATCCAGGGGGTCGACGATGAAGCGCCGGCCCTCGGTGTCGGGCTGGCGAAGGCTGCCTTCCTCGCTCAAAAGGCCGAAGTCCGGGCGACTCTTGATCAGCTCTTCGCGCAGGATCTTGTCGGCATACAGATCGGCGGTGGAGACGAAGTCGGCCGGGCCCTTCTTGGAGACCTGCAACTGCTCGATCTCGCCGAAGTCGCGCTTCAGGCCGCGCGCGGCGCGCTGCGCGGCACGGACCATCACGTTGATCAAGGGGGAACGCGGCGCCATGGGCTTTCCTTTCTTTCCTTCGAAGGCTCACCGAGCGAGTGCCTCGTCGGCGCGCAATCTGCCGCCGCCGAACCCCTTATGCCAAGCGCGAAGAGGTGGGGGCTGCGCTGCCTAGACCGCAGGCCCTTCGAGCTCGGCCAGCAGGGTCAGGACTTTGGCATGCAGGTCCGGGTTGGCCGAGGCGACGATGGCACCGCTGGATGCCATGGTGAGCGGCCGCCCTTGCCAGTCGCTGATGATGGCACCGGCGCCCTCGACCACCGGGACCAGGGCGCAGAGGTCGTGGTTGGAGAGGTTGGCGCCGGACAGGCAGATGTCGAGCTGTCCGGCAGCGAGCGAGCCGTAGCCGAGGCAGCTGCCATCATAGAGGGTCCAGCGCGTGGAATGGCGCAGTGCCTCGTAGGCCGGCAGCGTGGCTGGCGTGTGCGACTCGTCGTTCGAGAGATTGCCGACAGCCTCGGCGATTTCGGTCACGGCGGAGCTGTGGATCGGGGTGCCGTTCAGCCAAGAGCCGAGACCGGAGATGCCGAGATGGACCTGGTTGGTCCTGGGTTGGGCGATGACTCCCAGAACCGGCTTCCCTTGCCGGCAGAGGGCGATCAGCACGCCATAGGTCGGCAGGCCGGCGATGAAGTTCTTGGTGCCGTCGATGGGATCCAGCACCCAGACCCATTCGGCATCGGCAGCCTTGTTGCCGTACTCCTCGCCGACAATGCCGTGGCTCGGGTGGTGGCCGTCGATGGATTGGCGTAGGACGGCCTCGACAGCGCGATCGACCGTGGTGACCGGCGAGCCGTCGGGCTTGATCTCGGTCGTGGTGTTGGCTTCCAGACCCAGCACGGTTTGGCAGGCCTGCCGCGCCAAGGCCTCGGCAAAAGGCTTGAAGGCCTCGATTTCCGTCACGCTCATGCTGTTTCCTCCAATCGCAGTCGCCGGCAGTGAAAACCGCCGATGAGATATTCCGGACAACGATCTACTCGGCCTCAGCGACAGTCCTGGCGAAGGCTTCGATGGCTGCAAGCGGACCCTGGTCGTGGTTCCAGACGGCCTGGCGCAGCGCCATAAAGTCAGCACCGGCCGCTGCATAGTCGCGGGCGTTTGCCAAGGTGATGCCGCCCATGGCGACACAGGGTGGCTCCATCATCTCCTGCCACCAGGCTAGCAGATCCGGATCGGGCGCCTGAGGCTCAGGGTCGAAATTGCCGAAGCTGACATAGTCGGCGCCCGCTTCTCCCGCTTCCATCGCACTGTGGCGTGAATCACCGCAGGTAGCGCCGACAATTCCATCCTCGCCCAAAGCGCGGCGGACGGCAGCGACTCGCGCCTTGTCGTCGGCCAACAGCGCCTTGTCGGCCAGCAGATGTACACCGTCGCAGCCCTGCGACTGGGCCAGATCGGCACGCTCTTCCAGTACCAGGGGTACGCCGACGCCGTGCGCAAGCGGCAGCAAGGCATCGATCTGTCGGCGCAAGCTGTCGTCGTCCTGGCTGGCCGCGGCCCCGGCGGTGCGGAGCAGGATCGCTTCGACTCGTGGGCCCTGCAGCGCCTGGCGCAACATTTCGCCGAAGCGATCCAGGGACAGTCTTTCGGTCGCCAAGCCGATCGGGGTGACGAGGTAGAAATTGCACGCGGTCATCGGTCGCCGGTCTCGATCTCGCTCGAGGGTGCAGTCGTCCCTGCGCACAAAACAGCTTTCAAATTCTCGACATCCGGGCAATCCAGAGCTGTGTTGGCGAGACGGTCAAGCAACACTGCACCCGTCGCTGCAGCCAAGGTGGCGAGGCTGGCTCGCTGGCGCTCGCCTGCCGTCGAAAGCACCGCATCGGCACCGGCCCGCAAAGCCTCGACTGCGGCACCAGCCGAGTCGCCGGCGTCGTATAGGAAGCTAAGTGCCGTGTCGCCGGGCTCTGCGGCCCGTATCATGGCAGCGAAGAGGTGCCAGCCGACAGCGCCATCCGAGATCACCGTCGCCGGACGATCGAGTGCTCGTGTAACGGCGGCGATGCGGGCGATCTCGCGGCTACCATAGACCCTGATCAGCGGGCCTTGGAGCGAACCCAGGGCACTGGCTCCCGGATTCTTTGCCTCCCAGTCAGCCGAAGCCGGCGTGATCAGAGGTAGCGCCCCATGGCGATGGCGGTATCGCTCATGCGGTTGGAGAAGCCCCACTCGTTGTCGTACCAGGACATGACGCGGACGAATCGGCCTTCGATCACCTGCGTCTCCTTCAGGTCGAAGACCGAAGACGCCGGGTTGTGGTTGAAGTCGCAGGACACCAGCGGCAGGCTGTTGGTCTCCAGAACACCTTTCAGGGGACCGGCGGCGGCGGCATCGATGGCCGCGTTGATCTCTTCCTTCGAGGTCTCGCGCGCGGCGTCGAATTTGAGATCGACCAGGCTGACGTTGGGGGTCGGTACACGCATTGCGGTGCCGTCCAGCTTGCCTTTCAACTCCGGCAGCACCAGACCGACGGCACGGGCTGCACCGGTCGAGGTCGGGATAATGGACACCGAGGCGGCACGAGCCCTTGCCAGATCGCTGTGCAGGGTGTCGACCGTGCGCTGATCGCCGGTGAAGCTGTGGATCGTGGTCATGAAGCCGCGCTCGATGCCGACTGCCTGGTGCAGGACGTGGGCGACCGGGGCCAGGCAATTGGTGGTGCAGGAGGCGTTGGAGATGACCACATGCTCGGCGCCGAGCTGGTCGTGGTTGACGCCATAGACCACGGTCATGTCGACGCCGGATGCCGGCGCCGAGACGATCACCCGCTTGGCATCGCCCTGGAGGTGCAGAGCAGCCTTGTCGCGCGATGCGAAAATGCCGGTGCACTCCATGACGATGTCGACGCCCAGATCGCCCCAGGGCAGCTTGGCCGGATCGCGCTCGGAGAGCACCTTAACCTCTTTGCCGTCGACGACGATGCTGCCGTCTTTGGCCTCGACCTGACCGGGGAAGCGGCCATGCACGCTGTCGTAGGTCAAGAGGTGCGCATTGTCCGCGGCCGAGCCCAGATCGTTGATGGCCACGAACTCGATGTCGTCGCGCTTGGTCTCCATGGCGGCACGGAACACCAGCCGTCCGATACGGCCGAAGCCGTTGATTCCAACCTTCACTGCCATTGTGTCGTCTCTCAATCGTTACTCCGGGTTAAGCGGCGTAGCGGCCGAATGCGGCCTGGCTGTTGGCCTTGGCCCGCTCGAGATAGGCTGCTTGGCCGGCCGAGAGGTTGGCGTTCTTGCCGCCCCAGGCCTTCAGCGGCGCCGCTTGCAGGGCACGGCCGTAGGAGAAGCTGAGCGCCCAGGGTGCCGAGCCCAGCTTGTTCATGGCGTCCAAATTCAAGGTCGCGTCCTCGTCGGACTGACCGCCCGAGAGGAAGACGACGCCCGGCACTGCGGCCGGTACGACACGACGGAAGCAGGCGACGGTGCGGGCCGCGACCTCGGCATGGCTCGCCTGCTCGGAGCAGTCGCTGCCGGAGATCACCATGTTCGGCTTCAGCAGGATACCTTCCAGTTGCACCTCGGCGACGGCCAGCTCGGAGAACACGGCGCGCAGCACTTCTTCGGTGACGAACTCGCAGGTCCCGATGTCGTGGTCGCCGTCCATCAGAACCTCCGGCTCGACGATCGGCATGATGTCAGCCTCCTGGCAGAGCGCGGCATAGCGGGCAAGCGCGTGCGCGTTGGCAGTGATGCAGGACGCAGAAGGCAATCCCTCGGCGATCTTGTGGACGCCGCGCCACTTGGCGAACTTGGCGCCCAGTCCGGCATACTCCTTCAGGCGGTCGGCCAAGCCGTCCAGACCTTCGGTGACGGTCTCGCCCTCGGTCAGTGCCAGAGGCTTGGCGCCCTTGTCGACCTTGATGCCCGGGATGATGCCGCGATCGTTCAGGATCTTGACCAGCGGGGTGCCGTCGGCGGCCTTCTGGCGCAGGGTCTCGTCGAAGAGGATCACGCCGCTGACGTACTTTTCGGCCTCTGCCGTGGTGAAGAGCATCTCGCGATAGTCGCGACGGTTGGTCTCTGTGCTCTCTACCGAGATGCTGTCGAAGCGCTTCTTGATGGTTCCGCTGGATTCGTCGGCGGCAAGGATTCCCTTACCCTCGACGACTAGCGCTTCGGCGACTTCTTGCAAGCTTGTCATGGCTGCACCCTTTCCTTCTTTGCCAGCTTGGCCGCCGGTCAAGGGCGACCTCTCATGTTCTCCTGAAACCTTCTCGACCAGCCACGACCTCTAGAGCCGCGCTTTCACAGCCTTGACCACGGCTTCAGGGGTAATCGAAAAATGTTCGTAGAGGGCCTTGGCCGGAGCCGAAGCGCCGAAGGCCCGCATGCCGACGAAGCTGCCGCCGAACTCGATCCAGCGTTCCCAACCGAAGGGGCTGCCGGCCTCGATGGCGATGTGCAGGGCGCCGGGTCCCAAAACCTCGTCGCGATAGTGCTGTGGCTGTTCGCCGAAGAGCTCCCAAGAGGGGAGCGAGACCACGGCCGTGGCGATGCTCTCCTCCTCCAGCAAGGCCTTGGCGCCCAGAGCCACTCCGATTTCGGATCCCGAGGCGATCAGGCTGACGGCCCGCGGGCCTTTCGCCGGCGCCAGTATATAGCCGCCGAAAGCCGTCAGGTTCTCGCTGCCGTCCTTGCGCACCGTGGCCAGGCCCTGGCGGCTGAGGACGATGATGCTGGGACGCTTCAGTTGTGACAGTGCAACCGCCCAAACCTCTGCAGTCTCGACCTGATCGCAGGGGCGCATCACCAGCAGATTGGGAATCGCACGCAAGGCTGCCAGGTGCTCGACCGGCTGGTGCGTCGGGCCGTCCTCGCCCAGCCCGATCGAGTCGTGCGTCATCACATAGACGACGGGCAGCTGCATCAGGGCGGACAGACGGATGGCCGGGCGGCAGTAGTCGGTGAAACACATGAAGGTGCCGCCGTAAGGGCGCACGCCACCGTGCAGCATCATGCCGTTCATCGCCGCCGCCATGCTGTGCTCGCGCACGCCGTAGTGGATGTAGCGGCCGCCGTAATTCTCGGCGTCGAGCACGGCCATCGGCTTGGTCTTGGTGTTGTTCGACCCGGTTAGATCGGCCGAGCCGCCGATCAGACTGTGAACCTTCGGTACCAGGCATTCCAGGGCCTTTTGGGAGGCTGTCCGGCTGGCCAGGGTCGGGGTCTCTTCGACGGCCGTCTGAATGAGTTTGCCCAAGGGTTTGCTCCAGCCTTCGGGCAGTTTTCCGGCCATGCGACGCGTGAAGTTGGCGCGTTTCCTCTCGGGCAGCGATTCGAGGCGCTGGTCCCAGGCGGCGGCCTCGCCAGCGCCGCGGCTGCCGGCCTGCCGCCAGGCCGAGAGCAAGGTCCCGGGGATCTCGAAGGGTGCATGCGGCCAGCCCAGGGCCTCGCGGGCGCCGGCGATCTCTTCGCCGCCTAGCGGAGCACCGTGCGCCTTGGCGGTTCCGGCCTTGCTGGGTGCACCGAATCCGATGGTGGTGCGGCAGGCGATCATGACCGGGCGGTCGGCGCTCTGCGCTTGCTCCAAGGTGACGGCGATGGCATCCGGGTCATGTCCGTCGCAGGCCAGCGTGGTCCAGCCGGCAGCGGCAAAACGCCCGGCCTGATCTTCCGACGTGGTGAGCGAGGTGGGCCCGTCGATCGAGATCTGATTGTCGTCGAACAGCAGGATCAGGTTCTTCAGCCTGAGATGGCCGGCCAAGGCGATGGCTTCTTGGCTGATACCCTCCATCAGGCAGCCGTCTCCGGCTATGACATAGGTGCGGTGGTCGACCAACGCGTCGCCGTAGACGGCATTGAGGTGGCGTTCTGCAATGGCCATGCCGACGGCGTTGGCCAAGCCCTGGCCCAAGGGCCCGGTGGTGGTTTCGATACCCGGTGTTTCGCCGTACTCGGGGTGGCCGGCAGTGCGACTGCCAAGTTGGCGAAAGGCCTTGATCTGCGCCAAGGTCATCTTCGGGTAGCCGGTCAGGTAGAGCAGCGCGTAAAGCAGCATCGAGCCGTGCCCGGCCGAGAGCACGAAGCGGTCGCGGTCCGGCCAGTCCGGGCGGGTCGGATCGTACTTGAGGAAACGGGTGAAGAGCACGGTCGCAACATCGGCCATGCCCATCGGCATGCCGGGGTGGCCCGACTTGGCCTGCTCGACGGCATCCATGGCGAGGGCTCGGATGCAATTGGCCATATCGCGATGCACCGTCATCGGGGTCGCACCATCCATTGTTCGGCTCGCGTCGTTTCGGTTTGACGTTTTGGTCTACGGGTCGGCTTATGGGCGCGCCGCAAGCTTCGTCGCGCTCCGGAGTTGGCCTCCGGACCTCTGCCCGAGGGATCGGCCGCGTCGAACCCTCCCGAAAAGGCGGGCTCAGGCGCGACATCGTGGCGGAACATGCCGCCCAAGCTGCGGTACGTCAACTGCGATCCTGCTGCACCGCCGCATAGCCTGGCGCATAGGTCGATGAAGCAGCCATTGACGACCACGCCATGTTCTGGCCACAGTGCCCGGCGATAGAACTTGGCCGAGTGACGAGCACCAACAACATCTAAAGAAGGAGTGGGTTTCGACGTGTCCGAAAGCATCATGTCCACCGCAGAGGTGACCAGCGGTAAGGTCGGCGAGGCGATGCGTCGCCTGGAGACCGCCATCGGCAGGGTAGAGGCGCAAAGCCAGGAGGTCGTGCGCCTGCGCGCAGCCTTGGCCTTGGCCGAGGCCGAGAAGGAGTTGCTGCAGGATCTGCTGTCGGAGACCGGAGCCAAGCTCGACGGCCTGATCGAACGTTTGGAGGGCCAGATGTCCGGTGGCGAGCAGGACAGCTAGGCCGATTTGGGAGATCGTGAGCGGCCCTTTTGGCCGCCGCGACGGGCGAGAAATCCGTGGCAAGGGTCGAACTCACCATCCGCGGTCGCAGGCATGACTTGATCTGCGACGATGGCCAGGAGGAGCACCTGCGCTATCTCGCCGCGCAGCTGGATCAGCGACTAGGGAACCTGACCGAGCAGGCTGGCAATCTACCGGAAACCCGGCTTCTGGTCATGGCGGCCTTGATGTTGGTCGACGAGTTGGAAGATGCCGATCGGCGTAGACCGCCGCCTTCGGGTCTGATCGACGACCTGGATCAAGCGACAAGACGCTTGCAAGAGATTGCCGGTAGCACGGCGACTTCCTAACTATGTGAATCTGGTGCTGCGGGGTGCGTTAGGCGATTCAATCCCTGGGGCCGATAAGTCTTCTCTCGGGAGCTGGCTCTGTGTGGGCCCTGGTCCGCGCACCCCGGCGCCCACCTGCTTTTGCAGGTCCGAGAGGATGAATGACGTCGACGGCCATCGCGGCACCAGTTCCTTCTAATTCCGATCCACGAGAACACAATCCAGTGAGATCCACCCTGGCCGACGAGAAAGCCGCCTTGCGCAAGGCCGCCAGAGCCACCCGCACTGCCGCTGCCAAACAGGCGAGTGACGCCGGCGCCGCCTTTCTGGGACGCCTACCGTTCCTACCGCCGTCCGCGCCGGTCTCCGCCTATTGGCCAATGGGTTCGGAGTTGGACGTGTATCCGGCCATGACGGCCTTGCACGAGCGCGGCCATCCGATCGGTCTGCCGGTCATGTTGGGGGCCGCTCGACCGCTGATTTTCCGCCACTGGTCGCCAGGGCAGGATCTGGAAGCGGCAGGCTTCGGTACCTCCGAGCCTTCGGCGGAAGCCGACGAGATGGAACCTCAAGTGCTGATCGTGCCCTTGCTTGCCTTCGATCGGCAGGGCTATCGGCTGGGCTACGGCGGTGGCTTCTATGATCGCACCTTGGCGAACCTCCGACCCAAGGGCGGGATCATCGCGATCGGCGCAGCCTTCGCGGAGCAAGAGGTCGAGTCCGTGCCGCGCGAAGCCACCGATCTGGCGCTCGACTGGATCGTGACCGAGCGCGAGGCCATTTGCATCTCTTGAACTTCCACGACTTGGCGCAGGTCGGCTATGGCTTGACCTTGGCTGCTCTTGAGGGCAGGTGAAGGCCATGCGTTTCCTCTTTCTTGGCGATATCGTCGGCCGTCCCGGACGTGAAGCCCTGGCGCGCGAGCTGCCCGGGCTTCGGCGAGCGCTGGCGCTTGACTTCGTCGTTGCCAATGTCGAGAACGCCGCGGCCGGCTTCGGCGTGACTCGCAAGATCGCGCAGGAGATCCTGTCCAGCGGTGTCGACGTCATGACCGGCGGCAATCATTCCTGGGATCAGCGCGAGGCCCTTTCCTTCATCGAGGAAGAGCCGCGCCTGCTGCGCCCGGCCAACTTTCCGGTCGGTACACCGGGCCGCGGCATCGCCGCCTTTCAGACCGCAAACGGTAAGAAAGTCTTGATCGTCAATGTACTGGGGCGGCTCTTCATGGAGGCGCTGGACGATCCCTTCCACTGCGTCGACAAGGCGCTTTCCGGCTATCGCTTGGGCGCGACCGTCGATGCGATCATCGTCGATGTACATGCCGAGGCGACCTCGGAGAAGATGGCCATGGGTCACTTCGCCGATGGTCGCGTCAGCCTGGTGGTCGGCACCCACACCCACGTGCCGACGGCCGACACGATGATCCTGCCCGGCGGCACCGCCTATCAGACCGATGCCGGCATGTGCGGCGCTTACGATTCGGTGATCGGGATGGACAAGGCCGTGCCCCTGGCTCGCTTCACCAAGCGCCTGCCGACCGAGCGCATGTCGGTGGCGACGGGCCCCGGTTCGCTCTGCGGCGTGCTGGTCGAGAGCGATCCGCGCAGCGGTTTGGCACGTTCGGTGGAGCCGGTCAGGATCGGCGGCTCGATTCATCAGGCCGATCCGAAGCAGGCCCTGGCCGAGACCGGCTGAACACCCCCTTCAACGATCCGAACGACGAAGAAGCAGACACCGATGGCAGGTCACTCACAATTCAAGAACATCATGTATCGCAAGGGCGCGCAAGATAAGAAGCGCGCCAAGATCTTCGGCAAGCTGACCCGCGAGATCATCGTCGCGGCCAAAAGCGGCATGCCCGACCCGGCGACCAATCCGCGGCTGCGTGGCGCCATCCAGGTCGCCCGCGCCGAAAACATGCCCAAGGACAACATCGAGCGGGCGATCAAGCGCGCCACCGGCGGTGACGACGACACGGCCTACGAGGAGATTCGCTACGAGGGTTATGGGCCCGGTGGCGTGGCGCTGCTCGTCGAGGCCTTGACCGACAATCGCAATCGCACCGCCAGTGACGTGCGGGCCATCTTCTCAAAGAACGGCGGGTCGATGGGCGAGACCAATTCAGTCTCCTTCATGTTCGAGCGAGTCGGCTATCTGGCCTACCCGGCCGAGGTCGGTAGTGCCGACGAGATCTTCGAGGCTGCAGTCGAGGCCGGCGCGGCCGACGTTCAGTCCAACGAGGACCTGCACGAGATTTTCAGTGCACCGGAGGATTTTTCCCAGGTGCGCGACGCCTTGTCGGAAGGTTACGGTGATCCCAGAGAAGGTCGGCTGTGCTGGCGGCCCAACAACGGCGTCCCGGTGGACGGCGATGCGGTCCAGACATTGATGAAGCTGATCGATGCCCTGGAAGACAACGACGACGTGCAGACTGTTGCCGCCAATTTCGACATACCCGAAGAGATCCTCGCTGAGCTCGCCAACTGATCCGGTGACCGCAGCCGGAGCTTTACGAGTCCTCGGCATCGACCCCGGTTTGCGACGCACCGGCTGGGGCGTGATCGAGGCCGAGGGCAGCCGGCTCAGCCATATCGCGCACGGGGTGATCGCGACCGACGAAAAGCAAAGCTTGCCGACGCGGTTGACGATCCTGCATCTTGCGCTGCAAGGCGTCGTGGCCGAACAGGGCCCTGAGGCGGCTGCGGTCGAGGAGACCTTGGCCAATCGCAATCCCGCCTCCACCTTGAAACTGGGTATGGCGCGCGGGATGGCGCTGCTGGTGCCCAGCCTCGCCGGCCTTACGGTCGCTCAATACCTGCCGATGATCGTGAAGCGGTCCGTGGTCGGCAGCGGTCATGCGGAGAAGGGTCAGGTGGCGACGATGGTGAACCGCTTGCTGCCTGGGTTGGATCTCAAGGAAGGCGATGCCGCCGACGCCTTGGCAATTGCCATCTGCCATGCCCATCACGCGGCGACCGCGGTCTCCTGGACCGGCTCGGCAAGTCAACTCCCCCGACGCCGCGGCGCCCGTCGGAGCTAGCCCAGTGTTCGTTCAGCCTGAAACGGCAGTGGCCCAGTACCGTCTGGTCGGACAAGGCACTGACCCGGCATGATCGGCAAGCTTAGCGGCCGCCTGGACGAGAGTGGCGAGGGACAGGCCATCATCGACGTCGGCGGCGTCGGCTATCTGGTTTTCGCCTCGAATCGCACTCTGTCTCAACTCGGGCGTCCCGGCGAGGCCGTCTCGCTGCTGATCGAGACCCATGTGCGCGAGGATCATATCCACCTCTATGGCTTCGCCGAAGCCGGCGAGCGCGCCTGGTTTCGTCTACTGCAAGGTGTGCAAGGCGTCGGCAGCCGACTGGCCCTGGCCATTCTCTCGACCCTGTCGCCGGCCGAACTCACCCGCGCCGTCGCCTCGGGCGACAAGGCCTCGCTGACCCGCGCGCCCGGCGTCGGTGCCAAGCTGGCGCTGCGCCTGGTGTCCGAACTGAAAGACAAGGTGGCAGCCTTGCAGCTGGGCCCCGGCGCACAGAGCGAAGCCGGTATTGCCCCGGCCTTGGACCAGGACGCCGAGGCGAAGGACGCCGCCTGGGCCCTGGAGGGACTGGGCTATCGGCCTTCCGAAGCTTTGGCGGCGGTTGCCAAAGTGCGTAAGCGCCTGGGCGATGCGGCTGGAGTCGAGGCGCTCTTGAAAGCCGCCTTGAAACACTTGGCGCGATGAGCGAGGAGCGCCTGATCTCCAGCGCACCGGATGGCGAAGAGGACTTCGAGCAGTCGATCCGGCCGCAGCAGTTGCGCGATTTCGTCGGGCAAAGGACCTTGTGTGAGAACTTGGAGGTCTTCGCCGCCGCCGCCCGCCAGCGCGGCGAGGCCCTGGACCATGTCCTGCTGTTCGGTCCACCGGGATTGGGAAAGACCACCTTGGCGCAGATCGTGGCGCGCGAGATGGGTGTGTCCTTTCGTGCCACTTCCGGTCCGGTGATCGCGCGGGCCGGTGATCTGGCGGCCTTGCTGACCAATCTGCAGCCTCACGATGTCTTGTTCATCGACGAGATTCATCGCCTGTCGCCGGCGGTCGAGGAGATCCTCTATCCGGCGATGGAGGACTTCGCGCTGGACATCATCATCGGTGAAGGACCGGCGGCGCGCTCGGTCAGGATCGATCTGCCACCCTTCACGCTGGTCGGCGCGACAACGCGCTCGGGCCTGATCACCCGGCCGCTGCGCGAACGTTTCGGCATACCGCTCAGGCTCAACTTCTACAGTCCCGACGAACTGCAATCGATCGTCGAGCGCGGCGCTCGGGTTCTGGAGATGGCTTTGAGCCCGGAAGGAGCTGCCGAGATCGCCGGTCGGGCGCGCGGCACCCCGCGGGTCGCCGGCCGCTTGCTGCGACGCGTGCGCGACTTTGCCGCCGTCGCCGGCGCCGAGCTGGTCGACCGGGCGCTGGCCGATGGCGCGCTTACCCGCCTCGAGGTCGATTCCGGCGGGTTCGATGCGATGGATCGCCGCTATCTCGCCATGATCGCCCAGAACTATGCCGGCGGTCCGGTCGGAGTCGAAACCCTCGCCGCAGCGCTGTCCGAGCAGCGCGACGTCTTGGAAGAGGTGATCGAGCCCTATCTCATTCAGCAGGGCCTGTTGCAGCGCACGCCGCGCGGCCGCACCTTGACGGCACAGGGCTACCGGCAGATCGGCTTGCCCACGCCCAAGAGCCTGCGCGCCGAGGCGGAGCCCGATCTCTTTGCCGAAGGCGAGGACGGAGCGCAGTGACGGAGGTTTGATACGACGCTGTGCAAGATCCTATGCAACTCTCTTCCGGCCGTTTCGAAATGTGGGAACACCTTTACCCGCTCCGAGTCTTCTACGAAGACACCGACGCGGTCGGGATCGTCTACTATGCCAACTATCTGAAGTTCGCCGAACGGGCCCGGACCGAGGCGATGCGTCTCTTGGGTCTGGATCACCGTAGCTTTGCGGACACAGAGAGTATGGTCTTTGTGGTACGACGCGTGGAAGTCGAATACTTGACACCGGCCCGCCTGGATGACGCCTTGATCATACGCACACGCTTCACGCGGATGGGAGCGGCCTCCATCGATGCCGTGCAACGCGTGATGCGCGGCAAGGAGGTCTTGGCCAAGGTGACGATGCAGGTGGTGTGCATGACCAAGACCGGTCACGCGGCGCGCATTCCGCGAAGCTGGCGGGAGGCTTTCGAGACTTACCTGATCGATCCCGAAGGGCACGATCGGGCGGGGACGCAACAGAGTGGGGGCGCTGCGGCGCCATGATCGGGAAGTAAGGAGACCGCACGCAATGGAAGATGGCTTGAACGCCTGGTCGCTCTTCCTGCAGGCCGATTTGGTGGTGAAGGTGGCGATGCTGTTGCTGCTGCTCGCCTCCTTTTGGACCTGGGCCATTATCTTCGACAAGGTCGTCCGTCTGCGCCGCCTGCGCGGCCAGGCCGACCGCTTCGAAGAGGCCTTCTGGTCCGGCGGCTCGCTGGAAGACCTGTTCGACCGCCTGGGGGGCCGGCCGCAGGATCCCATGTCGGCGGTTTTCATCGCCGCCATGCAGGAGTGGCGTCGCAGTGCTGCCACCTCGCTATCCGGCAGCGATACCTTGAGGGCCCGCCTGGGCGAACGTATCGACCGGGTGATGAACATCGCCATCGGCCGCGAAAGCGGGCGCTTGGAGCGCTACATGGTGTTTTTGGCCTCGGTCGGCTCGGCAGCACCCTTCGTCGGCCTTTTCGGTACGGTCTGGGGTATCATGAACGCCTTTACCTCGATCGCAGCGGCTGAGAAATCCAGCCTGGCGGTTGTGGCGCCCGGCATCGCCGAGGCGCTCTTCGCCACGGCCTTGGGCCTCTTCGCGGCGATCCCGGCCTCGCTCGGCTACAACAAGATCTCCAGCGATCTGAATTACTACTCGCAGCGCCTGGAGACCTTTGCCGACGAGTTTAGCGCGATCCTCTCGCGCCAGGTCGAGAAGGGCTAGCGCCATGGCCGGCACCATGAACCCGCGCAGCAGCGGCGGCCGGCGTCGCCGCGGCATTTGGCGGCCGATGTCGGAGATCAACGTGACGCCTTTCGTCGACGTCATGCTGGTGCTCTTGATCGTCTTCATGGTGACGGCACCGCTCTTGACCGTCGGCATTCCGGTCGATCTGCCGCAAGCCGACGCCCAGCCGATCACCACGCCGGAAGAGCCTTTGGTGGTCAGCGTCGATGCCGAGGGACGGCTCTACATTCAGGAGACGGAGGTAACCCCGGTCAGCCTGGTGCCGCGCCTGCAGGCCATCACCGACGCCAATCCGGAAACCCGGATCTACGTGCGCGGCGACCGCTCGATCGCCTACGGGATGGTGATGGAAGTGATGGGTCTGATCAACGGAGCCGGCTTCCGCCGCGTAGCGCTTCTAGCGGAAGCGCCGCCGCTGGAGAGCAATTAGGGCAAATCCCGAGCAGCCGGAATCGCCTGCGACGACGATTTGCTTGAGAAACAAGGTGATAGAGCGGTGCAGGTGATCCTGTGGTCGCCTGAACCGCTCTAGCGTTCGCGAGTTAGAGAAGGAGGTGATGCAAGCGTGCGGAACGGCATGGTCTTTGCCTCGCTGTTGCATGTCGCACTGGTGGCCGTGCTGGTCTATGGCCTGCCGGACAGTTCGCGCGAGCTGACCCTGGGCGGAGGTGCTGCCGTGCCGGTCGTCTTCGAGCGCACGGATGGGCAGGCGGGCCAAGCCAACGACCGTAAGCCGATCGAGCCGCCCGAGGAAACCAGCGCCCCTTCCGAGCCCGCTGCACCCGACCAGAACGAGAGCGAGCCCCTGGCCGAGAGCGAACCTGCCGTCGAGGATCTCCTGACCGCAACCGGCACGCCCGATGCACCCGCCGCACTGCCCCAGGCGCCGCCGGTGGTATCGATCTCAAAGCTCAGTCTGGCGGCGCCCGAACAGCCGGATCTCTCGCTGGCCAGCCTGCCCGACAGTCCCGAGACGCCGGCCATCGACCAGCCGGAGACCAGCGAGCCGCCACCGCTGGAGACCGCGCCCGAGGATCCCAGCGAAACACCGCCACAGCCGACTCCGGCACTGCAATCATCACTCGCCGTGCCGCCGCCAGCGCCCAAGCGCCACAACCTGCCTGACATCCGTCAGATGCAGCAGGCAGCCAAGCCCGCGATCATCAAGTCCGAAACCGGCCGGCAGGAGCAGACCACGCAGCAGAACAATGCTGCCGACCTGATCGCAGGCCTGGCGCAGGACGGCTTGACACAGCAATCGAACCAGTCCAGCAGCAACAGCAGCCGGAGCCGCGGCGCCGGCGGTGGGCTCTCGCCAAGCGGCATAAACGAGGTCGGGACCGCGATACAACGCAAGTGGAATTTTCCCTGCGGGCAGCGCGGCATCAACGATGTGGAGGTCCAGATCCGCCTGGAGATTCATCCGGATGGGCGAGTCTCGGACTTGGAAGTCGTGAATAACGGTAGCTACGAAAGCGATGCCACCTATCGCGTGACCGTCGATTCGGCGAAGCGTGCCGTTATATCGGCACGACCCGAGATTAGTGCTATTATATCGTCAGAAATCTTATCGGAAAAAGTGTATCTTTCTTTCCGTTTCCCGCTAAAAGAGCTCTGTGGACAGGGCTCCAAGGAGACTTTGTGATGAGAAGACTCTTTGCCATCTTGATCGTGGGCTTGGCGGTGACCTTGAGCCAAAGCCCGGCGCGTGCCGAGATCGAAATCGACATCACCGAAGGTTTCTTCAGTCCTCTGGCGATCGCCGTTCCTGCCTTTACCAGTCCGGATGGCACTCAAGCCCGCTTGGGGCGCGACATCGCCGGCGTGGTGGCCGCCGACTTGGAACGCTCCGGCCTGTTCCGGCCGATCGACTCCGGTGCCTTCATCCAAACCGCCGAGAGCCTGGCCGCCGACGGCGTGCGCATTGGTGACTGGCGTTTGATCAATACCGTGGCCCTGGTGGTGGGCTACGCCAAGACTGCCGCCGACGGTCGCCTGCAGGCCGGCTTCCGACTCTACGATGTGCAGGTGGAAACCGAGCTCGAGGGCTTCGAATTCACCGCCTCGCCGGCCAATTGGCGCTCGGTTGCGCACAAGATCGCCGATCGCATCTACATGCGCCTCACCGGCGAAGAGGGCTACTTCGATACCCGGGTGGTCTATGTGGCCGAGAGCGGGCCGCAGGATCGCCGCCTGAAGCGCTTGGCGATCATGGATCAGGACGGCGCCAATCAGCGCTACCTGACCGACGGTTCCGAGGTGGTGCTCTCGCCGCAGTTCTCGCCGACCCGCCAGGAAATCACCTATGTTTCCTTCGTGCCGGGAACCGTGCCGCGTGTGTCGCTCTATAATCTCGACACCGGACAGCGCGAGGTGGTCGGCAACTTCAACGGCATGTCCTTTGCCCCGCGCTTCTCGCCGGACGGCAATCGGGTGGTGATGGCGGTCGCGCGCGACGGCAACTCCGATATCTACATGATGGACCTGCGCACCCGCAGCCTCAGCCGGCTGACCAGTGGGCCCGACATCGACATCTCGCCCTCCTTCTCGCCGGACGGTCGCCAGATCGTCTTCGAGAGCGATCGTTCCGGCCGTCAGCAGATCTATGTCATGAGCGCTTCCGGCGGCCCGGCGACACGGCTGACCTTCGGTGATGGCAGCTATGCCACGCCGGCCTGGTCGCCGCGGGGCGATTACATCGCCTTCACCAAGCAGCAGGGCGGACAGTTCTCCATCGGTGTGCTGGCGCCGGACGGCTCGGGCGAGCGCATTCTCTCCACCGGCTACCGGGTGGAGGCGCCGACCTGGGCGCCCAACGGCCGCGTGATCGCCTTCTTCCGACAGGGGCGTACCGATGCCCGCGGCAATCTGGCGACCAGCATCTATTCGATCGACATCACCGGCTACAACGAGCGCGAGATGGCGACCGCTTCGGCTGCCTCCGACCCGACCTGGTCGCCACTCAATCCTTAGAGAGGCTGCTAGAGCAGATCGAACCCGAATGGAACCATTCGGGTTCGTGAATCTGGCCTATTTTCATGGTTTTAGAGCAAATTCACGTGATCGGTTGATCCACCATGCGGCCGAAGCTATCGCCAATGAATGAGAGTTTAGAATTGACGACGCGAAGAGGAAGGATTCCGACTGGGCATTGTCGGTGAAGAGGCGGGCTCTTGCTGTGATCTCTTCACCTCAGTTTGAAGTCATAGTGACGCTGGCTTTTGCTAGCCATGGGTTTGACAAAATTGCAGGTGACTGCTGTTGTGCGGCTGCTATAGAAGGCTCTGGTATCGGCGGATCGGATCGCCGCCGACCACAGTCGAACCCGGCGGTTGCGACTTGGCCCCCCAGGCGCCCTCTGATGGGCGCTCAACCAGAATAGAAGGACTTTAACCTATGCGCCTCACACTCGTTCTGCTGCTCGCTGCCGGAGCCATGACTCTGGCTGCGTGCTCGTCCTCTTCGGACGATCAGCAGCCGGTGGCGTCCCAGCCGCCGGCTCCGGTGACGTCGGCACAGACGACCTATGGCTCGCTCGAAGAGGAGTTACGCGCACAGGTCGGCGATCGCGTCTTCTTCGACTTCGACAGTTCCTCGCTCCGGCCCGACGCGCGGCAGATCACGGAATCCTTCGGCGCCTGGCTGCAGGCCCGTCCGACAGTCATCACCACGATCGAGGGGCACACCGACGAGCGTGGAACCCGCGCCTATAATCTGGCGCTGGGCGAGCGTCGGGCGAACTCGGTGAAGCGCTACCTGACGACCTTGGGTGTTGCCTCCAACCGCGTCAACACCGTGTCCTTCGGCGAAGAGCGTCCGGCCGTCACCGGTTCGACCAAGGATGCCTGGGCCTTGAACCGGCGCGCGCAGTTCCAGATCGCGCCATAACGCCTGCCTTCGCGACGCCCCGCCCCGGATCGGGCGGGGCGCGCCGAAGGGAGCCCTAGCAAGGGAGAAAGCGATGTCGCGAAGTGCTATGAGCCGATTGCTGGGGTGCAGCGTCCTTATGCTACCGCTGGCCGGTCTGCTTTGGATCGGTCAAGCCGATGCGGCGCCGACCTTGGCCGGCCTGACGGCGGAGATAGAACGCAGCGAACGCGATCTCAGAATCCTGCAGCAAGACTATCTGCAGTTGGCGCAGTCCAACTATGGCGGCGCCGACGTCAACGCTATGGAGCGCCGCTTCGCCGCCATCGAGCAGGAATTGCGGCGTCTCACCGGCCAGATCGAACGACTGGGATTCGAACAACGCCAGCTGGCCGATCGCTACGAGCGGATGCAGAGCGATGTCGATTTCCGCCTGACCAGGCTGGAGGGCGGCAATCCGGCCCCGGCAAGCGGTGGGGCTTCCGGTAGTTTCTCCGGCAGCAGCGGTTCCGGCGGGACCGGCGGATCCTTCAGCAGTTCCTCCGCTTCGCAGCAAGGCGGTGGCGGCACCCAAACCCTGGGAAATGTCTCGGCCCAGGAGTTGCAGCAGCTGCAAGGATTGGGCCAGGGGCAAACGGCCAGCGTCGGCCAGAGCGGGTCCGGCAACTTCTCCGGCCAATCGCAGAATGCGCCGAGCGGCAGCCTCTCGACCGGCTCGCTCGGCACCGCCAGCACCTACGGCAGCCAGCAGGGCACCTTCACCGAACCCTCGACCACGAACCTGCCGTCCGGCTCGCCCGAGGCGCAGTACAAATACGCCTACGGTCTGCTTCGTAAGGCTGACTACCAGGGCGCTGAGCAGGCCCTGAAAGCCTTCGTGCAGTCCAACCCGAGCGATCCGCTGGTCGCCAATGCCAAATACTGGCTGGGTGAGACCTACTATGTGCGCGGCAATTACACTGATGCCTCGCAAGCGTTCGCCCAAGCCTATCAGGATCACAGCAGCGGGCCGAAGGCGGCCGATAGTCTCTTGAAGCTGGGGTTTTCGCTGTCGCTCCTAGACCGCACCAACGAGGCTTGCCAGGTATTGGGAGTTCTGCAGACCCGCATGGGCAACAGTGCCAAGACCAACATCCTCGCTCGCGGTCGCCGGGAACAGGCGAAACTCGGCTGCTGAGGCTCGGCGAGGCAGCAGCGGAGACAACGGCAGACCCGATGACGGCTGCCGAGTTCGAAGCCTGCATGGCGCCCTTTGCGCCCTTTCCCGAAGCACCGGCGGTTGCGGTTGCGCTGTCCGGCGGTGCCGACAGCCTGGCATTGCTGATCTTGCTTCGGGACTGGACTACGCGACGAGGCGGTCGCGTCCTTGCCTTGATCGTGGATCACGGCCTGCGGCTTGACAGCGCGGCCGAGGCCCAGAGGGTGGCACGTCAGATCCGGGTCTTGGGTGTCGAGGGTCATGTTCTGCCGTGGGTTGGAACCAAGCCGGAAATCGGCTTGCAGGCGCGCGCGCGCGAGGCTCGTTATTGCCTGCTTCAGGCTGCCTGTCGCCGTTTGGGACTGCTCTACCTCGCCCTCGGTCACCATCGCGAGGATCAGGCCGAGACATTCCTCATGCGCTTGGAGAGCGGCAGCGGTCTCGGCGGTCTGTCGGGCATGAGTGCGATGACGGTGCTCGAGGATGTGTTGCTGCTGCGGCCGCTTCTGGCGATCCCCAAACCACGACTTCAGGCTCTGCTGCAGGCGCGCGGCCTGTCCTGGATCGAGGATCCGACGAATCGGGACCGGCGCCATCGCCGCGTTGCCATCAGATGTTTGCGGCCGCACTTGGCGATGCGCCCGCAGGAGATCGGCCAGGCGACCTCGAGCCTCGGACGTTTGCGCTGCAGCATGGAACGCGAGGTCTTGGCTTGGCTGGGACGCACCTGCCGTTGGCGCCCCGAGGGCTACGCGATCCTGGATCGCTCGGCACTACGCGAGCCGCATCCAATCGCAAGCCAGGCTGTGACCTCGGTCTTGAAGACAATCGGCGGGGCTGCCTATGGGCCGGCGCCGAAACGGGTCGGCCGCCTGTTGGCCGATCTCGAGGCCGGACGCGGCAGCACGACCCTGTCCGGCTGCCGGCTCCTGCTCGAGGAGGACAGTCTCGTCGTGGTTCGAGAAAGCCATGCTCCTGCCGCATTGATGTTACAGGCTGGGAGGGTCCAGCAGTGGGATCGCCGCTTTCGGCTGCGGTCCGGTGTCGGGCTGCCGGCCAATTTGCGCTTAGAAAGCTTGACAGAAGAGGGCTGGAGGAGGATGGATCGGCGTCCCGACGGCAAGGATTTGCCGGCGGCTTTGCTTTGGTCTCTGCCTTGCGTATATGACTCAATCGGGCCCTTGGCATTGCCGGCGCTAGCTTGGCACCGTCAGGAAGGAGAGGTTTTGGACCTCTCACTCAGATTTCATCCGCTTTATCGGCCGGGTTCGGCCCTCTTTGCGGTTGCCTGACGGAGCGGGACACTTATCTATCAGCTCGGAGTAGTGGGACGCTCGCTGGCCCGGTAGGAGACTCAAGGCGGTGCTTTGCGTTAAGACACTTGCCAGAGGCCGCAACGTGGAAGGTAGGTGACAGGTGAACTTCAGCCGGAACATCGTCCTTTGGGTGTTGATCATCCTTTTGATCGTGATGGTCTTCAACATATTTCAAGGCGGCGTATCGCGCCCGCCGCAAACGCCTTTGATTTTCTCGAAGTTCATCGAGCAGGTAGAAGACGGCAAGGTGAAAGAGGTGCAGATCCAGGACCAGGAGGTCATGGGTACCACCAGCGACGGCCAGAGCTTCTCCACCTACGTCCCACAGGGTTTCGATCTGGCCGACAAGCTGCTGCAGCACGCTGTCGCCGTTCAGGCTTTGCCGCCCGACGAGCCCAACCTGTTGGTCTCGCTGCTGGCCTCCTGGGGCCCGATGCTGCTGCTGATCTTCGTTTGGATCTACTTCATGCGGCAGATGCAGTCGGGTGGCGGCAAGGCCATGGGCTTCGGCAAGAGCCGCGCACGCCTGCTGACCGAGAAGTCAGGGCGTGTCACCTTTGAGGACGTTGCCGGCATCGAGGAGGCCAAGGTCGAGCTGGAAGAACTGGTCGAGTTCCTGCGCGATCCTCAGAAGTTCCAGCGCCTCGGCGGCAAGATCCCCAAGGGCTGCTTACTGGTCGGTCCTCCGGGCACCGGCAAGACCCTGCTGGCCCGCGCCATCGCCGGCGAGGCCAATGTGCCCTTCTTCACCATCTCCGGTTCCGACTTCGTCGAGATGTTCGTCGGCGTCGGTGCCAGTCGCGTGCGCGACATGTTCGAGCAGGCCAAGAAGAACGCGCCTTGCATCGTCTTCATCGACGAGATCGACGCCGTCGGTCGCCATCGCGGCGCCGGTCTGGGCGGCGGCAACGACGAGCGCGAGCAGACCTTGAACCAATTGCTTGTCGAGATGGACGGCTTCGAGGCCAATGAGGGCGTCATCATCGTCGCCGCCACCAACCGTCCCGATGTGCTGGACCCGGCATTGCTGCGCCCCGGACGCTTCGACCGTCAGATCGTGGTGCCGAACCCGGACGTTCTCGGCCGCGAGAAGATCCTGAAGGTGCACATGCGCAAGGTACCTTTGGCTCCCAATGTTGAGGCCAAGGTGATCGCGCGCGGCACGCCCGGCTTCTCAGGTGCCGAACTTGCGAACCTGGTGAACGAGGCGGCCTTGATCGCCGCCCGCGCCAACAAGCGTGTGGTGACCCAGCACGACTTCGAGGCAGCCAAGGACAAGGTGCTGATGGGGCCGGAGCGCCGCTCCATGGTGATGACCGAGGACGAGCGCAAACTGACCGCCTATCACGAGGCCGGGCATGCGCTGGTGAACCTCAACGTCCCCGGCAACGATCCGCTGCACAAGATCACCATCATCCCGCGCGGACGGGCGCTGGGCGTGACCTTCTCGCTGCCCGAGCGCGATCGCCTGGGCTATCGCAAGAGCGAGCTGGAAGCGCGCCTGGCGATGATGTACGGCGGCCGCATCGCCGAGGAGCTGATCTTCGGCAAGGAGAACATCACCACCGGCGCCTCCAACGACATCCAGCAGGCCACCCAGATGGCCCGCGCCATGGTCACCGAGTGGGGCATGAGCGCTAAGCTGGGTGCGCTGCGCTACAACGACAATCAGGACGAGGTCTTCCTCGGACACTCGATTGCCCGCCAGCAGAGCGTCTCCGGCGCGACGGCGAAGATGATCGATGAAGAGGTGCGCCGCATCTGCGAGGAAGCGGAGGCCAAGGCGCGTCAGGTTCTGAGCGACGCCTTGGAAGACCTGCACACCCTGGCCAAGGCCCTGCTGGAGCATGAGACCCTGAACGCCAACGACGCCAGGGCGGTGTTGCGCGGCGAAGACATCGACCGCGACGGCGATCGCAGCAGCAGCAACGATACACCCAGGCGGTCCTCGGTGCCGACGGCCCGCAAGACGCCACGTGGCGGCTCGTCGGGCCTGGGTTCCAACCCGGAACCCCAACCCGGCGGCTAGGCGCGCTTGCCGGCCTTAGCCAATCCGGACGGAAACGAGAGGCCGGCGAAGGCGACAGCAGTCTTCGCCGGCTTCACCTTGGCGCGCGCCCTGGTCATGGGGATCGTCAACGTAACTCCGGACAGTTTCTCCGACGGGGGCGATCGCTACCTGGCCGAGGCGGCGATCGCGGCAGGCATGGCGCAACGCGATGCCGGGGCGGATATCGTCGACATCGGCGGCGAGTCGACCCGGCCGCGGGCAGCGCCGGTTTCCCCGGAGGAAGAACAGCGGCGTGTGCTGCCTGTGGTCTCGGCGCTTGCCGAAGCCGGTGTGGCGGTCTCCATCGACACACGTCATGCAGCGACCATGGCGGCGGCTTTGGACGCCGGTGCCCGTATCGTCAACGACGTGACCGCCCTGACCGGCGATCCCGCAGCACTCGCTCTCGTCGCAGAGCGGCGAGTTCCGGTCGTGCTTATGCACATGCAGGGCTCGCCCGAAACCATGCAGCAGGCCCCGCAGTATGACGCGGTGGTGCGCGAGGTTGGCGACTATCTCCTGGCGCGAGCGCGGGCCTGCGAAGCCGCTGGCCTCGCTCCCGGCGATATCTGCATCGATCCCGGGATCGGTTTCGGCAAGACCATGGAGCACAACCTGGCACTGCTGGCCGGCCTCGATCAGCTGGTCGATCTGGGTTATCCGGTGATGATCGGGGCCAGCCGCAAATCCTTCATCGGTCGTCTGGCCGGCGGTGCGGAGCCCAAGCAACGGGCACCCGGCTCGATAGCGGCGGCGCTCTCCAGCATTGCCAAGGGGGCGAAAATCCTGCGTGTCCATGACGTCGCGGAGACCGCGCAGGCCCTGGCCATCTGGTCGGCGATCAAGGCCGCGAGTTAGCGAGACGAGCAATGCAAGGAAGCCAGCTATCCGGTCGTGTCCTCATCATTGCCGGATCGGATTCCGGTGGTGGCGCCGGTATTCAGGCCGATATCAAGACGGTGACGGCTCTTGGTAGCTTTGCCATGACGGCGATTACCGCGCTGACCGTGCAGAACACTCTCGGCGTGACCGGCCTCTTGGGCATCGACCCGGATTTCATCCGCCAGCAGATGCGGGCCTGCCTGGAGGATCTGGGCGCCGATGCCGTCAAGACCGGCATGCTGCACACACCGGCCGTTATCGAAGCGGTCGCGACCGAACTGGATGTCTCGGCAGCCGGACTGCCGCTGGTCGTCGATCCGGTCATGGTGGCCCAAAGCGGCGCCAGCCTCCTAGTCGAGGAGGAAGCCGTCGAGGCGATACTCGGCCTCCTGCTGCCGCGCGTAAGCCTGCTGACGCCAAACACGCCGGAGTCTGCCCGCCTGACCGGGCTGCCCGTCGAAGACCGCAGAGGCCAGATCGCGGCGGCCGAGCGTCTGGTCGAACTGGGTGCGAAAGCCGTGCTGGTGAAAGGTGGACATCTGGGCGGCGATCCCTTGGTCGATGTTCTGCAAAGCGCCGAGGGACGCCTGGAGCTGGCAAGCGCCCGTGTTGCTACCGAGGAGACGCATGGTACCGGCTGCACCTTGGCCTCGGCCATAGCAGCGGGGCTCGCGCGCGGTATGGGGATGGAGGCGGCCGTTCGCCGTGCACAGGCCTACCTGCATCGTGCCTTGGAGACGGCACCGGGGTTCGGGCAGGGCCAAGGGCCGATCAATCATGCCCACACAGTAAAACCGTTCGAGCTTTAGAACGGGCTCCCGCAAGCGAGGCCTCTTGTCTGCCGGCACTGTCAGCAGCCGTTGGCCGGTGCAGGTCCAACACGCGGTTGGCGCTCGGTGGCGAAACGGCTCTGCCCAAGGAGGTTGCTTCGTCTCGCGACCGGCAAACCGAAGGAGCGCCGCCGGTCACGCCTTAGGGCGCTAGGGAAGGGAGGTTGGGGCGGGGCCAAGCTCAGATGGCGTTGCTAAACGAATAGTCGCGTCTCCCTCCTTTCGTCATCCTCCCACCTTCATCATCTTCCGGCTTGACCGGAAGTTCTCCAGCAGATTTCAGAATTCCTGAGCATTTGCTGCCTCTCAAATATCTTCGCTACTCTTGACTGCCTCAGATAGCCTGACGGGTGACGCGTGGGGGATACGATCGGTTGTAGACGGTAATGGGATGGGTTTCCCGATACAGCTGCAATGAACTTCGCGAATTTCGGACTCAAAATTCACCGGACAGGCACACGACTTTGGCAGCAAGGTTGGGCGCGCCAACGACCCTGATCGCATATTCAGCCTGCGAGAGCGCGCGCAAGCATAACAAGGTTGCAATTCCCGCTAAGACTTACACACACTCAGCAGGGCTGCACACAGAACCACTGGGCAAAGCGTGGATCGGGATCACTGAGATCTAAGCGCAAAGTCGGTGATACCCGATCCGCCGCTGCGCTTAAGCAGTGCAGGACGCCGGAAGCGGGTCCCTCGCGACTCGACCAGCGACGGAGCTAATCGGCGGGTTCGGCGATGGGGGAGTAGAAGGTGAGAAACAACGGTATGGCCACCTTCGGGAGGCGCAATGAACACCATAATTTTTGGCACTGCCGGTGAGAACAATACGCTGTTCGGGACCAGCCTCGACGATACCATTTGCGGTTTTAGTGGAGCTGATATGCTCCACGGCCTCTCAGGCATCGACATCCTCTACGGCGGCAGTGGAAATGATACCCACTTGTTCGGTGGCGGCTGCAATGACCGCTCGCTCGCGGGCGACAGCGGTAGCGATCGGATCTATGGCGGTAACTAATGCCGATGTGTTGTTCGGGAACGGTGGCAGCGATAGCCTCTCGGGAGGCTATGGCAAGGACCTCGCCTACGGCGGTGCCTACGGCGACAGTGGCCTGTTCGTCAGGGCGAACAAAGATACTCTCCATGAAAATATCTCTTAGGATCAAGCTCTCTTCGGCGGTTGCGGCGATGACAAGGTCTACGTCGGTAGCGGCGCCGACCTTTCGATCTTCGGCGATTAGTGCTCCGATTTTTGGCCGGCGACGACGGTGCAGATCGCTACATCTATGGTGGTTCGGGGACGGATAGGCTCCCCGGCCGCCAGGGCGACGACGCCTTCCTCTTCGGTGGCTTGGATGCCGATACCCTCTCGGGCGCTGGCGGAGCAGATTCCTACTTCTATGGCGGTAGCGGCGCCGATGCCTTTCTGTTCGGCGGCAGCGGTATCGACACTCTGTTCGGAGATGGCGGCAATGATACCTTCGTGGTGACCAACCAAGGCGATATCCTGGCTGGGGAGACCTACGATGGTAGCGTCGGTGTCGACACCCTGCAGCTCTCGGTGCCGGGGTAACTCTTCCGGGCGGCGTCATGCCGACCCGCATCGACGCCATTGTCTATGGCTAGAGCAAAACCCGAGCTGATGGACTCATCAGCGACGACGATTTGCGTGTTCAAATAACGGCATAGAACATTGCAGACGAGCGCATGCCACACGACACGACTCTCCTGGATCGCGATCGCAGAGGTTTCCAGAGAGCAGCGTCAGCTCTCGGTCGATGGCGTATCCGATTTCGGAGTCGGTCGAAGCCGATGCGGAAGTAGGATGTGGCGAGATAGCCGTGAGATTTCGTTTTGCGGTGTTTTTTGCTGCCGAGGATGTCAGCGGTTTTGGCATCCCAAGCGACGGCCAGAGCGAGCAGAACGAGGAGAGTGTCGAGTTTAGCCGGATTGGAGGGCCTGGTATCTTCGAGCTTGAAGCCACGGGTTTCGACGTCGCCGAAGAAGCGCTCGATGGCCCAGCGTTTCTTGCAGACTTCAAGCGCGCGCTGGGGTTCGAAGGTGGTGGCGAGGATCGGGAGTTCGCGATTTTCGATGCGTTTTGCGGCGAAGCGCAGGGGCAGTCCGAGCGCCTCATCGAGCGTGGTCGGGCGGCTATGACGGTTTTTCAGGGTGGCGCCGATGCGGCGTTTGCAGAACGAGGCCTTCAAGGAGAGCTTCTGGCCGTTGTCGCGTTCGACGGTCATGGTTTCCTTCACGCGCAGCGCGAAAGGGATGTCGTTCTTCAGGAGACATTCGATCCGGTCTGCGCCGATGAAATCACGGTCGCCGAGCGGTGTTTTGATCGGGGAGGCACCAAACAGGGCAAGGTAGCGCCCGATCAAGGCGATGCGCTCTGCGCCATTGCTTGTCCCGGCCTTGTCCAGAACCGTCCACAGCACGGGGATACGCAGGCCGAGACGCTGCACCGCCAGAAGCGCCGACCGGTCGGAGCGCAAGTGGATATATTGAAAGAATCGCTGCAGGCGCCGGTCGTTCGACGACACCTGAACGGGTCCCGGAAACTGGCGCGAAAAGTGGCTCAAATCGACTGCCAGACTGTCCGGGCATTCACCATGCCGATCGACAAGAAGGCCAAGGTGTCGCGATCCGGCTTTTGCTCGACGCCAGCTGCGACGATAGTGTGAGGGCGCGGATGACGGTCGGCTGCATCAGCAGGTCCCTTTTTGCGGGAAGAGACTCTTCCATCCCAGCACACCGCATCCGCGCCCCGCCTTACTGTCGTGTCGTGTGGAGGCAGGTCGGGAATTTTTGGCAACCATCTGATTTTGCCGAATGTTTCCTAAACTTCTGGAGGAGCTATAGGTTAAAAAGGGAGGAAAACGTTATGATAAAGTTTTGTACGGCATTGTCTTGTATGGCATTACTGCTGATCCTGTTTTTTTATTCTAGTTTAGCGACATCTTATACACGAGTAAGTCAGACTTGCGTGGATTTTGAGAGTACAGAAAGAGCTAGGATAGAGCATCCTGACAGTCTATCTGTTAAGTTGGTTTATGCTATATGTCTTATTATAAAAGGTGAGGCTACAGAAAATCAATCAGAAGTTAGTAAGGGCTTGTTTATTTTATCCCGCATTGCCCAGGTGGGGTTGAGGTTGCGCCATCCACGGTGCTGATTCATGGTTACATATCATGGTGTTGTGTCGATTGAAGCGAGGTTTTCATGGTGCATCCGATGGGTGAATCCAAGAACGGGCTGCTTCGCGTGGATTTCGACCGCCGCGTGAAGCTGGAGTTCCCTGGATCGAAGGTAACGTCGGACGGCGGCTTGCTCGCGTATCGGGAACTGGACGACGCGCTTGGCCTGACAGAGATGGCGGCCGGGGCGCTGCGAGACGGTCGTCGCGGCAAGAACGGCTGGCACGCTGTCGTCGGGATGCTTCGGCAAGCGGTGTTCGGGCGTTTGGCCGGGTACGAGGATGTCAACGACGCCGAGCGGCTTTCTCGCGATCCAGCGATGCGTTGGATTGTCGGCGGCAAGGCGACGGATCGGGGTGCGGCCTCATCGAGCCAGATGGGCCGTTTCGAGACGCAATGGCTGACGGGTGACGTCAATCTCACCGCACTCAGCGCTCTGTCCGGGCTGTGGATCGACCGCGTTCATCGTCGCAAACCGCCGAAGCTGATCATCCTGGACATGGACAGTTCGGTCAGCCCCACCCACGGCGAACAGGAAGGCACGGCCTACAACGGCCACTTCGGCTGCACCTGCTATCACCCGCTTTTTGTCTTCAACCAGCTCGGCGATCTGGAGCGCTGCGCCTTGCGACCCGGCAACGTGCACAGCGCCGATGGCTGGCGCGCGGTGCTGGACCCGGTCGTGGCGCGTTATCGCGAGCGCAAGCTGCGGCGATACTTTCGGGGCGATGCCGCCTTCGCCTCACCGGACATCTACGAGTATCTGGAGGCCGAGGGCTTCGGCTACGCCATCCGGCTTCCCGCCAACAGCGTGCTCCAGGGATACGTCGCCCACCTGCTACGGCGCCCGAGGGGACGGCCCCCGATGGAAGTCCGTCGCTACTTCGCCAGCTTCAGCTATCGGGCTGGAAGCTGGACCCAGGCGCGGCGCGTGGTGGCGAAAGTGGAATGGCATCCGGGCGAGTTGTATCCCCGCGTCGGGTTCGTCGTCACCAATCTGTCCCGGCCCGCCGAGCGGATCGTCGCCTTCTACAACCAGCGTGGCACGGCGGAACAACACATCAGGGAGGGCAAGAACGCGATCCGTTGGACGCGACTATCCTGCCGACGCTTCAAGGCCAACGCGGCTCGGCTTCAGCTTCATGCACTGGCCTACAACCTGGGCAACTTCATGCGCACGCTCGCTTTGCCAGACCCAGTGAGCAATTGGTCGCTGACGACGCTGCGCGAGAAGCTGGTGAAAATTGGGGCAAAAGTCGCGCGTCACGGACGCTACGTCACCTTCCAATTGGCCGAGGTCGCGCTCCCGCGCGACCTGTTCGCCGATATCCTGGATCGGATCGACCGCTTGCGACCACGGCCGACACCAGCGTGAGCCAACGCTATGCCAATCAAAACGACTTCACGACGGGAGACCTGTGCCCGGAACGCTACGAAATTGGCACTGGCCCGTGGGTTTCCGATCAGCGGCCCGTTGTCCTGGCCGTTCTGGGCCGTTTCCCAATCCCCGACGCCTCTCAGATTGCATCCCAGCAGCGACCAAGGCAATATGAACGTCGTGATCGGGCGCTACGTGGGCGATCCCGGCCTAATTGATTTCTGATCGATGCGGCATGATGGCAAGTCGCATGTGATTTTATAACTTGATAGAAAGTGGTAAGCGGCTATTGAAACGAGCGTGGGTGAAGATCGCCGTTGCCCGCATTGCGGCATACCCGGAGCGATATCGCGTGGCAAGGCGCGGCGAAGAGCACCAGCAGACTGGCAAGACCCAAACCGATCTACTGCCAGACAGCCTGATCGTTATAGACGATACGAAACTCTTTCGGTAGCGCCATAACCAGCCAGAACCACTTGGAGGGCAAGAGCTCACTGGGGGAGATGGAGTAGGCCTTGTAGAGATCCGGCCGATTAGTGTCGCATTTCGGCAGGTCTTTGATCTGGCGATAGAGGGCCGGCAGGCGGGAAACGGTCTCGGCATCGAAGAGGAAACGCCGCGGATAGGGGCGATTCTGGTCCAAAGCAATGCGGATCTCGGTACCTGACAGGGTATAACTGATGAGTTGAGGATTGTTTGCCACCTGGGAGTCGCCGGGTGCGTTCTCCAGGTCGACCGAGGGCAAGCGATCCAGAATCTCCATCATGAGCAGCACCGATTCCAGCTCGACCCAGCCGCGGGTCGCTCGCGGTATCGTGCTGAGGTCTAAGGTTCTGGCGGCGTGGCGGAGCAAGCGGCGTACCTGGTCGATCTGCGCTTCGACCTCGGCCGAGGGGAAGAGCCCGTCCTCGGCCTCGTGCGCCAGCAGGATCTCTTCCAGGATGAGGCCGGTCCTACGGGTATCCAGGAGGTATCTGAAGAGTGCCTGGCGAGGGCTCGAGCGGTGCCAGCGGATTGGTGATGACCGGCAGGCCGGTGCCGGTTGGCCCGGTTACCGAGACCTCTCGTCCGTGACCCAGGTCATCACCCTGTGTCGGCGCGCTTGCAATCTGCAGCAGCAGCAAGAGGCAAAGCAGGGTAGCGGCAATACCCTTAAAACCTGATCCAAACGTCGTGGCGATGGCTCACAACCCTCCTGTCTCCCGATTCCCTCCCTACATGATTCCCTCCCTACATAGTGCAAAGTGGAGCCGCGAAGAAAGTCCCGAATGGCGATTAGCCTGCGGGCAGGTGGTGCGCCATGACCTCGTCGCTCATGAGGAGGTCGCGGACGATGGCCAGGCCGGACTCGAGCTCCTGGGCGGTGCGCGGCCCGGTCACCGAGAGCCTGATCGCATGTGGAATGCTGTGTCGGGCGACGGCGAAGAGTTCTCCTGAGGCAACGGCGACGCCGCGGCGGAGACATTCGGCGGTGAAGGCTTCGCGGCCCCAGGCATCCGGCAGGGCTAGCCAGAGATGTAGCGCGGCCTCCTGGCGGCGAATGTCCCAGTCGCTCAGACAGCGCCCGGCGATGATCTGGCGTTCGATCGCCTGGCAACGGACAAGGCGCGCATTCTCAGCTGCGACACCACTCTGAACCAGGCGTGCGCCAACCTCGTGCATCAAGGGCGAGACCATCACCCCGGTGGCTCGAATGCCGGTCAAGAGGCCCGCTACCAGCTCCGGCGGGGCCGCCAGGTAGCCGATCCTGAGAGCCGGCGCCACCGGCTTCGAGAGATTCGCCAGATAGACCGTCTGCTCCGGTAGGAAGCTGGCCAGTGGCGGCATCGGCTCTCGCATCAGGAAATTGTAGATATCGTCCTCGATGATGGTGACGCCGTGGCGCCGGCAGATCTCGGCGATGGCCTGGCGGCGCGGGATCGAGAGCACGCCGCAGGTCGGGTTCTGAATCGTCGGGCAGGTGTAGAGCGCGCGGGCGCCGGTGGCCTTGATCGCCGCCTCCATGGCGTCAGGCAGCAGGCCTTCCTCGTCCATCTCGACGCCTTGCAGACGCACGCCGAGAAAGCGCGCCAGGGCCTTCAGACCGAAAAACACCAGGCTTTCGGTCAAGAGGCACTCTCCCGGACCGGCGGCGGCCGAGATCGCCGTCACCATGCCGTGCTGAGCGCCATTGGTCGGAATCACGCGCTTCGGATCGACCTTCAAGCCGACATGCTCCATCCAGACAGCGCCGGCCTCGGCATGTGCGGCCATGCCCTGGCTCGGACGGTAGCGTAAGAACTCGGCGAAATCGCTCTCCTGAGCCATCTCCACCATGATCTCTGAGATGCGGTCGGCTAGGGGAGGCGGCGGCGGAGCATTACCGGACAGCTCGATCGGACCATGATTGTCGAACTCGTTATGCCGGCGATAGCGCATCTCGACTTCACCCGGCTCCGCGTACTCGTTCATGGCAGGACGGACGAAAGTGCCGCGGCCGACTTCGCCGGTGATCAGACCCCGTCGTTCCGCCTCGACATAGGCGCGGGTCACGGTGCCGACCGTCACATGCAGCTGCCGGGCAAGCTCGCGATGGGTCGGGAGGCGGGCGCCGCTGGCGATCCGTCCGCTGGCGATGTCCTCCTGCAAGGCATCGGCGATGGCCCGATAGCGCGGACCTCTACGGCCCTCCATCTGAGGTATCCAGTTTGGTTCGTCTCGCGCGCCTTGCATGGCTCAGTCTCCCGCTTCGGTGATCCGATCGGAAATTGTCCTAGGTACAATGTTTATATTGTATCGAAAATTGCGTCACACTATTCTCTGAGTCAAGCGTTATCCGACGCTTTGCATCCAAAAAGAAGGATTTTTGTATGGAAACAATCCTATCAACCAAGTGCTTTCAGGGGACACGCCCGCGCGGCGGCTTGCTGAACCGCTTGATCTCGTTGCTGTTGATCTGGCAGCAGCGGGCGATCGAATGGCGCCACCTGGCCGGTTTGGAACCGCATGTGTTAGAGGATGTGGGTCTGTCACAAGCGGATATTGCCGATGAAATTGGCAAACCCTTCTGGCGCAGCTGACCCTCCATTTCATCCGGCCCGGCCGGGCCGGATGAAATGGAGATCGTCGCCCGACTCTTTCGCAACTATGAAACCTGGTTGGGGTTCTCTCTTTGTTTTCAGGGTTTTGACAAGGAGGTGGCTTCCCTTCCAGGCCTCTATGCACCGCTGCGTGGCGGTCTGTGGCTCGCCTGGTCAGGCGCGGATGCCGTCGCCGTCGTTGGCCTACGTCCCCTTGCGGGAGACGAGGTCTGCGAGATGAAGCGGCTGTGGGTCGAGCCCTCGGCACAAGGCCTGGGTTTGGGCCGTCGCTTGGCAGAACTCTGCGTGACCGCTGCCCGCCAGCGCGGCTACCGCTCCATGCGTCTCGATACCCTGCCCAAGCTCACGACGGCCATCGCCCTCTACCGCTCGATGGGCTTTCAAGTCTGTTCCCGATACAATGATAACAATTTACCCGGTGTTCTCTTTTTGGAGAAGGATCTGGCACAAAGCGTGACAGAGCGCGCCTAGCGCCTCGGTGTCACCCCGACTATATTGCGCTACACAATCGTGGGGGAGCGTTTCGAAAGCTAGTTATGGACGAACTATTCTTCGAG
The DNA here is from genome assembly GCA_965202755.1 of Rhodospirillales bacterium. GTDB lineage: Bacteria > Pseudomonadota > Alphaproteobacteria > Kiloniellales > JACOMY01 > JACOMY01. The sequence continues at coordinate 303,505 of CBDBCL010000042.1, read as the reverse complement.
GATTTCACCCTTGGCCGCAGCTTTCGTACGCCGGGTGCAACCCTTAGCGAGGCGCAGATCCTGGATTTCGCCTTCACCTACGACCCACAGCCCTTTCATCTCGACAAGGTCGCAGCCCAGGACTGGGGCTATGACGGTCTGATCGCCAGCGGTCTGCAGACGCTTTGCGTCGCCTTTCGCCTCTTTCTGCAATCGCGCATCATCAATGCCTGCTCGCTGGGCTCGGCCGGCATGGACGAATTGCGCTGGCATCAACCGGTTCGGCCCGACGACACGATCCACGTGGTGGCCAGGGTCGAGCGGCAGCGCCAGTCGCGCTCCAAGCCCGACCGAGGATTGATCCACATGCGCTATGAGGTCTTCAATCAAGACGGCGAGCGGGTGATGTCATGGCTTGCCATGCAGATCCTGCGAAAGCGCTCTTCGGCCTAAGCGCGATCGAAGATTCTCCTCGGCAACACGGTGAAGAATGTCACCATGCCGCTCAGCATGCCTGCCCAACGCCCAAGCAATCCCTGTTTCTCCTCCGGCCCCTGCGCCAAGCGGTCCGCCTGGCCGATGCCGAAGGCCTAGCCGTGCGCTCGGCTACCAAGGCCACCGCGGCTTTGATCGAGGCCGCTTCGGCGCTCAAGGTGATCGGGCGGGCCGGGATCGGCATCGACAACATCGATGTCAATGCCGCGACGGAACACGGCGTCGTGGTGATGAACACACCGCAGGGCAATGCCATCACCACGGCCGAGCATGCCATCGCCCTGCTGTTTGCCGTGGCCCGGCAGATTCCGGACGCCGACCGCTCCACCCGGGCCTCGAAGTGGGAAAAGGCGCGCTTCATGGGGGTCGAGCTGACTGCCAAGACTCTCGGTCTGATCGGCTGCGGCAACATCGGCACGATCGTCGCCGAAAAGGCCTTGGGTCTGGGCATGAAGGTCGCCGCCTACGATCCCTTCCTCTCGCCCGAGCGGGCGGCCGATCTGGGGGTCGAGCGAGTCGGTCTGCCGGAGCTCTATACCAAGGCCGATTTCATCACGCTGCATGTGCCCTTGACAGATCAGACCCAGGCGATGATCGATGCCGAGGCCTTTGCGCAAATGAAGACAGGCGTGCGCCTCATCAACTGCGCGCGCGGCGGCCTGGTGGTGGAGGCCGCCATCGAGGCCGGCCAAGTGGCCGGAGCCGCCTTCGACATCTTCGAGAGCGAGCCGGCGCGCAACAACCTGCTGTTTGAGATGGAGGAGGTTGTGGTGACCCCGCACCTCGGTGCCTCCACCAGCGAGGCGCAGGAGAAGGTGGCGGTCGAGATCGCCGAGCAGATGAGCGACTACCTGCTCACCGGTGCGGTACGCAATGCGCTGAACATGCCGTCTTTGACCGCCGAGCAAGCGCACAAGCTGACGCCCTATATGAAACTGGTGGAGCAGCTGGGCTCCTTCGCCGGCCAGATCACCAAGACTGCCGTCGAGTCGATCCATCTGGACTACGAAGAACAGGCGGTGGAGTTGGATTGCCGGCCGCTGACCCAAGCCGCGATCATGGGCTTCCTCAGGCCCATGTTGGACAGCGTCAATCACGTGAATGTCCCGGTGCTGGCCCGCCAGCGCGGCATCAAGGTGGCCGAGACCAAACTGGATGCAGTCAGCGACTACGCCAGCCTGATCCGCCTCACGGTGACGACCGAGCGCCGGACCCGCTCGGTCGCCGGCACGCTTTCCGGCGGCGCCAAGCCGCGCCTGGTCGAAATCAAGAACATTGCCGTCGAGGCCGAACTGGCAGCCAACATGCTCTATGTCACCAATGACGACCGGACGGGTTTCATCGGCGCCATCGGTGCTCTGCTGGGCGAAGCCGGGGTCAACATCGCGACCTTCCACCTGGGCCGTGCCGAGGCCGGCGGCGAGGCCGTCGCCCTGGTCGGCCTGGATCAGCCGCTGACTCCCATCTGCTGGCTAAGGTCAGGGCGCTGCAGCACATTCAGCAGGCAACACCGCTGTCGTTCTGATCGGCGCAGTTCTCGCTGCTAAGGTCGTGGTTCGTTCATCCTGTACCGGCACCGGCCCGCACCCCCTCCCGGCCGCCCAGGCATCACAATCCCGATGGGCGGCCGGGAGGGGGTGCGGGCCGGTGCCGGTACAGTCTGGTTGGACGATGCGGTAGTGTCCAGGATCTTTCGCACATTGGGTTTGGCGGGCTGTTCCATCAGGCACCCCTGTCCCGCTGCTTGAGCAGGTCCCTGTTCATGTAGCGCTTGCTGGACCATTTGGTGCCAGCGATGTGTCTCAACCTGGCCGCGGCCAGGGTGAGGGCCGCTTGGCCGTCGGGGAAGGCTCCGACGACGCGGGTTCGCCGCCGGATCTCCCGCATGATCCTCTCCAGAGGGTTGTCGGTCCTGATCCGTCGCCAATGCTCATTGGGGAAGGCATGGTAGACCCAGGTCTCCTCGACCGTCTCCTCCAGCCAGTCGGCGCCCTTGGTCAGGCGCATGGCTCCGAGTTTGGCCGCGTGGCCTTGGCGCGGGCCGCCTCGCGGCTCTCCTGGGCATGGATAGCCTTCAGCATGAGAGCGACTTCACGCATCTTGCCGGTCGGCACCGGGCACGAAGGCATCCAATGCACGATGCAGCGCTGCCACTGGGCGTCCGGATAGAACTCGGTCGCGCTCTCGACGAGCCCCATGCAGGCATCCGAGACGATCGACGCGACACCCGTCAGGCCGCGCTCCTTGAGGTGCTTGAGGAAGGCGCTCCAGCCCTTCTTGTCTTCCTTGGCTCCCTCGAGGCTGCCGAGGGTCTCGCGGTAGCCGTCGGCCTTGACAGCGACCGTAACCAGCAGCGAGACGTTGCGCACTTCACCTGCCCAACTGCGCTTCAGGACAATGCCGTCCAGATAGAGGTAGGGGTGTTCGCCCTCGATCGACCGGTTCCGCCAGGTCTCGATCTGGGAGTAGAGCTTCTTGTTGAGATTGGAGACCCTGCTGGGGCTCACCCGCGTGCCCCACAGGGCCTCGGTGATGTCCTCCACCCGGCGTACCGACACACCAGCCAGATACATCTCCATCAAAGCCTCTTCGAGCGAGCGCGCGCGTCGGCGATAGCGCTCGATGATTGCCGTCGTCGATGCGTCTGCGTGCGAAGCTTTGGCACCTTGCACCTGCACCTCTCCGGCGCGCGTGTGCAGCTTGCGCGCGTAGCGGCCAGCTCGGGTGTCGCGGCGCGCCTCACTGCGCTCATAGCGCCCTGCATTGCAAGGCCGATCCGCCTCTGCCTCCAGCAGGCTGTTCAGTGTCTCCTCGACGCTGCCTCGCACGATCTGCCTCAGATGATCTTCTATCCGACCGGCGTCGATACGGACCAAGTTCGACAGGCCCTTCGTGTCATCCTCGTCCAGGGTGGCTCTGGCCTCCTCTATCGGCTTCTCCGTCTGGTGACTGAAAGCCTGAGGGATTCGGGGCCACCAACCACACACAAATGTGCGAAACTTTCTCTACGTCATCGACGATGCTCTAGGGCTTGGTCGATCTTGAGTGACTCGCGCGCGGGAATTCACTATTCTCCGCAGTCTCCTAAGCGGAGGAGGAGAGACACATGGGGGCATGCGGCTAACCCCTGATCTGCTGTTGCGGGCCTACGCCATCGGCATCTTTCCGATGGCGGAGCATCGCGATTCCGACGAGGTCCACTGGATCGAGCCGCGGCGCCGGGGAATCCTGCCGCTGGACGGCCTGCATGTCCCACGCAGCCTGCGCAAGCGATTGCGCCACAATGACTTTACCCTGACCTGCGACCAGGCCTTCAGCCAGGTGATCGCGGCCTGCGCCGAGCCCAGCGCGGATCGCCAGGAAACCTGGATAAATCCGGTGATCGAACGCCTCTACGCCGGTCTCTTCGATCGCGGTTTCGTGCACTCGCTGGAGTGCTGGCAGGACGGCCGGCTGGTTGGCGGGCTTTATGGGGTCACCTTGGGCGCTGCCTTCTTCGGGGAATCCATGTTCAGCCGGGTGAGCAATGCCAGCAAGGTGGCGCTGGTGCATCTGGTTCTGCGCCTGAACAAGGGCGGTTATCGCCTGCTCGACACCCAGTTCGAAACGCCGCACCTGGCCCGTTTCGGGGTGATCGAGGTGCCGCGCGACGACTATCGCGCGATCCTCTCCGACGCGGTGGTGCAGCCTGCCTACTTCCCGGCCGAGGATTTGGCACCGGGAGAGATGGCAGCCTTCTTGGCAAGGCTCACATAGGGGCTGCACGCCAGAAATGAGCCTCGCCCGGCCCGCTTACCGGACGGAAAACAGACGGCATTTCAAGTTGCTGGCTCAGATCACCGATACTAACCCAATTAGCCTGGAAAGGCCGACCATAGCGCCAGCGCGAGCTGTGTGTGGCGAAGAGAGGTGGCTCGGTAAAACTGGACAGGTGAGTTAAGTGGGGTTTTCGCGTGAGATCGGCCTGATAGCCGAGAGCGAGGAGAGATCATGGCAAGACGCCCGCGCCGGAACCACAGTCCAGCATTCAAGGCGAAAGTGGCCTTGGCAGCCATCCAGGGCGAGAGGACGCTGGCCGAGTGAGCCCGGCAGTTTGACGTACACCCCAACCAGATCACCCAGAGCCCACCCAGCAGTGGCGCCGGCAATTGTTGGATGGCGCTGCCGGTGTGTTCGGCGACACCGCCAAGGCCGAGCCAAGGCGGAGAGGTGCCTGCGGTGTATGTGAAAACCCTTCATGCGAAGATTGGCGACCTGATGTTAGAGAAGGATTTTTGTCCGCAGCGCTCGGCAAGGCCGGTCTGTCGGCGCGCGCAAAGCTATGATCGAGCGCGACGACAGACTGGGCATCAGCCGTCAGAAGCAGCTGCCCGGCCTCAGCCGAGGGAGCGGAGCGTCTCCTATCTGCCGCGCCCGGCCTCGCAGACCGACCTCGCAGACCGATCTCGCGCTCATGCGTCGGATCGACGCGTTGCCTCTGGATGACCCCTTTGCCGGCAGCCGGATGTTGCAAGGCCTGCTGAAGGCAGAAGGCTATGAGGTGGGGTGGCTGCGTGTTTCGACGCCGATGCAGAAGATGGGGATCGAGGCGCTCTACCGCCGCCCGAAGACCTCGACGCCGGCGCCGGGACACAAGATCCATTCCTCCCTACTGCGCGGCCTCGCGGGTCAGGCGCCCTGACCGGGTCTGGGCGATGGCCATCGCCTGCCTGCCCATGGCACGGGGCTTGGTCTATCTTGCTGCTGTCCTGGACTGGTTCAGCCGCAAGCTTCTGGCTTGGCAGTTGTCGATCACGCTTGAGGCAGAGTTCTGTATCAAGGCCCTGGAGGCGGCGCTGGCACGCCATGGCAGGCCAGAGATCCTCAATACCGACCAAGGCAGTCAATTCACGTCGCTGGCCTTCGTTCAGGTCCCAAAGGACGCGCAGATCGCGATCCCCATGGACGGCAAAGGAGCCTGGAGGGACACCGTTTTTGTGGAGCGCCTCTGGCGTACGGTCACGTATGAGGAGATCGACCTGCACGCCGACGCCAACCTGCCGGAGGCGCGTGCCTCGATTGGGCACTACCTGGCCTTCTACAACAGCACGAGGCCACATGCGTCGCTTGGCGGGTAGACGCCCGATCAGGCGTACATTCAGCGCGCTGCAGCCAATCCCGGCAGCGGCTTGACCCAGACGGAAATCCACTTGGCGATGGCTCCAACCCTGTTCAAACAATCCGAGCCACCTCTGCCTACGGAAGCAGTGGCGCGGACAGCGTTTTCGGCGGTGATGGGAATGTTCGCCTTTTTCGGAGGCAATGGCGCCGACATCGTGAGCGGCGACGATGGGAATGATGATTTCCTATTTGGCTCCGGAGGTGACGACAGTCTGTTCGGCGGTGATGGGAATGATGTTTCTTTCTATGGAGGGGCGGCCGCCGACACCCTCTCGGGCACGGGTGGCGAGATACCTACTTCTATGGTGGTAAGCGGCGCCGACCGCCTCTACGGCGGCAGTGGGCGCGATTCTGATTGCCGCGGAGATAGCGATGCGGACATCCTCTCTGGCGAAAGCGGAAACGATGTGGACTTCCTCGGAGATACGGGCGCCGACAGCTTCTTCGGCGGCTCAGGGGAGGAGCTCTTCCTCCTCGGCGGCAGAGGGAATGATTTCTCTCTCTATGGCGGCAACGGTGCGGACAGCCTCTCTGGCGATAGTGGAAATGATACCTACGTTTTCGGACGCGTCGGGGCCGACAGTCTTTTCGGCGGCAGTGGATCTGATGCTATGTTCTACGCCGGTGGCGGTACCGACAACCTGTTCGGCGGCAGCGGTGGCGACGCTTCTTTCCATGGAGGCAGTGGCACCGATCGCCTCTCCGGCGGCACCGACAGCTTCTTTGACAGCGGAGGGAATGATACCTACTTCTACGGCGGTGACGGAGATGACGCCTCTTTCCGTGGTGGTAGCGGCCAGGATGGCGACGATACCGCGGCCGATGTGGTGCTGGAGACTGCGGCCGGCGGGGCGGAGGACGTGATCCGCTCCGACGCCGTGGCTTACACCCTGCCTGACGGCACGGTGACTTCCTTTATCCAGAACCTGCGGATGCAGAGTGGCAAAGGCGACATCGACGGCGGTGGCAACAGCCTGGACAATACCATCGAAGGCAGCACTGGTAGTAATCGACTGCACGGATTCAACGGCGCCGATTCGATCGAGGCCGGCGTTGGCGACGATCGCGTCTTCGGTGGCCAGGGTGCCGACCGTATGGAAGGCGAGAGCGGCGCCGATACGATCCTGATGGGCAACGGCGATGTGGCCTTTGGCGGGTCCGGAATGGATTTTTCTGCTTCAAAAGCCACCCCTTGGGATCGAGCGGCTCGGGCGGTCTGGTTATTCGCGACTTCGACGGCGTCTTGGCGAACGGCGCCAACGGCGAGGACAAGCTGGTCTTCGTCACCGGGTTGGAGATCGGCAGCTTCACCTACATCGAGAGCGCGGCCTTCTCCGGCGGCGGCCACTTGGAGGCGCGCTTCGCCGGCGTGCGTCAGGTGCAGGTCGACCAGGACGGCGACGGCAGTCCCGATGTCAATTTCCTGGTAAATGGTGTCTCGGCCGCCAATCTTCTGACCGCAACAGACTTTGTTTGGCTCTGACGAGGCAGCCGCTCCAGCGATTGAGCCGTACCAATCTGCGTTGAGTGGACCTCATCCCCGCTTGGCAAGCCCGACTGCGCGCCCGCGTCACAGCAAGGATAAGGCTCGCGAAGTGTCAGAACGAAATGTCAGCGGCATGGCGCCCCATTGACGCCACCTGATGCCAGTGTCGAATTGCAGAGGGCATGCCGGATCGATCAAGCGGTCATCGGCAGCGGTGCTGCTTGCTTATGATCCGGATCATTGCAGAGCGGGGTGCGATCAGCCAGTCTGTATCGATCATACCAGCGGCAAGAAAGGTTGACTTGGGTGATTCCCGACGCGGGTAGAGATGCGATTCAAGGCATGCGAAGGAGGCTCGCCATGCCATCGAGTGTTGAGCTTGGCGACGATTACGACGCAGCCAGCCTTCGGGGGCTGGCCAAGCGCTGTGAGGATCCGAGGCAGACCCGCCGTCTTCTGGCCCTGGTGGCCGTCTACGACGGGATGAGCCGGGCTGAAGCGGCGAAGATTGGCGGAAGGGATCGCCAGACGCTGCGGGATTGGGCGCACCGCTTCAATGCCGAAAGGCCGGATGGCCTGACGAACCGCCCAGGCGCCGGGCGTCCACGTCGTTTGTCGGCGGAGCAGATGAGCGCGCTGGCGGCGATCATCGAGGCCGGCCCCGATCCGGTAGTCGACGGCGTTCGCTGGCGACGGGTCGACTTGAAGCGTGTCATCGAAGAGCGTTTCAAGATCATCTATAGTGAGCGTAGCGTCTCCGCGCTGCTCCGGGTTCTCTTTTTCCTTTATCGGCGGACGCCCGCAGCATCCAGCCCAAGATCAACCTGTCCTGGAGGCATTCACAAAAACTTCTCGCGCACGCTCGCAGCGCACAGAGGCCATCTGCCCAAGACGATGCCGATCTAGATCTGCTTCCAAGATGAAGCCAGGCTGGGACAGAAAAACGTCCGCACGCGCATCTGGGCCAGGACCGGCACCCGCCCACGCCTGCCGGCCGACCGGCGCTACGAGAATGCCTCTCTTTGGAGCCATCTACCCGCGCCGCGGCACCGCTGCCGCTTTCATACTGCCGAAGGCCAACACCGAGGCCATGCAGATTCACTTCGACGAGATCGGTCGCATCCTCGCCAAGGGCGCTCACGCCGGCGTCCTTATGGATCGGGTCGGGTGGCACAGCAACGACAAACTCAAGCGTCCAAAGAACATCGCCATCATACTGTTGGGCTCTCGATCGCCAGAGCTCAATCCGGTCCAGAACATCTGGCAGGACCTCCGACGAAACTGGCTCTCCAACCCTGTCTTCGATACCTATGAAGGCATCGTAGACGCGGGATGCGAGGCTTGCAACAAGCTCTTGGCTCAACCCCAAACCATAACCGCCATCGGCGCCAGAAAGTGGGCACTCATCGGTCAATAATTTGGGCCGCTGGTATTAGAGCCAGCGGCGGAGTTTGGACAAACTGTTTCGCTGAAGCGGATCACGATCAGCTATCACTAGCTCGCGTGAATCTGATCGAGCTTTCAAACGGGTAGAGTCTTAAGGCGAAGCGGGTGAGGCTGGGTAAAGCCTGCGCGCCTGCTCGAACAAGGTCATGGCTTCCGGCGTTCCGACGAAGCGCCAATGCCAGGGCTCGAAGGAGACTCCTTGCTCGTTCTCCTCCGGGAAGGAGAGTTCGAAGCCGAAATCGGCACCATTGGCCAGCAGCCACTGACCGGCCTTGGTCTCGCCGAAGCAGACTTCGAAGTCGCATTTGCGGTTGCGCCCGTCGGCGAAGTCGAGGGCATAGCCGGTGGCGTGCTCGCTGTAGCCTGGTGGGGCAGAGACCTTGGCGCGCTCCAACTCGCTCTGTTCGCGGCCCTCGCAGCCGCTGCCGCAGACCGACCCGCCGGCATCGCAGACTTCCTTGCAGAAGAGGTAGCGCTGCTTGCGGACAGAGCGAAAGCAGGAAAGCGCACGCAGGTCGACGCCCTCGGCCCTGGCTGTCTCGATCATCACCCGGAGCGGCTGGGCAACGTCCTTGTGCAGGCGCGAGGAGTTTCCGGTGCAGACGGCGATCAGATCCTCCGCCGAGGCTTCGGGATAGTCCAAGTGTCCATAGAGACTCTCTTGCGCCGAGAGCGGGCGGTTGAAAAGCAGCGAAAGCAGAAGGAGGGGTAGGACGGCCGAAAACAGTCGCAAACGCATGACGGTCAATCCTCGTCGAGCCAGTCGTTGATCAGCCGGCGTGCAATGGAATCGCGGCGCGGCAGACGCAGGCTCTCATCCTCCGGCGAGTTGCGTAAAGTCTCGCGATCGAACCAGGTTGCCGACTCCAGTTCGACGGGATCGATCCGCAAGGGGCCGAAGTCGGCGCGGGCATGAAAGCCGACCATCAGCGAGGAGGGGAAGGGCCAGGGCTGCGAGGAGTGGTAGCGGACGTCGCGCACGCGCAGACCAACCTCTTCTTCGACCTCGCGAGCGACGGCTTCCTCCAGGCTTTCGCCCGGCTCCAGAAAACCGGCCAGGGCCGAATGCATGCCGGGGGCCCAGACCTTCTGGCGGCCCATGACGCAGCGCTCGGCGCCGTCGTGGATCAGCATGATGACCGCGGGATCGGTACGTGGGAAGTGCTGCGTGGCGCAACTCTCGTTGCCGCAACGGCGGACATGACCGCCCTGGACCAAAGCCGTCGCACTACCGCAGAGACCGCAGAAGCTCTGGCGCTCATGCCAATAGACCAAGCCGCGGGCATAGGCGAGGAGCGCGCCTTCGGTGCGCTCCATGAGCGGGCCGACGACCCGCAGGTCGCTGAAATGACCTCGACCGACCAGCAACGGTGCATGGTCGGGTGTCTCTTCTATCGAGACATCCAAGGCCACGTAGCAGGTCTCGCCGACCAGCCCCAGAAGCGCCCAAACGGCGCCGCGGTCGCGATAGTGTTTGGCTTCGCTTGTCGTCAGCCAGGCCAGGCTCGGGCGCTCGGGATCGGCCACCAGAATGCGACCGCGCCACACCGGCAAGAAGCGGGTTGCGGAATCGGCCAAGCACGCCTCGATCCAATCCGGGTCGCGGCGGCGCTTGTCGACGCGGTCCAGAGCGGCGCCGGCATAGAAATTTTGGTCTGTTTGTCTCATGCGGGGCGGGAGAGTGGCACGGCAGCCAGGGCCGAGACAATCGGCCAAATGCGGGTAGCAGCGACGCGCGCACTTCAAGCTTTCGAGCAGGGCTGCGGCTGCGATGGATCGGCTCATCAGGGATTTAGTTGCTCCTGGAGCTGGCCTGCGCCAAGCTCGCATGTCATGAACGCTATTCTCCAACGCGGCCCGCAGCTTGGCCGTCGCGGGTTTCTGGGTTTGGCTGTCGCGATCATGACTTCTGCTGCGCTGACGGGACGGGCTCAGGCCCTCTGCGGCGTCTATCCGCAAGCCGAGCGCCTGGAGTTCGAGGCGGTGAAGAGCGGCCAGCAGGTCGGCTGGCGGCGCATCGCCTTCTTTCGCCAAAGCACAAGCCTGCTGGCGCTCAGTGAGAGCGAACTCGTTTTGGGTCGGGGCCGCAGCTTTCGCCAGAAGGTGCAGGAGGATTGGCAGGACGGCTGGCTAGTGGGACTTGCTGCCGACACCCGGGAGGACGGCGCGCACTATCAATTGCGTGCCGAACGGCTTGGCGGTGCCGCCGGAGAAGGGAGCGAGGCTGCAGAGGAGGGTTCTCTGGAGGGCGGCCATGGCGGTGGTTTGGCCGGGCAGGCGGGCCGCTTGCGCTTCAATGTCTCGGGCCATGTGATTGCGACCACCTTCTGGCATCGTGACACGCCGCATGCCCAGGCCCTGCTGTCGGTGATCGACGGTTTGGTCAAGGTGGTCAAGGGCAGCGCCTTGCCGGACGCGCGCATTCCCCTCGGCCGTCGCGACCTGGATGCTCGCGGCTGGCAGCTTAGCGGTGAGTTCCCGTGTTCGCTCTGGTATGACCGCGATTGCACTCTGCTGCGCTTTGCCCAGCCTGATGCGCGAGGTCGTCCGCTGCTCTTCAATCGCTTGGCCTGAGGCAGACGCTATGGAAAGGCTGGAGGTCTTGCTCAGCGAGAACCGGCGTATGAGCGCCGAGTTCGGCCGCTTCCTATCCAATCACTTCTCAATGACGGTTATCGCCCTCGCACGCATGGGATTGGATACAGAGGAGATCGAGGCTTTTACCCGAACCTACAGGGCAGAGCATGGCTTGGACCCTGTCCCACCGGAGAACGGAGGACAGGAGGCGCTGCAGCTAACCGATTTCCTTGGCCGGCGTGCGCGGGAATCCGATGCCCGGCGCTTTTTTGCCGACGAGATTGCGGCCAAGGGACGGGACAGGGTCTTGCAGGAACAGCTTCCACACCTCCTGCCTGGGCTTAGCGCCAGCGCCTTTCACGCCATGATTCGCTCTGCCTATGCCATCGAGCGAGGCCGAGGACAACGAGGAATTGCAGGTCGGCCTTGCCTATTGGGCCGTCGCCTATGGGGATCTCGCAAACAGCCGCTCGTCCGAGGTCGCAACTGTCGACTGGAGAGAAGCCCTGGGTGTCGTCGGCGATGCCGGGCGGCACGTCAGCGCCGAGCTGCCCGATAGCCTGATCTTCCGGCGCATGCAGATCGTCGCCAAGGACGAGACCTTTTGCGCCGCGTTGGACCGGGTTCGCATTGCCGATTTGACCAGCTTGGCGCGATCGGCGCTGGCGCTGCTTGCGGCGACCGGAGATTTCACCGCCCTACACGCCGTGACGGCAACCCATGCCTTCCGGGTCTTGGATCTCTGGATGGCGGAGAAGGGGGCGGCGCTCGATGCACTCTAGCGGGCGCTGGCCGCCGCTTATGTTTCGATCGGCGCACCGGCACTGCCAAAGCGAGCGGGACCTGACGGATCTCTGTGCCCTGAGCTCAAGCAACTGGCAAGCGCTTGCGGCGGAGGCCGTGGCCTCGCGGAACGATCACAAGATCAAGCTGCTCTACTCCGCACAGGAGGAGGCCCGAGCGTATGGCGACGCCCAGCTCTACCGAGCGGCCCTTGCCCGCTACCTCGGTCGTCTCGATCCTTGAGGGTCGGTGAGCCTCAATCAAGGCCGAAGGTCGCTGCCAGTGGCAGGTGGTCCGAGAGGCGGCGCCAACGCGGGCCGCCCAGGACCTCGAAATCGATCAGGTCTAGATTGCGGTAGTAGATGCGATCCAGGCGCAGCAAGGGATAGAAGCTGGGAAGTACGAGCATGCTCGCCTTCGGAGACATAGGCGGCGTCGCGCAGTTGCACGTCCTGTTCCAGTTCTTCCGAGAGTGCCGCCTGCCAGTCGTTGAAGTCTACGGCCAGGATGGCGTGATCGCCGCCTTCGAGGGCTTTGCGTAGATGGGCGATCACCTTGCGTGTCTGGGCGATGCGGTCGGCCTTGCGCAGGTTCAGGTGCAGACAGAAGAGATGCAGCTTTTTACCATCCGGCAACTGCGCTACGGCATGCAGAAGTCCGCGCTGTTCCCAGCGATTGAGCGAGAAATCCTCGTTGTGATCCTCGATCAGTGGAAACTTGCTCAAGATGGCGTTGCCGTGATGACCCTTCTTGTGGATCGCGTTCTTGCCGTAGACCTTGTCCAACCATACCGATTCGGCCAGATAGTCGTGCTGCGGTTCTGGCTCGTTGATGTTGGCGCCGCGCACTTCCTGCAGGAAGACGAGGTCGGCCTGGCTGGCACGAATTTCCTCGCGCAGGTCGCTTAGGATGCTGCGCCTGGAGACGTAGGAGATGCCCTTGTGAATGTTGTGGGTCAGCGCCCGAACCTGCATGACCGTTCCGTCGTTTGTTCCGCCCTGATTAGAGCGGATAGCACAGGCAGCCGGACCTCTTCCACCACCGCCGTGAGGCCGCGGCGCTTTCGGCGCTTGAGGCGAGGGATGATCGCGCCAATATGGGAGCAGAACCGCCTGGAAACTACGAAGAGAGACTGCTGATGTTGCGTAAGATCGACTTCTATATCGACGGTGCCTGGGTGCCGCCGCTGACAGCCAACGACTTCGAGGTCGAGAACCCGGCAGACGAGACCAGCTTTGCCACCATCTCGCTGGGCAGTGCGGCCGACGTCGATCGCGCCGTCGTCGCAGCCAAGCAGGCCTTCGAGATCTGGAGCCGGACCAGCAAGGAAGAGCGCATCGGCTATCTGGAGCAACTGGCCCAAATCTATAAGGCCCGCATGGGCGACATGGCCGAGACCATCAGTCAAGAGATGGGCGCGCCGATCAAGCTGGCGCAGATGGCACAGGCCCCGGCCGGCTACGGCCACCTCAAATCATTCATCCGCGATCTCAAGGCCTTCGAATTTGAAGAGCCGCTCTATCCCGACCAGACCGGTGAGCACATCGTGCGCGAGCCGATCGGCGTCTGTGGCCTGATCACACCCTGGAACTGGCCGATGAACCAGGTGACCTTGAAGGTCGTTCCGGCGATCGGCGTCGGCTGCACGGTGGTCTTGAAGCCCTCGGAGATCTCGCCGCTCTCGGCCATTCTCTTTGCCGAGATGATCGAGGAGGCCGGCTTCCCGCCCGGCGTCTTCAATCTGGTGAATGGCGACGGCCCCAGCGTCGGCGCCCGCATGTCGGCCCATCCCGACATCGACATGATGTCCTTCACCGGCTCGACCCGAGCCGGCATCGCCGTCAGCAAGGCGGCTGCCGAGACGGTAAAGCGGGTGACCTTGGAGCTGGGCGGCAAGGGGCCGAACCTGGTGTTCGCCGACACTGACGTCGCCCGTGCGGTGAAGCGCGGCACTTTCCATTGCTTCAACAACAGCGGTCAATCCTGCAATGCGCCGACTCGCATGCTGGTCGAGCGATCGGTCTATGACCAGGCCGTCGAGGTGGCGACCGAAACCGCCGAATGTCAGGCCGTGGGCGATCCCAAGGAAGAGGGCAACCACATCGGACCGGTGGTCTCCAAGGCCCAGTTCGACAAGATCCAGGGCCTGATCCAGAAGGGCATCGAGGAGGGCGCGCGCCTGGTCGCCGGCGGTCTCGGCCGTCCGGAGGGCTTCAATCGTGGCTACTTCGTGCGTCCCACCGTCTTCGCCGATGTGAACAACCAGATGACCATCGCCCGCGAAGAGGTGTTTGGTCCGGTGCTCTCGATGATCCCATTCGACAGCGAGGAGGAGGCGATACAGATCGCCAACGACACCTCCTACGGACTCACCGCCTATCTGCAGTCGGACGATACCGACCGCATGCAGCGGGTGTCGCGCCAGCTGCGATCCGGCATGGTGGAGGTGAATGGTGCTCAGCGTCCCGGCGGCAGCCCCTTCGGCGGCTACAAGCAGTCCGGCAACGGGCGCGAGGGCGGGCGCTGGGGACTCGAAGACTTCCTGGAGGTCAAGGCGATCAGCGGCTGGGCATAGGATCAGGTGTTTGGAGGGCGGCCGAAGGGCCGCTCTTCAAAATTGCGATCTTGCTTGGGCTTGACGGGGAAGGGCGGCCGGAGTTCAGACTCTGGAAGGTCTTGACGGAAGGAGCGAGCCCATGAGCATCCGCAGCCTCTTGGTTGCCAGCTGTTTCCTCCTGGTGCTTGCCGCCTGCACCAAGCCCACGCCCTATGCGCCGAGCGGTGCCTCCCAGTTCGGCTACAGCGACACCAAGATCGACGATGATACGGTGCTGATCGAGGTCGCCGGCAACAGCAAGACGCCGCGCGTTCTGGTCGAGAACCAACTGCTCTATCGCGCCGCCCAGCTGGCGCAGGAACGCGGCGACGCGATCTTCGTGCTGCTGACCCGCGACACCGAACGCGACGTGCAGATCGGGACCCAGCCGATCGGCGGTCTTTCCCTACGGCTATAGCGGCCCCGACTCTTTTCTCCGTGGTTTCATCATCGGCCAAGCGCTACCTGCGCACCAGCCGTGCCGTCGATCGCTACACGGTCTATGCAGAGGCGCGTTTCTACAAGGATGAGGCCCCGGCCGGCTTGGAGCCGGCCTACAACGCAGCCGAGGTGCTCGAGAACCTGAAGGGCAGGATCAACCTGCAACCCGCGATCGGCTAATAGAAGGTCTTAGGCGCGCGCCTCGATCTCCGCCCGGCCCAGGGCTTCGAGCGCGGTCGAGACGATTCCGGCGCTGTCCAGACCGGCCTTGGCGACCTGATTGCCCGGGCTGGAATGATCGATGAATTCGTCGGGCAGGGTCAGCGGGCGGAAATTCAGGCCGCTGTCGAACACGCCTTCGCGCGACAGCAGGGTCATCACCATGGAGGAGAATCCACCCATCGAGCCTTCCTCGACGGTGATCATGACCTCGTGCTCACGGGCCAGGCGCAGGATGAGATCGCGGTCCAGCGGTTTGGCGAAGCGGGCATCGGCCACCGTGGTGGCCAAGCCGCGTGCGGCCAACTCGTCGGCGGCCTTCATGGTATCCTCCAGGCGGCTGCCGAGCGAGAGGATCGCGACCTTGCTGCCCTCGCGCAGGACCCGGCCTTTGCCGATCTCCAGCGGCGTGCCGATCTCCGGCAAGGGGCCGCCGGCCGACTCGCCGCGCGGATAGCGGCAGGCCGAGGGGCGGTCGCCGATCTCCATCTGGGTGGCCACCATGTGCATCAACTCGGGCCCGTCGGCCGGGGCCATCACCACCATATCCGGCAGGCAGCAGAGGTAGGCCAGGTCGTAGCTGCCCTGATGGGTCACGCCGTCGGCGCCGACCATGCCGGCACGGTCGATGGCGAAGCGCACCGGCAGCTTCTGGATGGCGACGTCGTGCACCACCTGATCATAGGCGCGCTGCAGGAAGGTCGAGTAGATGGCGGCAAAGGGCTTGTAGCCTTCGCAGGCCAGACCGGCGCAGAAGGTGACGGCATGCTGCTCGGCGATGCCGACGTCGAAGGTGCGCTCGGGGAACTCGGCGCCGAACGTGTTGAGGCCGGTGCCGCTGGGCATGGCGGCGGTCACCGCCACCACCTTGCTGTCCTCCTTGGCATGCGCGATCAGCGCCTTGGCGAAGACGTCCTGATAGTTCGGCGCCTTCGGCGGGGTCTTCTGCTGCTTGCCAGTAATCACGTCGAACTTGGCGACACCGTGGTACTTATCCTTGGATTCCTCGGCCGGGGCATAGCCCTTGCCCTTCTTGGTCACGCAGTGGATCAGCACCGGGCCTTCCCACTCGCCCTCGCGGACGTTCTTCAGGACCGGCAGCAGATGCTCCAGATTGTGACCGTCGATCGGACCGACATAGAAGAAGCCCAGTTCCTCGAAGAGGGTGCCGCCGGTGAAGAGACCGCGGGCATACTCTTCGGCGCGCTTGGCGGCCTTCTCGATCGGCCGCGGGAAGCGGCTGGCCAGGTCGCGGGCCAGATGGCGCACCGACTGATAGGGCTTGGAGGAGAGCAGCCGCGAGAGATAGGCGCTCATCGCACCGACCGGCGGAGCGATCGACATGTCGTTGTCGTTCAGGATCACGATCAGGCGCGACTTGGTCGCGCCGGCGTTGTTCATGGCTTCATAGGCCATGCCGGCAGACATGGAGCCGTCGCCGATGACGCAGATCACGTGATTGTCACGCTTGTCGAAGTCACGCGCCACGGCAAAGCCCAGGCCGGCTGAGATCGAGGTCGAGGAATGGGCGGCGCCGAAGGGGTCGTAGAGGCTCTCCTTGCGGTTGGTAAAGCCGGAGAGGCCGCCCTCTTGGCGCAGGCTGCGAATTCTGTCGCGCCGGCCGGTCAGGATCTTATGCGGATAGCATTGGTGCGAGACGTCCCAGATCAGCACGTCGCTCGGCGTCTCGAAGACGTAATGCAACGCCGTGGTCAGCTCGACGACACCCAGGCTGGCGCCCAGATGTCCGCCGGTGACGGAGACGGCATCGAGTAGCTCCTGCCGCAGCTCGTCCGCGAATCGGGGCAGATCTTCTTCTTTCAGCTTGCGCAGATCGTCCGGGGTGGTAATCCTGTCCAAGAGGGACGTTGCGCTGTTGTGTCCGATATCGCTTGCCAATGCCTGTCCTCCTGGGGATCCGGCCAAGTGCCGGCGGTCGAATCACATGACTCGATTCTATCATACTATGTGGGAAATATATGCAAAGCGGTCGAGGACTTTCCCAACGTTCCCATCATCGCCGCGCAAAATCTGACGCGCACCTAAGACTGACGCTTTACCACAAAGGCTGCCGTGTCGCACAAGGCTTGCGTCTCTCCGGGCACCTGCTTGAGAGACTGTTGCGCTTCAGCCACCAATTCCAGGGCTCGCGCCCGCGCACCTACCACGCCTAGTTCACCGACGAATGTGGCTTTCCCGAGAGCCGCGTCCGCTTGGGCGGGTTTCCCCAAATCGGCGATCGTGCCCTCGACGTCCAACAGGTCGTCGGTGATCTGAAAGGCCAAGCCCAGCGCGCTGGCATAGTCCAGCAGCGCCTGCCTCTCCTCGTCGCCGGCTCCACCCAGGATCGCGCCGGCCTCGCAGGCATGTTGGATTAATGCGCCGGTCTTCAAGGCCTGTAGTTCGGTAATGCCGGCAAGATCGAGCGAGCCGCGCTCCGGCGAGAGGTCGATCATCTGGCCGCCGACCATGCCGGCAGCACCGGCAGCTTTGGCCAGACTGGCGATCAAGGCACAACGCACGGCCGGATCGGGATGGGTCGCTTCCTCCGACAAGACCGTGAAAGCCTCGGTTAAAAGTCCGTCACCGGCCAGAATTGCGGTGGCGTCGTCGAAAAGCTTGTGCACCGTGGGATGGCCGCGGCGCAGGTCGCTGTCGTCCATCGCCGGCAGGTCGTCGTGCACCAGGCTGTAGCAGTGCACCATTTCCAGCGCTACGGCGGCATTGAGGGCGCGTGTGCGTGGCACCTGGAAGAGTGCCGCGGTCTCCAGCACCAGGAAGGGGCGCAGGCGCTTGCCGCCGTTCAGGCTGCCGGCGCGCATGGCTTCGATGACTCGGCCACGCGGGCCGGCAATGGGCGCCAGACGGCGGTCCAGTCCGCGGCCGACCCAGGCCGCCGTCTCCTCTAGGGCGCGCATAAGCTCCGCCATGACAGAAATCCTTCTTGTCTTCGTGAGGTCGTCCAGTGACGAAAGGGGTTTTAGGTCTTGGTTTCGAAGGGGGTGGCCTCGGGCCCCTCGGCGTTGAGCACGATGCGCTCCACGGTCAACTGTGCGGCGCGCAGCTTGGCTTCGCAGATTCGCTTCAACTCAGCGCCCTTCTCATAGGCGGCGATGGCCTCGTCCAGGCGGCTTTCGCCCGATTCCAGGAGCTCGACGATGGCACGAAGCTCGGCCAAGGCTTCTTCGAAGCTCTTGTCGCCGCTGGCCTCGCTTTGGGGTGCGCTTTTTTCGTTCATAGATCAGTTGCTTCCCGTTTTAGCGTTCGCTGCCGTCATCAGGGCGCGCACATGTGCTGCCGCCGATGCCGCCAGCGCATCCAGATCATAGCCACCTTCCAGGGTCGAGATCAGCCGGCCCTGGGCGCACTCGGCGGCCACGGCGGCGATCTCGCCGGTGATCCAGTGGTAGTCGGACGTCTCCAGCGCCAGATTGGCCAGCGGATCGTCCACATGGGCGTCGAAGCCGGCCGAGATCACGATCAGCTCCGGCTTGAAGGCGGCCAGTGCCGGCAAGATCCGCTCCGACCAAGCCAGGCGGAAGGCGGCCGAGCCGTCGCCGGAGTGTAGCGGCACATTCAGAATGTTGCCCTGGCTGCCGCGCTCGCCCGAGGCACCGCTGCCCGGATAGAGCGGCATCTGATGCGAGGAGGCAAAGAAGATGTTGCCGCTGTCCCAAAAGCGCGCCTGGGTGCCGTTGCCGTGATGCACGTCGAAGTCGACGACGGCCGCAGGTTTCAGACCGTGGCGCTCGCAGGCGTAGAGTGCCGCCAGTGCGGCATTGTTGAAGAGGCAAAAGCCCATCGGTCGGTCGGGCTCGGCATGATGGCCGGGCGGGCGGACCGCACAGAAGGCATTCTCGACCTCGCCGGCCATCACCGCGTCGACCGCCGACAGCACCGCACCGGCAGCCCTGAGGGCTGCTTCGCCGGAGCCGGGCGAGAGCACGGTATCGCCATCCAGCATGGCCAGTCCCTTGTCCGGCACGGCGTCGAGGATCATGCGCACATAGTCGGCGGAATGCGCGCGCGCCACCAGGGCCAGATCGGCGACCGGGGCCTTGCGGCGCTCCAGGGACGCGAAGTCCTCGTCCTCCAAGGCGGTCAGGATGGCTTCCAACCGGGCTGGGCGTTCGGGATGATGGCTGCCCGGCTCGTGCGCCAGACAGGCGGGATGGGTCACCAGCAAGGTCGTCATGCGCCGCTCTTCACCAACAAGAAGCGATAGATGCCGACGTCTTCGCTGCTTTCGCGCAGGCGATGACCGGTGGTTTCGCAAAAGGATCGAAAGTCCTGCGGTGCCGAGGGGTCGCTGGCCAAGACCTCCAAAGTACCGCCTGCCGCCAAGGCCTTCATGGCCTTGCGCGCCTTGAGCACGGGAAGGGGACATTTCAATCCGCGCGCATCGAGCTGCTGGCTTATCGTCATCCCTTCTAGCTACGCCTCGCTTGGGTCGCTGACAAGGCCTTGGCGGCATGTCCGACCAGCGCCAACCAGCCGGCTATCAAGAGGCCGCCGCCTAGGGGGGGATCACAGGTCCCAAGCGGGCGATCTCGAAGGCCTGTAGATAGAGGCCGCCGCCGAACAAAGGCTGCCCGGCAGAAGGCCGGCGCTGGCCAAGTCCAGCAGGCGGCCCGGCCGCAGCGCGCCAGGATGCCGATCGCCAAAAGCCCAAGGGCATGCGGCATCTGATAGCTCTGAGCGGTCTCCATCCAGGTTCACACCTGGCTGCCCTCGTCTGCCATATGTGCGGCCAGCGCACCCAGCACCACAGCCGATCCAGCGCTGAGGCCACCAAGAAGGATCCAAATCCAGGTACGACGTTCGAACAAGGGGTCTCGTTCCTTTCGCAACAGCAATCTTGTCTTGCTTCGCGGCAAGATTAGGCGGATCTAAGCACGATTGGATGCAAATGAAAGTGGGCTTTCATGGCTGAAAGCAATGGGCAAAGGGTGGTGCTTGCCGAAGCTCTCGAACCGGCGGGTGGCGAGGCAGCGCGGATTCCGCTGCTCGCCGATGCGCAGCGCTTTGCCGTGGCCTTATCCCAGGTCGCGGCCTTGGGTTATGCATGCTTGCCGATCTTGGCGGAGGCCGAGTGCCGGGCCCTGCTGGCAGGCTGCGAGGCCCTCAGCTATAGTCTTGCCAGGCCTTTGGTCGGCGCCGCGGGACGCGAGGTTCGGCAAGACTTCGATCTGACGATGGAGATCCCCAAGCCGAACCCGATCCGCGATTTAGCGGCATCTCTCGATGTGGCCGTGGCGGCGGCAAGCGGGCTTCTCGATCCCAACCCCCTGCCCGATGGTGTCGTCTTCAACGACCTGATCGTGCAGCGCTATCCCAAGGGATCGCAGGGCATCACGCCGCATCGCGATCATCTCCGCTACACCGGCCTGGTGGTGCTCGTTACCCTAGTCGGTAAGGTGCCCTTCTGCGTCTGCGCCGATCGCAGCGGCGGCGATCCGGTGGAGATCGCCGCGCCGCCGGGTGGCGCCGTGCTCTTGGCGGCACCCGGCTTTGCCGGAGGTAGGACACGGCCCTTTCACTTCCTGAGGCCGGTGACCGAGCCGCGTGTCAGCCTTGGCATCCGTCAGGACAGTCGGCCCGGCGAACCGATCCGCTAAGCGCTTGGCCTTTTACCTTGGTCAAGCGTCATTCGGGTTTGGGATCCAGCGCGAACCAGAAGATGTAGCCAGTCTTGCCGCCGCAGCTGCCCTCCAGGATATCGACTTTGGCGAACTTGTGGGGTCCATGGTCGGCGCGCTTGACGAAGGTGAGGGGCGTCCCATCGGTAAGCTCGCAGATGGTCTGGCCGGTATGCGGCGCCGTCAGCAGCTTGACCGTCGCATCGGGGCTCGATGCCTTCACCTGGACAGCCTGATCCTGCCCCAATGCGCCACTCGCCATCGCTGCTATGGCGAAGCAGGTGAGAACGGCCGTTAGTCGGGGTTTCGAGATCATCATTGCTGCGCTTCCTCCAGTCTGGGTGGCTGCGCTCCTCATAGCACGCCCGAGCGCAGCATGCGGCCGCCGTGCAGCCTTGTCCCTCACAAGAGAGTGAAGCAAACCTGGGAGACTAGGTTTTTGCCGGCAGGCGACGTTGCAGGCACCCGACAAGGCCGGGCGGCAAACCGGCCAGGATGCGGACCGCACAGAGCAGCGGCCAGGGAAAGGCCACGCGGGCTTGGTTGCGCGCCAAGCCCCGCGCGATGCGTCGGGCAGCTTTCTCACTCTTCCAGATAAAGGGCATGGGGAAGTCGTTGACGGCGGTCATCCGACTTTTCACGAAACCGGGGCAGACCACCGTCACGCCGATGCCGCGCGGCGCCAAATGGCCGCGCAGGCCTTCGCCCCAGATTTTCACCCAGGCCTTGGAGGCACAATAGGCCGGTGCGCCGGGAAAGCCGCGAAAGGCGGCCAGCGAGGCGATGAGACCGATCTGACCGTGGCCGCGCGCCATCATGCCGGGTATGGCCGGTTCGACGGTGTTCAAGACGCCCTCGACATTGGTTGCGGTGATGGCGCGGGTCTGCTCCGAGGGGTCCTCACCGCCGCCAGTGCCGGCCGAGATGCCGGCATTGGCAATCACCAGATCCAGCGGCCACTCCCGCTCGGTCTCAGCGATCAGCTCGGCCATCGCTGCACGATCGGTCACCGAGAGGCTGACCGCGCGGGCTTCGGCGCCGGCTGCGATCACCTTCTCGGCGACGGTTGCGAGGCGCTCGGAATCACGACCTGTCAAGGTCAGGCACACGCCGTGCCCGGCGTAGTGCAAGGCCAAGGCTTCGCCGATCCCACTGGAGGCACCGGTAATGAGGATCGATCGCGTACATCTGCTGGTTTCTGCCATGACCCTGGTCCTTCGGCTCAAGGCTGCTATAAGCCCCAGACCGACAGCATAGACGGCAATGATCGCGCCAGGCCATGACCCCACTTTCTTCGATGACCGGTTTCTCACGCAGCGAAGGCAGCTTCTGCGGCCTCTCCTGGACCTGGGAGGTCAAGAGCGTCAACGGCAAGGGTTTGGACCTGCGGTGTCGTCTACCTCTCGGCTGCGAAGCTCTCGAGCCCAAGCTGCGGCAAGCGGCACAAGCACACCTGCAACGCGGCTCGCTGCAGATTCTCTTGAACCTGGATCGTAGCGAGGCGGAGCCGCAGTCGCGGGTGAACGAGACGGTCTTGGCCCGTCACCTGGCGGCGGCCGAGGCTCTGGTGGCCAAGGGCGCGGCACCGCCGAGCGCCGACGGCCTCTTGGGTCTGCGCGGTGTTCTGGAGATCACCGAGCCGGAGGGGGCCTTGGATCGGGAGAGCCGCGATGCAGCCCTGCTCGGCGGCTTCGAGGAGGCGCTAGCGGGCCTGCAGGTCGCGCGTCAGGCTGAAGGCGTGCGTCTCGCTGCGATGCTAGAAGGGCGTCTCGCCGCCTTGGGCGATTTGGTAGAACGCGCGCAGGCCTCCGCGGAAGCGCAGCCGGCGGCCTTGCGCGCGCGCTTGGAGCGGCAACTGGCCGAACTGCTGGAGGCCGCACCTGCACTGCCTGAAGAGCGTTTGGCGCAGGAGGCCGCCTTGCTGGCGGTTAAGGCCGATATCCGCGAGGAGATCGAACGCCTGCAGGCCCACATCGCCTCGGCCCAGGGCCTGCTGCAGGAGGCGAAGGGCATCGGCCGCAAGCTGGATTTCCTCTGCCAGGAGTTGAACCGCGAGGCCAACACGCTTTGCAGCAAGGCGCAGGACATCCAGCTGACTGAAATCGGCCTGGCGATGAAAAGCGCCATCGACCAGTTCCGCGAACAGATTCAAAACGTCGAGTAGAGCCCATGCTCGAGACCATCGCCCGCCGTGGCTTCATGCTGGTGCTCTCTTCTCCCTCGGGTGCCGGCAAGACCACCTTGGCGCGGCGTCTGCTGGCCAGCGACGAGATCTTCTCCATGTCGGTCTCTGCCACCACCCGCCCGCGCCGCCCCGGCGAGGTGGAAGGCCAGGACTACCACTTCGTCAGCGCCGGGCGTTTCGAGGAGATGGTGGAAACGGAGGCCTTCCTCGAGCACGCGACCGTCTTCGATCGCCGCTATGGAACCCCCCACGCGCCGGTGGAGGCGGCCTTGGCAGAGGGCCGTGACGTGCTCTTCGACATCGATTGGCAGGGCACCCAGCAGGTGCGGGCCAATGCCGGCAAGGATCTGGTCTCGATCTTCATCCTGCCGCCCTCAGTGGAGGAACTGGAACGACGTCTGCACAGCCGCGCTCAGGATTCGGCCGAGGTCGTGCAGGGGCGCATGGCCAAGGCGGCCAACGAGATGAGTCACTGGGCCGAGTACGACTATGTCATCGTCAATCACGCGATCGAGGCCAGCCTGGCCCAGCTTCAGGCCATCGTGCAGGCCGAGCGCCTGCGCCGCGAACGTCGTGTCGGTCTGGTGTCTTTCATGCGCGAGCTCATGGCCAAGGCCTAGGCCGAAGCGATGTTAGGCGGCGGCCAAAGACCCTAGTGGTCCGATCGTAACGCTTGAGTCTCAAGCGTTACGATCGGACCACCAAGCTGCTTCCCGATTTGTCGTCGCATTACAATTTGGAAGCGCCTCAATTCATGCGCGCACATACTGCGAGGCGGGATCGATCTCCACCTTGTAGTCCCAATGAGTTCCGTTCACAGCCATAGCCTGGTTGACAGAGGTGGCTCGGTAAAACTGAGCAGGTGAGTTAAGTGGGGTTTTCGCGTGAGATCGGCCTGATAGCCGAGGGCGAGGAGAGATGATGGCAAGACGACCGCGCCGGAACCACAGTCCAGCATTCAAGGCGAAAGTGGCCTTGGCAGCCATCCAGGGCGAGAGGACGCTGGCCGAGTGAGCCCAGCAGTTTGACATACACCCCAACCAGATCACCCAGTGGCGCCGGCAGTTGTCGGGTGGCGCTGCCGGTGTGTTCGGCGACACCGCCAAGGCCGAGCCAAGGCCGAGACGGTGGCGGCGGTGTATGTGAAGACCCTTCATGCGAAGATTGGCGAGTTGACGTTAGAGAAGGATTTTTTGTCTGCAGCGCTGGCAAGGCCGGCCTGTTGGCGCGCGCAAAGCGATGATCGAGCGTGACGACAGACTGAGCATCAGCCGTCAGGCGCAGCTGCCCGGCCTCAGCCGAGGGAGCGTCTCCTATCTGCTGCGCCCGGCCTCGCAGACCGATCTCGCGCTCATGCGCCGGATCGACGCGTTGCCTCTGGATGACCCCTTTGCCGGCAGCCGGATGTTGCAAGGCCTGCTGAAGGCAGAAGGCTGTGAGGTGGGGCGACTGCTTGTTTCGACGCTGATGCAGAAGATTGGGGATCGAGGCGCTCTACCGCCGCCCGAAGACCTCGACGCCGGCGCCGGGACACAGGATCTATCCCTCCCTACTGCGCGGCCTCACGGTCAGGCGCCCTGACCGGGTCTGGGCGATGGACATCGCCTATCTGCCCATGGCATGCGGGGCTTGGTCTATCTTGCTGCTGTCCTGGACTGGTTCAGCCGCAAGCTTCTGGCCTGGCAGTTGTCGATCGCGCTTGAGGCAGAGTTCTGTATCGAGGCCCTGGAGGAGGCGCTGGCACGCCATGGCAGGCCAGAGATCCTCAATACCGACCAGGGCAGTCAATTCACGTCGCTGGACTGCGTTCAGGTCCCAAAGGACGCGGAGATCGCGATCTCCATGGACGGCAAAGGAGCCTGGAGGGACAAGGCTTTTGTGGAGCGCCTCTGGCGTAGGGTCACATATGAGGAGATCGACCTACACGCCGACGCCAACCTGTCGGAGGCGTGCGCCTCGATTGGGCACTACCTGGCCTTCTACAACAGCACGAGGCCACATTCGTCGCCTGGCGGGCAGACGCCCGATCAGGCGTACATCAGCGCGCTGCAGCCAATCCCGGCAGCGGCTTGACCCAGACGGAAATCCACTTAGCGATGACTCCAACCCTGTTCAAACAATCCGAGCCACCTCTGACGATCTGCTTTTGTGCCAGGCGAACGGAGACGTCTTGTTCAATAAAGTCCAGAAAGTCCAGATCGAAGGCGCCCTCAACGACGTGGCTTCTGAGCTGGGCCTCGATGTCACGGGTAGCCGGATCCCCCGCCAAGTTGTTCCATTCATCCGGATCCTGCGCGACGTTGAACAGCTGCGGCGAGGCGCCGTGAATGTAGATGTACTTCCAGGGTCCGAGGCGAATCATGAAACAGGGCCGCATGACACCCTCGCCGTGATACTCCGATATGGCAGGTTGATCATCCAAGGTTTCGCCCAGAAGGGTAGGCAAGAGCGAGCGGCCATCCAGGAGCGTCACCGGCTCAGCCCCAACCACGTCCAAGAGCGTTGCCGGGATATCGAGCAATGAGACCGGCGTCTCCACCACCTGTGCCGCGGCGCCGGGAAGATCGATGATCAGGGGGATTCGAGCGGACCAATTGTAAGGCTCAGTTTACAATTCGTATGTGTTCATGGTATGTTTCTTTCTAGATCAGAGGGATAAATTGGTGATGGATCACGAGCAGTTTCAGGAATGGCTCTCAGGGATAGAGCAACTCAGCGCGGCGCAGCGGCAGGCAGCCGAAGCTGTGTTCGCAGGGGGGCCCGCAAGCGTCAGCTTTACTGGCGGCTATTGAAGCGAGCGTGGGTGAAGATCGCCGGTGCCCGCATTGCGGCACACCGGGAGCGATATCGCGTGGCAAGGCGCGGGGCCTGCGATGATATCGGTGCAAGGGATGCAAGAAGACATTTAATGCTGCGACGGGCACAGCCTTGGCGGGTCTTCATCGCAAAGACAAGTGGCTTGCCTTTGGACCCTGTCTTGCGGATGGGTTGACGCTTCGCGCGTCGGCCGAGCGATGCAGGTTTGCCGTCAATACCGCATTCCGCTGGCGGCACCGGTTTCTCGCCGCAGAAACCGGGGACGCTCACAAGCTCACGGGCATTGTCGAGGCCGACGAACCCCATGTTCTGGAGAGCCGCGGCGAGCGGCACCTGAAACGCAAGGCGCGTCGCCGCGGTGGCAAGGCTGGAAAGCGCGGCCTGTCAGATGAGCAGGGCCGGTGCTGCTTGCCGCTGACCGCAGCGGTATGACCGTCAGCGCAGATGACGTAGAGAAAGTTTCGCACATTTGTGTGGGGTTGGTGGCCCCGAATCCCTCAAGCTTTCAGTCGCCAGACGTAGAAGCCGATAGAGGAGGCCAGAGCCACCATGGACGAGGATAACAGGAAGGGCCTGTCGACTGTGGTCCGTATCGACGCCGGTCGGATAGAAGATCATCTGAGGCAGATCGTGCGAGGCAGCGTCGAGGAGACACTGAACAGCCTGCTGGAGGCAGAGGCGGATCGGCTTTGCAATGCAGGGCGCCATGAGCGCAGTGAGGCGCGCCGCGACACACGAGCTGGCCGCTCCGCGCGCAAGCTGCACACGCGCGCCGGAGAGGTGCAGGTGCAAGGTGCCGAAGCTTCGCAGGCAGACGCATCGACGACGGCAATCATCGAGCGCTATCGCCGGTGCGCGCTCGGTCGAAGAGGCTTCGATGGAGATGTATCTGGTGTGTCGCTACGCCGGGTGGAGGACATCACCGAGGCCCTGTGGGGCACGCGGGTGAGCCCCAGCACGCTCTCCACTCTCAACGAGAAGCTCTACTCCCAGATCGAGACCTGGCGGAACCGGTCGATCGAGGGCGAACACCCCTACCTCTATCTGGACGGCCCTCTATCTGGACGGCATTGTCCTGAAGCGCAGTCGGGCAGGTGAAGTGCGCAACGTCTCGCTGCTGGTTGCGGTCGCTGTCAAGGCCGACGGCTACCGCGAGATCCTCGGCAGCCTCGAGGGAGCCAAGGAAGACAAGAAGGGCTGGAGCGCCTTCCTCAAGCACCTCAAGGAGCGCGGCCTGACGGGTGTCGAGTCGATCGTCTCGGATGCCTGCATGGGGCTCGTCGAGAGCACGACCGCGTTCTATCCGGACGCCCAGTGGCAGCGCTGCGTCGTGCATTGGATGCCTTCGTGCCCGGTGCCGACCGGCAAGATGCGTGACGTCGCTCTCATGCTGAAGGCTATCCATGCCCAGGAGAGCCGCGAGGCGGCCCGCGCCAAGGCCACGCGGCCAAACTCGGAGCCATGTGCCTGACCAGGGTCGCCGACTGGCTAGAGGAGACGGTCGAGGAGACCTTGGTCTACCATGCCTTCCCCAATGAGCATTGGCGCCGGATCAGGACCGACAATCCTCTGGAGAGGATCATGCGGGAGATCCGGCGGCGAACCCGCGTCGTCGGAGCCTTCCCCGACGGCCAAGCGGCCCTCAACCCGGCCGCGGCCAGGTTGAGACACATCGCTGGCACCAAATGGTCCAGCAAGCGCTACATGAACAGGGACCTGCTCAAGCAGCGGGACAGGGGTGCCTGATGGAACAGGCCGCCAAACCCAATGTGCCAAAGATCCTGGACACTACCGCTGGACATGGACAGTTCGCAAAGCCCGGTGCATGGCGATCGGGAGGGCTCTGCGTGGAAGGGCCATTTTCAGTCGAAGTGCCGACACCCGCTCCCACCGCTGGCTTCGACGACCGTGTTATCGGCGGTCTTGAGGTAGAAAAGGCCATTGGCCAGGCCGCCGTACAAGGAATCAGCATTCAGTCGTTCGGGGGTAATCTCTGACGCGTCGCCCAACAAAGTCGATATGCAGGTCGGTTCGTGAGCAATCAGATCCCACAGCGCTTTCGCTATTGATCTACTTGAGGCACTGCTGTTGGTAACCGCCCAACGCCATATTGAGAAATCCATCAAGCATTCGACCACCCAAAGCGTTCAAAGCTGGATCCAAGTTTGTTTCACCAGTTTCCATGAAGCGCTTTAGAAGGTCCGGGTGATGCTTGTTCATGAGTGCTACTAGAATGAACACTGTTCCCATTGCCTCCTTCCCATCCATGGACTGCAAGAAATCAATCGAGGACTGAGACACACCAAGCTCAGCGAAACCCTTCAACCGTTTGTCTTCGGGAAGTGCTTTGGCGGCTGCAAAGATTTCTTCCAAGTCAGACGCACTATTCGAAGAAAGAACCTGCTCAAAGTTTCGGTAGGCAGAGCATGCTTGCTCACTCAAACTGTCGCCCTTGCTGTCTTTGGGGGCATTCGCTGGTTGTTCTGCTTCGTGATCTTCGGTCGGGCAACCTCTAAACGGAGAATAACGCTGCAACCCCCAAAATGTTACATTGTGTTTGCGGCGCACTTTCCCGAACTGCTCCTGGATCCTATCATAACCGGGATCGCCCAGGTAGGTTGCGCCGATCACGGTGCTGATTCATGGTTGCATATCATGGTCGTTGCTGTCGATTGCAAGCTGAGGTTTTCATGGTGCATCCGATGGGTGAATCGGCCCAGAACGGCCAGGACTACGGGCCGCTGGATCGACCGCCGCGTGAAGCTGGAGTTCCAATGGATCGAAGCGTAACGTCGGACGGCGGCTCTCGCGTATCGGGAAGTCGTTTTGATTGGCATACGCGCTTGGCTCACGACAGAGATGGCGGCCGGGGCGCTGCGAGACGGTCGATCCGATCAAGATATCGGCTGAACACGTCTGTCGTCGGGATGCGCGACCTCGGCCAAGCGGTTTCGTAGCGTTTGGCCGGGTACGAGCGACTTTTGCCCCAATTTTCGACGCCGAGCGGCTTTCTCGCGATCCAGCGATGCGTTGGATTGCTCACTGGGTCTGGCAAAGCGACGGATCGGGGTGCGGCCTCATCGAGCCAGATGGGCCCAGTTTCGTAGACCAGTGGCTGACGGGTGACGTCAATCTCAGCCGCACTCAGCGCTCTGTCCGAAGCTGTGGCATCGATAGTCGCGTTCATCGTCGCAAACCGCCGAAGCTTGCCCTCATCCTGGACATGGACAGTTCGGTCAGCCGTGCCACCCACGGTTGAACAGGAAGGCGACGGCCTACAACGGCCCACTTCGGCTGCACCTGCTATCACCCGCTTTTTGTCTTCGAACCAGCTCGTCGATCGGAGCGATACAACTCGACCCGGATGCAATTGCACTTTCGCCGACCACGGCGCGCGGTGCCTGGGTCCGGCTCGTGGCGCGTTATCGCTGAAGCTGGCGAAGCTAGCGGCGATACTTCCATCGGGGGCCGATGCCGCCTTGGGCGCCGTCACCGGACATCTACGACGTATCCCTGGAGGCACGCTGGCTTGGCGGGAACGCCGGATCCGGCTTAGCCGCCAAGCAGCGTGCCTCCAGGGATACTCGCCCACCTGCTACGGCGAGGCGAAGGCGGCATCGGCCCCCGATGGAAGTCCGTCGCCTTCGCCAGCTTCAGCTATCGGGCTAAGCTGGACCCACGCGGCGCGTGGTGGCGAAAGTGGAATGGCATCCGGGCGCCAGTTGTATCGGCGTCGGGTTCGTCGTCACCAATTGTCCCGGTCGCAAGAGCGGATCGTCGCCTCTACAGACCGAGCGTGGCACGGCGGAAGACAACACATCAGGTGAGGGCAAGAACGCCGAAGTGGCCGTTGGACGCGTGCCTATCCTGTTCGACGCTGGGCCAACGCGGCTGGCTTCGAGCTGTCATGCATGGCCTACAATGGGCAACTTCATGCGCACGCTAGCTTTGCCAGACCCAGTGAGCAATTGGTCGCTCCACACGCTGCGCGAGAGAGCTGGTGAAAATTGCGGTGCAGAAGTCGCGCGTCACGGACGCTACGTCACCTTCCAATTGCGTCCGAGGTCGCGCTCCATCTGGCTCGACCTGTTCGCCGCATCCTGGATCGGATCGACCGCTTGCGACCACGGCCGACACCAGCGTGAGCCAACGCATCGCCAATCGCGAAAAGCGCTCGGCGTCGTTGAGATCCTGTGCCCGGCCAAACGCTACGAAATTGGCACTGGCCCGTGGGTTTCCGATCGAGCGGCCCGTTGTCCTGGCCGTTCTGGGCCGTTTCCCAATCCCCGACCGTCTCTCAGATTGCATCCCAGCGACCAAGGCAATCTGAACTGTCAGTGATCAAGCGCGTACGTGGGCAGATCCCGGCTACGCGATGCATGCGGATGTCCTGATCCGATGCGTTACCGTGTCGATCCAGGCAAAACTCCAGGATTCACGCCGGCATAGGTCGATGACCCACGCGATCCAGCCCGTTCTCCAACTTCACTAGATCGGATGCCGCTTTCGCTCGCAAAGTTTTCTTGTGTTTGGTCTTTCAACACCATGATAGGCCTTTGCAGGAATTCAGCACGCAGTGCCATGCCGTCGAACCTCAAGCCCAACATAGGGCACTTCGGGATCATAAGCATCGGGATCAGAAATCGACACGAAACATGCGTCTTTCATATTTTCGATACCGATCATCCTACGTGTTTCAGCGGCTTGCTCGGCAGCATTCTCAAAACAAATCCAGACCGTCTCATAGGTGTCATTTTTGTCTCGGCATAAATCAATGACACGTTGGGCGCTCGGTCCATAGAACTCACCCTGAAGCGCCAACCCCAGCATCTCATAGGCGATCACGCCATTCTTAAGACAACTCGGCATTTCGTCGTATGACTCGGAGTTCGCCTTGTTGCACTCATCAATAACTTGCTGAGGCACATCAGCAACTGCCATCGACGCAGCTACGCAAAAAACGCTCGTTGTCAGAAAACGTTTCATCGTCAACCATTATCCCTTTACGCCAACGCTAGGTCGGATGGGAACGCTAGGTCGGATGGGATTGTCCCGTTCGATGTTGAACCTCGCCTGAGCGGCGCTGCTCGATGGAAGGTTATGCGGCGCCCTCGGTCTTGTCAAGCTGGTGCTTTATGAGAGCCTGCCTGAGACTGGGTCGCTGCTTGTAGGCCTGGATGCGACGGAAGCCTTTCCTGGCTTCGAACAGTCCAGCTGCTGTCCAGCGCAGGGCCATTTTGGCGTCCCGCCAGCGTTTCACGTTGCGGCAGACCTGCCGGATAACGCTGTTCATGGCTTCGACGATGTTTGTGCCGGCCGGGGAGCGGCGCAATTCGAGAGGCAAGCCGCGCCTGACCCCTGTCAGGATTTCGTCGAGACCTTCGAGGATCGATCCGGACACATTCGCTGCGTCCCGCTCGAAGCGCCGCGCCAGATTACGCATCGGGCGTTCGGCCTTGTCGGCATCGTCCAGCTCCCAGGCCTGCTTCAAGGCGCGTCGCACGGCGGCAGGGTACCTGGGCGCAAGCCGGTCGGCGATGTTGCGTGCCTTGTGGATTTGGCAGTGCTGGATGGGGATATCCGCGCCGAAGATCCGCCGCAGTTTTTACTGAGAGCCTTGGCACCATCCACGATGAAGAGGTAGCAGCCTGCGGGGTCGAGCCCGCGCTCGATCGGATCGTCGAGCAAGGCCTGTAGGTTTGCAGCGTTCTCCGTGGCCCCGTCAATGACGACCAGGGGGTGTTGTTGCCCGGAAACCTCAACGCCGACAGCCCCGATCGTCAACAGGCGGTCGTCCAGATGTAGCCCGTCGATCTGGATCGCAACGAGGTCCAGTTCCGATAGCGCGGACCCCATCCACTCTTCGAATGTGGCCTGCGTCAGCGCTTTGAACCGTCGCGAGACCGCAGATCTGGACAGGCCGCTGCCCACGTCCGCCGGAACGCCGGCCTCGGGCAGCCGAACGGCGCGGCAAAACTTGCGCGGGGCCACATTCATCACCATCAGGTTCATGGCCCACCGGTCGAGAAACCCTGTGGCCGAAATCTCTTCCCAACTCGGCAAGGGCATTGCCTTGCCCGTGCCCTGGCTGCGCACCCGAGGGCGATCCACGGCGCTCTTGCCGCCGTGAAAGCCAACCTGCGCTTCCGAATGGCCCCAACGCTAGCCGGGCTTCTCAGGTGAATGCTCGTAGCGCTCACCGGCAAGCCGTGTCACGTCCTCGTCCAGCAGTCGGGTCAGGCTTTCCATGCCTGCCATCGGACAGCATTGCTCGAAGCTCTCCCTCACAGCTTCAAACGCTTCATCGACAAGCGAAGGCGCAGTCGGCGCTGTGGCCAGAGCAAGAGGGGATGTGGTCGTCTTCATGGTGTTGCTTCCTTCTTCGGTTCAAGCACACCGAGCCCAAGGCTCAGCGGAAGCAACGCCACACTAATGCAAAGGTTCAACATCCCCTTGGAGGAGGGTGCATTGCAAGTGGTTCGATCGTAACGCTCGAGTCCCAAGCGTTTCGTGAACCGATCCACCAGATCAATAGATTGGTGGTAAGATTTACACGGAGGGTTCCCATCCATCCGTGTTAATCTTATCACTAGGATCGGTCCGAACGGCAGGGGTCAAGGTGGCCCGCACGCGCGCCTGTTCCGACGGTCTTTCGAAGGAGAGTTGACATGCCACATCCGCTGGTGAGCGCCGAGCACATTGAGACCTATCGGCGAGACGGCGTCGTCCTGATAGCAGGTCTCTGTGCCGACTATGTCGACACCATCCGCCGGGGCATCAAGACCAACATGGCAGAGCCCGGCCCCTATGGTGCTGAGAACCTGCAGGTTGGAGAGGGCGGGCGCTTTTTCGACGACTACTGCAACTGGAGCCGTATTCCAGAGTTCGAGCAGGTCGTCCGCAACTCGCCCGCTGCGGAAGTCGCTGCCGACCTGATGGCTGCTTCGCAGGTGCAGATCTTTCATGACCATGTGCTGGTGAAGGAACCCGGCACCGCCAAGCCCACACCCTGGCACCAAGACTCGCCCTACTATTTCGTCGAGGGCGAGCAGACCGTCAGCTTCTGGTCACCGATGGACCCGGTGCTCGAGGCCTCGCTGCGTTGCGTGGTGGGCTCCCACCTCTGGGAGAAACCGGTCTTGCCGACCCGCTGGCTCTCGCAGAAGGATTTCTATCCCGATCAGGAGACCTACCTGCCGGTGCCGGACCCGGACGCCGAAGGGATGCAGGTCGTCACCTTTGCCATGCAGCCGGGCGATGCGGTGGCCTTCAACTACAAGACCCTGCACGGCGCGCGCGGCAACCACTCGAGCGCCCGTCGCCGCGCCTTCTCGCTTCGATTCGTCGGCGACGACGCGCGCTATGTCGAGCGCCCGGGGCCCACCTCGCCGCCCTTTCCGGGTCACGAGATGAAACCCGGCGAGCGGCTGCGCGAGGACTGGTTCCCGACCGTCTTCCGCCGCTGAGCCCTCAGCTCAACCAGAGGAAGTCCGTCGAGGTCAAACGGTTGGCCGCCGTCAAGCCGGTCAGCTGTAAGTCGATGTCGCTACTGCCATCACTGTCCAGATCCACCTCTAGCCCTGATTATTCATCATGCGCTGGCGTCTCCGTTGAAGTCGCATCTGATTGGGTGATCGGACAAGGTTGATGGTAGCGCGGTCCTACGAGCGCGGGCGTCAGAGTGTGTCGGATTTCGGTTCCGGGTGACTGGGCCAATGGCGATGGTTTGTCAGGGCGCTTGTTGGGTTGGAGATGTCGCGCCCATGAGGGTTCACAGAAGGTTGATAAAGGCAGCCTTGTCCGGACAGGCGGCCGCGCACGCAATGCGGATGCGGGTGGCGGTCTCGATGACGCGGGCAGATGTTTTGGCGAGATGGCGCTGTAGGGTGGCGCACCCGGCCTGGCGCAAGACAAGAGGTGTGTTTCCGGAATGGCCCGGCGTACGGAGCAGAGCAAGCAGTATGCGGCGGTATGCAGGATCAGCTTGACCTGACTGGCCAGTGCCGAATGACAGGACGTGGGGTCGCTTTTGAGCTGGGTCTTGTGGAGTTTGATGAGGTTCTGGGCTTGCCCCCGCGCGCAATAGTCGAACTCGTAGAGCCGTTCGGGTGTGCTGCCGGTCAGCGAGGTGACGAGGGCACGTATGTCCATAGCCAGCGTCGTGGCGTTGATGCGGGCGATGGTTCGGCGCTTGAGGCCGCCCCCGGCTTTTGGCGGCATGGGTCGTCTCGCCGTGGGTCCGGTGCAGGGGCAGGTTCTTCTCGGCCCGGAACAGCGCGCAGGCGTCCGTTGCCGCGGCGAGCAGCGAGTCGCGGCGCTCGCCGCGGCATTGATCGGCAGGCCAAACAGGAAATCGACGCTGTTATCCTCGCACCATGCCATCGATTCGCGCCGGGCATGGTGGCTGTCACCGCGCAGCAGGATGCCTGTCTCGGGCCAGTGGCGGCGGATGCGCCGGATCGGGCGGCGGACAGGCGCGCGTGTCTCGACGCCCGAGGGTGTCCTGGCAGGGTGGAGCACGCAGGCGAGGGGACGCGCGCGCTCGGCTTCATGGACAGGGCGGCGCGAAACCCCGCGCGCCGTGGAACCCCTTCCAGAACGCCGGTTGCCGGTCGCCCTGTGCGGCATCGAAGCTGTCATCGATTGTCCAGCGTGATTGTCTCGGGCGGCGCGGCATGGCTGTCGCAGTAGAGCGCGATCGTCGCCTATGCCATCGCGATCACGCTGCGCAGGTCCGGAGCATTCTCTCAGCGCGACAGGGTTGGCTGACTGGCCAGACCGGGCCCCGCTTCCCCCCGCTTCCGGCGTCTGGCTCAACGCCATCCTGAATGCCGGGTCATGGCGCAGCGCGTCCAGATCGTCGGCGTCTTCATACCCTGTGCCAATCGCCAGAATGCCTGCCCGCAGGATATCCCCAACAGCTGGCGAACTCGCGTCGGATCACGCAGGTCAGGCATCGGTGCGGCCAATCTGTCGGCGATGGTGAGCCTGCGTTCCGCCTCCGCCAGCAGCACGACACCGCCATCCGACGCGATCCCTCCGCTATCGAAAGCGGCAGTGACCTGCTTTCCGGAAAGCGCTTGAAGTGAGGGAAAAAGCGGGGCAGGATCGGTCATGGTGGCGGGGCAGTTTCTGTCCAACGGAGGGAGTGGCTTCGACACCCAATTCCCTACCCTGGATCAGAGGCCTATGCCACCGACGCCAGACTCCAAACGCGTGCCTAGTGAATAATCAGGGTTAGGGAATCGGGGCTTCCAGGGTGTTGTGGTGCACGGTGCAGCTGGTGAGTGTATTTTACGGCCGATGTTGATAGGAAAACGGTCTGTGTTTCAGCCCCCGGTAAGGAAACGCGCGTTCGATGAGCTTAAAGAACATTCAGTTCAAGGAGGATTATCGGTCCGGATACGACGATATCGTTGAAGACTTCTTCCGGCCATCTCTACGGGAAGCACAGCAATACTGGCGAGCTGTGGGTTATTTTTCTAGCTCTTCACTGGAAGCTTTCGGCTCTCCTCTCGGCAAATTCATCAAGAACGGCGGGCGGATCAGGC
Organism: Rhodospirillales bacterium; assembly: GCA_965202755.1. Classification (GTDB taxonomy): domain Bacteria; phylum Pseudomonadota; class Alphaproteobacteria; order Kiloniellales; family JACOMY01; genus JACOMY01. The sequence continues at coordinate 268,131 of CBDBCL010000042.1, read as the reverse complement.
TGGTTACTTCGGTTGAACTGTCCGAAACCGATCTCAAGGCGATTGAAAAGGGCACTCCGCGGCAGGATATTTGCGCGCAACGCGTGGAACAGATAATCGAGGACGACTTCGCGGACGGCGTTGGCGACGGCGTTGCGCGCCTTGTGCGGCTCCTTGAGATGGGGCGGCTGGAAATCCAGATTGCCGTTCCCAGGCAAGGAACGGGAATCTACCATGAGAAGATTGGCCTGTTCTTGCACGGTGAGGATTTCGTCGCGTTCACCGGTTCGTCCAACGAAAGCCGGAACGCATTCGAAAACAACCGTGAATGCGTGGATGTGTACTCCTCCTGGGACAGCCCAAACCGGGCCGGGCGCAAGAGATCGCATTTTGAGACGCTGTGGAACCGCACGGATGAAGGCGTAGAAGTCTACAGCTTTCCCGAAGCGGCGCAGAACAAGCTGCTGCGCGTGGTTGGCGAATGGGAAGCCGGTCGGCGGCGGAGGCAGCCGCAGGATAAGAAATGGCGTCATCAGGACGAAGCGCTAGCGGCCTTTCTCGCGGCCGAGCGCGGCGTCCTCAACATGGCGACGGGCACAGGAAAAACGCGCACGGCCCTGAAAATCCTGCAGGCGCTCTTCGAAGGCGACGAGATCGACACGGTCATCGTCTGCACCGACGGCAATGATCTACTCGATCAGTGGTATCGCGAACTCCTCGCTGTCCGCAAAGACGTGCGGCACGATCTGCGCGTCTACCGGCAATACAGAACTTCCAATGAACTGCAGAACTTCGCGCTCGAACCAAAGGGAGCGATGCTGCTGGTTTCGCGCCAGCCCGTTGCATCGGCCCTGCGTCGGCTCAGTCCGGAAGAAAGCCGCCGAACTCTGCTGGTTCACGACGAAGTGCACGGGCTGGGAAGCCCGGGCAATCGCACAAGGCTCTCCGGATTGTCCGATAATGTACGCTTTCGGCTGGGCTTAAGCGCAACACCGGAGCGTGAGTACGATCAGGACGGCAACGCCTTTATCGAGAACCATATCGGGCCGGTCCTGATGACCTTTGACCTTGGGAAAGCCATCGAACGGGGCGTCCTGGCACCGTTTAACTACCATCCCCTACCCTTTCAGCCGACCGACGCGGACCGCGAACGTATCGCCGCCATCTACCGCAAGCGTAGAGCGCGCGAGGCGGACGGCAACCCGATGAGCGATCTTGATCTGTGGATTGATATAGCACGCGTCTATAAAACTTCCGAAGCAAAGCTGCCGATCTTTGCAGAATTCATCGAAGATCACCAGGATCTTTTGAAACGCTGCATTGTCTTCACGGAAACGATGGACTATGGCGCCTCTGTGTTGGAGATAGTTCACAAACACAGACCCGATTTTCATACATACTTTTCGGGTGATGATACTAATAATTTGACGAAATTTGCGCGCGGCGCGTTGGAATGCTTAATTACATGCCACAGGCTTTCAGAAGGAATTGATATTAAATCCATAAATACTGTAGTTTTATTTTCATCGGAACGTGCACGTCTTGAGACTATTCAGAGAATTGGGCGGTGTTTGCGGACAAACCCAGATGACTCCAAAAAAACTGCGAACATCATCGATTTCATTCGAGAGGGCGGCGACGGCGCTGATCCGAATGCAGACGAAAAGCGCCGTGACTGGCTAACCGAACTTGCGAAGATCCGTCCGGTGGAGTGACGATATGGCTGTTGACCCAAAGATAAGAGACGCGATCAAAACCGTGGTGACCGAGTCTGGACAATCGGAAGGGCTCGCGCGCAAGCTGGAGAGCTGGTTCGAGGCGATAGCGACGGGCACAGAAGACATTAACGAAAAAAAGTCCGCTCATCGGCGCCTGGAACTTATCTATGACGCAGTGCAACTCGACGACAGCGTTGTCGAGTCCGACGAAGAGGAAGCATCACAATGAAAACAACGATGCGAATCCTCGGTTGGCAGGCGCAGGGTCTGCGGTGCCCGGACCATGAAATCGACTGCTGTAAGTCGGATGACACTCCCTTTCCCGTTACGCTGATCCAGATGCCGAACGGCACGGGCAAGACGACAACCTTAGACCTTTTACGGGCGGCTCTGTCCGGTGAGGCTGACAAGGACAAGTGGGACAGCAGCACCGTCAGGGCACTGAGGAAAAAGAACTCACATCTTGAAGACGGACTGTTTGAACTACGCCTGACGCTGAACGGTAAGCGCCTCACGATCAGGATGGAGTTTGATTTTGAAACTGGCTGCATCGCGTACAAGACCACCTGGGGCTCAGGGCAGCACGACGGATTTAATCCACCGTTTGAGCTGCGTCAATTCATGAACACGCGCTTCGTCAACTTCTATGTCTTCAACGGTGAGTTGGCGGATAACCTTCTGGATACGAAGCAGACAAAGGCCGAATTAGCAGTCGAGAACCTGTTTCAGATCCGTCTGCTGCGCCTAATGGCCAATAAAGTCTCAGATTACTGGGATGAGCAGACGCGGAACGTCACAGCCAAAGACAAGAAAGGTTATGTACGCCGGAAGAATCTGCTCGATGAATGGAAGGGTCGGCTGGCCACACTCGAAAGCGAAAAGGACAAGTTGAATAAGTGTCTGGAGGACAGGATTAATCAGCTTCACCGCCAGAAGGAACTGTATGATCGCGAGATTGAGAAGAATGAGGACCGAACGAAAGAGATCGAAGCGGCTGAAACGGACGTCGATAAGCTGACGGAGAAAGTGAGTGACCGCGCACACGGCGTTCTCGATGAAATGCGCAATCCACATGCACTCTCCCCCTCTTTTGCGAGAAATATGTTCGACCTCAAAGCGGGCCTTGACCGGGTCGAGCTGCCAGAAAGCGCCGCCCGCGAATTCTTTGAAGGCCTTGCCAAGGAAGTGGAGTGCGTCTGCGGCCGTGAGATCGACGATCAAATTAGCCGGGTTATCCGGAAGCGTGCTCTACAATATCTCGGTTCGGAGGATGTCGGGCTGCTGAACGCCATGAAAACCGCTGTCTCCGATGCTGTCGGACAATCCCTTGAGCAGCCGTCCGAAGCGCTGTCGGCTTCTGTGACGTCGCTATCAGCGTTGGTTGGAAAGCTACAGACGGCACAGAACGAACTCGACGAACTCAAGCATGAAGCCGAACGAGACCCGGACGTGAAGAAGGCGAAGGATGAAATCGATCGCCTGAAGAAGGAGTGCAGGGAGTTCGAGACGAAACTTCGGCGCTTTGAAGGTAAGGACAACGCGGTTCGGTTGGAGCAGATAAACAAGGTTAACCTCGATCAAGTATACGCGATCAAGACGATAAAAGACGGTATCGCAGTGCTCGAAGAACAAGTGGCTGAGGTCACGCACACGGTCGCCCTGCGGCGCAAGCGCGATGCGCTGAGGCAGATCCTTGATAAGGCGCATTGTAAGGCACGCGAAACCATTACAGCGGACATCCGAGACAAAGCCAATGAGCGGATCGCAGAACTGATGCCGCACAACGACATCCGCATCGAAAAGATTGAGAACTGCCTCGTGCTGCAGGGTCAGTCCGGAGGCAGCGTGGGAGAGACGCTCTCTGTGGGCTATGCATTCCTGTCTACACTGTTTAACCGAGCCGATCGGCATGAGTTACCCTTCGTGGTAGATAGCCCGGCCAACCCGATAGATTTAGGTATCCGGGCGAGTATCGGCGAGTTAGTCCCCCGCCTGACGGAGCAGTTTATTGCCTTCATGATCTCCGCGGAACGCGATCGGTTCCTGGACGGTCTGAGAAAGACCAGCAGCAATCCCGATGATATCCAGTACCTGACGCTCTTCCGGCGTAGCGTACGCCATCTTGCCGAGAGAGCGAAAGCGAATCCCACCACCATCTCAACACAGGACGGATGCATGGTATGCGATGCGCAATTTTTCGATGAGTTCCAACTCGATACGGAGGAGGCTTGATGGATTTTGCTATATACAGGCGGGCGCACAAATCACCCAATCCTCGAGATGACTGGTTTAGGGATATTCGCAGCGAGCTAGCCGTCGATTTCGATGCTTTCTATTTTTGCTTCATCGCTGGGATCACTTCCATGAGGAAAAAGGCACTTCCGGGCTCAGAAACGGTCTCGATAGTAGAAAACTTTCCCGGCCCCTACCGTAGTCGTGGGCGTCTTCTTGTAGCATTATTCTTAAGCCGTGAGCTTGAATATCTAGGCGTGGCGATGGATGAGAAGAAAACCGTCCATGATGCAATTTCCAAACTTGTACGGCCTGACGCGCCAAACTTTCTAAGCGATGACGGCGTCAGAGAGTTCAACAGGTTTGCTCATGGTGGCTACGAGGTCCTTCTGGGTTGGTTTGGTGACCGCCCGCGATCGTTAGAGACTTTCCTGCGCACGTTTAAGCGGAAAATTGACAGTGCCGGCTAGTCGGTTGGGGGTGGATAACCGGTATGGCAATCAGACCCACACAAGTTACCGTCAAATTTCTAGTCGAGCAAAATCATACGTTCGCTATCCCAAAATATCAGTATGGATATGCCTGGGATGATGATGCGTTCGACGATTTCCTCGAAGACATAGCCCGTTGCTTGGACGCCCGTGAAACTGACAAGCAAAGAACCACTTTTCGGTGGTGTCGTCACGGTCCATGATGAAGTAGAGAAAGTTTCGCACATTCGTGTGGGTTTGGTGGCCCCGCATCCCTCAGGCTTTCAGTCGCCAGACGGAGAAGCCAATAGAGGAGGCCAGAGCCACCCTGGACGAGGATGACACGAAGGGCCTGTCGAACGTGGTCCGTATCGACGCCGGTCGGATGGAAGATCATCCGAGGCAGATCGTGCGAGGCAGCGTCGAGGAGACACTCGACAGCCTGCTGGAGGCAGAGGCGGATCGGCTTTGCAATGCAGGGCGCCATGAGCGCAGTGAGGCGCGCCGCGACACACGAGTTGGCAGCTCCGAGCGCAAGCTGCACAGGAGCGCCGGAGAGGTGCAGGTGCAAGGTGCCGAAGCTTCGCACGCAGACGCATCGACGACGGCAATCATCGAGCGCTATCGCCGGCGCGCGCGCTCGCTCGAAGAGGCTTCGATGGAGATGTATCTGGCTGGTGTGTCGCTACGCCGGGTGGAGGACATCACCGAGGCCCTGTGGGGCACGCGGGTGAGCCCCAGCACGCTCTCCAATCTCAACAAGAAGCTCTACTCCCGGATCGAGACCTGGCGGAACCGGTCGATCGAGGGCGAACACCCCTGCCTCTATCTGGACGGCCCTACCTCTATCTGGACGGCCCTCTATCTGGACGGCATTGTCCTGAAGCGCAGTTGGGGTCCTGAAGCGCAGTCGGGCAGGTGAAGTGCGCAACGTCTCGCTGCCGGTTGCGGTCGCTGTCAAGGCCGACGGCTAGCGCGAGATCCTCGGCAGCCTCGAGGGAGCCAAGGAAGACAGGAAGGGCTGGAGCGCCTTCCTCAAGCACCTCAAGGAGCGCGGCCTGACGGGTGTCGCGTCGATCGTCTCGGATGCCTGCATGGGGCTCGTCGAGAGCGCGGCCGCGTTCCATCCGGACGCCCAGTGGCAGCGCTGCGTCGTGCATTGGATGCCTTCGTGCCCGGTGCCGACCGGCAGGATGCGTGACGTCGCTCTCATGCTGAAGGCCATCCATGCCCAGGAGAGCCGCGAGGCGGCCCGCGCCAAGGCCACGCGGCCAAACTCAGAGCCACGCGCCTGACCAAGGTCGCCGACTGGCTGGAGGAGACGGTCGAGGAGACCTTTTGTCTACTATGCCTTCCCCAATGAGCATTGGCGCCGGATCAGGACCGACAATCCTCTGGAGAGGATCATGCGGGAGATCCGGCGGCGAACCCGCGTCGTCGGAGCCTTCCCCGACGGCCAATCGGCCCTCACCCTGGCCGCGGCCAGGGTGAGACACATCGCTGGCACCAAATGGTCCAGCAAGCGCTACATGAACATGGACCTGCTCAAGCAGCGGCACAGGGTTGCCTGATGGAACAGCCCGCCAAACCCAATGTGCGAAAAATCCTGGACACTACCAATCGAGGTAGCGGGGCCAAGGCAGTGCCCAGGCCGTAAACCGCCGTCACCAGGCCCATTGCCAGCCCGGAGCGTGCCGGATTGGCCTGGGTCGCGTACTGCAGGGCAAAGCCTTAGCCCAAGCCATTGGCCAAGCCGAAGATCAGGCTATAGCCGAGCCAGACAAGAGTGAGCGAGGGCACCCAGGTCGCAACCAGAAATCCGGCGGCGCCGGCATAGCAGAGCAAGAGGGTCAGGCGGGCAGGCGCCAAGAGCCCGAAGACCCGATGTCCGATCAGCACGCCCAGGGTGATGGCGACCAGGGCCAGGGAGTAGGTGAGACTGGCCAGCGAGCGGCTGACCTGAAAGCGCGCAGCCTCGAGTTCGATCAAGATGGGTGGGCGCTCGGCCGGTTCCAGAATCTGCAGGGCCGCATTGGGCGGGTCGACCGCGTAACGGTTCCAGCCGTCCTCCCACATCTCCTCGAAATCGTCCTGCGGCAGGTGACCCTGCAAGAGCTGCGGGCGGTCGGCGAAGAAGAGTGTCGTCGGCCCGATCTCGACCAAGGTCAGCCCGTCGCCGTCGTACCGCAAGGTCTGGGCCAACTGCACTAGAAGGAGAGCAATCGGATCACGCGCTGCCCGGCCCGGCAACTCCTCTTCAGACCGGGCGGCTAAGGCGATCAAACAAGAGAGGCACAGCATCGCCAGACCGTGCAGGGAGACCCGCACCGCCGCCCTCGCGCGCAAGGGACCTAGCCTAGTAGCAGCCGTGTGCCGACCCGAAGAGGCCATTGGAACCGCAGCCGAAGGGACTGGAACTGAAGCCGGAATCCGAGCTCGGCCCAAATCCTGGGGCCCAGGGTCCGAAGCCACGCCCCCAACCAAAGCCGAAACCGCCCCAGTGATGGTGGTGATGGTCGATGAAGAGCGAGACCGGGCCGCTTTCGGCCGGCGACTCGCCCTCAAGGACCTTGACCTTGTAATGCAAGGCCTTGTCGACCAAGCTGACGCTCTCCAGCTCGACCACGAGCGGCGCCTTGTTGGCCTCTTCCAGCAGCGCGACCTCGGCATTCGGAGGTTCGGCCGCGAAGCTGTCCTGGCCCGCTTCCCGAAGTTCGACGAAGTCGGCGTTGCTGAAGTGGCCGGTCAAGCGCTGCGGGCGGTCGGCGAAAAACAGCGTCGCCGGCGACATGCCGTCCAGGATCATGGTTGCCCCGTCAAAGCGCATCTGCTTTGCGGTCTGTGCGAAGAGCAGCTTCAGGGGATGATCGATCGTAAAGCTGCCGTCGTCGGCAACCTCCTGTGCGCCCGCCGGCCCGGCGGAGAACAGGAAGACGGCCAGGAGGCCTCGCCGCATCGATCACCTCTCTATCGTGTTGGTCGACGGCCGAAAGCTTGGGCCAACACATCGGCGCTGCCTATCGGAACTTGCTCGAAAGGTGCGGGGAGTGGGGCGGCTAGGTCTGGTCGCGCGGTGGGATCGGCGCCGGTGCCGGCGGTGGCACCTGCAGGTTATGAGGCCTGGCGGAATAGCGAATATCCGGCTTCATATTGCCCTGGAAGAACAGAAAGAGTGCGGCCGTCATGGCGCAGTCTTCGCTGGCGCCGTGCTGACGCTGCTCGCGCTTGATGCCGAGGCGAGACAAGCAGGCATCCAGGGCCGGGCTCTCTTTCGGCCAGCGTCGCGTGGCTGCCTCCCGCGTGCAGAAGCCCCTCGGTCTGATCGGCTCCAGGCCGGCGCGTTCGAACTCGCGATTGACGAAACTCATTCTGCGCGAGATGTCGTGTCCGATGACCAGAGGCGCTTGCAGCAGTATCGTGCGCAGGCGCTCCGCATAGTCGGCGAAGGGCTTTTGGTGGCGCAGCAACCAGTCGTCCAGACCATGCTGTTCCGAGGCCTCGGCGCTGCTCTCGCAACCCGGGTCGAAGAGCAGATAGAGCTGCCCATTCGGATGAACCTGGCCGTCGACCAAAGCAATCAAGGCCAGAGCGCAAACGCGATCTTCGTTTGGCTTGTCGCCCGTTGTCTCGATTTCGATGACGACCGCATTACGGCTCATGCCCACGCTCTCCCTTTCACTGCTCGGCCGGCAGTCGCTCGCACTCGCGAGACCCGGCCGATCACTCGGCGGGCCTCCCTTGATCGCAGTCTGTCCTATGTGCCGGATGAGGCGGCAGCGATCAAGCCGCCGGGAGAGAAATCCTATGGCCCTGCGCGCTCGGCGGCAGCCTTGATGCGCTCAGCGGCGGCTGCGAGCCAAGCGTCAAGGTCCAGATCGTCAGGCTGGCGATCCTTGCAACGCCAGTCCAGAGCCAGGGTGAGGCTCAGCGACAGTCCGGTCTTGTCGGTCTCTTAGAGCGTCTCGATGCCTTGACGACTCTGGCCGGCATAGAGGGGGTGGTCCACCAGCAGGCAATCGATCTCGTGATGCTTGTCGAAGCGCGTTACGCGCTTCACGACTTCGAAGCGATCGGTCTCGATTCGCCTCAGCAGGAACCCTGCCTGGCGATCCAGGATTTCGACATGCCTCATGTCGGGAAAGAACCGGCCAGGCTCGAGAATGCCGGCACACAGCAGCCCCCATAGCCGCTCGAGCGGAGCTTGGATGACGAGGCTGTGGCTGTTCTTTGGCATCGTGTTTTCGATGCTGCCTCAGGCGTCCGGCAAAGCAAAGTGCTATGCGCACTTTGCAGGCTCCGGGCGAAAGGCTCCCCGGCATGACACGATACAAAACTGCTGGCCGCGACGATGATCGCGATCAATCCGCGGCCAGCCGTCGGGAGTGCGGTGACGAAGATGTCCATAGCGGTGCACTACGGCCTGACAGTGGTGCCTTAGGTGCCGACGCCCATCTCGGCTCGAATGCGCTGCCGCAAGAGGTCGATCGGCAGGCGCTTGCCCTCGACCTCGTAGCACCGAACGTCCAGCCGTTGCAGGCCGCAGCCTTCAGCACATGGGCACCGGTCTGATGAATCGAGCCGGTGAAGTCCCGTGTGACCAGGCGGACGTCGGCGCGCACCTTGGCGCGATGGCGACCATCGATACTGACGAGCTGGGTCCTGGCCTCCAGAAAACCGCGCTCGACCAGGGAGCCGAAAGGAACGCGCGGTGCTTCGCGCTTCTCGTCCAGCGCCAACAGTGCCGCATCGCTCAGGCGTTGCGTCTTCTCCAGACGGTCGTGCGCATGCACCAGATAATCCGCTTCCCGCTCCAGACCCAGATAGTCGCGGCCCAAACGATTGGCCACCGCAGCTGTGGTGCCGCTGCCGGAGAAGGGGTCGAGGATCAAGTCGCCCGGTTTGCTGGTCGCCAGGACCACGCGTTAGAGCAGCGCCTCGGGCTTTCGCGTGGCGTGCGCCTTGCGACCTTCCGCGTCGCGCAGACGCTCGGAGCCGCTGCAGATCGGCAGGCTCCAGTCGCTGCGCATCTGCAGTTCTTCGTTCAAGGCCTTCATGGCCCGGTAGTTGAAGGTGTAGCGGCCCTCTTCATGCTTGGCTGCCCAGATCAGGGTCTCGTGCGCATTGGTGAAGCGCCGACCGCGAAAGTTCGGCATGGGGTCGGTCTTGCGCCAGACGATGTCGTTCAGAATCCAAAAGCCCAGATCCTGCACGGTCGCGCCGACGCGAAAGATATTGTGATAGCTGCCGATGACCCAGAGTGTGCCGTCGTCCTTCAGGACGCGCCTGGCGGTTTTCAGCCAGGCAAGCGTGAAGGCATCGAAGGCGGCGAAGACCTCGAACTTGTCCCAGCCGTCGGTGACCGCATCAACCTTGGAATTGTCGGGACGGTGCAAGGCCTGCTGCAGTTGCAGATTTTAGGGCGGATCGGCGAAGATCAGATCGACCACGCGCTCCGGCAGGGACTGCATCAACTCGATGCAGTCGCCTTTCAACAGGTGGTTTCTGTCGACGCTGTCCCCCCAAGACCCTACTCTCTCTACCCGCACGTCCAAGGCGCCATCAGAATCCGAGAGGCCGCGCCGGTCAAGCCCGGCGTTGGTTTCTCCTATGGGCCTCCAGGGCCAGGCGCACCGGTTCGAAGGACCTGCGATGTGCCGTTGTTGGGCCCAGCGACAGCAAGGCGTCGCGGTGTGCCTTCGTCGGATAGCCCTTGTTCTTTGCCCATCCATAGCCCGGATGCAAGCGGTCCAGCTTTATCATCACCCGGTCGCGCTCCACTTTGGCGACGATGGAGGCGGCCGAGATCGAGAGCACTTTACGGTCGCCGCCGACCACGGCCTGGGCGGGGCAGGGCAAATCCGACGGCAGCCTGTTCCCGTCGACCAGGGCAGCGTCACAAGAGGGCACAAGACCGGTTAGGGCACGATGCATGGCCAGCAGACTGGCAGCCAGGATGTTCAAGCGATCGATTTCCTCGACACTCGCCCAGCCGACGGCAACCTCGGCCTCTTCCAGCAGGCGGACGTGGAGGGCGTCTCTTGCTTTGGCTGAGAGGGTCTTGGAATCGGCCAGGCCCCGGTACTGCCCGGCCGCCAGCAGATCCGGGCCCAGCCGCACCGCAGCAGCGCAGACCGGGCCGGCAAGCGGCCCCCGTCCGGCTTCGTCGAGGCCGGCAACGCGCTTTCCAATCCGGGCGCCGAGGGCATCTTCCATCGCAAAGTCAGGCGGCACGATCTCGACCCTTCTTGTTGCTTGCCCTTTGACATAGACGCACTAAAGTTGCCGCGGCAACGATGCAGAGGAGAGGGATATTAAGCTGGTCAGCTATCGCGCCGAAGAGGCTCGAGGCTATGGCGTAACGGGTGGAGAGCGCCTCTGGCCTTTGGCCCGTCGTGGAGGGCTTCCGGACACCTTGGCGAAAGCCCTCAGCATATCCAAGTTTCGCGAGAAAGCGGAATCTGCCAAAGCAAAGTCCGAGGCCGTGGCGCTGTCCAGCGTGGAACGCTTGCTGGTCATCATCAGGCCCTGGAAGATATTCTGCGTCGGCCTGAACTACGAGAGCCATCGCGTCGAAACCGGTCGGCCGGAGAGCAAGTACCCGACCCTCTTCACCCGCTTTGCCACCACCCTGGTTGCCGACGGGCGGCCCTTGGTGCGCCCCAAGCTCTCCGAGAAGTTCGACTACGAAGGCGAACTGGCCTCGTGATCAGCTGTCGTGGCCGTCACATCGCCCCCGAGAAGGCGCTGGATCATGTGGCCGGCTACAGCTGCTTCAACGATGGCTCGGTGCGCGACTTTCAACGGCACAGCAGCCAGTTCACCACACTGGGCAAGAACTTCGATGGCTCGGGTGGATTTGGCCCCTGGATAGTCACGGCCGACGAGATTCCCGATCCCTCGAAACTCTCCCTGGAGACCCGACTCAACGGCACGGTCATGCAGCCGGCCAAGCTGGATAACCTGATTTTCGGACGTGCCCTTCCTGATCTCCTATATCTCCGGCTTCACCACCTTGCAGCCGGGCGACGTCATCGCCACGGGGACCCCGGGCGGTGTCGGCTTTGTGCGCAAACCCCCGGTCTATATGCTGCCGGGCGATGTCGCCGAGGTCGTCATCTCGGAAATCGGTACGCTGACCAATCCGATGATCGCGGAGGAATGACCCTTCATTGCTCTTGACCCTTGATCAGCCAAGGTGTTGCGTCGTCGACCAAATCCTTTCACTCTCGCCAGCATGGCGGTTTCAAAGGAGCCGCCTTGACCTGAGAGTCTGTGAGAAAATTGGAAGGATAGTTGGATGAGAGTCATGACAGGATTGGGTGGGGTTCTGGCTGCCGGCCTGGTGCTAAGCCTTGCTGGAACGGCGATGGCTGCAGACTGCGTGCCCTCGAAATGGGGAGTTGACGACGAGATTGGAGCCGCCAACCTGATCACGCCGGAGAGCGTGCTGGCCGCGTCCAAGTTGGTGAAGAAGGGCGAGACCGTTCCCTTGGGTATCGTCGTCGATCCCAACATGCCGGCCTTCCCACCACGCGGTATGATGCTGCAAATCGTGCAGCCGGGCCAACAGAGCGGCCGTTTCCGGACCGAGTTCGGCTGGAACATCGTCTACAATGACGACGTCGCCCAGCTCTGGTGGGGTACCGGACCGCAGATCGACGGCCTGGGCCACCTGGGCGAGGAAGATGTCTACTACAACTGCAACAAGGGCGTGGAGTTCGCCGAGATCACCGGCCTGACCAAATTGGGCGTGCATCAGATTCCGCCCTTGGTCGCACGCGGCGTGGTCATCGACATGGCCAAGCACTTCGGCGTCGAGCACATGGCGTCCGGCCAGTCCTTCGGCACCGAAGACATCAAGGCGGCAGCCAAGGCGCAGGGCGTGGAGATCCGCGAGGGCGATGTGATCCTCTTCCACACCGGCTGGACCGACGCCATGCTGGAAGCCGACCCTACGGCTTGGGTTTCCGGTGAACCCGGGATCGACAACGAGGGCTCGGTCTACGTCGCCTCGCTCAATCCCATCGCCGTCGGTGCCGACACCTGGGGCCTCGAGGTCGTGCCGCCGGCAGAGGGAGATAAGGTCTTCTATGGCCACGTCACTCTCCTAAGCCACAACGGCATCTACATTCTGGAGACCATGGACACCGGGCGGCTCGTCGAGAAGGGCGTGAACGAGTTCATGTTCGTGCTTGGCCAGGCACGGGTCAAAGGCACGGTGCAGATGATCATCAATCCGGTGGCCCTTTTCTAGACGTCACGCTCTGAGGTGGCGTGCGGCCGGGTGGAAGGAGGCTTCTGCCCGGCTATTTTTTGCGATACCTCCAACCCTCCAAGGGAGTGGCGGAAACGCGGCGCCAGCCGTCGCCGAGCGACTTGCCAAGAGAGCAGGACTGGGGTGCAATGCTCTCCGAATAGCGGAGGAACCCTATGGCATTGCTTGAGGTACGCGGTCTGACCCGTCGCTTTGGCGGTCTGCTGGCGGTGCACGACCTCTCTTTTGCGGTCGAGGCCAGGACGATTCACGGTCTGATCGGCCCCAACGGCGCCGGCAAGACCACGACCTTCAACGTCATCAGCGGCTTCTATCCACCCTCGGCGGGGCAGGTGATCTATGACGGTGCGGACATCTCCGGCCTGCCGACGCATCGCATTGCTGCGCTCGGCTTGGTGCGCACTTTCCAAGGCACGACCTTGGTGCAGCCCTTCAGCGTCTACGACAATGTTCTCTTAGGTTGCCATTTGACGGCCAAGGCCTCGCTGCTTTCCGGCGTGCTGGGCAGCGATCGGGCCAAGCGCGCGGCGGCGGAAGCCAAGACCGAGGAGGCCTTGAAGATCTTCGACCTCTGGGAGCGTCACGAAGAGCTGGCCAGTAACCTGCCGCACGGGTTGCAGCGTGCACTGGGTATGGCGGTCGCCATGGCCGCCGAACCCAAACTCCTGCTGCTCGACGAGCCCTTCACCGGGATGAACCCGGAAGAGACCGGCCGCATGATGGAATTGATGCGCCGGCTCAGCGATCGCGGCGTTACGCTCTTGCTTGTCGAGCACGACATGCAGGCCGTGATGGGCCTTTGCGAGCGCATCACGGTGATGAATTTCGGCTCCCTGCTGGCCGAGGGCGATCCGGAAGAGATTCGCGAGAATGCCGAGGTGGTGACTGCCTATCTGGGAGCCGCCGACTTCGGCATCGAGGATGCGCTCGCGGGAGACGCCGATGCTGCTTGAGATCGACAAGGCCGAGGTCCACTACAACAAGGTTCAAGCGCTGAAGGGCATCAGCCTCTCGGTGCCGGAAGGCGGCATCGTCACCATCATCGGTGCCAATGGTGCCGGCAAGACCACCACACTGCGCGCCATTTCCGGCTTGGTGCGCCTTTCGAGCGGCGAGACCCGTTTCATGGGCGCGCGCATCGACCGCCTGCCGCCGGAGAAAATCGTGCGCGCCGGCATCGCCCAGGTGCCGGAGGGCCGGCGTTGCTTTCCGGAGCTGACGGTGCAGGAGAACCTGCTGGTCGGCGCCTTCCTGCGCTCCGACAAGGCCGGCGTCATGCACGATCTCGAGGGGGTCTTCCATCGCTTTCCGCGGCTGAAGGAGCGTCGCGGGCAGATGGCCAAGACCATGTCCGGCGGCGAACAGCAGATGCTGGCGATCGGCCGCGCACTCATGTCGGCGCCCAAGCTGCTGCTGCTGGACGAGCCCTCGATGGGCCTCTCGCCGGTCATGGTCCAGGAGATTGCGCGCATCGTGCTGGCCATTCGCCGACAAGGCATTCCGGTGGTGCTGGTCGAGCAGAATGCCGAGCTGGCCTTACGGCTGGCGAACCAGGCCTATGTCTTGGAAACCGGCTCTGTGGTGCTCTCGGGTCCAGCGCAGGAGCTGCACGAGAACGACCATGTCCGCCGAGCCTATCTCGGCGGATAGGGGTATGGACCCCAAACCGGACATCGACCCGCAGCTTCTGGAACGGACTGGCTGGACGCCCGAAGAGCTCTATTGGGAGGAACTCTCGGAGGTCGCCTTGGGCCTGCCGCCCTTCGATGCGCGCGAACATTGGCGCGAGGCAGCTCAGGCAGCCAAGCTCTACCTGCAGGCCGATGACGCCCGCCAGGCCACCAGCTTGGCCAATCTGGCCTTGGCCGATGCGCTGGAGGATCACCTCCTGGAGGCGCGCTCGTTGCTGCAGGAAGCGCAGATGCGTTGGCTGCGTGCCGGTGCCTGGGTCGGCAAGCTGCGTCCGGAACGCCGGGCGCGCTCTTCGCTCTTTCATCTGCGGCTGATGCGCAAGCACGAGGACGGCTACGATCACTGGAGCGCCAAGCGCTTCGCCTTGCTCCACGAGACCGGTCGGACAGCGCTTCAGGCGCGGATCGAGGGTCAGTACCGACCGATCGCACCCGCCGAGGCATGGCGACAGGTCAAGCCGGCTGGCTTCGAGGATGCGCGTCGCCTGTTGGCGGCAGTACACCTCATCGCTCCAGACCCGTGAGGTACTGGCTGCCCTTGATTTTTCTACTGCTGCCTTGGCGGGCCGAGGCGCAAGGCGAGGCCGGCTTGCCGGTCGATCTGGAACTGGTGCTGGCGGTCGATGCCTCGGGTTCGGTCGACAATGCCGAACTCCAGCTGCAGCTCAGCGGGATCGCCAAGGCCTTTCGAACACCGGAGGTGCTGGATGCGGTTGTAGAGGGACCCCATGGTCGCATTGCCGTCGCGCTCGTGCTCTGGGCCGGGCACAAAGATCCCAAGGCCATCTTACCCTGGGTCCTGGTGCAGGATGCGGGCTCGGCCGAACGCTTTGCCGGCTTGGCCGAATCCTTTCCGCGTGGCGGCATCGACGGGGCGACCGGGATCGGCAAAGCCATCTTGTTCTCGGCCAGGGCGCTGACGAGCAACGCCTTTGAGGGCAGCCGTCTGGTCGTTGATGTCTCCGGCGACGGCCGCGAGAATCCACCGGACAACTGGACTATGAAGCTGAACGAAGGTCGCGCCTACGCCGACAGTCGAGGTGTCACCGTCAACGGTCTGGTGATCTTGACCGACGATTCCTTCCTCGACCGCTACTATCGCAGTAAGGTGATCCTGGGCTTCGGCGCCTTCGTCGAGGTGGCTCAGACCTATGACGACTTCGCCGAGGCGATTCATAGGAAGCTCATCCGCGAGATCACCGCGCCTCTGGCAATCGGCGGCGGATTTCAACAGGATCAGGGCTCGTAACGATCGATCAGACAAAAGAGCGTGCTTTGGCTTGATCGATCTCTCCGGCCCCGGCAGGATTGACGTCGGGATTGCAAAAGGTGAATTCTGGAACTTGGTAGCAGGCAGTTGGAAAGCTTCGATCACAGGAATGCGGGCAGAAACTTGTTGCGTCCAACGCCACTGTGCAGTGATCCATATCGGCACTCGCATCTTTCTTTCAGGCTGGGGGCCGAAACAATGCCAGAGCCTCGCATCCCTCTTTCGACAAACTCGGAGGCGCCATGCTGAAGATTCCAGCTCTCGTAACCTGCGCACTCGGCGGCCTTTTGTTGCTGTCGGCTACCGCACTGGCTGAGGCCTGTACCCTGCAGATCGGATCGGACCTCTATCAGATCGAACCTGCCGTGGATCATCGACCCGAATCCGAGCAGCACCTCTGTACCGATGGGATGCTCAAGTACTACGACAACGCCTTGGGTTGGTAGTTTATGATCCCCGAAAACCCGAACGAGCCCGCCTGGGTCGAGACCCTACGGCGGCACCATGACGGCCTGGGGGCCCTTTCTGGTCGTCATCTTGGATGACTATCGGATCGTGTTACGTTGGGGCGACGTCGGCAATGGCAGTCTGATAGTCAATGACGCCAATCACCGGACCTACTACGCCATGAACAAGGACGGCAGCTTCGTGTACGGACTGGGCGTCAGGGAGGTCTATACGACGCCGCGCGGTGAAATCGTGGTTGAGATCGAAGCCGAAAGCAAAGGCTCAGTTTACAAATCGTATGCATGACCTGTCGATGACAACGGCGAGGCATGTGCGCGGGGATGCGTTTTCGAGACAACCGCGTTGAAACCATCGCAGATCGTTGGCGAGATAGTGTGTTGCGATCCCCCGAAAGCGTCGCAGGAAGTTCTTCAAGCGGCTGTGTGGGTTGTTCACCGTCTGAATATGAAAGGCATCGCGCACGCGTTCTCCCCTGGACAGGTCAAGCGCTTCGTGGCGAACGCCCAAGGCGGCAGCGCAGGGCGAATAGGCGCGGTGATCATCGCTCATCAGCACGATATGCTCATCCACGACCGGCTCAATGACCGTGCGCAGGGTATCGGCATTGACCGCCGGAAGCACTGCGCTGACGGTCATACCGCTGCGGTCAGCGGCAAGCAGCACCGGCCCTGCTCATCTGACAGGCCGCGCTTTCCGGCCTTGCCACCGCGGCGACGCGCCTTGCGTTTCAGGTGCCGCTCGCCTTTGCGGCTCTCCAGAACATAGGGTTCGTCGGCCTCGACAATGCCCGTGAGCTTGTGAGCGTCCCCGGTTTCTGCGGCGAGAAACCGGGGACGCCAGCGGAATGCGGTGTTGACGGCAAACCTGCATCGCTCGGCCGACGCGCGAAGCGTCAACCCATCCGCAAGACAGGGTCCAAAGGCAAGCCACTTGTCTTTGCGATGAAGACCCGCCAAGGCTGTGCCCGTCGCAGCATTAAATGTCTTCTTGCATCCCTTGCACCGATATCACCGCAGGCCCCGCGCCTTGCCAGGCGATATCGCTCCGGGTGTGCCGCAATGCGGGCAACGGCGATCTTCACCCACGCTCGCTTCAAGAGCCGCCAGTGAAGCTGACGCTTGCGGACCCCCCTGCGAACACAGCTTCGGCTTCCTGCCGCTGCGCCGCGCTGAGTTGCTCTATCCCTGAGAGCCATTCCTGAAACTGCTTGTGATCCATCGCCAATTTACCCCTCTGATCTAGAAAGAAACATACCATGAACACATACGATCTGTAAACTGAGCCAAACAGAAAAACATCAATCAGCCGAGCAGGCGCCAACGTGAACAAACTATCGAGACTCCACATCTAGCGCAGGATTACACGTTAAACCGGAAGTGGAAAACGTCACCGTCGGCGACCGGATATTCCTTGCCCTCGGCGCGCAGCTTGCCGGCATCTCGGGCTGCCGCCTCACCGCCGCAGGCCGCGTAGTCATAGTAGGCGATGGTCTCGGCGCTGATGAAGCCGCGCTCAAAATCGGTGTGGATCGCGCCGGCAGCCTGCGGCGCCTTGGATCCGCGGCGCAAGGTCCAGGCGCGCGCCTCCTTCGGTCCGGCGGTGAAGAAGGTCAAGAGATCCAGCAAGGCATAGCCGGCCTTGATCACCCGCGAGAGACCGGTCCCTTCCAGACCCAGGCTCTCCAGGAACTCGCGCTTCTCCTCGGCATCCCCCAGTTGCGCCACCTCGGCTTCGATGGCAGCCGAGACCACGACGAAGCCGGCGCCCTGCGCCTTGGCATGCGCCTCGACAGCGGCGGAATAGGCATTGCCCTCGGCTGCTGCCGCCTCCTCCACGTTGGCGACATAGAGCAGCGGCTTGGCACTCAGCAGGTTCAGCTGCTTGCCTTGGGCGCGCTGGTCGGCCGGCACCCGGACGCTGCGTGCCGGCTCTCCGTCCTGCAGGGCCGGCAGCACCAGATCGATGGCGGCCAGCTTGGCGATCGCCTTCTTATCGTTGCCGCGCGCCTTCTTCACCGCGGCCTCGCGCTGGCGCTCCATCGACTCCAGGTCCGCGATCAGGAGTTCGGTCGCGATGATCTCGGCATCGCGCAGCGGGTCGACCGAGCCCTCGACATGCGTGACCTCGCCGTCGAAGCAACGCAGCACCTCGACGATGGCATCGGTCTCGCGGATGTTGGCCAGGAACTGATTGCCCAGGCCCTCACCCTTCGAGGCACCGCGCACCAGACCGGCAATGTCGACGAACTCCAACTGGGTCGGGATGATCTTGGCCGACTTGGCCAGCTTGGCCAGCAAGTCCAGGCGCGGATCGGGCACCGCCACTCGGCCGACATTGGGCTCGATGGTGCAGAAGGGATAGTTGGCAGCCTCCGCCGCCGCAGTTTCGGTCAGCGCGTTAAAGAGAGTCGACTTGCCGACGTTCGGCAGGCCGACGATGCCACAGTTGAAACCCATTGAATTCTCCTAAACCCGCACGTCCCAGTTGGACCCTGCTATTTGATGACCTGAGTATCGATTTCAACTTGTGTTTCATAGCGTTATGATGGTCGGACGGCGATTGGGTACGGAACGCCGCGGGTGAATGGGGACGGCGACCTTTGCGGACCGCTTTCGATCTCCGCCTGACGTTGGAAATCCAGCGATCGCGTGTCATCTCCGGCAGCGGGTTGCGCGCTTATCGCGAACTCTAGGTTTGCCTCGGGATACGCGCAATGGCGGGCGACCTTCTTGCTGACAGCCGGATCGGCTAGAACCGCTGGTACAGCATCGTTGGGCGCCTTGCCGGGTGCGGGAATGGGAACGACGCCAACCGGCTGAGACGGGCGCCAACGCCGACATGAGCAACGCTCTCGCAGTTCTCCTGCCCGATGACAGAACGAGAGTGTCCGCGATGGAGCACAAACGGCACCATCGGTAGCGACGACGCGCTGTCAGTGCGCAATCCCATGGTCGCTGCATGGTCCTCGCTGTCAAAGGCTGTCGGCTTGCCAGCCAAGCGACAATAAATTACAATTTGGCGTATTCGAGGGGCCACTTGGGCAATTCCCATTGAGAATCAAACCTGCCGGTCGCTTCGACCTTGCGGTTTGATTTGAGGCCTATACTTGCTGCTGCCGTACCGGCTTGGGGCACCAGATCCTTTCGTTCTGGAGTTGTCTCGACTTAGCGCGGAAATTGGGAGGCAAGACTATGGCGAACTACTTTGGAACCGCTGGCGCCGACACCATCTACGTCAGCTCGTTCGACGACAATATCCAGGCCGCCGCCGGCATGGATACCGTCTTTGGCGGCGACGACCAAATCAGTGCCGGCAACGGCAACGACGCCAACCTGTTCGGAGACTTCGGCGACGATCGTATCAACGGTTTCGACGGCAACGATAGCCGCTTGTATGGTGACTCCGGCAACGATGAGGTCCAAGGCCGCGACGGTAGCGATCTGTCGCTGTTCGGCGCAAGCGGCGCCGAAACGGTCAATGGTGGAACGGACAACGACGCCTCTTTATACGGCGGCGATGGCGATGATACAGTGCTTGGCCTAGGAAGCAGCGATGGCTCTCTGGTTGGCGGTAGCGGCAAAGATTCCTTGCTCGGTGGTACCGGCACGGATGTGGTTCTTCACGCTATAGCGGCAGCGACGCCCTGTGGGGCGGCTTAGGGCTGGACTTCTATGTCTACGGCGGCAGGAATAGCGATACACTCTATGGGGACAGCGGCAACGACGAGATCTTCGGTACAGACGGCGACGACATGCTGTTCGGTGGGTGCGGCAGTGATCGCCTGAACGGCGGCAGTGGTGTGGATTTCGCCGCCGGCGGTGTTGCCAATGATACCTTTACCGTCGATACCTCAAGCGACATGCTGCGCGGGGCCGCAGCCGGCGGTTTTGAGGACGTGGTGCGCTCCGATGCGGAGACTTTCATCCAGGGTTCGGGCGAAGACACCTATATCGAGCGGGTCAACATCAACAAGGGTGTGGGCGATGCCAGCCTCATCAGCAATGATTTCGCCAACACCCTGATCGGCAACAGCGGCAACGACTTGCTGGTCGGCGGCGGTGGTGATGATATTCTGAACGGGCGCAGCGGCAGCGATTCCGCCTTCGGTGGCGTCGGCGACGACACCCTGGTTGCCGACAGCGCCGACGATATCCTGCTAGAGCTGGATGGCGGCGGCACCGATTTGGTGCGCGCCCCAGTGAGCTATACCCTCGGTGGCAACCAGGAGGACCGCTTCGTCTTCTCGACCGGCCTGGAGACCGGAAGCTTCACCTACATCGACGGCGCCGCCGACATCGCCTTCATCGTTACCGGGATTGCCAATGCCGATGAGCTGACGGCCAGCGAATTCCTTTGGAACTAAAGGACCCGGGATAGGGGCGAGAGGCGCACCGCACCCCGGCCTCTACTCCACCTTGCCGCGGCCGGCGTTCTTCGGTGCCGGAGCCAAGTGGGAGACACGCGACATATAGGCCTCGTGACCCTCCGATAGCAGGACCGGCAGCTCGCTCGCCACCGCTTCCAGGAAGGGATCGAGCCAAGCCTCGTCGGCCTTGGCGAAATCGCTCAGCACGTGACCGGTGACTAGGTGTTTCAGGCCGGGATGACCGATGCCCAGACGCACCCGCCAGTAGTCCTTGCCGATATGTCGATCCAGCGAGCGAATGCCATTGTGACCGCCGGCGCCGCCGCCCAGCTTCACCCGCACCCGACCGGGCGCCAAGTCCAACTCGTCATAGAAGACGATGACCGCTTGACTGGGCAGCTTGTAGAAGCGCAGGGCCTCGCCGACGGCGCGCCCGGACTCGTTCATGAAGGTCTGCGGTTTCAGCGCGAATGCACGGCTGTTGCCGACCCGCCCTTCGGCCAGTTGACTTTGAAAGCGTTTGCGCCAGGGCTGAAAGCTGTGGCGCTCGACGATGTCGTCGAGCGCCATGAAGCCCACATTGTGGCGGTAGTAGGCGTAGCGCGCGCCGGGATTCCCCAGTCCGACAAACAGATGCAAGTCCCTGTCTCCCCTGCGCGTACCGGCTGCAGCGGAGTCCTTTAGGACTCCTCGACAGCCTCCTCCTCGGCCTCTTCCTCGTCACCCTCCTGAGTCTCTTGGGCCTCGGAGCGCACGGCAGAGGGTGCGGCGATGGTGGCGATGGTGAAGTCGCGGTCGGAAATCTCCGGCTCCACGCCGCCGGGGAGGGTCACCAGGGAGATATGGATGCTGGCTCCAAGCTCCTGACCGGTGAGATCCACCTCGAGAAGATCGGGGATGTTGTCGGCCGGGCAAACCAAGCCGATTTCGTGCCGCACCACGTTCAAGACACCGCCCTGCTTCAGGCCCGGCGACTCTTCGTCGTTGATGAAGCTGACCGGCACCTGCACAGTGACCGTCGCACCCTTGGCGATGCGTAGGAAATCGATATGCATCGGCGTATCGCGCACCGGATCGAACTGCACGTCGCGCGCCAGCACCCGCTCTTTCTTACTGCCGACCTTGAGGTCGTAGAGGGTGGTGTAGAAGCCAGGACGGTGCAGCTTCTGGAAAATCTCATGATAGCTGAGATTGATCGTCACCGGCGGACGCGTGTCACCATAGATGACGGCGGGGATGAGACCCTCACGCCGGGCGGCGCGGGCGGTCCCCTTCCCGACCCGCTCTCTCGGCGTAACGATCAGAGTGTTCGTGTCGGACATGATCTTGTCTACCTTCGTCAACAGCAAAAAAACATGCCCCGCAAAGCGGCCATCTTGGGTCCGCGTTCGCAGGGGAGCACACTCCCAGGACTTCCACCCAGCCGACGGCCTCCAGGGGTGCCGCCCGACCTAACGGGGAAACAGCTAATGCGCCGCCTAGTCGAAGAGACTCGAAACCGAGCGCTCGTCGGATATGCGGCTCATGGCCTCGCCCAACAAGGGGGCGATGGTCAACTGTTCGATCTTGCGCGAGACACGCATCGCCTCGGTCGCTTGGATCGAATCGGTAATCACCAAACTTTCCAGCGGCGAGGCCTCGACCCGCGCCACTGCGCCGCCGGAGAGCACCCCGTGCGTCACATAGGCCGACACGCTGCTGGCCCCCGCCTTCACCAAGGCTTCGGCCGCGTTGCAAAGCGTGCCCGCGGAATCGACGATATCGTCCACCAGAATACAGCGCTGACCGGCGACGTCGCCGATGATGTTCATCACCTCGCTGACGCCGGCTCGCTCGCGGCGCTTATCGATGATCGCGAGGTCGGCGTCAAGCCGTCTTGCAATGGACCTGGCCCGCACCACGCCGCCGACATCGGGCGAGACGATCACCAGGTCCTCGCCGTTGTAGCGCTCGACGATGTTTTCGATCAGCACAGGCGCGCTTAAGAGATTATCGGTCGGAATGTCGAAGAAGCCCTGAATCTGTCCGGCGTGCAGATCCAAGGTGAGCACCCGGTGGGCGCCGGCAATGGTGATCAGATTGGCCACAAGCTTGGCCGAGATCGGCGTGCGTGGCCCGGACTTCCGGTCCTGGCGCGCATAGCCATAGTAGGGAATGACCGCGGTGATGCGTCTCGCCGAGCCACGCTTCAGGGCATCCAGAGACACCAGCAGTTCCATCAGATTGTCGTTCGCCGGATAGGAGGTCGACTGCACGATGAAGACGTCTTCGCCGCGCACGTTCTCCTGAATTTCGACGAAGCATTCCATGTCCGAAAAGCGTCGGACGCTGGCCTTGGTGATCGGAATGCTCAAGTAGGCCGCGATCGCCTCCGCCAAAGGCCGATTGCTGTTGCCAGTCAAGATTTTCATCGCCTGCCCCTAGGCAATCCAGCCCCGAGCCCCAGCCATCAAGCGCTATCGGATCCGACGCCCGCCCCTGCCAAGGCGCGCGGACTGTAATGGTTCTGACCTGTGCTGTAAACGGCCCAAGCGCTGGTTCAGATGACAGAATTCCAACTTCGCCCTACGCATGGCTAGCCGAGGAGTCCGGCACACGGGCGGACTAAAGCCGATCTTTGCGGCGCAGCACAGCGACGATCCCCTCGACCGCGCCCTGTGCGACCAGATAGGCGACCTCACCCCAGCGGCGATCGAGACTGCCTCGCGGAATGCGGTTCTGCTGCTCGACCGAGCCCAAGACGGCACCGTCCAGTCCATCCTTGACGGTCCAAACCAAGGTGATCTCCTGCTGGCCGGCCTCCGGCGGCCCCAAGGCGATCTTGCCTTCGACCAGCAGTTTGTCGGGCTGCGATTCGCGCAGCAGGCGGATACCCTGCTGAGCCAGCTGCAAGACCAGGGCCTCGCCGAGCTCTAGGTCGCCGCTGCCGGGCGCGCCCTCAATCAGGCCGACCGCCATCTCCGGCACCGGAACCGAGGCCGAGGTCTCCGGAGCGACGCTGGCAACGCGCACATCGGGCTCCGAACCGGAGACCAACGGTGCCAGTTGCGGTGCCGCCTCTTCGGCCGCCGCCACCAGGATTGCCGGATCGCCGGACGACCAGGCGCCGATGGGCGCGACCAGGTCCTGGCGTGCCTCGCCGCGAAGGACGCCGCTGGGGCTCAAGACCTCCCAAGAGATCAGCAAGCGTTCTTCGGAGCGATTGATCGGTGCGCGCTCGACATGCACCAGAAGATCGGCACCAATGGCGTTGCGCGAGATCGCGCTGGCGACCACGCCGCCGCGGGTCAAACCCTCGGCCAAGAGCGCTGCACCGGCATCCTCCAGGGCCGACTCCATACCGGTCGGGCGTTGTACCAACAACTCGCCGCCCTCGGGCGGCACCAGCAGCGGATTGACCTGCTTGTCGCCCAGCTCGAAAGGGCGCGGCAGCTTTCCGCAAGCAACCGTCGCCAGAGCGAGACTAAGCCCCAGACAGACCAGCCTTGCGACCGCTAAAGCATGACGCAGGTTGCCAAGAGGCCCAGCAGACAGAGGCTTGCGAAGATGAAGACATGCGGCATCAGCCACGAGCGAACCTTATGCGAAACGTCCCAAAACCAAGCCAGACCTACCCAACCAAGCGGCATCTAGGCAAGAGTGACCTTTGCTCACAGTTAACCAGGATGTCCCCGCCCCGCCACCGTCGTACTCCGGCGCGACCGGAGTATCTCGTTCCGTTTGTCCGGGCGGCTGATAGCGGTCTTCCGGTTAAACCGGAAGACGACAGTGGAAGGTCAAGAGGGCGCAGAGAGTTGCGTCCAGCAAACCCGAAACTTTGCAGATCCTCCGTTCCTCGCCACTCGATCTCTGGGTGAGTCTCAATAGGCTCTAAGTCAATCAAACCAGCCTCTAGCCGACCAGAAGCCCGAGTGTGCCTCTCGACAGGGGGTTAGCCTCGCTGGCGCCGACCAGGCTGGTGCGGCCCAGGCTCATCGCCAGGCTGGCGGCATCGTCGAAGATGATCATGTGGCAGAAGAAGACCATACCCGGCTGCACCTCGACCGGATTGCCGTGATAGAGCATCGGCCAGTCCATCCAGTTCGGCGCGTAGAGCGCGCCCAGGGAGTAGCCGCAGGCGTTCATCCTGGCCTCGCTCATGCCGGCGGCATCGATGGTGCGGGCGTGGGCGTCGAAGGCATCACCGACCAGACGCCCCGGCTGCAGAGCATCCTCGACGGCAAGCAGGGCATCCTGGGCGATCTTATGCATCTCGCGCTGGCGATCGGGCGCGCCGCCGATCGGGATGGTCCGCATCATCGCCGCATGATAGTGGCGATAGGCCCCGGCCCACTCCAGGGTCAATTGATCGTTTGGGTCGAGACGGCGGCGGCCGGTGTAGTAGCGGCACAGCAGCGCCTGCGGACCCGAACCGATGATGAACTCATTGGCCGAATCGTCACCGCCGCCGCGGATAACGGCACTCTGCATGGCTGCCAGGATCCCGGCCTCCTCGCCGCCGACCTTGGCCAAGGGCAGTGCCGCATCGAGGGCATCGTCGGCCAATTCCGCAGCCTTTCGCACATAGGCGATCTCGGCCTCGCTCTTGACCAGACGCAGGCGCGTCACCAGGAGGGAGGCATCGCTCAAGGTGGCAAAGCCCGCAAGCGCCGCCTCCAGGCGCTTGCCGTTACGCGCGGTCAGGCCATAGGCCTCATACTCCACCCCGAGGCGGCTGCCGCGCAGGCCCAACTCCTCCAAAATGGCGCGCAGGTCCATCGAGGGGTCGGCGTCGGGCGCATCCATCCACACGCGGATGTCCGAGAGGCGCGAGGTCAACTCGGCCTGGCGGCGATCCGGCGCCCGGGTCAAGAGCACCTGGCGTCCGTCCGCGGTCAGCACCAGGCACTGAAAGAAGACATAGCCGAAGGTGTCGTAGCCGCTCAGATAGTACATCGACTCCTGACGGAACATCAGCAAGCCATCCAGCCCCTCAGCTTGCATGGCCTGCTGAGCGGCCTGCAGGCGTGCAAGATACTCCGCTTCGGCAAAGTGCAGTGGCATGGCGTCAGTCTTTCTCCATAACGATGGCGGATAGCAGGGTGCCGAAGTCACGCTCGCCCTGCTTGGTGGCACGGCGGTAGGAAAAGAAACGCAACTCCTCGACGCAGGTGTCGGCCGGCTCGACCGAGACATCGGCCAGGCCCGATCGGGCCAGGCGATCGGCGAGATAGCCCTTCAGATCGAACTGCAGGCGATCGGCAATGCCGGGCTCGAAGTAGCCGGCGTTATCGGGATCGGCCTCCAGGAAGCGTGCCCGAAACTCGGGCCCGACCTCATAGGAGGCCTGCGCGATGCAGGGGCCGATCGCGGCCTTGATGCGCTGGCGCTTGGCGCCCATGGCCTCCATGGCATCCAAGGTCGCATCACTGACACCGTCCAGGGCGCCACGCCACCCGGCATGCGCGGCGCCGATCACCCCGGCCTCGGGATCCAGGAACAGCAGCGGCGCGCAGTCGGCGCTGAGCACGCCCAAGACCAAGCCGCGCCGATTGGTGACGAGTCCATCCGCATCCGGTCGCGACTCGGGCGAGGAGATCTCGCGGACGGTCACGACTTCCCTCGAGTGTACCTGGGAAAGGGTCACCAGATCCTCGAATTCGCAGCCCAGCGCGGCCATGGCGCGACGCCTGTTCTCGCGCACCGCATCGGGCTTGTCACGACTGCCGAGGCCACAATTGAGGGCGGCGAAGGCACCGCGGCTGACGCCGCCGGCCCGGGTGAAGAAGCCGTGGCGGAGCTTGGGTGTGGATTGCAAAGCGGATGCGGTCAACATGCGCCGCAGTCTAGTCCCTCCCTCCTCGCGTCGCGAGTGCAGAAGCGGAGAAGAGGCTTGCATAGCATCCATCTCTTGAGGCTGGATCGGCTGCAGAGAAGAGGAGCAGAGCATGTCCTTGGACAATCTGGTTGGCCTACAGTCTTGCGGCAACGGTTCTGCTGCTGATTCCGGGTCCCACCATCCTGCTGGTGGTGAGTCAATCCCTGGTACAGGGGCGCAAGGTGGTGCCGACCGCGGTCGCCGGTGTGACCTTGGGCGATGCCGTCGCCATGGCTGCCTCGCTGCTTGGCATGGGCGCCGTCTTGGCGGCTTCGGCGACGCTTTTCATCGCTTTGAAATGGATCGGCGCCGCCTATCTGATCTGGCTTGCCTGGAAACTCTGGTGCAACGCCGATAGCTTGGCCAAGAGCGGGCTGGTCGGCGTCCTCCCGGTGGCCGGCGGCAAGCGCATCTTCTGGAATGCCTTCGTCGTCACCGCACTCAATCCCAAGAGCATCGTCTTCTTCGTAGCCTTCCTGCCGCAGTTCGTGGACACCGCCGTGCCGGCCACGCCGCAGCTCTTGATCCTGGGCGCTACCTTCCTGGTGCTGGCCGCGATCAACGCCACCTTCTACGGCTATCTGGCCGGAGCGCTTCGTAGCAAGCTGGCGCGCCCCCGCCCGATAGCCGGCGCGCAGCGGGTCGGCGCCGGATTCCTCTTCTCCGCCGGTGTGCTGACCGCGGCCTGGTCGCGAAGCAGCTAGGCCCTCGGCTCCACCGGGAAGCCGGCCGGGCCGGCCAAGTCCGGGCTCTGGATGCTGAGCGCCAGGAAGCGCTCTCCCATCGCCTCGGGAGCCGCCAGTCGCTTGCAGGCATGCTCGATTTGCCGTGCCGTCGCCGGGTATAGCCCGGCAAGCAAGGTCTCTTTCCTGGCATCCAAACCCAAGGCGCGCAGGAAAGCCCCTTGCGCGACCGGTCCAAAGGCGAGAACATCGCTGGCTTGAGCCGCTTCGGCAAGGGCCGCAAAGTCCACCTGAGCGGATAGATCCACGGTACCGGGTTCGGACAGCACCGGCACCCGCCGATGCCCGGCGACGGCCTGCAGGCTGCCTCTCCAAGGCCTCCGGTCGTAGCCATAGTCGATGAAGAGTGCGGCACCACCCTCACGCCGCAGGTGGCGCCCCAGGTCGCCGGCGATCGTCGTGCCGGCCGTCGAGATTTCCAGGACCGCACCTGGCTGGGCATCGTCCGGCAGGAAGCCGGCCGGCATCACGCCCGAGAGGGCGAAGGCCAAGCCCATCTCGCCGCGCACAACCAGACGCTCGTGCCAGCCTTCGGGACTGCGTTCGAACTGCCGGATCGGCAGGGCATCGAAAAATTCATTGGCCACGACAAGCGCCGGCCCAGTGGGAAGATCGGTCAGAGAGTCATGCCAATGCACGGTCTCTTGCGCCAAGGTCGCTTGCTGCATTGCCCGCAGCCTGGGGCTGACCTCGACCAGATGGATCGAGGCCGCGGTTCGACAGGCTGGTATGAGCGCCAGACTGCGCAGCAGGTCGCTCATCAGGCTGCCGCGCCCCGGCCCCAGCTCGATCAGGCAAAAGGCCAGCGGCGACCCCATGCGCTGCCAGGCTTCCAGAACCCAGAGGCCTAGCAGTTCACCGAACACCTGCGATAGCTCCGGTGCCGTGACGAAGTCGCCGCCGCGGCCGGCCTCGTCGCCCAAAGGGGCCGCACGGGTGTAGTAGCCGTCGCGCGGATCCAGCAGGGCAGCGGCCATGAAATCGGCAATAGTCAGCGGTCCCTCGGCGGCGATCCGCCGGAGCAAGCGCGCTTCCAGCGGCGAACTCACGCCGGCTTGTCGGTCGTCGCCGGCTTCTTTCTTGGCGGTAGGGGGCCGCGCAAACGCCAGAGGAAGAAGAGGCCGACCAGGACCATCGGGATGGAGAGGATCTGCCCTTGGGTCATGAACCCCAGGTGAAAACCCAGATAGGCATCGGGCTCGCGCCAGAACTCGTCGATGAAGCGGGCCAGGCCATAGGTCAAGGCGAAGGCGGCGCCGACTCGGCCCGGTCTGGCTAGCCAACCGCGCTGTACCAGAATGCGTAGCACCATGAAGACCACCAAGCCCTCGGCAAAGGCCTGGTAGAGTTGCGAGGGATGGCGCGGAATGCCGCCGGCGGCGGGATCGAGGAAGATCATTGCCCAGGAGACGTCCGAAGCCCGACCCCAGAGCTCGCCGTTCACGAAGTTGGCGATCCGCCCCAGAAAAATGCCGATCGGCGCCCCGGAGGCAGCCAGGTCGGCCAGCACGAAGAAATGCATCTTGTGCCGCCAGGAGACGTAGAAGAGGGCGGCGAGCACGCCGAGGAATCCGCCGTGGAAGGACATGCCACCCTCCCAGACCTTCACGATGTCCAGCGGGTTCGCCAGGAAGTAAGATGGCTGGTAGAAGAGTACCAAGCCCAGGCGACCGCCGACCAGAATGCCCAGGGTCGCCCAGAAGACCAGATCGTCTACTGCCTGCACCGTCGCCGGGCTCTCCGGCCGGCGCGCCAGAGCGCGGCAATAGACCCAGGCGAGCACGATGCCAACGATGTAGGCTAGGGCATACCAGCGGATTTGTAGCGGGCCCAGGTCCAGGGCGACGTGATCGATCGCCGGAAAGGGGATGGCCAGAAGCGGCGTCATCAGCGGTAGCGATCCTCTTGCAGCAGATGGTCGTGCAGGTAGCGGTGCACGCCGTCCCGAACCGAGAGCAAAGGACGCTCATAGCCGGCCGCCCGCAAGCGATCCATCTTGGCCTCGGTAAAGTACTGATAGCGCTCGCGGATGGCCTCCGGGGTCGGCACGTATTCGATCTTCGAGACCCGGTTCAGCGCAGCAAAAACGGACTGCGCGACCTCCTTGAAGGTCTCGGCGCGCCCGGTCCCGAGATTGAACAGGCCGGACACCGAACTGCGCTCCAGGAGCCACAGCATGACATCGACGCAGTCGCCGACATAGATGAAGTCACGCTTCTGCTCGCCGTCGGCGATGCCGGGCCGATGCGACTGGAAGAGCCGCACATAGTCCTGTTCTTGCAGCTGGCCGAAGAAGTGGTTGGCGACCGAGCGCATGCCGCCCTTGTGATACTCGTTGGGCCCATAGACGTTGAAGAACTTCAAGCCGGCCCACTGCGGCGGCCGCGGCCGGACCTCGGCCAGCTCGCGCATGGCCCAGCGGTCGAAGAGGTGCTTCGACCAGCCGTAGCCGTTGAGCGGCTTCAGCTGCGCCAGGGCCTCCTCGCCGGGATCGTCGTCGAAGCCGGCATCGCCATCGCCATAGGTTGCCGCCGAGGAGGCATAGATGAGCGGCACCCGCTGGGCCGCACACCAGCGCCAGATCGACTGCGTCAGGCGCAGGTTGTTGGACACCAGCCGCTCCATATCGACCTCGGTCGTGGCCGAGATGGCGCCCATGTGGATCACCCCCTCGAGGCCAACTCGCCCGGCCAACCAGCTATGCAGATCCTCCGGCGCGACGACATCGGCCAAGGCCAGCTTGGCGATGTTCAGCCACTTGTCCTCCTTGCCCAGCCAGTCGCACACGACGACCTCTTGGCCACGTTCGACCAAGGCCGCGGTCATGTTTGAGCCGATGAAGCCGGCACCGCCTGTCACGAGATACATGGGCGCTCTTATAGGGGGCAGACTTCCCGGCCAGCAAGCCCGGATCGGAGATAGCCGAGCGGCACAGGGGACTGCTTCACGAGCCCGGCGGCATCGGCTATGCAACCAGCCGCATGACCGCATAAGACAAGACCGCAGCCGATCCCACCGGCGGGCTCATCCGCC
The DNA here is from genome assembly GCA_965202755.1 of Rhodospirillales bacterium. Taxonomy (GTDB): domain Bacteria; phylum Pseudomonadota; class Alphaproteobacteria; order Kiloniellales; family JACOMY01; genus JACOMY01. Next base: position 238,029 of record CBDBCL010000042.1, on the reverse strand, counting down.
AGGATCTGCCCTTCAACGCCCATCTCGGCATCCGTTTCGATGGTGAAGCGGGCGCGCGCTTGCACTATCGCCTGCCGTTTCGCAACGACTGGGTCGGCAACCCGCAAAGCGGAGTGCTGTTTGGCGGCGCGATCTTCGCCCTGCTCGACTATGCCCTTGGGGCCGCCTGCGGCCGTGCCGTCGCACCCGATCGCGTCGTCGCCACGATCGACCTCCGCCTCGACTACGCGCGCGCCAATCTACCTGGACGCGACGTCCTGGCACCCGGCGAGTGCTACCGCTTGACCCGGCAGATCGCCTTTGCCCGCGGCACGGCCTACCACGCCGAGGACGAGACGCCGCTCGCCAGTGCGCAAGGCACCTTCATGATCTATGACGTGCCGCCTGACTGGCGGGGCGAGACGCAATGAATGCCAGCCTTGCAGAGCAGTTGGAGCATGCGCGGAGCCGCGACGACGTCGGCGCCTTTCTGGCCAGCGTTCCCTACGCGCGCTTCCTAGGGGCTGCTGCCGAGCTGGCCGAGGGGCGGGTTCGCCTGACCCTGCCACCTTCGCCGTTCCCCTGATCGGCAATCCCTTTCTGCCGGCAATCCATGGCGGCGCACTTGCCAGTCTGCTGGAGCTGACGGCCAGCGTCGAGCTGCTGTGGCAGCATCAGTCCATCGGCCTGCCCAAGGTCATCACCACGACGGTGGATTTCCGCCGCTCCGCCGGTCCCTCAGACTGCTATGCCCAGGCCGAGGTCACCCGCATCGGCCGCCGCCTGGCCTCGGTCTCGGTCGCTGCCTGGCAAGACTCGAGCGAGCGGCCGGTCGCTACTGCACAGGCTCACTTTCTGTTGAAGCGTTAGGACTTGTGGGGCACGACCCGATCGCGTTTAGCTTTCTTTGGCAAGCGCGTGCGGACAAGAACGACGGCGGCCGAGATCAGGTGATCGGAGCAAGTTGTCTCTCAAGTTGTGGCCTCTGTTCATCGGAGATCTCCTGCTTCTTGCAAGCACTGCACGCGCCGATGCGGAAGGCGACTGCGGCGGATACGAGACGCCCTGCAAAGTCGAAAAGGGCCTCTACCGCGCTGCCCTGCCCGAGCACTCCGCCGGGGTGCGGGTGCCTCTGGTGCTCTGGCTGCATGGCTATGCCGGTTCCGGCGCCAGGGCCATTGCCAACCAGGACTTGGTCGCACTCATCACCGGGCGCGGCTATGCCCTGGTCGCGGCCAGCGGGCAGGATGACATCTCCCGTTCGGGCCGCTTGGATTGGAACGTGGACGACGGCGTGGACCTGCCGCGCGACGACGTTGCCCACCTCCAGGCGGTGCTCGCCGACGCGATCCGGCGTTTCGATCTGGATGGCAACCGGGTGCTTGTCGCCGGCTTCTCCCGTGGCGGCTAATGGTCTGGGACCTGGCCTGCAAGGCACCCGACAGCGCCCAGGCCTGTGCCGCCGTCGCCGGTGCCTTCTGGGAGCCCATGGCTGAGACCTGTGCCGCTCCCGTACACCTGCGCCATACGCACGGCTTCAAGGATGGACTGGTCCCCTTCGAGGGGCGCGAGGGGGGCTGGCAGGGCTATCCCTTTCAGCCAGGGCAACGTCATGAAGGCTCTGGACGTCTGGCGCCGCGTCAATGATTGCCGAGGATCGGCAGATTCGGACGTGAGCGCGGCCTCGGCCTGGCAGAAGTCCTGGAACGACTGCGCCGCCGGCTCGCTGACCTTGGTTCTGACCGACGGCGGCCATGGCATCCCCAAGGGCTGGTTCGATCGCAGCCTGCATCGGTTCGAGCAGCTGGACTCTCAGAGATCGGAGCCTGCAGAGTGACAGCGGCCCCCCGCTCTCAGGTCGCAGCAGCGTCGATTTCATGGTCAATAGGTCCAAAAAATGCTTCTGCACCGTCCACAACGTGTCTATCGCGACTGGAACCTCGACAGTCGGCGATGGGATCGCTATCGGCTACGCTGGGGCGACATCGTTATCTCGACCTACCCCAAGTGCGGCACGACCTGGATCCAGACTATCGTCGGCCTCCTCATATTCCAGGACCCTACGCCGCGCCCGATCTTGGAGATATCCCCCTGGATCGATCACCGCACCCCGGAGCGGATCTTGGTCTGCCTGCAGACAATCGAAGAACAGACCCACCGTCGCTTTCTGAAGTCGCACCTGCCGCTCGACGGGCTGCCACTCAATGATGAGGTCAAGTACATCCACGTGGCCCGCGACGGCCGCGATGCTGGTCTATCCTTCCGTCATCACGAGTTGAGCTTAAGTCCGGAGACCTTGGCCCAAAGCGATCGCATCGGACAGAGTGACCCACATTTGGGACGACCCTATCCACGGATGCCGAGCGACCCGGCAGAAGCCTTTCATCGCTGTTTCACCCAAGGCCTGCCTCCGGACAAAGACGGTCTGCCCTACATGTCCTTACTTCGGTTGCGAGCGGACCTGGTGGGTGGGCAAGGATATCGAGAACGTCCTACTGGTCCACTACAACGACCTGAAAGCCGATTTCGCCGGCGAGATGCGCCGTATCGCCGATTTTCTGGAAATAGAGGTGTCAACCTGCCTCTGGCCCTCCCTGGTCGAATCCGCGCGCTTCAAGACCATGCGCGAACGGGGGCACGCTCTGATGGTTTGCATCGCCCAAACCTTCCAAGGCGGCGGCAGGCATTTCTTCAACAAGGGAGTCACTGGGCGCTGGCGCGGCTTGTTTCGCGCCGAGGATTTAGCACTCTACGATTCCAAACTGGCGGCACGGCTCCCTTCCTCCTGCGCGCGCTGAGTGACAGAGGGACGACTGGGAGGCTGAGCGACCGCGGTCCAGACATTCCCAAGGTCGAAACTACCAAACGTCGGGCTACTGCTCAGACGGAGGCTGGCCCTCGCCAAGCTCGGGATTCGGCGAGATGCCCAGTTCCTCCAAAGCTTCGGCGGCCTCGATCGGAAGCGGTGGCAGGGGGGACAGTCCTTCTCGACAGCAAACTGTTGCAAACGCTGGTTGCAGCGCTGGTAGTCCAGCAGCAGGTCCTCTTCCAGGACCGTCGAATCTAGCGTCGGTGGTGAACTGGCATCGGTCCGACCAGCAGAATTCCCACCACATAGTCACCGATCACCGTGGCGTTGCGCCCACTGGCACCGTCGATGTTCTCGTCTGTCAAGAGCATTTGTGCGTAGTTGCGCTGGGTCTCGGCGCGGATCGCTTCGCAGGTGAGGTCCTCGTCGTTGTGGCGAACCACCTTGCCCTACCCGAAGGTCTTGACCACCACCCCGGCCTTGTCCAAGCGGTTGCGGATCTGCTCAGCAATGCGCAAAGCCTCGGGGCCGTCACCATGCACGCAAACCGTATCGCCGGCGGTCGGGATCTTGCTGCCGTCTACGGCGGTGATGGCCTGCTCCTCGACCATGCGCAGCACCCGTTCCGACGCCTCCTCGGCATCGTGGATCATGGCCCCCGGCTGCCCGCGGGAGACCAGGGTCCCGTCGGGATTGTAGGCCCGATCGGCATAGAGCTCGCGGGCGATCCGCATGCCGGAACGCATGACTGCCTGCTCCAACTCGGTCGTCGCCATAGCCACCACGACCAACTCCGGATCGGCCGCCTGGCAAGCTGCGACGTAGCTCTCGGCAATGGCCGCCTCTTCGCTCGCCATGTTGGAGAGCGCGCCGTGCAGCTTGACGTGGCGTACCTGCCCGCCCTCGCCGCGGGCGATCGCCTGCAGCGCGCCGATCTGATAGAGCAGCATGGCCTTGGTCTCCTCGCCGCTCATGCCCAGGATACGGCGCCGGCCAAAGCCGCGGATGTCGTCGAAGCCGGGATGCGCGCCGATCCCCACGCCCTTCTGCTGGCAAAGGCGCACCGTCTCGGTCATCACCTTGGGGTCGCCGGCATGGTAGCCGCAGGCAATGTTGGCGCTGGTGACGATGTCCAGAAGCGCTGCGTCGTTGCCTATGGTCCAAGCGCCGAAGGACTCGCCCAGGTCGGCATTGAGATCGATGTACTGGGCCGCCTTGGTATTCACATCTCCTGCCACTTCTTCCACGCGGCCTGAACCTCCTTGTCGGTACAGGGCACCAAATCCAGGATCCCCCGGTCCCTGTAGAACAAGAGGTCAAGGTGATCCAAGTTGTAGCCGATCTTCGCCTCCCAAAGACTCATCCCAACCTTATAATTGAACCAGCGACGCGGACACTCACCGCGACCCGGTTCGCGATTGATCTTGCCGATCTTCCACAGCAGGTTCGCGGACGGTGCACAGGGATGCGCCTGGGCGCATTTGGGAACGGCATTCATTTACATATTCCTTATATTTCGATATATTTCGATGAAACCAGTGAGCACCAACCACGGCACTTACTTAGCTTGCATCATGGCTCATGGCAACTCCTCCTCGACGGAGATCATTCCGTCGATCAAGTTGTAGGACAAGAGGTCGGGTATGGTCCGCGGGTCGCGTACCAAGGGTGCCACGCGCTCGGGCAGACCGGAAATCTCGGCCCGCCAGGCCTTGAGCGCAGCCAAGGCTTCGGGCCGCTCGACCAGACGGAAGCGAAAGGATGTGGCCGAAGGCAACTGCGCAAAGGCGGCAAGATCGGCCGAAATCACGGTGGCGATGCGCGGGTAGCCGCCGGTCGGCTGGCAATCCGCCAGCAGCACCAAGGGCGCACCGTCGCCCGGCACCTGCACATCGCCCAATGAGACCGCATCGGAGAGCCCGGTCAGGTGGCCGCTGGCCTCCAGCACCGCGCCCCCCAGGCGCGCGGCCATGCGGTCCCGCTGGTTGGAGACGGTGAAGGATGTCTCCAAAAAGCGCTGCCGTTCGGTCGCGTCGAAGGAGGCGGCTTGCGGCCCCCAGAGCACGCGAATCTCGCGCTGCGCCAGATAGCCCGGCTGCGGCAGGGTCAGACGGTCGCCGCGCCCTTTATCCGCCCCAACCGGCAGAATCGCACCAGCCTGCAGGCGACCGCCGCCGATTCCGGCACGCAGATGGACGGCGCGGGCACCCAGAACCGGTTCGGTGGCGACGCCGCCGCCCAGATGCAGATAGCCGACCAACCCCCCTTTCGCGGCGCCGATTTCAAGAATCTCGCCCGGCAGCAGGACGGCGCTGCTCCGCCAGGCCAGCTTTTCCCGCCTGGCATCGGCGCCAATCTTCACCGCCGGCATCGTCGCACCGCTCAAGGCCAAACGCAGCGGACGCCCGAGCGCGCGAAAACTGCCGCCGAGACCGAAGAGTTCCAGGGCCGCAGCCTCGCGCGGGTTGCCTAGCAGAGCCGCACCCTCGGCTAAGGCGAAGGGGTCCAGCGCGCCGCCTTCGGCAACGCCATAGCGCTGCAAACCCGGCCGTCCAAGGTCCTGCACCGTGACGCAAGGCCCGGCCGAGAGAATCTCCAAGCCCTCGGTCATGACAGCACCTGGCATTCCGCGACTGTCTCGCCGGCCTGAGCGCGCGCGCTCAGGCGTTGGAACTCGGCCGCATCGATCGGCGCGAAGCAGACCTCGTCGCCGGGTTCCAGGAGGAAGGTCGGATTGCGGGCCAGATCGAAGGAAAGGAAGGGCGAGCGGGCAATGGTGCGCCAGCCGGTCGGAATCGTCGTTGCGGTGAAGGTCGATTGACGCACCGCGACGGAGATCGAGCCCGGCGGCACCTGCGGCTTCGGCTTGGTCAGTCGGGGCAGCGCCCAGCGCTCTGGCAAGCGCCCCAAATAGGCGAATCCCGGCGCAAACCCCAGCATCAGGACGCGCTGAATGCTCTCGGCATGCTCGGCGGTCAGCAGGTCTTCGCTGACGCCGGCGAGAGCGGCAGTCTCGGCAAGGTCAGGGCCAGCCTCGTCGCCATAGAGTGCCGGTATGTACCAGCGTCGCCGCCCTTGCGGCGGTGGAGCGGAGAGCCAGTCGGTCTCGTCCAAAAGGGCGCTCAGATCGATCTCAAGACGCTCCAAGGAGATGGCCAGGGGATCGAAACGCACCAGAACCGATGCAATAGTCGGTGCGGTCTCGCCAATCCCAGAAATTTTGGCCTCGCGTACGCGAGCCTCGAAGGCCAGGACGGCGTTGTTCACCTGCTCGTCGAGGCTGTCCCCGAACTCGACGATCAGACCGCTGTCTCCGGCCGGGCGAAAGCTCGCTTGGCCGCTGTCTGCCTGTTGCGACATGACCCGACTATAGCGGAGGCAAGGGTCCTAGGCGAGCCTCTCCGCCGGCAGGAGCCCCGCCAAGGCCGCACGGTAGGCTTGCGGCGTGTCGATATCGGCGAGGAAGGCCGGGTCATTCATCTCGACTGCCTCCACCAATTCGGGGTGCCGCTCGATCAAACGTCGACAGCCGGCATTCAAGGCGCCCTCGGCTACCGCCCGGGTCTGCGCCGCCGGCAGAACGATCGGATTGCCGCGCTCCGTCTCGACCAGTGGGACCAGGATCTTGTCACCGCCGGCATGGAAGAAGGCTGCCGCAATCCTGCGATAGTGATCGAGCCCAAGCGCCGGCATGTCGCCCAAAGCCACCAGGGTGCCTTCGCCGGCAGGCGGCAGCGCGCGACAGCCGGCACGCACCGAGATCATCTGCCCCCCAACGTGGTCAGGGTTTTCGACGAATTCCAGATCGAGGCCGGCAAGAGCCTCTCGAACGGCCTGGGCTTCATGCCCGACCACTGCGACCAGATGCCGGGGACCGAAGGCCAGGAGGGTCTCGGCAACGCTTCTGACGATGCTCGCGCGGCCATAGGGCAGCAGGAGCTTGTTCTCCTCGCCCATACGCCGGGACGTACCCGCCGCCAGCAGTACGACGTCGAGGGCTCCGCTCATCCTTCGCTGCCGCTGGCCCGCAGCAGCGGGCTGTCCTCTCCTGCGGCACGCTGATCGGCGCGTCGCCACTGCACGATCTCGGCCAGGATCGAGAGCGCGATCTCCTCCGGCTCGATGGCGTCGATGGGGAGACCGGCGGGTCCGTGCAGCTTAGCCAGATGCCCGGCCGAAAGATCGCCGGCCAGTTGGCGCTTCAGCGTCTCCACTTTTCGCCGGCTGCCGACTATGCCGACATAGCCAGCAGGCGACAGCAGGGCTGCCTTCAGGGCCTCGCGGTCGCGCTTGCCTTGGGTGGCGACCACGACCGCATCGCGGACCCTGAGCGACAGCTCCGAGAGATCGAAGCCCTCATGCCGCGTCGCCGCGCTCGCCATGGCTTGCTGATCCTCCGGCAAGGCCGCCAGGATCGCGCGATAGCCCATCGCCAAGGCCAAATCGGCCAGGACCCCGGCCACCGGTGCCGCCCCACAGATCAACACGCGAGTCGCCTGGCGCAGGGGTTCGAGAAAGAGCTCGACCGTGCCGCCGCTGGGATAGCCGGAGCGGTGCAGTTCGACACCATCGACATCGACCGCCTCGACCACTTCCTCGCGCGGCCGCACCCGGATGAGGCGCGGAATACCGCTCTGCAAGACTTCTAAAGCCACGCGTTTGACCGCGCCGCTGACGCAGCCACCGCCGACGAAGCCGATCATCTCGCCGGCCGCCGTCACCACCGCCTTAGCCCCGGCCTTGGCGGAAGTCGCGTTGGCGGTGCGCACGACGGTGACCACGCAGCAGTCGTCGCCCTGCCGATGCAGGCGCCCGATGGTTTCGAAGAGGCTGTCGGAGTTGTGCATGTTTCCTCCTGTTCGCGATCCGCTCTACTTTCAAAGTTTGAGAGCAGGATTCAGACGACAAAGACTTTCAGTTTGACGTCATCCTGCTCTAGAGCCTTGCCAGCTGCGGCTCCAAGGCCGCCAAGCTCTCCAGGCTATGCGCAGTGGCGAAATGGTCGAGCAGCGGCCTGGCTGCCAGCATCGCCCGATTGATAGGTTCGTAGTCCCGCCAGCCGAGCAGCGGGTTCAGCCAGATCAGCCGGCGCGCCCGCCGCTTCAGGCGTGTCAGTTCCTGCACCAGCAGCTCCGGTGTTCCGGTGTCGTAGCCGTCGCTCATGACGATCACCACGCTGCGCCCGTTGAGTGCCCGCTTGGCGTAGTGCTCGTTGAAGAGCTTCAGACTCTCGCCGATCTTGGTGCCACCGCCGAAACCAGCCGTCATCAAGGAGAGCCGGGTCATGGCCTTGATCGGGTCGCGCTCACGCAAGCCATCAGTGATGCGCATAAGGCGGGTGTGGAAGAGATAGGCGTCGCTCTCCGCCCAGCCGACGACCAGGCCCTTCACGAACTGCAGGAAGAAGCGGCTGTAGAGGTCCATCGAGCCCGAGACGTCGAGCAGCACGATGATACGGACCGGCTCCTCCGGCCGCGCCCGCCAGGCCAGATCGATCGGCTCACCGCCCTTGGAGAGGTTGCGGCGCAGGGTCCGACGCAGGTCCAGGCGCTCGGCGGCGGCCTCCAAGCGATAGCGGCGGGACAGGCGAAACCGCAGCGCTCGTGCGAGCTTCTCCGCCGCCGCTTCGGCCTCGGCCAGCTCGCCGTGATCGGCCAGGTAGCGCAAGTCGCGTCGCTGCAGCAGCTGCTGGCGGGACGCGACCAGGCGCCCCTCGCCGGCTGTCGCCTCCTCGTCGTCACCAGCGCTATGCGGATCGCCCTCGCTAGAGCTGTTGGTCGCCTGTCCGGCGAAGTGCTTGTTCCAGACACCGGGCCGCGAGGGCCGGCTGGTCTGGGCCTGCTTCCGCTTTCCTTCGCGGCGCCGGCCGCGTGCGAACCAATAGGCCTCAAAGAAAGCCTCGAAGTCCTCCCACTCCTGCTTGCGCTTGGCCAGCAAGGCGCGCAGACGCAGCTTGCTCCCCGGTCGATCGGACAGTTCCAGCGCGCCGAGCAAGGCAACGGCGGCTTCAGCCTCCGGCAGGCCGACGCTAAAGCCATTCAAACGCAAATGGTTGACGAAGCCGATCATCTTGGCCGCGGCGGCTTCGCCTAAAGTGGCCATGGGTTAAGCTTCCACAAAGCGCCCTGCGCGATCTTGAAGGATCCTTGGGAGCAGTGAGTGAGAAGAGTAAGTGCCATACTGTCGTCCTCCGACTTGATCGGAGGACCTCCCGCAGCTGGCTGGGACAGTGGATAACGCTCGTTCCAGAAGGTCTGGCGGACGTGCACATACTGCGACACCTGCCTACGCCACTGGAGCCAACCCCACCTTGATGCCATGCAGAGAAAGGTTCTCCGGTCAAGCTGGAAAACGACAGAACTGAGAGTGTGCAGAGCCACGTTAGCGATCATTGTCCTTTCCCGCTGCTAGCCCGGATAGATCACCAAATTAGGTGGATCGGGTGTTCGAATCGGTCAAAATGTGTCTGTGAACAGACACTTACGCCGAATCCGGAGGGCCCCACGATGCTGATAGACTGTAGCTCAGACCTGATGATCTTTGCACGCCTCGAAGGACGCAATGTTGTCGCTGATTTTGGCGGTGGAGCCATTCCCTCGAACGCCGGATCTCTGCTGCTGGGCGCCGATCCGGGATGGCGGTTCACGACCTGGCGACCCCGGTCGGCCAGCGTCTCTTTGCTATCGCGCTTGGCTATGAGGACCTCGACGATCACGATGCTCTGCGTCATGATCCTGCCTTGGGCACAGTCTTGGGTCGCTTGCAGGCTCGCCGGCCAGACTGTGCACTCTTGGCCGGCAAGAGCGCCTCGAACCGTCTGGAGCACGTCCCGGGCGGCCCGGACCGCTACCACCGTATCGGCCATGATGCGGCGGCTATCGAAGATCTCTTCGTCACCCTCTTCCCGGAGGCCCATGAGAAGCCGCCCAAGCAGGTCATCCTCGACCTCGATGCCACGGACGACCCCATCCACGGCCACCGGGAAGGCCGTTTCTTCCATGGTGATTACGATTGCTACTGCTATCTGCCGCTCTACATCTTCTGCGGCCAGCACCTGCTCGTGGCCAAGCTCGGGCGATCCAACATCGATGCTTCTGCCGGCGCAAAGGAGGATGTGGCCCGCATCGTCGCCCATATTCGTCAGCGCTGGCCCAGGGTCAAGATCATCCTGCGTGCCGACTCTGGCTTTGCCCGCGATGACCTGGTGGCCCGGGTGGAGGATAATCGAGTTCACGACCTCTTTGGCCTGGTCCGCAACAGCCGGCCGGTCGCGCACATCCATGTCGCGCTTGCCTGGGCCGAGGAGGACGCGCTCAAGACCGGACAGCCGCCCGCCGCTTTGCCGACTTCCGCTGGACCACGAGAGACAGCCGGAGCCGGCGACGGCGCGCGGTCGCCAAGGCCGAGTGGATGGCAGGACGCGGCGACAAGGGCGCCACTCCGCGCTTCGTCGTCACCTCGCTCAAGCCCAAGGACTACGACGCCCGCACCCTCTGCGAAGAACGCGACTGCTCGCGCGGCGATAGGGAGCGCGTAGCGCCGGGCTTCGCCCCGCGTCGAGGAATGCCAGCGCGACCTCTTCGCCGCCCGCACCTCGGCTGCCAACATGCGGGCCAATCGGCTCCGCCTCTGGTTCGCCTCCTTCGCCTATGTCCTGCGCGCTGCCTTGCGTCGCATCGCCCTGCCACACACCCAACTCGCCAGGGCCACCTGCGCCACTCTCCGAAACAAACGCCTCAAAATCGGCGCGCAGATCACCCGTTCCGTCAGACGCATCTGCATCGCTATGGCCTCCGCTTGCCCCCCTACGAAGACGAGGTCCCTATCGCCCACGCCAGGCTCTGCCCTTGACTGCTCTCCAGCAGCGCTCCGACCGACCGCACACCACCGAGGGACCGGATCCGATGACCGAAACGCAGACACCGACTCGCCGACCGTCCCATGCGTTACATTCTTCCCCACCACGCGGCTCCTTCACAGCCCTGAAATCCCTCTCATCTCATTACACTGGTGAAACATCCGGGCTAAGGTATCGACTTTGCCGAAGCTGTAGTCGGTATCGTGGCTCAGACCCACAAAGGCAGCCTCGTCGAGGCCCGCCTCTTCGCCGATGATGGCCTTGAGCTTAGCAAACATGGATGGGAATTAGCGCTTTGTTCGCGGCTTGGTCGAAGTCACGGTTTGTGTGTCGCTTTGCGGCCGCTCGTCTAAATATCCTTGTAGTCCGGCGCTATCTTGTCGATCAGGCGCGTAATTGCGGCCCACTCGCGTTCTTTGCCGGGATCCGCGTCCGCTATGCCCCACAGGCCGGCGCGGGCTTGCGCGCCCTGGTTAGGCACGACCTGCTCCTGACCGGATCTCAAGGCGTCGACTTGGATTTTGCAGGCGCTTTCCAGCACATAGATGTTGTAGAAGCACTCGCCGGCATTGCGCCCGGCAGTCAAGAGGCCATGATTATTCAGGATCATCAGATACTTGTCGCCCAGGTCCGCAGCCAGCCGCTCGCACTCCTCGGCTTCCTCGGTGGCCACGTCGTAGGGGTGATAGGCGATGTGCTCGCGTATCTCGTTGGCTTGCTGGCTCAAAGGCAGTAGGCCGCAGGCCATCGCCGAGACGGCAATGCCGGCTCGGGTGTGGCTATGCGCCACGAAGTTGACCTCGGGCCTGGCCTGCAGCACGGCTGAATGAATGGCATGGCCCGCCTCATTCATCGGGTAGTCGCCGCCAAGGATCTCGCCGTCCAAGGTGACCTTGATCAGGTTGCCCGCGGTGACCTCATGAAACATCAGGCCGTAGGGATTGATCAGATAGCAGTCCGGCCGCTCGGGAAGGCGTGCGGAAATGTGGGTATAGAGCAGGTCGGTCCAGCCGAAATGCACGAATGCACGATAGAGGGTCGCCAGATCCAGTCTGGTCTGCCGTTCGCTCTCACTCATCAGTGGCTGGTTGGTCGCGGCCATGGCAGTCATGACGGTCTTCCTCTACGGTTGTATCCCCTTGGCATCCTTACCCCTTGAAGCCTCCGCTCGCCAGGGCGCTGCGAGCCAAATTCTACGCAGCTTTTGCCAAGGCTGCCAAGTCACCTGGGTCCCACCTCTGATCTCGCAAACTTGAGATCTCAAGAATATCGGAAGGTGACAAGAATCGAGCAATCGATTTGTGGAACTGTAGCTGATCCATAATACCAGCGGCAAGAAAGGTTAACTCGGGTGATTCCCGGCCCAGGATTGATCTGTCCTGGAGGCATTCAAAAATTCTCGCGCACGCTCGCAACGCACAGAGGCCATCTGCCCGCGCCGCGGCGCCGCTGCCGCTCTCATACTGCCGAAGGCCAACACCGAGGCCATGCAGATGCACCTCGACGAGATCGGTCGCAACCTCGCCAAGGGCGCTCACGCCGTCGTCCTTATGGATCGGGCCGGATGGCACAGCACCGACAAACTCAAGCGTCCAAAGAACATCGCCATCATACTGTTGCCCTCTCGATCGCCAGAGCTCAACCCGGTCCAGAACATCTGGCAGGACTTCCGACAAGACTGGCTCTCCAACCCCGTCTTCGATACCTATGAGGACATCATCGACGCGGGATGCGAGGCTTGCAACACGCTCTTGGCTCAACCCCAAACCATAACCTCCATCGGCGCTAGAAAGTGGGCACTCATCGGTCAATAAGTTGCGCCGCTGGTATAATCTGTGAGCGGTCTGAGAGGGGATAGAGGGGGCGGACTCTTCGCGAGGCGAGGGCGCGGTGGCGAACGCGCAACCACAGCTTGCTTGTCATTTTGGCAGTGCTCTCAATCTGGCTGCCGGGAACTCTCGGGACGGCCAAGGCCGAGGACGGAGGACTTGGAATCTCAAGCAATATCGACCTGCCGATCAGAAAGCTTCTCGGCAAAGAACCCGCTCACATTCGGGCCGGCGTGGGGGCGTTCAACATCTTCCCCAACAACGCGGCTGGCCGTAGCGCGAACCTTGCGCTCGAGTATCGTTTCGGCCAAAAGCTCTATTCGATCGGACCCCTAGTCGGGCTTTCCGTGAACACCAACGGCGGTGTCTATGGATACGGCGGCATCTGCACGAGTTTTGTGCTTGATCGCGTCTTGATTACCCCGTCGCTATTATTTGGCGGCTATGCTCAGAATGACAGCAACGTCGGACGGCGGCTTGCTCGCGTAGGCTTGGCCTGACAGAGATGGCGGCCGGGGCGCTGCGAGACGGTCGTCGCGGCATCTGGGCAGCGTGGTGCAAATGCAAAGCAGCCTCGAGGCTGCCTATCAGTTCGACAACGGCGGGCGTCTGGGTGTCAGGATCTCGTACATTTCCAACGTCGGCTTGGACGACGAGAACCCAGGTGTCGAGATCTTGCTCCTGTCTTAACTCTTTCCCAATGTGATCGGCCGTTCGGAGCGAACATCGACCGCACGAACAGTGCCAACGCATTCGCTTGCGGCTCGTCAAGAGGCCTGCCGCGTCGTAGTCTTGCCATAAGGGGCATTGGTAGCCGAGGAATGGGAGAGGTCATGAGGGCAGCCGTGCAAATCGAACACTTCTTTCACGAGGACACCTGCTCCTTCAGCTATCTCCTCTGGGAGGAGGTCAGTCGCAAGGCAGCAGTCATCGATCCGGTCCTCGACTACGCCGCAGCCTCGGGGCACAGTGCCACCAATTTCGTCGATGGCATCATCGCCAGGATAGAGGCGTTGAACCTCACCTTGGACTGGATTCTCGAGACCCATGTTCATGCCGATCACCTGACTGCGGCGCCGGTGCTGAAGGCTCGAAAGGGCGGCATCACTGCCATCGGCGCGCGGGTGGTCGAGGTCCAGCGTCACTTCCGCGAAGTCTTCAATGCGCTGGATCTGGTCTGCGACGGCAGCCAATGGGATCGGCTGCTGGCCGACGACGCGCGCCTGCCGCTCGGCGACCTGGAAATCGCGGTCATGGCGACACCGGGGCACACGCCGGCCTGCGTCAGCTATCGTTGCGAGGATGCGATCTTCGTCGGCGACACGCTCTTCATGCCGGATTTCGGGACGGCGCGTTGCGATTTTCCCGGCGGCAATGCGGCCCAGCTCTATCGATCGATCCAAGCCATCCTGGCCGCGCCGGACGAAACCCGCCTCTTCATGTGCCACGACTATCGCCCAGACGGTCGTGATCTGCGTTGGGAGGTCAGTGTCGCCGAGCAGAAGGTCGAAAACATCCACATCAAGGCTGGAACTGCGCCTGAAACCTTCGCTGGCTTCCGTCGGGATCGTGACGCGGTCCTCTCCGTGCCGGCACTTTTGATCCCAGCGGTCCAGGTGAACATCCGAGCCGGTGCATGGCCACCGCCGGCCTCCAATGGAACGCGCTATCTCAGCATTCCGATCAATTGCCTCTAGCCACCTGACACTCCGCCATGACCCAGCCTCTGATCGCTCTGGAGATGTCCGCTGGCTAACGGACGGCAAACGGCGGCCGAGCCAAGCGGTCGCAGCCTCCCTGGAGCGGATTGCGGCCGCCAATCCGCTGCTCGATTGCTTTTGCGACGTCTATAGCGAAGAGAGTCTTGAGGCAGCCGAGGATGCCGAGGCGAAATTCCGGCAAGGCGGCCCCCTGCCGCCGCTCCTGGGGGTGCCGGTGGCGATCAAGGACTTGATCGCCACCGGCAAACGCACCACAGCCGGTTCTCGCGTTTTCGCCGAGCCCCTGCCGATAGCGACGCTGTGGTCGTGGAGCGGCTGCAGGCCGCCGGTGCCATTCTCATCGGTAAGACGATAACACCGGAGTTCGCCTTTTCCGGCTTTACCCAGAGACCGCTCTTCGGGCTCACGCGCAATCCTTGGAATCCGGCACGGACCCCGGGCGGTTCTTCCGGTGGTTCCGGCGCCGCAGTAGCCTCCGGCTGTGTGCCCTTGGCCGAAGGATCGGACATGGGGGGCTCGATACGGATTCCCTCGGCTTTGTGCGGCTTGGTTGGCTTGAAACCCAGCTTCGGCCGCATTCCCTTCGAGTACCTGCCCAGTCAGTCGGAAACTCTGTCGCATCTGGGTCCCTTGGCCCGCACGGTGAGCGATGCCGCGTTCCTCGAAGTTTGCCAGGGTCCCGATTCCCGTGGCATCTCCTCGCTGCCCGGTCGCGCCGATCGATCTGCCCCTGGGGCGATCTGGTGGAGGCTTGGAATGATCTTTGGGCCGTCTTCACGGAGGGCTTCTTCGGCCGCTACCTGGAGGACCATCGGGACGAGATGGATGTCGATGTTGTCGCTTCTGATCGAGCAGGCGCGCGCGCTCGGCCAGACGATTGAAGGCAATCGAAATCCTGCGCAGCGAGCTCTGGTGCCTGCTGGTCGCACGCTTGGAAGGTTTCGACGCCTTGCTGTGTCCGACCTGCAGCATCCCGGCGCCACCAGCAGAGATGCGGGACGGGGATTTCGACAGGCTGGATGACGCCGGCCGCTTCTGCGGGATGGACTTGACCGCCGTCTTCAATCTGGTGAGCGCTTGCCCGGTCGTCTTTGTGCCGACAGGGCTCTCCAAGGAGGGCCTGCCGACGGGAATGCAGATCGTCGGTCGGCGCTTCCAGGAAGAGCAGGTCTTGCAGATCGCGCAGGCACTCGAGCAGGCGGTCTGCGGATTTCCCGCTGCACCTTGGCCGATCGGAAACGACGCCTGATCTGGATGAAACAAATCTCCACGTGCGCCGAGGCTTTGAAATGGCTGGCAGGCCTGCTATGTGCGCTGCATGCCTATGCGGATTGAGAGAGCGGCCCGCGCGCCGCGTTGGATTGGAATGCCATGAGCTATAGCGTAAGCGAGCTTGCCGAGCGCATCGAGTGCAAGGTGGTCGGCGATGGTGACGTGCGGATCAGCGGTATCACAGCGCCCGGTTCGAAGCCGGGCCCGGAAGATCTGATCATCGCCTTCGCGCCGGGCGCTGAGCGCGCCGTGGCCGGGCAGCCGGTGGCAGCCGTGCTGGTGGAGAAAGCTCAGCCGCGCCCGGAAGGGCCACGCGCCTATCTCGTCAGTCCGCGTGGACGTGTCGCATTCGCGCTTCTGCTGCAGCTCTTCGAAAACAGGCGTTTTGCACCTTCGGGCGTCCACCCCTCTGCCGTGGTCGACGAGAGCGCCCAGATCGCAGCCGGTGTGGTCATCGGTCCACTGTGCGTGGTCGGGCCGGAGGTCGTGGTCGGTGCGAGATCGCGTCTCCTCAGCCAGGTGACCTTGGCGCGCGGGGCCAAGCTGGGTGCGGACTGCATGCTCTATCCCGGGGCGCGAATTGGCGAGGATGTGGTGCTGGGGCGGGCCGTCGTGGTGCAGGCCAATGCGGTGATCGGCGCCGAGGGGTTCAGCTATGTCAGCCGCGAACCCAATGCGATCGAGATGGCACAGGCAATGGATGGCATGGCGCGGGCAGAGAATGGTCCGGTCATTCGCATGCCCTCCATGGGGACGGCCATTCTCGAGGATGAAGTGGAGGTTGGAGCCAACACCACGATTGATCGCGCCACCTTAGGCGCGACACGAATCGGCGCAAGGAGCAAGATCGACAACCAGGTGCAAATTGGCCATAACTGCCAAGTGGGTTCGGATTGCCTCATGTCCGGTCAGGCTGGGCTTTCTGGCAGTGTGAAGATGGGCGATCGGGCGATCATTGCCGGCAAGGCGGGAATTGCCGATCACAAGAAGATTGGCACCAACGCGATGGTGGGTGCGGCGTCCGGTGTTGGCGCGGATATTCCGGACGGCGAGATCTGGATCGGCTATCCGGCCGGACGCAAGGATCGGAAGCTGCAGGAGTGGCTGTCGGTCGGACGGCTTTCGCGTGTGATACGCGATGTAGTGGACTTGAAGCGCCGCCTAACGCAGGTCGAAGCGGCGTTGGCCGGAAACGGTAAGGAGAAGGGCTGAGGCCATGACCGAGATTGAGAGTAAGGTTCTGGATATCGTGGCGAAGGAGTGCCGTCTGGATCGCGATAGCCTGACGTTGGACAACAAGATTGAAGAGCTGAACATTCAGTCGGTCGATTTGATGCAGATGATCTTTCAGATCGAGGAGACCTTCGACATCTACGTGCCGCAAGAGGGTGACGATTTCAAATTGGACACCCTGCGCGACGTGACCGACGCGGTGGCCAATCTGGTCTCCGAAAAGACCGCGAGCGCTAGCTCGTCTCCATGAATCGCGTTGCGATCACCGGTCTGGGCTGCGTCTCCGCCCTGGGCCTCGACGTTGCCAGCACCTGGGCCGGTCTAAGCAGCGGCAAAAGCGGTATCCGCCCGCTCGCCGGGGTCGAGGGCGACCGCCTGATGGTGAAGGTGGCAGGCCAGGTCCAGGGGTTCGATCCCGAGGCCTATCTGGACGAACGTGTGGTTGATTTCACCGACCGCTTTTCCCAGCTGGCGATCGTCGCCGGGCGCGAAGCCGCGGCCGATGCCGGTCTGTCGTTTCGCGGAGAGCTGGGGCGCCGGACGGCCTGTTTGATCGGTACCGGGATGGGTGGGATGACCACCCTGGATGAGGGCTTCCATCGCCTCTACCACCAAAAGACCCTGCGGGCGCCGCCGCTGACGGTTCCCAAGGTGATGCCAAGTGCGGCCTCCAGCCAAGTCTCCATGGACCTCGACATCACCGGCCCGTCGTTCGGCCTGACCAGCGCCTGCTCCTCGTCCAATCACGCGCTGGGCGAGGCGCTCTGGATGGTCCGCAGCGGCCGTGTCGACCAAGCTATCGCCGGCGGCACCGAATCCTGTCTGACCTACGGCTGCCTGAAGGCTTGGGAGGTCTTGCGGGTCATGGCGTCCGATACCTGCCGACCCTTTTCGAAGGATCGCAAGGGCATGGTGATCAGCGAGGGCGCCGGGGTCGTCGTCTTGGAGAACTGGGAGAAGGCCAAGGCCCGCGGCGCCAAGATCCATGGCGAGCTGGCGGGTTTCGGCTTCACCGCAGATGCCGGCGATCTGGTGCAGCCTTCGCCGGCCGGTGCCGGCCAGGCAATATCCGACTGCCTTGCCGATTCCGGCCTGAAGCCTGAAGAGATCGGCTACATCAACGCGCACGGCACCGCGACCAAGATCAACGATCGGATCGAGACGCGTGCGGTTCGCGCCGTCTTCGGTCCGCATGCGGAGAAGCTGGCGATTTCCTCCAGCAAGTCGATGTTGGGGCATGGCTTGGGTGCGGCCGGCGGACTTGAGATCATTCCGACCGTGATGGCCGTGAAAGACGGCATTCTGCCGCCGACCGCGAACTACAACGAGCCCGATCCCGACTGCGATCTGGATGTTATTCCGAACGAGCCGCGTCACCTGCAGGTCAGTGCGGCGCTGTCCAACTCCTTTGCCTTCGGTGGCCTGAATGCCGTCATCGCGGTGAAGCACCCGGACGCTTAGTGAGGCGTCCAGTACCCTCCGAATCGGAACGCGGTTTGGCTGGGGGCTCCAAGCTCCGGCCGCGCCGAATGGCGGTATCGCCGAGTTTATCGCGTAGCTGATCGATGGTTGCTTCGACGGCCACCTTGCGCTTGCGGTCGGGTTCCAAAAGATTGGGCGGATCGGCGAGATCGTCGGCACAGAGATCGTCCGTGCCGATTCCGATCAGCCGAAAGGCGCGCCCATCGGCTTCTTTAGCCAAGATCGGCCGGGCGGCTTCGAAGAGGCTCGAGGCTAACTGCGTCGGGTCCTCCAGGCGGCGATGGCGCGTGATAATGCGAAAATCGGCGGTTTTCAGCTTGAGGACGGCGGCACGGCCGCCGAGGCCGGCCCGCTTCAGGCGCCGCGAGATCTTTTCGCAGAGTGGCCAAAGTTCGAACTCCAGTGCCTCGAGAGTGACTAGGTCTTCGTTGAAGGTGGTCTCGGCCGAGATCGACTTCGCTGCATTGTCAGGGGTCACCGGACGTTCGTCCTGGCCGCGGGCAAAGCGATAGAGCCGCTTGCCCATGGCGCCGAAACGCAGGATCAGTTCCGCTTCTTCAAAGTTCAGCAGGTCGCCGATCTTGCGGATACCGGCCCGATCCAGCTGCGCTCGCAAGGCCTTGCCAACCCCCCAGATCAGGGATACCGACTGACCGGCCAGGAACAGCTGGGCGTCGCTACGGCCCAGCACGCTGTATCCATGCGGCTTGTCCAGGTCCGAGGCGATCTTGGCCAGGGACTTGTTGTAGCTGAGGCCGATCGAGACGGTGAGATCTTCCTCCCGTTCGATGCGCTGTGCCAAGGCCGCCAGAGTGCGTGCCGGTGGGCCCTCGTGCAGAACCTCGGTGCCGGTCAGGTCAAGGAAGGCCTCGTCGATCGAGAGAGGTTCGACCAAGGGCGTGGTTTCCAGCATCAATTCGTGGATGTGCTTGCCGATGGTCGAGTACTTGCGCATCTCCGGTTTGATGACGACGGCATCGGGGCAGAGCTTCAAGGCCTTGAACATCGGCATGGCCGAGCGGACGCCGTAGAGCCTGGCAGTGTAGCAAGCAGCCGAGACGACGCCGCGTCGGCCGCCGCCGACGATGACCGGCTTGTCACGCAACTCCGGCCGGTCGCGTTTTTCCACCGAAGCGTAGAAGGCGTCGCAGTCGATGTGGGCGATGGAGAGGCTACCCAACTCCTCGTGACGCAGGATGCGGCGGCCGGCGCAGGCGCGGCAGCGCGGCCCGAAACCCGGATCCAGGATAAGGCAATCGCGGCAGAGGGACTCGACCCTCATCCCAAGGACCAGAGCCAAGCCGCGCCGCGCACACCGCTGCCATCGCCATGCTTCGGCGTCCGAATCGGCGTATCGCAACGGTCCGAAAAGACCCAGTCTTGCAGCAGATCCGGCAGCCGTCGATAGAGGCGTTCGATTCCCGACAGGCCGTCACCCAGGACGATCACCTCGGGATCGAGGATGTTGATCACCCCGGCCAGCGCACGCGCCAGGCGATGGCAATAGCGCTCCAAGCTCTTGTCGGCTTCGCTCTCGCCGGCTTCGGACCGGTGAACGATCTCCGGACCGCTCAGGTCCCGACCGCTGATCGCTCCGTGGTCGCGGGCCAGGCCCGGGCCGGACAGCCAGGTCTCGATACAGCCCCGCTTGCCGCAATAGCAGTCAGGGCCGGGGTGCTCCGCCGCCTCAGGCCAGGGGAGGGAGATGTGACCCCACTCGCCGCCAATGGCGTTGGCGCCGCGCCAAGCCCGACCGCCAGTCATCAGACCGCCGCCGACACCGATGCCCAGGACGACGCCGAACACCAAGCCCGCACCGGCTCCGGCACCGTCGCTGGCCTCGGAGCGGGCGAAGCAATTGGCATCATTCTCGACCCGAACCTCGCGGGCCAAGCGCCGGCTGAGATCTCGGTCCAGCGGCTGGCCGATCAGCCAGGTCGAGTTCGCACCCTTGACCAGTCCGCTGGCAGGCGAGATCGCGCCAGGAATGCCGACCCCAACGAAGGCGCTGCAGGCAAGCTCCGCCTCTGCCGTCTCGACGAGGTCGGCAATGGCCTCTATGGTGGCTGGGTAGTCATTACGAGACGTGTCGTTTCGCTTGCGGAAGCGACGGTTGCCCTCGCTGTCCAAGGCGATCGCCTCGATCCTGGTGCCGCCAAGGTCCAGGCCGATGCGCATCGGAGGGAGGCGGCCGGGCCGTGCAAGCCGGGCTGCTTTTGCGCCCTACTTGATCCTGGATTCCTTGAAGACGACGTGCTTGCGCACGACCGGATCGTACTTCTTCAAGGAGAGCTTCTCGGTCTTGGTGCGGGGGTTCTTCTTGGTGACGTAGAAGAAACCCGTGTCGGCAGTGCTGACGAGCTTGATCAGGGTGGTTGCTGGCTTGGCCATGGTTTGTTCTTTCTCTAGCGCGTCGGCCTGGTCCTGGGGCTGCCTCTCGCCATCGGGACCGTCGCGCGCCGTCGCTTAGGGTGTCTCGAAGCGCGAGACATTATTCTCTTTGCCTTGCCTGTCAAGCCTGTCGGCTGCATAGCTGCCGGGGAAAGCTTGCAGTGGCTCTAGTCTGTCTCCTGCCAGGTCTGGCGTCGGCTGTCGAAGCCGACCAGACGGGCGCCGCCCTTGTAGTGGAACAGAGAGGTACCGGATCGCTGGCACCGCTCGTCACGGCGCGCTCCAGCACGAAGCGAGTCACGTCGATCAAGTCTTCGCGCCGCGCTTGGGCAGTCGAGATCCAGCCGACCTCGTCCAGCTCTCCATCGCCGACATGCTCCTCGGCGACGCTCTGGACCTGGGCCAGGAAGAAGCGCGTGTAGAAGCGAATCGGCGAGCCGGTCGGGGTGATAGCGCGCGCCAAGAGTCGCGGGCGATCCAAAGCCGGTTCCAGTCCCTTGGCCGCGAAGGCATGCCCGAGTGGGGCAGGCAGAGCCGGTGGTTGCGCCCCTTGCCGGCTTGCCGGTTAGGAGGACTCCGGTTTCCTCCCAAGTTTCGCGCAAAGCACAGCGGACCAGACCGCGATACTTCCGAAGGCTGGCCTTGTCGAGATCGGACGGCGCTGGGGCGAAGCATTCCTCGAAGCCGGAGAGGCGATGGTCGGCCGCCTCCAGCCTGCCATCGGGAACAGGACGCCCGGTAGAAAGCGGGCCCGCCCGTGGCGCCGGCCCATCAAGACTTCCGAGCCATCCGGTCCGGGGCGTAGCAGAACCAGTCCGTCGGCATCGCGCGGCCGAACGGCGGACATCTGCAAAGAGTGAGCCAAGCCTAGTTCGCCAAGCTGGCGACTTCGCGGCTCAGCAGTTGGCGATAGAGCCGCTCATCCTGCAGGACACGCAATGCCACATCGAGATCGCGGGCGTTCTCCTCGCGCTCGGGCGGGCAATGGGCCCGGAAGCTCGTCAAGGCTGCCTCGTCCTTGTCGTCGACGACACGACGCTGTATTGCTGTCCGGCCCCGCTGGTGACGTGCCAAAATCAAGGCCTCGCCGGCCGCTGCGGTGCCGCTGGTGCAGACATCGGGGAGGACGCCTCGACCGTTAAGCGGATAGCCGGAGGGTGCATGGAAGCGGGCCCAGGTCAGGGTTAACTCGCCCTCGTTGGGAAGGCGAAGCAGGGTCTGCACGCTGCCCTTGCCATAGCTCACCGTGCCGGTCACCAGCGCGCGCTCGTTGTCCTGCAAGGCAGCAGCGACGATCTCGGAGGCAGAGGCGGAGTAGCCGTTTACCATGACCACCATCGGCAGATCGCGCAGAACGTCGTGCGATCTCGCATCGAAAACCTGATGGCTGTCGGGGTGACGGCCATGTGTGGTGACGATGGTTCCCCGGTCGAGGAAGAGATCGGCGACGCTTACCGATTGGTCCAGCAAGCCGCCGGGGTTGCCGCGCAGGTCGAGGATCATACCGATGAAGGGCTTGCCCGCCGCCTCTTCCGCTTCCACCACAGCCATCTGCAGGGCCCGCGTGGTGTCGTGGTTGAAGCCCTCGACACGCAGGATCAGCACGTCGCCTTCGCGGCGCCAGGCGACGGTCTGCGGCACGATGAAGTCTCTCATCACCGTGATATCCAGACGCTGGTCTCCGCCGCGCTGAACAGTGAGCAGGACTTTGGTTTCAATCGGTCCGCGCAGGCGCTTGACCGCCGTGCGCTGGTCGATACCCGCGGCGCTGACGCCGTCGATAGCGACGATGACGTCGCCGTCCTTCAAGCCGGCGCGCTGCCCCGGGGTATTCTGCATGACCTTTTGGATCGCAACACCTTCCGGCACCACGCCGATGCGAATACCGGCGCCGCCGAAGCCATCGCGGTTGGCACGATTCTCTTGCGCTTCCAGCCGCGAGGCATAGCGGGAGTACTTGTCGAGGTTCTCGGCGACGGCGTCGAAGACACTCTCGTAGATGCGCTCGCTGCCGGCCTTGGCCAAAGCCGGAGAGGCCTCTACGAGCGCCCGGACGGCGCTGTCCGTCAGACGGCCCCAGCCATTCACGTCGGTCTCGCTCGGTGCCGTATAAAGGCCCGCCGTTTCGCCGCGCACGGCCAACTGCACCGACTGCCCGCGACGTTCGATGGAAATCGCCGGATCGATGTCGCTCAAGCCTTCCACGCCGGCGAGCGCCAAGTCGTCGATCTCCACGTCGTCGATGTAGATCCGCTCGACATCGGCATAGCCCACGGAAAACACTCGAGCCGAGGTCTCGCTGGGCGAATCGACCGAACCGCCACCGGCCGTACAGGCCGCAAGCAAGACCAGCGAGAGGCTGGCCGATAGCCCGCCGGTCCGACGTCCGGTCCCTCGGGAACGATTGTTCATCGCAAACGGAGCCCCCTCAAGGTCGCTCGAAAGAGTCGCAGCCTATCCCCTTCCTGTGGCGGAAACTAGATGTGGAGTTGGCAATCTCGGACGTAAATGGCGTGCGCGCATGACAAGGCGGTGAAGTGTGGCATTCCATCCTCACAGGGTTTTTGTGGGGTTTCCTTGATCTAGTGACGGTCGCCGCGGCGTTTCTTGTCGGTCTTGCAGCGCTTGCCGGGCAACTTTGTGGTAACGCGCGGTGCCTTGCTCTTTTCTTTGGACTGCGCGGGCCAGGGGGAGGGGCCGGCCTTGCCTTCGGTCAGCTCCAGGATCAGCGAGCCTGTCAAGGCATCGGCCTCGCGCAGGCGAACCATCACCGGCTCGCCCAGGCGATAGGTCCGTCCCCAACGTCGACCGACTAGGGCATGTAGCCTCTCGTCATGCTCGTAGCGGTCGTCGGGTAGACTCCCAACTGGCGCGAGACCATCGGCGCCGCTCTCGGTCAGGCGCACGAAGAGCCCGAAGCGTGTGACACCGGCGATGCGGCCAGCCACGATCTTGCCGACCTCCTTGGCCAGAAAGTGGGCGGTGAAGCGGTCCATGGTGTCCCGCTCGGCCATCGCCGAGCGCCGCTCGCACCTGGAGATGGCTTCACCCCAGTCGGAGAAGCGAACCGCCTCGTCCGCGGCGAGCCCGCCATCGCCGAGATCGCAGGCATCGATCAGGGCACGATGCACCAGCAGATCAGAGTAGCGGCGGATCGGCGAGGTAAAGTGGGCATAGCGCTGCAAGGAGAGACCGAAGTGGCCTTCATTCTCCGGCGAATAGAAAGCCTGGCTCTGGCTGCGCAGAATCAATTCACCGACCAGGGGCGCTGCGGTCGTGCCGGCGACCTCTTGGAGCACACGCGAAAAAAGCGCCGGCCGGATGACCTGGCCCTTGGCGAAGACCAGTCCCAGAGCGCGCAGAACCTCGCCCAGAGCCTCGACCTTAGCCGGATCGGGCGGCGGGTGGACCCGGTACATGCAGGCCTGCCGCTTGGCCTCGAGGGCCTCGGCGGCGGCGACGTTCGCTGTCACCATGAAGAGCTCGATCAGGCGGTGACTGGCCAGGCGTGCCCGCGGCACGATCCGCTCCGGGCTGCCGTCATCGTTCAGGACGACCTGTCGCTCGGCGATCTCCAACTCCAGGGTGCCGCGGTCCGCACGGGCCCGATCCAGTGCGGCGAAAGCGGCATAGAGGGAGCGCAGCACCGGCTCCAGCAGTGCATCGCAGGTCTCGTCCGGACTGCCGTCGATGGCGGCCTGCACCGCCTCGTAGGTCAGCCGCGCTTTCGAGCGCATCAGGACACGCCGAAAGCGGTGCCTCTTGAGCGCGCCGTCCTGGTCGATCCACATCTCGCACAGCAGGCAGGGTCGGTCTTCGCCGGGTCTGAGAGAGCACCAGCCGTTCGACAGGGCCTCCGGCAGCATCGGCAGGACGCGATCGGGAAAGTAGGTGGAGTTGCCGCGCCTGAGCGCTTCCTGGTCGAGGGCACCAGCGGCCGGCACGTAGTGGGCGACATCGGCGATGGCAACCAGAATGCGGAAGCCCTCGGGATTGTCTGGATCAGGGTCGGCCTCGGCGAAGACTGCGTCGTCGAAGTCTCGTGCATCGGCGCCGTCGATGGTGACGAGAGGCAGGTCGCGTATGTCGAGGCGCGCGCCGAGGGCGACGGCTTCAGCCGCCTCGGCCTCGATGAGGGCCTCGGTCGAAAAGCTGTCGCGCAGCCCGTGCTCGTTCATGGCGACCAGGCTGAAGGCGCGGGGCGACTCGGCCGTGCCCAAACGTTCCAGCACGCGGGCCTCGTCGCCGCCGCGCCGGCCGCTGCAGGGGAGGGGCTCGATCAGCACCAGTTCGCCCTCCTGGGCATCGAGCCGCTCGGCCTCGCGAATGCGATAGACCTCCTTGACCCGGCGATCGGCGGGGATCACCAGGCCGCCACCTTGCCTGGAGCGTTCATAGCGGCCGACCAATCGGCGGCGCGCCCCGCCCTCCAGGCGGCGGATGATGCTGGCGCGGTAGCGCTTGGCCTCGATGTGTTCTAGGCGGGCAAGGACCCGTTCGCCCACGGCCGGCGGCTGGCCGCCTCGATCCGGTGCCAGGTAGACAATCCACCCTTGGTCGCTCTCTGCGGCCGGGCCGCTCGCCGGTTTTGCCAGCGTCTCGCCGTCCTCGTCCTGGCCAGTCACCTTCAATACGGTCACCGGGGGTAGTCGATCGCTCGGCTGGTGGTGCTTGCCGCGATGGCTGTCGAGCAGGCCTTCGTCACGCAGAGCGCGGAGCTTTTCCTTCAGCCAGATCTTGTCCGCACCACGCAAGCCGAAGGCACGCGCCAGATCGCGCTTGGCCAACGGTGTGGCGCTGTCGCGGAGGTAGTCCAGAATCTGCTCGCGCGTCGGCAAGGGCGCCCTGCGAGGGTCGCCACCTGTCACGAAACGTCCTTGGCGGCGGCCTTTCTGGTCTTCCTGATGGTGGCTTTCCTGGTGCCTGCCTTTTTGGTCTTGGTCTTGCCCGACTTTGCCGCCTTTTCCTTTGCGACCTTCTCGTCCAGGAAGCTGACGGCCTGATCCAGGGTGACCTGATCCAATTCGCTGCCGCGCGGCAGGCGGACCTTGTTCTTGCCCCAGACCACCTCGAAACCGAAGCGATTGCGCCGGGCTTCCACCGGCTTCTTGTCCCTGGGATGCACGCCCAGTTCTCGGGTATTCTCGCGCTTTTTCTGCCGGGCTTCGGCGATCAGGGTGACGGCACGATTGAGGCCGACCGTCAGGACCTCGTCGCCGCCCTTCAGATTGGCAAAGATGGTGCCGCACTTGAGGTAGGGACCGAAGCGGCCGATGGTGGCCAGAATGGTCTCCCCGGTTTCGGGATCGGGGCCGACCTCGCGCGGCAGGGCCAGCAAACCCAAAGCCGCTTGCAGGTCGAGCGTGTTGGGATCCTGCCCCTTCTGCAGGGAGGAGCGCTTCGGCTTCTCGCCGTTCTCGCCTTCGCCCAGCTGCACATAGGGGCCGTAGGGGCCGACCCGCAGGCTGACCGGCAGGCCGCTTTCGGGATCGATCCCCAGCTCGCGCGGGCTGTTGCCATTGCCGGCCTCGTCATCGCCCGTCGGCAGGCTGAGAGGGCGGGTGTACTTGCACTCGGGGTAGTTTGAGCAGCCGATGAAGCCGCCGCGCTTGCCGAGCCTGAGTCCCAGCCGGCCCGATCCGCAGGTCGGGCAGAGGCGCGGGTTTTTGTCGGGTGCCTCGGCATCGGTTGGGAAGAAGTGTGGCCCCAACGCCTCGTCCAAGGTGTCGATCACATCGGCGATGCGCAGCCCCTTGGCCTCGTCGACTGCGGCCTGGAAGGCTTGCCAGAAGTCGTTCAGCACCTTCAGGTAGCCGATGCGTCCGCCGGAGATGTCATCCAGCTGCTCTTCCATCACCGCGGTGAAGTCGTACTCCACGTAGCGGTTGAAGAAGGCGGTGAGGAAAGCGGTGACGACCCGGCCGCGGTCCTCCGGAAAGAAGCGGCGCTTCTCCAGGCGGACATAGTCGCGGTCCTGAAGCACCTGCAGGATCGAGGTGTAGGTTGATGGCCGCCCGAGTCCCAGCTCTTCCAGCTTCTTGATCAGGCTGGCCTCGCTGTAGCGCGGCGGCGGTTGGGTGAAATGCTGCTCGCTCACCACCTCCAGCAGATCCAGAAGCTGGGCCTGCGTCAGAGGCGGCAGACGGTGCTCACCCTCTTCGGCCTTCGCGCCCTCTTCGCGCACATCGCGGTAGAGCCGCAGGAATCCGTCGAAGCGGATCGTCGAGCCGGTAGCGCGCAGGGTCGCAGCCGTACCGTCGACGGTGATATCGACCGCCACTTGGTCGAGCAGCGCGCTGGCCATCTGTGAGGCCAGGGTCCGCTGCCAGATCAGGCGATAGAGCGCCAACTCGTCCTTCTCCAAGATGGCCTGCAATCTTGCCGGCAGGCGGCCCAGGTCGGTCGGCCGAATGGCTTCGTGCGCTTCCTGCGCATTCTTCGCCTTGCTCTTGTACTGTCGGGGCGAGGGCGGCAGGTAGTTCTCGCCATGCTCGGCGGCGATGACCCGGCGGGCAGCAGCGATGGCCTCGCCGGCCAGTTGCACGCCGTCAGTCCGCATGTAGGTGATCAGGCCCATCGTCTCGCCGCCCAGGTCCACGCCTTCGTAGAGCTTCTGGGCGATGCGCATGGTCCGCGAGGCGCCGAAGCCCAGGCGCCGCGAGGCTTCTTGCTGCAGGGTCGAGGTGGTGAAGGGGGGCGGCGGGTGGCGCTTGACCTGCTTGGCCTCGACCTTGGCGACCTCGAAGCGGCTGGCGTTCTCGATTCGCTGTGCCGCTGCCCTGGCCGAGCCTTCCTTACCGAGGTCGAAGCGATCCAGCGTGCGCCCCTCAAGGTGGGTCAGGCGGGCACGGAACTTGGCCTTTTCCGCCGTCTGCAGATCCGCGTCGACGGTCCAATACTCCTGCGGCCGGAAGAACTCGATCTCCGCTTCGCGCTCGCAGATGAGGCGCAGCGCCACTGACTGCACGCGTCCGGCGGAGCGGCTGCCGGGCAGCTTGCGCCACAGCAGGGGCGAAAGGGTGAAGCCCACCAGATAGTCCAAGGCGCGTCGCGCGAGATAGGCCTGGATCAGGTGATTGTCCAGGTCGCGGGGATGCTGAAAGGCCTCAGCGACGGCCCGCCTGGTGATCTGGTTGAACACCACTCGCTCGACTGCCTTGCCAGTCACTGCCCGGCGCTTGGCCATCTCCTCCATGATGTGCCAGGAGATCGCCTCGCCCTCGCGATCCGGGTCGGTGGCGAGGATCAGCTTGTCGGCCTTCTTGACCGCATCCGCGATCTCCTTTAGCCGCTTCTCGGCGCGGCCATCCACTTCCCACGACATGGCGAAATCGGAATCGGGTTGAACCGATCCGTCCTTCGACGGCAGATCGCGGACATGTCCGAAGCTCGCCAGGACCTGATAGTCCTTGCCGAGATACTTGTTGATGGTCTTGGCTTTTGCCGGAGACTCGACGACGACGATGTTCATAGGCTGGCGCTTTGGGACCCCGATCCAACAGTCTGAGGCACTATGCCTTGGCGATGCCAAGCCGCCCCTGCTCTTCGCACTCAAAGCAAAACCCGGTCGTGGATGAGGCCATCCTCTTCGAACTTGCCTTACTCTACAGCGCCCGCATAACCGAAGCTGGCTAGACGATCAATGCCACACGATTACCCGCTTGCCGTTCCAGGCGCCCCGCCAACTCCAATTCCAGCAGGACGGTCTGGGTGAGGGACGGGGAGAAGTGGCACCGGCGAACCACTTCGTCAACAGCTAGCGGAGTCGGGCTGAGGAGTTCCAGCAGCTGACGGCGCACCTCGTCGAGTTCCGAGTCGCCCGCATCTTCGGCCGGTCCGCCGAGATAGGGATCGGGCGGCGGCTCGGCCAGCGGTTGGCGAATCAGGGGCCGCAGGCACTCGATCACCTCATCTGCGTTTTGGATCAAAGTGGCGCCCTGGCGGATCAGGTTGTTGGGGCCCTGCGCACGCGGATCCAAGGGCGAACCGGGGATCGCCATCACTTCGCGGCCCTGCTCCAGGGCCAAGCGTGCGGTGATCAAGGAGCCGGAACGCGGCGCCCCCTCGACCACCACGACACCCAGGCTCAAGCCCGACACCAGGCGATTGCGGCGGGGAAAGTGCCGGGCCTGCGGCTCGGTGCCGAGCGGGGCCTCGCTGATCAAGAGGCCTTTCGCGGCGATCTCCGCCTGCAGATCCCGGTGCTGAGGTGGATAGACATTATCGAGCCCCCCGGCAATGACGGCCACCGTGGTGGGGTCGTCCTCGCCGCCGCCGTCAAGCGCGCCACGATGCGCCGCAGCGTCGATTCCGCGTGCCAGTCCGGAGGCCACGACCAATCCATGCGCCACCAGGCGTGCAGCCAGCGTACCCGCTATGCGGCGGCCGTTGGCGGAGGCATTGCGCGCGCCGACCAAGGCGACACAGGGTGCGCGCAAGAGATCCAGTCGCCCCTTCACCGCGAGCAGAGGCGGGGCATCGTCTATCGCCGCCAAAGCCTGTGGGTAGGCTGGTTCACCCCAGGTGAGGAAGCTGCCGCCCAACGTCTCCAAGTGCGCAATCTCCGCCTCGGCTTGCCCGCTGTCTGCGGCCTTCAGCCGCCCACGACGCCCGCCGCGCGCCGCCAGCGCCGGGAGTGCCTCCAATGCTGCCGTCGCCGTGCCATAGCGCGACAGCAGCTGGCGAAAGGTAATCGGGCCAACATTGTCGGTGCGGATGAGACGCAGCCTGGCGAGGCGCTCGACGTCACTCAGCTGGCCTCGGTCAGGCGTCAGAGATAAATCTATTTTGGCACGAGTCATCGTCTAGTTTTTACAACAAAAAAGAGAGATTCTATGCGGTGGACCGATCCCCGTCAATTGCCAATGTCGAAAGCCGAACGGCATACTATCCAACTCAGCTCCTCTTCTTTTGCTCAATTCGCGATTCCGTCCCCTTGAACAGCCGGCCGATGTTGGCCCAGTGGCGAATCCAGACTAGAACCGCGAGTGCTGCGGTGATTTGAACCAACTGGAGATCGCCGCGGAACAACAGCTCGGAAAAGCCCGGTGCGAAGAGTTCTCCCAGGCTGAAGCCCCAGGGCAGGATCCAGGCATAGACAGGTGTCATCGCGACGGCGACCAGGGAGGCCAATGACGAGAAGCGGAAGAGGACGGCGATCAGCAACCAAGTCAGGCAGGCCAGGGCACCAACCCAAAAGGTCAAGGCAAGCAGGGTTCCTAAGGTGGTGGCCATGCCCTTGCCACCCTTGAAACGCAGCCAGATTGGAAAGAGATGGCCCAAGACCGCTGCGAATCCGGCGATCAAGGTGACCTCGGAACCGCCGATCCAAAAAGCCAGGCCAACTGCTGCCGCGCCCTTGCCGCCGTCCAGCAGCAGGGTGGCCAGGGCCAGGTCTTTGCGTCCGGTCCGCAGGACGTTGGTTGCGCCGATGTTGCCGGACCCCACATTGCGGATGTCTCCCAGACCGGCGACACGGGTCAGCAGCAGACCGAAGGGTAGCGAGCCTAGCAGGTATGCGCCGAAGAAGGCGGCGGTGAAATAGGGCCAGGCATAGGACCAGGAAATGGGGTCGGGCATGCGCTTGGGCTCCAGGAAAACCAAGGTGGTCCCGAACACTAGCAGATTAAGACCGGCATTGCGCCTGACTGTGTGGCGCGCCGTGCCTTGGCCGGACATCTCTGTCAAAATGTTTCGCCCCAGCCAAGATTGCGCAGGCCCTTGAAATCCAATATGAGAGGGCCTTTTTTCGCAGGTGCGAAAAAGATTCCAGGGGGAAATTCGAATGGACTACGAGGCGATCGGCCTAGCGATGAGGCGTTTGGTGGTGGAGGCGGGTGCCGAAACCCTGAAGTACTTCGGTGACAAGGACTTGGCCGTCGAGGCCAAGTCCGACGAGTCGCCAGTTACCATTGCCGATCGTGCCGCCGACGAGGTCATTGCCGCCGGGCTCGAGCACGCATTTCCCGAGATCCCCGTCGTCACCGAGGAGCGGGTCGACACGCAAGAGGGCGGTGCCAAGGAGCGCTTCTTCCTGATCGATCCTCTGGACGGCACCAAGGAGTTCGTGACCGGACGCGGCGACTTCACCATCAACATCGCGCTGATCGAGGGTGATCAGGCGGTCATGGGTGCGGTCTTTGCGCCAGCCAAGAAGCGGCTCTTCTGGACCGCGACGTCCCAGCGTGCGCTGCAGGAATCCGGCGATGTCGATCCGGCCACCCCGGGGGCGCCCCAGCCGATGACCGTGCGTGCCGCCGACAATGCGGCCTTGGCCGTGGTGGCCTCCAAGTCGCACCGTGACGCCGCCACCGACGCCTACATCGCCCGCTACCAAGTGGCCGATTTCAAGAGCGCGGGTTCCTCGCTGAAGTTCTGCCTGATCGCCAGCGGTGAGGCCGATCTCTATCCGCGCCTCGGTCGCACCATGGAGTGGGATACGGCTGCGGCACATGCGGTCCTCAGGGCCGCGGGCGGCAACGTCGATCGCACCGAGGGCGGGCCCTTGTGCTATGGCAAGCCCGGTTTCGAGAACCCGCACTTTATCGCCTACAGCCCGGACGTTCACCTTCTCGAGGCCTGATCCTCAGGCTTCCCGAACTTCTGTCTAAGACTCACAGTCGGACAAAGCAATGCAAGACTTGACACACCTCCAGCGTCTGGAAGCTGATAGCATTCAGATCATCCGAGAGGTTACCGCCGAATGCGACAATCCGGTGATGCTCTATTCCATCGGCAAGGACAGCGCCGTGATGCTGCACTTGGCGATGAAGGCTTTCTATCCCTCCAAGCCGCCCTTCCCGCTGATGCACGTGGACACCACCTGGAAGTTCCGGGAGATGATCACCTTCCGCGACAACATCGCCAAGGATCTGGGTCTCGACCTCATCGTACACATCAACGAAGAGGGTGTCGCCCAGGGTGTCGGCCCCTTCAGCCACGGTTCTGGCCTGCACACCGACATCATGAAGACCCAGGCGCTGAAACAGGCCTTGGACAAGTATGGTTTCGACGCAGCCTTCGGCGGCGCGCGCCGCGACGAAGAGAAGAGCCGCGCCAAGGAGCGTGTCTTCTCCTTCCGTACCGTGCAGCACCGCTGGGACCCGAAGATCCAGCGACCGGAGCTCTGGAACGTCTACAACGCTAGGAAGGCCAAGGGAGAGAGCATTCGCGTCTTCCCGCTCTCGAACTGGACCGAACTGGACATCTGGCAGTATATCTACCTGCAGAAGATTCTGATCGTGCCGCTCTACTATGCCGCGGTGCGCCCGGTGGTGGAGCGCGACGGCACCCTCATCATGGTCGACGACGAGCGCATGCCGCTCTACGACGGCGAGAAGCCGATGATGAAATCGGTCCGCTTCCGCACGCTCGGCTGCTATCCGCTGACCGGAGCCATCGAATCTACGGCGGACACGCTTCTCGACATCATCCAAGAGATGCTGCTGACCACAACCTCCGAGCGGCAAGGGCGCGTCATCGACCATGACGCCGCCGCTTCGATGGAGAAGAAGAAGCAGGAAGGCTATTTCTAATGGCACACAAGTCCGACCTGATTGTCGAGGATATCTGCGGCTATCTCAAGTCGCAGGAGCATAAATCCCTCCTGCGCTTTATCACCTGCGGCTCTGTGGACGACGGCAAGTCGACCCTGATCGGCCGGCTGCTCTATGAGTCCAAGCTGATCTTTGAAGACCAGCTGGCGGCCCTGGAGGCCGACTCCAAGAAGGTCGGGACGCAGGGACAGCAGATCGATTTCGCTCTGCTGGTCGACGGCTTGGCGGCCGAGCGCGAGCAGGGCATCACCATCGACGTCGCCTATCGCTTCTTCTCGACCGACGTGCGCAAATTCATCGTCGCCGACACGCCCGGCCACGAGCAGTACACCCGCAACATGGCGACCGGCGCCTCGACGGCGGAACTGGCGATCGTGATGATCGACGCGCGCAAGGGCGTCCTGACCCAGACCCGCCGGCACAGCTTCATCGTCTCGCTGCTGGGCATCAAGCACGTGGTGCTGGCGATCAACAAGATGGACCTGGTCGACTTCTCGAAGGAGACCTTCGACGCGATCGAGGAGGAGTATCGCGCCTTCGCCACGCCGCTCGGCATCACCGACATCGTCGCCATCCCGGTTTCGGCCTTGGAAGGGGATAACGTCACCGAGCCCAGCCAGCGGATGGACTGGTATCACGGCTTCACCTTGATGAGCCATCTAGAGACCGTGAAGGTCGACGACGAGGTGGTGAGCAAGCCCTTCCGGATGCCTGTGCAGTGGGTCAATCGCCCGAACCTGGACTTCCGCGGCTTCTCCGGCTTCGTCTCCTCCGGCACGGTGCGTCCGGGCGACCGGGTGAAGGCACTGCCCTCGGCCAAGGAAAGCCGAGTCCAGCGAATCGTCACCTACGACGGCGACCTGAACGAGGCGGTCGCCGGTCAGTCGGTCACCATCGCCTTGGAAGACGAGATCGACATCTCCCGCGGCGATGTCATCTGCACGGCCGAGCATCCGACCCAGGTCGCCGACCAGTTCGAGGCCAAGATCATCTGGATGTCGGACGAGGGCATGCTGCCTGGACGCCCCTACGTGATGAAAATAGGCGCCCGCACGGCCTCGGTGCAGATTGCCTCGCCGAAGTACAAGGTCAACGTCAACACGATGGAGCAGTTGGCGGCCAAGACTTTGGAATTGAACGAGATTGGTGTTTGCAACATCGCTCTGGACCGCGATGTGGCCTTCGAGCCCTACGGCGACGATCAGGCCATGGGCGGTTTCATTCTGATCGATCGCATGACCAACAACACCGTGGGCATGGGATTGATCGATTTCGCACTCAGGCGTGCGTCCAACATCCATTGGCAAGCGATCGCCGTCGACAAGCAGGCCCGCTCGGAGCTGAAGCAGCAGCGCGGTTGCGTGCTCTGGTTCACCGGCCTTTCGGGTTCGGGCAAGTCGACCATCGCCAACCTGGTGGAAAAGCGTCTGCACTCGATGGGACGTCACACCTACACCCTGGACGGTGACAACGTGCGTCACGGCCTGAACAAGGACCTGGGCTTCATCGACGCCGACCGTGTGGAGAACATCCGGCGCGTGTCGGAGGTTTCGCGCCTGATGGTCGACGCCGGCCTGATCACCATAGTCTCCTTCATCTCGCCCTTCCGTGCCGAGCGCCGTATGGCCCGCGACATGCTGGACGAGGGTGAGTTCATGGAGATCTTCGTCGACACGCCGCTGGATGTTGCCGAAGAGCGCGATCCGAAAGGCCTCTACAAGAAGGCACGGCGCGGCGAGATCAAGCACTTCACCGGTCTCGACAGCCCTTACGAGCCGCCGGAGCAGGCCGAGATGACGATCGCCACCGTCGGCATGTCAGCCGAGCGCGCAGCCGACAGCATCATCGCCTACCTCTCCTCGCACGGCTATCTAGCGGCGATCTAGAGAGCAGAAGGGGAAGCGAACAGGGCTTTGGGTGAGCGACAGCACACTCGGAGCCCTCTTCGGATCAAGGTCTAGGTGTGGAGTCTCGACAGGTTGTTCACGTTGGTGCCTAGTTGGCTGATTGGTGTTTTTCTGTTTATCCCGACATGTGGCCGATGCCAATCGTATTGGTGCAGCCAGTACGGCAATTCGTTCTTTCGCCGATCAGATTCAGATGAGGTATATGCCCTGGCATGAGCCCATTCGCGCAAGGATGACTGGATGAACCCGCTCCGCCTTGCCGTTGGTCTTCGGTGTGTAGGGTTTGGTTCGGATGTGTTTGATCCTCAACGCCCTGCAAGCCGCTGCAAAGGCTTTGGAACGGTCGCATGATCCATTGTCGGTCATGACCCGGTCAATGGTGATGCCAAGCTTTCGATACCGGGCCACGGCTGCCTCGAGGAAGGCGATGGCGCATTGCTTTCTTTCGCTTTCCAGCACCTGTGAGAAGGCGATACGGGAATGGTTGCCGACACATACGTGAACGAATTCCCAACCGGTACCGCGTCCCCTGGACTGGCCATGGCGATCACCGGTGATACGATGGCCCACGCGGTCGAACTTGCCCAGCTTCTCGATATCGCTGTGTATCCTCTCGTCGGACGCGGCGCGCTCATAGCGAACCACCGGCTCCTGCGGTTCCAGGTCCCGCCAGCAGTTGAGACCGTGGCGCTTGAGAATACGCCCTGCCGTCGCCCGCGAAGCACCGGTCTGTTTGGAGATCCGATCGAACGTTCGGCGCTGCCTGCGCAATTCAACAACCCGCGCCTCAATCGCGGCACAGGTCCGTGTTGGGCTTTGGAAGGGGCGCGAGGAGCGATCTCTCAGCCCGGCCAAGCCTTCCTGGCGATGCCGCTTGCGCCATTTGTAGACCGTGCGCACCGACACGCCCATGGCTGTCGCAACATCCCGGGGGTGGTCGCCACGTTCAAGAGGGGCAATCGATAATTCTCGACCTTTCGGGGTTAAACGGGCATTGTGGTGAATGTTCATTCGGTTCCCCTGAAAAAGCTTCGTTGTCATAAACTCAGCCTTTCAGAGCAGGATCGAATGAACAACCTCGTGAATAATCACATCTAGCGCGCATGTCCGACGCCAGCCGGCTAGGCAATCTGCGAGATGCGTTGAAACTTCTTGCGATAGGCGGCGGGTGACAGACCCACGCTGCGTTTGAAGACGCGGCGAAAGGATGCCGGGTCTTCGTAGCCTATCGAGGTGCTGATCTCGTCGATGCTGTCGCTTTCGGTTTCCAAGGTCTGCTTTACCTCTTCGATCCTGAGAGCCAGGACATAATCGATCGGCGAGTAGCCTGTGGCCGCACGAAAGCGCCTGGCGAAGGCGTGGGCGTTTAGGCCGGAGCGCTCGATCATGCGCTCCGCCGGATTGGCTCCCGCGTAGTTGTCGGCGATCCAGGTTTGGCACTCGGCAATGGGACCGTCGCTGACTTCCATCGGTCGGGTCATCACGGCATAGGGCGACTGGCCCTCGGAATGTCCCGAGATCAGGAAGGCCTTCGCCGTCTCCAGGGCGTACCTGTAGCCGCAGAAGGTCGCGATCAGGTAAACGGCCAGATCCTGCCAGGCGCTCACCCCGCCGGCGGTGACGATGCGTTCGTCCGCCGAGGTTAGACAGAGCACGGATTCGCTGCGGAAGCGCACTTGCGGAAAGTGCCGCTGAAACATGTCCCGATAGGTCCAGTGAGCGGTTGTCTCCCGGCCGTTCAGGAGCCCGGCGCCGGCCAAGAGCAGCGATCTGGAGCAGAGAGGGATCCTTGCGCATAGGCGCTCCTCAGCCATGCGATCTCCTGCGGGTATCGACCGCTGGGCACGGCATTGATCAGGGTGTACATGTCGCAAACGACGTGGTATCCGGCAACGGTATTTCCGCAAGGGCGGTGTGCGGCGCGACCGGAACCTCTCCCAAGCACTGGAAGCCAATCCATCGGAGGAGACGATCCGTACCTCTAGAACTTCATGTCCGGGCGTCGCCGCCTTCATATCGAGATAGACGACGCCCACGGATGGCAGGACGTCGTAGATGCCATGGAGAACCGATGCTAAAGTCTCGGGGACCGCGAGCAGTGCAATGGGAGGCTTTTTGTCCGCGCCCATCGTGGTCTCCTGTCAGATTTGGCAAGGCCTTGTCGGAATAAGCTCTAACGACTGTCAACTATGCCCTCGTCTTTTCACCTTCGCCACTCCTAGCGACCCGGGACAGTACCTATCCTTTCAGGCACAACAGAAAGGGAGCTATCCGATGGATGCCAACTACCAACCGATTGGATCTCTGTGTGCGTTTTTCCGCTGCGAGGGTTCTTGTTCCGGAAGACTCAGGCTAAGATGACGGCCGTGCCGTCTGGAACGCGCTGATCGATCGCCGGCTGGCGCTGATCCCCCGTTGCCACGGAGTCGCCGACGTCATCGAAGCGGTGAATTTCGCCCGCAGACAGGCTTTGCCGGTGTCGATCGGCAGCGGTGCGCACAATGTTGCTGGACACGCTGTGTGCGATGCCGGCGTGATGATCGATCTCTCCCTGATGCGTGCCCTGCATGTCGATCCGCAACGCCGGCTAGCGGTGGTCGAGGGCGGCGCGATCTGGGCCGACGTTGACCGAGAGACTCAGGCCTTCGGACTGGCGACGCAGGGTGGATTGATTTCAGACACTGGAGTGAGTGGCCTCACTCTATCGGGTGGGATCGGCTGGCTGCGTGCCAAGCATGGCCTCTCGATCGACAACCTGCTGGTCGTGGATCTGGTTACCGCGGAGGGCAAACTGATCCGTGCCAGCGAGTGGGAGCATCCGGATCTCCTCTGGGCCTTGAAGAGAGGAAGCGGCAACTTCGGCGTCGTCGTGCGTTTCGAGTTCGCGCTGCACCCCTTCGGGCCCGAAGTGATGTTCGCAGCACCGATCTACGACCTCTCCGTGGGGTCGGGGCCGATCCGTGCTTGGCGGGACTTTCTGGCCGAACACAGCGACAGTGTCGGCTCGCTCTGCAAATTCTCGACCATGGCCGAGTGCGAGGACTTTGCCGAAGAGCATTGGGGCAAGAAATTCTACACCTTGGCCTGCGTCTTTAACGGCGATCCGGACGAGTGCGAGAGGCTGCTTCAGCCCTTGCGCGAGCTCGGGCCTCTGGTCGCGGATTTCTCTGGCCGGATGAATTACCGTGACGTGCAGACCCTCTTTGATCCGCTGATTCCCTTCGGCGATTATCGCTGCTACTGGAAAGCCTGCTACCTGGCCGCGCTTCCCGAGTCGATGATCGAGCTGGCGATGGCGAATGCCGCTGCAGCACCCTCGGCCAACTCGATTTCCTCGCTCTGGAACTTCGGGTCGAGCGACCGCGGCTGTGGCGGCCGATGCCACCGCCTTCGGCGACCGCTCGATGGGCTGGATGTATTCCTTGGACGGCATCTGGGAACGACCGGAAGACGACGCGGCCAGCATCGCCTGGTCCTGGGGACGCCTAGGCCAGTGCCGAGGCCTATGGGCGCATCTACCTGAACTTTCCCGGACATGGCGAGGATGCTGCGGAGCTGACGGAGAAGGCCTTCGGCGCCAACTTCGAGAGTCTTGCGGCAATCAAGGCGAAGTACGATCCTAGCAACATGTTCTGCTTCAACTATAACATAAAATCTAGGTTATAAGTAGCTGAAATAATTTCTATCACCTGACCTCAGCTGGAGCGACGACGGCGCAAGATCGAAACCCAAATCTCTGCTCGGGATTCGATCTAGGCTTCGGAAATCGTGGGCGTGCGGCTTCCGGACCAAGTGAAGATCTATTGCGTCCCCTGTCGCAGGCTCTGGACGAGATGCGGGCGC
Source organism: Rhodospirillales bacterium (assembly GCA_965202755.1). Classification (GTDB taxonomy): domain Bacteria; phylum Pseudomonadota; class Alphaproteobacteria; order Kiloniellales; family JACOMY01; genus JACOMY01. The sequence continues at coordinate 200,150 of CBDBCL010000042.1, read as the reverse complement.
AAGGCTGCCAGGCATTGGCCGGATTCCTGCCGAACGGAGGGGTAGAGCAGGCCCTGGCTGCCGTCGGTCAGAAGTGCCTTGGCCAGCAGGGCCTGACCCGCCGAATAGGCCACGGCAGTGTCGCTCGAGAGGAAAGCCTCTGCGGCCAATCCGGTGATGTCGTGGAAGCTTGTGGTGAAGCCGGCGAGAAGCTCGCAGTAAGCGGTGACATTGTCATAGACGCCGGTGGCATCGAGCGCGCGCGTCAGGTGATAGGCGACTTCGGCTTGCGCAGTGCGAACAGCGTTCGGTCCGTAAGTCGCATACCAGGCGCCGCGCTCCACTCCGTTGAAGCGGTTCCCGGTCGCACGGGTGTAGCAGAAGGCGGCGTTGACGTAAGTCCAGCCATAGCCATGCGCGGCGATCACCAGCTCTTCCGGGGCGATGCCACGCGGTCTTGGAATCTGCGTCGTCCGTCGTGCGGAGGGCAGCCCTTCAAGGTCTTCCAAGACTACCAGTTCCGCATCGCTGTCGGCGAGCGGTTTCAGCGCCGGTTCTTCGATGTAGGCCGTCGAGATCAAGCGGCCCACTGTCGGAGAGGTGAAGTCGCGCTGCGGGATCGAAGCCAGATCTATCAAGCGCCGCCCCTCAGCGCATCGATGTGCTGGAGGACGTTCATAAGGCGGGAATGCCGCCCTCGATCATCACCTCTATCGGCGATCGACCCTGGGATCCGAGGCCGGAATTAAGTATTTTTGGCCAGCCATAGGCGAGCGGACCGTTGAAGAGGAGCGCAAACCCTTGAACAGGCCGATCAGCAGGCTGGCTTGGGTTACCTTGTCCTGGTCCAAGATCCCTTTGAAAGTGCCGTTCTTCATTCTGCTCCAGGTCGCCGTCGGTACGTCGAACAGCCTTGCCGCCTCGGCATTCGTCAGCCGCCAGGCTTCGGCAATGCGCACCATCTCCTTGACGACGGTTTCGGCTTTCGCCGTCTTGTCCCGTCTAAGCGAGCGCGCAGTTTCCATAAGTGTCGGCATCTCGAATATTGCCATCGAAGCTGTTTCATACGATAGTCTGCATATCATGCATATGATAAGGTCGCAGTTGTTTTCAATGCCGATGTCGAGGCAGGAGCAGAAGTCTTGGTAGCACCGCTTCGGTCATGACGCTCTTGCCTGCTTCGGAAGGGGTGCTAGACTCTCCGCTAGAACTGCAAGCGACGCATGTTCAGGAGGCTGCTGTGTGGACAGAAAAGAGCCCCCTTGTCTCGGAATGCCTCGATTGCCATCGCCGACAGCGGCGCGGGCTGCTTCTTGGTGCCCTGGTGACGGCTGCCGGATTGGCGGATCGGTCGGTCCTGGCGGCGGGGCAGGGCTCTAGGACCCGGATCATCCCCTCCAGCGGTCAGGCTCTGCCGGTCGTCGGCATGGGGACCTGGATCACCTTCAACGTCGGCGACGACCCGGTGCTGCGCGATCGCCGCCTGGAGGTCCTGCGAGCTTTCTTCGAGGCAGGTGGCGGCCTGGTCGATTCCTCGCCCATGTACGCCTCCGCACAAGCCGTCATGGGCTACTGCCTGCAACGGCTGGGGCCGCAGCCCAGCCTCTTTTCGGCGACCAAGGTCTGGACCTCATCCGGCGCCAACGGCCCGGATCAGATCGCCGAATCCGCCGCCGAGTGGGGACTGCCGAGCTTCGATCTGCTGCAGGTCCATAATCTGGTCGCCTGGGAGCCGCATCTGCAAACCCTGGCGGAGATGAAGGCTGCCGGCACTCTCCGCTATTTGGGCATCACCACCTCACACGGGCGACGGCATGATGAGTTCGAGTCCGTCATGCGGGGCTATCCGCTGGATTTCGTCCAGTTCACCTACAACATGGTCGACCGCGAGGCGGAGCGGCGCTTGCTGCCCCTGGCACGCGAGAAGGGGATCGCCGTCATCGTCAATCGCCCCTTCCGCGGCGGGCGCCTGATCGACCGCCTTTCCGGCGAACCTTTGCCTGCACTCGCCGCCGAGATCGACTGCTGGAACTGGGCGCAGTTCCTGTTGAAATTCATCCTCTCAGAGCCGGCCGTGACCTGCGCCATCCCGGCGACCAGTCAGGTGGCGCACATGCGCGAGAACATGGGGGCGAGGCTCGGCCGTCTCCCCGACCTCGACCAGCGAAAGGCCATGCTGCGGGCTGTCGCGGATCTCTGATGGAGCACTGGCTCAGCTACTCGCTCTCCGACTTCCTACTGTTCGCACCGGAAACCTACTTCCGGCTATTCGAGCGCTATAATCAGGCGCTCTGGCCGCTGCAAATAGGCGTCGTGGGAATCACTCTGGCGATGCTCTGGCTAGCATGGCGGCAGCGCAGGCTGCGCCTCCTGACGCTGTTCTTCGCCTTGGCCTGGCTTCTGGTCGCTTGGGCCTTCTTCTGGGAGCGCTATCGGACCATCAACTGGGCGGCCGGCTACTTTGCCCTCGGCTGCCTCTTGCAAGCGGCCCTCTTGCTCGGCCTCACTTTGCGGCCGTCACCGACAGACCTGCGCGGGTGGCGATGTGCTCTCGGCCTCTTGGCCTTCGCCATCCTCCTGCAACCCCTTATCGGCCCACTGTCGGGTCGCACCTGGCAGGGAATCGAACTGGTTGGCTTGGCCCCCGATCCCACCGCGCTCGCGACTCTGGGATTTGCGCTCCTATTGTCGGGCTGGCGTCGCTGGTTCGTTGTCGCGACGAGCCTGTCATGGTTAGCCATTGGCGCCGCGACGGCCTGGGCGATGGAGTGGACGTCCGGGCTTCTGGCGCCGGCAGTTGCGCTTGCAGCCTTGCTGCTGGGCTACCCTCTGGAGATGCGTCGATCCTCTGCCTCGCCTTGACCGGGCGGGCGGAACAGGCTCCACTGACAAAAGCCAAGTTTCAGGGAGGATAGAATGCGTAAAACCTCATCAATCGTGGCGGCTGCAGCCGTAACGCCTTTCGCGGGCAGCGTTCTGGCGGATGGAATGGTTTCGCAGTCGAAGATCTTCGAGGAGTTCAAGCAGCAGTTCTGTGCTGCCGGTCACGACAGCGAGCACATCTTTATCGTCTCGGTCTCGGTCTTTGCCGAGCACAAGAACCTGGAGTGCGACAGCGGCAGCTTCGTCATGCGCAGCGGCGATCCAACCGACGATCCGGGCTATGCGCTCTACAACATCGATCCCCCGCACGGCGTGGAGGACGCCTTTGACTGCGACGCCAAGGCGGACATCGGCATGACCATGATCGGTCTCTATTGCATTCCTGCCTCGCAAGAGACGACGGATCACGAGAAGACCTAGTCAGGGCACTCATGGATGAGTGCTACGGCGTCTCCTCCCACTCGGTGTCATCCCCGGCCTTGAGCCGGGGATCCACGATTAACGGCTTCGAGAAAGCGGCCGTGGATTGCCGGATCAAGCCCGGCAATGACGGAAGTGGTGTCGCGGAATCATGATCACCTATTTTGGAAAGTTGGTATTAGGGCCGACACCTTCGGCCAGTCGGGTTTCGCCGCTCTGCCGCACGGGTGCCGACCAACTCTCCGGCAAAAGCGGCAGTGATTTCGGCCTTTTCGGGGGCAGCGGCGACGACAGCAGGATGTATGGCGATAGCGGCAACGACGTCCTCTCTGGAGGTAGCGGTTTGGACAGCCTTCACAAGGGCGCTAACGGCAGCGATAGGCTCTATGGTGGCGATGGTACTGTTAATAGGCTTTCCGGCGATAGCGGCGTCGACACGCTCTCGGGTGACAGTGGGAATGACTTCGGCCTCTCCGGTGAAAGCGGCGCCGATAGAATCTACGGCGGGGATGGCAGTGACAGTATCCTCCTAGGCAAAATAGGTGACGATGAACTGCACGGCAATGGCGGGGTTGATCACGGTCTCCTCGGTGGTACGCTATGGGGTGGCGACGGGGCCGACACTTGGCTCCATGGCGATAGCGGGTCCGATCTGATCTATGGTGGCAGCGCGAACGACACCAGCTTCTTAGGCGGAGCAGGTGACGACAGCCTCTATGGTGGCAGTGGGGACGACTATCGTTCCTTCGGGGAGCCGGCGACGACATGCTTTCCGGCGGCAGCGGTAGCGATAAGGTTATCTGGGGTAGCACCGGGGCGGACAGTCTCAAGGGCCAATTCAGGTCGCACGAGTACTGCGCCAAAGGCATGTCTCTCAGGCTCCGGTGGATTGCGGAACTTCAAGCGACCCACAAGCCAGTTGTTGCCCGGCTTATCTCGCTGCTGTCCGGTCAAGCCAATAAGGTTGCGTCAAGCGCACTCCTTTTGAATCCTGCCGGTCACCAGCGACCTGGACCCGCGGGTCCAGGTGGTTAGGCCGCAAGATTCTGGAGAGTTTTGCTCCGAAGGCGAGGCATGGATGGCCGTGACGAGCACGGCCATGACGGGCTGTGGTTGAAAGTGGCCTCATCGCAACCTCCGTTAGGATGATGCAAAGCTTTGTCCGCACAGCTGTGGACTTGACCGGGCAATGCCTTAGCCGCCAGATCGGGCGACAATGCCTGGGGACACCCGCGCCCGCCGGTGACGACCGGGGAACGCGATCGCCAGACGGCTGCCGCACCGGAGGCAAGGGGATAAGCCTCTCACGCTAAATCCAGACTCGCGGCTTATGCTTCAAGAGCTTTCCTGCCGCCGCCGCCGGTAGTTCCGTCATCACCTCATAGCGCCCCGGTCGCTTGTAGGGCGCCAGCCTGTCTTTGGCAAAGGCGCGCAGCTCCTCAGGTCCAAGACTCGTCCGGGTTTGGGCTGCGGAAGGCCACGACCTCTTAATTGCCGTCGGGCTGTGGGGCGCCCAGGACGGCGGCCAGGGTTAACGTCGGGATGGGCCGCTAGAACGGCCTCGACTTCCGGTGGATAGACGTTGAAGCCGGAGCGGATGATCAGTTCCTTCAGGCGGCCGACCACCCAGAGGTAGTCGCGTGCGTCCAGCCGCCCCAGATCGCCGGCCTCGACGAAGGGCGCCACGGCCTCGGCATCCAAGCGTGCGCCATGTCGGGTAAGACACCCTCGGTGGCAATGACCAGGCGCGCGCCGCTGTGGTCGGCGATGGTCTCGACTTCGCGGGGCGAGAGGCGGGCGGTAAAGGGGATGGCTCAGGCCCGCAGCTTCTGTGCCGTGAAGATCACCAGTGCTTTAGCCGCGCTGTTCTCGCAGAGGATGAGCAGGCGATCGGCCGGCTCCAGGCCGCGATCGCGCAGGGCCTGGGCCCAGGTCTCGATGCGGGCTGCCAGATCGGCGTAGGTGAGTGGAAGCAGGGAATCGCTGAGGGCGACGGCTCTGGGTCATCGCTCGGCCCAGTAGGCAAGCGGCTCCCAGGTCCAGCGGAAGCGATCGGGCGGCAAGGCCGGCTGTCTGGCCGGCCAGGCATTCATGCCCGGGCCTCTTTGATCATCTCGCGGGCGATGATGAGCTGCTGGATCTGTGAGGTGCCCTCGTAGAGCCGCAGCAGGCGGACGTCGCGATAGAAGCGCTCGACGGCATAGTCGGCAATGTAGCCGGCGCCACCATGGATCTGCACCGCCTTGTCGGCTACCCGGCCGACCATCTCGGTCGCCATGTACTTGCAAATGGCGGCTGCCTTGGTGACGGCCTCGCCGGCCTCCTTGCGCCGGGCGGTGTCGCACACCAGGGCTTCGGCGGCGGTACACTCGGCCTCGCAATCGGCCAGCATGCCTTGGATCAGCTGATGCTCGGCGATCGGCTTGCCGAACTGCACCCGCTCGGGCGCATAGCGCAAGGCACCCGCGATCAGCCGCCGGGCCATGCCGCAGCTGGGCGTGGAGATGTGCAGGCGGCTACGATCCAAGACCTTCGTCGCGGTCTTGAAGCCCTGACCCTCCTTGCCGCCGATCAGGGCGTCGGCCGGCACGAAGCAGTCCTCGAAGACCACGTCGCAGACATGCGCACACTATTGCCCCATCTTGCGCTCCGGCTGGCCCAGGCGAATGCCGGGCGACTTGGCCTCGACGATGAAGGCCGAGCGCCGCGCGCGCCAGACTCGCTTGGATCGCTGCGGGCCATCACCGTCAGGATGTCGGCGCGTGACGCATTGGTGATGTAGCGCTTGGTGTCGTTCAGGCGATAGCCGTTGCCGTCGGGCCGGGCCGCGGTCTTCAGGCCGGCGGCATCGGAGCCGTAACTCCGGCTCGGTCAGGCAGAAGGAACCGATCAGCGCGCCCGAGGCCATGGCCGGCAGATAGCGCTGCTTCTGCTCTTCGGTGCCGTCGATCACCAGGCCCTGGCTGCCGATGCCGATGTTGGTGCCGAAGACCGAACGAAAGGCCGGCGCCGTGCGGCCCAGGCGCATGGCAACCTCGATCTCCTCGGTCATGTCCAGCCCCAGACCGCCATAGGTCTCTGGGATAGTGAGGCCGAAGAGACCCAGTTCCTTCATCTCCTCGATCAGGGCATCGGGCACCTTGTCGCTGCGATCCACGGCCTCTTCCTCTGCTGTCTGGCGTCTCACCGGACCCTAGCCCAGACCCGCGGCTGTTCGACAGGCGAAAACGCGTTTCGCAGAATTGCTCTTGAGCGCCCCAGGCTCCATACTCGCCGGCAATGAGCGAGCTAGAGACCAGCGGCGGCGAACGCGGACGTCAATTCGTCACTGCATTGGCGCGCGGGCTGGAGGTGCTGCGCGCCTATCGTCCTGGCGAGATGTCGCTGGGCAATCAGGAGATCGCGCAGCGCACCGGCCTGCCCAAGCCGACGGTGACGCGGCTGACCTACACCCTCTGCGAGCTGGGTTATCTGCTGCACCAGCCGCGCGACGGCGGCTATGAGCTGGGTCCGGCGGTCCTGGGCCTCGGCTACACCATAGCTGAGCGGGCTGGAGATCCGCGCCTTGGCCGACAAGGTTGACGGTGCGGTGGCCTTGGGCATGCGCGATCGCATGAACCTGGTCTATGGCGAGTGCGCGCGCGGCTGCAGCCGCATCACCTTGGCACTCGACGTCGGATCGCGTATTCCTCTGGCCAGCACGGCGATGGGCTGGGCTCTCTTCGCCTTCATGGCCCCGGCCGCGCGAGCGGCGGTCTTGGAGGAACTGCGGCAGCGCGAGCCGGAGGACTTCGAGCGTCTCTCAGAGGGCCTGGCTGCAGCGCTAGAGGGCTATGCTACGGACGGCTTCGTCTGCTCCTTCAGCGATTGGCAGCGCGAAGTGCATGCCGTCGGCCTGTCGCTGAACCTGCCGGACGAGGAGCAATCCTATGCGCTGAATTGTGCCGGGCCTGCTTTCCTGAAAGACCCCGTTCGTTTTAGCGAAGAAGTGGCACCGCAGCTGGTCGCCCTGGCGCGCTTGCTGTCCAACGTCCCGACAATGACGGAGGCCGCTTCGTGAGCGAAGTGCTCCGACTGCCTGATCCGCCGGCCGACTACGACCCGCTCGCGGTCGAGGAGCCGGCGCCGATCTTCCGGACTCTGGGCATTCGCCTCATCGCCTGGTCGGAGGACTATGCCAAGGCGGAGATGCCGCTTGATCCGGCCTATGCCAATCGACACGGCATGCCGCACGGTAGTCTTCTGATGACCTTGATGGATGAGGTCGGCGGCTATTGCGGCTGCTGGTGTCCCAATCCCGGCCGCCTGCGCCGCGCTGTGACCTTGAGCATGACGACGAACTTCCTCGGCGTCGCTCAAGGAAAGCTGCTGCTGGCCGAAGCACGGCGGGTCGGCGGCGGTCGCAGTCTCTTCTTTGCCGAGATGAGCGTCACCGACGCCAACGGTCAAGCGGCCGGTCGCGCCAGCGCTACCTATCGCTATAGAAAAGCCAGCCGGTCGCCCTACGGCGAGCCGGCCTAGAGCAGGATGACGTCAAATCGAACCAATTTGTCGCCTGAATCCTGCTCTATAACGTTGAAAATAGAGTGGATTCACGCGAAAAGGTGAGTCCATCTGATTGCAATCCACTCTAGAGGAAAACCCATGTTCGATCTCAGCGGCAAGACTGCCGTGGTCACCGGATCCAGCCGCGGCATCGGCCGCGCGATCGCCGAGGCTTTCGCCGACGCCGGCGCCAAGGTCTCGGTCTCCAGCCGCAAGCTGGAGGCCTGTCAGCCAGTGGTCGAGGCCATCCGCACCAAGGGTGGCATCGCCTCTGCACGGGTCTGTCACATCGGCCGGCGCGAGGAGCTGGAGAGCCTGGTCGCGGCGATCGAGCAGGACTGGGGCGGCATAGACATTCTGGTCTGCAACGCCGCGATCAATCCGGTCTATGGGCCGATGAGCGAGGCCGGCGATGCCGTCTTCGACAAGATCATGGCGACCAACGTGCGCAGCGTCTTCCAGCTCTGCAATCTGGTTTGCCCGGGGATGGCGGCGCGTGGCGGTGGTTCGGTGATCCTGATCTCCTCCATTGCCGGTCTGCGCGGCAATGGCGTGATCGGCCTCTATGGCGTCTCCAAGGCGGCCGAGGCGCAGCTGGCGCGCAACCTGGCGGTCGAGTGGGGGCCGCAGAAGATCCGCGTCAATGCCATCGCTCCCGGCTTGGTGCGCACCGATTTCGCCAAGGCCCTGCTGGACGACCCCGAGCGCTTGCGCCGCTCGGAAGAGCGCAATCCCCTGCGCCGGGTCGGCGAGACCGAGGACATCGCCGGCGTGGCCCTGTTCTTGGCCGGGCGCGGCTCGGCCTATGTGACCGGACAGACCATCGTCGCCGACGGAGGCGAAACCGTTTCGTAAGTTCAATCGACTGACGAAGCAATATGAGAGCCTTTTTGAAACTTGCGGACTGGCGCTGCCTCCAAAACGCGCAAGATGCGCGTTTTGGAGGCAGACAGTGAGACCAGGGGCCGACCGGCCCGAGGAGGATAGCGATGAGTGAGGTTGTGGCCTATGAGCGCGAGGGCGACGTCGGCCTGATCAAGGTGATGAGCCCACCGGTGAATGCGCTGAGCCAAGCGGTGTGCGCCGGACTGATGCAGGCGCTGCAAGCCGGTTTGGCGGACGAGGGGGCCAAGGCTCTGGTGCTGTACGGCGATGGCCGCACCTTCATTGCCGGCGCCGACATCAAGGAGTTCGGCAAGCCGCCGCAGGAGCCTGGCCTCGGCGCCGTGATCGATGCCATCGACGCCAGCGACAAGGTCACCATCGCCGCCATCCACGGCACCGCCTTGGGCGGCGGCCTGGAGACCGCCTTGGGCTGCCACTATCGGGTGGCTTTGCCCTCAGCCAAGGTCGGCCTGCCGGAGGTCAAGCTGGGCATCATCCCCGGCGCCGGCGGGACCCAGCGCCTACCACGCGTCGCCGGGGTCGAGGCAGCGCTCGACATGATCACCTCTGGCCGCCACGTGCCGGCTAAGGAGGCGCAGAGCCTGGGCATCCTCGACGCCGTCTTCGACCTGCCCGACGTGCGCGCCGCCGGCCTAGCCTTTGCCCGCCATACCATCGACGAAGCCAAGCCCCTGGCGCGAGTGCGGGACCGCCAGGACAAGCTGCCCTGGCAGCCCGACATCTTCGAGACGACGTGCGCCAATCTCAAGAAACGCTCGCGCGGCCAGCTTTCGCCCTTGGCCTGCGTCGATGCCGTGCGGGCCGCCGTCTCGCTACCCTTCGAAGAGGGCCTGGCGCGGGAGCGCGAGATCTTCATGGATTGCATGAAATCGAGTCAACGCGCGGCCATGATCCACGCCTTCTTTGGCGAGCGCGCGGTCTCCAAGATTCCAGGCCTGCCAGCCGAGGTGAAGCCGCGCCCACTGCAAGCGGCTGCTGTCATCGGTGCCGGCACCATGGGCGTTGGGATTGCCATGTGCTTTGCCAATGCCGGTCTGCCGGTGACCCTGGTCGAGACCACTCAGGAGGCCTTGGATCGCGGTCTGGGTAAGATTCGCGGCAACTACGAGGCCAGTGCCAAGCGCGGGCGCATGAGCGCCGAGCAACTCGAGACCTGCATGGGCCTGATCAAGCCGACCACCGATCTCGCCGGGGTCGGTGGTGCCGACATCATCATCGAAGCCGTCTTCGAGAAGATGGAGGTGAAGCAGGAGATCTTCGCCAAGCTGGACAGGCCGGCCAAGCCCGGCGCGGTGCTGGCGACCAACACCTCCTACCTGGACGTCGACCGGATCGCCGCCATGACTGGCCGGCCGGAAGATGTTCTCGGTATGCACTTTTTCAGCCCGGCCAATGTCATGCGGCTCCTGGAAATCGTCAAGGCGACGAAGACCGCGCCGGAGGTGCTACGCACCGCCATCGAGGTCGGGCGCCTCATGCGTAAGGTGGCCGTGGTCTCCGGTCTCTGTGACGGCTTCATCGGCAATCGCATGCTGAAGTATTATCAGCGCCAGGTGAACTTCATGCTGGAGGACGGCGCGCTGCCGCAGCAGATCGACGCCGCGATCACCGCCTTCGGTTTTGCCATGGGGCCCTTTGCGGTCGGTGACCTGGCCGGCATAGACATCGGCTATTTCAACCGTCGCCGCGAGGACGCCACGCGAGACCCGGCCGAGCGCTATGTCGACATCGCCGACAAGCTCTACGAATTGGGCCGGCTCGGGCAGAAGAGCGGTGCCGGCTGGTACCGCTACGAGAAGGATAATCGAACGCCGCAGCCCGATCCCATCGTCGAGGAACTGGTGCTCGATGCCTCCAAGCGGCGCGGCATCGAGCGGCGCAGGGTCTCCGACGAGGAGATCCGCGGCCGGGTGCTCTGCGCCTTGGTGAACGAGGGCGCGAAGATCCTGGAGGAGGGTATAGCCTTCCGCCCGGTCGATATCGATCAGGTCTGGATCCACGGCTATGCCTTCCCGGCGCACCAGGGCGGGCCGATGTTCTGGGCCGACGCCCAGGGTCTCGACAAGGTCGTGGCGATGATGGCTGACTATGCCAAGGACGACGCCAAGAACTGGCCGCCGACGCCGCTGCTGGCGCGCCTGGCAGCCGAGGGCAGCAGCTTTCAGGCCTGGAGCGACGCCAGATAGGAGACACTCATGGACTTCAGCTACAGCCCCGAGGAAGAGGCCTTTCGCGCCGAGGTCAAGGACTTCCTGGCCAAGGACCTGCCGGGTGAGATCGCCGCCAAGGTCAGGACCGGCAAGCGGCTCACCAAGGTCGATCACCTGCGCTGGCAGGGCGCGCTGGCGGCCCGCGGCTGGCTCGCCCAGTCATGGCCTAAGGAGCGCGGCGGCGCCGGTTTCACGGCGGTGCAGAAACACATCTTCGACGAGGAGGCCGCACAGGCCGGCGCCCCCATCATCGTGCCCTTCGGCGTCTCCATGGTGGCGCCGGTGATCATGAAGTTCGGCAGCGAGGCGCAGAAACGCCACTACCTGCCGCGTATCCTCAGCCTGGAGGACTGGTGGTGCCAGGGCTATTCCGAGCCCGGCTCCGGCTCCGACCTGGCCTCGCTCGCCACCAAGGCCGAGCGGGTCGGCGAGCACTACATCGTCAGTGGCCAGAAGACCTGGACCACCTTGGGCCAGCACGCCAACTGGATCTTCTGCCTGGTGCGCACCAACCCGAAGGCCAAGAAGCAGGCGGGCATCTCCTTCCTGCTGATCGATATGGCAACGCCCGGCATCACCGTTCGGCCGATCATCCTGCTGGATGGCGAGCATGAGGTGAACGAGGTCTGGTTCGAGGACGTGAAGGTGCCGGCTGAGAATCTTGTGGGCGAGGAGAACAAAGGCTGGACCTGCGCCAAGTACCTGCTGACGCACGAGCGCACGGGGATTGCCGCCGTCGGCCAGGGCAAGGCCATGCTGGCCCGCTTGAAACGCATCGCCAAGGATCAGAAGAGGCAGGGCCGGCCGCTGGCGGAAGACTCTGCCTTCCGCCAAGAGATGGCTCGGGTGGAGATTGACCTCATGGCCCTGGAGACGACCAACCTCAGACTTCTGGCCAAGACTCAGGCAGGCGGCGCGCCAGGGGCGGAAAGCTCGATGCTGAAGATCAAGGGCACCGAGGTGCGCCAGCAGATCAACAGCCTGACCCGCCGCGCGCTCGGCCCCTATGCCTTGCCCTTCGTGTCGGAAGCCTTGGAGGAGGGCTACAATGAAGCGCCGATCGGCCCCGACTATGCCAATCCCTTGACTAAGGAATACTTCAACAACCGCAAGATCACGATCTACGGCGGCTCCAACGAAATCCAGAAGAACATCCTCGCAAAAGCCCTGTTGGGACTGTGAGGCGGTCATGGATTTTACCCTAAGCGACGACCAGAGGTTGCTGCAGGAAAGCCTCGGCCGCTTCCTCAAGGAGGGTTACAGCTTCGAGACTAGGCAGGCGGCCTCCGCATCTGCCGAGGGCTTCAGCCGAGACACCTGGCAGGCCATGGCGCAACTGGGCCTGCTGGCCGCACCGCTCTCGCCGGAGCAGGGTGGACTTGGCGGTGGCGGCATCGACCTGATGGTGGTCATGGAGGGACTGGGCAAGGCCTTGGCGGTCGAGCCCTTTCTGGCCACCGCGGTGCTGTCCGGCGGCCTGATCGAGGCCCTGGGTTCGGACGAGCAGAAAGTCGCCCTCCTGCCGGAACTGGTCGAGGGTACGAGCCTCTATGCCCTGGCGCATGGCGAACCGAGCGCCCGCTATGAGCTGGCGCATGTCACCACCCGGGCCAGCGAAGCGGAAGGCCACTGGCAGCTGAGCGGTTGCAAGGCCGTGGTGCTGAACGGCGACAGCGCCGACCGTCTGCTGGTGACCGCGCGCTCGCTCGGCGAGACCGAGGCGGAGACCGGGATCGGGCTCTACCTGGTCGCAGCCGACGCGCCTGGCCTGACCCGGCGCGGCTATCCCACTGTGGAGGGTTATCGCGCCGCCGAAATTGCACTGGAGGCGGTGCCGGCGGATCTGCTGGGACCGGCGGGCGGCGCCTTTCCGGCTTTGGAACTGGCAGTGGCCAGAGCCATCGTGGCGCTGACGGCCGAGGCTGTCGGTGCCATGGAGGTCGTCTGCGACACCACCCTGGACTATCTCAAGACCCGCAAGCAGTTCGGCGTGCCGATCGGCAGTTTCCAGGTGCTGCAGCATCGCATGGTGGAGATGCGCATGGCCTTGGAGGACGCCCGTTCACTCGCCATCCTGGCCGCCACCAAGTTGGAGGCGTCGAGGCTGGAGCGCGAGCGAGCCGTCTCGGCAGCCAAGGCGGGGGTCGGGCGGGCGGCACGCAAGGTGGCCGAGGAGGCGATCCAGCTGCATGGCGGCATCGCCATGACCTGGGAGTACCCGCTCAGCCACTACGCCAAGCGCCTGATCATGCTGGACCATCTCTTCGGCGACGCCGACCACCACGAAGAACGTTTTTCTGCTTTGGGAGATTAGCGTCCTCTGGCAATGATCGATGGTGCGAGGGCTAAGACTTCTCGGTGAACTTTGCCCGGCAACAGTGGTCCTTGCCCGGTGACCAGAGTTCGAGTTCAAGATCGAATCCGGCGCTCTCCATGACGCCTTCGTCGAAGCCGGATGCGCAACTCAGCAGGGTGTAGACATCTTCGTCGCTGCAGCCGGCTTCGATCCAGGAGTGCCGCAGATGGCAAGTCATCATCTGCACCTCAAGACAACGATCATTCAGTTGCTTGACCAGGGGCGAATAGCTGGCGCCCTCGTCCAGCGCCTTGAAGAAGGCCTCGAACATGCCTGGGAAGTCGCGCGGGCCGAGACTGGCCAGGGTAGTGTCCAGGATCTTTCGCACATTGGGTTTGGCGGGCTGTTCCATCAGGCACCCCTGTCCCGCTGCTTGAGCAGGTCCCTGTTCATGTAGCGCTTGCTGGACCATTTGGTGCCAGCGATGTGTCTCACCCTGGCCGCGGCCGGGTTGAGGGCCGCTTGGCCGTCGGGGAAGGCTCCGACGACGCGGGTTCGCCGCCGGATCTCCCGCATGATCCTCTCCAGAGGATTGTCGGTCCTGATCCGTCGCCAATGCTCATTGGGGAAGGCATGGTAGACTCAGGTCTCCTCGACCGTCTCCTCTAGCCAGTCGGCGCCCTTGGTCAGGCGCATGGCTCCGAGTTTGGCCGCGTGGCCTTGGCGCGGGCCGCCTCGCGGCTCTCCTGGGCCTGGATAGCCTTCAGCATGAGAGCGACTTCACGCATCTTGCCGGCCGGCACCGGGCACGAAGGCATCCGATGCACGACGCAGCGCTGCCACTGGGCGTCCGGATAGAACTCGGTCGCGCTCTCGACGAGCCCCATGCAGGCATCCGAGACGATCAACGCGACACCCGTCAGGCCGCGCTCCTTGAGGTGCTTGAGGAAGGTGCTCCAGCCCTTCTTGTCTTCCTTGGCTCCCTCGAGGTTGCCGAGGATCTCGCGGTAGCCGTCGGCCTTGACAGCGACCGCAAGCAGCAGCGAGACGTTGCGCACTTCACCTGCCCGACTGCGCTTCAGGACAATGCCGTCCAGATAGAGGTAGGGGTGTTCGCCCTCGATCGGCCGGTTCCGCCAGGTCTCGATCCGGGAGTAGAGCTTCTTGTTGAGATTGGAGACCCTGCTGGGGCTCACCCGCGTGCCCCACAGGGCCTCGGTGATGTCCTCCACCCGGCGTACCGACACACCAGCCAGATACATCTCCATCAAAGCCTCTTCGAGCGAGCGCGCGCGCCGGCGATAGCGCTCGATGATTGCCGTCGTCGATGCGTCTGCGTGCGAAGCTTTGGCACCTTGCACCTGCACCTCTCCGGCGCGCGTGTGCAGCTTGCGCGCGGAGCGGCCAGCTCGTGTGTCGCGGCGCGCCTCACTGCGCTCATAGCGCCTTGCATTGCAAAGCCGATCCGCCTCTGCCTCCAGCAGGCTGTTCAGTGTCTCCTCGACGCTGCCTCGCACGATCTGCCTCAGATGATCTTCTATCCGACCGGCGTCGATAGGGACCACGTTCGACAGGCCCTTCGTGTTATCCTCGTCCATGGTGGCTCTGGCCTCCTCTATTGGCTTCTCCGTCTGGCGACTGAAAGCCTGAGGAATTCGGGGCCACCAACCACACACAAATGTGCGAAACTTTCTCTACGTCATCAGGTTTAGACGCACCACGGCGGTCGGACAGATCTCCAGTAGCTGGTCATAGAGGTCCAGGATCTGCAGCCAGTCGGTCTCCTCATAGGAGGCGGCACCGGCATGGCAGGCGGCGATCGCGGCCTCCAGGTGATAGCGGCTGCGGTGCGACCCGCCGATGGAGCGCTCCAGACAGGCGAAACTTTGCACGATTTTCTGCCGTTCCCAAGCGCCCCGGTCCTGCTCGCTGAGGCGCAGCAGGTGGCCCTCGGGAACGCAGCGGGCCGGCAGGCGCGCGGCCTGGAAGGAGAGCAGTGCCGTCAGCACCCAAAACCGCTTGTCCTTGGCCGCCTCGCTCTCCAGGAGCAGGCGCTCGGCCTCGCGTGTCAACTCCAAGACGGACCAGGCTGTCCCCGGTATTGGCGCTGTAGCCCTCGTTGAACAGCAGGTAGATGAGCTGCAGGATGCGCAGCAGACGGCGCTGGCCGGTCTCGCTGGTGCAGTCCAGCTCTCTAGGCCCGGCCGATCCAGGCTGGGGACCGCCTGGCGCAGCTTGGCCTTGCTGCGGGTCAGGAGCTTGTGGGCGGCCTCGTCGCTCAGCAGCAGGGCGCTGGCGACCTCGTGCAGGCCCAGGCCGCAGACCAGCCGCAGGGTGATCGCCAGGCTCTCGCGCGGCTTCAGGCTGGGGTGGGCGCAGACCAGGATCATGCGCATGACATCATCGGCCAGGGGGCCGAACCAGAGCGGCACCTCCTGGCGCTCGTCGATCAGATCGTCGGCCACCGCCTCGTTGCGGAAGCGGCCTTCGCGGCGCACCTGGTCCAACAGGCTGTTGGCGGCAACGCGGTAGATCCAGGCACCGAGGTTGGCCGGCGGCTCCTCCAACGCCCAACGGTCCGGGCCTTCAGGAAGGCGCCCTGGACCGCGCCTCGATTTGCTCCAGCCGACTGGTACCGAAGCGCCGCGTCAGGGCGGCGATGGTGTCGCGCCAGCGATCCACGGAAGATGTGCTCGGTCAGATCCGCGCTGGCATGTTCCATCAGTCGGGTCGGCGCTCCGCGCCGATCAGAGCCGCCACCTCGCGGACCTCGACCGAGCCGCCGTAGCCGACGATCGGGCAGCCCTTGGCCAGCTCGGCGGCTTCCTCGCCCTTGCCGCGCCCGTCAGGCCGCGGTCCTGGGTCAGCTTGGCGGGCGCCGAGACCAGGCGCTCCTCGGCCCGCAGGGCGTCGTTCCAGGCGTTGAAGCGCTGGATCACCGCCTGCTGCTTTTCCAGCGAGAACTGCGATCAGCGGTCGGAATGGTCGCGCAGCATCAAGAGGTAGTAGGTCATGGACGAGCTCCTTCAGGCGTCATAGCTGGGGCAGGCGATGAGGCGCGCCTTCCAGGCTTGCAGGTTATTGAGGTCGCTGTCGGGTGCGGCCTCGAGGAAGTCGGCGAGGAACAGGCAACTCATTCCCAGGATGTCGGCCATGATAAAGCTGTCGCCGGTGAGGTAGGGATGATCGCCGAGCTGGCCATCTAGCCAGCGGAACTTCTCGGCCGCGGTCTTGCGCTGCAGTTCGGCATAGGCCGGGATCTGGGTCATGAGCTGGGCGAAGAACTCGAAGCTGTGCTGGGCCATGTCGGAGAGCGGGCGCATGATCTCCAATTCGATCCGGCGGATCCACATGGTGACCAGGGCCTGGGAGCGGGCGTCGCTGCCGAAGAGCGATGGCTCGGGATGAAGCGCATCGAGATAGCGGCAGATGGCGACGCTCTCGGTCAGGACTGTGCCGTCGTCCAGGACCAGGGCCGGGATAGCGCCCAAGCTGTTGATCTTGAGGAACTCCGGGGTGCGCGCCTCGTTCTCGAGGAGGTCGAGCAGTTGGGTGTCCAGTTACAAGCCCTTCTCGGCAAGGAAGGTGCGTGCCCGCTTGGCATTGGGGCTGATGTTGGCGTTATAGAGTTTCATGTCCGCGCTAGCCTTGTTTCTGTCTCAGGATGTCATCGAGACCGACTGCCAATCAGCCGACACAGACTAGACGCAGGGGCGGAAGGAAGGGGGACAAAATTCCGCCGGCGAATCTCCGCTGGGGCATTGTCCGTTCAATTTGAATAGGCACCGGCCCGCACCCTTCCACTGTCATTCTCCGGCTTGACCGGAGAATCCCGTGCCGCTCGTCTGGGCAGCGGATAGTGATCTTCCGGTCAAGCCGGAAGACGACAGTGAGAGGTTAGGGTATGGAAAGCTTGCGTCCGGCAAACCAATAGTCCTGCTGTCAACTTCTTGTTCAGTCGATGCCACTCGCTTGAACGTCGAATGATTCTCAACAGATCCTATAACCAAACGAAGTCATTGGCGGTGATCTAACCGGCCTGGCTCATGCTCTCGATCCTGAAGGCGATGTCAGCGTCGCCGTCGCTATCGACCTGGATCTGGCCCTGGCCGTCGTGCCGCGCCTCGCTGTCGCCGCTGGCGCCAAAGGCATTACCACCGCGATAGTTGAAGCTCCCGCTTTCCAGGCTGCTGGCAAAGACCAGGCGATCAGGGCCCTGTCCCGGGTTCAGGATCTGGCCGGAGAAGTCGGTGATGAGGAGAACGCCGTAGCCGTTGCCGTAGCCGACATCCTGGTCGTCGAAGAGGAACCAGTCCTGACCGGTGCAGCCGGCGGCGGTGTCGCGGTTGCTGAGGTCTAGCGTGTCGTCGCCAACGCCGCCGTAGAAGAAATCGTCCCCGGACTCGCCGGAGAGTGTGTTGTCTCCGCCACCACTGAATAGCCTGTCGGTGCCGCTACCACCATTTAAAAAGTCGGCCCTCTGTCCGCCGCATAGCGAGTCGGCACCGCTGCCGCCGGTAAGATGATCCGTCGCCGAGCCGCCATAGGCGGTGTTGCCACTATCGCCGCCAAAGAGCGTGTCGGTGCCGGTGGCGCCGAAGAGTTTGTCTGATTCATCTTCGCCGCGCAGCTTGTCGCTGCTGGCAGCGTCTTGCAGCAGGCGTGGCCGCTGTCTTCGAACATGGAGTCGCTGCCGCCGCTGCCGTCCAGACTGCCGCCGCCGTCGGTGCCGTCGGTGCCGTAGACGGCCACGCGTTCGATATTGAAGATCAGCATGCCGTCTGAGAAGTTGGCGCCGTCGAAGAAGAGCAGATTGTCGAACTGCCCGCCGCCGTAGAAGCGGTCACCGGGCACCGCCTCGCCGGGGAGGACGATGAAGTTGTCTTGTCCGGTGGAACCATAGACTCTATATCGGCGCCGCTACCGCCTTCGAGAAAGTCGACGGCTGTGTCTCCGTTCAGCAGGTCAATGCCACTGCCGCCGAACTGACCATCGTTGACATCTTGGCCAAGAGCCGTATCGTTGCCAGTATCGCCGAAGATGTCGTCGGGACCGCTGCCGCCACGTAGGATATCCAGCCCACTGCGGCCGAACAGCCTGTCCTCACCGCTGGCACCCCTGATGTCGTCGTTGCCGAAGGCGCTATCGTTCCCATCAGCGCCTAGGAGCAGGTCGTCGAATACCCCACCGTAAACAGCATCATCGCCGTCGCGACCTCGAATGCTCGAGGGGTCGAACATGTTGCCCGTCATTCTGTCGTCGTCGGACGTGCCCAGGATCAGATTGTCGCGCGGATCCCAGATATTGTCGGAGACGTCGACGCCATTGCCGATACCGCCAAATTGCTGCCAAGCGACGGCAAAGCGCCCGTCGGCCAGCAAGGCGACTTCGGGTGAACTGATAAGACTGTTGATCTAGACCACCGTCGCGTTGCCGCCGATCAGTTTGCCGTCGGCCAGCGGCGTAATGGCCGGGCCTCGCTCGTCCGCCACGCTGCTTTCGGCAACGGTGACCAAGCCGGAGAGGCCGTTACCCTGGTCGTCATAGATCCTGAGGTAGATCGAACCGTTGGTGAGGTTGGTGTCGTCCGTCCAGGCGACGACGAAGCGATCCTCCGGGAGTACGGCAAGCTGCGGCCCCCTGCTATCGACGCTGGGTGACACCACGTTCTCGGTTACCAGGACGTTGCCGTCGCGATCGACGATCCGAAACTCCGGTCGTTCGCCGGACGGATCGTCCTCGATATAGGCGACGACGAAGCGGTCTTCGTCCAAGACGGCGACATCGGCTTGGCGCGGGTCGTCGGGATGGTCCCGGATGTCGATCCCAGGGCCGACCGTTCCGTTCGCGGCCACGATCTTGGCCTTGACCGGCATGCCGGGCCTCGCTGTTGCCGCCGCCGGAAAAGCCATTGCCGCCGCGATAGTTGAAGGTGTCGGTCTCCAATCCCATGGTAAAAACGAGGCTATCGTTCCCGGCAGCCGAATTCAACTTAATGCCGCCGAAGTCCTAGATTAGCGGTCCGCCGGAGCCGGCTCCATTGCCGACCTCGTCGCTACCCAGGATGAAGGCGTCCTTCCCGGCACTGCCGGTCGCCGTATCGGCATTCCCCAAGCTGAGACTGTCGTTGCCGGCCTAGCCGCGCAGCAGATCAACGGCGCTGCCGTCGACGGACTCGAAGAGCGTGTCATTGCCGGCATCGCCTTGCAGATTGTTGGCTCCATAGCCGCCGTTGAGTACATCGCTGTTGGCGTCACCATCCAGACTGTCCTTTTCCTTGCCGCCGAACATCTGGTCCTGGCCGCTGCCTCCGTAGAGGAGATTTTTTCCGTCGTTGCCGCGTAGGAAATCGAAGCCGGCTGCTCCATAGATGTTGTCATTGCCGCTCTGTCCGGAGAGGATGTTGGCGGCGCTGTTGCCCTCGATCTCGTTGTCTAGGCCATTGCCGCGGCCGTTCAGTCCGCCGGCACCGGGCTCAATGCGCAGCCGGTGGGCATGAAAGCCCAGGGTGTAGTCCACTTCGGCCCGGACCAGGTCACTGCCGCCGCCCAAGACCGCGAGGATGGCATCGTTGCTGCGATCGACGATGAAGGTGCCGACGCTTGCCTTGCCGTTCAGGATGTCAGACCCCGACCCGCCGGCAAGAGAGTTGCCGGCCAGAGTGTTGTCGCACTCGTTGCCGCTGGCATCGGCACTGTCGGCCGCCTTGTTGATTCTCATACGCTCGATAAAGCCGACCGAGCCGCCGCCGATCATGTAGTCGGATGCGTTGGAGCGAATCACGTCGCTGCCACCGCCGGAAAACTCCTGCACGATGTCGGTCAGGCTGTCGACGGTCAGGGTATCGCTGCCGTTACCGCCGGAAATCTTGTCGACACCGCTGCCGTCGTCTAAGGTATCGCTGGCGGCTCCGTCGTAGAGAAGGTCGCTGCCGCCGCTGCCGTCGAGCACGTCCTTACCGCTGTTGCCTAAGGCGGTATCGTCACCCGGACCGCCGTACACGCTGTCGACATCTTGGCCGCCGACCAAGAGGTCGTCGTCGCCCCGGCCGCGAACCAGGTCGGTCCCCTGGTTGCCTTGCAGGGTGTCACCGTTGGCGAAGCCGCGCACATTGTCGCCGCCGCCTAGGCCCTGGATGGTGTCACGGAGATCGGTGCCATAAAGCATTTCGCGGGCCGTGACCCCGAGGATCTGGACCGACTCGAAGTTGGTGAAGAAGATGCCACCGAGTTTTGTTTCCAGAGTGAGGAAGGGCGTATCGCTGCCAGAGCCACCATAGAAACTGTCGCCGGCTCCGCCCCAATCGAGCCAGAATCGTACAATGTCATTGCCACTTCCGCCGTAGACATAGTCCATGCCGCTGTCTGGGAGGAGGGTGTCGTTTCCGTCATCTCCATTAGTGTCGATCATTTTTTGGGCCGCCGCCCATAAAGTTGTCACCCTCATCACCCCAGACGCTATCGACCCCTGTTCCGCCATATCTCGCGTCACTGCCGCTGCCGAGATAGAGGAGTTCGTTTCCGCCTTGACCGCGTATGGAGTCGCTGCCGCTGTCACCAATGGCATAGTCGGTCCCGTGCAGTGCCAGTATGAAATCCTCTCTAACGCTGCCGAAGGCGGTATCGTTACCAGTCCAGCCTACGAGCGTGTCCGCACCGGTCCCGCCTTAGAACGTGTCATAACCACTGCCGCCCCAAAGCGTGTCGTGCCCACCATAGCCGTAAAGCGAGTCGGCCCCGCTGTTGCCCAGAAGAAAATCGCCGCCCTTGCCTCCGAAAAGGCGGTCGAAGCCAGCGCCGCCGAAGAGGCGGTCGTCGGACTCGTCTCCCAGCACCTCGTCGTTTCCGCTGCCTCCGTAGAGTTGATCTCTGCCGGAGCTGCCGTACAGGTCGTCATCGCCCGACTGTCCGAAGAGGCTATTGGTGCTGCTATGACCCAGAAGAACATCGTTTCCGCCGAAGCCGAATATGGTGTCGGGTTGATCGGTGCCGGTCAGCGTATCGTTCAAGATCATCCCACTGATGAGTGCCATGGACCTGATCCTTTCCGCCTACTTTGTTTCGCCCCCTCGGCCTCCCTGCGACTTTGCTTCCGTCGTGCCTTTCTCGCTTACAACCACAGAAAATCACTGGCCGTGAGCTGCCCGCCCTGGCTCATACCGGCCACCTGGAGAACCAGGTTGCTGCTACCGTCGCCGTCGCTATCGACCTGGATCTGACCGCCGCCTGCGTGCCAGATTTCGCTTTTGCCGCCGGCGTTAGCCCTGATTATTCATCACGCGCTGGCGTGTCCGTTGAAGTCGCATCTGATTGGGTGATCGGACAAGGTTGATGGTAGCGCAGTCCTGCGAGCGCGGGCGTCAGAGTGTATCGGATTTCGGTTCCGGGTGACTGGGCCAATGGCGATGGTTTGTCAGGGCGCTTGTTGGTTTGGAGATGGCGCGCCCATGAGGGTTCACAGAAGGTTGATAAAGGCAGCCTTGTCCGGACAGGCGGCCGCGCACGCAATGCGGATGCGGGTGGCGGTCTCGATGACGCGGGCAGATGTTTTGACGGGATGGCGCTGTAGGGTGGCGCACCCGGCCTGGCGCAAGGGGTGTGTTTCCGGAATGGCCCGGCGTACGGAGCAGAGCAAGCAGTATGCGGCGGTATGCAGGATCAGCTTGACCTGACTGGCCAGTGCCGAATGACAGGACGTGGGGTCGCTTTTGAGCTGGGTCTTGTGGAGTTTGATGAGGTTCTGGGCTTGCCCCCGCGCGCAATAGTCGAACTCCTAGAGCCGTTCGGGTGTGCTGCCGGTCAGCGAGGTGACGAGGGCACGTATGTCCATAGCCAGCGTCGTGGCGTTGATGCGGGCGATGGTTCGGCGCTTGAGGCCGCCCCCGGCTTTTGGCGGCATGGGTCGTCTCGCCATGGGTCCGGTGCAGGGGCAAGTTCTTCTCGGCCCGGAACAGCGCGCAGGCGTCCGTTGCCGCGGCGAGCAGCGGGTCGCGCCGCAGCATGATGGCAGGCCAAACAGGAAATCGACGCTGTTGTCCTCGCACCATGCCATCAATGCGGGCCGGGTATGGTGGGTGTCCGTCACCGCGCAGCAGGATGCGTGTCTCGGGCCAGTGGCGGCGGATGCGCCGGATCGGGCGGCGGACAGGGGCGCGGGTCTCGACGCCCGAGGGTGTCCTGGCAGGGCGGAGCACGACGGCGAGGGGACGCGCGCTCTCGGCTTCATGGACAGGGATCGGCGCGAAACCCCGCGCGCCGTGGAACCCGTTCCAGAACGCCGGTTGCCGGTCGCCCTGTGCGGCATCGAAGGTGTCATCGATTGTCCAGCGTGATTGTCTCGGGCGGCGCAGCATGGCTGTCGCAGTAGAGAGCGATCGTCGCCTATGCCATCGCGATCACGCTGCGCAGGTCCGGAGCATTCTCTCAGCGCGACAGGGTTGGCGGACTGGCCAGACCGAGCCCCGCTTCCCCCCGCTTCCGGCGTCTTGCTCAACGCCATCCTGAATGCCGGGTCATGGCGCAGCGCGTCCAGATCGTCGGCGCCTTCATACCCTGTGCCAATCGCCAGAATGCCTGCCCGCAGGATATCCCCCAACAGCTGGCGAACCCGCGTCGGATCACGCAGTTCAGGCATCGGTTCGGCCAATCTGTCGGCGATGGCGAGCTTGCGTTCCGCCTCCGCCAGCAGCACGACACCGCCATCCGACGCGATCCCTCCGCCATCGAAAGCGGCAGTGACCTGCTTTCCGGAAAGCGCTCGAAGTGAGGGGAAAAGCGGGACAGGATCGGTCATGGCGGCGGGGCGGTTTCTGTCCAACGGAGGGATTGGCTTCGACACCCAATTCCTTACCCTGGATCAGAGACTTATGCCACCGACGCCAGCCTCCAAACGCGGGCTTGGTGAATAATCCGGGTTAAAGGCCTAGTTGGCGATGTAGGCGAAGGCTCCGGTTTCCAGCCCGGCAGCGAAGACGATGGAGTCGTTGTCGGCCGCCGTGTTCAGCCGGACCCTGGCGAAGTCTTCCAGGATCGGGCCGCCCGAGCCTAACCGTCGCCGGCCTCGTCGCCGCCGATGACGAAGCGGCCCTGGCCGGAGTCGCCGAAACCATGGTCACTGTTGTCCAGGTACAGGTGATCCGCGCCGCTGTCGCCATAGAGCCGTCGATGGCGCTGCCGTCCACTGCTCCGCTTTAGGGCGTCGCTGCCGCAGATCTCGTCCGCGCCGGACCCGCCGTTCAGGCTATCGGCATGCGCGCCGCCGAAAAGCTCGTCCTGACCGGCGCTACCCAGCAGACTATCGGCGCCGCTATCGCCATAAAGCGAGTCCTTTCCGTTCTTGCCACGCAGGCTATCGGCACCGCCGTCCCCGAAGACCCGGTTGTCACCCTTCTCTCCGGAGATTGTGTTTTTCACGGAGTTGCCGAGTATCTGGTTGGCGAGGCCATTGCCCAGTCCTCCGTCCAGCACATCGGCGCCCGAGAGGCCGCTAAGCGTATTCTTGAAGGAGTTGCCGATGAGCGTGTTGTCCTCGGCATTGCCGACCACCACGGCCGTCTTGGCAGCAGAGTTGATCTCCAGGCGCTCGATGCCAACCAGCGGGCCGGTCGTGAGGGTGAAGTCACCGGCGTTGGAGCGAATGAGATCGGCGGCGCCGCTGCTGAGGAACTCCCAAACGATATCGCTTGAAGTATCGACCACGAAGGTGTCGTTACCACTGCCGCCGAAGAGGGAGTCGACACCGGTTGCGCCGAAGAGGCGGTCTTTGCCCTTGTCGCCACGGGCGAGGTCGTTGCCGTACCCACCTTCCAAACTGTCGGCACCGCCATAGCCGAGAAGCGTGTCGCCCCCGAAATAACCGATCATCCGATCGTCAAAAGGACTGCCATCCAGTGTGTCGTTGTTGCTACCGCCAGAGATCGTGTCGCCAGAGGGACCGCCCTTCGCATAGTCGTCGCCGTGTCCTCCGAAGATCATATCGAGGGAAATTCCGCCGTAGAGCCTGTCCGAGCCCGGGCCGCCGTGCAGCCGATCGTCTCCATAGTCGCCGTAGAGCGTATCCTTGCCACTCGCTCCCTGCAGGCGATCGTTATCGGGCGCTCCATAGAGTGTATCGTTTCCAGAACTGCCGAAGAGGGAATCCATCCCGGAATCGCTGAACAGACTGTCACCGCCACCGCCGCTGTAAAGCGTATCGTTGTCGTCGGTACCATCCAGCGTGTCATTTCCGGAGATGCCCAACAGGATGTCGGCCGTAGTTGGAGCCAGTCAGGGAATCATCCATTGTGGTGCCAAGAATCATCACCATCGGTCATCTCCCGCTGTTTCACATCGCAGGCTGCAAGGCCCAACGAGCGTGTAGCGGACAGGCGCAAGCTCGTCCTTGCCTAGCAGAGGTTTCCGATCCACAGCACGCTCCCTCCGGTGGCAGGGTTTCAGTCTTGCTGCTTGGGCATTACAAATGTTTCCAGCCGCTGCACGCCGGTAAGGAGCAGGAATGCGGCAAGAGCAAGAAGGAGATAGCGATAGGGCCAGAACAGGGTTCCGCGCAGCTGGTCGATCTGATCGTAACCCAGCCAGATGAGAGCGGCTGGAACGAGGATCGATGCCAAACCGATGGCGCGTCCAGACATGTTAGAGCACCTCCAGGCTGATCGGATCGACCTTGAAGATCATCAGGGTGCCGCGCCGCTCGACCTCGCCATCTATCGCAACCAAGGTAGCGGAGTTGTCGAGGAGTGCCTCGGGGATCGGGCCACCGTCGGGACCGGCCATCAGGAAAAAGATCTCGCCCTCGACCGCCCCGGTGGAGACGAAGATCGGCGGCACCCCGCCGATGACGCAGAAGTTGGCGCAGGCCTTGTGCGCTAGGCCGCGGCCCGGACGCATAGCCCCTACATAGCACTTGCCGTCACAGATCTCGCCGCTCAGCCGCCAACGGCCGAGCGAGACGGCATCGGGCAGCTTTGCATCGCCTCGCGGTTCCTCGGCCGCTTTCAAGGCGGCCTCGCCGAAGCCAATCTGCATGGCCTCGAGCGAGCCACGCTGCAAGCGGCCGCCCGTGGCGGCGACCAGCTTGCCGTCCAGGGGGGCTGCGCGCTCCTGAACGCCTAGCTTTCCGGGTCCGGAAAGCAGAATGGGAGTACCGGTCGGAAACTGCTCGCTTTCGACGACGAAGAGCACCGGATAGGGCTTGGCCATCATGACTGCAGTCAGGATCGCTCGACCGGCCCAACCGCCGCTGCCCGGGTCGTTTTGGGTGGCGCCGATCAGGAAGCCTGCGCTGCCGAACAGCAGGACCAGAACCAGCGACAGCAGCGGCACGAAGCGCTTCAGACCCTTCGGCAGCTTCTTCGACCAGCCCATGAAGAAGGGCTCGGGCTTGCGCGCACTCATGTCGAGGCCTCCGGAATCACCAGGGGCTTGACGTAGGTGCCAGGCGGATTGGCACGACGGTCGATCAGGATTTTGCGGCCCTCCAGCTTCAAGCGGTAGGTCGGGACCTTCTCCGTGTAGGGTGGCGGCGAGCAGCCGTCCTGCGGCCGATACTGGAAGCCGTGCCAAGGGCAGGTGACGCAGCCGTAGACGATGCGGCCTTCGCCCAAAGGGCCGTTCTGGTGGGCGCAGGCGTTCGACACGGCCGAGAGCCTGCCGTCGTAGCGGAAGACAGCGGCGCGCTCGCTGGGGCCCAGGCGCACGATGCAGGCCCGCTTGTCGGCAATCTCCTCGATCTCGCAGACGGCAACCCAATGACCCTCAGCGGGCTCTATGCTGTCCTTGGGTTTGCGGGCGGCGGCGATATGCAGGATCGCTACCAAGAGCGCGCCACCGCCGGCGACAAAGGCAAAGGCGGGATTGTTCACATCCTGCAGATAGCCGAGACAGATATGGGCCACCACCGCGGCATAGGCCGGATAGATCAGCAGATGCAGACGCTTCCAGACCGGCGCGCTCAGAAAGTTCAGCCAGAAATCATGACTGGTGGTGGCCAGGATCAGCAGCATGATCAGGGCGAAGAGACCGAAGATCTCGAAGGGGAAGCCCAGCACCTGATCGAAGGAGGTATTGGCGGTCAGCAGTGCGAGCCAAGGTGGCGTCGGGCTGAAGGCATAATACCAGCCTAGGACATAGGCCAAGTGCGTGAGCGCCACGATGCAGGTCATCACGCCGAAGTGGCGACGGTTGTAGAGCAGCGGCATGAAGCGCCGATCCAGCCGTGCCAGAGGTCCGATGCAGAGGATTGTGGTCAGCATCAGGAAGGCGCAGGTCCCGAAGGCACGCATGCGCATGATGAAGCCGTCGACCGGTTTGCTCGGATCTTGCAGATAGGGGGCAAGGCTGAGAAAGGCGGTGATGTAGAAGACGATGCAGACCGCCAGGATGATGTCGTGAATGATCTTGCTGCGTTGCCAGAGGACCGGTTCGAAATGCGCGCTCACTGGCTTGCCTCTTTGCCGTCGTTTGCCGTGGGTGCGGCCAATTGCACGGATGGCCGCTCGAAAGGGCCGTCCTGGCGGATCAGCAGGGCCGTCAGTAGCAGTAGCGGAATAACCACCGCCAGCGAGAGTGCCAAGGCGTCCTGTAGGCGTCGCGGCGGGGCATGGCGGGCCTGCCAGGCGCCGCCGCCGCGCTCCAGCTGCCACCAGCGCCAGAGCACCAGCGGCCAGAGCAGGACCACGCCGGGAATGATCAGCGGGCGAAAGGCATAGGCGCCGCGTGCCGCCGGCATCACCCGGTCGGCGCCCCACAGTAGAAAGACCGCGGCGATTGCCAGGCCGATCCACGCATAGACCTGGGCACACACGATGATGCCAGCCGCCATATTCAAGCCTCCCAAGCGCTTAAGCTCCAAGGACAAGACCAGTATAGCCGATCAGGGTGCAAAGCTCGACCGCTTAGGTGGGGTGTGCGCCCGCCCTGGCCACACGCGAACGTTCATATGTGCGCGAGGATCGGGCAGCATGCGAGAACCGGGTCGAAGCCTTGAAGACCTGCGGCTGCACGTGGGTGAACAGGCCTGCCCTTTCCGGTGCTTTCCTGGAGATGACGTAGAGAAAGTTTCGCACATTTGTGTGTGGTTGGTGGCCCCGAATCCCTCAGGCTTTCAGTCACCAGACGGAGAAGCCGATAGAGGAGGCCAGAGCCACCCTGGACGAGGATGACACGAAGGGCCTGTCGAACGTGGTCCGTATCGACGCCGGTCGGATAGAAGATCATCTGAGGCAGATCGTGCGAGGCAGCGTCGAGGAGACACTGAACAGCCTGCTGGAGGCAGAGGCGGATCGGCTTTGCAATGCAGGGCGCTATGAGCGCAGTGAGGCGCGCCGCGACACACGAGCTGGCCGCTCCGCGCGCAAGCTGCACACGCGCGCCGGAGAGGTGCAGGTGCAAGGTGCCGAAGCTTCGCACGCAGACGCATCGACGACGGCAATCATCGAGCGCTATCGCCGGCGCGCGCGCTCGCTCGAAGAGGCTTTGATGGAGATGTATCTGGCAGGTGTGTTGCTACGCCGGGTGGAGGACATCACCGAGGCCCTGTGGGCACGCGGGTGAGCCCCAGCAGGGTCTCCAATCTCAACAAGAAGCTCTACTCCCAGATCGAGACCTGGCGGAACCGGTCGATCGAGGGCGAACACCCCTACCTCTATCTGGACGGCATTGTCCTGAAGCGCAGTCGGGCAGGTGAAGTGCGCAACGTCTCGCTGCTGGTTGCGGTCGCTGTCAAGGCCGACGGCTACCGCGAGATCCTCGGCAGCCTCGAGGGAGCCAAGGAAGACAAGAAGGGCTGGAGCACCTTCCTCAAGCACCTCAAGGAGCGCAGCCTGACGGGTGTCGCGTCGATCGTCTCGGATGCCTGCAGGGGGCTCGTCGAGAGCGCGACCGAGTTCTATCCGGACGCCCAGTGGCAGCGCTGCGTCGTGCATTGGATGCCTTCGTGCCCGGTGCCGACCGGCAAGATGCGTGAAGTCGCTCTCATGCTGAAGGCTATCCATGCCCAGAAGAGCCGCGAGGCGGCCCGCGCCAAGGCCACGCGGCCAAACTCGGAGCCATGCGCCTGACCAAGGGCGCCGACTGGCTAGAGGAGACGGTCGAGGAGACCTGAGTCTACCATGCCTTCCCCAATGAGCATTGGCGACGGATCAGGACCGACAATCCTCTGGAGAGGATCATGCGGGAGATCCGGCGGCGAACCCGCGTCGTCGGAGCCTTCCCCGACGGCCAATCGGCCCTCACCCTGGCCGCAGCCAGGTTGAGACACATCGCTGGCACCAAATGGTCCAGCAAGCGCTACATGAACAGGGACCTGCTCAAGCAGCGGGACAGGGGTGCCTGATGGAACAGCCCGCCAAACCCAATGTGCGAAAGATCCTGGACACTACCTTCCTGGGTCCAGCGTTTATTCGATCGCGCGGACCGGCGCCTCCTCCTGAAGGTGGCCCCCGGTGCCAGGGCGCATCTGGTCACCCTGAGCCAGGCGCTGTCCGAGAAGTTTGGAGCCGTCGTTCCCGATGTCATCGCCCGCGATCCGGACCGCGGGCTGCTGTTGATGCGCGACCACGGCGGACAGCCTCTGAGCCGCTTCACCTCCGTCACCAAGCGCATCAAGACCCTGGAGTGCTACGCCGAGATCCAGCGGCAGGCTGCGTCCGATCCCGCTTTGCTGGTGCTCTTGCTGAGGCTGGATATTCCAGAGGTCTACGATCGTTTCCTGGCTTTCCTGCAAGATAGCGGCGAATGGCCGGCCGAGCGGGTCGGTGCCGGCTTTTGCTTCGGGGCCGAGACATCCGGGGTCTTGGCACGACTCTTCACGACATTGGAGCCCTTGCTGGCGTCGCTTCTGGCAGAAGCGGCGGTCCTGCCGGATACGATCAACCACTGTGATTTGCGAGGCGAAAACATTGCCGAGCCGGCCGGACGGCAGCCTAGTCAACTATGACTGGGACGAGGCGTTTTGCGGACCGCTCGGCCTTTCACTGCGCACCGTCTTCGGTTGTGCCTACCAGCCCTTCGTTGTGCTGAATCGGCACCAGGATTTGCAGGATCCGGACTACCGCGAAGGCGATCGCCTCGCCCTCAACCACTGCACCGGCGCCTTGCGTCAAGATCCCCTCTTCGATCCCGCAGCCCTGGTTCAGGGCCTGCCGGGGGTGTCAATCGCCGGTTCGTTGTCTTTCATTGGCAGCTTTGCCGGCTTCGCCCTGCCCGAGCGCGACTACCGCAACACCATCGCCGAAGTCTTGCGGGCCAAGCTGGACGATCTCTCGATGATCTGCGAAGCGGTGGTTCGCATCCACCGGGACCGGCTTGCGCTCCTCTTGGAGGCCTTGGAGATAGCCGGCGAGAAGCCGCGCCTAGCCCGCTCAAAGCCGGTACGACACGGCAGGTCGCGCCGCGTAGGGCCAACAAGGCAGGCCCGCACCTCTGGGAAGCCGCATAGCTGCCGGTCGGGGGCCTTCCCCGGTATCGTGGCCGGACCGCAGGAACAGGCGCGCGGACAGTTCAATCCGGATCAGCTGCGCGTAGCAGCCAAGATCTTCATCCAACAAGGGGGTGCTCTTGATCGAGGGTGCCTTCCCGGAGGCGCTTCTCTTGATCTGCTGTGAGGCCTTGCAACAAGCAAAAGATGCAGCGCGGGACAGTGGGGCGGAGGAGAGACAACTTTCGGTCGGTAACCGGCGCAAAATGGTGACCTTGCGCGCTACCGACCCCTTCACGGCGCCGGCACTCTTGGCCTCGCCCTTCGTACGGCCGCTCCTGAAAGTGCTGCTGGGCAGCGAATTCATCCTGTGCAGCCTGACCGTCGTCACCGCCGCGGCCGGTGCCGAGGAGCAGCGGCTGCATCGCGACCATTCCTGGCTCTTCCCGGAGACCAAAGAGCCGCCGGCACCGTCCTTTGCGGTCACCATGCTGGTGCCGCTGTTCACCGTCAGCGAAGAGATCGGGTCGACCCGCATCGTGAAGGGCAGCCATCGGGTCGGGTCGCAGGTCGCTGCCTCCATGCCCCGGCAGCAGTGTGCCTTTCCGGCCGGATCCTGCCTCCTGATGAACTATTCGGTCTACCACAGGGCATGGCCAATCGCTCTAAAGTGGAGCGGCCGATGCTGAGCTATGTCTTCCAGCGACGCTGGTTCCAGGATCGGATGAACTTCGAGAAGCAGCCGCCGCTGCGTATATCGTAGGCCGATCTCGACGCCTTTCCGGAAGGGCTCGTCTCCATGGTCTCTTGGGCCTTGGCGCCGGGAAGCAAGGGGTGATCGGCGCTTTCGGCTCCCGCGGCAAGGCGGCGCTCCCGGCGCGCACGCGACTGGGGTAGGTTCGCGCAATCCAGGGAGGTCCGATGACAGCAATGATAGAGGCGCGGCGTGCGCTCAAGGCCGTGTTCGGCTTCGAGGACTTCCGCCAGGGTCAAGCGGAGGTGGTCGAGGCCGTGCTGGCCGGCGAAGAGGCCTTGGCGATCATGCCGACCGGCAGCGGCAAGTCGCTTTGCTATCAGCTGCCGGCGGTGCTGCGGCCCGGCTTGACCCTGGTGGTCTCGCCCTTGATCGCCTTGATGCGCAATCAGGTGGCGCAGCTTCGCGATCTGGGCGTTGCCGCGGCCAGCCTCTCCTCGGCCAACGACCCAGCCAAGAATCGCTATCTGCTGGAGTCGGCGGCGAGCGGCGATCTCAGCCTGCTCTACATCGCGCCCGAACGCCTGATGCGGCCGGAGATCTTGGAGCACTTATTCCACTGCGGCGTGGCCTTGCTGGCGGTCGACGAGGCGCACTGCATCTCGCAATGGGGACATGACTTCCGGCCGGAGTATCTCATCCTGGGCGAAGCCCGTGCGCGCTTGGGCGGTGTGCCGGTTTTGGCCCTGACGGCAACCGCCGACAGTGCGACGCGCAATGACATCCTGGCCAAGCTCTTCGAAAAGCCGCCAAGACTCTTCGTCGAGGGTTTCGACCGGCCGAACATTCGCTTGGCGATGCGCCCGAAACGGAGTCCCAAGCGACAGCTCCTGAGGCTGCTGGATCGCCATGTCGGCGAGAGCGGGATCGTCTACTGCTCGACCCGTCGCCAGACCGAGGAGTTGGCAGCGCACTTCTCCAACGAGGGACGTCCGACTTTACCTTATCATGCCGGCTTGGATCCGGCTCTGCGCTCGCAGAACCAGGATCGCTTCCTGCAGGAGGACGGGCTGGTCATCGCCGCGACCGTCGCCTTCGGCATGGGGATTGACAAGCCCGACGTGCGTTTTGTGGCGCACGCTGCCCTGCCGAAGTCGATCGAGGCCTACTATCAGGAGATCGGCCGGGCCGGGCGCGACGGCCTGCCGGCGGACAGCTTGACCCTCTACGGCTTCGACGACATCCGCCTGCGCAATCTGCAAATCGACGAAAGCGAAGCCTCCGAGGAGCAGAAGCGGGTGGAGCGACAGCGCCTCAATCTTCTGATCGCTTTGTGCGAGGCGCCGCTCTGTCGCCGGCAGACCCTGCTGGCCTATTTCGGCGAGAGCCCCGAGCCCTGCGGGAACTGCGACCTCTGCGAGAACGGCGTGGAGGCAGTCGACGGAACGGTCGCTGCGCAGAAGTTCCTCTCGGCCATTGCGCGCACCGGACAGCGCTTCGGCATCGGCCATCTGATCGCGGTGCTGCTGGGCGAAGACATCGCGACGGTGCGGAAGTTCGGCCATGAGCGGCTGAAGACCTTCGGTGTGGGTCAGGAGTTCAGCCGGCGAGAGTGGCAGGGGATCGGCCGGCAGCTCTATGCACTGGGCATCGTCAGCATGAATATGAGCGAGTACGGCCGCTGGACCATCACCGAGAAGGGCATGGCGGTGCTGCGTGGGCAGGAGAGCGTGGCCCTGCGCAAGGACACCCTGGAGCAGGCCGCGAGTTCGACCAAGTCCCGCAAGGTGGCCAGCAGCCGTGCCGTGGCGGCGGACCTCGACCCCGAGGAGCAGGCGCTCTTCGAACGCTTGAAGGCCTTGCGCCGTCGCTTGGCGCAGGAGCGCTCGGTGCCGGCCTATGTCGTCTTCCCCGACCGCTCGCTGCTGGCCATGGCCTCCGAGCGGCCGCAGGACGAGGCCGGGCTTGGCCGCCTGCACGGCGTCGGGGCCGCCAAGCTTGAGCAGTATGCGGAGGACTTCCTGGCCGTCCTGCGGGGAGAAGTCGGCGCCGAAGGCTAACCGAGCGCACGTGTTGCACGTTCGCCGATCCCCTCCAAGCGCGACAGCGGCTCGTTGCTGAAAACCAGGCGGACGAACTGATCGCTGTTTTCCTTGCCCCAGTCGCGCATGAAGGTGGCGGCGATCTTGCCTGTGTTCAGCAGACGGTCCGACGCCTCGAGCGAGGTCAGACCGCACGCTGAGGCGGCCAGCAGCATCGACCAACCTCCCACCGCCGGAATCATGGTGAAGCCGTCATGGCCTTGGCGACGGCGGTCTGTGATATGCCGACTGCATCGGCGGTGTTGTAGATTTGGACCGTGGCGATGGCATCCATCACGCTCCGGGGGCCGGCGATCCAGCCGACCTTCCAGCCGATCATGCGGAACTCCTTGGAGGCCGAGCCGATGGTGAGCGTGCGCTCCGCCATGCCGTCTAGGGAGGCGGGATGAGAATAGGCGCGCCCGTCGTAGAGAATAGACTCCATCGCCGCGTTATAGAGCATCCAGAAATCGTGCTTGCGGCAGAGGTCCGCCAAGGCCTACCATTCGGCCTTGTTCAGGACTGCACCGGGGGCATGGAGGGATTCATCACGAAGAGGGCACGGCTCTTCGGCGTGACCAGCCGCCTCCAGGCGATCCAAATCCAGGCGCCAAGCGCCGTTCTGTAAGCGGAAAGGGACAAATCTCGGAACCGCACCGGCCAAGCGGATGCGATTGATCGTCCCGGCGTAAGTCGGGTCGGTGACGATACCTCCTCGCCCGGACCGGTGAGCGCCAAGAGAACTCGGCCGAGGCGCTGGGACACGGCTTCGCGCAGCTCCATGCGCCCGGTAAGCGGCAGCCAGGAATTGCAGCTGTCGTCTTGTAAGGCGCGCCGGTTCTCTTCCAGGGCCACAGCCGGCACCGGGATATTGGTATCGAGGTTTTCCAGGCGCAGGATCTCCGGGTCGCTGCCGGCGGTAGCGGCCACACGGTCGAGGCCGATCCCGGTGATTCCATCCAGTCGTTTCGCAACCATTCTCGAAATTCCTTCAGAGGCGCACTGTAGAGTGGCCGTCAGGCTCGTCCGTTCGGCTGCTTTGCGTCAACCGCTACAATGTCCCCTTGCAATCCTGCATCGCATATTGGCGGACACCCTTCTGCCGTTTTCCTGCTATGCTGGGCGAAACGATCGGGAGGGATCCGCAGTGACCAAAGCGCTATCGCAAGTGCAGATCGACCGCTTCTGGGAGGAGGGTTCTCTTTCCCTTGGATGCCCTGTCGCGCGAGGAGGCCGGGCGCTATCGGGCCGCTTTGGAGGCGCACGAATCGAAGTCCGGTGGTCACATCGCCTCCATCTACCGCCACAAGGTCCATCTGCTCTTCACCTGGGCGCGCGATCTGGTGCGCAACGACAAGATCCTCGATGCCGTCGAAGACCTGCTCAGGCCTGACATTCTCTGCTGGAGTTCCGGCTTCTTCATCAAGGAGGCGGAGAACCCGGGCTACATCTCCTGGCATCGGGATGCGACCTACTGGGGGCTGTAGCCGGACGATGCCGTGACCGCCTGGGTCGCCGTTTCCGACGTGCCGATGGAAAGTGGGCCGATGGAAAGCGGGCCGATGCAGGTGATTCCCGGAAGCCACCGCTGGCCGCAGATGGATCACCGCGATACCTGTCATGCCGATAACCTGCTCTCGCGCGGCCAGGAGATTGCGGTCGAGGTGGATGAGGCCCAGGCCGTCACCATGCCGATGCGGGCTGGAGAGATGTCCTTGCACCACATGAAGCTGGCGCATGCCTCCGAACCCAACCGCAGCGCCGATCGACGCATCGGCTTCGCCATCCGCTATCTGCCGCCCTCGGTGCGCCAAACCAAACTGCGCGACCCTGGTGTGCGGAGAGGACCGTTTCGGCCACTACGATCTCGAGGCAGCCCCGGTCGAGGACTGCGATGCTGGGGCGCTCGCCGCCCACGCCGACGCTGTCGGCCGGCTGGCTGCAGCTCTCTACGAGGGCACCGACAAGACCAAGTGTCGCGCTTAATTGCTTGCAACTCACAGTACAAATCCGTTCTATGCTCCTGAATTGCCAATGAGGTGTTGACGGACTGCCAATGGATAGACTGGAGGGCATACGCACTTTCGCCGAGGTAGCGGCGGCCGGGAGCTTCTCCGAGGCGGCGCGGCGCTTGGGCATCTCCAAGGCTCTGGCCAGCAAGTATTTCTCCTTGCTGGAGAAAAGGCGCAGCAGCCGCTTGCTGAACCGCACGACGCGAAAGGTCTCATTGACCGAGGTCGGGCAGAGCTACTTGCTGCGCTGCAAGGCCATACTCGAAGAGGTCGAGGATCTCGAGGAATCGGTGTAGCTGCAGTAGGGTCGGCCGCGTGGCCTGCTGCGCATCGCCGGGCTGCGGGTGCTGGGCGAGGATCTGCTGATCCCGGAGGTGGCTCGTTTCTTGGCGCCGTTCCCCGAGATCACCGTTGAACTGCTGCTCGACGAGCAGCGCGTCGATATCATTGAGGAAGGCTATGGCTTGGCGATCCGCATCGGCCGGCTGGAAGACAGCAGCATGATTGCGCGGCACCTCTGCGATTATCGCTACGTCATCTGTGCGGCGCCGGACTATCTGCAACGCCATCCGCCGATCCGCCATCCTTCCGACGTCGCCCAACACGCTGCCATCGTCAATGGGAATCTGGCCCCCAGTAACCAATGGGATTTCCTGATCGAGGGAAGATACGAGCGGATCGGCCTGCATCCCAAAGTCAGGGTGAACACCGATCGCGCCGTGCGGATTCTGATCCTGGCCGCTCAGAGAGTCGGCCTTTGCCTGCTGCCCGGTGTCGAGGCCGCTATCGTGGCCGGCCGTTTGGTTCGCCTGTTGCGCGATTTCGAAGCTTACGACCGCCCGGTTTCGGTGATCTATCCGCACGCACGCCTGCTTCCCGCACGCACGCCTGCTTCCGGCAAGGCCCGCGCCTTCATCGACCACCTCTTCGATGCGCTGGAGCGACGGCACGATGCGACGCCGGGCTAGTTAGACCGACGGGTCTCGATCCCAACCCTCGTCATGGCCGTGTCGAGTACGGCCGTGACGGTGAGAGTGTGGCAACGTCCCGCGCACCGATGCGGTCCAGGGGTCGGAGGCTTCCTTACCATAGAAAGTCACCCGCGCTCAGTTGATCGGCTTGGCTGAGGCCGGCGATCTTGACGTGGATGTCGGCGACGCCGCCTCCCTCCTGGTCGACCTGGAGCTGTCGGATGCCCTTGTCGGCGAAGCGCGCCTGGTTGTTGCCACTGGCGGTGAAGCCGGCCTCGCCGATGTACTGGAAAGTTCCGACCTCGGGCAGCGGCGTGAAGTTCAGGCTGCCCTCCCCGAAGGAGAAGTCCTTGATCAATGGCTGGGCCGTCTCGTTTGCTCCGAAGGGCCGCCCGTCGAAGGTGAAGCGGTCGTCGTCGCCGCCGCCGAAGGCGAAATCGCCGGTGCGCAGGGTGATGCTG
Organism: Rhodospirillales bacterium; assembly: GCA_965202755.1. GTDB lineage: Bacteria > Pseudomonadota > Alphaproteobacteria > Kiloniellales > JACOMY01 > JACOMY01. Next base: position 164,279 of record CBDBCL010000042.1, on the reverse strand, counting down.
TCTTCCCCGAGACCGCCAAAGAGCTTGTCCCGGCCGCTGCCGCCCCCGAGCCGCCGGAGAGCCGGTCTCTTCCGCTTCCCCCTGCCAGCCAATCGTCCCCGCTCCCTCCATAGAGGCTGTCCCAAGTATCGCCGCCATAGGTGCTGTCGTTGCCGAGCCCACCGTAGTGAAAGTCGACGCCGCTGCCACCATGGAGCCGATCCGCGCCGCTGGATCCCCAGAGGCTGTCTCTGTCGCCCTCGCCGTAGAGCGAATCGTTGCCGCTGAGACCGTATATGGTGTCCGGATTTCCGCCACCTGAAAGTGAATCATCGCCACCGGTCGTTCCGTACGGTAGGGCCATCGTTGTGGCTTTCCTTCTACGTCATGGAATGGTCGTGTCTTTGCGAAGCATAGCAGTTGCGCCGCAGCGCCGAATCCGTTGTCGATGTTGACGGCAAGCACGCCGGGGGCGCAGCTCGCAAGCGCACTCTTCAGTGCTAGCTTTCCGCCGGCTGCGACGCCATAGCCGACCGATGTAGGAACCGCGATCACCGCTGCCTTCGTCAGGTCCGCGACGACGCTGAAGAGCGCCCCCTCCATGCCGGCTACAACGATCAGCAAGCGATAGCGTGATAGCCCTTCCGCCAGATCCATCAGACGCCTGAGGCCGGGACGCCGACATCGGCGTGGCGTCTGCTGGTCAGTCCGAAGAAGCCCAGACAGCGCTCCACCTCCAGCGCGACCGGCAGGTCGGCCCAGCCGGAACTCAGGATCTCTACCTCGGCAGGTCCGGCCGGGCTCTTCGGGCGGCCGAAGATGGCGGTTCGCGACAGGGGGGCATGGTCCAGGGGTATCGCTGCCTCTGCCAGCAGGGCGGCCTGCACGTCGAGCGCCAAGCGGGTGATCAGCAGGGGTACGCGCCGCTCACGCGTTTCGATGATCGTCGCCAGGATCTGCCGGCTGCTCTTGCTCTCAGCAAGTACGGCTTCGGGGACGCCGATACGAGCCTCGCGCTCCCAGTCGAAGCGAAGATCGCGTGTCATGCGGCCGTCTGATCCGCTCTGCGGTCCAGGAAGGGGCTGCCGCGCCGCTAGAAAAGTGCCGTCCCTCCTCCGTGCAGAGCCTCTGCAGCAGCCTACCCAGTGCGATTTCTTTGTTCTGGACCGCGGCCTGCGGCAGCTCCGGCGCGACGCCCTCCCGGCGCAGGCGGCAACGGATGTCCGCCGGACCGATCAGAGATGCGACAGCCTGCTCGACGCGATCGATGAAGGCCAAATCGAGCGCCTCGATCAGGATGCCGTTTTCGACACGGCTGGCCAAGCAGGGCTGCGCCGGCAAATCCGCGATATCGTCCAGGCCGAGCGCCGCTGCGATACCGCGCAGTGTCTGTTTGCCGATTCCGGCCCCACATAGGGGTGCCAGACATCTGCCGTCTCGGCGGCGATCAAGCCGAGGCGATAGTCGCCGAGATCGTCGAGGTTGGTGCCTGACGCGATGGCTGCGTCGATGATCTCACGAATCCGACCATAGAGATTCTTTTTGCAATAGAAATAGCGGTTTATCGGGTTTCGCCGATAGTCGGGATCGGTGTATTCACCGGCGTTCAGGATATGCAGATCCCAGCCGGCGGCCGCGGCGTGCCGGCGAACCCGATGGCTGGCCTCCGGTAGCACTGCCGGCGATGTTGCGTGGACGGCCGTAAGCGAGAGCCCGGGGAGGGCGCCGGCGACCCAAGCTAGGGTCAGGCTGTCGACACCGCCGCTGACGGCAACGGCGAGGCGTTCGGCCCGGCCCCTCCGAAGCCGCTCCAGATCGTCAGTCATCGCGCTTGCTCAGAGCCTTCGCGGCCAAGGTCTCGCGCCGATGATGACAAGGCTCTCTCGCCAGCGCATCGGCCTCCACCTTGCTGGTCACCGCACCATCGGGCCGCTTCGGCATATTTGGCTAATAGGGCTTCGCCTTGGACCAGAACCTTCCGCTCGTCGTGTTTCAGGATCATGCGGGTGTCGAGATCCAGCCGGAGATCCAGGGTGCTGGTCTCCAGAAAGCAGATCTGCGCCAGCGTTTCCACCTCCTCCGGCTGGACCAGAATCTGGACGGAGAACTGGCTACGTCCCTTCTTGCCGAAGCGCGTGTGGTAGCAGAAATTGCGCACGCCCTCGGCCAAGCGCAGACGCTCGAGACCGATCGAGATCGCTTCCGGGCTCATGTCGTCGATCTCGAAGCTGAGCCGGGCGATCCGGTTGCATCCGATGTCATCCGCCAACTCGATCACTGCGGCATGCAGCAGGTTGGCGAGCCCGGGAAAGCGCTTGCTGCCGGCGCCGGCAGCCTTCATCCGACCACTGGGGCACAGGCTGCGGTTGCCGGCGAGAAGATGGCGCAGGATGGCGGCCGGATCCTCCATGAAGCGGGTGCTGTGAAAGGTGCGGATGGTCTCGTGATGGCCTTGGCGGCAATGTCGGCGCACATCAGTCGACGGATCAGCGGCTGTAGGAGGCTGGCATTGGGCATCAGCCGGGTGATGTCGCAGATCAGGATACAGGCACTGATCTTGCCCTTGGCAATCTCCTCCGGCCAGCCACTGGCGATGGGATTATCCAGGGCCTCGCGGATCACCTGCTCGGCCGGCGCCGGAGGCGGGAAGGGGGCTTGCGGACGATCGTCGGATCGGCGCCCTCCGGCAAGGTCACCGAGAGGCTGGCGCGTCCATAGGCGAGATCTACCTTCATGCTGCGGTCCGCTGGCTGCTGCTGCGACCTCTGTGCCTAGCAAGACCGGCGGATGAGGTCCAGTGTCGTGGGTTCGAGCAGTCATCTAGTCGGTGCTGCCGACTCTCAAGGGTCGCAGGATCAGAAGACCCAGAATGAAAAGTACGATGATGATGCTCATGCCGACCCTTTGGCTGTCACTGATCGCCGTAAGCGCGGCAACGAAGGCCGGACCGATGAAGGCGGTGACCTTGCCGGAGAGCGCGAAGAGACCAAACATCTGCGTCATCTGCTCGGGCGGCGCCAAGCGGGCCATCAGCGAGCGCGAGGAGGCTTGCATCGGGCCCACGAAGATGCCGATGGCGGCGCCCAGGATCCAGAACCAGATCGCGCCATGGACCAGCAGAATCGCCGTTCCCAGCACGATCAGGCAGACCAGCGAAACCTCAATGGTCGGCTTGGCGCCGAAGCGATCGTCGATCCAGCCGAAGAGGAAGGCGCCCAGACCGGCGGTGACGTTCAGCAGCACGCCGAAGGCCAGGATTTCCTCGACCGACATGCCGAAGGTACCGGCGGCATAGAGCCCGCCGAAGGCGAAGAGCGTCGCCAGGCCGTCGATGTAGAGCAGCCGCGCAATCAGGAAACGAATGATCCAGGGCCGCTCTCGCAAGCCTTTCAGCGTGTGCCACAGCTCGGCCAGGGCCTCCCGGACGGCATTGCCCGGCGTTTTGGCTCGTTTTGGCCGGTCCGGGGTGAAGAGGAACAGAGGCCAGGCGAAGAGCAGGAACCAGAAGGCGACGAAGGGCCCGACGATGCGAATCTGCTCCTGGGTCTCCTTGTCCAGACCGAAGGGCGGTGTCTCCGGTTGGATGAAGACGGTCAAGGTGATCGCCAGACACAGCAGCCCGCCGACATAGCCCAAGCCCCAGCACCAGCCGGAAACCCGCCCGATCTTCTCCGGCGCGGCCAGGTCGGGCAGCATGGAGTTGTAGAAAACCTGGCCGAACTCGAAGGCGGCATTGGCGAGCCCGGCCAGGATGAGCGCCAGCGCGATGGAGCTTTGCTCGGGCGTCACGAACCAGAGCCCTGCGCCGCTGGCCAGACAGATCAGGGTGAAACCGCCGAGCCAGGGTTTACACGGCCCGCCGCGGTCGGCGATGGCACCGAAGATCGGGGCCAGGATCGCAACGGCGACGCCGGAGATCGCCATCGCCATGCCCCAGAGCTCGGTGCCCGCGGTGTCGTTGGGCGCCACGGCCTTGGCGAAGTAGGCGGCGAAGACGAAGGTCACGATGACCGTGGGAAAGGCGGAATTCGCCAAGTCGTAGAGGCCCCAGGCCGCCAGGCCCAAGCGGCGTCTCGGATTCGCTTCGCGCGTTTCGGCTGTCACGGAGGCCCCTTTCGCTGGATTGGAGGGCGAGAGAAGCCAGATCTTGCCCCGTGCTGCAAGCATTATGCGTCGTGGTGAGGAGAAGGGCGCGAAATCTTGAGGGCTGCAAGGCTCCTGCAGCTGCCCTCGTCCCTTCCACCGCGGCGCTGAGCCCAGTTCCACTAGGCTCTTCCCTTGACAGGCAAGGCCACTATTGTAGGTTATCTATAATCCCGCATTGCCCAGGTGGGATTGAGGTTGCTGGTGCTGATTCATGGTTACATCGAAGTGTTGTGTCCCATGGTGCATCCGATGGGTGAATCCAAGCGGCTGCTGCGTGGATTTCGCCGCCGCGTGAAGCTGGAGTTCCCTGGATCGAAGGTAACGTCGGACGGCGGCTTGCTCGCGTATCGGGAACTGGACGACGCGCTTGGCCTGACAGAGATGGCGGCCGGGGCGCTGCGAGACGGTCGTCGCGGCACGGCTGGCATGTCGTATGCTTCGTGTTCGGGCGTTTGGCCGGGTACGAGGATGTCAACGACGCCGAGCGGCTTTCTCGCGATCCAGCGATGCGTTGGATTGTCGGCGGCAAGGCGACGGATCGGGGTGCGGCCTCATCGAGCCAGATGGGCCGTTTCGAGACGCAATGGCTGACGGGTGACGTCAATCTCACCGCACTCAGCGCTCTGTCCGGGCTGTGGATCGACCGCGTTCATCGTCGCAAACCGCCGAAGCTGATCATCCTGGACATGGACAGTTCGGTCAGCCCCACCCACGGCGAACAGGAAGGCACGGCCTACAACGGCCACTTCGGCTGCACCTGCTATCACCCGCTTTTTGTCTTCAACCAGCTCGGCGATCTGGAGCGCTGCGCCTTGCGACCCGGCAACGTGCACAGCGCCGATGGCTGGCGCGCGGTGCTGGACCCGGTCGTGGCGCGTTATCGCGAGCGCAAGCTGCGGCGATACTTTCGGGGCGATGCCGCCTTCGCCTCACCGGACATCTACGAGTATCTGGAGGCCGAGGGCTTCGGCTACGCCATCCGGCTTCCCGCCAACAGCGTGCTCCAGGGATACGTCGCCCACCTGCTACGGCGCCCGAGGGGACGGCCCCCGATGGAAGTCCGTCGCTACTTCGCCAGCTTCAGCTATCGGGCTGGAAGCTGGACCCAGGCGCGGCGCGTGGTGGCGAAAGTGGAATGGCATCCGGGCGAGTTGTATCCCCGCGTCGGGTTCGTCGTCACCAATCTGTCCCGGCCCGCCGAGCGGATCGTCGCCTTCTACAACCAGCGTGGCACGGCGGAACAACACATCAGGGAGGGCAAGAACGCGATCCGTTGGACGCGACTATCCTGCCGACGCTTCAAGGCCAACGCGGCTCGGCTTCAGCTTCATGCACTGGCCTACAACCTGGGCAACTTCATGCGCACGCTAGCTTTGCCAGACCCAGTGAGCAATTGGTCGCTGACGACGCTGCGCGAGAAGCTGGTGAAAATTGGGGCAAAAGTCGCGCGTCACGGACGCTACGTCACCTTCCAATTGGCCGAGGTCGCGCTCCCGCGCGACCTGTTCGCCGATATCCTGGATCGGATCGACCGCTTGCGACCACGGCCGACACCAGCGTGAGCCAACGCTATGCCAATCAAAACGACTTCACGACGGGAGACCTGTGCCCGGAACGCTACGAAATTGGCACTGGCCCGTGGGTTTCCGATCAGCGGCCCGTTGTCCTGGCCGTTCTGGGCCGTTTCCCAATCCCCGACGCCTCTCAAGATTGCATCCCAGCAGCGACCAAGGCAATATGAACGTCGTGATCGGGCGCTACGTGGGCGATCCCGGTTAAGATATTACTGGTATCGAAGTAACCCATGTGCGCAGCCTGGCGACTACAATGCCCTTGGTTGGACGATGTACTCGTCACCGACAGCACTCTGCCCTGGACTGAGACCTTTCTTCCGCCGGGCGCAGATCTGGCCCGGACGCTCGGGTGCTTCAAGGCGTCGGGCTTCGACCATGTCTCGCTGACTGCAGCTATGGGGCGTGGCACGGCGGCGGCGGCGCTTTCGACCTTGGCGCGTCTGTGTGCGGACGTCGCTGCCGCGGATGGTCTGACCTTGGCCTGCGACCACCAAGCTGTAGTGGCTGCCAAGCAAAGCGATCGTCTGTCCGTCTCTATTCCATTTTCAGACGGCAACGCCCTTCCTCGGCGATCTGGCCCTGCTAGAGCAGATGCACCAATCACTGAATCGATTGTGATGTGACGGGATGATGCAAGTCTGATTGAAGGTCTCCAGACAAGGAGGCCTTGGATGGGACGAGCATCGAGTGGCGATCTGCGGGTTCGTGTTTTGAAGGCATCGCAGGCGGGCATGACGGCGCGTGGTGCTGCGGCGCGGTTCGGTGTGGCGCCATCGCCCGCGATCCGCTGGATAAAAGCGGGCCAAAGCCGGTGAGGTAGAGCCGCGACCGACCGGTCGTCGACGCGGGTCGAGCCTTGAGGGGCATGAAGGCTTCATCGTGGGCCTGATTGAGACTGACCCTGATTGAGACTGACAAGGACATCACGCTCAATGAGATGGTGGTGCGCCTCGCGGACGAGCGCGACGTCCGGATTGGCCGGAGCGCGCTGAACAACTGGCTGCGCAGGTGTGGCTTCACGTACAAAAAAGACCGCGCACGCATTGGAGCAGGAGCGGCCGGAGGTCTTGAGAAAGCGCCAAGCCTGGTTTGACAGCCGACTCGACTTCGATCCAGCCAAGCCGGTCTTCATCGACGAGACGGGCCTGTCGACGAAGATGGCGCGGCTGCGTGGGCGTTCCAAGCAGGGCGAGCGCTGTCGCGCGGGCATCCCCCACGGGCATTGGAAGACAACCACCTTTACCGGCGCGCTTCGGCTGACCGGAATGATCGCGCCGATGGTGCTCGACGGCGCCATGAATGGCGTCGCTTTTCTTGCCTATAGCGAGCAGGCACTGGCGCCGACCCTCAATCCCGGAGATGTCGTGATCATGGATGACTTGTCGGCGCACAAGGCCGCCGGCGTCCGACAGGCCATCGAGGCCACAGGCGCCACCCTCACATATCTGCCGCTCTACAGTCCCGACTTCAACCCAATCGAGATGGCTTTCGCCAAGCTCAAATCACCGATCCGCGCAAAGGCCGAAAGAACCGTCAGCACCCTCTGGAATACCGTGGGCGACATCATCGATCTGTTCGAGCCGCAGCAGGCTATGATCCTTCACAAAATGGATGTGCTCTAGAACCCTTTCGCGCGCTGGGCGTGACCCGGGCGCTGCTGGCCTACAACGAGCGCAATCTTGCCGCCGACGGCTACCACGAACCGAACAATGTCGGCCCTGTCCTAGACCTCAGCCACTGCGGCTTGCGCTCCTTGCTCGAGGTTATGGAACTGAGTGACCGGAGCCCGATCTTCTCGCACTCCAATGCCCGTAGCCTCTTCGAACACGAGCGCAACATCACCGACGAGCAGATCAAGGCCTGCGCCGCGCACGGCGGCTGGGTCGGCATCAATGGTGTCGGTTTCTTCTTGGCGGAGGGGCCCTGCGACATCGTCGAAAACATGAGCCGACATCTGGCCTACATGGCCAATCTGGTCGGCGCCGAACATCTGGGTCTCGGCCTTGACTGCGTGTATCTGGAGGGCAATGATTACGGATTCTATCGCCGCCAGCCGGAGCGCTGGCTGCGCGGCTACCAGCTGCCGCCCTGGGACTTCTTCCAGCCGGAGGATCTAGGCTCTTTGGTTCTTGCCCTGGAAGCCCGCGGCTTCTCTCGCGCGGAGTTGCGCAGCCTGCTCGGCGACAATTATCTGCGGGTGATCCTGCCCGAGAGGATCTCCGCGTGAGACCGAAATACTTATGTTTACAGTGCAACGCCGACCGGTCAAGATTCCAGCATCAATAATAAGAGGCAGATCGCCATGGCACTTGTGCGCAATGACACGGCCTTCACCGGACCTATTGCCGATCTCTACGAGCGCTACATGGTGCCGCTACTGTTCGAGCCTTATGCCGAAGACCTGGCCCGGCGCATTCTTGCGGCCGACGCCAGGACGCTGCTGGAGGTCGGATGCGGCACCGGCGTGGTTACCCGCAAACTTCTAGCGGGTTTGCCGCAAGCTGCCCGTTCCACGGTGAGCGATCTGAATGAGGAAATGCTGCAGCAGGCGCGCAAGAGACTGGGAGAAGAATCGCTGCCTGGACTGGCAGACGGCCACCGCCGTCGCTCTATCCTTCGAGGTCGCCAGTTTCGATCTGGCCTTCTGCCAGTATGTCGTGATGTTCTTTCCCGACAAGCTGGCCGCCTATCGTGAGATCCGCTGCGTCCTCCGGCCGGGTGCGCCCTTTCTCTTCAACGTTTGGGATCGACTCGAAGCCAATGTCGCCCGCTTGGTGACCGAGGCGGCGGCGCGGATCTTCCCCGAGGATCCGCCGTTCATGGCTCGCACGCCGCATGGCTATTCCGGCACGACTGCCTTGCGCACGACCTGGAGGCTGCCGGCTTTCGGGCCATCCAGATCGTGTCGTTCGAGGCTGTAAGCCGGGCGCCTAAGGCTTGCGCCGCCGCCTTTGCAATTGCCCAGTGCACGCCTCTACGCGGCGAGATCGAAGCCCGTGATGCCGCTCAGCAGGAGCCCGTCACACTGGCCGCTGCAGAGGCGATCGCTGCACGCTACGGCGAACTGCCTGCGGCTCCAATGCGCGCGTTCGTCGTTCGTGCCGCTTGACCCTCTGCTTGCTCCGGCGCTAGAACCCCGCCTCGCTTGAACAGGGTACGGCCCAAGCTTGGGGGGTAACGATGATCGAGTTGGAGACGGCGCGCGCGCGCCTGCGCGGCTGGCGGCCGGAGGATCTGGATGCCTTCGCCGAGATGAATGCCGATCCCGAGGTGATGAAGCATTTTCCGGCCCCCTACAGCCGCGAGCAGTCCGACGCCCTGGCGGTCAAGAGCCAGCAGCGGCTGGAAAGCGACGGCCTGGGCGTCTTCGCATTGGAGATCAAGGAGGACCGGCGTTTTGCCGGTTTCGTGGGCCTGTCTCGCGTCACCTTCGAGGCGCCCTTCAGGCCGGCGGTCGAGATCGGCTGGCGTTTGCCGACCTGGGCTTGGGGCCGGGGCTATGCCAGCGAGGCGGCTCGGCGTTGTCTCGACTATGGCTTCCGCGACAAGCACTTGGCCGAGATCGTCTCCTTCACGGCGGTTGCGAACCTGCGCTCGCAGGCGCTGATGGCGCGTATCGGCATGACCCACGATCCGGCGCAGGATTTTCCCCATCCCTGGCTGGCGGCCGGACACCCGCTTCAGGCGCATGTCTTCTATCGCATGACGCAGGAGGAATTCCTCGAGCAAGCACGATGACTCTTGCGTGTCCCGGCCGGTCTCGCTATATAGTGCGTCTCTCGAAAGGTCCCCTTCGTCTAGAGGCCTAGGACACCGCCCTCTCACGGCGGCAACAGGGGTTCGAATCCCCTAGGGGACGCCATCCACACAGACCGCTGAGACTCTCGCCTAACGCCTTGAATGGCGCGGCGATGGCTGGTATCCGAAGCCCGCTGTTTCGGCAGTAGGGTGGACGCTCGGCAAAGGCCAGTCTGAGCAGGATGCTCTTGAGGCTGGGTTCACCGGAGGCCTCATATTCCCAAGCCATTCCTTGGATTGCCCTTCGACGCTGCCTTTGCGAAAACAGACTGTGCAAGCAGAAGGATGAATCGACGGCGGGCGCACAAGTGAGCCGCAGGCGAATGCGGGGAGCCGGGAATAGGAGACCGAATTATGGCGAACATCATCGATACCAATCTGGCCGATACCCTTACAGGCAGCGATCTTGCCGATAGGATCTACGGTCTTGGGGAAACCGATACGCTGTTCGGCCTGTCCGGAAACGACGGCCTCTTCGGCGGCGCCGGCGACGACAGGTGGCTTTTCGGCAATGTCAGTAACGACAGCCTCTATGGCGACATAGGCAATGATACGATCCGAGGGAGCGATGGAGACGACTCCCTGTTCTACGCCGGGCAGGGCAAAGATGTCGTCTATGGTGACAGCGGCCAGGACGTGAGCCGGCTCGTCGCTCGCCTGGATCGCCACCCGCACCTTCGGCGTCGTCGTCGCCTGCTTGTGAAGAGAGATCGGCATGCTCGTTCTCCGTCCCGAACCTCGCCCAGGATGGAGCGTGCCACGAACAGCGCCTGCCGGCGAGGGTCCATGCGATCATCCGGGACGGAACACCTACACTCTTGCGGGAGGTGCGGAAGGCCATGTCGAGCGGGCCAACATCAACAACGGCCTGGGTGCTGCCAGGCATGGTGGCAATGAGTTGGCCAATACCCTGGCCGGCAACAGCGGCAACAACAGCCTAACCGGCGGTAGCGGAGACGATACTCTGAACGGCCGCGGCGGTAGCGATACGCTTGCCGGCCAGAGCGGCGATCGTGTGGAGAGCGAGAGTGGAGCCGACACCATCGCCATGGGCTCGGGCGACATCGCCTTCCGCTCCAACGGTGACGAGTCTGGGCAGCGGCGGTTCCGGCGGTGGTGATCCGCGACTTCGACGGCGTTTCGGTAAATGCAGGTAACGGCGAGGATAAGCCGGTCTTCGCCACGGGGCTGGAGACCGGCAGCTTCGCTTACATCGCTGCAGCCGCCTTTTCCGGCGGCGGCAACTCGGAGGCGCGCTTCGCCGGATCACGTCAGATTCAGGTCGACGACGACGGTGACGGGGTGGTTGACTAGGCCTTCCTGATCGATGGTGTCACCGCCGCCAACCTGTTGACAGCGACAGACTTCCTGTGGTTCTGAGCCGGACAGGAGTGGTGAGATCGGCTCTAGCCTGGGCGCGCCGGGTCGTCTGAATCCTGCTCTACAGGTTTGAAACATAGAGCGGATTCACGCGATCCGCTCTAAGACGAGGACTGCAGCCTAACCGTAGATGACCGCCTCCACTTTGGTGACCAAGACGCCGGCCGGCAGGGTGGCGCCGCCCTCTAGCATCAGGGTGTCACTGCCGGCCCCGCCGTCAAAGAGATCACCGGACTGCAGTTCGCCCTGGCTGGCGGCGACCAAGGTGTCCGCACCGCCGCCGCCGTAGAGGCTGTCGGCGCCGGTGTAGCCGTAGAAGGTGCGGTCCGCGGCGCTGCCGCCGAAGAGCGTGTCGTCGCCCTCGACGCCATAAAGCCGGTCGTTCCCGCTCAGGCCGTAGATCTGATCGGCGGAGTGGCTGCCGACGAGCCCGTTGTTTTGTACAGCGGTGCCGAAGATAATTGCCATGCTCCTGTCTTCCCGAAGATAGCGCAAGGAGTGTTGCATCCAGCGGTCGTGGAGAAAAGAGATATCGCGTAGAAAACGCGAGATGAATCGCAGCGCGGGCAGTGCTCTCGATAGGGGTTTGCCGCCGGCCGCCCGAAAGCGGCCGGTTCCCCCTGTATCGTCTAAACCGAGCGTGTGATGCCACCGTCGACGCGGAAGTTCTGGCCGGTGATGTAGCCGGCACCCTCGGAGGCCAGGAACGCGACCACGGCGGCGATCTCGTTCAGCGAGCTGCCATAGCGCTGCATCGGGATGCGCGAGCGGAATTCCTCCTTCTCCGGCAGGCTGTCGATGAAGCCCGGCAGGACGTTGTTCATGCGAATGTTGTCGACCGCATATTTGTCGGAGAAAAGCTTGGTGAAGGCCGCAAGGCCGGCTCGGAAGACGCCCGAGGTCGGGAACACGGGATCCGGCTCGAAGGCGGCGAAGGTCGAGATGTTGACGATCGCGCCGGACTTCTGCGCCTGCATGATCGGGGTCACCAGGCGGGTCGGCCGCACCACGTTCATGAAGTAGACATCCATGCCGCGATGCCAATCCTCGTCGCTCAGCTCCAGGACCGGTGCACGGGGGCCGTGGCCGGCAGAGTTCACCAGCACGTCGATCCGGCCCCAGCTTTCCATCGCCCGATCGACCAGGCGCTGCAGGTCCTCGTTCGACTGGTTGGAGCCGGTGACGCCGATGCCGCCCAGCTCTTGGGCCAGCGCCTCGCCTTTGCCGGAGGAGGAGAGGATCGCCACCTTGAAGCCGTCCTCGGCCAGCTTGCGGGCGGAATCGGCACCCATGCCGCTGCCGCCGGCGGTGATCATTGCGACTTTCGGATCTGACATGCTCTTGGCTCCCCTGATTGATCTGAGAGTAAAGTCGCATCGGCATGACCGATTGACCAGTCAGAATGTCTGCCTCAAGCCTGCAGAAATTCTACAGAGCAGAGGGCGATCCGCTTGCCACCGTTACCGCCGCTCAATGCCTTGAAGGCTTTCGAGGCTTCCGGCCGGCATCTGAATTTCAGGCTGGCCGCCGAGGAGATCGGCGTGACCCAGGGCGCCGTGGCGCAGCAGGTCAGGGGCCTGGAGCGTCGGCTCGGCGTCATGCTTTTCGAGCGACAGCCCAAGGGTTTGGCGCTGACCGAGGAGGGCCGGCGCTACTTCGCCACGCTGCGGCGGGCCTTTGAGATGATGGCCACGGCGACGGCGGAAATCCAGCCGCAGGGGGCGGTCGTGACCATCAGTGTGACCTCGTCTTTCGCGGCCAAGTGGCTGGTGCCGCGTCTTGGGCGCTTTGCCGAAGAGAACCCCGATATCCAGGTCAAGCTCGAGGCCTCCGATCGCCTGGCGAGCTTTCAGAGCGATGGGGTGGACATTGCCGTGCGGCAGGGCGCGCCGCCCTTCGGGCCGGGCCTGACGGCAGAGCCGCTGGCGCCGCTGCAGCTGATCGCCGTTTGCAGTCCTGTGCTGTTGCAAGGTGCGCATCCCCTGCAGGACCCGGACGACCTTGCCCATCACGTGCTGCTGCAGGATTCGCATGGCTTCTGGCCATTGTTCTTGGACAGCATCTTCGGCGAGCGGCCGCAGCCCCGCATCCGCAGCATGGAGTTCAGCCTGACCTCGCTGGCCCTCGATGCGGCCATGGCCGGGCAGGGTGTGGCTCTGGCAAGCCGGCTCTTCGTCGAGGAGGAGTTGGCGTCCGGCCGTCTTTGTCAGGCCTTTGCCGAGGCCCTGGACTGTGACTTCGGCTTCTACTGCCTTGCAACCAGAGCCCCGCGCCAGCCCTTGCTGGTTGCACGGATTCGTCGCTGGCTGGCCTCGCAAGTCGCGGGCAGCGCCGCCGTGCAAGGCGAATGAGAGGAGATCGGCCCCAGCTTTTGCCTAGTCTCCTCTTCGCTGCTATCGGACTGCTACAGCAAATCAATAGTCGATGAACTCATCAGCGACGACGATTTGCGCTTTTAAACAGAGGGATAGAGCATTACGGACGAGCGCATGCGAGGTGGTAACGCTCTATTCCAGGGTCGGCATCACGAACTCCGGATCGGCGCGCATACCCGAGGCCCAGCGCGTCGTCGTGGTCTTGATCCGGGTGTAGAAGCGCACGCCTTCCATACCATGCACATGATGATCGCCGAAGCATCGAGGCTTTCCAGCCGCCGAAGGAATGAAAGGCCATAGGGACCGGAGTCGGCACGTTGACGCCGACCATGCCGACCTCGATGTCCTGGCTGAAGTTGCGAGCCACGTCGCCATCGCGGGTGAAGACGGTGCCATTGGCGTAGGGATGACCGTGAATCAAGTCCACCGCCTCCTTGTCGCCTTGCACGACATTGAAGACGCCAGCCGGCAGGTCGGCGGCGGCGCGGCCTTCGTGATTGAAGGGGGCTTCAAGGCGCTGCGAAAGTGTCTGCGGACCAATGTCGGCCAGGTCTCCCAAGGATCGAGGCCGCGACCTTCCGCGGCCCGGGTGAACCAGCGGCGGCCGATTGCGACGTGGCTGATCTTCTCCTCATAGACGACCCGCAGGACGTTCGCGCTCTCGCAATCCTCGACGGCCTCCAGCTTGGCGATCATCGGCGGCGTCACGTCCAGACCGCGGGCTTCCAGAACCAGGGGCACCACCGCGAGTCGTGCCAGGAGATCCCCGGCCGTCGCCTCCGCGGCCTCCCAGAGGCCGTCGTGAGTGGCAAGCGCGCCGTAGTGGCTGTCGAGCGCGGCCAGACGCTCAGACAGTAGCAGGGAGTGCTTGCCTTCTTCGTCCAACACCCGCAGCCAATCGTCGAAGAAGGCCCTTGGAAAGGCGCTATCGGAAAAGCGCGCAAGCAAATCCGCTGCCAGATCCACCGCATTCAATTCGATATGCGCCAAGGCGTGGAGGAGGGCGACCCGTCCGGCTTCGCCGCGGTCGATGCGCCGGCGCGGCACGTCTCGCGGTGGCACCAGGATAGGGGCCGCCGGTCTTCGCGGCCGGCCGAGCCCAACTTGGGTGGGCCCAAGCTGCCGGCCGTCGGCGCGCCACTCGGACGCCAGCTTACGAGCCGCCCTGGCCTTGTCGGCCGCCACCGCCGTCGCAGGGACGCCGGCGGTGCGGCTCTGCAGGCTCTCCATAGGCGACGCTAGCCGGCCTTCCGCAGGCGGCTCTCTTTCTTGCGCTGGTGGGTGTCCAGGGTCCGCTTGCGCAGGCGGATGGTCTTCGGCGTGACCTCGACCAGCTCGTCGTCGGCAATATAGGCCAGCGATTGCTCCAGGCTCATCTTGCGCGGTGGCGAGAGCTTGACGGCATCGTCCTTGCCGGCGGCGCGAATGTTGGTCAGCTGCTTGGCCTTCAGTGGATTGACCTCGAGGTCGTTCTCGCGGCTGTGGTCGCCGATGATCATGCCGTCATAGACCTCGGCACCGCCGGAGATGAAGATCTGGCCGCGTTCCTCCAAGTTCCAGAGCGCATAGGGCACGGCGGCACCGCGACCGATGGCGATCAAGACACCGACCCGGCGTGCGGGAATCGGCCCCTTGTAGGGCGCATAGGCGTGGAACAGGCGGTTCATGATGCCGCTGCCGCGGGTGTCGGTCAGGAACTCGCCGTGATAGCCGATCAGCCCGCGCGAAGGGGCCAGGAAGGTCAGGCGCTGCTTGCCGCCGCCGGAGGGACGCAGGTCCGTGAGCTCACCCTTGCGCTGCGAGATCTTCTCCACCACCACACCGGAGCATTCCTCGTCGACGTCGACCACGACCTCTTCGATCGGCTCCAGGCGCTTGCCGTCCTCACCTTTGCGGTAGACCACGCGCGGTCGACTGATCGAAAGCTCATAGCCTTCGCGGCGCATGGTCTCGATCAAGACGCCGAGCTGCAGCTCGCCGCGGCCGGCGACCTCGAAGGCGTCCTTCTCGTCGGTCTCGCGCACGCGGATGGCGACGTTGCCCTCGGCCTCGCGCAGCAGTCGGGCGCGAATCATGCGGCTGGTCACCTTGTCGCCCTCGCGACCCGCCAAGGGCGAATCGTTGATCGAGAAGGTCATCGCCAGGGTCGGGGGGTCGACCGGCTGGGCCGGGATTGCGGTGGTGACCTCGGGCGCGGCCAGGGTGTCGGCCACGTTGGCTTCGGTCAAGCCGGCCACGGCGACGATGTCACCGGCGACGGCCTCGTCGATCGGCTTGCGCTCCAGGCCGCGGAAGGCCAGCAGCTTGGTGAGACGCCCCTGCTCGATCACCTTGCCGTTGGCCGCAAGCGCGCGCACCGGCGCGTTCAGCTTGGCGACGCCCGACTGGATGCGTCCGGTCAGCACGCGACCCAGGTAGGGATCGGCCTCCAGGGTGGTGGCCAGCATGGTGAAGGGGCCGTCGGTCTCGGCCTCGGGCGGCGCGACATGGGCGACGATGCGCTCGAACAGCGGCGCCAGGCTCTCGCGGGGACTCTCCAGGGTCGTCGATGCCCAGCCCTGCTTGGCCGACGCGAAGAGCGTGTGAAAGTCGAGCTGCTCCTCGGTCGCATCCAGTAGTGCGAAGAGGTCGAAGACCTCGCTTTCGACCTCTTGAGCGCGCTGTTCGGGCTTATCCACCTTGTTGACGACCACGATCGGCTTCAAGCCACGCGCGAGGGCCTTGGCCAGCACGAACTTGGTCTGCGGCATGGGGCCTTCGGAAGCATCGACCAGCAGCAGCGCGCCGTCGACCATCGAGAGGATGCGCTCGACTTCACCGCCGAAATCGGCATGGCCGGGAGTGTCGACGATGTTCACCCGCGTCCCATGCCACTCGACCGAGGTGCATTTGGCGAGAATGGTGATGCCGCGCTCGCGCTCCAGATCGTGGGAGTCCATCGCCCGCTCGGCGACGCGCTGATTGCTGCGATAGGCGCCGGACTGCTTCAGCAACTCGTCGACCAGAGTGGTCTTGCCGTGGTCGACGTGCGCGGTGATGGCGATGTTGCGTAGCGCCTGACGATCTTGGGCCATGACTCTGTTTTCTTAGGCCAGATCTCGGCTGGCCAGCTCACTGAGATCCACTTCCGGCCGGGCGCCGAAGTGGCTGATGATTTCCGAGGCGGCCAGGGTACCCAGGCGCCCGCAGTCCAAAAGCGGCTTGCCCTTGGTGTAGCCGGCGAGAAAGCCGGCGGCGAAGAGGTCGCCGGCGCCGGTGGTGTCGACGACGCGCTGAACCGGGAAGGCCGTGACCTCCAGGCGCTCGCTGCCGGCCAGAATGATCGCACCCCTTTCGCTGCGGGTGATGACGGCCAGATCGAGCTTGCCGTCCAGGCTGGCCACGGCGCTGGCCAGGTCGTCGGTCTCGGCCAGGGACTTGATCTCCTGCTCGTTGGCGAAGAGCAGGTCGATGTGGCCTTCGATCAGCGCCCGGAAATCCTCGCGATGGCGTTCGACGCAGAAGGGGTCGGAAAGGGTGAGGGCGACTTTGCGACCGGCGCCATGTGCCAACTCCGCAGCCCTGAGGAAGGCCTGCTTGGCAGTCGGCGGATCGAAGAGATAACCCTCCAGGTAGGTGACGATCGAGGCCTGCACGGTCTCCGGGTCGATGTCATCGGTACCCAGCCCGACACAGGCGCCCAGATAGGTGTTCATCGTGCGCTGGCCGTCCGGCGTCACCAGGATCAGGCAGCGCGCGGTCGGTGGGCCCTCTTCGGCCGGGCGGGTCGGAAAGTCGACTCCGGCGGCGCGGATGTCGTGGGCGAAGATACCGCCCAGCTGATCGTTGCGCACCTTGCCGATGAAGGCGGTACGACCCTCCAGCGCGGCCAGACCGACCATGGAGTTGGCGGCCGATCCGCCGGAGACCTCGCGGCCTGGGCCCATGACCTTGTAGATGGCCTCGGCGCGCGCACCATCGACCAGGCTCATGGCGCCCTTGGTCAGGCCCTGCTCATTCAGGAAGGTGTCCTTGGCGGATGCCAGGACATCCACGATGGCATTGCCAATGCCACAGACATCGTAGCCCTGTGCGCTCACGTGAGTCTCTTTCCTCTGTGTCCCCCGGCTGGGCCGCTTGCTCCGCCCACACCTTTCGGCGCCAAGCGCCTCTCGTTACGCCTGCCACTCTATCGCGATTGTTGCTCTGCAGCATTATCTCGCATCGCTGCGCCTCGGTTGCAAGCGATTGGAGACTGGATTCGCTGCAAAACTGCGGATAGTGCCCGAAGTAAAGACACTTGGGTTGGCTGCCCGAATCGGCTGACAATACGTTCGGCCATGGTTTCACTGCGCGACAGCAGTCTCGAGGCGGCAGGCCCGGAGCCCCATGACAAGGTTTCAGCGATGAACAGCAGACCACCGATAGCCCCGCGCAGCAGCGACTCACCGCGGCGCGCAGGCGAATTGCCGCCCGCCCTGGCGCGGCGGATGAAAGGCCCGAAAAGCACGATGGCGCAGGAAGAGCCGGTTCAACGGCTGCATGTTCCTGCCTCCGTCACCATCACCGGCGAGATCCGCGATGCCGAGGAAGTGAGTATCGAGGGGCGGATCGAAGCCGACATCAAGGGAAGCCGCGTGCTGGAGATCAGCGAGAGCGGTAGCTTCGTCGGCGACACCGAGGTCGAGGTCGCCGACATTCAAGGCCGTGTCGAGGGCACCTTGACGGTGACCAAGCAGCTGCTGATACGCTCTACGGGTCGCGTGGTCGGTCGGGTGCGCTACTGCGATCTCTATATCGAGGCCGGCGGTCGCCTGGCCGGTCAGGTCGATGCCCTGGAGCCGGGCATTGAAAACGACATTCCCGTCGTCGCACCCGGCGAAATCGAGGATTGAAGCCTTTGCATGCCACCTGGCGCAGCGGCGCCGCTCTTTTTGCGTTTGCCCTCTTGGTCTCCTGTGCCGGGCGTGGCACCGACGGAACGGAACTGATCGGCCTGACGGCGCCGGCGGTGCACGATGCCCTCGGCAATCCGCAGCGCATCCGACGCGAGGCCGGTGCGCAGATCTGGCAGTACGCCGGTCTGGCCTGCGTCTTGGACGTCTTTCTCTACGAGGAGGCACGCGGCAGTGCCGTGGTGCATGTCGAGGCCCGCGATCTGGACGGTCGTCAGGCCGACCCCGGCCGTTGCATGGGCTCTTTGGATCGTGTTGTCGAAACCGGTTGACGGCCTCGCCGGATTGGGTGGCCGAGCAAGGAAGGGGGGTAGCAGTGACGGCCTATCTGATTGCGCAGATCGACGTGCAGGACCCTGAGGCCTACAGCCTCTATACCGCCCGCACGCCGGCCGTTATCGCCCAATTCGGAGGTCGCTTCGTCGTTCGAGGCGGCAATCCGGAGGTGTTGGAGGGCCGGTTGGTCGGCCAGCGGATCGTGGTGATCGCGTTCCCCGAGCGCGCGGCGGCCGAGCGTTTCTACCGTTCACCGGACTACCAGGCGATCCTGCCGCTGCGTTTGGCGGCCTCGACAGGCGCGTCCTGCATCGTCGACGGCACGGCCTAGCCGCAGAGGCCGGCTGTTCCATCCTGCTGTCGGCTCATGCCGGCAAAGCCGCTGACTCTCGGTACAGCGACAGCACGGCCGGGGACGCTGCGGTCAGAAGCCGGTTGCTACTGGCACGTTCTGCCGAAATCGAGGAATCGGCCGGCGCTACAGATCAAAGGACGCTCTCGCGGCCCATGGCCAACTATACCAGTAGAGAGGTGGCTCGGATTGTTTGAACAGGTTTCGAGCGATCGCCAAGTGGATTTCCGTCTGGGTCAAGTCGCTGCCGGGATTGGCTGCAGCGCGCTGATGTACGCCTGATCGGGCGGCTGCCCGCCAAGCGACGAATGTGGCCTCGTGCTGTTGTAGAAGGCCAGGTAGCGCCATCCAACAACTGCCGGAGCCACGGGTGATCTGGTTGGGGGGTACGTCAAACTGCTGGGCTCACTCGGCCAGCGTCCTCTCGCCCTGGATGGCTGCCAAGGCCACTTTCGCCTTGAATGCTGGACTGTGGTTTCGGCGCGGGCGTCTTGCCATGATCTCTCCTCGCTCTCGGCTATCAGGCCGATCTCACGCGAAAACCCCACTTGACTCACCTGCCCGGTTTTACCGAGCCACCTCTGTCTGCGATGGTTTCAACGCGTCTGTCTCGAAAACGCATCCCCACGCACATGCCTCGCCGTTGTCATCGACAGGTCATGCATACGATTTGTAAACTGAGCCATGATTTTTGTAGCCCTCGAAGGCCGCGTCATCGCCAGTCATCCGCGAGGCGGGGTCGTCGCCGGGGTAGGAATCGAACTCGATGACGTTGCGGTCGGGATCGCGCACGAAGAGCGCCGACATGTCCTTGAAGCTGAAGCGACCGGTGACAGCGATCCCCTTCTCCTCCAGGAAGGCTTCGAGCTCGGGCAGGGAGCTGACCTTCAGGGCCATGTGGGTGTAGCCGGCATATTTCGGCTCGATGTCCATCAGGACGTTCTCGTCCTTTTCCTCGCTGGACGGACCCAGCAGGTTCAGCACCACGCCCGAGGTATGGCGCAGCATGATGGGATGGCCCTTCTCGAAGCCGGCATCGAAGATCAGCTGAAATCCCAAGGCCTCGTAGAACGCGATCGAGCGGCCCTTGTCGCGGATGCGGATGCCGATGTGATCGATCATCTCGATGGCTACCATGGCTTTCTCCTTAGGTTCCTAATCTGCGACAGTGAGGCTGAAGTGGCGAGATCGATCAAGTCTGGACTTTCACGCCGTCTGGCCCGTTTCCCCCGGAAGGCGGTAGGCTTTCCCAAGTTGACTGAAGGGCGACAAACTTGGCCTCGATGAAAGAGGAAAATGCATGCCCGACTACCTGACCGAAGAGACCTCTGTGGAAGTCGTCATCGACCGCCTGGCGGCCTGTCGGGACGAGCGCTTTCACAAGGTCATGGAGGCCGCAATCCGCCACCTGCACAGCTTCGTGAAAGAGGTCGAGCCGAGCCAGGAGGAGTGGCAGGCCGCCATCGACTTTCTAACCGAGACCGGCCAGATCTGCGATGACAAACGCCAGGAGTTTGTCCTGCTCTCCGACCTTCTGGGCGTGTCCATGCTGATCGATGCGATCAATCACCGGCGCCCCTCCGGTGCCACCGAGACCACGGTGCTGGGCCCCTTCCATGTCGCCGAGGCGCCGAAACTGGAGATGGGCGCCAATCTCTGCCGCGACGGCAAGGGTGAGTCCTGTCTCTATAGCGGCACGGTGCAGGATCTGGACGGCAAGCCCATCGCCGACGCCCAGCTGGACATCTGGTCGGACAATGCCGAGGGCTTCTATGACGTGCAGCAGCCGGGTCGGCAGCCGGAGATGAACATGCGCGGACGGCTCACCACAGTGGCCGACGGCCGGTACGGCTTCCTCTCGATCCGTCCGGTCTCCTACCCCATTCCGACCGATGGCCCTGCCGGCACCATGCTGGAGCGGATGGGACGCCATCCCTATAGGCCGGGACATATCCACTTCGTCATCTCTGCACCCGGCTTTCAGTCGACCGTGACACACATCTTCGACCGTGAGAACGAATGGCTTGAGGACGACTGTGTCTTCGGCGTCAAGGAAAGCCTGATCGCAGACTTCCGCCCCGACGAGAGCGGACAGGCCAAATGGCGGGTCGATTTCGACTTCACGCTGGCTGCAACATGAAAATGGAAATGGGAGAAACGACTATGACTCAAGGCCTGCCGGGACTGGCCGGGACCGACCACGTCGGCCTCACGGTTCCAGACATGGAGGAGGCCACCCGCTTCTTCGTCGAGGTCATCGGTTGCACTCCGCTCTTCGACGTCGGCCCCTTCGTTGCCGAGGACGATTGGATGGCAGTGCATCTGGGCGTGCACCCGCGCGCCAAGATCAAGACCTTGCGTATGCTGTCTTGCCACCAGGGTCCGAACCTGGAGCTCTTCGAGTACGAGGCGCCCGACCAGGACGTGAGCCGGCCGCGCAACAGTGACCACGGCGGCCATCACCTGGCCTTCTATGTCGAGGATATGGAGACCGCCGTCCGCCACCTGGAAGCGCACGGGGTGATCGTTCAGGGCAGGCAGACAGTCATGGGTGAAGGCCCGACGGCAGGTCTGACCTGGGTGTTTTTCCTGGCGCCCTGGGGCCTTCAGTTGGAACTGGTCAGCTATCCCAAAGGCCTGGCCTGCGAGCGCGAGGAGGGCGTTGGCTTCTGGAGCCCGAAGGCCGCGGCCTCACCCTAGCCGAGGCTCGACGCTTCCACCCTGAATGAGATACAAGCGGTTCACTCGGCAATCGCAGGATTCGCTCATGCCGAGCACGCGCGGCCGGCGCAGCTGGATGTCAGGCCCATCGTTCTCGATGCCAAGGAACGGGTCACCGCCGTGGATGTTCCGATCGGAATGCGCCGATGAAAGACCGAACCGCTCTTCCCCTGACCAGTTTCCACTGGGGCACCTATCGGGCAGAGGCTCGCGATGGCGAGCTTGTTGCCTTGCACCCCTTCGAGGAAGACCCTGACCCCTCGCCCATCGCCGATGGCTACCTGGGTGTCTTGAAGGATCCCCTGCGGATCAAGGCACCAATGGTGCGCAAGGGCTGGATGGAGGGCGGAGCGGGCGCGGCCGGCGAGAAGCGCGGTAAGGACAGCTATCTGGAGATCGGCTGGGACGAGGCCGAGCGACTGGTCGCCGCCGAGTTGGACCGCGTCCGCAAGGTGTACGGCAACGAGGCCATCTTCGCCGGCTCCTACGGCTGGGCCAGCGCCGGACGCTTTCACCACGCGCAGGGTCACCTGAAGCGCTTCATGAACCTGCTCGGCGGCTTCACCTCCGCGGTCAACACCTACAGCCTGGCTGCCGGCGAGGTGATCCTGCCGCATATCCTGGGCAGCACCGCCTTCATCTACGGCTCCACCAGCTGGCAGTCGATCATCGATCATGCCGATTTGCTGGTGGCATTCGGCGGCCTGCCTTTGAAGAACGCCGTCATCGGCCAGGGCGGCGTCGGCTGCCACCGCGCCAGATCGGCGATGACGCAAGCCCGCGCGGCCGGCCTCGAGTTCGTCAATATCTCTCCCTTGCGGTCGGACGTCGCCGAGGATCTCGGCGCGGACTGGATCGCACCCAGGCCTTCCAGCGACGCGGCCTTGATGATCGCACTTGCCCAGGTGCTCTTGAGCGACGCGTTGTTGGACCGCGCCTTTCTCCAGACCTACACCGTGGGTTTCGAGCGCTTCGCCGCCTACCTGACCGGCGAGACCGACGGGGTTCGCAGGACTCCGGAGTGGGCGGCACCCCTCTGCGAGATCCCGGCCGAGACCATCCGCGCGCTGGCCCATCGCATGGCGCAGGGCCGCACCATGATCTCGGTCTCTTGGTCGCTGACCCGGCAGGACCACGGCGAACAGCCCTTTTGGCTGGGCACGGTCCTGGCCGCGATGCTGGGCCAGATCGGCTTGCCGGGCGGTGGCATCGGCTTCGGCTACGGCGCCGTCAATACCGTTGGCCTGGAGCGCGCCATGCCGCGTTTCCAGGCGATCCCCCAGGGCCGCAACAGAGTGAACAGCTTCATCCCCGTCTCCCGCATCGCCGAGTTGCTGGAGAATCCTGGTGGAGTCTTCGCCTTCGACGGCAAGACCCGGCGCTACCCGGATACAAGGCTGGTCTATTGGGTCGGCGGCAATCCCTTCCACCACCATCAGGATCTGAACCGCCTCCGTCGTGCCTGGGCCCGGCCGGAGACCGTGATCGTGCATGAATGGTGCTGGAATGCACTTACCAAGCACGCCGACATCGTCCTGCCCTGCACCGTTCCCCTGGAACGCCAGGATCTGACCTTGAGTCCGCGCGATCCCTACCTGGTGCGTATGGACAAGGTGGTCGAGCCGCCAGGCGCCGCCCGTGACGACTACGAGATTTTTCGCAACATCGCCCGGCACCTGGGCTTGGAAGCGGACTTCAGCGAAGGCCGCGACAGCGAGGACTGGCTGCAATGGCTCTACGACAAGAGCCGACAGTCGGCGGCGCGGGCAGCGGTGGAACTGCCGCCTTTCGACGAACTGCTGGCCAAGGGCTGGCACAAGATCGAGCCGCCGGCCGAACCCTACGTCATGCTCGCAGAGTTCCGCGCCGATCCCGAGGCCCATCCCTTGCGCACACCCAGCGGCAAGATCGAGATCTTCTCGGAGACCATGGCCGGCTTCGCACTACCGGACTGCCCCGGCCACCCGACCTGGATGGAGCCGGCAGAGTGGTTGGGCAAGGCCGATGCCGCCACCCCCCTGCACCTGATCTCCAACCAACCGAAGAACAAGCTGCACAGTCAGCTCGACCAGGGCGCACTCAGCCGCGGCCAGCGCGTCGCCGGCCGGCAGCCGCTTCTGCTCAACCCCGCCGACGCAGCCAAGCGCGGTATCGCCGAGGGCGACCTCGTTCGGGTCTTCAATGCGCGCGGCGCCTGCCTCTGCGGGGCGCTTCTCTCGAAGGATCTACGGCCCGGCGTGGTTCTGATCAGTACCGGCGCCTGGTACGACCCGGACGCCAGCGGTCTCTGCCGCAGCGGCAACCCGAACGTCCTCACCCTCGACAAGGGAACCTCGCAGCTGGCGCAGGGACCGACCGCCCACTCCTGCTTGGTCGAGGTCGCGCTTTTCGAAGGTGAGCCTCCGGAACCGGCCGCCTTCGTCGCGCCGAGGATCGAGGTTGAAGGCTAGAGCACTCACTCGGGTCGTAGCCGTGGCGACCGCCAACCCCGAGAGCCGCAAACGGCCTGGCGGCCGACTGCCAGCAGAGTGTCTCTCACGGATCCTGCCGACGGCGCCTCCTCCGAGACGATGGGCGCATCGGCCAGCCCCTTGGTCACCACCCAGCCTTCCGGGTTGGCGACGTGCGTCTTGTCGCGAATCTCGATCCAGCCTTTGGATCCATAGAGGGCGCAGCGTGAGATGAAAGGCATGCTCATGCTGGCCGAGACATAGGCCGTCCCGCCGCCCAGAAAACGGATATGGGCAGAGGCGCTGTCGCCTTGGGCCCGATCGAGACTGACAAGGACATCACGCTCGATGAGATGGTGGCGCGCCTGGCGGACGAGCCCGATGTCCGGATTGGCTGCGCGGGTGCGGCTTCACGTACAAAAACCCGCGCACGCATTGGAGCAGGAGCGGCCGGAGGTCTTGAGAAAGCGCCAGGCCCGGTTTGACAGCCAACCCGGCTTCGACCCGGCCAGGCCGGTCTGCATCGACGAGACGGGCCTGCGCGCCTGGGCGCGGCCTGAAATCAGCAGCTCCCGCACCCGGCGATTCCCGCCGCCCTGCGCCGTATATACGGCATCGACCTCTTCGATCGTCGCCCAGCGGAAGAGCTTCCGGATCTCGGGCCGATCGTTGATCGACAGCAGGAAGCGGCCCTCGATGCCTTCCAGCATGGCCGCCAGGCGGGCGAAGTCGTCCTGCGCAAAAGTCCCCTGCCCGTAATTGGCCTCGTGACCCCAATAGGGCGGATCGAGGTAGAACAGTGTGCCGGCCAGGTCGTAGCGCGGAATGAAGGCGCGCCAATCGAGCCGCTCGATATGGACGCCTTGGAGGCGCGCGCCGGCGGCGCGGATCAAGCGGATTGCGCGCGGGCCCGAAAGGAGCGAGGGCCGTCGTGCGGACGGCCCGAAACCGCCCGGCGATGCCAGATGCGCAGGCTTGCCGCCGAAGGAAAGCTGCTGAAGATAAACCCAGCGCGCGGCGCGGCGGATGTCGGTCAGCGACTCCGGCGGGGTGGCAAGCAGGCGCCCGAAAATCTCCCGAGACGCGAGGCAAAGATCAAACTGGGCGGCGAGCGCGTCGGGGTGGTCGCGCGCGATGCGGAAGGTGTTGACGATCTCGCCATTGATATCGTTCAGGATTTCCGACCGGGGACGATTGGGCCGCCTCAGGAAGATGCCGCCCATGCCGCAGAAGGGCTCTGCGTAGCAGGTGTGGGGCATGGCTTCGATGCGCTGCACGATCGCTTTCGCGAGGTTCCTCTTGCCGCCGATCCAGGGTGCGAGCGGCTCGGCTGGCTGGACGGGCGTCAGCGCGGGCGCGGCCCACGCGGCAACACCGGGCACATTTTCGGGAATGGACAAGCGGGCGATCTCCCACGATCATGGCCCCGCCTCGTGCGAGGTGGCGGGACGGCCGGCGCTGGGCCGGTTCCGGTCGTGGGAGTGTACGCTCCCGGTTCGGGGCGTTGGTCCGCCCCGGCCCCCGTCCGGCCTTTTCGGGCCCTCGAGGGATCGTTTTCGGGGGTAGCATGCCGCTCGGGCCTTGTGCAGCGGACCATGGTCCGCCGAAACGGGGGCGATGACGCGATGGAGAGACGTAAGGATCGTTGGAGGAGGCTTCTGGGTTGGTCCGGGCGGCGCCGATTGTGGGTGTGGCTCAAGTGGTCTTTTGTGGCGCAGCGCGCCTTCGAGGTTCGCGCCGGTGAATTGTGGGGCTAGTTCAAGCGGTCTTTTGTGGCGCAGCCGGTGTTGTCGGCCATTTCGACACTGCTGGTGTTGCTGCTCATTGTGGGGGCGTTTTATGGCGAAACGATCTGGCGCTGGGCGCATGCATCCAATGGTGAGACCCTACACAACCTGGTGCTGATCCTCGTGGCCGTCATCGGCCTGCCGCTGGCAATATGGCGGAGTTACGTCGCTTACATGCAGGCGGAAGCTGCTCACAGGCAGGCGGAAGCTACTAACAGGCAGGCGGAAGCTACTAACAGGCAGGCGGAAGCTTCTAACATACAGGCGGAAGCTGCTAAAATGCAGGCGGAAACTGCTCATAGGCAGGCGGAGGCTGCTAACAGGCAGGCGGAAACCTCCGAGCGTAAACTTCGGAACGAGCGCTATCAGAAGGGCGCGGAGATGCTGGGCAGCACTACACTGCCCACCCGCCTGAACGGCATCTACGCACTTGAGCAGCTGGCTCGGGAGCACCCCGAGGACTATCACGTCCAGATCATGGATCTGCTTTGCGCCTTCGCGAGGCACCCAACCAAGACCGAAGCGGAAAGTGAAGTCGGCGATGCGGAAGCAGCGGAAAAAAAGTGCCGGCCGGATGTCGAGGCGGCGGCAAAGGCGGTGGGGGAATGCCGAGGACTTCTGTTCAACGAAGGCAGGCTGAAGGACATCGAACGCGACTGGAGACTTGACCTCGCCGGCGCGAAACTCACCAAAGCGGCCCTCTGGCGCGCGCACTTCGAAGGCGCGACCCTCGAAGGCGCGACCCTCGCCTTCGCGAAACTCCGAAGACGCGAAACTCGCCGACGCGGACCTCACGCGGCGCGAAGCTCGCCGGCACGCGGACCTCTTCGGCGCGAACCTCGCCCACGCGAACCTGGAAGGCGCGAACCTCGAAGGCGCGACCTCACCGGCGCGACCCTCGCCAACGCGGACCTCACCAGCGCGAAACTCACCGGCGCGAAGCTCGCCGGCACGGGATCCTCGCCCACGCGAACCTTCGACGCGAACCTCGCCCACGCGAACCTCGAAGGCGCGAACCTCGAAGGCGCGAAGCTCGCCCGCGCGAACCTCACCAGCGCGAACCTCGAAGACGCGATCCTCTTCGGCGCGCACCTGGAAGTCGCGAACCTCGAAGGCGCGAGCCTCGCCGGCGCGCACCTCGCCGGCGCGGATCTCGCCGGCGCGAGTGGCCTGACGCAGGAGATGCTGGACAGCGCACAGCCCTCACCCCGGCCGAAGAGTCTGCCGGTGGGCCTGTCATGGCCGTTCGAGGAGGGCGAGGACGGTC
Organism: Rhodospirillales bacterium; assembly: GCA_965202755.1. Lineage (GTDB taxonomy): Bacteria > Pseudomonadota > Alphaproteobacteria > Kiloniellales > JACOMY01 > JACOMY01. Next base: position 137,240 of record CBDBCL010000042.1, on the reverse strand, counting down.
GGTGGCGCCCGAGGCCGCAGCCGTAGGCGAGCGTGACAGGGTTCCAGCCGCAGGCGCCGCTATTGCGTGTTGCAGACGGCTTCCCAGACGTCGAGGAAGCGGGCTCCCTCCTGCTTGCTTCGTTCGGTATCGGCCCGGCTCCAGGTGGGCAGGGCGGGCCGGAGCGCATCGCAGACGGCGCGCGCCGGGGTAGGCGCGGGCGCGGCTGAGCAGCCGCTGAGCGCTGCCGCGACGACGAGCGGCGCGGCGAGAAAGAGCGGGGCGGGTGCGGTTCTAGTCGTCATCGCGGAGCCTCCCGTGCTGGGCCAGCCGCCGCTCGGCAGGGCGGGTATCGTCTTCCGCCCGCTGCAGGGCATCGTCGGCGCGGCGGCGAATATCCAGGCTGGCGCGGTTGGCCTCGATCTCCGCCTCGGCCTCGGCGGCCTTGCGGCCCGAGCGGCGGGCGAGGAGGAGCGCCAGCGCTGCGCCGCCTGCGAGCGCGGCCAGGCGCCCGGCGCGGGTGCCTGCGAGCCAGTGCCAGAGGGAGAGCGCCGGCGCCAGAAAAGGCATCAGCGATCGCCGGCGCTCCATTTCGCCAGCCGCTCGCGCAGGATCCAGAGCGCGGCCAGGATGATCATGCCGGCCAGGCCGATGGCGACGATCTGGGCGCTGCCATCGAGGCCGGCGACGGCGCTGACGCCAGCGCAGGACCCGGCCACGATCTGGGCGGTCGAGGCCTGCACGGTCCTGGACTGCGTGGCAGAGCTGCGCGGGCCTTTGCCTTTCAGCCAGCGGGCGACATCGAAGCAGGGACACGCCTTCGCGGAATAGCGGTTGTGGCCGGTGACCTTGAGGGGGCCGTGATCGTCCCTGAGCTGCCCGATCAGATCGCGCAGGGCCTTTTCCTGGGCCGAGGTGTAGTGATCCTCGAAGCGGTCGGCGCGGCCGCCGCCATGCCCGCCGAAGAGCGCCACGCCGATGCTGTGGGCGTTGTGGCCCTTCGCGTGGGCGCCGGCCCGTTCCAGCGGGCGGCCTTCGGCGACGCAGCCGTCGCGGTCGATCAGGAAGTGATAGCCGATGTCGGACCAGCCGTGATCCTTGACGTGCCAGCGGCGGACTTCGGATGACCGGAACGACCGCGCCGATGGTGCTCGACGGCGCCATGAATGGCGCCGCTTTTCTTGCCTATAGCGAGCAGGCGCTGGCGCCGACCCTTGATCCCGGAGATGTCGCGATCATGGATGACTTGCCGGCGCACAAGGCCGCCGGCGTCCGACAGGCCATCGAGGCCACAGGCGCCACCCTCAATTATCTGCCGCCCTACAGTCCCGACTTCAACCCAATCGAGATGGCATTCGCCAATCTCAAATCACCGATCCGCGCAAGGGCCGAAAGAACCGTCAGCACCCTCTGGAATACCAAGTGCGACATCATCGATCTGTTCGAAGCCGTAAGTAAGAGTGCGCAAACGATTTCGCACCAGCAGGCTACGACCCACTATAAAATGGATGAGATCCAGGTTTAATAGCAAGAAGCGCGTCCCACCATACTTGGTGCATTTCTTCATTCCATGCACCTCACTATCGCTGAAGTAGCTGGGCAGATTTCGGATCGTAGACATATCCAGCGATCGTCCTGTCCTTGATCCTCTCAACCGCTTCCTTAATCGCAAACAATGGCACAAGAAACCATTCTCGGGGCACAAATGGCCGACCGAAACGATCCTTGATCTCGATCTCCAGCCGCGCGGGTTCGAAGATGCGATGGACCAGGTTTTCCAGCCTGGTCCGGTTAATATTGTAGAGGCCGTAAGCCGCCACGATCTCGACATTGGCCATCAAGAATGTTGGCTGAAGATGCGCCCCTGCGATCCGCTTTTCGACGCTCATGTCGGTTACGCCGATCTTGTGCACGAGCTCTCTGTTCTCGGCGACAAGCGGGTGATCGGACTTGCTTCGCAGCACATAGATCGTCCCGCTCGCCTCATCCCCGTCGATCGTTTGATCGGAGAACAAGGGACCGGCTGTCGGCTCGGTGATCCGCCGCCCTGCCTCGTCCTTGTTCAAGGCACGCTGAAGCGAGCGCATGAGCATGCTGCTCTCGGTTCCATTGTCGAAAATCACGCGCAAACGGGCATCGGTGCGCCCCTGATCCGTGATCGTCGTCTCGCCCTTTGCAGCGACATAAGCTTTCTGGCCGCCAACGATGAAGAAACGTCCCTTCTCGATCTCAGCCTTCATCTCGAAAGGTCGCGTGTCACGCAGGCCGGTATCCAGCTCTTTTTGCACCTGCTCAAAGAGCGGTTTGAAGGTCTCGAAGTCTCCGCATTTGTCACGGATTGCCACGTCTTCAGCGGCCTTCTTCTCTGCCGTCGATCGAACGTGCTTCAGCTCCGTAATCGAGGGGGCTTCAACCGCGATCCCCAGCTCGGCCAGAAGTGCATCGTCGTCCAGCTCTTCCGCGGCGGCCAATGGCGCCCGGGCCTTGCCGGTCAAAAGCCCTTGATCGTCCAAGGCCTCGACAAGCTCACGGCATTCTTGAAGCTTCCGGATCCGGTCCAGTCGAACGGCATGGAGGCGCTCAAAGATGTCGCGCTCTTCACCATGTTGCGGTGTGCGACCCTGCTCCTCCACAAAGCGCTGAATTTCCTCGAAGCCCGCGATGATCCGCTCCTCGAGCGGCGTGCGACTGGCTGGTTTCTTGGCTTCGACCTCGACGCCAAGCGCGGCCAGAAGCGCATCGTCTTCGTCGGTGAACGACTCAACCATTGGCAGCCTTCTGCCTCATGCGGGCAAGGAAGGCCACACCCTCGGCCATACGCTTCTCCCAGGCATCGGGCGACGTGATGGAAGGCACCCGCCCGCGCTCCTGCTTGAACTTCACGGCACGCCGCGCCAAGTCTCGCGCCTCTTCGAGCGTGAGCTGCACCTTCTTCGCCGAAATCACCGCCGCGACCTGTTTGAGGCTTTCCTCGCTCATGGTCTTGGCCAGGATCGCATAGGCTTCGCCAAACGGATTGATCCGGTCGATCAGGTCGATGTCGAGCTCGCGCACGTCCATCGCAAATTTTCGCACACCGTCGATCAGCGCCGTGTTGCCGCTTGTCTCAGCATCATCTGACGTAGAAAGCGCAACCTCCTTGGCCTTCCGGGTCAGATTCAGTGCGGCTACTGCATGCTGGCGCACCGCCTCCTGATCCTCAGCATCGAGTTCGGGGAACCTTGCGCCGACGATCTTGCCCATGCGCACCCGGGTCAGCTCTTCGGGCACGAGCTCTTCATCGAACAGGCCCCGCTCGATCGTCGTCTTGTCTTGAACGAAGGCGGCGATCACCTCGTTCAGGTCTTCCTGGCAAATGCGCTCAGCCTCTTTGCTCTTCGGTTTCGCGAGCCCCTTGATCTCGATCTGGAACCGGCCGCTTTCCTCATGGAAACCGATATTCTCTTTCGCGGGGTCGTAGCCGCCTTCACCGTAATCGAAGCCCTCGACCGGCCCGCTCTCCGGGCTCTTCGGTGTGAAGTCGAAGCGTGGGGCAAGCACCTGCTCCATCAGCAGGCTGGCGGCGATCGCCTTCAATGTATCGTTTACCGCCTCAGCGACGGCCTCTTCGGCTGCGTCAGGCTCGGCGATCAGGTTGGTGAAGCGGGCACGGGTCTTGCCTTCGGCGTCACGGGTCGCACGCCCGATGATCTGCACGATCTCCGTCAAGCTCGCCCGATAGCCGACCGTGAGCGCATGCTCGCACCAAATCCAGTCGAAGCCCTCCTTGGCCATCCCCAGGGCGATGATGATGTCCACATGATCGCGGTCGTCCTTGTGAGCGGGGTCTTTCAGCGCTGTCGAAACCTTGCCCCGCTTGACGGCCTCATCGTCCACCAGATCGGCGATCTTCAGAATCCGTCCCTCGGGCGTCTTCACAAGCTGAAAGCCCGTCGCATCCTCTATCCCCTGCCAGTCGCCCAGAGCGTCGATGATATGCTCGACCTCCCGATGCTTGTCCTTCGTGCTTTCGCGGGAATTCACGTTGGGGATGTGAACGATCGTCTTTTCCGCCGGATCGAGCACCTTCAGGATGTCGTCGGCATAGCAGCCGGAATAGAAGAAATAGCCGATATCGAGCGTTTTCAGGTATTTGTAGCCGTTCAACTGCTCGTAGTAGGTGTAGGTGACGGTGTCGAACCTGGCCTCGTTCTCGGGCGACAGGATCGGCACGGCATCGCCGCGAAAATAGCTGCCGGTCATGGCGGCGACATGCACGCGGTCGCGCATCATGAAGTCATTCAGCTGCTTGCCCAGGATGCTGTCTTCGCTTGCTGAAACGTGGTGGAATTCGTCCATGGCAATCAGCCGATCGTCGAATGCCTCCACCCCAAGACGTTCCACGGCAAAACGAAAAGTCGCATGGGTGCAGACAAGCACCCGGTCGCCGCTATCCAGGAAGGCTGCGACCGATTTGACCTTGCCGCCGTCCGTCCCCGGTGAGTTGCAGAGGTTCCATTTCGGCGCGACCTGCCAATCCGCCCAAAAGCCGAACCTGCCCAGCGGCTCATCGTCGAAGCTCGATCCGATCGACTTTTCCGGCACCGCGACGATCGCCTGCTTGAGCCCCTGGTTCGCCAGCTTGTCGAGCGCGATGAACATCAGCGCGCGGCTCTTGCCCGACGCGGGCGGCGACTTGATCAGAAGATACTGCTCCCCCCGCTTTTCATAGGCGCGCTCCTGCATCGCCCGCATGCCAAGCTCGTTCGATTCGGTCGAGCGGCCATTCTGGGCGTAGGTCACGGAAACGGAGGGAACGGATTGCACACTGGTCATCGGGCTATGCTTTCATTCTCGAATGGCTCTCGTTCAGATCCTTGGCGGTCATCCTGGTGTAGAGCGCGAAGAGCTTTTCCAGCCGCTCGGTGTCGTTGCGGAAGCGGCGACCGATGTAGATGCGTTCCAAGGTCTCGTCGTTGCGATCGTGGGCAGCGCGCAGATCGGCGGGCATCTTCTCGGGGTCGTAGAGATCGGCGATGCTTGCTGGGAAATGCGCCTCGCGCGCCAAAAGGATGTCCTCGGCACAGCGGGTCAGGTCGGCCTTGTTCTTCTCCGTCAGCTTGGGGACGGGGAAGGTGTTCCAGCCGAGGGTGTTGGAGTAGCGGAAATCGGTCTTGAGCTTTCCGCAGACCGTGCCGATCCAAACGAGGTGCAGGCGGGAAGCGATGAGCGCCATGTTCCAAAGCGGGGCGTCGTAGAGGGCGAACGACTGTTCTTGAATAATGCTCTCTGGAGGCAAAATGCCAACGGGAAGATAAGGCCGGTTCTCTGAGCTAACACGCGGAACCGCCATTACTGATCTTTCCGCCGCCACCTGATCTCGAAACCTATAAGGCGTCTCGGCTAGTTTCTGTGCCGCTTTGTCCTGTTTGGCCCGTCTACGAGATTTTGCAACATCTCCAATCCGTTGAGCAATTGGGGGAATTTCGACTGCGCTTGGAAGGTCTTGCTCCTCGATCCATAGGCACGCGCGAGGAGCGGCGGATATGAACTCCTTCGACCCATAAAGTGGGCGCACAAACCTAGAGGCTGCTGGATATGTGGAAACTATTTCTTGCCCTTCTTGGCGCGAGAAGATCAGCGATGCCCCGTAATATGGATGATTGCCAAATTGCATCGGAGCCCGCTCATCGAGCGGCTTGGGGCGTGGCGAAACGGAGACGTTTGGCGCGGCGACCAAATAGGCATTGATGTTGTCGGCTTCACGCAAGACCGTGCCGTCATCATCTGACGGGGTGAAGAGCCTGCGGATCACTCCGGCATGATTGGATATGCCGACAATCGCGACAGTCACGCCCGCGTTGTGGCTGGCAAGGTTTGCCCATTTGAAGCTCGTATGGGCAAAGGTGATCTCGTGTCCCGTCTGAAAGATCAGCGGCCAAAGGATAGGCACTTGCTGTCCCTGGCAAATCGAGTTTGTGGACACAAAAGCCGCGCTGCTTTCGGTGTGCATCCCGAAGTCTGTGGCTTTCATGAACCAGCCCGCCACATAGTCGAGGGACTTCCAACTCTTGGTTCTTCCGTCGAATATGCTGCCAAGGTCTTCTTTCTGCTCCGTGCTTTGCCACTGGCTGCCTAGATAAGGCGGATTCCCGCAGATGTAGGTCTCTCCGCCTTCGTTCTCGAAGTCGATCTGCGCCTGATCCAGCGGCGAATGAAACAGGTCGTCGGCATGATGCTTCACGCCCGTTCCCGTTGGCGGGCAGATGCTCAGCCAATCGAGCCGCAGGGCATTGCCGCAGGTGATCCAGTTCATGGCGTCGAGCGGCAGAAACTCGGCCAGGGCTTTCTTCTGACCGCGATGCAGCACGTCGCACTGATACTCGGTGATGATCAGCGCCAGTCGCGCGATCTCGGCGGGAAAATCGCGCAGCTCGATTCCTCTGAAATTGGTCAGCGGTATTTCGGTGCCTCGGTCGGCCTCTCCTCGTCGCGCGTTGATCTCAGCCTCGATGGCGCGCATTTCCTTGTAGGCGATGACAAGGAAGTTGCCCGATCCGCAGGCGGGATCGAAGACCCTGATCTTGGCGATGCGGTTGCGCAGATTCAGCAGCTTGCGCGGGTTGTCCCCCGCCACTTCCAGCTTCTCGCGCAAGTCATCCAGAAAGAGCGGGTTGAGCACCTTCAGGATGTTCGGCACGGATGTGTAGTGCATGCCAAGCGCGCCGCGCTCCTCGTCATCGGCCACGGCCTGGATCATCGAGCCGAAGATATCGGGGTTGATCTTCGTCCAATCGAGGTTGCCGATGTGCAGCAGGTAAGATCGCGCGATCTTGCTGAAACGCGGCGCGTCCCCGCCTTCGGAAAAGAGACCGCCGTTTACATAGGGGAACCTGTTTGCCCAACGCGCCACGCCCTCGGCGTCCCGATCGGTCATCTCGGTATTCATGGCTCTGAAGAGCGCGCCGATCACCTCATGGGTGTTCGACGAGTCCCTGGCGCTCATCGTCTCGATCGTCCTGGTGAAGAGATCGGGTTGCGCCAGGATGTCCGTGTCTTCGGCAAAGAAGCAGAAGATCAGCCGCGCCATGAAGCGGTTCATGTCGTGGCGGCGTTCTGCGGTCCCCCAATCCGGGTTGTCCTTCAAGAGCGCGACATAGAGCCGGTTCAGACGACCCGTCGCCTTGATGTCAAAGGCACTTTCCCGGATTTGCTTGACGGTCGAGATGCCCGCCAGCGGCAGGAAGAAGCCGAAGTGATCCGGGACGTTCACGTAGTCGCAAACGACGACCTCGCCGCTGTTCAGGTCTTCGGCCTGGAAGGTCTTGCCATCCGTGGCCAGTATGAGCCTGGCCTTGGCGCGTTTGGTGGCCGGGCTGTCCCTGAGGGCGGCCAGTGTCGTTGTGGTCTCACCCTCGGGACAGACCGCGATGTGGATGTTGTTGGTCTGCAGCACGCCGCCGACGTCGGACCTGTTCGAGGCTCCGCCGTGAAGGCGCTTGATCGTGGTTTGCTTGTTGCCGAAGGCCAGCAGGAACGCGAACGGAAACCACGCCTCGTCAAATGGCTCCGCTGCCAGTCTGGATACCGCCTCTTCGATCTCGACTGCATTCATGCACGCACAACCCTTTTCCTCCTTGATGCCACATTTTCCATAAGAGTCGCCAGGTCATGTTGGCAAATGGCGGAACCATAAGCGCGCTGCGAGGATCTCGATGAAGCCTGGGTGGCTCGTGGCGGTCTCGTCGTATCGGGTGGCGATGCGGCGACGGTCCACCGGCTTGCGCCCGTTGGGCTGGCGGATCGCCACGATGAACGGCCTGAAGAAAGCCCGTTCCGCATCCGCCATCGGGTTTCGTGCCAAGACAGCCTCCGCTGAGAAAGCTGTCTCTAATCACGTCAAAGCCGGGCCATGAATCCCTTCTGTCAATGCGGCCTGGGATTCTGGACGTCAACTCTGGACCGAGATTCCGGCAAGCAGAGCACGATGATCGAGACGCAGTGTCCCGGACAAGGGAGGAAAAGGGAGCATGACTGAGCGCCGCAACGAGTTGGGGCAGCCGATCGGTGTCGCCGTCCCCGGGTGGATCGGCCGGCAAGCCCCGCCGCGCACGCCGATGCAGGGCCGCCGCTGTCGTGTCGTGGCCCTGGACCTCGAGGCCCACGCCGAGGCGCTCTTCGAGGCCTACCGCCTCGACACCGACGGCAGGCTCTGGACCTACATGCCGGCTGGACCCTTCGCGACCCTGGAAGACTTTCGCGCCTGGATGGCGCCAGCCTGCGAGAGCAGGGACCCGCTGTTCCATGCCATCGTCGACAAGGCGAGCGGTCGAGCCCTGGGCATGGCAGCCTATCTGCGCATCGTGCCGGCGTTCGGCGTGATCGAGGTCGGACACATCGCCTACTCCCCGCTGCTGCAGCGCAGCGCCTTGGCGAGCGAGGCCATGTACTTGATGATGGCCCGGGTCTTCGACGAGCTGGGTTATCGCCGCTATGAGTGGAAGTGCGACTCTCTGAATGCGCCCTCGCGCCGGGCGGCCGAGCGCCTCGGCTTTTCCCATGACGGCCTCTTCGAGCAGGCACTGATTTACAAGGGGCGCAATCGCGACACCGCCTGGTATTCGATCCTCGATCGGGACTGGCCGCAGACCAGGCTGGCCCATGAAGCCTGGCTCGATCCGGACAACTTCCAGGCCGACGGCAGCCAACGCCGCCGACTGTCCGACCTGATTGCCGAGCGGCGCGCCTGACAGCGCTCAACCCGGCCCTTCGCACGGGAGAATCCGATGAAACTCTTGGTTTTTCAGCATGTTGCCTGCGAACACCCGGGTTCGCTGCGTCGCTTTCTGGCGCGAGACGGGATCCAATGGGATGCGGTCGCACTGGACGAGGGCGAGGCCATCCCGGCGCTCACGGACCATGACGCCCTTTGGGTCATGGGTGGGCCGATGGACGTCTGGGACGTCGAGGAGAATCCCTGGCTGATCCCGGAGAAGGCGGCGATCCGGACCTGGGTAGGCGACCTGCAAAAACCCTTCCTCGGCCTCTGTCTGGGCCACCAGCTACTGGCCGATGCACTCGGAGGTACCTGCGGACCGCAGGTTCCGGGAGAGATCGGCGTCATGCCGGTCAGCCTGACCGCCGAGGGCCTGGCCGACCCGCTCTTCGCCGGCCTTGCCGCTGAGCAAACCTGTCTGCAATGGCATTCGGTCAAGGTTGCCCAGCCGCCGGAGGGTGCGGTGATCCTGGCGCAGTCGCCAGACTGTTCGGTTCAGGCCATGCGGGTCGGAGGCAAGGCCTGGTCGATGCAATACCATGTCGAGGTCGAGCCCGACACAGTTGGCAACTGGGCCGCCATTCCCGCCTACCGCCAAGCCCTGGTCGGCGCCATGGGCGAGGGTGGCGTCGAATCCCTGGCCAAGGCGGCCAGCAGCAACATGGAGGGATTTCTCCAGAGCGCAGAGCGGCTCTACGACAACTTCATGCGCCTTGCCGCCGCCTGACGATTATCGCCAGGCTTCGACCTCGACGAAGCTCTCGTCGTAGCAGGCGCCACGCTCCATGTCGGTGCGCAGGGCTGAAGGGATCGACACATTGGCGGTGAATCCGGCCTCGCTGCTGTCCCGCCAGGCACCCTTGGCGCGCTACAAGAGGTAACCGCCGAGGGCCTGCCCATCGCCTGACACGCAGCGATGCGCAGCCAGGACGGCAAGGCCGGTAGCGGCCTGCGGCTCATGCAGGCCCTGGGGACGGTGCGCGGGCGACCCGGCGCGCTTCCGGGATCGCCCGGCAAGTGCCCCGGTCTAGCAAGTGCCCCGGTCTAGTGCGTCCGGCCGTAGAAGAGCGCGCGGTTGTACTCGGTCAGCATCGCGCCCGCTTCGACGGAATAGCTCAAAACCGCGACCAGGCGCGCAAGATCGCCGCCGACCGGCGTCACCCGGTGGATCGAGTGTCGCCCGCGGAAGAGAACCAAAGCGCCCGGTCCCATCGCAAGCTTCCTGACGTCCGGTGAGCGTCCATCCAGGACCGCCTCCACGGCCTCGTAGTGCGCTTCGCCGGGCGTGCGGATGTTGGGTGCATACTCATAGACGCCGCCGATTTCTGCCGCTTGCAGCATCAAGGTCAATGACCACTCCGCATTGTCGAAATGCCAGCCCAGCTGCTGACCGCTTTGGAAGACGTTGAGGTTCAGCGAGCCCAGCGGGTCGGCATAGGGGTAGAGCTTGGCAACCCCCAGAAGGGCAGCGACGAAATCCTGCAGCCGCGCGTAGCGATAGAGCCTACGCAAGAGGCTGCCCTCGGGAATCTGATCGTCGGCCAGAGCTCCCAGGTCGCTCACCTGGCTGCGGTTCCTGGGGTGCTCGGCGGCATAGGCCTCGTCCGCGGCGATCAGGTAGGGATTGTGATCCTTGCGGCAATAATAGGCCTCGCCGATCCGGCCCTCCAGCTCCTGCCGGCATTGCTCGACCGCCTCGGCGCGCAGGAAGCCTGGCAGCACGCAGGCCCCCTCTTTGGCCAGAGCCGCGCGCCCGGCTGCCAGCAGGCCGGCCCCCGCCTCGTTTTGAAGATCGACGATGGGATAGCGCCCCAGGTCGATAAGGCGAACCGGATCCTTGATCTCGAACGACGACATCGAACCCCCTCCTTCCTCTACACTCTGCTGTTCACCGAAGCACTGGAGCGCAGAACCATCCATGCGACCAATGCATGGTTTTGTCGCGGTGGTTGAGTTGCTCTATCCCTGAGAGCCATTCCTGAAACTGCTTGTGATCCATCAGCAATTCATCCCTCTGATCTAGAAAGAAACATACCATGAGCACATACGATCTGCAAACTGAGCCAATACAAAATCCGACCCGATGTATACAGCCAAACAAAGAACTCCATAATCTGATTCAAGCGCGCAAAGGTCAGGGAATCGCGAATCTCAGCGCCATTAGGTCGAGCGGCCGAGATCTGCGCTCCAGGAGTTGCGAAACTCGGGCCAAAATTTGTGCAAACGCCAAACGACACAGCCCCCGGCCAAGATAACCGGCAAGATAACCGGCACAGTAACCACAAAGAGGCAGGGCCGGATCTCGACCGCTACGCTTTCGAGCCAAGCCAGCATCTAGACCAAAGCCCGGTACTCCGGTGACAGGCCGCTCAGCACCTCGGCGCCGGTTTCGGTCACCAGGATGGTGTGACCCAGACTCATCGCCAGGCCGGCCTCGGCGTTGGCCAGGATGGCGTGCAGGAAGAGGATCATGCCGGGTGCCGAAGGCAGAGGATTGCCCAGATAGAGCATCGGCGGCACGTCCATCCAAGAGGGCCGATAGGTGGCGCCCAAGGAGTAGCCGCAGGCCGCCAGGCGCGCGTGCCCGAAGCCGTTGGCGTCGAAGATCCGACGATGCGCCGCGTCGATCTCGCCCAGGGGGCGGCCTGGCCGCGCTGCCTCGGTCATCGCAGTGAGGGCCTCCAGGGTGACCTGAAACATACGCTCTTGCCGGGGATTGCCGCGCCCGATCGGCAGAGTGCGCATCAGACAGGCATTGTAGCGACGGAAGCTGGCGGAGAACTCCAAGGTCAGTTGATCCTCGGGATCGAGGTGGCGATAGCCGGTCGAGGCGCGTACCAACAGGGCCTCCTCGCCGGAGCCCAGTACCGGGCCGGAGGGCGAAGGATCGCCACCGCCGGCCAGGATCACCGCCGCACCGGCCGCCGCGATCACGCCCTCGAAGGCACCGGGGCGGGCTTCGGCACACATCGCCTCCAGGGAGCGGTCGGCCAGGTCGGCCGCCTTGCGCACATAGGCGATCTCGGCCGGCGACTTGGTCACCCTGAGGCTGCGCACGATCATCGAGCCGTCCTGAAGATCGCACCAACCCTTCAGGCGATCGCGAACCAGGTCGTAGTTCCTGGCCAGCAAGCCGAAAGTGTCGCGCTCGATCCCGATTCTGGCACCCTGCAATCCCTTCTCAGCCAGGATCTCGAAGAGCTCTTCGCTGGGATCCCTGCCCTCGGCGTCGTACCAGAGACGCACGTCCTCGACGACGGAGGTGAGCCTCGCCTGCTCGCGGTCGGGGCGTCGGGTGAGCAGGGTCAAGGGCCCTTCGTCGGCGGTCAGCACCAGGCACTGGAAAAACACGAAGCCGCTGGTGTCATAGCCGGTGAGATAATAGTGGCTCTCCTGACCGAAGATCAGTAGGGCCGCCAGATCGGCCTCGCGCAGCCCTGCGCGAGCCGCAGCGATCCTTGCCTCAAACTCCCTCCGCTCGAAGTGCAGTGCCATGAAATTCTCCTCCAACCAACTGATTTCAAATGAACTTCCCGGATCATTTCGGAAACGCCACGATGAAATTCACGAATAGAGTTGATCCGCCGGGAAGAGTCGATGAACATATGTGATCACAAGAAGGAGATCGGCGGCAAGATCGCAAACCGCCGTCGATGAGGTACGGCTGACAATTGGGAGACCGGTTTATGACGAGAAACAACCTGCTGGGTGGGGTCTTTTCTGCCGCCTTGATCGCTTGGGGCTGCGTGGCCCTGGCCGACGACAGCATCACCGTAGCTTCCTGGGGTGGCAGCTTCCAGGAGGCCGAGCGCAAGGCCTTCTTCGAGCCCTCGGCAAAGACCTTGGGCATCACCATCAAGGAGGACACCACCAACGGCCTGCAGGACGTCCGCGCCCAGGTGCAGTCCGGCAGCCCGACCTGGGATGTGACCGAGCTCGGCTCCAACTCCTGCGTCCAGTTGAAGGAAGAGGGCCTGCTGGAGCCCCTGGACTACAATGTGATCGACACCGACGGCATCCCGGACAATCTGGTGAACAGCCACTGGGTCGGCATCATCTTCTATTCCACGGTGCTCGGCTATTCCACCGAGGCCTACAAGGAGGGACCGAAGAGCTGGGCCGACTTCTACGACACCGAGAAGTTCCCCGGCGCGCGTTCCATGTACCGCAAGCCCTACGGTGTGCTGGAGATCGCGCTCATGGCCGACGGCGTGCCGCGTGACAAGGTCTATCCGCTCGACGTCGAGCGCGCCTTCGACAAGCTCGCCACCATCAAGGACGAAGTCGCGGTCTGGTGGAAGTCGGGCGCTCAGTCTGCGCAGCTGGTGAAGGACGGCGAGGTCGAGATGATCGCCATCTGGAACGGGCGCATCGGCAATGCCATCAAGGACGGTGCGCAGGCCGCGATGGCCTGGGACGGCGCCGTCCTCGACTTCGACTGCCTGGTGGTGCCGAAGGGGGCTCCCAACAAGGAGCTGGCGATGAAGGCCATCAACGAGTTCCTGAACCCGACCAATCAGGCCAACCTGCCGAAGTACATCAACTACGGCCCGGTCAACCTGAAGGCCTTCGATACCGGCCTGATCGACAAGGACGTGGCCGAGGGCCTGCCCTCCTCACCCTCCAAGGTCGCCAACTCGCTGATCTTCAGCCCGACCTGGTGGAACGGCAAGTACGACGAGCTGCAAGAGCGTTTCGACCTCTTCATCGCCGAGTAGGCCAAGTCCGAAGGTAACGAGGGCCGTCCGGCAAAGGGACGGCCCTCTTGCTTCCTGTTCCGAACGACCAGGGTGTTTCCATGTCGACAGAGGTTTCGCTTCCGCTCTCCATTCGCAACGTCACCAAGGCCTACGGCAGCTTCAAGGCCCTGGACGATGTCTCCCTGGAGGTCGAAAGCGGCGAGTTCATCACCCTGCTGGGTCCCTCCGGCTCCGGTAAGACCACCCTGCTGATGGTGCTGGCCGGTTTCGTGCGTCCGGAAAGCGGCTCGGTGCGCTTCGGCGATGACGAGGTGGTGCTGACCCCGCCACACAAGCGCGGCGTCGGCATGGTGTTTCAGAACTACGCCCTCTTCCCGCACATGGACGTGTTCCACAACGTCGCCTACCCCTTGCGCCTGCGCAAAGTCGGTAAAGCCGAACAGAAGGATCGTGTCCTGAAGGCCTTGGATCTGGTCGAACTGGGCCATCTTGCCGAGCGGCGGGTGGATCAGCTCTCCGGCGGGCAGCGCCAGCGTGTGGCTCTGGCCCGCGCCATCGTCTTCGAACCGCGCATCCTCTTGATGGACGAGCCGCTGTCGGCCCTCGACAAGAAGCTGCGTGAGACCATGCAGATCGAGATCCGCCATCTGCACGAACGCCTGGGCATGACCACGGTCTATGTCACCCACGATCAGCGCGAGGCGCTCACCATGTCGGACCGGGTCGCCGTCATCAACCACGGCCGCTTCGCCCAGATCGATCAGCCCGAACAGCTCTACGAGCGCCCACGCAGCCGCTTCGTTGCCGACTTCATCGGCGAATCCTCCTTCCTGCCGGTCACCAACGAGAACGGCGCGGTGCTGCTGGACGGCGTACCGTTGATCCTGCCGGAAGACAGCGCCGGCGGTGCCGAGCAAAACTGGCTGGTGGTGCGGCCGGAGAAGCTGGAGGTGCTGTTCGACGGCAATGGCAGTGAAGGCCTGAACCTGATCGAGGGCCAAGTGAAGGAGATGGTCTATCAGGGCGAGAGCTTCCTGCTCTACGTCGGCCTGAAGGGCGGCCTGACCATGGCGATCCGCCAGCCGACCCGCCGCGAGACCCTGGCCAGCATGCCCAAGCAAGGCCAACCCATCGCCTTGGGGCTGCATCCGCATGACACCATCGTGGTACCCGACGCCTAGAGGAGGGGACATGACCATCTCCGTCTCCGACCGCGTGCAAGCGGCTACGGATCGAGAAGCACCCAATCGCGACACCCTGCGCCGGGCCGACGAGCGCGAGCACCGCAGCCTGCTCGGCCTGACCTCGCCCTCCTTCCTGCTGCTGGGCATCATCCTCTACCTGCCGATCGGCTGGCTCTTCTGGCTGTCGCTGCTTGACAAGAACGACAACTTCACCACGGAGAACTACGCCCGCCTCTTCGATCCGCTCTACATCAAGACCTTCACCACCACCTTCGAGATCAGCGTCATCGTCACCGCGATCTGCATCGCCATCGGCTACCCGCTGGCCTATTTCCTCTCGCAGCTCCCCAGACGCGCCGCCAACATCTGCATGATCGCAGTCCTGCTGCCCTTCTGGACCTCCTTGCTGGTACGCACCTATGCCTGGCTGGTGATCCTGCAGCGCAAAGGCCTGATCAACAGCTGGCTGCAGGACTGGGGCCTGATCGAGGGGCCCTTGAAGCTGGTGCACAATCAGACCGGCACGGTGATCGGTATGACCCACATCATGCTGCCCTTCATGGTGTTGCCGCTCTATGCCGCGATGAAGTCGATCCCCAGCGACCTCATGCGCGCCGCGTCCAACTGCGGCGCCTCGCCGACCAAGGCCTTCTGGCAGGTCTACTTCCCGCTTTCCCTGCCCGGCCTGGCCGCCGGCTTCACCCTGGTCCTCGTGCTCTGCCTGGGCTTCTACGTGACTCCGGTGCTGCTGGGCGGCGGGCGCGTGCAGATGTGGGCGATGCGGATCGAGACCAATGTGGCGGTCTACTTCAACTGGGGGGCGGCCTCCTCGCTCGGCGTGGCTCTGCTGCTGGTGACCCTGGTGATCCTCTACTTCGCCAACCGCCTCTTCGGCATCAACAGGATCTACGGGCGCTAGCGCCATGTGCTTTCAACCTGAAACGGCACCGGCCCGGACGAACAAGACGCCAGGGGGGCGAAAACGATGAACTGGTTCAATCGCCCCGCCTCCGACACTCAGATCACGCATGGGCAAAGGCTCTGGCTCTACGTCCTCTGCGGCCTGGTGATGGCCTTTCTGATGGCGCCCAGCCTGCTGGTCATCCCCATGTCCTTCTCGGACTCCCGCTTCCTGGAGTTTCCGCCGCAGGAGTACAGCTTTCGTTGGTACGAGAACTATCTCTTCTCGATCGAGTGGATGGACGCGACGCGGGTCTCCTTCACGGCTGCGATCCTGACCGTCGGTCTTTCGGTGCCAATCGGCACGGCGGCCGCCTATGCGCTGCACGTCTCCGGCGTGCGCTATGCGCAGCTGCTGCAGATGGCACTGACCACGCCGATCATGGTGCCGGTGATCCTGATCGGCATCGGCGTCTTCTTCCTCTATGCCAGGTTGGGCCTGAACAACTCAACCGCGGGTCTGGTCTTTGCCCACTCCATGCTGGCACTGCCCTTCGTGCTGATTACCGTCTCGGCCGGCTTGAAGACCTACGACATGAACCAGGAACTGGTGGCCCGCTCCCTGGGCGCCTCCAGGTTCACCGCCTTCCTCACCGTAACCCTGCCGCAGATCCGCTTCTCCATCATCTCCGGTTCGCTGCTGGCCTTCATCACCTCGCTGGACGAGGTCGTAGTCGCGCTCTTCATCTCCGGCGGCGAGAATGCGACCTTGACCCGGCGCATGTTCAATGCGCTGCGCGACGAGATCGACCCGACCATTGCCTCGATCTCGACCCTATTGATCGCCGTCTCGGTGCTGCTGTTGGTGCTGGCGCAGATCTTCGGCCAGGAGCGCCAGACAAAATACCGCCCGCAAGAGGAGAACTAGGCCATGGAGGATCGCGTGCAACTACTGGCCTGGATCGAGGCCGAACGCGAGGAGATCCTGACTTTCTTCCAGGACTTCATCCGGGCCAAGAGCCCCAATCCGCCCGGCGACACCAGCGAGGCCGTGGCTCACATCACCAGCTTCCTGGAGCGCCAGGGCCTGCCCTACCGCCTGGTCGATCCGCAGCCGACCATGGCCAATGTGGTCGGCAGCTTCGAGGGCGCAGGCCCCGGCAAGCACCTGGTCTTGAACGGCCATATCGACGTCTTCCCGGTCGGCCAGGACCCGGCGGCAGAGGGCTGGACCCAGGACCCCTGGGGCGGAGCGCTGGCCGACGGCAAGATCTACGGGCGCGGCGCGGCCGATATGAAGTGCGGCACCAGCAGCTCGATCTGGACCTATGCCCTGCTGCATCGCCTGAAGGACCGCCTGAAGGGCAAGCTCACCCTCACTTGCGTTTCCGACGAGGAGACCTTCGGCCCCTGGGGCGCACGCTGGCTGATGCAGCACGAGCCCGAGGTCATGGGCGACTGCTGCCTGAACGGAGAGCCCTCCAGCCCCTTCTCCATCCGCTACGGCGAGAAGGGCCCCTTGTGGATGAAATTCACCATCCGCACCGCCGGTGCGCATGGGGCCTATACCCACGCCAGCCCTTCGGCGACGCGCATTGCCGCCAAGCTGATCGGCGACCTGGAGGCCCTGGAGGATCTGGTCTTCGATCTGCCCGACAATCTGATGCGCGCGCAGTCGGAATCGACCGCGGCGGCGGACCGCGCCATGGGCTCCGGCGCCGGCGCGATCCTGCCCAAGGCAACCTTGAACATCGGCACCATTTCCGGCGGCTTGAAGGTCAACATGATTCCCGGCGAATGCAGCTTCGAGGCCGACATCCGCCTGCCGGTCGGGGTCGACAAGGAGACCATCATGGCCGAGGTCGAGAAGATCGCCTGGGCCTACCCCGAGGCCAGTTGGGAGGAGATCAACTGCAGCCTGCCCTCCTACTGCGATCCCTATGGCGAGATGGTGGAGATCATCCAGGCGAACGTCGAGACCTTGCGCGGCTATCGCCCGACGCCCGTCGTCAGCCTGGGCGGCACCGACGCCCGTCTCTGGCGCCATGTCGGCATCCCGGCCTATGTCTACGGCCCCTTCCCGACCGGCATGGGCTCAGCCGACGAGAACGTCCCGGAAGAGGACTTTTTTCACGTGCTGAAGACGCATGTGCTCTCAGCTTACGACTACCTCACGCAGGCATAGCGGCCGAACGACAGAGCAAGAACTCCACCATCACCGTCGACGCCATCAGGGCCGACATGTTGGCCGGATCCTGCGGCGGGCCGACCGTATTCACGTCGAAGCAGACGACGTTGAGGTCCGAGAAGGTGGCCACGAGATCCATGGCCTCGATTGCACTGAGACCGCCGAAGACGGGATTGCACAGACGCCTAGCGTCACCGAGGCGTCGAGGACATCCATATCGAAGCAGAGATAGATCGGGCGCTCGCCGACCGTCTCCTTCACCTCGACGATCAGCGCCGTCAGGCCCCTCGCCCGGATTTCCCGCATCGGTACCACGCGATAGCCCGGTTTGCGCGGGTACGACCAGGCCTCGGGATGGCGGGTCGAGCCGCGCAGGCCGATGTGGAAGGAGCGCACGATCTCGACCAAGCCCTCCTCGGCCGCGTGGGTGAAGGTCGTCGCCGTGGTGTCTTCCTTCAGCGGGTAGCAGTCGCTGTGCGCGTCGATGTGCACCGTGACCAGGCCCGGATGCTGCGCCGCCGCGGCGCGCAATTGCGGCAGGCTCACCATGCCGTCGTCGCCCATCGAGAGCGGCAAGGCCCCGGCCTCGAAGATCGCCCGCGTGGCCTGTTCGATGGTCGCGAAGGACTCCGCGACCCGGCTGGGGACCACCGGCGTGTCGCCGAGATCGACCAGGCCGAGAGCACTGCGCAGATGGACGCCGCGCTCGGGGTCGTCGGCGCCCAGCTCCTGCGAGGCGGCGCGGATGGCCGTGGGCCCCAAGCGCGCACCGACGCGCAAGGCCGTTCCATGATCGAAGGGATGGCCGACGACGGCGATAGCGCCCAGATTCGGTCGCTCGGCGAGGGGGGCGGCCAGGAAGCGGCTCTCGGTCATGATGCAAGCCTGTCGCGCCGGCCGGCCCGATGCCAAGAGAAACCCGATCCCAAGAGAAAGATCTGCTGTCCAGACCGCCGCTTTCTCCCTCGCTTTGGGTCGCGACCGCCCGCCCGGCGCCCGAGACACCGCCGCTGACCGAGGAGGTCGACTGCGACGCCCTGTGCGGCGGCTGGCTGCACGGAATCCACAATGCCAAGGCCCTGCAGGCAGCCGAGAAACGGGTCGCGCATTGGCAAGGACACGGCGCTCCCATCACCCTGCTCGACCGGGCCGAGACGGAGCGACTCTCTGGCACCAAGGGCTGCATCGGGACGCTCTCAGACGTGCGCGGCGGCAGCCTCAACCCCTTGTGCTATGCCCGCGGCATCGCCGATGCGGCGATCAGGGCAGGTGTACGGCTGCACGGCGCCTCGCCGGCCACCGGAATCGAAAAGGACGCGATGCACTGGCGGGTCTCGACACCGCAGGGCTCGGTCCGCGCCGAGCAGGTGCTGCTCTGCACCAATGCCTACGGCGACGATCTCTGGCCGGGGCTCAAGCAGTCGGTGGTGCCGATCTTCAGCTACCAGATCGCCACCCGGCCAAACGCGCGCGTATCCTATTGGGTGGCCGGGAGGGGGAGCGGGCCGGCGCCGCTAAGATCAATCGGTCGTTTCCAATGACCGATGGCACAAAAGCGAGCTTGCGGCTTTCGCGCCGATGCCGCATGTAGAGTCCCAGACTCCGCGCTAGACTGACGAAGGAGCGACCTGTTCTATGTTCACCACTGCCCGCCCCTACCGCTTCCATGTCGAGCTGACCGACAAGTGCAATGCCGCCTGTCCGATGTGTCAGCGCATCCGCCCGCTCGATCACTGCAAGACCAATTACGACAAGGTGCAGAAGGTCGAGTGCGATCTGGCCGACTTCGAAGCGCACTTCGACGAGTCCTTCTGCCAGCTGGTCGACGAGGTCGAGTTCGGCGGTGGCCTGGGCGATGCGCTGGCCGCCAGCCAGTGCCTGGAGGTCTGCGATCACCTGACAAAGCGCGGTGTCAGGGTGCTGATCTCGACCAACGGCTCCCTGCGATCGACCGATTGGTGGCGCGAGTTGGGCCGGGTCATGAAGCGCAACGATTCCTTCGTCGAGCTGCACGTCGACGGCCTTGCCGACAGCAACCCTCTCTATCGGGTGAACACCTATTTCGACAAGATCATGGAGAACGCCGAGGCCTATCTGGCGACCGGCGCAATCGCCGAGTGGCACTACATACTCTTCAAGCACAATGAACATCAGGTCGAGGAAGCACGCGATCTCAGCCGCGCCATGGGCTTCCGCAAGTTCGTGCTGATCGACACCATCCGTTTCGGCAAGAAGAAGCACTTCGAGTACCAGATGCCCAGCGGCGAGACACGATATCTGGAACCGCCCAGCTACACCAGCGCCCAGTTCGCGGCCGCTCACGCCGCCACCCTGCCGCCACCGGTGAACCAGCAGGACGGCCTGCCCGATCCCGACGGCATGCGGGCCAAGGCCGAGGCCGGGGTCAACGGCATTCACTGCAAGTCGCAGATCAAGAACAGCGCCTACATCAACGCCGATGGCTATGTCGCGCCCTGCTGCTGGCTTTCCGGCTCGAACGAAGAGATCGAGATGATCGAGCGTGCCGGCTACGACCGCGAGGCCTTCAACATCCGCAAGCGCTCACTGGCTGAGATCATGCGCGACGAGCCCTTCGCCAGCCTCTATGAGCAGGACTGGATCGCCGGCGCCAATGCCATCTGCACCCGCAAATGCGGCGCCATGATCCGCAACACCCGGCAGGCGGTCTAAGCCCCCCTCGACCGAGACGGGCCTGTGCAGCGTGGCCTTCGAGCAGTCTGCGACGATGTCCGTGCAGGCCTGCGCGATCGCGTTCGAAGATGCCGAAATCGCTTCCCGCCCAGCGGCAAGATTATCTTCGGCAACCCCACTACCTTCAATGTGCTGGGCGGCACCAATCAGGAAGACATCATCAGCGGCGGCTTTCGCTCGGACTGGATCTTCGGCAAGAGGGAAAACGATATCCTGATCGGCCTCTTCGCGCCGCCTTCGCCAGCCCAATCCGGTGCACTGGGGTTCTTCGTCGAACGCCAGTTCGACCGCATCGTGGGCGGTCAAGGCGACGGTTGGGCCTTCGGTGGCTTGGGCGATGACGAGTTGCCGGGCCAAGCCGGCGAAGACCTATTGGCCGGTGGCTTCGGAGACGACAGGATCACCGGTGGCGCCAACATCGGCCTGATCTTCGGCGACACTTTGGTACTGGGCGACGAGGCCTTGGCCCTACTCCAGCCGATCCTTCAACTGGTCGGCGGGGACCTCTTGGGTGGCGGCCTTCTCGGCCCCTCCGGCGAGACCGCCTCGGCCGAGGCCGGACTGCCGCCATCGCTTCCCCCCTTGGAAGAACTCCTGGTCCAGATCGGTCCACCGGTGCAGGCCGGGCCGGTCGAGATCTTCGGTGAAGATGAGGTCAACGTCGTCATCGGTGAACTCGGCGCCTTGCTGGGCCAGTTGCCGGCATAGGCGAGGACGCGGCTCGCGGTCACGCCGACAACGACATCGTCATGGGCGAAGACGGCAGCGACGATCTGCGCGGCGGTGCCGGGAACGACTATGTGAATGGAGGACTCGGCGACGACATAATCCTACGGTGGATCCCAGAGCGATTTCTTGGTCTTCGATCTGGAGGCCGGTTACGACGAGATTCGAGGGTTCCACGACGGGATCGACCAGCGCGACTTCAGGGCCTCCTCGATCAATCCCGCCAACTTCGATACCGAACTCTTGCCGGCCATCTCGGCGATCGAGAGCGGTGTCGCCGGTATCGATCTCGCCGATCTGGACGGCAGCGGTCACGTGACGGTCAAGGGGCTCGATTGCGCAGCGGTCGACGAGACCGACTTCTGGCTCTAGGCGTCGAACCTGGAGCGGTCTCGTGCGTGCTGGCGAGGCCACATGAAAGTGATCCACTCGAGACCTATCCGCCGTTGCGGGTTAGATAGGGTGCCAGGCTGGTCGGTTCGCTCAAGACCGCGACGATCTTGATTTGGGCGATGGTGCGGTTCCGCTCGGCCTCCAGATGGCTCTTCAGCATGGCCGCCGCGGCCTCCACCGCGTCGCGTAGCAGCAACTCCATGACCAGTCGCTGCTCGCCGATGGCGGTCGGGTCGCTCGGCAAACCGAGGCGCCGGAGTAGGCGTTCCGTCGCCAGCACGGTGCGCAGGTTGTTGCGGATCAGATCGCGCAAGGGTTCGTTCGGACTGGTCAGCACGCAGCTGTCGATCAGCAGGGTCGAAAGCGCCTCCAGATCGTCCCCGGCCTTGCTCCCGGCGCTGCTCTCGGCGTCGCGAAAGCGCTGCAACACCTCTTCAAGCTCACCGCGCACCAGATGCGGCGCCGAGGAGACCAGGGCGGGTGGCTCCAAGAGGCGCCGCAGTTCGAAACGATCGCGGATCTTCTTGGCGGTCAGCGGTCCGGCGATCCAGTGCGAACTCTGGTTCTTCTGCACCAGGCCGCGCTCCTGCAGGCGGCTCAAGACGTCGCGGACGATGGTGCGGCTCACCTCGAAGTGCTTGGCAAGCTCCGACTCCACGATCCGGAACCGTCCGAAGACGATGCACTCCCCGAGGCTCGCCTCGATGGTGTCATAGATCCGGTTCCAGGCAGCGCGAGTCTGCAGCGCGCGGTCGGCCTCCTCCGGGACGATGAGATCGAAATTCTTAAGGTCGCTGCGCAGCGGCTCGCCCGTCGGATCTCCCGAGCCGACCAGAAAGCCGCGGCCGGCGAAGCGATGGATCAAGCCGTCGGCCTCGAGTTCCTGCAGGGCGCGCTGCACCGGTGCGCGCGAGGTGTTGAAGATCTCGGCAATCGGCCCTTCCAGCAAGACCAGGCCGGCCGGCAGGCGCCGGGCCTCGATGTTCCGCCTCAGCACATCCTCGACCACGCGATAGCGCAAGGCCGAAGCCGGCCGATTTTCCGTCTTTGTCACGGGGTCGCTTGCGCCTCCAGTCGCCACTCTGCCGGACGTCTGCCGGGACACTAGCAAGGACGAGCAGTCGCGTCAGCCGCCATTCAAAGATGATAGTTGCATACTTTATCACCGGAAATCCATTTTTCTTGTTGCGATAGAGACTCCCGTTCGGAGTACCTGCCGCTCGGTGTCGCTGAGATTTGGCAAAGGTAGCCAGTCAAACATTCGGAAAATCTGATAATGTTCGAGCAGTTATTGCGATAACCGCGCACTAATGGCTCTATAATGGGGTGGAAGCATCGATTGTGTGTGTTTGAGGTGATAATCTCGGCCGAATCCCTTGGGATGTTAAAAAAAGACTGTTGCATACAAAAGCCATTTATCTTAGCGTTCCGTCGCTGAAACAAGGCGCGCCGCCTTCGAACATTGCGCGGCGCCAAGGGTTAGGGAGGGAGGCTCTTTCGTGTCGGCTGGCTTACAGCTCTCTCAGATCTCCAAGTCCTACGGCGAAACCATCGCACTGGATCGGGTGACTCTCTCGGTTCCGGCCGATTCCTACGTCGCCTTGCTGGGCTCCAGCGGGTCGGGCAAGACCACCCTGCTGCGCCTGATCGCCGGCTTCGAAGAGGCCGAGGCCGGCGCCATCACCTTCGATGGACTGCGCCTGGACGGCACGCCCGCGCACAAGCGCGGTATCGGCTTCGTCTTTCAGAACTTTGCTCTCTTCCCGCACTTGAGCGTTGCCAAGAACATCGCCTTCGGCCTGGAGAATCGGGAGAAGGGTCCAATCGGCGACCCGGCCGATGTCGCACGCCGCGCGCGCGACATGATCGAGCTTGTCGGGCTCACCGGCCTGGAAGATCGCGGGGTCGGCCAGATCTCCGGCGGGCAGCGCCAGCGCGTCGCGCTCGCCCGCACCTTGGTGACCGAGCCCAGCCTGGTGCTCTTGGACGAGCCACTTGGAGCCTTGGACGCCAACCTGCGCAGCCGCATGCGCGCGGAACTCCGCGCCATCCGCGAGCGCTTGGGCGTCAGCTTTCTGCATGTAACCGGCAGCGAGACCGAGGCGCTCGCCATGGGCGACCAGGTCGTGGTGCTGGACGCCGGGCGCGTGGCACAGGTCAGCGATTCCGACAGGCTCTACAACTGGCCGGCATCGCCGGCGGTGGCACGCTACCTCAACTGCTACAACCTCTTCACCGGCCGTATCGAGGGCGACAGATTCGCCACCAAGACCGGGCCGCTGCCACTGGCGGAGGCGACACTTAGGGAAGCATCCGGTCAGCCGATCTACGCGGTCCGCAACGACTTGATCACGGTCCGCGAGCCTGACCAGGCGCCGAAGACCGACGAGGCCACACTGCCGGCCCGCTTTGTCGCCAGCGAGTATAGCGGTGCCTCGCTGCTGTCGCTCTTCGAGCTGGCGGACGGGCAGATCGTCGAGGTCGAGGCCCACCTCAGCCGCGGCAGACCGCAGGACTATCGTCCCCGCGCGCCCTACGCATTGGTTTGGAACAGCAGCGATGCCCTCCTTTTCGCCTAGTCCCGGAGCGCCGAAGGGGCCGCATTCATGAGCGATCGTGCGATCCCACCCGCCAATGGCGCCGGCGGCCGCCTCGCCGCCTCCAGTGGCCTTTCTCCGGCCAAGATGCGAGCGAAGGCAGAGCGCCGGACGGCCCTCTGGCTGATCGCGCCGGGCGTTATCTGGATGCTGCTGTTCCTGGTGCTGCCGATCGTGATGATGCTCTACGTCTCCTTTTGGACGCAGACCACCTTCACCATCGAGCCGACCTTGACGGCGGACAGCTGGGTCCGCTTCTTCACCAGCACGACCTATCTCGATTCGATCTGGACCACGCTCCGGCTCTGGATGCTGGTCTTGGCCTGCACCCTGCTGGTCGGCTATCCGATCGCTCTCTTCGTCGGCTTGATGATCCGCAACCGCACCCTGCAGACGGTGCTGATCGTCGCCTGCGTCATCCCCTTCTGGACCTCCTTCCTGATCCGCGTGCTCGCCTGGCGGCCGATGCTGGGAACCGAAGGAGCCGTCAACCTGATCCTGATGAAGCTCGGGATCATCAGCCAGCCGATCGAGCTGCTGCTCTTCTCCGAGTTCTCCGTGGTGATCGGCATGACGCAGATCTACTGCGTTTTCATGATCGGCCCGATCTCTTTCATGATGGCCCGGATCGATCCCAACGTGATCGAGGCCGCCCGCGATCTGGGCGCCAGCTTCTGGCGCATCTTTCGCACCGTCATCCTGCCGCTGTCGCTGCCCGGCGTGGTCGTCGGCGCCATCTTCGTCTCGGTCATGGTGCTGGGCGAGTTCGCCACCTCGGCTGCGCTCTCGGGCCGCAAAGTCAACATGCTGGGCAACATCATCGTGACCCAGGTTGGATCGCTCAAATGGGCCTTCGCCGCGGTCGCCGGCGTGGTGCTGACCGTGATCATGGCAGTGGTCGTCGCCGGCCTCTTGCGCCTGGTCGACCTCAGGAAGGAGCTTTAGGATGCGCGGCTTCGCCCTCAAGCCTCTGCTCGCGGTCTATTTCGCCCTCTTCCTGCTCTTTCTCTACGGTCCCTTCGTGGTTCTGGGCATTCTCTCCTTCCAGGCCGGTCCCGAGGGCGGTCCGCAGTTTCCGATCATCGAGTGGTCGACCTATTGGTATCAGCACATCTTCGGGCTGACGCCACCTTCACGCATCGCGCCGCTGCCGATCGAGGAAAGCCTGCTGCGCTCGCTGGCCTTGGCCTCCATGACCACCGTTGTCTCCACTGTGCTCGGGGTCTGCGCAGCACAGGCCTTCCGCACCCGCTTCAAGGGTTCGGGAGCGGTCTTCTATCTGATCGTGCTGGGGATGATGGTACCGGGCGTACTGGTCGGGCTGGGGGTCGCGCTGATCACCAACTTCATCGGCGTCGATCGCAGCTGGTGGGGCACCGCCTTCGTGCTGCACGTGGTCTACACCTTCCCCTTCGCCTTTCTGGTAATGCTGGCGATCTTCAATCGCTTCGACCGAAGCGTCGAAGAGGCCGCCTACTCTCTGGGGGTCCCGCCAGCGCGCACCTTCCGCAAGGTCACCTTCCCGCTGATCTTCCCGGGCGTGCTCTCGGCCATGCTGTTTTCCTTCACGCTCTCCTACGACGAGTTTTCTCGCACGCTCTTCACCTCGGGCCGCGATCTCACTCTGCCACTGGCGATCTACGGCACCTTCTCGGTGGAGATCCACCCGAACGTTTTCGCCTTCGGGGTGCTGACCACACTCTTCTCCTTCACGCTTCTGGCGATCTACGCGATTCTCGTGACCCAGTCGGTGCGACGGGCCAAACGGTTCGCCATTCAGGAGGAAAGCTGATGACCAAGACCGCACTAGTCACCGGCGCCGGTTCCGGCATCGGCCGCGCCGTCGCCTTGCGCCTGGCAGCCGATGGCTACCGGGTCATGGCGAACGACCTCTACGGCGATCGCGCCGAAGCCGTCGCCAAGGAGGTCGAGGCGGCCGGCGGTCAGGCCCTGTCGTACCAGGGGGACGTCTCCGAAGAAAGCAGTGTTGCCGGAATCTTCGAAGCCTGCAGATCCGTCCTGGGACCGGTCGACTGTCTAGTCAACAACGCCGGCCATGCGCACCAAGCCCGCCTCCAGGACATCGCGCCCGAGGACTTCGATCGCATCTTCGCAGTGCATGTGCGGGGCTGCTTTTTGACCATGCGCGAAGCCCTGCCCTGCATGCTGGCCAAGGGTGAGGGCGTCATCGTCAATGTGGCCTCGCAGTTGGGTCAGATCGGCGGCGTGGAGCTGGTCCACTACTCCGGCGCCAAGGCCGCGATCATCGGTATGACCAAGGCGCTTGCGCGCGAGGTCAGCGCCGCGGGCGTCCGGGTCAATGCGATCGCGCCCGGGCCGATCGAGACGCCCTTGGTCGCCGGTCTTTCGCCGACCTGGCGTGAAGCCAAAGCCAAAGAACTGCCGCTCGGCCGCTTCGGTAAGCCGGAGGAGGTCGCGGCCACGGTCGCCTTCCTGGCCTCGCCGGAGGCCAGCCTCTTCGTCGGCCAGACCCTGGGCCCCAACTCCGGCGACGTGATGCTCTAGCGAGGATAGCCTGCCCATGAACACAACGAAAACAAGCAACGACGGCATCGTCCTCATCACCGGTGCAGCCATCGGCATCGGCCGAGCCACGGCCAAGGCCTTTGCCGCGCAGGGTGCGCACGTCGTCGCCACCGATATCCTGGAAGCGGAAGGCCAGAGCCTGATCGAAGAGATTCGTGCGACCGGCGGCAGTGCCGAGTTCGCCCACCTGGATGTTCGCTCGACCGAGGCGGCCGAGGCCGTGGTGGCCGAGGCTCTGGCCAAGCACGGAGCGATCGACGCGCTCATCGCCAACGCCGGCATCGCTCACAAGGTGCCGCTGGCGGAGCTCAGCGACGAGAAGTGGGACCACACCTTCGAGATCGACCTGAAAGGCATGTTGCGGGTGATCCGCCCGGCAGCGGCGGCGATGCGCGAGCGCAAGGGCGGCGCCATCGTCTGCCTCTCCTCGATCATGGGCGTCGCCTACGGCTGGGATCGGCATGCCCATTATTCAGCCGCCAAGGCCGGTGTCGTTGGCCTGGTGCGCGGTCTCGCGGTAGAGCTGGCGCCCGAGGGTCTACGCGTGAACGGCGTAGCACCTGGCTACATCCGCACAGCCCAACTGCTGTCCGAAGAGCACTCGCTGGGCCCCAAGGGGGCTGAGACGGCGGGTGATTTCATTCCCATGGGACGGATCGGCGAGCCGGAAGACATCGCCGATGTCGTCACCTTCCTGACGTCCAACGCTGCCCGTTACATGACGGGACAGACAGTGGTGGTCGACGGCGGCCTTCTGGTGGGCCGCTATTAAAAAGTTGAAACCGAAACACGGAGGTAGAGGAGCCATGAGCAAATCCCAAGAACTGTCGCGCCGCCGCCTGCTGCAAGGATCGGCCGGTGCCATCGCCTTGGCCTTGGGTGGAGGCACGCACTTCGTGCCCTCGCGTCAAGCCTGGGCCCAGGCGCAAGACCTGGCCGAGCAGAATCTGCGCACGATCGGCCTATCGGTCACGGTGCAGGAGCGCATCCTGGCCGACTTCCAGGAGAAATCCGGCGTCGGCGGTACCTCGGGTACGGCTTCGACCTTCCCGGACGCGCAGACCAAGATCCTCTCCGGCTCCAGCGACTTCGACACTTGGGAGGTTATCGGCGAGCGGCTGCCGGCCATCGTCATGACCAACAACGTCGAGCCGATCCCGGCCGCAGCGGTGAAGAACTGGTCCAACATTCGCGACACCTTCACCAAGGCCTCGGACAAGTGGCCGCGCTCGGCGCAGATCGTCGGACAGATCTGGACCGACGACAGCGAAACCGACCTCTGGATGGTGCCGGCGGTCTACAACTACGATTCCATCGGCTTCAATCCCGACGTCGTGACCGACGAGGAGGCCAACAGCTGGACGGCCATCTTCGATCCCAAGTGGAAGGGACGTTCCGGCCTCAACACCGACCCCCTGATCGCCATCGGCGAGGCCATCTTGGCGATGGATTCACTCGGCCTGATCGAGGCCGACAACCCCGGCAATCCCTCGGCGGACGCCATCGACGAGGCCGCCAAGTTCCTGATCTCGAAGAAGAAGGAAGGCCAGTTCCGCGCGCTCTGGGGCGACTTCGGCGAGCTGGTGAATCTCCTGGCTTCCGGCGAGATGGTGGTCTGCGACGCCTGGCAGCCGGCGGTGATGGCGGTGAAGGCGCAGGGCAAGCCCTGTAAGTATGCCGTGCCGAAGGAAGGCTATCGGGCCTGGGCCATCGGACCGGCGATGATCGCCGGCACGCCAAACAAAGAGGCCGTCTATGCCTATGCCGACTACTGGCTCTCAGGCCCGCCGGGCGTGATCGTCTCCGAGCAGGGCTACTACTCGCCGACGACCAACATCAAGGAGGCCATGCCGGCCAATCAATACGCCTTCTGGTACGAGGGCCAGCCCTGGGTCGGCGCGACCGAGCGCGGCATCAAGGAGGGCGATCTGCGCGACGGCGGCTCCCTGACGGAGCGTGCCGCAAACGTCGCCTATTGGCATCAGTGGCCGGACGAGTACGACCACCTGATCCAGCGCTGGGACGAGTTCCTGAGCGCCTAGAGCAGGATGGAAGAGGCGCCGGGGTTCGGCACCCAGCTTTACTCGGCGCCTCTTCTTCGTTTCCCGAGACACCTGCCCGGAGGCGAACGCGTCATGGCCTCACCCGATCTGGAACTGCTGTCCGTCCGCAAGACCTTCGACGAGGGTCCGCCGGTGGTGGCCGATTTTAACCTGACCGTCGAGAGCGGCGAGTTCGTCGCCTTCCTCGGACCCTCGGGCTGCGGCAAGACCACGACCCTGCGCATGATCGCGGGCTTCGAAAGCGTGAGCGAAGGCAGCATCAAGATCAAAGGGCGCGACATCACCGATCTGCCGGCCGAGCGCCGCCCGACCTCGATGATCTTCCAGAACTATGCCCTCTTCCCGCACCTGAACGTGCGCCGCAACATCAGCTACGGCCTGGAGGTCAAGGGCCTGCCCAAGGCCGAGCGCGACGCCAAAGTCGAGCGCATCATGGACAAGCTGGACTTGAGCGAGGTGGCGGAGAAGAATGCCGACCGCCTGTCCGGCGGGCAGCGCCAGCGCATCGCGCTCGCCCGCGGTCTTGTGGTCGAGCCGGATATCCTGCTGCTGGATGAGCCTTTGGGTGCGCTCGATGCACACCTGCGCAAGATCATCCAGAACGAGCTCAAAATCCTGCAGCGCGAGCTTGGCGTCACCTTCGTCTTCGTCACCCACGCCCAGTCGGAGGCACTGGCGCTTTCGGACCGTATCGTGGTGATGAACCAGGGTCGGATCGAGCAGATCAGCCCGCCGCACGAGCTCTATACCCGCCCCAAGACGCCCTTCGTCGCCAACTTCATCGGCAACAACACCATCATCGAGGGCCAACTGGCTGGACGGGACGGCGGGCTGGCGGTGATCGACACGCCCTTCGGCGCGCTGCTGGGAACGGCCCCGGAAGACCTCGGCAAAGGCGCCAAGGCGCAGATCGCGATCCCGGCCGAGGCCATCGAGGTGCAGTCCCTGGAGACCGCTCCATCGGGTCGGGTCGGCGAGCGCCTGAGCGGACGTCTGGCGCGCAGCGAAACCATTGGTCACGTGATCTATCTCTATATCGATCTGCCGAACGGCCAGGACATCACGGTGGAGAACGACATCACCATGCATGACACCCGGAGCTTCCGACAGGGTAGCGACTTGGCGCTCACCTTCGCGCCCGAGCAGGCGACAGTAATCGCTACCTGACCGCACGCTCTCAAGCAAGCCCCCCTTTTGAAGCAAGTAAGGAGACTTGAACATGGCTAAGGAAATCCTCTGTGGCTTTGGCGTCGACGTCGACGCGGTTGCCGGCTGGCTCGGCTCCTACGGTGGCGAAGACTCGCCGGACGACATCTCCCGCGGCATGTTCTCGGGCGAGGTCGGCTCGCCGCGCCTCTTGAAGCTCTTCAAGCGCTTCGGCATCACCACCACCTGGTTCATCCCGGGCCACTCGGTCGAAACATTCCCCGAACAGATGCAGGCCGTCGCCGATGCCGGCCACGAGATCGGCATCCACGGCTACAGCCATGAGAACCCCATCGCCATGACCCGCGAGCAGGAGACCGCGGTGCTCGACAAGGGTATCGAGCTGATCACCAAGCTGAGCGGCAAGCGGCCGACCGGCTATGTCGCACCTTGGTGGGAGTTCTCCAACGTCTCCAACGAATTGTTGCTGGAGCGTGGCATCAAGTACGACCACTCCCTGATGCACAACGACTTCCATCCCTATTACGTGCGCGTCGGCGATAGCTGGACCAAGATCGACTACGCCAAGCAGCCGGAAGAGTGGATGAAGCCGCTGGTTCGCGGCCAGGAGACCGACCTGATCGAGATCCCGGCCAACTGGTACCTCGACGACCTGCCGCCGATGATGTTCATCAAGACCGCGCCGAACAGCCACGGTTTCGTCAATCCGCGCCACCTGGAGGAGATGTGGCGCGACCAGTTCGACTGGGTCTATCGGGAGCACGACTATGCCGTCTTCCCCATGACGCTCCATCCCGACGTCTCCGGTCGGCCGCAGGTCCTGATGATGCTGGAGCGCCTCTATGCGCACATGGTCAAGCATCCGGGCGTGCGTTTCGTTACCATGAACGAGATGGCAGACGACTTCGCCAAGCGCTTCCCGCGACAAAAGTAAGCTGCCAGCCGAGTGGGGCTTCGGTCCCGCCCGGCAAGGTCTTGGCAGCAAGCCTTCCTGACTGCACGATCGGCGGCAAAGAGGAGAGCAAAGACCCATGTGTGTACTCTGCGGCGTGCTGGGAGCCGACGATCACTGGTCGGATGCGGTCGCCAGACCGGGGCGTTTCACCCGCAACGCCAGCCGTCAGGATCGCCGCCGCGAACGCGCCAAGCGGATCGCAATGGCCAACATCGTGCTGAAGCGCTTCGGCATGAAGCTCTCGGATTGGCAAGGCCGATCCTACCTGCTGGCTACGGCGACCGGAAAGACCGCGGTTATCGACGGCCTGGCGCATCTCTGGCCAACGGCGGAGCAGATCTCCAAGCGTTGCTGCGATCCTCTGGCGGCCGCCTTGCTCGACGATCTGGCGGGATCCCGGTGACAGCCAGCTATCCGGCCTTCACCCCGGTCAATCTGCTGACCGGCTTTCTCGGCTCCGGCAAGACCACCTTGCTGCGCCGGCTCTTGAGCGATGCACGCCTGGCCGATACGGCAGTTCTAATCAACGAGTTCGGTGAGGTCGGCCTCGACCACCACCTGCTGGAGCGGATCGACGAGACCACGGTGCTGCTGCAATCCGGCTGCCTCTGCTGCACCATCCGCGGTGAGCTCTCGAGCGCCATCCGCGACTTGGAATCGCGCCGGACCCGCGGCGAGATCCCCGCCTTCAACCGGCTGGTGATCGAGAGCACAGGCCTGGCCGACCCCTTTCCCGTGCTGACCACCCTGCGCGCCGACCCCGTCCTGCAACAGCATTTCCGGGCCGGCAGCGTGGTCACCACCATCGACGGCGTGAACGGACGACGGCAAATCCAGCGCTACGGCGAAGCGATCAAGCAGATCGCCGCCGCCGATCATCTGGTGGTCACCAAGCGTGATCTGGCCGATCCCAAGGACTGCGCTCGGCTGACTGCCGACTTGGGGCGCCTCAATCCGACCGCGTCTCTGGCCTTGGTACCGGAGACCGACGGGCAGCTCGACCCCGTCGCCCTGCTGGAAGACGAAACTTCGGGCCTCCTGCGGTCCAAAGACCAAGATCACGCGGCCCACCATCATGGCGGCCAAGTGCGTTCTTTTTCCATCACCGTCGAGCAGCCGGTTGACTGGACCGCCTTCGGGATCTGGCTGACCATGCTGTTGAACCGACACGGCGAAGCGGTTCTGCGGGTCAAGTGCATCTTGGATCTGATCGGCGAGGAAACGCCGATCGCCGTGCATGGCGTGCAGCATCTGGTGCACCCGCCGGTGCATATGGCGGCTTGGCCGGACTCGGGGCGCCAGTCTCGCTTGGTCTTCATCGTCGATGGCCTGGAGCCCGCTTTGCTGCGGCGCTCCTTCGAGGTCTTCAACGACCTGGCCGCCGGCGAGCCTGCCGATCTCGACCCCCCCGGCCAGGCTGCGGTCGCAGAGCATCCGACCGGGCCGACAGGCTGAGCATGACGCGTTCCACCAGGGCAAATGCACCTGCTGTCCGCACGCAGGACAAGCCGCTTCTGCGGGTGCTGGGCACCGAGATCACCCTGCTGGAGCCCTTGCGTTTACGCGCGATGGGGGATCTGGACATCGAGATCCAGTTCGAGTGCCTGGATTTCCTCAGCGCCCAGCGCAAGGCGGCAACCCAGCCCGAATCCTACGACATCTACGATCAGTGCTTCCACAACCTGGACATCGTCTGGTTCTGGCGCGCGGTGCAGCCCATCGATCTGCAGCGCCTGGACACTTGGGACGAGGTCTCGGACCTGACCAAGAAGGGGCAGATCAGTCCGACGGCGCGCATCGGCCGCGGCGATGCACCAGTGACCCGCCTTTTCGTACAACCAGCGCAGTCCCTGGGCTCGACGCCCTCGCGCTGGATTTCCATGCTGCCGACGGTACACAACTTCGACGCCTTCGTCTATCGCAGCGACCTGGTGAACGGCGAGTTCGGTCGGGAGACCACTTGGGCCGCCATTCTCGACAAACGCTGGAGCGGCCAGGTCACCCTGGTCGACGAACCGGCCATCGGCGTTTTCGATGCGGCTTTGGCTGCCCAGGCTGCCGGATTGGTGAGCTTCGCCGACATCGGCAATATGAGCACCGAGGAGATCGACCGCCTGATCGCCACCCTGCTGGACCTGAAGCGTAGCGGACATTTTCACGGATTCTGGCGCACCGCCGCTCAGGCCGTCGACTTCATGACCAAAGGCCAGGTCACTCTTGGCAGCATGTGGTCACCGGGCCTGACGGCCCTGAAGCAGCGAGGATTGGCCGTCGACGAGGTGACGCCGTTGGAAGGCTATCGCGCCTGGCACGGCGGTCTCTGCCTCTCCCGGCGTCTCACCGGGCGGATGCTCGACCTCGGCTACGCGTATCTGAACTGGTGGCTTTCCGGCTGGCCCGGTGCCGTGGTCGCCCGCCAAGGCTACTACATGTCGCTGCCGGAACGTGTGGAAGGCTATCTCGAGCCGGCCGAATGGGATTATTGGTACCAAGGCAAGCCGGCCCGCAGCGATCTGCCGAACCCCTTCGGAGACACTGCGATCGCCAAGGGCAGCCTGCGCCGCGGCGGTTCCTACTGGCAGCGCGCTAGCAACATCGCCGTCTGGAACACGACCATGGACGAGCACAACTATCTCGTCCGACGCTGGTCCGAACTTGTGGGGTAGAACGAGATGACTGACGAGACACCGCGCGAGACGCAATCCGCCAGCAGCAAGCCAACGACGGCGCTGCAGCTGGTCGCCGAGCTGCAATCCGGACGGCAAGACCCGGTGGCATTGGTCGAGGCCGGCCTGGCGGCAATCGAGGCCTACGACGATCCGACGATCTTCACCCTGGTGACCGAAGAGCGGGCACGCGGCGAGGCCGAGGCGGCGGCGGAGCGGCTCGCGGCCGGCCGACCGACAAGCCTCCTGGACGGCGTTCCGCTCGCCTGGAAAGACCTCTTCGCGTTCGCCGGCGAGACCACCACTGCCGGCTCCAAGCTATTGTTGGAAGCGCCGCCGGCGGCCGACGATGCAAAGGTGGTACAGCGGCTGAAAGCGGCCGGTATGGTTGCACTGGGCCGGGTGAACATGACCGAGTTCGCCTACTCCGGCCTGGGCCTAAATCCGCACTTCGGGACACCGCGCAACCCGGCGGCAAGAGATCAAATCCGCATTCCCGGCGGTTCCTCCTCCGGCTCGGGGGCCGTAGTTGCCGCCGGCCTGGCGCCCATCTCCATCGGCAGCGACACCGGCGGATCGGTGCGCATCCCCGCAGCCTTCAACGGCCTGGTCGGCTACAAGGCCAGCCACGGCCGCTATCCCATGCAGGGTGTCTATCCCCTTTCCACCAGCCTCGACAGTCTGGGCGTGCTTTGCCATTCGGTCTTCGATGCCGCCTTGGTGGATGCCGCCATGACCGGCCACCTCGCCCCCAATGTCACGCGGCGCTCGGCCGAGGGCCTGCAGCTGATCGTGCCCAACAATGTCGTCTTCGATCGCGCCGAACCCGATGTGATCGCCGCCTTCGAGGCGACCTTGACCCGCCTGGCCGAGATCGGCGTCACCAGCGAGCGGCGCCGGATCCCTGAATTCGACGCCTTCTTCGCCCTTACAGCCGAGCGCGGCGCTTTGATCGGAGCCGAGGCCTACGCATTACACGCCGAGCGGCTGGCCGGCCCGGAAAAAGCACACTACGACCGGCGCATCGTCGACCGCCTGATGCTGGGCAAGACCCTTTCGGCCGCCGACTTGATCGCCATTCGCGATACGCGAGCCAGGCTGGTGGCCGAGATGGCGGCGGAGTTGGGTCCCGACTGCCTGCTGGCCTATCCGACGGTGGCGCATGTCGCTCCGCCGCTGAATCCTCTGCTGGCCGACGACGAGCTCTACGTCGAGACCAACATCTTGACCCTGCGCAACACCATGATCGGCAACTTCCTGGACTTTTGCGGCGTGACCCTGCCCTGCGGCCTAGACCGCAACGGCATGCCGATCGGCTTCTTGCTCTCGGCCGCCAACGGCCAAGACGAAGCTGTGCTGGCTGCGGCATTGGCCGTCGAGTCTCAAGTGACTGCGGCCATGGCAGACGCTGCAGATTGAGGTCTTGGTGATTCTATCCGCCGAAGGCCGGCGGATAGACCAGCGTTTCTTCTGGAATATCCTCGCCCGACCTGGAGATCAGGGTAAACTCGATGGGATAGGGCGAGGTCAGCTTCTGTGCGCGGGCCAGGCTGAAGCCTGCCCGCTCATAGAAACCGGGTTTCCCCAGAACCAAGATGGTGGAGGGAGCATCATTTCCTTCCTCGCGAAAGCCCTGATTGATCCTGACGCTACCCGCCAACATGCTGACGAGGTTCGTCCCGATCACGAAGAACTTACGGTCAGCCGCACGCGGATCAGCGGCTTGCTTCTGAAATCTGGGAAGAACGGCGACCGGCGCCAGGCAAGCCCAGCCTTCCGGCGCCCGCATTCTGGATAGGGCGGCATAGCCGGCGAGCACATCCTGCCAAGCCACCACGACTTTCGTCCAGATATCACCATCGGCGCGGAGACACCGAACGAGCACCGCCTCATCGGCTTGGCCGAAAGCCGCCAGCAAGAGAGCCTCGATCTCATTGAACTCCTCCGGCTTGGCGGATCGGTAGAAGTCGGGGCCGCTGAGCATAGATCTTTGTTTCCTTGCGGGCGCCTGGTGCCACAATTTGCCGGCGGATATCGATCCCCACCCTGGTTCTGCACAAGCTTGCCCCGCGCATCCAGCGCCACTCTCTCCAGATCGCCGGATCAAGTCCACTGCTGTCCGGTTCAGCGAATAGGCTTGCACTTTGGATCCCCGCTCTCGAGCCTGGTTCGTGACCCCGGAGCGTGACCCCATAGGCGCTAAGCCCCAATAGCCCCGAGCAAGGGCTCAAACGAAATGAAGCGGGCTTCGGATTTGATCCGGGATCGCCCACGTAGCGCCCGATCACGACGTTCATATTGCCTTGGTCGCTGCTGGGATGCAATCTGAGAGGCGTCGGGGATTGGGAAACGGCCCAGAACGGCCAGGACAACGGGCCGCTGATCGGAAACCCACGGGCCAGTGCCAATTTCGTAGCGTTCCGGGCACAGGTCTCCCGTCGTGAAGTCGTTTTGATTGGCATAGCGTTGGCTCACGCTGGTGTCGGCCGTGGTCGCAAGCGGTCGATCCGATCCAGGATATCGGCGAACAGGTCGCGCGGGAGCGCGACCTCGGCCAATTGGAAGGTGACGTAGCGTCCGTGACGCGCGACTTTTGCCCCAATTTTCACCAGCTTCTCGCGCAGCGTCGTCAGCGACCAATTGCTCACTGGGTCTGGCAAAGCTAGCGTGCGCATGAAGTTGCCCAGGTTGTAGGCCAGTGCATGAAGCTGAAGCCGAGCCGCGTTGGCCTTGAAGCGTCGGCAGGATAGTCGCGTCCAACGGATCGCGTTCTTGCCCTCCCTGATGTGTTGTTCCGCCGTGCCACGCTGGTTGTAGAAGGCGACGATCCGCTCGGCGGGCCGGGACAGATTGGTGACGACGAACCCGACGCGGGGATACAACTCGCCCGGATGCCATTCCACTTTCGCCACCACGCGCCGCGCCTGGGTCCAGCTTCCAGCCCGATAGCTGAAGCTGGCGAAGTAGCGACGGACTTCCATCGGGGGCCGTCCCTTTGGGCGCCGTAGCAGATGGGCGACGTATCCCTGGAGCACGCTGTTGGCGGGAAGCCGGATGGCGTAGCCGAAGCCCTCGGCCTCCAGATACTCGTAGATGTCCGGTGAGGCGAAGGCGGCATCGCCCCGAAAGTATCGCCGCAGCTTGCGCTCGCGATAACGCGCCACGACCGGGTCCAGCACCGCGCGCCAGCCATCGGCGCTGTGCACGTTGCCGGGTCGCAAGGCGCAGCGCTCCAGATCGCCGAGCTGGTTGAAGACAAAAAGCGGGTGATAGCAGGTGCAGCCGAAGTGGCCGTTGTAGGCCGTGCCTTCCTGTTCGCCGTGGGTGGGGCTGACCGAACTGTCCATGTCCAGGATGATCAGCTTCGGCGGTTTGCGACGATGAACGCGGTCGATCCACAGCCCGGACAGAGCGCTGAGTGCGGTGAGATTGACGTCACCCGTCAGCCATTGCGTCTCGAAACGGCCCATCTGGCTCGATGAGGCCGCACCCCGATCCGTCGCCTTGCCGCCGACAATCCAACGCATCGCTGGATCGCGAGAAAGCCGCTCGGCGTCGTTGACATCCTCGTACCCGGCCAAACGCCCGAACACCGCTTGCCGAAGCATCCCGACGACAGCGTGCCAGCCGTTCTTGCCGCGACGACCGTCTCGCAGCGCCCCGGCCGCCATCTCTGTCAGGCCAAGCGCGTCGTCCAGTTCCCGATACGCGAGCAAGCCGCCGTCCGACGTTACCTTCGATCCAGGGAACTCCAGCTTCACGCGGCGGTCGAAATCCACGCGAAGCAGCCCGTTCTTGGATTCACCCATCGGATGCACCATGAAAACCTCGCTTCAATCGACACAACACCATGATATGTAACCATGAAGCAGCACCGTGGGTGGCGCAACCTCAATCCCACCTGGGCAATGCGGGCTAAGATAAGTGTTGCGCATTGGAATCGCTTGTGAGTCTAGAATGGGAGGTAGTGTCCAGGATCTTTGGCACATTGGGTTTGGCGGGCTGTTCCATCAGGCACCCCTGTCCCGCTGCTTGAGCAGGTCCCTGTTCATGTAGCGCTTGCTGGACCATTTGGTGCCAGCGATGTGTCTCAACCTGGCCGCGGCCAGGGTGAGGGCCGCTTGGCCGTCGGGGAAGGCTCCGACGACGCGGGTTCGTCGCCGGATCTCCCGCATGATCCTCTCCAGAGGATTGTCGGTCCTGATCCGGCGCCAATGCTCATGGGGGAAGGCATGGCAGACCCAGGTCTCCTCGACCGTCTCCTCCAGCCAGTCGGCGACCTTGGTCAGGCGCATGGCTCTGAGTTTGGCCGCGTGGCCTTGGCGCGGGCCGCCTCGCGGCTCTCCTGGGCATGGATAGCCTTCAGCATGAGAGCGACGTCACGCATCTTGCCGGTCGGCACCGGGCACGAAGGCATCCGATGCACGACGCAGCGCTGCCACTGGGCGTCCGGATAGAACGCGGTCGCGCTCTCGACGAGCCCCATGCAGGCATCCGAGACGATCGACGCGACACCCGGCAGGCCGCGCTCCTTGAGGGGCTTGAGGAAGGCGCTCCAGCCCTTCTCGTCTTCCTTGGCTCCCTCGAGGCTGCCGAGGATCTCGTGGTAGCCGTCGGCCTTGACAGCGACCGCAACCAGCAGCGAGACGTTGCGCACTTCACCTGCCCGACTGCGCTTCAGGACAATGCCGTCCAGATAGAGGTAGGGCCGTCCAGATAGAGGTAGGGCCGTCCAGATAGAGGTAGGGCCGTCCAGATAGAGGTAGGGGTGTTCGCCCTCGATCGGCCGGTTCCGCCAGGTCTAGACCTGGGAGTAGAGCTTCTTGTTGAGATTGGAGAGCGTGCTGGGGCTCACCCGCGTGCCCCACAGGGCCTCGGTGATGTCCTCCACCCGGCGTAGCGACACACCTGCCAGATACATCTCCATCAAAGCCTCTTCGAGCGAGCGCGCGCGCCGGCGATAGCGCTCGATGATTGCCGTCGTCGATGCGTCTGCCTGCGAAGCTTTGGCACCTTGCACCTGCACCTCTCCGGCGCGCGTGTGCAGCTCGCGCTCGGAGCGGCCAGCTCGTGTGTCGCGGCGCGCCTCACTGCGCTCATAGCGCCCCGCATTGCAAAGCCGATCCGCCTCTGCCTCCAGCAGGCTGTTCAGTGTCTCCTCGACGCTGCCCGCACGATCTGCCTCAGATGATCTTCTATCCGACCGGCGTCGATAGGGACCAAGTTCGACAGGCCCTTCGTGTCATCCTCGTCCAGGGTGGCTCTGGCCTCCTCTATCGGCTTCTCCGTCTGGCGACTGAAAACCTGAGGGATTCGGAGCCACCAACCCCACACAAATGTGCGAAACTTTCTCTACGTCATCATCAGGAAAGGATTTTGACCGCGACTGGCGTGAGATCGTCGAGCGGTTGGGCGGTGTTGGCGCGCCGGAAGCGGGGGCACGGGAAACGAAGGCCCTTGTGCGCGCCCACGCCTTGGCGAACGCCGCCGACCTGCTGCGTGTGACCTTGGCTGATTTCCTTGGCGACGAGGGGCTGCGGTCGAAAACACCAATCCATGATCGGAGTGCCCGCCAGCTTCTACACCTTCTCAAGAACGCTCACCGATCATGCAATCCACACGTTCGCGAGAGGCTCAATGGAAGCCGCCTCTTGCGCGCGATCCGCTCACTAGAGCACCGGCACTTGCTCTGCTTGTGCCAAGGCAGCCGGCAAGAGATCTCGCACGGAGCTGCCGACAAAAAGCCTTTGGGCACGTTGCAGATCCTCCAGGCTCAGAGCCGCTCCCCGGACTTGTCCACTCGCCAGCAGATGTTGGCGCAGCACCCCCGGCAGCAGCCCGCAAGCCAGCGGCGGCGTCACCAAGACGGCGCCGAGGTCGGCAGACGTTGGTGATGGTGCCCTCGCAAACCTCGTCGCGGCTGTTCAGGAAGAGCACTTCGTCGACGCCATCGGGCAGACTCGGTCGACAGATCTCGGCACGAGACCGATCATAGAGCGCCCGAAGGGTGGTCTTGTGCTGCAAGAAATGGTCTTCAGGGTCGAGCCGCTCTTCGGCAGGTGCCAGCGCCACACGCGAGTCCCACCGGCTTCCTGCGGGCTTGCCGTCACCTCCAGACGACCGTCAGGCGCTTGCAAGAGTCTGACTTGAAGGCGCGCATTCGGCACGCCTCGCATCGGCACCTCCAGCGCCTCACGCACGTCCCCTTCATTGAACAAGAAGCCCAGGGCAGCGGACGATCGCGCCAGGCGCGCCAGATGCTCCTCGAGCAGCCAGTAGCCTCCGGCGCGCGTCCACAGAAGGGTCTCGATCAGTCGATAACTGTCGCGAACCGGGACTTCAGTAGGCATTCCCGATACTCCGCTTCGGCTTCGGAATCATAGACCAGGCCGCTCCCGACCGACAGCTGGGCTTGGCACTCTTCGGTCAGGCTCAGGGTGCGTATGGCAACGTTGAAGCGCATCTTCGGGTCCGACGCGCCCGGCGGTGCGACCCAGCCGATGGCACCGCAATAGGTGCCGCGCGGCCAGGGCTCCAACTCGCGGATAATCTCCATTGCGCGGATCTTCGGCGCACCGGTGATCGAACCGCAGGGAAAGAGCGTCTGGAAGAGTTCTGCCAAGCTGGAATCACCCAGCAGGCGACCTTCGACCTGGCTCACCATCTGATGCAGGGTGCGATAGCGCTCAACCTCGAAGAGCGCCGGGACCCGCACCGATCCGATCTTGGAAATGCGCGAAAGGTCGTTGCGCAGACGGTCGACGATCATCAGGTTCTCGGCCCGGTTCTTTACATCGGCCTTGAGCTCAGCCGCCAGAACCAGGTCTTCCTCCTCTGTCCGGCCCCGCCGCGTGGTGCCTTTCATCGGCCGCGCCACGATCCGCCCCTCTCGGTCGACCTCGAAGAAGAGTTCCGGGGAAAAGGACAGCAGGGTCGGACCGGCCAGTCGGACCGGCGCGCCATAGGCGACCGCCTGGCGCGCCCGAATGCGGCGGTAGGTGACCGGCGCCGGCGCGTCCAGCGAGAGGGCGATCGGAAAGGTCAGATTGATCTGATAGACGTCACCGGACCGAATCAACTCTTTGGCAGTCTCGAAGCGCGTGCGATAGTCCTCAAGAGACATGGGTGGTCGCCCTCTTGGCAAGGCGCCATCGACAGCCTCACGCTCCACCTCCGCTAGGAATTCAGCGGTGGCGGCGTCGGAACAGGGCGCCTCGAAGGCAGCGAAGCAGATGAGCGGTGCCGGCCTCGTTTCCGGTAGAAGCGGGGTGAGCCGCAGCTTCAGGGCATAGCCAAGCTCATAGGCGGCATAGCCGGCCATATAGCGCCCCCGCCGGCGCTCGACCTCCAGCGCCGCCAAGCAGGGCGCGACCTCATCGGCAGTCCAGGCAAGATGCAAGGCGCACGGCTCGGCAAAGAGGCAGGCTTGGCCCGTCAGGCTGTCGTCGAAGAGGACGAAGGATTCGTCGAAGCGCGTTTTGCTGCCAATTCATCTCGGCTCTCCTGAACCCAGTCGGGATTTTCGCCGCTGTAGCAGCAATGTGGGCCGGCCGCAAGCGATGCCGCGTCAGTTGGAGACCGCGCCCAGGATTGCCTCAAGGCTGGGCAGATCGGCGAAGACACAGCAGCCGAGCCAGGCTTCTACATCCCGGGTGAGACCGGCCGGCCCTTGCGCTTTGAAACTGCCGGCCGATCGGGCAGCCCGGTAGTCCAGTCGTCCCATCCAGAGTTCGGTCATGGTCTTGACCGTGGTGGTGATGAAGAGATCGACGTCCTTGCCGGGATCGGCGGTACAGATGTCCAGGGACTCCGCGCCGACGATCAGCCACCAATTGGTCATCTCGTCGAAATCCTCGAAGTGAAAGCGGATGATGACGCAGCCGGTGTCCGGACGCTGCGCTCCAGAGACACCATCAGCAACTCGACGTCGTAGCCCCCCTCCTGCAGGTTGGCGCGGGTCCAACGCATGCTCCAGGACCCGAGCGCCAGCAGGATCGGCAGCATCTCCTTGCAGGATTGTGTCGGATGATACTCGAAGCCGCTCTGACCCTGGATGCCCTTGCGGTAGATCAGGCTCTGCGCCTCCAGGCTGAGGAGCCGCTTCGACAGGATGGTCGGTGAGATGCTGCCCAGGCCGCGCTGCAACTGGCGAAAGCGACGGCTACCCATCAAGATCTCGCGGACGATCAACGGCGTCCACTTTTCGCCCAGGATCTCATTGGCCTTGGCGATGGGGCAGAATTGGCCAAACTCCAATGCACCTCCTACCAGCCACAGAATCTGTAGTTCGTTGCTGCACAGTCTATAGCGGCTTGCTGCTGCTTGAGAAGCAGCCGTGGCAGCAGGCTGGCCCTATTTCTTGCCTCAGCCCGGATACGCCGGGACGCGCAACAAGGAGAGCGTGATGACACAGCGAGCGACACCGCCGACAAGATCCTGCAAGGCCTGGAAGCAGAGGTGGGTTTTGTCCCCAATCTCTTCGACTGCCAGCACGATGCCCCCAACGTGCTGGCCGGCTTCATGGCGATGAATCAGGTGCTGGCGCAGTCGTCGTTGACGGCCGTCGAATGCGACGCGGTTCTGCTGACCGTGAGCCGGGCCAACGACTGCGCCTACTGCGTGGCCGGTCACTCGGCCCTGGCGACGCAAAGCGGCATGGCGCCGGAGATGATCGAGGCGCTGCGCGAAGACCAGCCGCTGGGCGATCCCTGCCTGGAGGCTTTGCGCGACTTTGCCCGGGCCTTGATCCTGGGCAAGGGGCACGGCTGTCGCTCTGCCCATCGGCGTTTCTTGGCTGCCAGCTTCACCGCCCGCCAGGCGCAGGAGGTGATCCTGGCGGTCAGCCTGAAGACCTTGAGCAACACCACGGCGACGCTCTTCGAACTCGTGATCGACGAGGCCCTCGAGCCGCATCGCTGGCAGCCGGTCACGCAAGCGGCCTAGAACACCTCCGCCTCGCATACGTGCGTCCGGAATACTCTATGCCATTGTTTAAACGTGCAAATCGTCGTCTCTGATGAGTCCATCGGCTCGGGATTTGCTCTTGAACAGCCGTAGAGCGCAACGATCAGAACCAGAGAAAGCCGGTGGCGGTCAGCCGGTTGGCGGCGTTAAGGCCGTCGATGACGGCCATAGCGTTCGCCAAACCGTCGCCACCGATGTCGATCTCCAGGGTCTCGCTGCCGGCGAAGCGAGCCTCGGAGTTGCCGCCACCACTGAAAGCGGCGCCCGCGATGTAGGAGAAGCTACCGACTTCCATCCCGGTCTTAAAGGCGATCTTGTCCTCGCCATTGGCGGCGTTCAGGCTGACCCCGTCGAAGTCGCCGATGACTTGCGATCCCGTCGAGAGGTCGCTGCCGTAGATAAAGAGATCCGCACCCGATCCGCCGAAGGCCGTGTCGTCCATGGCGATGTTGGTCGTGTCGGTACCGCTGCCGCCATAGAAAAGATCCTTACCATTGCCGCCGAAGAGGGTGTCGTCTCCTTCGCGAGCGTCAATGGTATCTTCGCCCTGGTTGCCGGCGAGGCGATTGTCGCCGCTATTGCCCTGGAGTGCGTTATCCAGGCTGTTGCCGGTGCCTCTGAGGTCGCCGAAATCGCCCTGTAAACGCAGGTTCTCGACGAAGGCTATCGCCTTCCTTCCGGCAGGGTGAAGGTCGCCTTGGCCCGCACCAAGTCGGTGCCGTGTCCTGAGAACTCGCGGACGACATCGGCGCTTGTCGTCACCAAGAAGGTGTCGTCGCCGTTCCCCCGGTCATGGTGTTGGTGCCGCCGATACCGTTCAGCCGATCATCACCGCTCTTGCCCGAGAAGGCATTGTTGAAAGAGTTGCCGAGCAGGAGGTCGCTGTTGTCGTTGCCTACCATCTTGGCATTGCCGGCGGCGGAGTTGACGACCACCCGCTCGATCGCGGCCTCGGCCGCGGTGCCAAGCGTGTAGTCGTCGGCGTTGGAGCGCAGCATGTCGTCACCCTGGCCAGCGCCATCGAACAGCCGGTCCGTCTCGGTATCGATGATGAAGGGATCGTCGTCATAACCACCGTAGGCTGTGCCCGTGCCCGAGGCTCCGTTCAAGCGATACTGGCCCTTGCCACCGAACAGCAGGTCGCTGTCGCCTACCAGTTGATCGCTGGCCGTGGCACCGGTCAGCTCATCGACGCCCGTACCTCCAAAAGCCGTGTCCTTGCATAAAGGCGATCCTGGCCCCGACCTCCGAAAAGAACGCTATCATTCGCCGAGTCCCCAAAGAGTCGATCCGCCCCGTTGGCACCGAACAGGGAGCCATCGTCGCCCTTTCCACCTAAGAGAGTATCGCTGCCGCTTGCCCCGAAGAAAAAGGTGTCGGATCCGCCATCACCATAGAGACGATCCACGCTGGTAGCGCCGAAGACAGAGACATCCTTGCCACTGCCACCGAAGAGCGAGTCGTCGTCGCCGTCGGCACCATATGTCCCGTAGGCGCTGAGATAGCCGCCCGTCAAGCCATCGCTGCCGCTGCCCCCGTAGACCTTGTCGTTGCCATCAAATCCGTAGATCAGTT
This sequence comes from Rhodospirillales bacterium, assembly GCA_965202755.1. Taxonomy (GTDB): domain Bacteria; phylum Pseudomonadota; class Alphaproteobacteria; order Kiloniellales; family JACOMY01; genus JACOMY01. The sequence goes on along the minus strand of CBDBCL010000042.1, from coordinate 93,169 downwards.
CGTCGCCCTCGTCGCCGAAGACCGAGTCGTCGCCGAGACCGCCGAAATCTTGACCGTCGACCCCAGCCCCGCCGAAGGCGTATTCGTCCCCTCGTCGCCATAGAGGTAGAGGTCATCGCCGCCGAGCCCCAGGATCAGATCGTCACGCTGCCGCCTTCAAGATACAAGATAGGAGTCTTCACCCTTGCCGCCATAGAGCGTGTCGTTGCCCGAGAGACCGAAAAGCCTGTCGGAGGCGCTATAATCGAAGATGGCATCGCGCACGCGTTCTGGGAATGTCCCGTTTGATGTTGAACCTTTGAATTAGTGTGGCGTTGCTTCCGCCGAGCCTTGGGCTCGGTGTGCTTGAACCAAAGAAGGAAGCAACACCATGAAGACGACGACCACATCCCCCTTGCTCTGGCCACAGCGCCGACTGCGCCTTCGCTTGTCGATGAAGCGTTTGAAGCTGTGAGGGAGAGCTTCGAGCAATGCTGTCCGATGGCAGGCATGGAAAGCCTGACCCGACTGCTGAACGAGGACGTGACACGGCTTGCCGGTGAGCGCTACGAGCATTCACCTGAGAAGCCCGGTTAGCGTTGGGGCCATTCGGAAGCGCAGTTTGGCTTTCACGGCGGCAAGAGCGCCGTGGATCGCCCTCGGGTGCGCAGCCAGGCACGGGCAAGGAAATGCCCTTGCCGAGTTGGGAAGAGATTTCGGCCACAGGGTTTCTCGACCGGTGGGCCATGAACCCGATGGCGATGAATGTGGCCCCGCACAAGTTTTGCCGCGCCGTTCGGCTGCCCGAGGCCGGCGTTCCGGCGGACGTGGGCAGCGGCCTGTCCAACTCTGCGGTCTCGCGACGGTTCAAAGCGCTGACGCAGGCCACATTCGAAGAGTGGATGGGGTCCGCGCTATCGGAACTGGACCTCGTTGCGATCCAGGTCGACGGGCTACATCTGGACGACCGCCTGTTGACGATCGGGGCTGTCGGCGTTGAGGTTTCCGGGCAAAAACACCCCTTGGGCGTCATTGACGGGGCCACGGAGAACGCCGCAACCCTACAGGCCTTGCTCGACGATCCGATCGAGCGCGGGCTCGACCCCGCAGGCTGCTACCTCTTCATCGTGGATGGTGCCAAGGCTCTCGGTAAAGTTCTGCGGCGGACCTTCGGCGCGGATATCCCCATCCAGCGCTGCCAAATCCACAAGGCACGCAACATCACCGACTGGCTTGCGCCCAGGCACCATGCCTCCGTGCGACGCGCCTTGAAGCAGGCCTGGGAGCTGGACGATGCCGACAAGGCCGAACGCCCGATGCGTAATCTGGCGTGGCGCTTCGAGCAGGAAGCACCGGATGTGTCCCGATCGCTCCTCGAAGGTCTCGACGAAATCCTGACAGGGGTCAGGCGCGGCTTGCCGCTTGAATTGCGCCGGTCGCTCGCCAGCACCAATATCATCGAGTCCATGAACAGCGCCATCCGGCAGGTCTGCCGAAACGTGAAGCCCTGGCGAGATGCCAAGATGGCCCTACGCTGGACCGCGGCGGGCATGTTCGAAGCCAAGAAGGACTTCCGGCGCATCGAGGCTTACAAGCAACTGCCCATTCTCAAGCAGGCTCTCATCGAGCAACGCCAAAAGCACCTGCCTGACCAGATCGAGGACGCCGCACAACCTCACATCAAGCAGCGGCACTCAGACGAGTTTCAACATCAAACGGGACATTCCCCGAGATACATAATAACGAACGACGAGATAACCGAGATATCGACTTCGACGAGGTTGGTCCCATCGAGAGAGTCCGCTCCTGTGGTCCCCAAGATGACAGCCATGCCGGAAGCTCCTCGTTGATCTGCGCCCACGATCGCTCAAGGATCGGAGATGAAGGATTGAGATTAAAGAATTTGTTGGCTAAGTTCTATATCAAAAAGCGATGAGAGGCCATCGAAAACGTCTAAGATTGCAGAGACGCCCTTCGCGATTGCTAGAGGTTTGTCGAGTAAAGGCAATTGACCATCAGCCGAACAATCCGGAAGTGAAGGTCGCCTCGCTAGCGACAGCCGGAAACGCAGAAGGGCCGCTCAAGAGAGCGGCCCTTCGTTAGATAGCGTGCTATGCAGTCGGATGGGCTAGAGCATTTCCGCCACGCACGCGCTCGTCAGCAATGCTCTATGTTTTTGCTTGAACACGCAAATCTTCGTCGCTGATGAGTCCACTAGTTCAGCCGACGACCCACTTCCTCGATCGAAGAGTCGATCAACGCATCGGAGCGCCCCTCGTCCAACTTGCTGCGGATGAGGTCGGCTGAGGCAGCGATCGCCGCATCAACGGCACCGGACTGCACGGACCGCAGCGCATTGGCCTCGGCCTGGGCGATGCGGTCCATGGCCAGCTGCTCGCGGCGCGCCATAGTGTCCTTCAAAGCGACCATCTGCTGCTCGCGGAGCTCCTTGGCCTCGCTCTGGGCATGCCCCACGATGCGCTCGGCCTCGGCCAGCGCATCGCGCTGCTTGCGCTTGTACTCGGCCAGGGTGCGCTCGGCTTCGGCCTTGAGGCTCTCGGCCTCGTCGATGGCCTGGCGGACCTTCTGGATCTTGGAATCCAAGCCAGCCAGGATGCCGCGACCGCCCTTCCACCAGATCAGCGCGATCAGTGCAACCAGCGCCACCCAGAGCCAAAAATTGGTATCGCCGAAGAGATCCATCAGCCGACTCCTCCTGCCGCACGATCGACCGCGGCGGTGACCTCGGCCTCGCTGGGCGCCACGCCGATCAGCTTCTCGGTCGCCATACCGGCCGCCGCCACGGCGATCTCCTTCAAGTGGCTGCGCGCCTCGGCCTCGGCCTCGGCGATGCGGGCCTGGGCGGCTTGCACCTTCTTGTTCAATTCCTTGTCGAAGGCAGCGGACTGCGCCTCGATTTCCTTGCGGGTCGCCTCGGCCGCCTCATGCAGAATGCCGCTGGCCTCGGCGCGCGCCTTAGCAAGAGCCTTCTCGTAGGTGGCAACAGCCTCCTCGGCCTCGGCCTTCAGGGTTTCGGCCCGCGCCAGGTCGCCCTCGATCTTGTTTTGCCGCGCCTCGATCACCCCGCCCATCTTCGGCAGGACCACCTTGACGAAGGTCAGATAGAGAAGACCGAAGACCAGCAGAAACCAGAAGATCTGGCTTGGTGCGGTCGTCATATCGAACTGAGGCATTGCGTGCTACCCGTCTATCACCGATTGACGGTCGGCGGCCGGAAGAGAGCAGTCTTGCGACGCCCTCGTCCCGGCCGGTCACCGTTCGCGTCCTCTGCACTGCCGAAGCCCTGACCCCAGCGGGTCGGTTTGCGTCCGGCGGCTTCCTCGTCAGCCTTAGGCGACGAAGAGGAGCATCAGCGAGATCAGCAGCGCGAAGAGGGCAATAGCCTCGGTCACGGCAAAGCCGATCCAGATGTTGGCGCCGATTTCGTCCTTGGAGGCCGGGTTGCGGGCGATCGCACTGAAGAAGGACGACCAGACATTGCCCACACCGATACCGGCACCGATCATGCCCATGGCGGCGAGACCCGCACCGATCAGCTTTGCAGCTTCTGCTTCCATCTCTCTAACTCCTCTCGAACAGCGATCGTTTGATCTTTGGTTTAACGGTTGAACAGGGTGACCGGCGCCCAGGGCAGCAGCCCCGGCCCCAGACCGGCGCCTTAGTGCATGTGGATGGCGTCGTGCAGGTAAACACAGGTCAGAATGGTGAAGACGTAGGCTTGCAGGACGGCCACCAGCAGCTCCAGCGCGGTGATGCCGACCAGCACCACCAGCGGCAGGACTCCGGCGACGCCCATCAGCAGGACGAAACCGGCTAGAATCTTGAACAGTACATGGCCGACCGTCATGTTGGCGAAGAGGCGAACGGAGAGGCTGATCGGCCGCGAGAGGTAGCTCACCACCTCGATCGGGATCAGGATCACCGCGGTCCAGGCCGGGGCGCCCTCCGGGAAGAAAAAGCGGAAGAAGTGCATGCCGTGGCGCATGAAGCCGATCGCGGTCACGGCGACGAAAATGATGATCGCCATCAAGAAGGTCACGATGATCTGCGCCGTCACGGCAAAAGAGCCGGGGATCAAGGCCAGCACGTTGGCAAAAAGAATGAAGATAAAGAGCGTGAAGATGAAGGGGAAAAAGGCCCGCCCCTCGCTGCCGACATTGTCACGCACCATGCCGGCGACTAGATCGTAGAGTGCTTCCGCCACAACCTGCAGCCTGGTCGGCACGATCGAGCCGCCGCGCATCGCCAGCATGAGAAAACCGGTCGAGACCAAGGCCGCGATCAGCATCCACAGGGAGGCATTGGTGAAGGAGAGGTCAAGGCCGAAGATATCGACATTGCCGATCGGATGAATCTCGAACTGCTCCATCGGATGGAACGGCGACTCGTGCTCAAGCTCGGCACCGATGACGCTGCCGTCTTCAGTGGTCTCAGACGCCACCGCGGTACTCCCCTCTATCAAAGGACGGGTCCATCAGGATCCCTCCTTGCGCCTAACCTCTGGCGCGCTCCCGCTTGGCATCAAGGGGAGGCAGCCCGCTGCTGCTTCTCTTCCTCCTGGCGCCGCTTGCGATCCGCCTCCAGGCTCTTGGCCGTGCGCATCACGTTCATCAAGGCAGCCCCGGATCCCAGGAAGAAAAACAGGATCAAGAACCAGGGCGACGTTCCCAGCCACAGGTCGAGCACGATGCCTACCGCGACCCCGACCGCCAAGCCAGAGATCAGATCGATAGCCACCCGAAACCCCGCCGCCATGCCGCTGCTATCGGCCGGCCGACTAGATTTTCGCTGCCCGCCGCGGTGACGTTGGCGCGCCGCCTCCAGACGAGTCTTAAGACTGCGTAGGTCCTCTTGATCTTTGGGATCGTCCATCGTTCCCTTCCGACCGATACCCCCCACACAGCGGCCGCAACTTAGAAAGGCCGGTCTCGGCCTGTCAAGGTGGCCCGCACCTCGCCATCATTCAGTTTTGCCGCAGTGCGACAAAGGAACCGGGCTTTTTGGCCCTCAAGCGGGCGAATCCGCGGCAATACAGACTGTAGGGTTGCCGGGAAAAGAGTAGACTTCCAGACAGTTGGATCAGCCGAGGAGAGACAAGATGGATCACACCGTGGAAGGGGCCGGACAGCCGCGGCGGATCGAGATTCAGCGCATCAGCATCGAGGCGCCCTGGGCCTAGCTTGCGGCCGGCTGGCGCGACTATATCGCCGTCACCTACGGCCTCATTTTCTCGATCGTCAGCGCCAACGTCACCATCGGGCTCTGGATTACCGATCACATCGAGTTCCTGCCGCCGCTCGCCGCCGGTTTCATGCTGGTCGGGCCGAGGCTGGCCGTCGGCCTCTACGAGACCGCGCGTCGTCTCAGCAGTGGGGAGCCGATCGGCCTCTCCGCCGCCCTGTTGGTCTCCACGCGCTCACCCTTGCAGCTTGCCTTCATGGGCACCAATCACGTGCCGCCGGCCGAGCTGCTTTTGACTGAACTGCTGCTGACCCAGCACGGCATCGCGCTTTTGATCGTCGGCAGCGCGGTGGGGGCGATCATCGCCCTGCTGGTGTTCTCGGTTTCGGTGATCGGCGTGCCGCTCCTGATTGAACGCGACGTCGATACCTTCACCGCGATCTTCATCAGCCTGAGGGCGGTGGCAATCAACTCGAAGCCTTGCCTGATCTGGGCCTGGCTCATCGCCTTGCTGTCGGCGGCCGGCATCGTGACCTTCTTCATCGGCATGATCGTGACATTTCCGCTGCTCGGCTTCGCCAGCTGGCATGCCTATCGCTCGCTCATCCGTATCGAGGGAGAGGCCTAGCGGCAAGCAGCGGTAAGCGCTCTGCCGCCGACATCCTTAAAGAGGGCTCACCTTCTTGAGGAGATGGCAATGAGCGACAGCCTCGCGGAGAGAGTAACGAGTCTGGATTGGCCGGCCCTGGTTGCGGGATTGAACGAACGGGGCTTCGCCCGGACCGGCCAGCTGCTGAGCGCGGCGGAAGCCGCAAGTCTGGCTGCGCTCTTCGATGAGAAGCGCCTGTTCCGGCGACGCATTATCATGAAACAGCATGGCTATGGTGCCGGTCGCTACCGCTACTTCGATTATCCCCTGCCGCCACAGGTGCAGAGCTTGCACACTGCCTTCTATCGTCACTTGGCACCGATCGCTCAGGCTTGGGCGCAAGCCCTAGATCTGGAGCAACACTATCCCGAGACCCTGACGGACTACCTGACGCTTTGCCACCGGGCCGGCTAGAGGAAAGCCACGCCTCTGGTCCTGCACTACGGTCCCGGCGATTACAATCGCTTGCACCAGGACCTCTATGGCGCGTCTCCTTCCCGCTCCAGTTAGTCATCCTGCTAAGCACTCCAGCCCGCGACTTCGAGGGCGGCGAACTGGTACTGACGGAATCTCGGGCACGCATGCAGGGTCGCGCCCAGGTGCTCCGCCCAGAACAAGGAGAAGCGATCATCTTCGCCAACAGCCTCTTCCCGGTTCCGGGCCGCCGCGGCCCGGTCCGTGCACAACTGCGGCACGGTGTGAGCGAACTGACCAGGGGAAATCGCACGACCCTGGGGCTGATCTTTCACGATGCGGCTTAGCTCGCGCTCGCCGCAAACTGAATTTCCCGCTGCCGCTCGCTCGCTGCCGACTCAGCTATGCTGGGAACTGACCTAGCCCGGATAGATCACCAAATTAGGTGCATCGGGGGTTCGATTCGGTGAAAATGTGGCTGTGAACAGACAACTTACGCCGAATCCGGAGGACCCCACGATGCCGACAGACTGTGGCTCAGACCTGATGGTCTTTGCACGCCTCGAAGGACGCAATGGTGTCGCTGACTTTGGCGGTGGAGCCATTACCTCGGACGCCGGGGACCTGCTTCTGGGCGCGAGCGACAAGGCGATCGATCCGGTAGGGCGGTTCACGACCTGGCGACCCCGGTCGGCCAGCGTCTCTTTGCTATCGCGCTTGGCTATGAGGTCTCGACGATCACGATGCTCTGCGTCATGATCCTGCCTTGGGCACAGTCTTGGGTTGCTTGCCTTGGCCGGCAAGAGCACCTCGAACCGCCTGGAGCACGCCCCGGGCGGGCCGGACCGCTACCACCGTATCGGCCATGATGCGGCGGCTATCGAAGATCTCTTCGTCACCCTCTTCCCGGAGGCCCATGAGAAGCCGCCCAAGCAGGTCGTCCTCGATCTCGATGCCACGGACGACCCCATCCACGGCCACCGGGAAGGCCGTTTCTTCCATGGTGATTACGATTGCTACTGCTATCTGCCGCTCTACATCTTCTGCGGCCAGCAGCTGCTCGTGGCCAAGCTCGGGCGATCCAACATCGATGCTTCTGCCGGCGCAAAGGAGGAGGTGGCCCGCATCGTCGCCCAGATTCGTCAGCGCTGGCCCAGGGTCAAGATCATCCATGCGTGCCGACCCTGGCTTTGCCCGCGATGACCTGATGACCCGGGCGGGGCTAATCGAGTTCACGACCTCTTTGGCCTGGCCCGCAACAGCCGGCCGGTCGCGCACATCCATGTCGCGCTTGCCTGGGCCGAGGAGGAAGCGCTCAAGACCGGACAGCCCGCCCGCCGCTTTGCCGACTTCCGCTGGACCACGAGAGCCAGTCGGAGCCGGCGACGGCGCGCGATCGCCAAGGCCGAGTGGATGGCGGGACGCGGCGACAAGGGCGCCAATCCGCGCTTCGTCGTCACCTCGCTCAAGCCCGAGGACTACGACGCCCGCACCCTCTACGAAGACCGCGACTGCGCGCGCGGCGATAGGGAGCGCGTAGCGCCGGGCTTCGCCCCGCATCGAGGACTGCCAGCGCGACCTCTTTGCCGACCGCACCTCGGCTGCCAACATGCGGGCCAATCGGCTCCGCCTCCGGTTCGCCTCCTTCGCCTATGTCCTACGCGCTGCCTTGCGTCGCATCGCCCTGCCACATACCCAACTCGCCAGGGCCACCTGCACCTCTCCGAAACAAACGCCTCAAAATCGGCGCGCAGATCAACCGTTCCGTCAGACGCATCCGCATCCCTATGGCCTCCGCTTGCCCCTACGAAGACGAGGTCCCTATCGCCCACACGCCAAGCTCTGTCCTTGACCGCTCCCCAGCAGCGCCCTGACCGACCGCACACTACCGAGGGACCGGATCCGATGACCGAAACGCAGACACCGACTCGCCGACCGTCCCACGCGTTACATTCTTCCCCACCACGCGGCTACTTCACAGCCCTGAAATCCCTCTCATCTCATTACACTGGCGAAACATCCGGGCTATGCGGCCTTGCCAATCAGACGACTGACGGCCTCCGCGGCCAAAGCCTTCTGGTCGCGCTCGGTCTTCAGCAGGCACACCAAGCTCGCCTGCAAGGTCGTCGGGTCGCCGGCCGAGAGATCGCCGACACCCAGTCCTAACAGGGCGGCAGCCCAGTCCAGGGTCTCGGCGATGCCCGGTAACTTCTCCAGCTCCTCCTGGCGCAGCGCCTGGACGAAGCGCACGACCTGGCCGGCCAGGTCGCGGTCCAGATCGGGGATACGTCGCAGCAGGATCGCCAGCTCGCGCGCCTCGTCGGGAAAATCGACATAGGCGTAGAGACAGCGTCGCCTGAGCGCATCGGATAGCTCGCGCGTGGCATTGGATGTCAGCACCGTTGCCGGCAGCGAGCGTGCGGCGATGGTGCCCAGCTCCGGCACGGTGATCTGATAGTCCGAGAGCACTTCCAGCAGATAGGCCTCGAAGGCTTCGTCGGCCCGGTCGATCTCGTCGATCAGCAAGACCACCGGCTCCTCGCTGCTGATCGCCTCCAGGAGAGGGCGGCGCAGCAGGTAGTGCTCGGAGAAGATCTGCGCCTCGATCTCCTCTGCCGCGGCGGTGTCGTGCTCGTGCGCCTTGATGGCCAGAAGCTGGCGCTGATAGTTCCACTCGTAGAGCGCCGCGCTGGCGTCCAGCCCCTCGTAGCACTGCAGACGGATCAGGCGACGGCCCTCCAGTGCGGCCAGGGCCTTGGCCACCTCGGTCTTGCCGACTCCCGCCTCCCCCTCGAGCAGCAGGGGGCGACCCAACTGCAGGGAGAGCTGCAAGGCAGCCGCCAGCGGCGGATCGGCCATGTAGCCGACCGCCGCCAGCCGCTCGATCGGGGCCGCCAGTGACTCCGGCCCTTTGGAGACAGCGGAACTAGCCATGCAGACCCAGTTTGTCGGCAATCTGCCAGATCCGCCAATGGTCGTGCGGCATCTGCGAGTGCGTTAGCCCCAGGTGCGCAAAGGCATCGGCCACCGCATTGGAGAAGGCCGAAACCCCGCCGACATTGGGACTTTCGCCCACGCCCTTGGCGCCGATCGGATGATGTGGCGAGGGCGTCACGGTGTGATCCGTTTCCCAATGCGGGGTCTCGACCGCGGTCGGCAGATAGAAGTCCATCAGGCTGGCGCCCTGGACATTGCCGATCTCGTCGTAGCGGATCTCCTGTCCCATGGCGATGGCCAGCGCCTCGGTCAGGCCACCGTGCACTTGGCCTTCGATCACCATGGGATTGATCCGGGTACCGCAGTCGTCCAGCGCATAGAAGCGCCGCACTGTGCTGACACCGGTGTCCACGTCGATGTCGAGCACGCAGACATAGGCTCCGAAGGGATAGGTCATGTTCGGCGGATCGTAATAGCTGACCGCCTCCAGACCCGGCTCGATACCGGGAATCGCCTGATTATAGGACGCAAAGGCGATCTCGGCCATGGTCTTGAAGCGCTCCGGATTGCCCTTGACCTGGAAGCGATCGACGTCCCACTCGACATCATCGTCATGCACCTCCAGCAGGTAAGCGGCGATCATCTGCGCCTTCGCCCGAATCTTGCGACCGGCCATCGCGGTGGCTGCACCGGCGACCGGCGTCGAGCGCGAGCCGTAGGTGCCCAGCCCGTAGGGCGCCGTATCGGTATCGCCCTCCTCCACGGTGATCTTGTCGGCCGGCAAGCCGATCTCGGTGGCTAGGATCTGCGCGAAGGTGGTGGCGTGGCCCTGGCCTTGGCTGATGGTGCCCAATCTTGCGGTCGCCGATCCGGTGGGATGCACGCGGATCTCGCAGGAATCGAACATGCCGAGTCCCAGGATGTCGCAGTTCTTGACCGGACCGGCGCCGACGATCTCGGTGAAGAAGGCCAGACCGATGCCCATCAGGCTGCGGGTCTCGCCGCTGGCGAAGGCGGCGCGATTGGCCGCCTGCTCGGCCCGGAGGCTTTGATAGTCCACCTTCTCCATGGCCTGGGTCATGGCCCGATGATAATCGCCGGAGTCGTACTCCCAGCCCAAGGCCGAGGTGTAAGGGAACTGCTCCTTGGCAATGAAGTTCTTCATCCTGAGCTCGGCCGGATCCATCCCCAGCTTGTGCGCCAGCACATCGATCATGCGCTCGATGAAGTAGGAGCCTTCGGTGACCCGGAAGGAGCAGCGATAGGCCACCCCGCCCGGCGCCTTGTTGGTATAGACCCCGTCGACGCCGACATAGGCCACCGGAATATCGTAGGAGCCGGTGCAGATGTGGAAGAAGCCGGCCGGGAACTTGGTCGGATCGGCGCAGGCATCGAAGGCACCGTGATCGGCCAGGACATGGCACCATAGCCCGGTGATTTTGCCCTCCTTGGTGGCCGCGATCTTGCCAGTCATGTGATAGTCGCGCGCGAAGGCCGTGGCCGAGAGATTCTCCATGCGGTCTTCGATCCACTTCACCGGCTGGCCGGTGACGATGGAGGCGACGATGGCGCAGATGTAGCCAGGATAGACGCCGACCTTGTTGCCGAATCCACCGCCGATGTCGGGCGAGACGATGCGGATGTTGTGCTCCGGGATGTTGGAGATTAGAGAAGCCACGGTGCGTACCGCGTGCGGGGCCTGGAAGGTGCCCCAGACCGTCAGCTTGCCATTCACCTTGTCCATCGAGGCGACACAGCCGCAGGTCTCGAGCGGACAGGGGTGGACGCGCTGATAGGTGATGAACTCCTCAGCCACCACCCCGGCCTGGCTCAAGGCCTGCTCGGTCCCCTCGGCATCGCCGGCGTCCCAGTAGAAGATGTGGTTGTGGTGCTTGCGGGGCCCGTGTGCGCCCTCGGTCTTGTCCTTGATGTCTTCACGCAACAGCGGTGCGTCCGCATCCAGCGCCTTGGCCGCATCGACCAGGATCGACAGTTCCTCGTAATCGACCTCGACCATCTCGACGCCGTCGGCGGCGGCATAGCGGTCTTCGGCCACCACGAAGGCGACCTCCTGGTTCTGAAACAGGACTTTCTCGTGCGCGAGCACCGCCTGCACGTCGCCGGCCAGGGTCGGCATGTAATGCAGGTTCAAGGGGATCAGGTCCTCGGCCGTGATCACCGCGAGCACACCGGGGATGCCCAGGGCGGCCTCCTTGTTTATACCCTTGATGCGGGCGTGACCGTAGGGCGAGCGCACGAAATCTCCGAACAGCATGCCTTTCAGCTTGATGTCGTCGACGTAGTTGCCCTTGCCTTGGGTGAAACGCGCATCCTCGACGCGCTTGCGGGCGCAGCCCAGGCCTTGCAGCTTCTCGGCGCGCTCCTCTGCCAGCGGGGTTTGCTCGTTCATTCTGCTGCCTCCGGGACACTGTTCAACGTGGCCGCTGCGGCCTGAAGGGCCTTCACGATGTTTTGATAGCCGGTGCAGCGGCAGAGGTTGCCGGAGATGCCGTAGCGGATCTCCTCCTCGCTGGGATTGGGGTTCTCCTGTAGCAGGCGATAGGCCCGGGTGATCATGCCGGGCGTACAGAAACCGCACTGCAGGCCGTGATGCTCGCGAAAGGCTTCTTGAATGGCATGCAGGCTGCCGTCGGCCTGGACGACACCCTCGACCGTGGTGACCTCGGCACCCTGGGCCTGGACGGCGAAGATCATGCAGGACTTGGCCGACATGCCGTCGATATCGACCGTGCAGGCACCGCAGTGTCCGGTGTCGCAGCCGATGTGCGGGCCGGTGATGTCCAGGGTCTCGCGCAGGAAGTGGATCAGAAGCATGCGCGGCTCGGCCAAGGCTTCCACCTTGCTGCCGTTCACCGTCATGGAGATGGCTGTCTTACTCATGGCTTTTGGCGTCTCCAAAGAAAGAGTCAAGCGGCGCGGGCTTGGGCCGTGCGGATCGCGCGGCGCAACAGGATTCCGGCCAGCTTGGTGCGGAAATGGCTGGGACCACGACCGTCGGACACCGGCTCGGCGATGGCCGCAGCAGCAGTGGCGGCGGCATCCAGAGCGGCAGCATCCAAAGTGCTGCCCACCAGGGCCGCCGCCGCCGCCTCGGCATAGAGTGGCGTGTCGGCAAGATTGGTCAGGCCGATTTCAGCCGAACTGCAGCGCCCACCTTCCAGGGTCAGCACTACGGCTGCGGCTGCCGTGGCATAGTCGCCGATCTTGCGCTTTTGCTTCTCGTAGGCATGGCCGTGACCGCTGGGCGGCGCATCGAAATGGATCGCCACCAGGATTTCGTCTTCGCCGAGCGTGGTGAAGAAGGCTGCCTCATAGAACTCGCGTGCCGCTATCCGGCGCTCGCCGTTTGGGCCGCGCACCTGAAACTCGGCGCCCAAGGTCTGCATCAGGGCCGGCATGTCGTTACCAGGATCGCCATTAGCCACATTGCCGCCGAGGGTGCCGAGATTGCGGATCTGCGGGTCGGCGATCTGGAGCGCGGTCTCGCGCAGGATCGGGCAGGCTGCTGCCAGTTCGTCGGAGGCAATGATCTGGGCTTGGGTCGTCATCGCACCGATGGAGATGCGGCCCGCCTCCATACCAATGCCCTTCAGTTCGGCGATGGCGCGCAGGTCGATCAGATGCTCAGGCACGGCCATGCGCAGCTTCATCATCGGTATCAGGCTGTGGCCGCCGGCGACCACGCGGGCCTCGTCGCCGTGATCGCTCAAGAGCTGAAGGGCCGCCGCCAGACTGTCCGGTCGGTGATAGTCGAAGGACGCGGGAATCATATCGTCTCTCTTCCTCCCATGACGCATTTCATTCTTATTAAGACATCATGCGGCGCTGCGGCTCACGCTCCAGAGAAGGTGCGCGGATGCGCAGAGGCTCTGCACGAAATGCGGAAGGGCTGCACGAAATACGTTCGGCAAATGACTGCCTAAGAGAGGCCCAAAGCCTTCTGCACATCGGGCAGCTTCGAGCGGCTGACCGGCACCTCGGTCTCTTCGGGGTCGCTCAAGAGGCAGATCCCCTTGTCGCCCTCGCGGCGAAAGCCGGCCACCTTGACCAGATTCACCAGATGGCTACGGTGGGTTCTGAGGAAGCGCTTCTCGGCGACGGCCTTCTCGACGCGAGAGATCGACCAGGGGCAGAAGTGCTCGCCCTCGCCGTTCAAGAGCCAGGTGTAGTGCCCATCGGCACGGACCGCTGCAATCTGCTCGGGCGCCAGAAAGCGGATGGCACTGTCGCGTTCGTAGGGAATACGGCCCGACTCTCCGGCAGGGGCCGCACGAGGCTGCGAGAGGGCTTGAGAATAATAGACGGCGCGAGCCGGGCCACGCTCCGCCTCCCGGGCAACGAGTTCGGGCTCAGAGCTTGAGAGAGGAACTCAGCCGCTTGCCCCTCGGTCGCTTCCGACGGTGCGGCCAGTGGCATCCGGATCGGCCCGCTTGGGATCGCGATCAGCAGGAAGAGGCCGCAAATCAGGAAGGAAGCCAGGGACACGAACAGAGCCAAGGTGTCGCTGGAGAGAATCGAGCCCGGCACGAAATCGGTCTTCTCGGCCAACTGAAAGAGGGTGAAGGCCATGCCCGTGTAATGCATGGCCGAGACCGCCAAACCCAGCACGATTCCCCCCACCAGGGTTTGCATCGTGCCGCGCTGGCTATAGGCCAACTCCAGGCCCAGAATCGAAGCTGCAATCCCGATCAGGGCGGCAAGGACTACACCCAGGGGCTCGTAGATCAAGACGCAGTTGCCGCGGATCGCCGACATGCCGAGGTAGTGCATGCCGACGATGCCGAGCCCGGTCAGCACCCCGGCGCCGACGATGCGCAGGTGATTGCGACGCCCGAAGTGCAGCAAAATTAGGCCCATACCGGTCACCAGTATGGCCAATAGAGCCGACAGCAAGGTCGGTAGCGGATCGTAAGAGATTCCGATCGGCAGCCGGAGCGCCAGCATGCCGACGAAGTGCATCGACCAGATACCGGCACCCAAGGCGATCGCTGCCTTGGCGATCACCGGCTTGCGGCGCGGCCTGGGGAGCGCGCTCAGCCCGTTGGTCAGCCTGAGCGCGGTGAAGGCGGCCATGATCGCCACCAATATCGAGGCGACGATCAGAAGCGGGTTGTACTCGACAGTCAGCATGTCCTCATCGGACGATTGGGCCAGGTCACATCCAGCCACCGACTATGCCACGCTCTGTCAGGAAATCCCAAGATCGCGAAGCGGATCGGTCTTGAAAGTGTCGTGATGAAAGTGCCGTGAAAGGTGAGAAAGGTCGTGGTCTGCCAGGCTTGCCTGTATCACCCTTCAGGCATCTCGAGTTCGGATCGAAGAGGGATTGGGCAGCAGCGCGAGACGGTGACAGTGACACAGCTCCTGACACAGGGAGTCTTGGCTGGGTTTGTCGGCACGATTCTGTTTTCCGCGTCGGCACCGGCCGATGCCAGCGAGACCCTGGAGCGCATCGCAGCCCGCAGCAGCGTGAACATCGGCTATCGCGAAGATCGCCCGCCTATGTCCTTCAAAAACCCGGAAGGGCAGATCACCGGCTACTCCATCGGACTTTGCTTGACCATCGTCGGGGCCATCAAAACGACCTTGGGGAGGAGCGATCTGGCCTCCACCTTTGTCCCGGTGACCGCCGAAAACCGCTTCCAGGCGATCGAGAAGGGTAAGATCGACATCCTCTGCGGCGCCACGACAAAGATCATCAGCTGGCAGCGCACAGTCGACTTTACCGACCCCACCTTCGTCACCGGCGCCACCTTGATGAGCGTTGCCGATAACCCGGTTCCGGGCATCGTCGGTCTGGCCGGAAAGAAGGTTGCCACGGTCGAGGGGACGGCCACCATCAAGATCCTGAAGAAGCGTCTGGAGCAGTCGCAAATTCCGGTCACCACCGCCGACGAAGGCGTTCAGGCCGTCATCAAGGGAGAGGTCTCGGCATTCGCCGCAGGTCAGGTGGTCTTGATCGGCCTAGTCATCACCCAGACCTCCGGCACGCGTTTCGCCATTGCCAACGAGTTCTCCTTCGAGCCCTTTGCTCTAGCGGTGCCGCGCAACGATGCCGATTTCCGCCTGATCGCCAATGCGGCGATTGCTGAGTTGAACCGCACTGGCGGCATCACACCGAATCCAAGAACGCTGGTTCTCGCGCTTTGGCCAAGACGTGCCGGACTTGCTGCGTGCTCTCTATGTCCTGAATTCGGCCCCGGAGTGGCGCGGTGTCGAGCTTTCGCGACGTGAGAGCGCGGCGAACTTTCACGCCCATGTCTACCTTGCCGAAGCGACCAAGGCACAAGCCCGCGCGCTGTGCGAGGCCGCGCACGACCGCTTCGGCATCGCCATGGGACGGATGCACGAGAAGCCGGTGGGCCCGCATCCCGTGTGGAACTGCCGACTGGCCTTTCCGGCCGTGCTCTTTGGATCGGTCATCCTCTGGCTTGCCTTGAACCGGGACGGGCGAACCGTCTTCATCCACCCGGAAACCGGCGACGATCTGGCAGACCATGGCGATCACACGATCTGGATGGGTGAGATCCTACCGCTTCACAAGCTGGAGGAGATATTTGAAAAGGCTGCCGAATAGGCTTGGAGCGCTCCATCGAAGGCGTTCGTCGCTTGTCGGATGTGGGCGCACCGGCCTCACGCGTCTTCCAGTTCCTGCGCCGAGCGAGTCCCTTACGCGTTCCATCGCCATCGCCAATTTCGGAACGTGCCGATCGTGCTTGCCCCGGTAGGCGCGGAGTTTCTCCAAGAGAGGCTCGACATCGGCGGCCGTCAGCCTGGGCTCGTCGGGCGAGCAACAGCCCGAAGCGGTGACCTCCTCGGAAAAGACGGACGGCAAGTCAGGAAACCAAGCCTTGCGAAGCAACTCATTGGAGTCCTTGTAGTCGTCACGGATGGCTTGCGACAAACCAGGAGCGGGCCGGAGCGGTCGTCCCGAATGGATGCCGACGAGCACATTCGACATGAGTTTTCGAATGGCCCTCTGAGCCTCCCTGTCCTCATCCTGTGCGACGATCTCGTTCGCTTGCCGCAAAATGAGTTGTTCCAAGGCAGACAAACTCTGTTTGTGTCTGGGCTCGATCTCGTACTGATGCGGATCGTCGATCCCGCACACTTTACAGAAATCAGCAACGACATCTCCATCCTGTAGCTTGTCTTTCTCGAATATTCTTGGAACCATGGCCTCTTTTCCAAATACAGAACTCCAACCACCAAGCATTTCATCGTACCTGGAATATTCCATGTCACGGTACCGATTGAGATATTTGTCAAAGTTGATAACTGACCCCAAATACAACTCGGTCGAGTATCTACTTATCAGGTACAGATCCTGGCGTCGAAGATAACATACGATCTTGTATTCATCAAACAGGTCTCCACAGAGTTTCCTTAATCTCTTTATATCCACCACGCGCAGTCGACTCAAGTTTTCGCCTGAAATTACAAATTTGCTGCATTCTCCTTCGAGTGCCTTGACCTCCTGATGAAGTTTATCTTTCATGCCTTTCTGAAGGTCAATGAGCTCTTCCTTGCTTTGTATGCCTAAAAGGTCCATACGTTCTTGTGTGACCAAAGGCTTGGCGTCATGATCCTGGGGCCTAAGCAGCAAGAACGACAATATGCTGCTGTTCATTCCGACCATCCGTTTGCTAGCAAAGGTTTCCAACGCAGCGATGCGATTACGACGCAGATGCTTCCGGTTGGTTTGGAGAAACATTTGAATGCTGGTGCTGCCGGTCTTCGGCCATCCGATATGAAGGATGAGTGTCTTCCTAAACATATTAGGGGCGGCCCGTCCCAACTTTTCGACCAAGGCTCGGCCTTCCGCCGCGCTGAAGGGCAGCAGCGGCGGACGAAGGTTGGTCCAACGGCTGTCACCCGTCTTCTGCGCCAGGAGGTGCTTCTGGCCCGGAATGGCGCCTGGACCTTGGATCAGCTTGCGGAAGGTTGAGATCGCCTCCTGCTGTGCCTCGGCACCTGCCAGATCGCCGGCATCGAAACGCTCCACCACCTTGGCGATCGGACCGGCATTGATGTTGGCGGTTGCGGTGATGCAACCCTGGCTGCCGGCCTTCAAGCCGTCCAGCAGAAAGAGCTCGGAGCCCGGATAGACGATGAGGTTATCGATCTCCAGGAGGGTCGCCGTGTTCGCCCAATCGCCGGAGCTGTCCTTGATGCCGGCAATGGCCGCCGGAAAGTCGTCGAACAGACGCCGCACGAGGGTCGGGGGCAAGCCGACGACGGCCACCGGCGGAATGTGGTAAAGGTAGATCGACGGGCGCTTCGGACGAACCGCCGCGATCAAGCGGACGAAATAGTCGTAGAGCCCGGCCTCGGACACACCCTTGTAGTAGAAGGGCGGCAGCAGCAGCACACCGGCACAGCCGCGCTCTAGGCAGGCTCTGGTTAGGCGTGCGGTGTCGGCCAGCGCCGTCAAGCCGGTGCCGGGGATCAGCAGGGCCGGATCGATGCCGCCATCGATCAGCGCATCCAGCGCGACAATGCGCTCGTCAATCCCGACAGAGAGCGCTTCGCCGGTGGTGCCGAAGGGAGCGAGCCCGGCACAACCATCGGCCATGAGCCGCTTGCTGTGCTGGAGGAAGAGGTCGCCTGCAATCGAGAGATCGTCGTTGAAGGGCGTCAGAACGGGTGCGATGACTCCGCGGAGTGCGATCTCCGGCATGTTGCCCCTTAAGTAGAATAAATCGATCTGCACGCACCATATTAGCATCGATAGCCGAAACGCAAGGACCCGATGTGGCTGTTGCTGTGTCCCGAGACTGCGCCGTCGTACTCCAGTCGTAGATCCAGGCCGTTGGTTCCCTGCAACTGGAAGCCGGCACCGACCCGTCCGTAGTCTTGTCGACCGGGATGGTCGAGGAGAGGTTGCTGGCGCCGGGCGGAGCGCCGGTTAAGACAGCGGCGGTTGTCCAGTCCTGACGATTGGCGATGGTGATGCCGGCCGCGGCATAGCCCTTCAGTCAAGAGCCCCTGTGCGATCCGCATGCGACTGCCGATCTTCATCGCCTTGGTCGATCTGACGCTGACCTGGCTGCCTTTGCCAACCCTGAGGTCGAAGGCACCGGTGCCGCTTTCACTGTATTCCGGGGTCACGGTGTAGACGATGTCCACGCCCTGATAGGGCAGCAGATAGAAGGGACCGTCCAGGCTGAACTCATACTCCATGTGCAAGCGCGCGCCGCCACACCAAAAGTTCGGCGAGCTGCCGGCTACCAGGCTCGATCCCAGAACGGTGCGCTCATTGTCCAGCCAACTGTAACTGCCGCCCAGTGCGACGGCGATGATGGCACGTTCGATCGGCTGCCACTTGACCGTGGTGCCGGCGAAGATGGTGTCGGCATCGCTGTCGATTCGACCGCCGTTGCTGCTGAGCCAATCGCGCGAGTAGGTGCCGGCCAAACCCAGGAACCAACCCTCGGCAAATTGAACCTAGCCGCCGACGGCAACGGAGATCCGGTTCATAGCCGGTGACACTGTCTTTCTCGGACATGGTCATGCCACCACCACTGGTCTGCAGCCAGGCGTACTCGGACTGCGCCATGACGGCCGACTGGCCGACGAACTTGGAACAGCTCATCAACTGATTGGATCGCCGCTTCATGCGGATGCCGTTCTGTGCGGTCCAGGCATTGGAGACGCCGGGAGAGATGTCCGCCAGTGCATTCGCAAACTCTGTAGGGAAGAGCGGAACGGGCGAGTCGAGGAAGGTGAAGACCTCCTCCAACTGCGGCGCGCCGATGCGTTCCACTGAGTTCACGTAGGTCTCGACCGAGTACTTTGCCGGCGTCAGGCTCTGGCCTGCAACCGACTGTGCAATGCCGAGTAGAGCAAAAGATGCCAATGCGCTGCTGCTCGCAATCAGCTTGCGTGCGAGCGAAACCTTGCGCGGGCTCAAGTTCGATCGTGGTGCCACGGCAACCTCCCCGTTTTCTCCCGACAGGCCTTGCGTCCCGATGCCGCGTCGGTTAGTCGTGGCGACACTGGCCGATCCGGCAAGCTAGGTGATAGGGCCGAGGAGACGCTTTGTGGCGACCCTGGCCAAAAGATCACATATTTCGGACTCTTTCTGCCGTTTCGCCATTCCACTGTGGCGCAAAGGTCACTAACGTCCCCCGCTATGACCACACAGAAGATACGCCGCTCAACCAAGGCTCTCTCGCCCAAGAGGCCGCCGCCCCAGAAGGCACCGCGGGCTTGGCAGCGCATGCTGTCCGGTCGGCGGCTCGATCTGCTCGACCCCTCGCCGTTGGATGTCGAGGTCGAGGACATCGCGCAGGGCCTCTCGCGCGTCGCCCGTTGGAACGGACAGACCAAGGGCGATTGGGCCTACAGCGTGGCGCAGCATTCCCTGCTGGTCGAAACCATCGTGGCCCAACTCCGGCCGGGATACCGTCCGCGCTGGCTGCTCGCAGCTTTGCTGCACGACGCTGCCGAATATGTCCTGGGAGACCTGATTACGCCCTTCAAGGCCACCGTCGGTGCCGACTACAAAAATCTGGAGATCCGCTTGGGCGAGGCGGTGCACATTCGCTTCGGCCTACCTGCCACCCTACCGCAACACTTGACGGACATAATCAAGCGCGCGGACAAGGCCTCGGCCTACTTCGAAGCGACCCAACTCGCCGGCTTCGGCGAGAAGGAAGCCCGCACCTTCTTCGGCTCGCCACGCGGCATCGCGACGCCGAGCTTGACGCCGGTGCCGCCCGACGCGGCCAAGGCGGCCTTCGTCGAGCGCCATGCGGCACTCCTGGCAACCGACCCATGATCTGGTTGGCACTCCTGTCGCTTCTGGCCTGGCTTTATCTCTTGAGCCTGCACGGCGGCTTCTGGCTCGCCCGCCCCAGGCTCGACCGAGCGCCCAAGACCGCTGCTCGAGACTGGCCAAGCGTGATTGCCGTGGTTCCGGCCCGAAACGAGGCTGACGTAGTCGAGACCGCCCTCAAGAGCCTGGTTGCTCAGGACTATCGGGGTCCATTCGAAATTCGCTTGGTCGACGACCACAGCGAGGATCGGACCGGCGCGATCGCGCGTGAACTGGTGGCCGGGTCGGCAGGGCGCCTGACGGTTCTGGATGCGGCGGAACGGCCGCCGGGCTGGGTCGGCAAGCTCTGGGCACTCAACTGCGGCACCGAAGGCCCTGGCGCAACGCCGGCTTACCGGTGGCTGACCGACGCCGATATCGAGCATGCGCCCGACACGCTCACCCGACTGGTGGAGAAGGCCGAGGACGAGCGCTTCGCCCTGGTCTCCCTGATGGTCCGCTTATCCTGCGTCAGCGGCTGGGAGAAACTGCTGATCCCGGCCTTCGTCTTCTTTTTCCAGAAGCTCTATCCCTTTCCCTGGGTGGTCGGCGACCGCCGCGGCACCTCGGCGGCAGCGGGCGGCTGCATGCTGGTCAAGGCCGACACCCTAAGCGCAGCCGGCGGCATTCAGGCGATCAAGGGCGCGGTGATCGACGACTGCAGCCTGGCCGCCAGCCTGCGTCCGCCGGCACGCCAGACCGGACGCGGGCTCTTCCTCGGCCTGACCCTGCGCTCCCGCTCGATCCGGCCCTACAGCGGGCTCGGCGAGATCTGGGACATGGTGGCACGCTCGGCCTACACTCAACTGCACTACAATCCCCTGCTGCTGCTGGGTACCTTGGTCGGCATGCTGCTGCTCTATGGTCTGCCGCCGGCCCTGCTGGTCAGCCTGCCTCTGCACGGCAACGTGATAGCAGCCGTTCTGGGTGGCGTTGGCTGGCTCTCGATGGCGCTGGCCTGGCTTCCCACCTTGCGCCTCTATGCCCAACCGGCCTGGCGCGGCCTGCTGCTGCCGCTGGCCGGGGCGCTCTACACGGCCATGACCTTTGACTCGGCTCGCCGACACTGGCAAGGCAAGGGCGCTGCCTGGAAAGGACGCATCGGCGCCGGGAATCGCCCGGCTGCCTGACAGCCGAAGTTCGGAGAGCGAAAAGGATGGCGCCAGCCTTGACTGTCGACAGCCAACAGGAACCGCGTCTGGAAACACCCTCCGGCAAGGGCGCCGACGACGAAAATTTTCCCGTCGGCTCTTTTCTGGTGTCGCGCAAGCTGCGCCCGCAGGTCGCCCGCTACTACGCCTTCGCGCGCGCCATCGACGACATCGCCGACAATCCCGATTTGGCCGCCGCGGTGAAGATCGAGCGTCTCAACCGCTTTGCCGAGGCGATTCACGGCGACCACCGGGACGATCCGGCGCTGGTCAAGGCCCAGGCCTGCCGCGAAGCCTTGTTGCTGCGTTCTGTGCCGCTCAGACACGCCAGCGACCTCACCATCGCCTTCATCCAGGATGCCCGCCAGAACCGTTACAGCGATTGGCAGGAATTGCTGGGCTACTGCGAGAACTCGGCCAATCCCGTGGGCCGTTTTCTGCTCAGCCTGCACGAAACCGAGGATCCGGCAGCCTACCACGCCTCAGATGCGCTCTGCACGGCACTACAGGTGATCAACCATCTGCAGGACTGCGGTGACGACTACCGCAGCTTGGACCGCTGCTACCTGCCGCAGGACTGGATGGCGGCCGAAGGTGCCACCGCCGAGGAGCTCGCGGGAAGCGCCCTCACCCCAGGCATGCGCCGGGTCCTGGATCGCTGCCTGGATGCGACCGAAGCTCTCTTGGACGAGGCCAAGCCCTTGCCCCAACGCCTGTCGAGCCGACGCTTGGCGCTTGAGGCTGCCACGATCTATCGCCTGTCCCGTAGACTGATCGCAGCGCTGCACGCACGCGATCCCCTGGCCGAGCGCGTAGCCTTCGGCAAGACGGCGATGCTGCGCGCCGGCTTGGGCGCCTGCTGTGCGGTCTTCCTGGGCATAGCCGAAGGCAAGCGTGCGGCATGAACGGTTCGCTGCAGGATATCGACGGCGGCCAGATCACCGAGGCTGCGGCTCGGGCCCATGCAGCCCAAGTCGTCTCTGCCTCCAGCACCTCCTTTCTGGCCGGCATACGGGCACTGCCGAAACCGCGCCGAGAGGCCATGTTTGCCGTCTACGCCTTCTGCCGCGAGGTCGACGACATCGCCGACGAGCCGGCACCGATGGAGGAAAAACTAGCCGGCTTGCAGGGCTGGCGGGAGGAGATCGAACGGCTTTACGACGGCCGAACGGGATCGCTCACCAGCAAGGCGCTGGAGGCTCCGATCGCCGACTATGGCCTTCCCATGCAGGAGTTTCTGGCCGTCATCGACGGCATGGAGATGGATGCACGCGGCCCGATCGTCGCCCCCGACATGGAGACTTTGCTGCTCTACTGCCGGCGCGTCGCGGGTGCGGTCGGCCTGCTCTCGATCCGCTGCTTCGGCGCCAGTGGCGCCAGGGCGGAGGAACTGGCAGTGGTGCTGGGCGAAGGCCTGCAGTTGACCAACATCCTGCGCGACCTTAGCGAAGACGCCGAAGACGATCGGCTCTACCTGCCGCTCGAGGCGCTGGAAGCAGCCGGCGTCGCCGCCCGCGATCCGCAAGGCGTGCTGGCTGACCCGGCCCGCGCTCAGGCCTCGGTCTGGCTCGCGAGGCACGCCCGCCAGCGACTGCGGCAGAGCCGCATCATCATGCAGGATCTACCGCGTCGCGCCATGCGGCCGGCGATCCTGATGCATGCGGTCTACGAGAAGATCCTGGACCGCTTGGAAGCGCGTGGCTGGGAGGTCTTGGAGCCCCGCGTGCGCCTGTCGAAGCTCAGCAAAATCGCGGTCCTGCTGCGGCACGGCCTCTTCTAGCCCCATGTCGGCGCGTGCCCATATCGTCGGGGCCGGATTGGCAGGCCTCGCTGCCGCTGTGCGGCTGGCAGAGTCCGGGCGCGAGGTGCATCTCTACGAGGCCGCACCGAAGGCCGGGGGGCGTTGCCGCAGCTACTTCGACAGTGGCCTTGGCGTCACACTCGACAACGGCAACCACCTGATCCTCTCCGGCAATCACGCCATTCGCGACTATCTGGCGGCTATCGGCGCCGAGGACGAGCTGATCGGTCCGGAGACGGCCAGCTTTCCCTTCTACGACCTGGACAGCGCCAGCGGCTTCGAACTCACGATAGCCGAGGGACGTTTGCCTTGGTGGCTGTTCCGGACTTCGACGCGCATTCCAGGCACCCGCGCGCTGGACTATCTGCGCGCGCTGCGCCTCAGGCGTGCCGGGGCCTCGGCAACGGTCGCCACCTGCTTGCCGGAGCGAGACGCTCTCTGGCGCGGATTCTTCAAACCGCTGACCGTTGCAGCCCTAAACACGCAGCCCGATGAAGCAAGCGCAGGCCTGCTCTGGCGCATCCTCGACGAAACCTTCCTGAAGGGCGGGGAGGCCTGCCGCCCGCGCATCGCCAAGCGCTCGCTTGCAGCAACTTTCGTCGAGCCGGCTCTTGCGAAGATTGCGGACTCGGGCGGCAAGATCCACTTCGGCGCTCGCCTGCGCCGAATCGACTGTGGCGAATCTGCCGCACGCTGTCTCTATTTTGACCGCGAGACCTTGGAACTTCAGCCGGAAGACCAAGTGATTCTGGCGCTACCGCCCTGGAATCTTGGCGATCTCTTGCCGCAACTGGACCCGCATTTGGAACCGCGCCCGATCGTCAATGCGCACTTCTGCCTCAATGGCTTGGCGCCCCTCCCAGCGGCCAAACCTCTGATGGGCCTCTTGGGTGGAACGGCGGAATGGATCTTTGCCAGGGGCTCGGTCATCAGCCTCACGGTGAGTGCTGCGGAGGCCTTAGACCTTGTTTCACAAGAAGAATTGGCGTCGCGACTGTGGCGCGATACGGTCTCGGCCTTGGGATTGAAAGATTTGGCAATGCCGAAGATCCGTGTCATCCGCGAGAAGCGGGCGACTTTCGCCGCCACGCCGGCTGCCGAAGCGCTTCGCCCCGGCAGCGACACACACCTGAAAAACTTATGTCTTGCAGGGGATTGGACCGACACGGGCCTCCCTGCAACAATCGAAGGGGCGATACGCTCTGGCGTCAATGCTGCAGGTGCGAAGAGCGCTTGTCGAACTGCAAAGGCTTGAGTAGCGTGGCACCGCTCGATCATCGTTTCTTAGCACGTGAAGACAGTATGGATCTCTCTCTTGAACTGAGGCGCCGGCAAGCGGTCGAAAGCGCGATCGTCGACGCCGGCAAAGCCCTAAAGGATCTACAGCGCGACGACGGTCATTGGATCTTCGAGTTCGAAGCCGATGCCACGATTCCTGCTGAGTACATCTTTTTGCGCCACTTCCTGGGCAACATCGACGAGCCGGGCTATGCCGAGCTCGAGCGCAAGCTGGCCGTCTACCTGCGCAAGATCCAGGGCGATCATGGTGGCTGGCCGCTGTTCAAGGACGGCGATTTCAACATCTCGGCCAGCGTGAAGGCCTATTGGGCCCTGAAGCTGGCCGGCGACGATCCGGACGAGCCGCACATGAGCCTGGCCCGCAAGGCCATCCTGGACCACGGCGGCGCGCAAACCGCCAATGTCTTCACCAGAATCGCCATGGCGCTCTTCGGCGCGATCCCCTGGCGGGCCGTGCCCTTCATGCCCGTCGAGATCATGATCTTCCCCTACTGGTTCCCCTTCCATCTGGAGAAGGTATCCTACTGGTCGCGGACGGTCATCGTGCCGCTCTTGATCCTGATGCACCTGCAGCCCCGCGGTCGCAACCCGCGCGGCGTGCGTATCGACGAGATCTTCCCCGACCATCCCGATCGCCTGCGCTATCGCATGAACGCGACCGGGACACCCTTGGGGGCCTTCTTTGCCGGCATGGATGCGGTCGTGCGACGGGTCTTCCCGTTGCTGCCGCGGCGCTGGAAGGCGCGCTCGATGAAGCGGGCGGTCAACTTCATCACCCCGCGTCTGAATGGCGAGGACGGCCTCGGCGGCATCTTCCCGGCAATCGCCGGCACGGTGATGGCCTTCGATGCGCTGGGCTACGAGCGCGACCATCCCGACTTCGTGACCGCTTATGGCGCCGTCGAGAAGTTGCTGAAGGACCATGGCGACTATGCCTACTGCCAGCCCTGCCTCTCGCCGGTCTGGGACACCTGCCTGGCCTGCCATGCCCTGCTGGAGGTTGGTGAGGATCCCCTCGACCGCAGTCTGACCAACGCCTTCAACTGGCTGCTGGAACGCGAGATCACCAATCTCAAGGGCGATTGGTCCTGGCGGCGTCCTGATCTGGCGCCCTCCGGCTGGGCCTTCCAGTACTGGAACGACTACTATCCGGACGTCGACGACACCGCTGTGGTGGTGACCGCACTGCACCGCGCCAACGATCTGCGCTATCGCCTAGCCATCGAGCGCGCCGCCAACTGGGTTTGCGGCATGCAGTCGAAGAATGGAGGCTGGGGCTCCTTCGATGCCGACAATACGCACCACTATCTGAATCATATCCCCTTCGCCGACCATGGCGCGCTCCTGGATCCGCCGACCGTGGATGTCTCGGCGCGCTGCCTGGCGATGCTGGCGCAGCTCGGCTATGATCGCGACCATCCGGCAGTGGGCAAGGCCGTGGCCTATCTGAAGAACGAGCAGGAGCCTGATGGCTCTTGGTTCGGCCGCTGGGGCACCAATTACGTCTATGGCACCTGGTCGGCATTGGCTGCCCTGAATGCTGCTGGAGAGGACATGCAGCAGCCCTATCTGCAGCGCGCCGTCACCTGGCTGAAGGGCTTCCAGCAGGCCGACGGCGGCTGGGGCGAAGACGGCGCCACCTACTGGCAGGACCGCCGTAGCGAAGCAAAGGACTCGGTGCCCTCACAGACCGCCTGGGCGCTGATGGGCCTGATGGCGGCCGGCGAGGTCGATTCGCCGGAGGTTTCGCGCGGCGTCGACTATCTCCTGAACACACCGCGCGAGGGCGCCAAATGGAAGGAAGACCTCTACACCGGGGTTGGCTTCCCGCGGGTCTTCTACCTGCGCTACGACGGCTACAGCGCCTATTTTCCGCTCTGGGCCCTGGGTCGCTACCGCAGCCTGAAGCAGGGCAACACCAAGCAGCCGATCTGGGGGCTCTAAGCCCGCGATCGCGCCAGTGAGCGCCCAGTGAGTGCAGATCCGATCGGTGTCGTCTGCGGCCTGAAGAGCGAGGCGGCGCTTCTCACGTCACTCCGAGAGACCGGCAGGCTTCAAGTTTTTCTGTCAGGTGCAGACAGCAGCCGTGCCCGCAGCGCTGCAGAGCGTCTCGTGACCGACGGCGTGTCGGCGCTGGTCTCCTTCGGTCTCTGCGGTGCCTTGCACCCCGACCTCGCTGCCGGAGACCTGGTTTTGGCCGATGCGGTTGTCTCGGAAAGGCCGGATGTGAATCCCTGGCACTGCGATGCGGCCTGGCTGACCGACCTTCGCCCGACATTATCGGAATCGCTACGCAAGCGCTGCCATGTCGGCTGCGTGCTGGGCGCCGAACGGGTCATCGCCATTGCGAACGAGAAGGTGAAGCTGGGGCAGGCCTATGGAGCGCTTGCCGTCGACATGGAGAGCCACGCGGTCGCCGAGGCTGCAGTCCGCCACGGGCTGCCTTTTCTAGTGCTGCGCGCCTGTTCCGACGATGCGACCCAAGACCTGCCGGAGGCAGCACTCAGGGCCACACAGGCCGACGGCAGCGTCAAGATCGCGCCGGTGCTGGCTGCACTCTCGCGCCAACCGGGACAGCTTGCGGGCTTGATGGCTCTCGCAAAGGGCAGCAAGCGCGCGCACGCCGCGCTGGCGCGCGCGCTGGAGAGCGGGGCTCTCCTGCCGAGGTGATGCACGAGGTCTCAAGCCGCTTTGGCTGAGACCTCCAGTCAAAAATTGGAGTTCTACTCAGCGGCGGCCTGGCCGCGGCGCTTGTCGCCGGGGCGCGCGGTACCGCCCTTCGCGTCGATCCCCTTGACCGCACCGTCGACCAGACGGTCGAACACGAACTCGGCCGGGCGCTGCTTGTCCAAGGGGATCTCCTTGGCCATGGCACCCTCGGTGCGAATACCGGCCAGAGCCACCTTTAGGGCCTTCCAAGGCCGCTTCACCGTATCTTCGACGGCGGTGCCCTCATAGCCGCAGTGGACCATGCAGTCGGCACACTTCTCGTAGTTGCCGGTGCCGTAGGAATCCCAGTCGGTGTGCGCCATCAAGTCCGAATAGGTCTTGGCATAGCCCTCGTTCAGCAGATAGCAGGGACGCTGCCAGCCGAAGACGTTGCGGGTCGGATTGGACCAGGGCGTACATTTGTACTCCTGATTGCCGGCCAGGAAGTCCAGGAACAGAGAAGACTGGCTGAAACGCCAGGGCTTCTTGTCCTTGGCCCGGGTCTTGCCCAGGCGGAAGAGATCACGGAAGAGGTTCTTGGTGTGCTCGCGGTTCAGAAAGTGCTGCTGACCGGGCGCGCGCTCATAGGCATAGCCCGGCGAGATGGTGACGCCCTCGATACCGATGTTGTGCGCGAAGTCCATGAACTCGGCGATCTTGTCGGCCTGGGCATTGTTGAAAAGCGTGCAGTTGAGATTGACCCGGAAGCCACGATCGCGTGCCGCCTTGATCGCCTTCACCGCCTTCTTGAAGACGCCCTTCTGCGCGACCGCCTCGTCATGCTCCTCCTCCAGGCCATCAAGGTGAACCGAGAAGGTGAGATGGGGGGTCGGCTCGAACTCAGCCAGACGCTTCTCGAGCAGCAGCGCGTTGGTGCAGAGATAGACGAAGCGCTTGCGCTTCACCAACTCGGCCACGATGGCCGGCATCTCGCGATGGATCAGCGGCTCGCCGCCGGGGATGGAAACGATGGGCGCGCCACACTCCTCGACCGCCTCGACGCACTCCTCCAAGGAGAGGCGCCGATCCAGGATCGCCTTGGGGTAATCGATCTTGCCACAGCCGGGGCAGGCCAGATTGCAACGAAACAGGGGCTCCAGCATCAACACCAGAGGATAGCGGGTGTTGCGCTGCAAGCGCTGTTTCATAATGTAGGCGCCGACACGGACCTGCTGAATCAAGGGGACAGCCACGGCAAGACGCACTCCTTCAACATCTGCGGGACAGGAACCATTTGAGGAGGGCAAGCCGCGATACAAGATCGCGCTTGTTGCAATTTTTCCCGACGCCCATGTCTCTAGTGCATTGCACAGTAGCCTCGGTTGCTGCCACGCTTGCTTCAGAGATGTCAAAGTCCGAAGAGGTGACAAGTCCGTGTACAAGCTGCTTTTGCCGATTTTCCTCGCGAGCGTGTCGTTTTTGCCGTCACTGCCGGCCTCTGCGGCCGATGCCGACGGTCCCGAAGTCGCGGTAGAAAGCCTGAACATCGCCATTCTTCAGGCCTTGCACCAGCCGGCGGCCAGCAACTTCGACACGCGCGTCGCTATGCTTCACCCGCTGATGGTGTCGGCCTTCGACTACCCCTTCATGGCGCGCATCGCCTCGGGGCGCTATTGGCAGGACTTCACGCCCGAACAACAGCAGCGCTACGTGCAGCTTTTCACCGACATCTCGGTGGCGACCGCGGCCAGCCGCTTCAAGGCGCAGCCCAGGGCTCGTTTGGCAGTGACCGGCGAGCGCGACGGCCCGCGCGAGACCAGGTTGATCGAGACCACCCTGACCCTGCCGGGTAAGACCCCGCGGGCGATTTCCTACCTGATGCGCATGGACGACGAGGGTGCGTGGCGTGCCATCGACATCTTCTTCGAATCCCGGATAAGCGAACTCTCGACCAAACGCTCGGAATACACTTCGATCCTTGGAAAACAAGGCACATCGGGCTTTCTCGCTGCGTTACAGAAAAAGTACAACGAATACCAAGAAGAAGATTGATCTGCCCGACTTCACCAGCACGATAGACAAACATGGATGGCGCAACAACCCCGCATCAGGAGGCACGGATCTGTCTGCAGACCCATCCGAACACAAAGCACCTAGTTGCGCTTCCCCCGCCCTAGAGTTTTTGAGACACTGATTGAGACCTGAGACGAGGGGATTATTGAGGTGCTTTATGACGGAACAAAAGCAGGTTGATCGGGAAGGCGCCGGAGTTGCGGAGACTTCACATATCGCAGTAGACCGGCTCCGGCCCGACGACGCAGACAGACGGCGGTGCGCAAGCAGGAGGCCGTTCTGCGGGTGTTGCGGGGCGAGGACGTTTTTGTTGGTGGCTCGCAGTATCGACGCGCCGGCGGCCGCTGTCAGCGGGAGGTGTTCTTGGAGACGGGCGCATCTGGACTGAAGCACCGCGCTGGCGATGTGCGTGACGAAGAGAGTGACCGGCTGCGCGCCAAGGTGGGCGAGATCGCCATGGACAACGAGCGTCTCTACGAGAAGATCGCGAAGAGGGAGGCGGGCCATCCTTTCGGGCGCCGGAGATCGAAGCGATGCGCGCCGTCATCTCGATCTCCACGGGCAAGGCCCAGGGTGTATCACGGGTGTGCCGGGTCTGGGGTCTGAGCCGGGCCAGCGTGTACCCAGCGTGTACCGGGACTTGGCAAGCGGCCCAGGCTGAGGCCCAGCCGGAGCCGCCGCCCGGGTCCGCAGGGGCCCCTGTCGAATGCGAGTATCGGATGCGCGCCCGGTCGAAGAGATCAGGCAGGTCATCACGGACAACAGATTCCATGGCGAGGGCTATCGCAAGGTCTGGGCGCGCCTGTGCTACGAGGGCATCCGTACCTCACAGGCGCGGGTTCTGCGGCGCGTGCGCGAGAGGCCTGTGTGCGAAGCCCTGCCGAGGGCCAGCACAGGGTCCTTGCGCCCATGACGGGATCATCGTCCTGGACGGTATCGACGAGATGTGGGGCACAGATATGACCGCCACGCTTCTGGGAACAGGGCGTCAGGTCGCTGTCCTTGTCGCGGTCGATCGTTGCCCGGCAGGCTGCGTTGGCATCCATGCCGCCACGCGGGGCACACGCTTCGAGGCGCTTCAGCCGATCCGCCAGGGCGTGCGGGAATGCTTCGGGGCTATCGGCAAGGACCTGGCCGCAGGGCTGATCGTCCGCCATGACAAGGGCTCACAATACATCAGCCATGACTTCCAGAACGAAGTCGCTTGGCTGGGAGCGACAGCCTCGCTGTCCTTTGTTCGCGCGCTCGAAGGCAAGGGCGGCGCTGAGCGCTGCATCTCAACATTGAAGGAAAACCTGCTCTGGATCGGGAGCTTCGAAACCATCCAGCCAAAAGTTCAAGGACGACGACAAGGAGCCCTGGCCGATCCAGCGCCAGGGGCCGCGATCGCCGAACCGGTCCAGATGCGACGCCATGGACAAAATCCCTCACGCCGCGCAAGCTTCAAAAGTGTTTCAATAACCCTAGGGCGCTACACGCTGCAGATCAACCTGAACGGCAAGGCATTCGGCAAGCGCCAAACCTCGGGCAATGTCTTCAGCATCGCGCGCTAGAGCAGATCCACTAATCACTGAATCGATTGTGATGTGACGGGATGATGCAAGTCTGATTGAAGGTCTCCAGACAAGGAGGTCCTGGATAGGACGAGCATTGAGTGGCGATCTGCGGGTTCGTGTTTTGAAGGCATCGCAGGCGGGCCTGTCGGCGCGTGGTGCGGCGGCGCGGTTCGGTGTGGCGCCATCGACCGCGATCCGCTGGATAAAAGCGGGCGAAAGCCGGTGAGGTGGAGCCGCGACCGACCGGTCGTCGACGCGGGTCGAGCCTTGAGGGGCATGAAGGCTTCATCGTGGGCCTGATTGGGGTTGACAAGGACATAACGCTCAATGAGATGGTGGCGCGCCTCGCGGACGAGTGCGACGTCCGGATTGGCCGGAGCGCGCTGAACAACTGGCTGCGCAGGTGTGGCTTCACGTACAAGAAAGACCGCGTACGCATTGGAGCAGGAGCGGTCGGAGGTCTTGAGAAAGCGCCAGGCCTGGTTTGACAGCCGACTCGACTTCGATCCGGCCAGGCCGGTCTTCATCGACGAGACGGGCCTGTCGACGAAGATGGCGCGGCTGCGTTGGCGTTCCAAGCGGGGCGAGCGTTGTCGCGCGGACATCCCCCACGTTCATCCCCCACGGGCATTGGAAGACAACCACCTTGACCGGCGCGCTTCGGCTGACCGGAATGACCGCGCCGATGGTGCTCGACGGCACCATGAATGGCGTCGCTTTTCTTGCCTATATCGAGCAAGCGCTGGCGCCGACCCTTAATCCCGGAGATGTCGTGATCATGGATGATTTGCCGGCGCACAAGGCCGCCGGCGTCCGCTAGGCCATCGAGGGCCACAGGCGCCACCCTCACATATCTGCCGCCCTACAGTCCCGACTTCAACCCAATCGCGATGTCATTCGCCAAGCTCAAATCACTGATCCGCGCAAGGGCTGAAAGAACCGTCAGCACCCTCTGGAATACCGTGGGCGACATCATCGATCTGTTCGAGCCGCAGCAGGCTATGACCCTTCACAAAATGGATGTGCTCTAGGTTGGCCGGTGGACTGGCCGCCAATTGGAACGGACACCCGTCGTAGCCCTGGAGGCTTGAGGATATCCTCAAGGATAGGCTTATGTCGGAAGAGGGATTTCAGCGTGTCGAGGTGATCGCCGGCGTTGCTCGTCGGCGTCGCCGGTCGGCAGATCGGAAGCTGCGGAGTGTTGAAGAAAGCCTGCTGCCGGGAGAAAGCGTGTCGTCGACCGCACGGGCGCCATGGCGTTGCGCCTGCCCAGGCACCATGCCGCCGTGCGATGCGCCTTGAAGCAGGCCTGGAAGCTGGACGATGCCGACAAGGCCGAACGCCCGATGCGTAATCTGGCGCGGCGCTTCGAGCAGGAAGCACCGGATGTGTCCCGATCGCTCCTCGAAGGTCTCGACGAAATCCTGACAGGGGTCAGGCGCGGCTTACCGCTTGAATTGCGCCGGTCGCTCGCCAGCACCAATATCATCGAGCCCATGAACAGCGTCATCCGGCAGGTCTGCCGAAACGTGAAGCCCTGGCGAGATGCCAAGATGGCCCTACGCTGGACCGCGGCGGGCATGGTCGAAGCCAAGAAGGGCTTCCGGCACATCAAGGCTTACAAGCAACTGCACATTCTCAAGCAGGCTCTCATCGGGCAACGCCAAAAGCACCCGCTTGACCAGATCAAGGACGCCGCATAACCTCACATCAAGCAGCGGCACTCAGACGAGTTTCAACATCAAACGGGACATTCCCGGCTCTACGAACGGCTCCACTGCGCCCGGGGCGAGATGGAGAACCGGATCGAGGAGTGCCAGCTTGACCTCTTCGCCGACCGCACCTCGGCGGCGGCGATGCGGGCCAACCAGCTCCGGCTCTGGCTTGCCTCAATCGCCTATGTCCTGGTCGACAGCCTGCGCCGCATCGCGCTTCCCGGCACGGCGCTTGCCAAGGCCACGGCGGGTTCGATCCGCCTCAAGCTGTTGAAGTTCGTCGCCCGGGCGACGGTTTGGGTGCGGCGCATCAAGATCGCCATGGCCTTGGCGCATCCCTGGCAGGCTGAGTTCTCGATCGCCCACGAGCGATTATCCAGGGCGGCTTGCTGACGCCGCCGATCCCAAACCCCGAGACGAAACAACAGAGGAAAATCCAAGTCTACCCAACCGGCAAAACCCCCGGACCTCTCACCATGAACGGAAAAAAGTCAGGCATCCGAGCAAAGAAAAAGCGGCAACGAAAAACATCAGCCTCCCTACGGTGAGAAGTCCGGGATAGAGCGCGATGACGTCAAGATCGAAAGGATCTGGTGTCTGAATCGCACTCTACTCTAGAAATTCGGGCGCTGCCGCAGCAGCTCAACACCCAAGAGATGTCCGGCACGCTTCGATTTTGTCGCCAGGTAGTCCCGATTGTGCTCGTTCACCGTGCCCAGCAGCGGACGCCGGTCCGAGACCTCGATGCCGCAATCGACCAATGCGCGGATCTTGTCCGGGTTGTTGGTCATCATCGCCACCTTGGACATACCCAAGAGCTCCAGCATGCGGCCGGCCACGGCATAGCAGCGCTCGTCGGCGCCGTAACCCAGGACAGCGTCCGATTCCAAGGTATCGTAGCCGCGGTTCTGCAGGTCGTAGGCGCGCATCTTGCTGCGCAGACCGGTGCCGCGCCCCTCCTGGTCGAGATAGAGCAGCACACCGCCGCCGGCCTGCATCATGGTGCCCACAGCATCGCGCAGCTGCTGGCCGCAGTCGCACTTGAGGCTGCCAAAGAGATCGCCGGTAAGGCAGGCGGAGTGCAGCCGTAGCAAGCTTGGCTGGTCGGATGTCGGCTTGCCCACCACCACGGCCACCTGATCGCGCAGCCCATCGCCGCCGCGAAAGACCACGAACTCGACATCGGTGCCGGCTTCCAGCGGCACCGGTGCGCGGGTGGCAATTCTGAGACTCTGGGTGGCGTCGTAGCCATAGGTCTCGACCGCCGCGCGGCCGACCTCCAGCAGGCTCTTTGGAGTTCGGCTGGGATCGGGTCGGGCTACGAGAGCCGCCGGCAATTGGTGGCTCAGCTTCACCAGACCGACGGCCGTGGTGTCCAGAAGGTCGGCCGGACGACCCGGCGGCAGCGGTATAGGACCGCTGTCGATCACCAGACGGTGGATTTCCTCCAGGCTGGCAGCCGTAACCTCCATACGTTGCGGCCTCTGGGTCTTGCGGCCCAAGGCCTGCAGCCGGGGTGCGGCAAGCATCAGTCCAAGATCGTCGGCAGCCGAACGGAAGGCCTCGATCAGGCTCGCATCGGCGGTCTCTGCGGCGGCAACCAAACGCAGATCGTCGCCGTCGCGCAGAACGACGGGACGTGCCGCGCGCAGTTCCGGTATGGCGCGCTCGACGGACAACTGTGCGTCGGCACCCAGGATCTCGGTCCAAGTCTCGGTCGCGATATCATCGCGCATGAGCTGCTCTCTCCTCGCTGCTATGATGACAGCCCCACTCCCAAGGGACGCTTCCATGCCGCAGATAGACCCTACGCTCGCCAATTCCCCCTGGACCAAGCAGGCCTGGTCTGAGGTGTTGGGTTACGCAGACTCCGATAGCGACACGACATCCCCGTCGGACACAAGCCTTACCAGGCTCTATCACCCACTTATGATCGCACGTAGGGTCGGCCGACCGCTGGTGGTGGGACAGTTGGGACAGTCACTGGACGGCCGAATTGCCACCGAAAGTGGGCATTCTCACTTTATCAACGGCCAAGCTGCCTTGCTGCATCTGCACTGCCTGCGCGCGCTGCTCGACGCCGTAGTGATTGGCGTCGGCACGGCGCTCGCCGACGACCCGCAATTGACGGTGCGTCGGATCGAGGGCCCCAGCCCGGCGCGTGTGGTGATCGATCCGAACGGTCGTCTGCCCAAGGGCGCGCGCTGCTGGCGCGACGACGGTACGCGCCGGATCTTGCTGCATGGCGGCAAGGCGGCACCGCCGCCGGGCGTCGAGGAGCTGGTGGTCGAGCCGCAAGGCGACCGCCTGCTGCCGCAGGACATCCGCGCTGCCTTGGCCGAAGCGGGCTTGATCCGGCTCTTGATCGAAGGCGGTGCCAACACGGTCTCGCGCTTCCTTGAGGCCGGCTGCCTGGACCGCCTGCACATCCTGACCGGCACACTGATCATCGGATCGGGCATGCCCGGCGTGGCTCTTCCGGCGATCGAGCGTCTCGATCAGGCGCTGCGCCCCAAGGTCGAGATCACGGCCTTGCCGGGCGGCGATTGTCTGTTCGACTGTGCTTTGCATGAAAAGCCTTAGACCGCCTCCGGCCAACTCGCCAGCAGATCGCTGTGGCCGATCGAAAGTCTCCGGCAGTCTGCCAGCTGTCGATCCCGCCAGGCGATGATCTCGGCCGGCGGCAGCAGGCCGGTCTCCAGCGCGACCGCGGCATAGTCTCCAAGCATGCGCTCAAGCAACGGGTGCTCTGCTCGGGTCAGATGCCAGCTGCTGTCGCCCTCCGCCACCTCGGCACCCTGGGCACGCAAGGCTGCCGCCAGCAAGGCCTGAGCGGTCGGGCCGGCGGCGACGCCGCCCAAGCCCTTGTCACTGCGCTGGTGGGCACCGAAGGCAAGGGCGACGGCCCGATCCAGATCGTGTGAGGGATCTGCAGCAAAGCTGCCGTCGTAGGAGAGGCTGGCATAAAAAGTCTGGCGCCCGGCCGCCAAGGCTGCGGCCAGCCTTCCGAGCCAGGCAGGCCCCGCGAGGTCGAACAGCGCCGAAGCGGCAACCAGGGTCGCATCGCCAAGCGCTTGCCCGATATCGCCGCTCAGATCGCGCTCTTCGAAGCTGACGTCGATCTCTCGGCCATCCTTCACCAAGGACAGCCCCCCGGATCGCTCTTCTGCGGTCTCCGCCCAGGCCCGAAGGCTTGAACCTGCTGCCGCTAAGTTGTCGGGATCCGAATCGAGCAAACGCCACTCCTGTCGGTCGGCCAGCTGCGGTGCCAGCGCCCGCAATAGCGAGCCGGAGCCAGCGCCGAGTTCACAGACGGTTGTACGTCTGGCCGCACGAAAACGCGTACGCACTGCCGACAGGAGACCCTGGTCTCGGGACCGGCGGTCGACGCCCTCGCGCAGGCTTAGCCATTCCGGCGTAAACGCGCTCATGACCGCAGGGCCCGGCTCAAGGCGTTTGCGACCTTGGCTGCAGTCTCCTGCCAACTCGGCAGACTGCGACCAATGCGCCAAGATTCGGCAGCCTTCTCCTTCAGAAGACTGCGATCGGTGAGCAGGCTTCGCAAAGCTGCTGCCAAATGCATAGGCGATCCGGCCGGCACGAAGAGCGCTGCAGACTGCGGCACCGTATCCGGCACGCCGCCGGTCGGACAGGCCACGATCGGCAGGCCGTGCGCCATGGCCTCGGCAAAGGCCATACCGTAGCCCTCGTAGCGGCTTGGCAGGACGAATACATCGGCCGCCGCGTAGGCCGGTGCCATCTCCTCCGGTAGCAGCTCACCGGCGATCTCGATCCGTTCCGAGAGACCGAGACTGACACTCAGATCGCGCAGCACTTCGCTCGCCCGCGGATCGCGACGATCGCTGCCGACCAGGCGACAACTCCAAGACAGATCGGTCAGTTCCGCCAGCGCCTCGACTAGGACGTCTTGACCTTTACGCGCGCTGATGGTCCCGACGCAGAGCAGGCAGGGTCGTTCAGGGCTACCTTGTGCCGGCTCGGCCGGGCGCTTGGTGCCGGGTTCGGCGACCGTGATCTTCTCCCGGGGAACGCCGTAGCCGCGTACCAGTTCCGCCGCGGTTTCAGGACTGGCGGCCAGGACCGCTTCCGTATAGCTCAAGGCCAAGCGCTCGCTCTCGGCGAACGCGGCGGCTCGTTCCGCCTCGAGCCCCGTCTCCAGCGCCAAGGGATGATGCACAAGCGCCAGCCAGCGGCCCTTGTGCTCTTCCAGAAGCCACTGTGGGAAGCTGCCGAAAGCCAAACCGTCGACCAAGAGCAGAGGCGCGCCGGCGCGCTGTCGAAAGGCTTGGCTGGTTGCCTCCAGATCCGCGGCGTCGGGATCGGGAAAGGTAGCCGGAAGTGCTAGATGGCGCAGGTCCCAGCCGTCCGTCGGCATCGCCGCGAAGAGCGCCCGGGCATAGGCATAGCCGCCGGTGCAGCTCGCCAAGTCTCCCG
Source organism: Rhodospirillales bacterium (assembly GCA_965202755.1). GTDB lineage: Bacteria > Pseudomonadota > Alphaproteobacteria > Kiloniellales > JACOMY01 > JACOMY01. The sequence goes on along the minus strand of CBDBCL010000042.1, from coordinate 56,449 downwards.
GGATCGCGAAGCAGGCCTCGGGCACGACGGCTAGGCGCCGACCGGCCCTTCGTACCAGGCCTTGGCAACGTGTGACTCGTTCAAGGTCACGCGCAGAGTGTCTATGCCCTTCGCCGCTGGACCCAAATTGCCCGCCCTAATCTCCGTTGCCATGGCATCGAAGATGTGCTTGGCCAGCACCTCAGTAGTGGAATCGCGCCCCTTGAAGGGCTCCATCTCATCCAGATTGTTGTAGGCGAGCGGTTGCAGAACCCGCTTTAGCGCCTCCAAAGCCAAACCGATGTCGACGACGATGTTGTCCTTGTCCAGATCGGCCCGGAAGAAGGTCATGTCGATGACATAGGTGGCGCCATGCAGGCGCTGTGCCGGACCGAACACCTCTCCGGCGAGAGAATGGGCGATCATGATGTGATCGCGGACTTCCACGGCGAACATAGCGTTTCCTTTCAGTGAGTCTGATCAGAAGAACCTGGATCAGGAGAGCGCGTAGCGGACCAAGGGAAGAAATCCGGCGGCACTCCCATCCAAGACCTGGGACATGCGATCCGGCAGCGCGTCGAAAGCGATTTCCTCGCCCAGCAGCCGGTCGTAACGAGAATCCTTCAGTAATTCCAAAGCCTTGGCGAGGCGTCGCCGATTGCTCCATCGCGGCAGGCGCTGCGGCGCGAGCGATCCGACCTGCGAAGAAATAAGGCGGAGACGCTTGGAATGGAAGGCGCCGCCCAGCGGCAAAGCCACCTCGTTGCTGCCGAACCAGCTGGCTTCGACCACCCGCGCCTCCGGCCCGGCAGCTGCGAGCGCAGTTCTCAGGCCGGTTTCGCTGGCGCTGGTGTGGATGACGAGATCCTGATCGCCGGGTGCAGCCTCCGCCAGGGCGAAGCCGGCGCCCAGCGCGGCAGCCGTCTCGGCCCGTTCCGGCAGCAGATCGGTGACCGTGACTTCACTGCCCGGCAGTGCCGAGCAGAGGCCGGCCAGCAGCATGCCAAGCACGCCGCCGCCGACGATCAGAATGCGATCGCCGGCCGCCGCTTCGGCATCCCAGAGCACGTTCAAAGCGGTTTCCATATTGGCGGCAAGAACCGCGCGGCGGGCAGGCAGGCCCTGCGGCAGAGCGACGGCCGCTTCGGCAGCGACGAGCTGGCACTCTTGGTGCGGAGCCAGCAGGAAGGCCTCACGCCCCACGAGGCAGGGCGGGCCCTCCTCCACCCGGCCGACCAGCGCATAGCCGTACTTGACCGGGAAGGGAAACTCGCCTTCCTGCAGCGGCGCCCGCATGCGCTGCCGCTCGCTTTCTGGCACCAATCCCTGAAAAACCAGACGTTCCGTACCGCGCGACAGGCCGGACCAGAGCGCCCTGACGAAAATGTGATCTGGGCATCTCGGCTGCAGCACCTCGTCGCGGAGCACGGCTTTGCCGGGTGCCACGTACCACAAGGCAGCTGTCGAACGGTGGGTCATGGCCTCTCCCGAACCCTAGCTCTCGGACCTGTCACACAGAGGTGAGAGATCCAAAGCCGCTTTCCGACAATATAATGCGGTAACGAGTGCCGCAGGAACAGAATGAACAACGGGGTTACGCGCTCATGTCGCTGCAGTTTGATACGCAGGGTAGCGGTTCGATAGAGGCTCTGAGCCACCGCGTCACGCGGGCGCAGGCCCCCTATGCCTTGCGCCGCTGGTTCGTCTTCGCCTTGAACCTGGCGACCGTGGCCGGATTGACCGCGCTGATGGTGCAGATCTTGGCCAGCGGCGGCTGGAGCTGGGCCGAGCCCTTCATGCTGGTCGGTTTCGCGATAACCCTGCCGTGGCTCTCCATCGGCTTTTGGAATGCCCTGATCGGGCTCGCGCTGCGCCTGGTGGTGCGCGACCCAGCCGTGTATCTGACCCCGGCGATCGGCCGCATCGACGGCAAGGAAGCCATCGTCTACCGCACGGCCTTGGCGATGGCGGTACGCAATGAAGAAGCCAGTGTCGTGGTCCGCCGCCTGGAAGCCATGCAAGCCGATCTGATTGCCCAAGGTGTCGGCGAGCGCTTCGACTTCCACCTCTTGAGCGACAGCAACCAGCCCGAGGCCATCGCCCGGGAGGAGGCCGCGATTGCCGCCTGGCAGGCGCGCTCGGCCCGTCCGGACCGCATCTTCTATCGCCGCCGCACCGACAACAGCGGCTTCAAGGCCGGTAATGTGCGCGAGTTCGTCACCCGTTGCGGCGACGACTACGACATCTTCATCCCACTGGACGCCGACAGCTTCCTCTCGGCGCGTGCCATCCTGCGCCTGGTCAGGGTGATGCAGGTGAGCCCCGAGATCGGCATTCTGCAGGGCTTGGCGGTCGGCATGCCGGCGAAGACTTTCTTCGCCCGCGCCTTCCAGTTCGGCATGCGTCACGGCATGCGCTCCTACACCGCCGGCAGTGCCTGGTGGCACGGCGAGTGCGGTCCCTTCTGGGGCCACAACGCGGTCATCCGCACGGCTGCCTTCCGAGACCACTGCGATCTTCCGATCCTCCCCGGCAAGCCGCCGCTGGGCGGTCACATCCTGAGCCACGACCAGGTCGAGGCCGTCTTGATCCGAGCCGCCGGCTACGAGGTCAGGGTCATCTGCGAGGAGGACGAGAGCTGGGAGGAGAACCCACCCGCGCTTCCCGACTTCATCAAGCGCGATCTGCGCTGGTGCCAGGGCAACATGCAGTATTGGCGGCTGCTGTCCCTACCCGGCCTCAAGCGCACCAGCCGCGTACAGCTGGCGCTCGCCATCCTCATGTACCTGGGGGGGCCCGGCTGGATGCTCTTCATCGCCGGCGGTGCCACTCACGCTTGGCTCTCCTCGGAGTTCACGGCCGCCGCCGGCGGTTCGCAGTTTCCGGTGACTCTGTGGATTCTGCTGATCGTCGTCATCATGGTGATGGTGCTGATGCCGAAGATTATCGGCGTCGTCGACGTTCTGCTCAGCCGCCGCTCGCGGCGGCGTTACGGTGGCAGCTTCCGGGTCGTGACCGGCGCATTGACCGAGTTCCTTTTCTCGACCTTGCTGGCGCCAATCGTGGCTGTGGCCCAGACCCGTTTCCTGATCGGCCTGGCCTTGGGCAAGCGGATCGCCTGGGATGCGCAGCGCCGCCAAGGCTATGGCCTCACCTGGGGCGAGGCCTGGCGCGGGCTTTGGCTGCAGAGTCTGTTCGGCGTGGCTCTGCTGACCTGCCTGATCTACACCGCCCCTTCGGTCATTGTCTGGGCCGCACCGCTGCTCTCGGCCTTCATGGGCGCCACCCTCTTCGCGGTCTGGACGGCAGCACCCCTGCCTAGCAAGGTCAGCCGTCGCCTGGGCCTCTGGGACATACCGGAGGACCGAAATCCCTCAGCCGCGCTCTCCACCCTGGAGAGTCCGTCAGTACCGCCTCAGCTCGTCGCGGCCTGATCAAGATCCGACCCGGGCCGGTCATCCGGCTGTCAAATTTCGACCACCGGCTGTCAAGCCTGCCTGCCGACTTGCATTGACGATCCCAAGAGTGCTGCACTGCAGTGGGCTCTGCCCTTTCGCTCGACCGGCAAAAGACCGGTATCCAAGACGGCGGAGGGCAAGCCGATCGATCAAGCAAAACAGGAGGCAGTCATGATTGGTCGTAGAACAATGCTCAAGGGGACCGCCGGACTGGCGGCTGCGGGCATGCTGGGTTTCCCGTCGCTGTCGCAGGCCGCGCGCGACGACCAGCTCAACATCCTCTACTGGGAGGGCTACAACACCGACGAGGTGTTGGATCCCTTCCGAGATCTGCATCCCGGCGCCACCGTGCGTGCGGAAAGCGGAACGTCTGACCCAGATATGATCAACAAGCTGCGCGCCGGCGAGACCGAGGTCTGGGATCTGATCAACGTCAACCAGCCCTGGGCCCGGCACCAGCTCTATCCCGAGGGCCTGATCAAGCCGCTCGACAAGGCCCGCTTCGAGCCCTTCTTCAAGACCCTGCTGCCGGAGTTCCAGGGCCCCTACCCCTTGGCGATGGACGCCAGTGGCAAGGACCTGATCGGCATCGTGCAGCGCTTCGGGCCCTTCAGCTTCGTCGTCAACACCGATAAGATCAGCCGCGAGATGGCCGAGGATCAGGGCTACAAGCTGTTCCTTGATCCCAAGATGAAGGACCGCTACGGCGTTCTGACCTACGACAATTGGAACATCATGCACATGTGCATGACCGCCGATCTCAATCCCTTCGAGAAGCTGAACGATCCGCAGCTGGCCAAGTTCGACACCGCGGCCAAGAACATCTTCGGCGGCGCCAAGCTCTTGACCGATGACTTGGTGGCGATGAACACCGCGCTGATCAACGGCGAAATCGACGCCTACTTCACCGGCGGCACCTACACGGCCTCGCCGGCACGTTTCGACGGCCAGACCCAGGTCCGCGGGATTACCCCGAAATCCGGTCCGGTCGGCGGCAAGGGCGGCGTGGTCTGGGTCGAGGTGACCTCGCTGGTCAACAATCCCGATCCCTCGCCTTTGGCATCCGACTTCCTAGCCTATGTGCAAGGACCGGAGGCCAGCAAGAAGGTAGCCTTTGCCGAAGGTACCTACAATCCGGTTGCCCAGATGGGTAGCCAGGACGTGCTGGATCTCTTCGAATCCGACGAGTTGGAGGCCATCCAATGGGATTCCCTGAACGACGAGATGAGCCGCTCGGTCGACTACCAAATCGTCGCCTCCTACGACAAGTTGAGCGAGATCTATAACGCCGCCCGCCGTGGCTAGGCTCTGCCTTCGACGGGGGCTGGCCTCTAAGCCGGCCTGCTCCCGTTGCTCTCTTGTTCTAGAATGACCACCCCCAAAGGGGAGCAGCCGTTAGATGGCATCGCAGATCGTTCTGCGCCTGGAAGGAGTAACCAAGCGCTTCGGCAGCTTTACCGCACTCGACAACATCACTTTGGACATTGCCGACGGCGAGTTTTTGACCATCGTCGGCCCCTCGGGCAGCGGCAAGACCACCATGATTCGCCTGCTGGTCGGAATGGATGCGCCCAGCCAAGGTGAAATCTACCTATCCGGCGAGCGCATCACCCATGTGCCGGCGAACAAGCGTCCGACCTGCATGGTGTTTCAGTCCCTGGCGCTCTTCCCGCATCGCACGGTCGGTCAGAACATCGAGTTTCCCCTGAAGATCAAGGGTGTGGCGCCGGCCGCACGGCGCCAACGGGCACTGGAGTTGCTGGAGCTGCTGCGCCTGCCGGCCGACTACTACGGCAAGGGCGTGATGCAGTGTTCGGGCGGTGAGCGGCAGCGCGTGGCCTTGGCACGAGCGTTGGCCTTCGATCCCGAGATCCTCTTCTTCGACGAGCCGCTCTCGGCACTCGACTATCGCCTGCGCAAGACCCTGGAGAAGGAACTAAAGGATCTGCATCGGCAGACCGGCAAGACCTTCGTCTACATCACCCACAGTCTGGAAGAGGCCATGGTGATGTCGGATCGCATCGCCATAATGCGCGCCGGCCACGTCGTCCAGAGCGGCACGGCCGACGAAATCTACAACACCCCCAAGAGCCGCTTCGTCGCCGAGTTCATGGGCGAGGTCAATCTCTTCACGGTCACGGGAAGCGGCTCCGGCGGCTTCATCGTGGCCTCCGACGCGATGCAGATCGGCGACGCCAAGCTCGACTTGGCCGAGGGTAAGACCGCAACCTTGATGGTGCGGCCGGAGTTCGTTCGCTTCCTGGGTGAGGGTGACAGCGCCGACTGCCATATTGCCGGCAAGCTGCGCAACGACTTCGCCCTGGGTTCACGCATTCAGTACGAGGTGGAGCTGGCCGGCAGCCGCATCCTCACGGTGGAGAAGCTGGGCGAAGATCGCTTCACCGGCAGCTACGGCGACCGGGTCACCCTGGGCTTCGATCTCGTCAACAGCCACCTGATCCGCGAGGACTGAACGTCATGGAGCGGATCGAGGAACGACAGGGACTGCTCTCGGCACTGCCGATCCTGGTCATCATGGGCGCCATATTCGTCGCTCCATTGCTGGTCGTTGCCGCCTTCGCCTTCATGCCGCCCAAGGTCTTCGATCTGGCGCACCTGCCGAGTTTCCAAAGCTTCCGTATCTTCATCGAGCAGGGTTATTACGGCTCGCTCCTCTGGTCCTTGGGCATGGCCTTCACGGCCACAGTGCTTCTCTTCCTGCTCTGCTATCCCCTGGCATACGGCATGGCCAAGGTCTTCGGGCGCTTCTCCCTGGTGATCACCATCGCCGTCGTCGTCACCCTCTTCGTCTCCGAGAACATCCGCTTGTTCGGCTGGGTCTTGACCCTGATGAAGGGCGGCATGCTGCTGGGCCATCTGAAGGCCTGGACCGGATTGGAAGTGGACGGCCTGCTCTACAACGTGCCGATCATCGTGCTGGGCCTGGCCTACGCCTATTTTCCCTTCATGCTGTTTCCCCTGGCGCAGGGCATCGCCATGGTGCCGGACGATGTGCGCCAGGCAGCCAGCGACCTCGGCGCGTCGCGCACCCGCATCCTCTGGGAGATCGACCTACCGCTGGCCATGCCGGGCATCATGGTGGGTAGCCTGCTGACCTTCGTGCTGGCCGCCGGAGCGATGGCGGAATCGAAGCTGCTGGGTGGCCAAGCGGTGATCGTCATGGCCGACGAAATCGAGACCGCCTTCACCTATGGGCAGAACTGGCCGCTGGGTTCGGCCTTGGCTTTGATCCTGATCCTGATCATCGGTGCGCTTGCGATCTTTGCGCTCTCGCGCATCGATCTGGACGGCATCATGGGGCGGAGGCGCTAGCGCCATGCCGCACAAGCCGCTGACCCGCATTTCGCTGCTGATCTATGGGATCATTACCCTGATCGTGCTCTATGTACCGATCGCCGCGGTCACCTTCGCGTCCTTTTCCAAGGCGCGCTACTTGAGCTTCCCGATCAAGCGCTACACTGCACAGTGGTACGAAAAGGCCTTCGAATCCTCGACCGTCTCGGGGCTGATAACCACCTCGCTGAAGGTGGCGCTGATCGTCATGGTGATTTCGGTCATCGTCGGCTTCTTCGGCGCCCTTGCCTTCGCGCGCTACCGCTGGCGCTTCCGCGGGGTCTTTCAGAAGTTTGTGTTGCTGCCGATCTTCTTTCCGCAGACGGTGCTGGGTCTGGCCTTGCTGATGTGGTTCAACGCCATCGACGTGATCCCGACTTGGCAGACCGCGATCTTGGCGCACCTGGTCTGGATCGCGCCGATCGCCACCTTGGTGATCGCCATACGTGCCTACAGCTTCGACCCTGCTCTCGAAGAGGCGGCCCGCGACATGGGCGCCAGCTATTGGCAGATCCTGCGCGAAATCACCCTGCCCTTGCTCTGGCCGGGCGTGGTCTCGGCCGGGCTCTTCGCCTTCCTCCTATCTTGGGGGAACTTTCCGCTTTCGCTCTTCACCACCGGCGCGGACCTGACCTTGCCGGAATGGCTCTACGCCAAGATGGTCTCCGGCTATTCGCCGCTGGTGCCCTCGGTCGGCAGCCTGACGGTGCTGATGTCGCTGCTGCTGATCCTCTTCGGTCTGCTTTTCGTCTGGTTGTCGGGGCGCAGGCGCAAAGCCATGCTGGCCGAGGCCAAGAAGAGCTGACCTCAACAAAAAGGCAACAGGGAGAAACCGAGACATGCTGACTTCAATAAAAGACCGCGGGGTTATCGTCACCGGCGGCAGCAAGGGCATCGGCAAGGGCATCGCCCGGGTTTTTGCGCGGCAAGGCGGCAGGGTCATGATCGCAGCCCGCGGCGAGGAGGCCGCCAAGGCCACCGTCGGGGAATTCAATGCCCAGGGCTGGACCGCCGACTATCGTCTGATCGACGTAACTGACGAGGCCGGACTGGCGGCCCTGGTTGCCGATACCGAGCAGACCTTCGGCGGGCTCGACATCCTCTGTGCCAACGCCGGCATCTTCCCGCAGTCCAAGATCCTGGATATGAGCGCTGACGAGTGGGACTTGGTGCTGAACACCAATCTCAAGAGTGCCTTTCTCTCGGTGAAGGCCGCGGTTCCGGCGATGCAGAAGCGCAGCGGCGGGCGCATCGTGCTCACCTCTTCGATTACCGGACCGGTGACCGGCTTTCCGGGCTGGACGCACTATGGCGCCTCTAAGTCCGGACAGCTGGGCTTTCTCAGGACCGCGGCGATCGAGTTGGCCAAGTACAACATCACCATCAACGCGGTGCTGCCCGGCAACATCAAGACCGAAGGCCTGGACGGCCTGGGCGAGGAATACACCGCAACCATGGCGGCCTCGATCCCCCTGAAGCGCCTGGGCGACGTCGAGGACATCGGCAACGCGGCCCTCTACTTCGCCTCCGACGAGGCCAGCTACGTCACCGGGCAGACGATTACCGTCGACGGCGGCCAGATCCTGCCGGAAAGCCTGGAGGCTCTGGCAGAGGCCTGATCGCGCGGAGGCGCTTGCGGCAGGCGGAAATGCTGCCTGTCGCCTCCTCCTTGGTAACCCAACGCAGCAGAAAGCCATGAACATGAGCCAGGAAGCCCTGAGCCCAAGCGGTCCAAACCCCGAAGAGCTTAGGCCTAGCCACGAGGACCTGGTGGCCCGCCTCGCGCGGCTGGCACAAAACGCCTTGCCGCTGTGGGGCATCGACAAGGAGACCCCGACGACCCTGATCAACCTCTCGGAGAACGCGACCTATCGGGTCGATCTGCCGGAGGGACCGCCGCGGATCCTGCGCGTGCATCGCGAGGACTATCACAGCAAGAAGGCGATCGGCTGCGAACTGGCTTGGCTGGAAGCCCTGCGCAGGGATGGCGGCGTCATCACCCCGCCGGTCATCTCCGGACGCAACGGCGAGGAGATTCAGACGGCCCAGAGCCCGGAGCTGGCACGCCCACGCCACATGGTGCTTTTCGAGTTCCTCGAGGGCGAGGAGCCGGAGGAAACGCAAGACCTGATCAAGCCCTTCGAGACCTTGGGCGCGATTTCGGCCAAACTGCACATCCACGCCCGCGGCTGGCAGCGCCCGGCGAATTTCGAGCGCCTGACCTGGGACTATGAGCACATGCTGGGCGCCACCCCGAACTGGGGCGACTGGCGCGAAGCCCCGGCCATGGACGCAGCAGCGTTGAAAATCCTGGAGCGTCAGGATGCCGTCATCCGCCGCCGCTTGGCGGTCTTCGGCAAGGCATCCGGACGCTACGGTTTGATCCATGCCGACCTACGCTTGGCCAACCTCTTGCTGCATGGCGACTCGACCTGGGTGATCGACTTCGACGACTGCGGCTTCGGCTGGAATCTTTACGACTTCGCCACCGCCGTCTCCTTCTTCGAGGAGAGCCCACAGGTGCCGGATCTGGCCACATCCTGGGTCAAGGGCTATCGCGCCCACCTGCCGCTGCCGGCCGAGGACGAGGCCGAGATGATGACCTTTGTGGTCTTGCGCCGCATGGTGCTGCTGGCCTGGATCGGGTCGCACAGCGAGACGGACTTGGCGAAGGAGCAGGGCCCGGCCTACACGCGCGACTCCTGCGCGCTGGCGGAACGCTACCTCGAGATCTTCGGATAGGCGGATGTCAAGTTCGAAGGGCAGCCTGTCAAGCGCGTGACGCGAAGATTGGGCTTCTATCGAACAGGAAAAGGAGGGAACCGCAGCGGTGAGCCTTGAGAAAGACGACTTCCTAGAGCGGTCCAAAACCTTCTGGAATCCGGCCAAGACGCAGGACTGGCAGGATATGGAGGTCGATCTGGTGATCGACCGCCGGGAAGGCTATTGCCTCTACGACATGGACGGTCTGCGGCTGATCGATTTGCATCTGAACGGCGGCACCTACAACCTGGGTCATCGCCATCCGGAGTTGGTCGAGGTCTTGAACCAGGCGACCAGCCACTTCGACATGGGCAACCACCACTTCCCCTCGCTCGCCCGCACCGCTCTGGCCGAGGCCCTGGCCGCTTGCACGCCCGGCGCCCTGCAGTACACCGCCTATGGCTCCGGCGGCGGCGAAGCCATTGACATCGCCATCAAGTCGGCCCGCAACGCCACCCAAAAGCGCAAGATCGTCTCCATCATCCGCGCCTACCACGGCCACACCGGGCTCGCAGTCAAGGCCGGCGCCGAGCGCTTCTCGAAGCTGTTTCTCTCGGAAGACCGCGAAGGCGAGTTCATCCAGGTGCCTTTCAACGACCTCGACGCCATGGAGGATGCGCTCAAGGGCCGCGATGTGGCCGCGGTCCTGATGGAGACCATCCCGGCGACCTATGGCTTTCCCATGCCGCACGAAGGCTATCTGCCGAGCGTCAAGAAGCTCTGCGAGCGCTACGACGCGCTCTACATCGCCGACGAGGTGCAGACCGGTCTGATGCGCTGCGGCACCCTCTGGGGCATCACCCGTTACGACGTGGAGCCCGACATCCTGGTGACCGGCAAGGGCATCTCCGGCGGCATTTATCCGATCGCCTGCACGGTCTTGAACGAACGCAGCGGCCAGTGGCTGAAGCAGGACGGCTTCGGCCACATCTCGACCATGGGCGGGGCGGAGTTGGGCTGCATCGTCGCCATGAAGGTGCTGGAGATCACCCAACGCCCGCAGGTGGCGCTGATGGTGCGCTACATCTCAGACTTCCTGCGCGCCGGTCTGGATCAGATCCGCGATCTCTATCCGGATTTCTTTATCGGCATCCGCCAGCACGGCGTGGTCATGGGGCTGGAGTTCAATCATCCTGAGGGCGCCAAGCCGGTGATGAAGCATCTCTATCGCAACGGTGTCTGGGCGATCTTCTCGACCCTCGACCCCAGGGTGCTGCAGTTCAAGCCCGGGATTCTGCTGTCGCAGTCCATGTGCGAGGAGGTGTTGGCCCGGGCCGAGGTCGCCATCGGGGCTGCCCGCGAAGAGGTCATGGGCAAGGGATCGCGAAGGGGAAGATAATGGACCCGGCGGTCAGAAATCTTATCGACATCGACAGCTCCGCAGCGACGCTGAGGTCAAAGGCGGATATGCTGCTGGAGCAGGCGCGCTGGGCCGCCCAGGTCTTTCAGCGCTATGACCGGGCGACCACCCTGGAGATCGCCGAGGCCGTGGCCCGCGTCGCCCACGCCAAGGCCGGCGAGTATGCCGAGCGCGCGGTGGCCGAGACCGGTTTCGGCGTCGCCAAGCACAAGACGATCAAGAACGAGCTCTCCAGTCTGCCGCTGATGGATCACTATCGCGACTGGGACTTCGTCAATCCGCAGCTGCGCGAGCGTGAGAAGATCGTCGAAATCCCGCGGCCGGCCGGGGTGATCTTCGCGCTGGCGCCCTCGACCAACCCCATCGCCACAGTCTACTTCAAGATCCTGACGGCCCTGATGACGCGCAATGCGATCATCGTCAGCCCGCATCCGGCCGCCCGTCAGGTCTCGCTCGACGCCATCGCCACACTTGCCGCCGCGGCCGAGGCGGCCGGCGCGCCGACGGCGGCGATCCAGGCCGTCGAGGAACCCAGCCTGCCCTTGATCGAGGAGTTCATGCGCTCCTCGAAGACCGATGTGATCTTGGCGACCGGCGGCAGCGCCATGGTGCGCGCGGCCTACTCCTCGGCTAATCCGGCGATCGGCGTGGGGCCGGGCAATGCACCGGCCTTCGTCGACGCCAGCGCCGACCTGGCACTAGCCGCCAAGCACATCGTCGAGAGCAAGGCCTTCGACAATTCTATCCTCTGTACCAACGAATCGGTGCTGATCACTCTGGCCGAGGCCGAGCAGACCTTTTTGCGCGAGATGAAGAAGGCCGGCGCGCACATCTGCTCTCTCGATGAGACCGCGGCGCTCCGCCGCCTGCTGTTCCACGAGCGCGGCTTCAACGTCGAGATGCTGGGCCGCGATGCCAGCTGGATCGCCGAGCAAGCCGGCATCAAGGTTGCGGCCAAAACCAAGGTGCTGCTGGCGCCGATCCAGTTGATCGGCCAGGACGAGCCGCTGTCGCGCGAGAAGCTTTGCCCGGTGCTGGGCTTCTACGTGGCCCGTAGCAAGGCCCAGGCGCTGACCCAGGCCCGGCAGCTGCTGCGCTTCGGCGGTGCCGGACACTCGGCCGCCGTGCATGCCCGCGATCAGCGCACCGTCCTGGACTTTGCCAACGCCGTCGAGGTCTATCGCGTCGTGGTCAATGCGCCCTGCAGCCAGGGTGCGGCCGGCTTCGCCACCCACCTGGCGCCCACCTTCACCATCGGCACCGGCTTCTTCGGCCGCTCTTCGATCGGCGAGAACATCGGCCCGCAGCACCTGGTGAGCTGGACCCGCGTCGCCTGGAACAAGGAGACTTCCGAGATCTTGGACCCTTCGGCATTGTCGCAGCTGCATCACCCGGGGCCACTGCCGGAGGCGCCGTCCGACGGCGTTCCGGGTAAGACCCGTCCCAGCTATCCGGCACCGGCAGCCCTGGCGCCTGCGTCCAACGACGGCCTGCGCGAGGAAATTAGGCGGATCATCGCCGAAGAGCTGCGCGCGGCCCTTAAGGGCTGAATTATGGCGGAGTTACGATCCTTCCTCTTCCTCGACCGCTTGCAGCCGCAGACGCTCTGCTACATGGCGACCTGGATGCGCGGTTCGCTACCCCGCGCCAATGTGGCGGCCCAGATCATCGAGGTAGCGCCGGGTCTGGATATCGAGGCGCTGACTGACGTCGCCGTGAAGCACGCCGAGGTTCAGGCCGGCATCCTGGTGGTCGAGCGGCAGTTCGGATACCTGGAGTTCCATTCGCGCTCGACCTCGCTGCTGAAGGCCTCGGCGCAGGCTGTGCTGGATCATCTGGGCGCACGCGCCGAGGAGGCGACGCCGCCGAGCATCCTGGCCTCCAAGATCGTGACCCGCGTCGATCACCAGCATGCCTTTCTGATCAACCGCAACAAGCTGGGCTCGATGCTGCTGGGCGGCGACTCGCTCTATGTGATGGAGATGCAGCCGGCCTCCTATGCGGTGATCGCCGCCAACGAGGCCGAGAAAGCCGCCAACATCAAGCTGGTCGATTATCGTATGATCGGCGCCACAGGCCGGCTCTATCTGGCCGGCCGGGAGGACGAGGTGCGCAACGCCCGCGACGCTGCCGAAGACGCGCTGCGGGCGCTGGGCGCGCGCTAGGCCGATGGTGATGGACGGCGATATCCGCAGCCTGGTGCGACAGGTTTTGGCCGAGGAACTGGCAAAGCTGCGCCCGGCTGCGAATGCACCCAGGCGCGAAGAGGAGGTGCGGATCGCCGACGACAGTGACCTGCAGCGCTTCGTTCGCCGCCTGTTGCAGATGAGTGCCGACGGCGGCACCAGGCGCGCCATCGAAGAGGGCCGCCTGGTATTCCGCCTGAGCCGAGGCAAGGCGCCGACCGGAGGCGCCCAGGCAAGCGGCCGACCGGCCGCCGGTAGCGCCAGGATCGACAAGGGTTTCGTGTCCGAGCGCCAAATCGATGCCTTGCCGCCGGGCACCACACTATTGCAGGTCGGCAAGGCAGTGCGCTTTACCCCGCTGGGTCGAGATCGAGCCCGCCAGCTGGGAATTGCCATCGAGAGGAGTGAGCGATGATCAAGGGACGCGTGGTCGGCCGGGTCTGGTCGTCGAAACGCATCGACAACCTGCCGCAGGGCGCACTCTTGGAGGTCGAGCTGGAGAACGGCTCGCACTTGGTCGCCTTCGACCCGCTCGGCTGCGGCACCGACGAGACCGTGCTGATCACCCAGGGCTCGGTCGTCGCCGCCTTCTTCGAGAAGGTCAAAGCACCGGTCGATGCGCTCATCATCGGCTCCATCGACGAGACCGCCTAACGCTTAGAACCCACGCAAGGAGTTAAGAACAATGGCCAACCAAGCAATCGGAATGATCGAGACCAAGGGCTTCGTGGCAGCACTGGCCGCCGCCGACGCCATGGTCAAGGCTGCCAACGTCACCATCGTGGCGCGCGAGGAGGTCGGCGACGGCCTAGTCTCCGTCGTCATCCGCGGCGATGTCGGCGCAGTCAAGGCGGCGACCGAAGCCGGCGTCGAGGTGGCGGGCCAGGTCGGTGAATTGGTCTCCGTCCATGTGATCCCGCGCCCGCATCCCGACGTCGCCAAGCACTTCGCCGCTGCCGGCGCCGAGTAAGGCCGGCATGGCCAGGGCGACGAAAGCCCGCAGCAGCAAGCGCGCGGCCCCCAAGGTCGAGCTTCGGGTCTATCTGCCGATTGAGGACTTGCAGCCGCAGTTTGCGGCCTATCTCTCGACGCCGCTGCGCGCGCGCGGCTACCCGCCGCAAGAGAGCGAGCACAGCCTGATCATCGAGGTGGCGCCGGCCTTGGCGATCCATCGGGTGGTCGATCTGGCGCTGAAGGCCGGCGGCGACCTGGAGCCCGGCATCCTCTTCACCGAGCGTCAGTTCGGAGTGCTGGAGCTGCACAGCGAAGATGCCGAGGTGCTGGCTGCGGCCGGTGCTGCGGTGCTGGCCGGGATCGGTGCCAAGGCCGGCGATCAACTGCGCCCGCAAACGCTTTTTACCGACATCATCGAAGACCTTGCCGATCGCCATGCGATCATCTTGAACCGCACGCGCGAGGCCTCGATGATCCTGCCGGGACAAGGACTGCTGGTCTATGAGATGGCGCCGGCCCTCTTCGCCGCGGTCGCCGGCAACGAGGCCGAGAAGGCAGCGCCCGGTGTTACCCTGGTCGACGTGCAGATGATTGGCGCCTCGGGCCGGGTCTTCCTGGCCGGCAGGCCGGACGATCTACGCGACGCCCAGGCGCGGATTGCCGGCGCCCTGCAGGAGGTCGAAGGCCGCTCCGGATAGAGTACGTCCCGAGCAGGCAATTTTGCCTGCGACGACGACGCGCGTAGAGCGAAAAGGGAGGGAGAGAATGACCGCAGGCTCCAATCGCTGGCGACGCTTCGCCGATTGGGACGAGCGCCCCCTCCGCCTCGACAACTTTGCGGTCGAAGACCCGGCAAACGGCTTCGCCGCCTTCTCCTCGCCGCAAGACCCCAAGCCGGCTGTCGCCGTCGAGGCCGGCCGCGTGGTCATGATGGACGGCGTCGCCGAGGCCGATTTCGACATGATCGACCTCTTCATCGCCCGCCATCATCTGGATTCCGTGGCCACCGAAGAGGCCATGGCGCTGCCGGCCGAGAGCCTGGCGGCCATGCTGGTCGATCCCAAGGTACCTCGCGCGGAGTTGGTGCGCTTGGCGCATGGCCTGACGCCCGCCCGCCTGGCCGAGGTCGCGGCCCAGCTTTCGGCCCTGGAGATCGCCTTCTCCTACGCCAAGATGCGGGCCCGCAAGACGCCGGGCAATCAGGGCCATGTGACCAACGCCAAGGACGACCCGCTGCAGCTCGCCGCCGATGCCGCGACCGCAGTGGCCCTGGGCTTCGACGAAATCGAGACGACCATGCGGGTCTCACGCAATGCCTGGTCCAATGCCTTGGCCTGCTGTGTGGGGGCCGCGGTCGGGCGTTGGGGCACGCTCTTCCAATGCTCCAGCGAGGAGGCGGAGGAATTGAAGATCGGTATGGCCGGCTTCACCAGCTATGCCGAGACGGTCTCGGTCTACGGCACCGAGAAGGCCTTCGTCGACGGCGACGACACGCCTTGGTCCAAGGCCTTCCTGGCTGCAGCCTATGCCTCGCGCGGGATCAAGATGCGCTGCACCTCGGGTGCAGCGGCGGAACTCCTGATGGGCTTTCACGAGGCCAAGTCGCTGCTCTATCTGGAGACCCGCTGCCTCTGCTTGCAGCGCGCCATAGGCGTGCAGGGCACCCAGAACGGCGGCATCGACGGTGCGCCTTTGACCGCTGCCATCCCCGGCGGCATGCGCGAGCTGATGGCCGAGAACCTGATCGCCGTCTGGCTCGACCTGGAGTGCGCCTCGGGAAACGACGCCCGGCCGACGGAATCGGAGATCCGGGTGGGTGCCAAGATCATCCCCTTCATGCTGGCCGGCTCGGATCTCATCTGCTCCGGCATGGGTTCGATCCTGAAGTACGACAACTCCTTCAATCCCTCGCTGCTGAACGGCGAGGAGATCGAAGACTATCTGGTTCTGCAGCGCGATTTCGAGGCCGACGGCGCACTGACGCCGCTGGATGAGGGCCGGGTGATGGATCTGCGCATCCGTGCCCTTGAGGCACTCTCGGCGGTGTTCGAGGAATTGGATCTGGACCATCCGACTGCCGCCATGCGCGACAGCGTGGCCCAGGCCTCCGGCTCGGCCGAGACCCAGAGCTACAGTGCCGGCCAGGTGGCCAAGATCTCGGAAGCGATCGAGACCCGGGGGATCACGGTGGTCGATGTGATCGGCGCGCTCGCCAAGCGCGGCTTCCGCGAGGAGGCCGAGCACCTTCTAAAGCTGGTGCGCTTGCGGGTCTCCGGCGACTATCTGCAGACCTCGGCCCTGGTGCGCGAGGGCCGGATCCTCTCTGCCGTCAACGACCCCAACGACTACCAGGGCCCAGGCAGCGGCTATCGCCTGAGCGAAGCGCGCCGGCAAGAGATCAATGCGATCCGCGAGGTCTTGGATCGCGAGACCGTCCTGCGCGATGCCGCCCGCTTCAAGAAGGGCGAGGCGAGCCGCATCCGCTATCGCGAGATGGGTGAGGCCGAAGTCGGAAAAGATCCCTTGGAGGTGGTCATCGGCATCAGCCCCGGCTTCGGCTCGAAGCTCTACCGCAGTCTGGCCGGGCATTCTCTGTCGGAGGTGCTGGCTGCCTTGAAGGGCGGGATCGAGACCCGCGGCGGCAGTGCGAGAATTCTGCGGTTCCGCCACACGGCCGACACCTCCTTCCTGGGCCTCTCGGCCGCTAGTCTCGCCGGATCCGGTGTCGGTATCGGCATTCAGGCCAAGGGCACGGCGGTCATCCACCAACAAGGCCGACTGCCGCACAACAACCTGGAACTCTTCTCCAACGCGCCTATCACCAGCTTGGAGCACTATCGCTGCTTCGGCAAGAACGCGGCGGCCTATGCGCAAGGCGCAGCACCCGAGCCGGTGGTGGTGCCCACGCAAGGCGAGGCCCTAGGCGCACGCCACCACGCCCGCGTTGCCCTGATCTACGCCATCGAGACCGAGATGACGGAGGAAGGCGCGGCCCCGCTGGAGGTCGAAGCCATCTGGCTCACGGGAGGCCGCACATGAGCAGCGAGAAGCCCGGCATCGCCGACTACCCCTTGGCCGAGCGCCGCCCGGATCTGGTCAAGAGCGCCAAGGGGCAGGCCCTGGACGCGCTCACCCTGGAGGCCTTGGAAGAGGGCCGGATCGGCATGGAGGACATGCGCATCACGCCTGAGGCCTTGCGTCGGCAGGCCGCCATCGCCCGCGACGCCGGCCGCGTCACCCTGGCCCAAAACTTCGAGCGCGCCGCTGAACTGGTCGCCGTCCCGCAGGAGCTGGTGATGCAGACCTACGAACTGCTGCGACCGGGCCGGGAGAAGGACAAGAGTGAGCTCTTGGACATGGCGGAGCGTTTGCGCCAGGATTTCAGCGCGGAGATCATGGCGGGGTTCCTGGAGGAGGCCGCAGAGGTCTATGAGGCGCGGGGTCTGTTTACGTACAGGTTTTGACTGGCGCTCCCTTTGGGTAATCGACTGAACATCACGCCGCTGGCAAATAGGACTCCCATAGGTCCAGCATCACGGTGTAGTCTTCGGCCGCGTCCGGTCTCCAGAGTTCACGGGCCTCGAAGCGGACTGTGTAGAGCGGGGCGGCAGCCTCGACGCCGCGCCAGACGGCGTCAGGCATCAGGTGCGCGCCGTGATAGACCGTGATCCGCCTCCGTCGGCCTCGGACGTAGGCCGGTAGGCGCGTATGGACGGGTACGACGTGGCGTTGGGTGACCACCTCGTCGCCGACCTGGAAGAGCGGGTCTCGCTCCAAAGGACGGAAGAAGTCTTTGCACTTCGCGCGCACAGCCGCCAATACCTTCTCGACGCTCTTGGGAGCCGGGGCCGGCGATGGCGTGCCGCCGCCTCCGTCCAGCAGATCCTCGAGCGTGACCACTCCGGAGTTGACGAGCCCGGTCAGGCTTACCAAGGCACCACTCCTCGAAACAGGGGATGGTCATCTAGGCGCCGGGCGGGAGGAGTTCCACCAGGAAGCGGAAACAGTCGATCGTCCAGTCCTCGGCGCCGACCGTCTGCGAGAGCACGTACATGCGGCCCTCCCAGTCGTGATCGAAGGCCTTGTCCTCATGGGTGACGGCGATGGGCCCAAAGCCCTCCTTGCCGCCAAGATCGTGCATGTCGTCCATCAGCCGACAACACCTCGCGAGAGATCGCGATCGGTGCCGATCATGGCATTGCGGGTAACCCGTGCCGCCAGGCGCTCCTCGTCCCAGCCCTCGGTTTCGGCCGGACGCTGCGGCAGCACCAGGTAGCGCAATTCGGCCGTGCTGTCCCAAACCCGCACGGCGACCTCGGCGGAGAGCGCGACACCGAACTCCGCCAGCACGGCCCGCGGCTCTCGCACCGCGCGGGCCTGGTAGGCCGCCGACTTGTACCAGCCGGGCGACAGACCCAGCAGGCTGAAGGGTTAGCAGGAGCAGAGCGTACAGACGACGAGGTTGTGCAGACTCGCGCTGTTCTCGACCGATCTCAGGTGCCCGGTCGCGTTGCCCTCGAAACCGAAGTCCCTGATTGCGTCCGTCGCACTCTCCAACAGGCGCGAATGATAACCGGGATCGGCCCAAGCGCGCGCCAAAACCCGAGCGCCGCGCTTCGGCCCGATGCGTTCGGAATAGGCCTCGACCCAGGCATCCAAGGTCTCGCGCGCGACGAAGCCACGCTCGACCGCCAGGCTCTCCAGCGCCTTCATGCGCAGCGCCGGGTCGGGCGGTAGATGGCTGTGCGGCTGCCGATGAATCTCGGCGACTTTGGCCCGGTCGCGCTTGTCGTCTTGTGGCAAATTCCTCTCCGCTCGTCTTTGGAATCAGCCTCGCCGCCCAACGCGGTGCTGTCAATGACGAGCAGAACAGTGCCGCCGGGAAGCACCAGAACGAGACGGCAGCGTGCCGAAAAGAGGTCAAAGGAGGTGTCGTGCTGTAAGCACGTCCTCGTCGCCATCGCTGGCGGAGAAATCGAAGAAGGACAGCGAGACCCATGACAGCGGCGCCACACGACGACCTGGCCTTCCTCGGCCTCACCGAACTCGCCCGACGACTGAGCTGCCGCGCTCTCCGCCGTAGAGCTGACCGAGGCCTTCTTCCAGCGGATCGAGGCCTTGGACGGACGTCTGAAGAGCTATCAGCGAGTGATGACGGACACGGCCATGGCCGAGGCGCGGGCGGCCGATGCGGCCTTTGCATGAGGCGAGATCCAAGGTCCACTGCAGGGGATCCCGATCGCCGTCAAGGACCTCTACGACACCGCCGGGGTGATCACGGCGGACGGCATGGCCTGGATCGCCGATCGGACTCCGATGCAGGATTGCACCGTCGTCAGCCGCTTGCGCCAGGCCGGCGCGGTCATCTTGGGCAAGCTCACCATGACCCAAGGGGCCATGTCGCAGCATCGTCTAACGCCCGCTCTCCTGAACCCCTGGTCGCCGGGAGACGGGCCGATGTGGAGCGTCGCCTCCTCCAGCGGCTCGGGCGTGGCTGCCGCCGCCGGCCTCTGCGTCGCCGCACTCGGCAGCGATACCGGCGGCTCCATCCGCTTTCCGGCACTCTGCAACGTCGTATCGGGGATCAAGCCGACCTGGGGCCGGGTCAGCCGGGCTGGCGTACTGCCGCTGGCCGCCTCGCTGGATCACGTCGGCCCGCTCTCGCGCAGCCTTGATGCCTCGGCCGCGGTCCTGCAAGCCATATCTGGCTACGATGGCGAAGATACGACCAGCCTTGCCTAGCCTGTCCCGGACTTTCTCGCAGCGCTGAGCCAGGGCTGCGCGGACCTAACCATCGGCTACGACCGGAAACTCAGCACCGAGGGCGTAGATCCGGAGGTGGTTGCCGGGGTCGAGGGCGCCATCGAGATCCTGAAGAGTCTCGAAACGGATCTGCGTGAGATCAACCTGCCGCCGGGCGATGTCGGCTCGGGCTGGATCGAGATCTGCAGCCCATGAACCGCTCTCGCCCATGCCGCAACCTACGACGACTGGCCTAACGCGGCGCCATGGTTCGTCTCTTCCAATATATCGATATTGTCATCATGCCTTTGATGGCGGCGACGATCCCCGACTCGGCCACCTTCGAGGACTTGGAACCCAGCCTGGAGCTCTTCGCAAACGTCCTCACGCTTTCCGCGCCTGCGCCCATGACCGGCTGTCCGGCCCTGCAGCTGCCCTGCGGTTTCGACAGTCGCGGTCTCCCACTCGGCTTTCAGGTGATGGCGGCACCCTTGAACGAAGCGCTGCTGTTTCGCATCGGTGCCGCCTGGGAGTCGGCAAGCGACTGGCACACGCGCCGGCTGCCCAAGGCGACGGGTAGCGCCGAACCCTAGCCTCCGAGAAACAGCTGTCCGACCTTCGGGTTCTGTAAGAGGTCATCGCCCTTGCCGGCAATGGCGATCTCGCCGGAGACCATGACATAGCCGATGTCGGCGAACTCCAGGCCCTTCTTGGCGTTTTGCTCCACCATGATAATGGTCTTGCCGTCGCGATGCTGCAGGTCGTGCAGGATCTCGAACACCATGTCGATGAAACGCGGCTCCAGGCCGATCGAGGGCTCGTCGACCAGGAGGAGTTCGGGGTCCATCACCAAGGCCCGGGATATCTCCAGCAAACGCCGTTCGCCGCCGGACAGCACCTTCGCCTGGTGTTTGCGGCGCTTGGCCAGGCGCGGGTACTTGTCGAAAATCACTTCGGCCGCGCGCTTGGCCTCGGCCGGGCGATCCTTCAAAAAGCCGCCCATCCAGAGATTCTCCTCCACCGTCATTCCGGGAAAGACGGATTTGTCCTGCAGGATGTAGGCGATGCCGGCTTGGCCCAGCTTCTGGTTCGGCGAGAGCTTGGTGATGTCGGACTTCCGGTCCGCCTCGCCGATGGCGATGCAACCGGAAAAGATGGAGTTGAAACCGAAGATAGCGTGCAGCACGGTCGACTTTCCGGCCCCGTTCGGCCCGATCAGACAGAGCGACTGCCGGCGGCCGACGCGCAGATTGATGGAGTGGATGACCTCCATCTTGCCGTAACCGGCGCAGAGATCCTCGACCACGACATAGGGCTCGCCCTGGACCAGGGCTGCGAGCTTTTCCAGGGAGATCTCCTCGGCAATGGAGGTGACTTGCCGGGTTACCTCCTCGACCGAGATGACGGATTCCACGCTGCCCTTGCTGTAGCCGCTGGTGGCGCCCTTGGGTTTGTCGCTCATCAATGCGCCCCGAGGTAGGCGTCGATGACGCTCTGATCGTTCTGGATCGCGTCGGCCGTGCCGGAGGCCAAGAGCTTGCCGTGCGCCAGACAATAGATCGTATCGGCCATGTTCATGATGACCCGCATGTTGTGCTCGATGATGAAAAGTGTGATGCCGAACTCGCGGTTGACCTTCTTCAGACGCTCGATCAGGCCGTTGATCAGGGTCGGATTGATGCCGGCGGTCGGCTCGTCCAGCAACAGGACCTTGGGTTCGTTCATCAGCGCCATCGCAAACTCCAAGAGCTTCTGCTGGCCGAAGGAGAGCGAGCCGGACCTGAGAAAACGCTTCTCGTAGAGGCCGACGAAGTCCAGCAGATCCTCGGCACGCTCGCGATCCTCCTTGCTGTTGCGCCCGAAGGAGCTGAGCAGGGTCATCTTGCGCTGCGGCAGGGAGATCAGCATGTTCTCGACGCAGTTCATCGCGCCGTAGATCCGGGTCTGCTGGAAGGTACGCAACAGTCCCAGCCGCGCGATCTGCGGCACCAGCAGCTTGGAGATCTCCCGCCCCTCGAACTTGATCGAGCCGGTGTCGATCGGATGATAACCGACGATGGAGTTGAAGAGCGTCGTCTTGCCCGATCCGTTCGGCCCGATGAGACCGGTGATCTCCCCTTTCTCGACGGCGATGGAGATCTCGGAATTGGCCTGCACGCCGCCGAAGGCCTTGGAGACGCTGCTGACTTCGATGATCGTGCTCATTCGGCTGCGTCCCTGATGATCTCGTCCTTCTTCTCCACCCGCAGGCCGAACCACTCCGGCCGGGTGTGGCGCAGCCAGCCCATGAGGCCGTCTTGGAAATAGACCACGGTGACCACGATCAGCGCCCCAAGGGCCACCCATTGCCAACCCAGGAAGTAGCTCCAGGTCACCTCCTTGAAGACATGGAAGAGGATGGCGCCGACGATCGGCCCCCAGATCGTGCCCTTGCCGCCCAGAAGCACGCAGACGACCATGAAGATGCCGAGATTGATGGTCTGATAGGCGGTCTCCAGCGGCTCGAAGTGGATCAGCTGAAAGGCGGAGATCGCGCCGGCCAAGCCGACGAAGAAGGCCGAGAGCGACCAGGCGACAAGCTTGTAGCGCAGTGTGTGCAGGCCCATCGCCTCGGCCTTTTCCTCATCGTCGCGAATGGCATTGATCGCCGCGCGGAACCGCGTGCGATAGAGCCACTGCAGAAAGACGAAAAGGGTGACGCCGACGCCGGCGAAGAGGAAGTAGATGAAGGTTTTGGCGTCGTCGTAGTCGCCTGGGAAAACCGGCAGCGCGATGCCCTGACCGCCGCCGACCCAATCCCAGTTGGAGACCAGTTCGCCCGCCGCTATCGCCACACCCAGGGTGCCGATGGCGAAGTAGGGACCGCGCAGCCCGAAGAACACATAGCCCAGAAGGAAGGCACAGGCGGCGCAGAAGATGCCGGCGCCGAGAGCGCCCAAGGCTACACCGGTGAAGTACTCCGCCGGCGTGAAGGCGAAGATACCGCCGCCCGAGGCATCGGTGTACTCGCCCACCGGATAGACCATGCCGATGGCGATCACTGCGGCCATGTACATGCCGGTGCCGTAGAAGAAGATGTTGCCCAGTGAGTTGTAGCCCATCTGCCCGCCCGTCATGTCCCAAGTCATGGCGACGATGATCATCAGCCAAAGCGTGGCGAGCTGGGTCTTGTAATCTGGGAAGAGGAAGGGTGCGGCGATGGTGAACGCGAGGATCGCAGTGTAGAAGGCGCTCTTGCCGGCCGAAGACATCATGGGCGCGGGCTCCTACTGCAAGACCTGGCGCAAGCGCTTTTGGCGCAGCAGGCGATAGACCAGCACTAGGATCAGCAGCATGACGGCAATGGCCTGCTGGTAGCTGATGCCGAAGATGTGGCTGCCGTACTGCTCTGCGACGCCCAAGCCGAAGCTGGCGGCGATGACGCCCGGCAGGTTGCCCAGGCCGGCAGCGGTCACGATGACGAAGGCGCGGATCGAATAGGTGATGCCGTAGAAGGGCTGAATCACCCAGACCATGACGATGATGGCGCCGGCGGCCCCGCAGATCGCGGCATTGAGGGAAAAGGTGAAGGCATAAACCTTCTCGGTATCGATGCCCAACACTCGGGCGGCGCGAGCATCCTGGGCGGTGGCACGGATGGCCTGCCCCATCCGGCTCGTCTTCATGAAGATAATCACCGCCGCGGCCAGTGCGATGGCCATGAGCACGCCGATCAGTTTGGCGATCGGGATGTCGATCAGGCCGTCCGCCAGATAGAGGGTCTGGTACTCCAGCTTGATGCTTTGCGTGTCCGAGCCGAACAGCAGGTTCATGATCTGCGCCATCATGATGGCAAGCCCGAAGGTTGCCAGCAGTGAGGTGAAGAGATCACGCTCGATCACCCGCGAGATGACCAGCTTGTAAGTCACCCAGCCGATCGTCCCCATGATCAGGAAGCTGACCGGCACCCCCAGCAGTGGATTGAGCCCTTGCTGGGCCAGCCACCAGGAGACGTAGCCGCCGGCGATGACGAAGTCACCCTGCGCCAGATTCTTGACGTTCATCACCCCCCAAACCAGAGCAAGCCCATAGGCCGCCAGGGCGAAGAGCGCGCCGATCATGATGCCGTCGATGATGATCTTCAGATTGACGATCGGAAACTCCAGCAGGAGTCCGATATTGCCGAGGATCTGATCCATGGAATCAGCGGTCCTTCCCGGAGATGCCCTTCGATTTGTCGAAAGGAAACGAGGCCGGGTCGCCTTGGCCCGGCCCCGTTAAGCGCCCCAGCCTTAGTTGGGCTGGCGCGGCCAGTTCAGTTCATGCGAGGCGAGGGCGGAGGGTGCGACCACGTTGTAGGCGCCATCCTGGATCTGACGCAACACCATCGGCTTGGCTATGTTGTTGCCGGCCTCCGAGAACTTGATCGGCCCGTAGAAGGTCATGAGGTCGGTCTCGGCGATGGCGTTTCGCACCGCCTCCTTGTCCAGGCTGCCGGCCCGCTCGAAGGCGTCCTTGAAGACATGGACAGCAGCCGAGGCCTGGGCCGTCTGGTAGGGGACTTTCTTTTCGGCGTACTCGGGATAGGCACCCTTGAACTCCTGCTCGTAGTTGGCCGCCGTGCCGAAGATGGGGTCCTCGTAGGTCAAGCTCTCGGCCCACTGGGTGGAGCAGAGAATGTCGTTGGCGAACTCGCCGAAATTGCCGGTGACGTCGGCCGCCTCACAGTGCGTGATGGCGATCATCGGGGTGTCGATCTTCTGCTCGCCGATCTGGCGCACCGCCGTCGCCGCCCCCTTGGAGTGACCGGAGACCACCAGCAGGTCGGGTTTCAGCAGCTTGACCTTGGTCAGGATCGCCGTCATGTCGGAGAGGTCACGCGGCAGCTTCTCGTCGATCACGATCTTCATGCCGTATTTTTCCGCGTCCTCCATCACACCGGCACGGATGTCGAGCGAGAAGGGGTCGTTCTCCACCGCGATCGCGACCTTGACGTCGCTCGGCTCCTTGCCTTCCTTCTTGGCGACCTCTGCGGCCAAGTCGACGGCAGAGGCAAGATACTGCTCCGATGTCGAGAGTACCGCGAAGAGATACTTGTAGCCCTTGTTGAAGAGCGAGCGCGAGGCACCCTCGGCCTCCACCATGGGGATCTTATAGTTCTCGGTCACCGGCGCGATGGCCTTGGTCATGCCCGAGGAGTAGGGGCCAAGGATGTACTGCACCTTGTCCTGATTGATCAGCCGCTCGGCCAGGGTCGCGCCGCGGTCACCCTTCGATTCGTCGTCGTAGTAGATGACCTCGAAGTTGTAGCAGGTGTCGCCGACCTTGACGCCTCCGGCGTCGGCGATCTTCTCAATCGCGAACTCGTAGCCGTTCTTCGAGTGGACGCCGTTGGTGGCATACTTGCCGGTCAGCGAGATCGCCGAGCCCAGCACGATGGTCTCGCACTCGGCCGCAACCGCGAGCGAGCTACTGGCCATCAGCGCGCCGGCCGCAAGGGCCAGGGTCTTTATTCCCAGAGTCATGTTTGTCCTCCCTTATTTTACGTTAGGAGGATGATAGGCGAATTGCGCGAGCACCCGCAATATCCGATCCGTGACGCCCGCCGAGGCATCACAGTTCCTCGAAAAAGCTCCCTTGGTTACCGCAAATAGACTGTTCTGCCCACCAAAAGAAAAACGAGTGAGCAGCGCCCTCTTCGGATTTAGTCGACTCGCGACACCCGAGCAAAGAGTTACACTTATCAGGAAAAGGCAATCAAACCAACCAGACGAAGTCAGTCGTCGTGAGCAGGTCGGCAGCAGTGACACCGTCGACCAGAAAGGCCTGATCGGCCGTGCCGTTGCCGTCTTGATCCACCTGGATCTGTCACGGGCCGGCGAAGCGTGCCTCGGAACTGCCAGCGCCGGAGAAGATGGCGGCAGCGATATTAGGAGAAGCTGCCGACCTCCAACCCGCTTGCAAGGACCAGCTTGTCTGCAACGTTTGCAGCATTGGCCGGGACCCCGTCGAAGTCGCGGATCACCGGACCGCCGCTGCCGCCACTGCCCAGCAACCCGCCGCTGAAGAGGAAGCTATCCGCTCCCGACCCGCCGAAAGCGATGTCGCCGGTCCCCAGAGCCAGAGTATCGCCGCCGCTTTCGTCCTCCAGGCGGTCGCCGTCTTTGCCGCCGAAAAGGGTGTCCGCACCGACGCCGCCCTCTAAGGGTATCCTCGCCCTGATTGCCGGCCAGCCGATTGTCTCTCGTGTTGCCCTCGAGGCTGTTGTCCAGGCTGTTGCCAGTGCCCTTGATGTTGCCGAAGCCGGCCTGTAGGCGCAGGTCCTCGACAAAGGCCGTGGCGGTTCCGTCCGGCAGGCTGAAGTCTACCTCGGCTCGCACCAGATCCCTGCCGTGGCCGGAAAACTCCCGCACCCGATCGGCCGCCGTCGTCACCACGAAGGCGTCGTCGCCGCTCTTTCCCAGCAGGCAATTTCGAAGTCGTTGCCGACCAGAATGTCGTCATTGGCGTTGCTGACCAGTTTGGCAGCCTCGGCGACACTGTTGATGTTGGCCTTCTCGACCAGGACATCGGCCGCCTTCGCAAGCATGTAGTCCCCGACGTTGGAGCGCAGCACGTCGTCGCCCTGGCCGCTGCCCTCGAAGATCAGATCGGACTCTGTGTAGACGATGAAGGTGTCGTCGTTGGTGCCGCCGTAGGTGTTCCATCCCGGATGATCGCATAGACCCTCGCCGGCGGGCGCTGTTCGTGGCGCGCTCCATCCTGGGCGAGGTTCGGGACGGAGAGGACGAGCATGCCGATCTCTCTTCACAAGCAGGCGACGCCGACGCCGAAGGTGCGGGCGGCGATCCAGGTGAGCGCCGAGCCGGCTCGGGGTCCTGGCCGAGCGGTACGGGATCTCCGGGCAGACCGTTTGGAAGTGGCGGAAGCAGGACAGCGTCCACGACCGGAGCCACACGCCGCACAAGCTGCAGACGACGTTGACACCAGCCCAGGGTCTCTGCGCAGGACCCTGCTGTTGCCCCTCGACGACCTGCTGGCCCTGGTACGCGAGTTCCTGAATCCGGATGTCTGGCGCTCGGGGCTCGACCGCTGCCTGCGCCGGCACGGCATGTCCAAACGGCAGGACCTGAAGCCGAAGGCGACGAAGCCCGCCCACAAGCCGTTCAAGGCCTACGAGCCCGGGTACCTGCACATCGACGTGACATACCTACCGCAGATGGCCGATGAGGAGAAGCGACGCTCCCTTTTCGTCGCGATCGACCGCGCGACGAGATGGGTCTTCGTCCGCATCTACCCGGCCAAGACGGCGGCCAACGCACGCCGGTGCCGGCGCGACCTCCACCGGGCCGCGCCGATCCGGGCCGCGCCGATGAAGATCACTCGAGTTCTCACGGACAACGGCAAGGAGTTCACCGACCGGCTCTTCGGCCTCCGCCGCCGTCCGGCCACCGGGAACCACGAGTTCGACCGCCTCTGCGCGGAGCCTGGCATCGAGCACCACCTCGCTCCGCCGATGCGGCCCGAAACGAACGGCAGGGTGGAGCGGTTCAACGGCCGGATCGAGGACGTCCTGCAGAGCCACCGCTTCCGCTCCGGCGAGGATCTTGAGCAGACGCGCCTGCGCTACGTCCGTCTTTACAACCGCCAGCTCCCGCAATCCGTGCTCAAAGACTGGTACCGCCAGAAGCCGGAGATCTTCAAGAAGATACCGTACAATCACGCGGGATGTGACACCTCGCGATTGCGCGCTAGATTTCGCTCCGACTCCGCGCCGCCGTCGAAGAAATCTAAAGCAAAGCGCGGCAGTCGGCACTCGGCGAGACACCGAAGATCGTCGATCGAAGCGGCCCTGGCAGCATTTGCGTGAGACCTCCAGACGGCCGCGCTGCGCCGCGCGCCAGGCCTGAAGACCCCTGAAGCTTTACCCAGTCGAACCTAGAGCAGCGCCTCGACAACGCGGTCCGGCGGGGTGTGACCGTCGGCGAAGGTCTTGATGTTGATGATGACCTTCTCGCCCATGTCCAAGCGGCCTTCCAGAGTGGCCGAGCCCATGTGCGGCAGCAGCACTACATTGTCCAGGCGCAGTAGTTTGGGATTGACCGCCGGCTCGTGTTCGAAAACATCCAGACCGGCACCGGCGAGTTCGCCGGCCGACAGCATGCGGGTCAGCGCATTCTCGTCGATGACCTCGCCGCGGCTGGTGTTCACCACCACGGCATGCGGCTGCAGCAGCTTCAGGCGGCGCGCGGACAGCAGATGATAGGTGGCCGGCGTGTGCGGGCAGTTGACCGAGATGAAATCCATGCGACTCAGCATCTGGTCGAGGCTTTCCCAATAGGTCGCCTCCAGCTCGGTCTCGACCTCCTCGTGCACGCGCCGGCGATTGTGGTAGTGCACCGAGAGACCGAATCCACGAGCCCGACGGGCGACGGCCTGACCGATCCGGCCCATGCCGATGATGCCCAGCCGCTTGCCCCAGATGCGATGGCCCAGCATGGAGGTCGGCGACCAGCCGCCCCAGCGACCGGACCGCATGACCCGCTCGCCCTCGGCCAAGCGCCGCGGCACCGAGAGCAGCAGCGCCATGGTCATGTCGGCGGTGTCCTCGGTCAGGACACCGGGTGTGTTGGTGACGGAGATGCCACGCTGGCGCGCCGTTTTCAGGTCGATGTGATCGACGCCGGTACCGAAAGAGGCGACCAGGCGTAGCTGCGGCCCGGCTTGCGACAGCACACCGGCATCGATGCGGTCGGTCACCGTCGGCACCAGCACGTCGGACTCTTTGGCTGCCTGCGCCAATTCCTGCTGGGTCATGGGCTCGTCGTTGATATTGAGCTTGCAATCAAAGAGCTCCATCATCCGCGTCTCGATGACATCGGGCAGGCGACGGGTGACGATGACGCGCGGCTTGGTTTTACTGGCCATAGTTGCTTTTTCCGCTCACTCTCAATTTGGGACCGCTCACTTTGGAGGGTCGACCGGACAGGCGCTTGCCATAGCAGCCCGCTGCCTCTCCTGTCCAGCCGAGCCGGGTGCCATTAGGGCTCCCTGCGACGCTTGCGATGAGACCAAAAAGCCGCAGCCCAGGCTGACACCGCAATCGCGCCAGCCAGAGAAGCGGTTCCAGGACTTGACGGAGCGGGCGGTCTGCGTCATCGCCTTGTCATGCTGTCCGGGCCTCTCCCTCTCCTGCTCGCGTTTCTGATCGGCGCTCTGCTGATCGGATCTCCGGTGAATGCACAGTATGAGGGGACATCTGCGGAAACAGATGCCGCCGAGGCGCCGCGCCGAGGACCCAGCGGTCTGCCCTTGCCGCGCTTCGTCACGCTGCGTAGCAACGAGGTCAACCTGCGCACCGGGCCGGGCATTCGCTATCCCATCGACTGGGTCTATCAGCGCGAAGGCCTGCCGATGCAGGTGATCGACGAATTCGAAGCCTGGCGCAGGGTGCGCGATCGCGATGGCACCGTCGGCTGGGTGCATCAATCGATGCTGAGCGGCCGGCGCAGTGTGATCGTCCTGACCGAAACGCAGGAACTGAAAGACGACCCCTCGGATTCGGCCGGCACCTTGGCCTACTTGGAGCCCGGCTTCCAGGCCCGCTTGGAGGCCTGCCCGGCGAGCTGGTGCCAGGTGGTCGCCGAGAGCCCGCAAGGCCAGCGCTATCGCGGCTGGTTACCGCGGCAGGAGATCTGGGGCATTCTCGAGGGCGAAACGGTCGAATAGAGTCGTGTTTGACTTGGCTGCACTCCTATGGATCCGTGATGATCAAGGTCGAAAAATCGCTCCAGTCTCGTTAATCTCTGAAGAGGGCGTAGAACAGGATGACAGCGGTGGCTCGGATTGTTTGAACAGGGTTCGAGCGATCGCCAAGTGGATTTCCGTCTGGGTCAAGCCGCTGCCGGGATTGGCTGCAGCGCGCTGATGTACGCCTGATCGGGCGTCTGCCCGCCAGGCGACGAATGTGGCCTCATGCTGTTGTAGAAGGCCAGGTAGCGCCCAATCGAGGCGCGCGCCTCCGGCAGGTTGGCATCGGCGTGCAGGTCGATCTCCTCCTCATACTTGACCCTGCGCCAGAGGCGCTCCACGAAAACCTTGTCCCTCCAGGCTCCCTTGCCGTCCATGGAGATCGCGATCTCCGCGTCCTTTGGGACCTGGACGCAGTCCAGCGACGTGAATTGACTGCCTTGGTCGGTATTGAGGATCTCTGGCCTGCCATGGCGTGCCAGCGCCTCCTCCAGGGCCTCGATACAGAACTCTGCCTCACGCGTGATCGACAACTGCCAGGCCAGAAGCTTGCGGCTGAACCAGTCCAGGACAGCAGCAAGATAGATCAAGCCCCGTGCCATGGGCAGGTAGGCGATGGCCATCGCCCAGACCCGGTCAGGGCGCCTGACCGCGAGGCCGCGCAGTAAGGTAGGGATGGATCTTGTGTCCCGGCGCCGGCGTCGAGGTCTTCGGGCGGCGGAGCGCCTCGATCCCCATCTTCTGCATCAGCGTCGAAACACGCCGCCGCCCCACCTCATAGCCTGCTGCCTTCAGCAAGCCTTGCAACATCCGGCTGCCGGCAAAAGGGTCATCCAGATGCAACGCGTCGATCCGGCGCATGAGCGCGAGATCGGTCTGCGAGGTCGGGCGCAGCAGATAGGAGACGCCACCTCGGCTGAGGCCGAACAGCTGCGCCTGACGGCTGGCTCAGTCTGTCGTCGCGCTCGATTGTCGCTTTGCGCGCGCCAACAGGCCGGCCTTGCCGAGCGCTGCGGACAAAAAATCCTTCTCTAACGTCAACTCGCCAATCTTTGTATGCAGGGTCTTCACATCCACCGCCGGCACCTCTCGGCCTTGATGGTGTCGCCGAACACACCGGCAGCGCCATCCAATAACTGCCGGCGCTACTGGGTGATCTGGTTGGAGTGTACGTCAAACTGCTGGGTTCACTCGGCCAGCGTCCTCTTGCCCTGGATAGCTGCCAAGGCCACTTTCGCCTTGAATGCTGGACTGTGGTTCCGGCGCGGCCGTCTTGCCATGATCTCTCTTCGCTCTCGGCTATCAGGCCGATCTCACGCGAAAATGCCACTTAACTCACCTGCCCGGTTTTACCGAGCCACCTCCCTCGTCCACGAGGCGTCGTTGATTTCGGGCAGCGGCAAAGCCACTTCGATGAGTTTTGGGTTATGCCGAGCTGAAAGGGATCTATCTAAGGTAGCGTAGCAAGAGTTTTGGCTTGTCGGCAGCCCGATGATTGTAGCGCCACTCAGTGTCTTTGAGATGCAAATGGAAGGTGTGTTTGGGCAAGCCCTTGAGCTTTGCCAGCTGCACCTTGGCCATGCCCCAAAATCCCTCGATAGCGTTGATGTGAACGCGGCCACGCGCGAATTCGTCTTTCGCATGGTCGACGCGGAAGTGGCCATAGCCGAGGTCGACAAGCCCGTTGTAGCCGCACCAGCCATCCGAGTCGAGATCACGCTCTCTGGGTCCACCCGGCCCCGAACGATCCCTTGTAATGTGGCCTTTGAGCAGTCCGGCACGATCTCGGTATAAACTTGGCCATCGCGTTCGAAGATGCCGAAGACGCTGGTCTTGCCATAGGCTCCACGCCCACGCTTGCCTTTGACGCGGCGCGGACCGAAGAGGCTTTCATCAAGCTCGACGACACCGAACAGGGGGTGCAGTTCTTCGCAGGCGGCGAAGATACCTTCGCGCAGGCCGCGATAAATGCGGTGGTAGTGTCCAGGATCTTTGGCACATTGGGTTTGGCGGGCTGTTCCATCAGGCACCCCTGTCCCGCTGCTTGAGCAGGTCCCTGTTCATGTAGCGCTTGCTGGACCATTTGGTGCCAGCGATGTGTCTCAACCTGGCCGCGGCCGGGTTGAGGGCCGCTTGGCCGTCGGGGAAGGCTCCGACGACGCGGGTTCGCCGCCGGATCTCCCGCATGATCCTCTCCAGAGGATTGTCGGTCCTGATCCGTCGCCAATGCTCATTGGGGAAGGCATGGTAGACCCAGGTCTCCTCGACCGTCTCCTCCAGCCAGTCGGCGCCCTTGGTCAGGCGCATGGCTCCGAGTTTGGCCGCGTGGCCTTGGCGCGGGCCGCCTCGCGGCTCTCCTGGGCCTGGATAGCCTTCAGCATGAGAGCGACTTCACGCATCTTGCCGGTCGGCACCGGGCACGAAGGCATCCGATGCACGATGCAGCGCTGCCACTGGGCGTCCGGATAGAACTCGGTCGCGCTCTCGACGAGCCCCATGCAGGCATCCGAGACGATCGACTCGACACCCGTCAGGCCGCGCTCCTTGAGGTGCTTGAGGAAGGTGCTCCAGCCCTTCTTGTCTTCCTTGGCTCCCTCGAGGCTGCCGAGGGTCTCGCGGTAGCCGTCGGCCTTGACAACGACCGCAACCAGCAGCGAGACGTTGCGCACTTCACCTGCCCAACTGCGCTTCAGGACAATGCCGTCCAGATAGAGGTAGGGCCGTCCAGATAGAGGTAGGGGTGTTCGCCCTCGATCGACCGGTTCCGCCAGGTCTCGATCTGGGAGTAGAGCTTCTCGTTGAGATTGGAGACCCTGCTGGGGCTCACCCGCGTGCCCCACAGGGCCTCGGTGATGTCCTCCACCCGGCGTAGCGACACACCAGCCAGATACATCTCCATCGAAGCCTCTTCGACCGAGCGCGCGCGCCGGCGATAGCGCTCGATGATTGCCGTCGTCGATGCGTCTGCTTGCGAAGCTTCGGCACCTTGCACCTGCACCTCTCCGGCACGCGTGTGCAGCTTGCGCTCGGAGCGGCCAGCTCGTGTGTCGCGGCGCGCCTCACTGCGCTCATAGCGCCCTGCATTGCAAAGCCGATCCGCCTCTGCCTCCAGCAGGCTGTTCAGTGTCTCCTCGACGCTGCCTCGCACGATCTGCCTCAGATGATCTTCTATCCGACCGGCGTCGATACGGACCACGTTCGACAGGCCCTTCGTGTCATCCTCGTCCAGGGTGGCTCTGGCCTCCTCTATCGGCTTCTCCGTCTGGCGACTGAAAGCCTGAGGGATTCGGAGCCACCAACCCCACACAAATGGGCGAAACTTTCTCTACGTCATCCAAGGCATCGGCTCGGCCAAGGCGCACCTCAAATATATCCAGCGCGACGGCGTCACCCGCGAGGGCGAACCTAGCCGGCTCTATGATGCGATGAGCGGCGAGGCGGACGGCAAGGGTCTTCTGGAACGCAGCGACGGCGACCGCCATCAGTTCCGCTTCATCGTCTCGCCGGAGGACGGGACCGAGCTTGACGACCTCAAGCCCTTCGTGCGCGGCCCGATGGCCGAGATGGAACGCGACCTCGACACGCGCCTCGACTGGGTGGCGGTCGATCATTTCAACATCGACAATCTCCACAGTCATATCGTGCTGCGCGGCAAGGACCTCGTCATTGTCCGCGACTATATCTCCCACGGCATCCGGGAGCGGGCGAGCGAGCTTTTGACCCTGGAGCTGGGGCCGGTCAGAGAACAGTAAATCCAGCGGGGCTATGCCCGCGAGGTCGACCAAGAGCGGTTCACTTGACTTTACCGAGAAATTACTAGACAGACAGACACGGCATGGTCGATCTACGTCGCGACCCCAAGGGGGGACTTCGCCTGCTTCAAGCACACGCTGAAGATCGGCCGCCTCCAGACGCTCGAACGCATGGGGCTCGCCGAACCGGCGGGGACCAAGCGCTGGCGGCTGGCGGTGGGGCTCGAAACCACGCTGCGTGACATGGGCACGCGCGGCGACATCATTCGGACGATGCATCGCGAGATGTGGAGCGCGCCGGCGCCGATCATGCGATCTTCGACCCATGCCAGCCGAAAGCGCGGATCCTCGGCAAAGTCGTGTCGTGCGGGCTCTCCGACGAATTGAACGACCGGCACTATCTGATCGTCGACGGAATTGACGGGCGCACCACTATGCGGAAGTGGGCGAACTGGGCCGATCCGGGAGACTATGAACCGGGCGCGATCGTTGCCGTCGAAGGCAAGGCGGCCGAACCACGCCGTGCGGACCGGACCATTGCCGAGATCGCTAACCAGAGCGGCGGTCTCTACAGCGAGACGCTGCACCGCGCCGCCGATCGACGCGCATCGGCTGAGTATGTCCGCGCCCATGTCCGGCGGCTGGAGGCCATGCGCCGGTCGGGGTTCGCCGAGCGCTTCGCCGATGGGTCTTGGGCAATCCCCGAGGACTTCCTCGACAAGGCGCGCGCCTGGTCCTTATGTCGACCTTCAGCCTGGACCAGATGGGCGAGAGGGAAGGGGCGACCTGGCTCGACCGCCAGCTTGTGGCGGAGCAACCCGAGCCGCTGCGCGCGCGAATTCGGGCGCGAGGCAGAAGACGCCATGGAGCGCCGGCGCCGCTGGTTTATGCAACAGGGCCTCGCGAAGGAGCGCGACGGCCGGACCGTCTACCAGCGCAATCTCCTGCGCGAGCTCCACTGCCGCGAGGTGAGCGCCGCCGTGGATCGGCTGTCGAAGGAGTTCGGCAAGCCATTCGCTGCGCCGCTCGACGGCGAGCGTATCTAGGGCGTTTATCGACATCTGCTGCGACTCGCGAGCGGCAAGTTCGCCGTCATCGAGAAATCGAAGGAGTTTACCCTGGTTCCCTAGCGGGCCACGCTGAAGCGCCAGCGAGGCAAGATCGTCGGCGGCATCGTGTGTGGATCATCCGTGTCGTTCGATTTCTCTAAGAAGCGTGGGATCGGGATTGGCTAAATTGTTTGGAAGGGCGTTTTGGCCATACTCTACGGTCATGAACGGAGCGCCAGAAGCCGACTACATCCTTCAATCCGAGCGGTTCATGGAAGAGATCGCCATTGGCAATCCGCGGGTGGCGGTCAGCCTGACTATTAGCGCAGGTGCGTCAGGCCAGCTTGCTTTAGATGTCGAGCCCATCTCCGTCTCGGGCTCCTCCGGGGCGCGCTGGAACTGATGAGGTCAATTGGTGAGCCGGGCAATACGACTGATGAATTTGGGTTGGACTGCGAAAGTTCGTTCGGCAAGCGATCACGCCTACCCCGCCGGGTACAATCACAATTCGGAAGGGTTGCACATTCAGCTTCGAGCGGCGGAAGCCAGTCTAAGTATGACGGGACGCGAAACGCATGATCGTCCGGCACTCTGCTTTTCATTAGTCGGATTTGAGTGCTTTCCGCCCGCGCATGCGGTAGGGGATCTGAGATCAGTTCTCGCTCGGGGCGCTACGCGAACAGCAGCGACGAACGAGATCACAGGAACGATTGCTGTCCAAGCTTCAGAAAAAATGCTTCCACAGACTGGCAACAGCAGACGGAACGCCTGTTAAAGCATTTGCGCTTGGTGCTTGCATTCGCACGCGGGTCTCCTCTTCCTGTTCCGATCACAGAGTTCTATGAAGGTGATCATGTTGATGTGACATTCCATGAGGCTGGCGGAGGGCATCCGTCGGAGATGCCACCACTGCCGCATCTTAACCCGCATTGCCCAGGTGGGGTTGAGGTTGCGCCATCCACGGTGCTGATTCATGGTTACATATCATGGTGTTGTGTCGATTGAAGCGAGGTTTTCATGGTGCATCCGATGGGTGAATCCAAGAACGGGCTGCTTCGCGTGGATTTCGACCGCCGCGTGAAGCTGGAGTTCCCTGGATCGAAGGTAACGTCGGACGGCGGCTTGCTCGCGTATCGGGAACTGGACGACGCGCTTGGCCTGACAGAGATGGCGGCCGGGGCGCTGCGAGACGGTCGTCGCGGCAAGAACGGCTGGCACGCTGTCGTCGGGATGCTTCGGCAAGCGGTGTTCGGGCGTTTGGCCGGGTACGAGGATGTCAACGACGCCGAGCGGCTTTCTCGCGATCCAGCGATGCGTTGGATTGTCGGCGGCAAGGCGACGGATCGGGGTGCGGCCTCATCGAGCCAGATGGGCCGTTTCGAGACGCAATGGCTGACGGGTGACGTCAATCTCACCGCACTCAGCGCTCTGTCCGGGCTGTGGATCGACCGCGTTCATCGTCGCAAACCGCCGAAGCTGATCATCCTGGACATGGACAGTTCGGTCAGCCCCACCCACGGCGAACAGGAAGGCACGGCCTACAACGGCCACTTCGGCTGCACCTGCTATCACCCGCTTTTTGTCTTCAACCAGCTCGGCGATCTGGAGCGCTGCGCCTTGCGACCCGGCAACGTGCACAGCGCCGATGGCTGGCGCGCGGTGCTGGACCCGGTCGTGGCGCGTTATCGCGAGCGCAAGCTGCGGCGATACTTTCGGGGCGATGCCGCCTTCGCCTCACCGGACATCTACGAGTATCTGGAGGCCGAGGGCTTCGGCTACGCCATCCGGCTTCCCGCCAACAGCGTGCTCCAGGGATACGTCGCCCACCTGCTACGGCGCCCAAAGGGACGGCCCCCGATGGAAGTCCGTCGCTACTTCGCCAGCTTCAGCTATCGGGCTGGAAGCTGGACCCAGGCGCGGCGCGTGGTGGCGAAAGTGGAATGGCATCCGGGCGAGTTGTATCCCCGCGTCGGGTTCGTCGTCACCAATCTGTCCCGGCCCGCCGAGCGGATCGTCGCCTTCTACAACCAGCGTGGCACGGCGGAACAACACATCAGGGAGGGCAAGAACGCGATCCGTTGGACGCGACTATCCTGCCGACGCTTCAAGGCCAACGCGGCTCGGCTTCAGCTTCATGCACTGGCCTACAACCTGGGCAACTTCATGCGCACGCTCGCTTTGCCAGACCCAGTGAGCAATCGGTCGCTGACGACGCTGCGCGAGAAGCTGGTGAAAATTGGGGCAAAAGTCGCGCGTCACGGACGCTGCGTCACCTTCCAATTGGCCGAGGTCGCGCTCCCGCGCGACCTGTTCGCCGATATCCTGGATCGGATCGACCGCTTGCGACCACGGCCGACACCAGCGTGAGCCAACGCTATGCCAATCAAAACGACTTCACGACGGGAGACCTGTGCCCGGAACGCTACGAAATTGGCACTGGCCCGTGGGTTTCCGATCAGCGGCCCGTTGTCCTGGCCGTTCTGGGCCGTTTCCCAATCCCCGACGCCTCTCAGATTGCATCCCAGCAGCGACCAAGGCAATATGAACGTCGTGATCGGGCGCTACGTGGGCGATCCCGGCTTAAACCTTGGGCCTAGCGTTACGACGGCCGTTGCTCATGTCGATATCGTTGAGGCGTATCGGAAAACGTTTGAGACGGCAAGTGGCTGGCTGCTCGTGCCGACGACATGTGATGAAGTCAGATTTCTAACTGGAATGACGGCTTTGGAAAGCTTGGCGTCTCGATTCTTGAAGAAGCCGGAGTCGTCCATTTTCGGAAGCTCTGCGTTTAAAAGATTCACGAAGCAGGCGAGAGCGTTCGTCGACGAACAGGATTATCTAAACGATACGGTTCGGGAGAACATCAAGGGGAAGATTCCAGAATGATCACGCGCTCGTTGGCGCAGTCGGGCTGACTAGCGGACCAGACACCGGCCGGTCAGCACAGCGCGATCACCGCCGGTTACCCGCCCAATCAGCCCTACCGGCTGCGCCTTAGTAACACTTTCCGCGAGCGCGGCGCTATTAGGTGGCGCGGATATCGGCGATCTCCGCGGCCTGCTCTTCGCGCGGGCTCGATTCGCCGCCGCCCGTTCGGTTTGCGCTGCGGCCAGCCGTTCGTCACGGTCTGCAATGATGGCGGCGGTTGCATCATCAGCGCCGGCGGCGGCGGTGTTGCTACGGACACGGAGTTGATACGTGCCAGTGAACGAGGAGACCATTGCGTCGAGGACGCGCGCGTCGCCCATAACCCGGTCCTGCGCATCGGGCACGCCATTGCCGACAATGACTCCGGCGACCTTGCGCCCCTTGGCCTTGCGCCGTTGCGCTGGTTCGACGGATTGGCGCCGAGCGACCTGCAAAGCTGGGCATAATGGTTCATACCCGTCAGAGCGGCGCTTTCGATCAGGGCGTCGTTGCGCAACTGATCGGGATTTTCGAACAAAAGGATGACCTCGCCGATTTCATGGCATTTCGGGTCGTCGGGTCTCAGGACGTACAGGGCGACATCGACGGGCGCGTCATAGACGAACTAGGCGGGCCCGCCATCGAACGCTCGTACCTCGTACTTGGCCGCTATCGCCGTACTGACGCCGCCGCACGCAGCAAATGAGAGCACCGCGAGACCCTACAGGGCGTAATGACAAGCGGAACGCATGGATCTCTCCTTTTCAGACCCCACGAATCCCCCCATCAGACAGCGTTTGCGCGCTTCTCGCAACGCGCGGTCGCTTCGGTCCAACACCGTCCAAGATCATAGCGATCCCGTCCTTCAAAAATAAGTCCGGATGATCTCGGGTTATCTTTCCCTTAACTGGCGCTTGCTTCTCTATTTATGAACACTTGGATCATCTTGTAAGTTACTTCATTGATTAAACGCTGATTTGACTGCAATCTTTTGCCGACTGCAACGGGCGTTTTGCTCAAACAAAGCGGCAAGAGATTGATGACCCCGACCAAGCTCCTTATTAGACAAATTTTTCTCGTTTTCGGGATTGTGATCGGCGCTGTCTGGTTCGCGACGCAGTGGGCGGCAGGACAGCTTGGGTACCAAACCCGCCTCGGCCCGGTCTAGTTCGAACTTGGAAGCTATCCGGCTATCTGTCGTGGCGGCCATTTGAGCGGTGGTACGCCTATGAGGCCTACGCCCCGGCGTCTTTAACCGCGCCGGGGCCATGGCGGCGGCGGGCGGCGTCCTCGGTCGTCGTCGCCATTATCGGATCACTCTGGCGGGCGCGGCAGAACCGGCTGATCACCACTTACAGCTCGTCGCGCTGG
Organism: Rhodospirillales bacterium; assembly: GCA_965202755.1. Lineage (GTDB taxonomy): Bacteria > Pseudomonadota > Alphaproteobacteria > Kiloniellales > JACOMY01 > JACOMY01. Next base: position 17,845 of record CBDBCL010000042.1, on the reverse strand, counting down.
GCGTCGAAGACGGAGACTGAAAAGGCGGGGCTATTCGATCCCGCGGGCGTTTTTCTCGGGGTCCTGAAAGGCCGCAATCTGCGCCATGACGGGCCGGAACACATCATGTGCTTCGCGCCGACGCGATCCGGCAAGGGCGTGGGACTCGTCGTCCCGACCTTGCTGAGCTGGCCGCATTCCGCCGTCATCCACGACATCAAGGGTGAAAATTGGCAGCTTACCACCGGCTGGCGAGAGCGCTTCTCGCATTATCTGTTGTTCAATCCGACCGGATCCGGCGAGCGCCAGATACAACCCACTCCTGGAGGTGCGTAAAGGCCGCAACGAGGTCCGCGACGTCCAGAACATCGTCGACATCCTGGTCGATCCCGAAGGCAGTCTGGAGCGGCGGACGCACTGGGAGAAAACCGGCCATTCACTCCTCGTCGGCGTGATCCTCCACATCCTCTACGCCGAGAAAGAGAAGACCCTCGCCCGCGTGGCGGCCTTCCTGTCCAATCCCTCACGCTCCTTCGAGCGGACGCTCCGGGTCATGATGAGCACCAACCATCTCGGGACGGAGGACAATTCGCAGGTTCATCCCGTCGTTTCCCAGACCGCCCGCGAACTGTTAAACAAGAAAGAGAGTGAGCGCTCAAGCGCGCTCTCGACCACCATGTTCTTCCTCGGGCTCTATCGCGACCCGACGGTGGCGGAGACGACGTGCGCGTGCGACTGGCACATCGCCGATCTGATGGACGCGGAACGTCCGGTCTCGCTCTACCTAGTTATTCCGCCCTCGGACCTGTCACGCACCAAGCCGCTGGTGCGTCTCGTGCTCAATCAGATCGGCCGCCGGCTCACCGAGCGCCTTCAGGGCGATCCCGACCAGCGACACTGCCACCAACTCCTGATGATGCTCGACGAGTTTTCCGCGCTCGGGTGGCTCGACTTCTTCGAGAACCGCTCGCCTACAAGGCCGGCTACGGCATCCACAGCTTTCTGATCGCGCAGTCGCTCAACCAGATCTCCAAGGCCTATGGCGAGAACAATGCGATCCTCGACAATTGCCATGTCCGGGTCGCGTTCGCCTCCAACGACGAGCGCACGGCCAAGCGTATTTCGGACTCGCTTGGCCCCGCGACGGAGCTGCGCGCCCAGCGCAACTATGCAGGCCACCGGCTCGCGCCCTGGCTGGTGTACGTCATGGTCTCGCGTCAGGAGATGGCGCGCCAACTGCTGACTCCTGGCGAAGTGATGCAGATTCCAGAGGAAGAGGAGATCGTCATGGTCTCTGGCCAGCCGCCGATCTGCGCCAGGAAGCTGCGTTATTTCGAGGACGCCAACTTCACGGGCCGGGTGTGTCCCCCGCCGGGCCTGTCGGCGAATGGTCCCTATGCGAACCGTCCGCCATCCCGCGCCGCCTGAAGAAGCACCCGCGAAGCACCGGCCCGAACGCGCGCCGGATGCGGGGCTGGTCGATGACGAGTTCGATCCGGCTGACGCTCGGCGCATGAACCAGCTCGCCCGCTACGCCGCGACCGTCCGGCGCGCGCACGCCATGGATCAGGCCGACGACGACTTGATTCCGAGCTTTTAGAGGAGGCGCTGCCCATGAAACCCCGTCTCTGCGTCTATCTCTCAGATCAGGTGGATCAACGGCTTGGCATTGTGGCTCGGCGGCCGGGCGCGTCGAAGTCCGCCATCACCGATGCGGCGCTCGCCGCTTTCCTGTCGCCTGAGCGTGACGATCAGCGCGACGCAGCGATCATTCCGATGGCTTGATCGCCTGTCCCGTCAGTTGGATCGCCTCGAACGCGGCCGGACGATCGTTTCGGAAAGTCTAGCGCTGTACTACTTAACGATTACGCTACCATTACCTGAAGCGGAGCAGGACGTTGCACGCCCGCTCAGCAAGGAGCGTTTCGAGTTCTTCGTGGCGCAGCTCGGCCGACGCCTCGCGGGCGGCAAGACCATGATCCGAGACGTCTTGGAAGAGGTCGCGCCCAGCGAAGACGACTTCTTCACTGAAGCCGAGATCGACGCGCTTCGTGCCGCAAAGGCAGCCTCGTCTACTAACGGCGGCGCCCGGAACGGTGGCGGCCTAGAGGAGGCGAGCGATGACTGACCGTTTTCACCCCACGACGCTCGGCCGGCAACGCACCATGCTGCGCACCGCCATGGGACCCGCGATCGCAACCGCGCTTGCCGGCGCGACGGTCACCGAGGTGATGGTCAACCCCGACGGGCGGCTTTGGATCGACCGCCATGGCGACGGCCGCATCGACACCGGCGGACGGCTTGAGGCGTCAGATGCCGAGCGAATTATCCGGATGGTTGCAAGACATATCGGACAGGAATGCCATCGTGACCGGCCGGTCGTATCGGCAGAGCTCCCTGAAACCGGCGAGCGGTTCGAAGGTCTGTTGCCGCCGGTGTCGCCAAGCCCATGCTTCGCGATCCGTAAGCCGGCGAGAGTGCTCTACCGGCTCTCCGACTATGTCGACGCCCAGATCATAAGCCCCTTGCAAGCGAAGGCGCCGCGGGAGGCTGTCGAAGCGCAAAAGAACATCGTCATCGCGGGCGGCACCAGTGCCGGCAAGACCACGCTGGTCAATGCGCTTCTCGCGGAGGCCTCGCTGAGTGGCGACCGGGTGATTCTGATTGAGGACACGCGCGAGCTCCATTGCGCGGCCGAGGATTGCGTCAGTCTGCGGACCAAGCCCGGCGGCGTCGCACTTGCCGATCTGGTACGCTCGACGCTGGGGCTCCGGCCCGACCGCATCATCGTCGGTAAGGTGCGGGGGCCGGAAGCGCTCGACATGCTGAAGGCCTGGAACACGGGCCATCCGGGCAGGATCACCACGCTGCACGCCAACTTCGCTCATGTCGGCCTCTACCGGCTCGAACAGCTCATCTAGGAAGTGGTGGTGACGGTCCCGCGACGGCTGATCGCCGAGGCGATCGATATCGTCGTGTTCCTCAAGGGACGCGGGTCCGGCCGCCACGTCGAGACCGCCGCCGCGCTCGAGGGCCTCGCCTCGGACGGGGATTACCGGCTCAAGCCGCTGACCCCGATCCAGCTCGTTCCATCCGTTTAGCAAGAAGGAGATCTAAATGAACCTGTTCGGACCCGATCTTTACTCCCGTTTCCCATACCGGCCGGCGGTTTATCTCGGCCTTCTCATCGGATTGGCCTTTGTCTGGACTGGTCCTGCCAACGCCGCCGGCTCCGGCATGCCCTGGGAGGGCGCCGCTCACCGCGATCCTGGAATCGATCGAAGGCCCGGTCGCCCGGATTATCGCCGTCATCGTCATCGCCGGCCTGCCGCCCGCCTTTGGTGAGTTGAGCGGTGGGTTCCGGCGACTGATCCAGATCGTCTCGGACTCTCCATCGCCTTCGCGGCGACAAGCTTCTTCCTGTCCTTCTCCTCCTTCGGCGGCGGAGCGGTCATAGCATGACGGGCTCTCATCGCATGAGTGTTGCCGGTCACATCGAGGGCTTCGAGATCCCGCTACAACGAGCCCTGACCGAACCGATCCTGACGAGCGGTGCGCCGCGGGGAGTGGCGTTCTTCAACGGGACGCTCGCCGCGGCGTTGGGCTTGGGTCTTCAGCTCTGGCTGGCGGGCCTCATCGTCTGGATCGTTGGCCATGGCGCTGCTGTATATGCCGCCAAGAAAGACCCGACCTTCATGGAGGTGCTCGTCCGGCACATTCGCCACAAGGGCCACCTCACATGTTGAACCTGGCGGAATACAGCGAGCGCTCGGCGCTGCTTGCTGACTATCTGCCCTGGGCCTGCCTCGTGGCGCCGGGCGTCGTTCTCAATAAGGATGGCAGCTTCCAGAGGTCCGCGCGATTCCGGGGCCCCAATCTCGAGAGCGCCACCGAAGCCGAGCTTATCGGCACCGCGCCCGCATCAATAACGTGCTGCGCCGCTTCGGATCGAACTGGGCGCTGTTCTTCGAGGCCGAACGCCACGCCGCACGCGATTATCCGGCGTCCGATTTTCCCGATCCCGTTTCGCGACTTGTTGACGAGGAACGGCGTGCGGCGTTCGAGCAAACGGACGCGCTGTTCGAGAGTAGCTATCTCCTGACCTTCGTCCATTTGCCGCCCGCCGAAAACGTCGGCCGCCATTAAGCGCGTCGTTCAACCATTACCGTTGGGAAATGTGGAACGACAGAATTGATGGCCCAAGTGGACCTATGCGGACCTATGTGGACTGAGAGGGGTTTGAGCTAGGTAAACGAAGGGTTTGCGGTCGGTTTCGGCGTTGGGTTTCGGTCGCGGTCGGATTCGGCGGTGCGACAGGGAAATGGCCCGTGCTCGATCGCGAGCTGTCGGATCGGGGCGGACAAGCGGGATATTTTCGCAAGGATCGGTCGGTCGGATTACCGGGTAAATTCGCTGCCGATCGGATGCGATCCTGCCGCGGTTCGGTCCGGGTCATGTGCCGGTGCAGCGGCCTTGCAAGCCGCCAGGCAGCGGGCGCGCTCGGAGCGCGCGGGTCGGGTCAGGTGGCCTTGGCGGGCTTTCCCCAATAGTCTGGCGGGTCGATGCCGAGGATGTCCCAGGGCGGCGTCCAGCCTCTGCCGGTTTCGTCCGGCCATCCCTGGCGGGCGGCGCTGTCTTCCTCGGGCGTGTCGAGCTTGTCGATGCCATGGCGTTCGACCCAGTCCATGACATGACCGACGGCCAGGACCATGGAGGCGCGCAAACGGATGATCTCGGTCTGGGAGGGCAGATGGTCACCGTTCGGGAACCAGAGCTGTTCGCGCAGCAAGTCGATGGCTGTCCGCAGAGTGTGGGCGAAGGTGAAGTCGGGTGGACATCCCGTGCCCTTGGCGAGATCGCCGCCCATGTTGTCGAGCGCGTCGCGCACAGGGTTTGTGAAATCAGCGAAGGAGAGGGGAAAGACCCGGCGATCGAGCCGATCGGGTTTTATCCGGAGCCAAGCCATTGGACGAGCCTCGCGATTATGCGTTCCATGCGGTCTTCGCCGAAGCGCAGCAGGTTGACGCGGCTGCCTCCGGCAAAGGCGTAGGCATAGTCCATGAACTCGGCGCGGTCCAGTGCGACATTGGCGGCGTGGTTTGCGAGGCGATCCATGGCTCGGGCATTCATGCCGTTATCGGCTGCTTCTTCGTAGATCTGCAGACGCGCCCGTTGATAGAGGCGCTGTGCGAAGTAGCCGAGCATGGGTTTGGGATCGGTGGCGCGATAGAGGGAGCCGTCATGGCCCACGGCGACGACGCGCACGAGGCCGGGTTCCTCTTCCAGGTGCAGGAGGTCTACGGACGAGAGCGCCGGAGAGTTGGGGTGGTTGTGCACGACCGCGATCCGGCGGGCCGGATCGGCAGCGGCCGCTCTCACGGCGGCGCTGCCGTCGACCCCACCCCGTTTGCCTTCGGTGTTCCAGTCGACGGGCGCGGCGGCGCTGCCGGGAATGGGCTGTGCGGCGGCGAGGTCGAGGGCGGCGAGATGTTCGTTGCCGGTTCTGATACCGCGGCTGCGGGCTTCGTGGATCAGGCCGAGTTCGATGCCGCGTGCTTCCGGGGAGAGGTTGCCGGCGATGGCTTCATGGCGGCCTTGATCGGCGAGGAAGGTTGCGCCCGGGTTGTTATCGAAGCCTGGTGTAACGCCTTTAGGCACGCGCCGCCGGCGGCCGGTGCGGGGATCGGTCCAGGTGCGGGTTTCCAGGGTCGGATCGGGCGAGACGGCGAGGCCGCGACGTTTGACGGCGGCCTCGGAGAGCTGGCGCACGGTGCAGGCGCAGAAATAGCCATTGGGCGGATAATGGGTGGCCCAGAAGGGGTGATCCACGGACAGCAGGATGGCGTCGAAGGGTTCGTGGGCCTTGCGCTTGTTGACGCGCTGGAGCTGCCTATAGAGGAGATAGGGCAGCAGGTCCTTGGTGCGCTGGATACGCATCCAGCGGCCGGCGGCATAGGAGGTGCGCAGGTTGGTATCGAAGATGACGGCCAGCCGACGTTTGGAGCCGAGCTGGACTGTGCGGGTCTTGCCGGTGCGGGGATCGGTCATGGTTTTGCGCCCCCACCATCCGGCGGCCTTGAGCTTCGGCTCCAGCTCCTTCCGGAACTGCGGCAAGGTCTGTCCTTGGGCGAGGGCCTGGTCCACGGCGTCGCGGATATCGGCCAGGAGATGGTCCTGCATGGCTTTGGCGACGACGAAGCCGCGGGCGTGGGACGTTCCCCACCAGTCGCGATAGCTGAAGCGGCTGTCGGGCGGGGCGTAGCCCTTGGCGCGGAAGAACTCGATGGCCTCCTGCGGATCGAGGGCGGTCGCGGTGACCGGCGGGGTCAGGTCGATGGGTTCGGCCACCCGATCAGGTCTCCGTCTCCGTCTCCGGCAGGACCGGCGCAGCGGCAATGCCGGCCAGGCCGGCGACGAAATCGGCACGCGCATAGAGCGCCGCCAGCGCTTCGGCCGGCGGTGCCGTCTCCAGCCTGTCCAGGCGCGCGCGCAGGTCCTCGAGCGAGTGAGCTTCGGCCAGCGCCTCGTCCACGGACAGGAGGGTTGCGGCGGCGGCTTCGCCGGCGACGTCGTCCTGCACGAGATCATGGGCGAGGCGGGTCACGGAATCGGCCGTAGCGTCTGTCGTGTCCGGGTCGGCGAAGCGCATGCCGGCGCCGGCGGGCGGTTCTTCCCAGGCGCCGCCGTAGACCTCTTCGATATAGGCGCGGGCGGGACGCAGGCCGGACGCCTGGGCGATGTGCAGATCGCGCCTGGCGCGCACTTCCAGGTCTTCGGGGGGCGCCGTGTCGCGCCGCAGTTTCGGTACAGCGGCCCTGGGAAAGTTCCAGGCGGTGAGCCATGCAGCCACCGAGCGTCGCAGGCATTGCGAGAGTCGATGTTCGTCGCTGGCGATCAGCGCCTGGAGGGTTTCATTCTGCACTTGGGCGGTGCCGACATGCTGTCCGATCTCGGATGTTGCGTGCTGTCCGACCACGGCTTCGGCGATCATGCGATCGAGAGCGGCGATCATGGCGCGGAAGTCGCCGCCACCCCCGCCTGCGCCGCCCGATCCGCCGCTCTTGACGGCGGCGAGCAACTGCACGTCCTGGCCCTCCGGCAGCACCATGGACGAGGCCGTGGCGGCCTGTGCCAGGGTGGCGAGCAGGGTGTCGACTTCGGCACGGGCAGCGTCGCGGCGGTGGTGGGCGATCAGCATCGGGGCGCCGAACTTCTCCAGCGCCGTGGACCACATGCGCAGGGTCTGGCGTTTCAGCCAGACCGGCCAGATGCACCAATGCGCTGCGCCCAGCCCGTGGACCTGTCCGCCGTGGCGCGGCGGATTGCGGTGCAGGATATACTTGGCCGGCGGCAGCGGCGCCCCGCCGGGGCTGTCGCGGGTCATCAGCAGCGGCTCCAGGGTGAGCGGGTCGAAGCGGATCAGGCGGGTATCGCGGCTGCGGATATCGACCAGCCGCACCCGCCGCCCCTCGACGGCCCAGAGGCACTCGGCGACGGCGTAACCATACCAGATGGCGTGCAGGAGTTCCCGGCACACGCGGTCGATGTCGAGGTCTCGCAACTGCGCGCGCAGATCGTCGGCAGCCGCTGCGTCGGCGGCGGTGTCGCCGCCGGGTTCGACGATGAGCGGCGCGGCGAGCAGTCCGTCTATGCGCTGGCCCAGGACGGCGGCGGCCTTGGAGTCGGTCAGCGCGATGTCGGCGGCGTGGAGCGCGTTCGCGCTTCCGAGCAGTGCGCCCGGCCCGGCGGCCAGTTCTGCAGGCAGGCCTCCGCCGAGTCCCTCCAGCCAGCCGGCGGTTTGGCCCCAGATGCCGGCGCCGCCCAGGCGGGCGGTTTGGGCTGGAGCGCTCCGCTCGTCCGTGTCCGGGCGCTTCGGGATCTCGTTGTCGGACTCGATGGCTCAGTTCCTCCAACCTGGCGCACCCGCCAGCGGCGAGCGGACGATGTCAAGATCGGGATCGACGCGATAGCCGCCCGGCTGCCCGCGGCCTGCGCCGCCGCCCAGGGCCGCCGTTGTCAGCGGCGGCCCCAGGCGGGCCTCGAAGGGACCGGCAAGCGAGGCGGCGCCGGTGGCGGCCAGGGCCAGCGCCCAGAAGCGGTCGGCGTGGCCATCGCTGTCCTTACGGTCGGCCACCAGCCGCGGCGCGCCGCCGGCGCCGGGTTCGGCGCGCAGGCTGTGGATGTCGTCGCGCAGAGCCGGGTCGGTCGGAATGCGCAGGCGGCGATCCTCGAAGGCTTCGCGCAGGTGCGTGGCCACATCGAGGCGCCGTGCCGGCGTCATCAGGACCCCCTCCACCGTGAGGCGGCCATGATCCTCCTGAAGCTGCTCGACCACCGCTTCGCCCATGCCGGTTTGATCGACCAGAATGCGCAGGGGCCGGTGGGTACGCACGAGGCGGGCCACCTCGGCGCGCTGCGCCGAGAAGGGCACATCGCGCAGACATATCATCTCGCGCAGCCAGAGGGCGTCGCCGACGTCTTCCAATACAGCGGCGACCCAGAGGTCTCGTCGCCGGGCCACGTCGATGCCGAGGGTGACAGGGCCGGCGCCGCCCTGCTCCGGCCGGCCGGCACGCGCGTGCTCGGCTGCACGGATGAGCTCCCAGGCGATCCAGGCGCCGCCGCCGGCCGAGGGAATACAGTCCAGTTCTTCGGCAGCGAAGCGTCCGTATTGCGCCCTGATCGCCGCCTCCCAGGCCGCTTCCGCCGCCGGCGTGTCGGGCTGCCCGGTCAGGGCGGCGATGTGGCCGTAGAGCCCCTGGGCCAGGGCGTCGGCCAGCGTCACCCGGTGCAGGCTGCCGGGCTGGCGACCCTCGCGGATGTCGCGGCAGAGCGTGGCGAAGGGCGAGGCCTCGCCGTTGTGCGTGCTGATGATGCGGACCTGCCCGCCCCAGGTGCGGAAGGCCAGCACCGCCTGTGTGCCTCCAGGGTGTTGGCATAGCTCATCGGCGCTGCTCTCCGAGAAGGTGATCCTCGATGCAGGTAATCGCGACCGAGAGCCGCGCGACGGCCAGTTGCAGCCGATGGAATGTCCTCCCGGCTCGCCAACCTCGCCATGGCCGCTTCCAGCGCCGCCAGCCGTTCGCCATGACGCTCCAGCCACTCGGCAAGCTCCGAGGGCACCGGCAGTGGGTCAACAGCGGCCAAGACTCCGGCGGTCGGGGTCCCGTCTGGGTTCTCCGTCTTTTCGTGGCCCTCAATGAAGTCTTCCGGGGCGGTCTGGAAGCTGCCATCCAGGTCGATCAGACCATGACGCTTGCGCGCCCTGGACCGAAGCATATTGCCGATAGTCATCCGCAAGCGACCCGGTGCATTGGGTCGATCGGATCCAGCACGAAGATCCTCGACCTGTTTCTCGGGGACGTGATTGACTTCGGCGAGTTGCAACATGGCCTCAACGTTGAGCCTTTTGTCTCCCTCTTGCTCCCGACAGCAATCGTCAATGAACCGGCCGACGAAGTCAGGGCCCTCGCGATACTTCTGACGATACTTCTGGGGGATAATGGACCGACTCTCGGTCCCTTCCTCTTCCCCCTTGGCTTCTGCGTTCTCCTCAGACATTTCAATCTCCTTAGTTGCCTGCCCTGATTACTTCAACGATAATATCACATCCCTAATAGCGTGTCAATATATTGGGAAGCGCAGTAGCCTCCTGTGTCTGCGACATGACTTGATATCAATGCTTTATCTTCCCATCTCTCCTTCTTATTCTTTTTGCTAATTTCCTCTAGTCGTTCGCTGCAGGCGGCGGTGGACGCACCGGCAGGAACCCGAGGCGTCGGAGCGCGACGACGGCACCGCCGAGCAGGATGATAATGGCGACCAGTCCGGCGAAAATCTGCCAATGCTCTGGCGAGATGGAGGTCATGGAGGGCAGGACTCCGAATGAGCGGTGGGCGCGCTGTGAGGAACCTGGCCGCCCTTCCGGCCGCCCGGCAGCGGACCATGGTCCGCGCGCGCCGCTGCGGTAGCGCCTGGCGGTACGCCTGGCGATCTTGAGGTGCCGCGCGATCTCTCCGGTGCCGTGCCCCTGATCGGCCAGCCATCTCGCCAAGGCGCGCCGCGCGCCCGTAAAGCCCGGCGAGCGAGGTCACGCCGGAGGTGGCGGCCAGCGCATGGACGCCCGCCCGGCAGCGTAGCGACCAAGCGCAGGGCTCTTGCCGGCCCCCGACCGGCCATGGATCAGCACCACGTCGCCCGTGGCTTGGGCGTAAGCCATCGCCGCCATCGCCTCGTCGGTCACGCCGAGTGCGGCATGTACGTCGAGACCCGCAGGGGCGAGCGTCAGCGCCCGCGCCTCCGCCTGGGTCTCCAGCCAGGCCCGCGCCTTGCGGGCGACGGTGTCGCTGTCGCCCTCGTAATCGCCCCGCAGCCAGCGGGAGAGCGTGCGCGTGCTCACGCCGATGCCGCGGGCCGCCTCGTCGATCACCGCGGCGACCACGCCCGTCGGCGCCGCTCCGGGACAGCATCAGGCAGGCGGCTGCCCTCGACGGACGAACGGGGGTGCAGAGGGGTCACAGGATTGCTCATGCCGAATCCTCCTTTTCCAGGTAGCATGTCTTCATCGCAGCGCTCAGTTTCGCTCGGGCGGAAAGTGCGCCACCCGGGGCGCCGCCGCCGGCCGCCTGCGCCGCGCGCGCAGCCTTGCCCGCCTCGAGGAGCGCCGGGGTCTCGCAGGTCTCGCCGCGGCGCGGCAAGGCGACCACCTTGCCGGCCTCCTGCGCCTCTGCGATAAGCACGTCCTCCATGGTGCGGAGTGGGACGTGATCGCGCTGCAGGTCCCGCGCCCGTGACCGGGCGGTGCTGTCGGCCTCGCGCGCAACGGCCTTGGCCTGCACCGCCACCGCAGCCCGGTCGCGACCGGTTCGTCCGGGATCCTCAGCCATGCAAAGGAAGGCGCCGTCCGCTCGAAACACGAAGAGCCGGGCCGGATCGGCAGGATCGAGGTGCACCTTCACCCGTTCGCCGATCCGGTCGCCGAACTCCGGCGCGATGTGCCAATGGCCGCCGACCGAAATGCCGTCCTTGGAAATCGTACGCCGGGAACCCTTCTCGATCGGTGCCGCCGGTCAGCGGATCGAGCGCGCGGAGATCCTCAATCCGCCGTAGCGACTGAGCCCAGCCCTGCCAGCGCGCCCAGGGGCTCTCGCCGGTGCCGGCATGCGGCCGTAGACCTCCTCGCACCAGAGATCGCACTTTTCTTGAAGCCCGGCCCCGGTCAGATCGACATGGCCCCGGTCAGATCGACATGGAAGGTCTCGCGCAGGTCCTCGCCGCGCCGCTCGGCCATCGACTTGTGGGCCTCGATCCGCTTGCGGTCGGCGACCGAGTGGCCGATGAAGCCCGGCAGAAAAGCGAAGAGGTCGCGCGCGACCGTGCCCAGCCAGCGCTCGATGTGCGGCTTGGCCTCCGGCGTGTAGGGCGGACAGATGTCATGGGCGATGCCCAAGTCCTGGAGCACGCGGCGCAGATGGGTGGAGACGTAGTCCTTTCCGCCGTCGGTCCTGACCGCCCTGGGCACGCCCCAGTCGATGAGACAGCGGCGCAACAGGGCACAGATCGCCGTCGCGCGGCTGACCGGCACCACCAGCAAGCGGCCGCGGCGCGACCAGACATCGAGGGCACCGACGATCGCCATGCGCCCGTCGGTGCACACAACGTCGGCCTTGGTGCTGTCGAGTTCCCAGAGTGCATTGGGCTCGGCGATGCTGCCGGTCCATTTGCCGAATGCGGGGGCGTAGAGGCTGCGATGCCCGTCGGGATCGGTGACGGCGGCGAGCGTCTGGGCGTTCTCCGCCCGCCAGCGCCTCAGCCAGCGCTGCACCGCGCGCAGAGAGGGAGCCTCGCCATGGCGAGCCTGCAGCACGCGGACCGCATGGGAGGCGGTCAGATGGGGGCCGTGCGCATAGATCAGCGCCTTCACGCAATCGCGCATCTGGCCGCCGGTCAGCGGCCCGCAGCGGCCACGCCCGGGCCGATCGGTGAGCGCCGCCAGCCGCGCCTCCGGAGCGATCCCCCGGCAGGCCAGCCGCCAGCGGCGCAGACTGCGCGTCCCCACAGCGGCTGCCTCGGCTGCCTGTGCATCTGCCTGGCGGAGCGGCAGGCCCTCGGCCGCCAGCCGCTCCGCCTCGGCCACCGCATCGAGCCGGGCGCGGGCCTGCGCCAGAGCGGCGCGGGAGGCCGGAGCAGCCTGGGACACGGGAGCCTGGGACAAGGGCGCGGTCCGCACCGGGTCCTGCAACGAGCGTGCAAGGGCCGTGCAAGGCCCTTTCCGGGGCGTTGCAACGGGCTTGCACGGCGATGTGGAGGGGGGGCGGAGGCGCGCAATCACGAGGTATCGCCCGCCACCGCCGCCGGCGGCGCCTCCATCCCGCCCGGATCGCCCGCGGCAAACGTCCCGTCGTCGTGACGATTGGAAGCCGGTGCCGATCCAACTGCGGACAGTTCCGTCAGGGCCGCCTCGATGCCCTGGATCGCCGGCTCGGCGCGCTCCACCGCGCGGCCGATCAGCGCCTCCAGCGACGGCACCAGCCGGCGCCGGGCATTGCCATGCAGCGCCGCCGCGGCGATGCCGAGATCCTCGCGCCGGGTCGCGGCCAGGATCCGGCGATAGCCCTCCTCGATCAGGTCTATCCCGGCCTCGATCTCCGCGCGGACGCTGTTCACCACCCGCTTCGCTTCGTCGGGCGCCGTGGCGGCGGCCCGCAGCGCCGCCACCTCGGCCTGCAGACGCTCCACCTCGCGCTCGGCCTTGCGCTTCGCACCACGCTCGTGAAGGACGCTGCGCAGCCGCTCCACCGACCAGCTGTAAAGCGCCGCCTCGGCCAGGGTGGCGTCGGCCGCCTCCGGATCCAGACCCGCCACCTCCGCGTGATGCGAAAAGCTCAGATCGTCCCGGCGTCGTGACGGTCTGATCCGACGCGCCACCGAAGCCCGGTTCTTGAGCGTGCCCAAAGGCATCTCCAACTCCGCCGCCAAACGCGTCATGTCGCCATAGGCCGTCTCCCGGCCCGCGATCCAGTCGCCCAGCTCCCAGGCCAGGCTGTCGCGCGTGCGCTCCAGACTGCGCTCTCGCGCTACGATCGCCTGGCCTTCCGCCAGCCACTCCGCGTCGATGCGCGCCCGTATGTCTTCCTGCGCCTCGATCATGCCTGCGCTCCCGTCTTCGGTTTCCTGGCGCCCGGCACCGACCGCGGCATCCGGTAGAGCCGGCAGGCGATCTCGGCGCCGTGCATCATGCGGCCTCCGGATTGGGCAGGTAGGCCCGCGCATGGTGTGCGGCGCAGTAGGGCCGGCCGGGCAGCGCCGGCGCACCGCACTTGCAGGCATCGCCGCCGATCGGCTCCCCCTCGATCCATTGGCAGCCGGCGTGCGCCCTCGCCGGCGATTCCGACCGGTCCGGCAGCGCCGCCGCACCGCGCTTGCAGGCTTCGTCGCCGGGCTCTCCCTCGATCGCCTGGCAGCCGGCGTGCGTCCGCACCGCCGCTTCCGCCAGGCCCGGCAGCCGAACCGCTTTGGCGCCCGGCCGCAGTCCAGGGCGCCGCAGTCTCATGACCCGCATCTTCGCGCGAACGGAGTCCTCGCTGCGGCCGAGGTCCGCGGCCAGCGCGGCCACCTGCCGCCCCGCGGCCATGGCCCGCAGCTTGGCGCGAACGGCGTCCTCGCTGCGGCCGAGGTCCGCGGCCAGCGCGGCCACCCGCTGCCCCGCGGCCATGCCCCGCCGCAGAGCGTCTTTCTCGGCGCGGGTCCATCTGGCGGCCAGCGTGCGCCCCTCCCGTCCCGCCGAGCCGCCGTCGCGCCGCAGTCCCATCGACCGCAGCTTGACGAGAACGGCGCGCTCGCTGCGGCCGAGGTCCGCGGCCAGCGCGGCCACCTGCCGCCCTGCGGCCATGCCCTGCCGCAGAGCGTCTTTCTCGGCGAGGGTCCATCTAGCGACCATCGCGCGCCCCTCCCATCCCGCCGAGCCGCCGTCGCGCCGCAGTCCCATGGCCCGCAGCTTGACGAGAACGGCGCGCTCGCTGCGGCCGAGGTCTGCGGCCAGTGCGGCCACCCGCCGCCCCGCGGCCATGCCCTGCCGCAGAGCGTCTTTCTCGGCGCGGGTCCATCTGGCGGCCAGCGTGCGCCCCTCCCGTCCCGCCGAGCCGCCGTCGCGCCGCAGTCCCATGGCCCGCAGCTTGACGCGAACGGTGTCCTCGCTGCGGCCGAGGTCCGCGGTCAGCGCGGCCATCTGCTGCCCCGCGGCCATGCCCTGCCGCAGAGCGTCTTTCTCGGCGCGGGTCCATCTGGCGACCATCGCGCGCCCCTCCCGTCCCGAGATCGCCGACCGACAGGCCCAGCTGCCGCAGCGCGGCACCCCGCAGTGCCGCCGTCTCCGGGCAGCCCGCCTGCAAGCGGCGCGCGACGCAGCGCTGGCTGTAGAGGATCGTGGTGTGATCGCGCCGCAGCGCCCGGCCGATCCGGGGCAGGCTCATGCCGGTCAGGCGGCAGGCCAGCCAGGCCGCCATCTGGCGCGCCCGCACCAGAACCCGCCACTGGCGCTCGCCCAGAATGTCCAGGGGCCTGACCCCGGCAGCGCCCGCCACCGCCGCAACGATCTCCGCCACGCGGGGGCAGCCGGGCAGGTCGAGCGTGCGGGTGTAGATGTCCGCCAGCACGGAGGCGAGCGCCGATCCCGGCGCCAGCGGCGCGCGCTCCACGGCCGCCGTCAGCTGCTCCGCAGCCACCGCACGGCCGGCCGGCGTCATCGGCCCTCTCCCGCGATCGCCCGGCGCAGGGCGCGCGGATCGGGCTCCCCACCCAGAGGACGATAGCACGGCGCCCGGCAGCGGCTGGGCGCCACGGTGCGGCTGAGCGACGGCCGCAGAAACCGCCAGATCCAGCCGCGTAGGTCGAGATCGCCTTGACGCTCAGCCCAGTGTGAGCCGCGTGGGCGCGGATGCGTTCTACTAGAATTTCGGAATCTATGACAAGCGGCCCCGTTCGCTATAGATTTCGCTATAGATTATGAAGGATGCGAGCTAATGAGATTTCAGCCGTTCTAAGCGATGCTGTCGAGCGATCAGGCCGCAATCCGTATCGGATCGCGAAGGATGCGGGGTTGCCCGATGATGCTCTGAGGAGTGCGCTGAGGGGGCATGAACCCAAGGCCGGTCGCCTCGCCGAGATATGCCGCGCGCTCGGGTTGGAGTTCTACATCGGCCCGCCGCGAGCGGGCAGGGGCGGCGCCGAATCGTCCGACCCGCCCGCACCGATATCCCAACCAGCAGTCCCGGCAGCCGCGCTGCCCCGGGAGGTTGCGGATTTGCTCGACCTGCCCCCAGAGGCGAGCGCCGCCGAAATTGTCGCGGCCATTGAGGCGCGCTCGGTGGGCGGGTTCGATGCGACGGCCCTGGAAGAGCGAATAGCGGCCGTTGTTCGAGCCGAGACCGAGGGCTTGCGTAGAGAGGCAACGGCAGCACAGGATGCGCAGACCGAGACGCTGGCGGCGACCCTGCGCGCAGAGTTGGCCGATGCCACGGCGCTGGCGCACGCTGGGCCGGGCGGGGATACGCGCCCCAGCAAGGCGCGGCCTGTGGACGTGATCGAGCTGGCGGTGGCGGCTGGCGGTGGCGCGGAGGCACTCACAGAGGAGATCGTGGGCCGGCTATGGTTCCGGCGCGACTGGCTGGACGGACATGGGCTCGATGCCAGCAGCTGTGCGGTGATCGGGGTCCGGGGTGAATCGATGGAGCCGACCCTGATGGACGGCGCGAAGATATTGGTGGACCGGGCGCACACCCGGCTGCTGCCGGGGTCCATCTACGTCATTCGCGCGAGCGAAGGCCTGGTGGTCAAGCGATTGGAGGCGGACGCGGCGGGCGCCTTGCGCATGGTCAGCGATCATCCCGCCTGGGACGATCTACCGTTGCCCGACGACGCCGAGATCGTCGGCCGGGTGGTATGGACGGCACGGACGTTGGTGGAGTGAGAGGATGTCGGCCCAGATTCGTCATATCGTACAACCCTATGATCTTGTCACGCAGCGGGGCCGAGGCTCTTCGCTGGTACCGGGTGAGGCACTGTCGGTCCGAAGCGCGGCGGCGGCCAAACAGCGCGCGGAGACGCTTTATGCGACGCGGCGGCATGTGGGCGTGGATGCCTACACAGTGAAGGTTGACGAGGAGGCGGGCGAATACGGCGATCCGGTGTTTCATGCCCGGCTGGGACAGGTGCCGGACTATGAGGGATGATAACGGCAATGGGCGCGTTGCTTGCGCGGAGGCGCGGCGTCATGGCATCGCGCCGGTTCCGCGCGGCTACCGCTCATGCGAACTCTGCCTCGCTTACATGGACGCGCTTGCCGCCGGAAACCCCGACGCAGAGATCAGGCTATGAGCAAAGTCAACATCAAGCGCGCAGTCGCGAACATTCGGTCTGGGACGAATGTTCACACCCCGCTCGTCGAAATCATCGTGAATGCCATTGAGGCGATCGAGGCTGGATCGCCAGAGAAGGGGCGTGTCGATATTCTCGTGAAGCGGTCGAACCAGCAGGAGCTTGAAGGAGGCCAGCCGCCAGTTGAGAGCTTTACGGTCGTCGACAACGGCATCGGCTTCAACGAGGAGAATAGGGATTCATTCGACACCCTTTACTCGGATCACAAAATTGCCCAGGGCGGCAAAGGCTTCGGGCGCCTTAACTGCCTGAAATACTTCGATGACTTGCTCATCGAGAGCGTCTTTGAAGGTGAAGAGGGGCGGAAAAAGCGTGCCTTCAAGATGGGCAAGCAAACCGACATCATCGTCGATGAAAACATTGAGGATTGCCCAGACGGCGACATCGGCTCACGGGTCACGATACGGAAAGCCAAGCGGACATTCCCTGACAAGACGGTCAAGACAATAGCCCGCATGCTTGTCGAGCGGCTTTTGCCGTATTTTATCGACGACGACTATCAGTGTCCCGAGATCGGGATCAATGAGGAGGACGGAACAGGGCGGATCATCCTCAACGACTTTGTCAGCAATCAACTTGCGGCAATGATCAGAGAGATCCCGCTTCAGGATGGCGGGATCGTTCTTGGATCTGGTGACAAGGAGCAGACGTTTCAGGTTCGAGTTTTCAAGCTCTACTCTCCAAGAAAGCAGAAGAGCAAGATCAGCCTAGTTGCCCATCGCCGCGAGGTCACGGATACCGCCATTCATACCATTGTACCGGAATTCGTAAACGAGTTTTTCGAAGAGGGATCAACCGAAGGCAAGGACCGTGACCGCAACTACATCGTGAAGGCGTATGTGTTCGGCCCGTATCTCGATGACAAAGTGTCTGTTGAGCGTGGAGGGTTCGATTTCCCCAAGAGCGGCGACCTGCTTCATCCAATTTCACAAGATGAGATTGAGAAGGCCGCAGCGCATATTGCACGTGATGCCCTCGGTGATACGATCACCGCGCGCCAGGAGAAAAAGCGTACGCAGGTTCGCAGCTATGTTGAGGGCTTAGCGCCTTGGCACCGAACGATCGCAGAGGACATCGACCTATCGTCGATGCCCTATAACCCGACGCCAGAACAAATAGAGACAGCATTTCAGAAGGAGAAATTCGCCCAGGAAGCGGCCATCCGGCAGCAAATGGATCGGATGCTCGACGAAACTGACGCGGCAGGGATCAAGGACGGATTGCCGAAGATTGTGGACCAGATATCAAGGACCAGTCGAAATGACCTGATCCACTATGTCGCACTGCGAAAGCAAGTACTCACGCTCTTTGAAAAGAGCTTTGAGCTTACCGAAGATCAAAAATATCTGTCCGAGGGCGCCGTTCACGACATCATTTTCCCTCGAAAGGGAGATTCAGCAGAGACGGCTTATCAAGATCATAATCTCTGGAT
>CBDBCL010000041.1:0-834731 GCA_965202755.1 Rhodospirillales bacterium | reverse complement strand
CCTCAGAGCCATCAACGCGACCTTGATCTATGTCTCGATCAGCGGCTTCGGGCAGGACGGCCCCTACTCCGGCAAGCCGGTCTACGATCCCTTGGTGCAGGCCCTCTCTGGCCTCACCACCGTTCAGGCCGGCTCCGACGAGCAGCGGCCGCGACTGGTGCGCACCATCCTGCCGGACAAGCTGACTGCGATCACCGCCAGCCAGGCGATCACCGCCGCGCTCTTCGCGCGCGAACGCAAAGGGCTGGGCCAGCATGTGCGCCTCTCGATGCTGGAGGCCGTCATCGCCTTCCTCTGGGCTTCCGACATGTCGAGCCAGACCTTCGTCGGCGCCGAGCGGCCGCAGCAGGAAGCACAGTCCTTCATCGATCTCGTGTACGAGACGCAAGCGGGCTACATCACGGTCGCCGTGCAGTCGAACAAGGAGTGGCGCGGCCTGGCCCAGGCTTTGAGGAAGCCGGAGTGGCTGGAAGATCCGCGCTTTCTGACGCCGACCGATCGTCAGCGCAACATCAACGCGCGCCTGCAGATGATCCAGGACCAGTTGGCCACCAAAAGTGCGGCCTTTTGGCTGCAGCGTTTGGAGGCCCACGACGTGCCCTGCGCACCGGTGCTGCGCCGTCGGGATCTGGAGGCCCATCCGCAAATCAAGGCGAGCGGCATCATTCAGGTCTTTCAGCATGCCGAAGCCGGCCCGATCCGCCAGGCGCGACCCGCGGCAAGCTTCTCCGAGACTCCGCCCGAGTATCGCTACGGCGGCTCGGCTCTGGGCGCCGACAGCGAGGCCATCCTGGCCGAGGCCGGTTTCTCCGATGCCGAGATTGCCGAGCTTCGCGGCAAGGGTGTGACGGGCCAAGCGGCATGATCGACTTCTACTACTGGCCAACGCCGAACGGCTGGAAGGTGGCCATTCTGCTGGAAGAACTGGGCATCGACTACCGCATGATCCCGGTCAACATCGGCGCCGGCGACCAGTTCAAGCCGGACTTCCTGAAGATCAGTCCGAACAACCGCATACCGGTAATCGCGGATCACGCCGTAGATGGCGATCCGGTCAGCGTCTTCGAATCCGGCGCCATCATGTTCTATCTGGCGGAGAAGACCGGCCGCTTCATACCGAGTGACCCGCTGGGGCGGAAGCAGGTTTTGGAGTGGCTCTTCTGGCAGGTCGGAAACCAGGGTCCGATGGCCGGCCAACTCAGCCACTTCGTGAACTACGCGCCCGAGGGGCAGGCCTACGGCCGAGAGCGCTACCTCAAGGAGTACGATCGCTGCCTGGGTGTTTTGGAACGGCAGTTGGACGACGGCCGAGCCTACATCCTGGGCGAGGACTACACGATCGTCGACATGATCTCCTGGCCCTGGGTCTTGATCGCCAAGCCGCTGGGCGCGTCACTTGAGGCGCTAGCGAACGTGGCAGCCTGGCGCCATAGAGTGAAGGAAAGGCCGGCCGTCCAGAGGGCTGTCGATCTGGGAAAGGAGCTGCGCCGCTCGGCGCCGCCCAGCGAGGCCGAACGCAAGATCCTGTTCGGACAGACGGCCGAGAGCATCGACGCAAAGAGCAGAGAAGCGGCCAGATAGCAGCGGAAGTACAGAGGGAGAGATCGCATGCAGGGTCGCTATCGACTCTATGGTGGTGCTTGGAGCCGCGCCATCGGTCCGATGATGGTACTGGCGGAACTGGGTCTGGACTATGACGCGATCGCCGTCGACGTCCGGGCCGGAGAACACCGACAGGCGGCCTTTTTGGAGATCAATCCCGCCGGATATCTGCCGGCCCTGACAACACCGGAGGGCGCGCACCTGCATGAATCGGCAGCAATCATGCTCTACCTCGCAGAGCGCCATGCCCTAGGCGATCTGGTGCCGGCTCCAGGCGACCCGGAACGCGGCCGCTTCCTCTCGCTCTATTTCTACCTGACCAACGACATACAGCCGCTGAGCAAACGCTTCTTCTTTCCCCACCGCTATGCATTGCGGCGCGCAGATATTGTGGAGACCCGGGCCCAAGCGCGCGCCGCGGCAGAGGAACGCTGGGGCGTGCTGGACTCCCTCCTGGCCAAGCGCGCGCCCTGGCACCTGGGTGAGCAATTCACCATCGCCGACATCCAGGTGGCCTTGTGGGCCGCTTACGGTTTCGAAGAGCCCGACGATATCGTCTCCCGCTTTCCCGCCGTGCGCCGCATCTTCGAGGGAGTCCTAGCCCGGCCCAAGAGCGGGCCCTGCCTGCTGCGCCAGCGCCGGGAGGTCGCCGCGGTGCGGACTCGACGAAAGGGCTGATTCTTCTTTCCAACGCGACCGCTGCCGGGCTTTTCTTCTGCCGTCAGACAAGCCGGTAACGCATGGTCCGGCGCTTGCAAGCGATGGAAGGCTCGATGGAGGAAGCGGACTTTATCGTCATCGGTGCCGGCTCGGCCGGCTGCGTCTTGGCCAATCGCCTGTCCGAGAGCGGCCGACATCGGGTGCTTCTACTGGAGGCCGGGGGCAGCGATCTCAACCTTTGGGTCCGTATGCCGATCGGCTACGGCAAGGCCTTCTTTCACAAGGGCCTGAACTGGAAATATATGACCGAGCCGGTTCCCGGCACGACCCAGGCGCCGAACTACTGGCCGCGGGGCAAGGTTCTGGGCGGGTCCAGTTCAATCAACGCCATGGTGTTTGTCCGCGGCCAGGCTGCCGACTATGACGGCTGGGAGGGGCTCGGCAATCCCGGCTGGGGCTATCGGGATCTACTGCCGATCTTCAAGGCAATGGAGGACAATCTCGCCGGCGCCGACGCCTGGCGCGGCCGCGGCGGTCCGCTCACCGTCACCGATGTTGCCGGGCAGGTCCATACGCTCTGCGCCAACTATCTGGCTGCCGGGGGAGCGATGGGGCTGGCACGTAATCCGGATTTCAACGGTGCGCGCCAAGACGGTGTTGGTTTGTTTCAACTCACCATCCGCAAGGGTCTGCGCTGTTCGGCGGCGACTGCCTTCCTGCACCCGGCAAAGCGGCGTCCAAATCTGCGGATCGTGACCAAAGCACAGGCCACGCAGGTCTTGTTCGATGGGCGGCGCGCGACCGGAGTCAAAGTCCAGATCGGCGCGCGACGCCGCAGCTATCTGGCTAGGCGCGAGATCATTCTTGCTGCTGGCGCCGTCAACAGCCCGCAGCTCCTGCAACTCTCCGGCATCGGCCCAGCCGCTCTCCTCCGACAGCGGGGAATAGAGGTGCTGCAGGAGGCCTCCGAGGTCGGCCGTAATCTTCAGGATCACATCGGCTTCGACCACTTCTACGAGGCGACGCGTCCAACCCTCAACAGCTTGCTCAGACCCTGGTGGAGCCGCTTGGCCGTCGGTTTGCGCTATCTCCTCACCCGGACCGGCCCGCTGTCCCTCAGCGTCAATCAAGGCGGCGGATTCCTGCGCTCGAATCCGGATCGAGATCGACCGAACATCCAACTCTACTTCTCGCCCCTGAGCTACACCACAGCGCCGAAGGGCAAGCGGCCGCTGATGACACCCGACCCCTACCCCGGCTTCATGCTGGGCGCCTCCAACTGCCACCCGACAAGTCGCGGCCATCTGCAGATAGGTTCCGCCAACCCCTTCGCGCCGCCGCTGATCCAGCCCAATTATCTCTCCACCAAGGAAGATGTCGTCGAGCTCCTGGAGGCGGCGCACTTTCTGCGCCGGATGGCTGCGACCCCTGCCCTGCAGCAGATCATCAAGCGACAAATCCTACCCGGCCCGGAGGTGCAGAGCGATGCCGAACTCGTTGCTGACATTCGTGCGCGCAGCTCGACCGTGTTTCATCCATGCGGCACCTGCGCCATGGGACCGGATCCAAAGAGCTCGGTCGTCGATCCGCGCCTGCGCGTGCATGGCATAGAGGGTCTGAGGGTGATCGATGCCTCGATCATGCCGCAGATCACATCGGGCAATCTCAATGCGCCCAGCATGATGATCGGCGCCAAGGGCGCGCAAATGATCCTTGAGGATCTGGGCTAGCCGCGCTTCGGTGCAGCCTGCCGACTCGGATAGGAATGAAAGCGGATGCAGATCAGGAAAATTGAAAGCTTTGCCAACGAGTTCGTGGGCTTTGTCCGAGTGACGGACGAAACCGGGACCAGTGGCTGGGGTCAGGTCTCCACCTACCATTCTGACATCACCGCACAGGTGCTGCATCGGCAGGTCGCGCCCTGGACCCTGGGTGTCAGGATCGATGATCTTGACACCCTCTTGGACCTGGTGACCGAGCGCGAGCACAAGTTCCCGGGCTCCTATCTGCGCCGTGCCCTGGCTGGACTCGACACGGCAATCTGGGACCTGCGCGGCAAGCAGGCGGAGAAGCCGGTGGCCAGCCTGCTGGGCGGCTCCCCCGGCCCGATCCGCGCCTATGCCTCCTCGATGAAGCGCGACATCACCCCGCTCGAAGAGGCCGAGCGCTTCAAGCGCCTGCGCGGTGAGAAGGGTTTCGACGCCTTCAAGTTTCGTGTCGGCACCGAGGTCGGACGCAACAAGGACGAATGGCCGGGCCGCAGCGAAGAGATCATCCCGACGATCCGTAAGGCGCTCGGCGACGAGGTTTCGCTCCTCGCCGACGCCAACTCCTGCTACACGCCCAAGCGCGCCATCGAGATCGGCCGCCTTATGGAAGATCAGGGCATGGAGCACTATGAAGAACCCTGCCCCTATTGGGAGTTGGAGCAGACCAAGGAGGTCACCTCTGCGCTCTCTCTCGACGTGACCGGCGGCGAGCAGGACTGCGACCTCACCATCTGGCGGCAGATGATCGACATGCGCGCAGTCGACATCGTACAGCCCGACATCTGCTATCTCGGCGGCATGGCGCGCACCCTGCGTGTGGTGAAGATGGCCGCGGCGGCAGGTCTGCCGGTCACGCCGCATTGCGCCAACCTCTCCCTGGTGACCCTTTTCACCATGCATCTACTGCGCGCCATTCCCAATGCCGGCAAGTATCTGGAGTTCTCGATCGAGGGTGCGGACTATTATCCCTGGCAGCAGGGGCTCTATCGCCAGGACCCCTACACAATCGTCGAGGGTAGGGCGCGGGTGAGCGAGGAGCCGGGCTGGGGGATCGAGCCGCATCCGGAGTGGCTGGCCAAGTCCGAGTATCGCGTCAGCGAGGCCGCATGAGCATCGTCATGAGCGAAACCCCCTTCACCGACGACTTCAAGACGACACCCTATTGGTGGGATCACACGCCGCTCGAACCCGAGAGAGAAGTAGCACTCCCCGACAAGGTGGAGGTTCTGGTGATCGGCAGTGGCTATACGGGGCTGCATGCTGCCTTGCAGATTGCGCGCGGCGGTAGGCAGGTGCTGATCCTCGACGCCGAGGCAGCAGGTTGGGGTTGCAGCAGCCGCAACGGCGGGCAGATCTCCAGCAGTGTGAAACCCGGCTATGCCGAACTCGCCGGCAAGCATGGTTCGGAAGTGGCTCGGCGTATTCTGGAAGAAGGTGTGGAGTCGCTCTCTTGGATCGGCGAGTTCGTCCGTCAAGAGCAGATCGACTGCGATTTCAAGGTCGTCGGGCGCTTCCATGCGGCCCACAACGCCGCCGGCTTCCAGGATCTGGTCACCGGCCTAAAGAACAAGCCCGACTGGCTGGACACACCAGCCTACATCGTGTCCAGGGCCGAACAGCAGGCGGAGATCGGCACGGAGACCTATCACGGCGGTTTGGTCTTGGAGCGCCATGCCGCTCTCGATCCCGGACGCTACCATCGCGGTCTGTTAGAGTTGGTTCGCGCGGCCGGGGTCGAGATCGCCTCCCACACCCCGGTCATTGCCATCCAGCGTGAGGGGCAAGCTTTCGAGATCGCGACCCCGCGCGGACGAACAGAGGCCCAACGGGTGGTTCTGGCGACCAACGGCTACAGTGGTCCCCTCTCGCCCTGGCACCAACGGCGGGTCATCCCCATCGGCAGCTACATGATTGCGACGGAAGCCTTGGAGCCGGCAGTCATGGATCGACTGATGCCGCGCGACCGGGTGTTCTCGGATACGCGGCAGGTGATCTATTACTACCGTCCCTCGCCGGACAGGCAGCGCATCCTCTTCGGCGGCCGGGTCAGTGCTGGCGAGAGCGATCCGAAGATCAGCGGCCCCAAGCTGCACGCCTCCCTGGTTCGCATATTTCCGGAATTGGTGGAGACTCGCATTTCCCATTCCTGGATGGGCTTCGTTGCCTATACCTTCGACAAGCTTGCCCATATGGGTGAGCGGGTGGGTCTCTACTACGCCATGGGTTATTGCGGTTCCGGTGTCGGCATGGCCAGCTACCTGGGCATGCGCTCGGGATTGAAGGTACTGGGCCGAGCCGAGGGCAAGAGTGCCTTTTCCAAGCCCTCCTTCCAGACGCGTCCGCTGTACCGAGGCAAACCTTGGTTCCTGCCGGCCACTGTCACCTACTACCGCTGGCGCGACGGCTAGATTTGGAGCGCCCGGATGGTACAGCATATCGGCATTCTGGCCTGTTCGGCCGAAGGTGCATCGCTCTGCTATCGGACGATCTGCAGTAAAGCTGCAGCACTTATGGGAAAGCATGCTCATCCGGAAATCTCGTTGCACGGCTTTTCACTGGCAGACTATGCGCGCTGCTTGGCGGCCGACGATATTCCCTGCCTTGTCGATCTAATGCTGTCATCGGCCGAGAAGCTGGCGCAAGGCGGCGCCGACTTCCTGATCTGCCCAGACAACACCATTCATCGAGCCTTCGATCTGGTCGAGCCCCGTTCGCCCTTACCCTGGCTGCACATCGCCGACGCCGTCGCGGCGACAGCCTTCGCGCGCGGCCTCAGACGCTTGGGTCTTCTCGGCACGGCTTGGCTGGTGGAGAGCGATGTCTATCCGCAAAGATTGGCGCAGCAGGGGCTTACGATCAAGCGGCCGGCGACTGGCGATCAGGCGCTCATGCAGCGCATCATCATGGATGAACTGGTTATGGGCCGATTCGAGCCACAGTCGGTGCAGGCCTTCCAGGGCATTGTGATGCGCCTCAAGCAGGCCGGCTGCGACGGCGTGATTCTCGGCTGCACCGAGATCCCTTTGATCTTGGAAGAGGAGAACTCCACCCTGCCCTGCCTGGATTCCACACGGCTTCTGGCTCGTGCCGCTTTGGACCGAGCACTTTCCACCGATAAGGCCAGTTGACCGGCTTCGCAACGGCCTTGGCCTCGCAAACTGTGCAGATTGTAGAACAAGCGGTCCTCGACAGTCCTGTCCGATCCTTGCCGTTCCGATAGCCTGCTGCCGATCATGCGAAGATCGACCCTTTCGGGGCTGCTAGAGCACATTCATTTTATGAAGTGTCATAGCCTGCTGCGGCGAAATCGTTTGCGCACTCGTGCGGCTCGACCAGACCGATGATGTCGCCCACGGTATTCCAGAGGGTGCTGACGCTTCTTTCGGCCTTTGCGTGGATCGGTGATTTGAGCTTGGCGAAAGCCATCTCGATTGGGTTGAAGTCGGGACTGTAGGGCGGCAGATATGTGAGGGTGGCGCCTGTGGCCTCGATGGCCTGTCGGACGCCGGCGGCCTTGTGCGCCGGCAAGTCATCCATGATCACGACATCTCCGGGATTAAGGCTCGGCGCCAGCGCTTGCTCGCTATAGTCAAGAAAAGCGACACCATTCATGGCGCCGTCGAGCACCGTCGGCGCGGTCATTCCGGTCAGCCGAAGCGCACCGGTAAAGTTGGTTGTCTTCCGATGACCATGGGGGATGCCCGCGCGACAACGCTCGCCCCGCCTGGAACGCCCACGCAGCCGCGCCATCTTCGTCGACAGGCCCGTCTCGTCGATGAAGACCGGCCTGGCCGGATCGAAGTCGAGTTGGCTGTCACATCAGGCCTGGCGCTTTCTCAAGACCTCCGGCCGCTCCTGCTCCAATGCGTGCGCGGTCTTTTTTGTACGTGAAGCCGCACCTGCGCAGCCAGTTGTTCAGCGCGCTCCGGCCAATCCGGACGTCGCGCTCGTCCGCGAGGCGCACCACCATCTCATTGAGCGTGATGTCCTTGTCAGTCTCAATCAGGGTCAGTCTCAATCAGGCCCACGATGAAGCCTTCATGCCCATCAAGGCCCGACTCGCGTCGACGCCCGATCGGTCGCGGCTCCAACTCACCAGCTTTCGCCCGCTTTTATCCAGCGGATCGCGGTCGATGGCGCCACACCGAACCGCGCCGCAGCACCACACGCCGACAGGCCCGCCTGCGATGTCTTCAAAACACGAACCCGCAGATCGCCACTCGATGCTCGTCCCATCCAAGACCTCCTTGTCTGGAGACCTTGAACCAGACTTGCATCATCCCGTCACATCACAATCGATTCGGTGATCGGTGCATCTGCTCTAGGCTTGCTGTTCGCGGCGGCCTCTGTCGCTGCACTGACGGAGAGCAAGTCTCTTGCCGAACCCGATCCCCTTGGAGAGCGCGAGAAGCTTTCCATCGCGGAACTTTCATCGCACGACGAACAAACGGTCGAACCTCTTCACTTCGATAACTTTCGTCCGATCGGTTCGGAGATCGCAGAGGCCGAAGCGATGGAAGGAATTCTAACGGTTTCAACCTTCCCGCTTTCCGGCCACTACGCCGGGGAACCGCAGCGGTCCGTTTCAGAGACCATTCCCGGCTTCTCATTCGCAGTCATCACCTTCGCAGAGGTCTTCCTGCCGCTGAAGAGCGACCGTATCCTCCGAACGGAGAGCGGATCCTGGAACATCATCCTTTCACCCGGACGCACTTGGTCCGAGCCGGCAGACGAGGGTTGGTCGCGCGTCGCCTTCCCCTTCACCTTGGTTCGGCGAATTCGTGGCGGCGTCGCCAATGGCGTGGCCATGTTTGCACACAAGGACGACGTCGTTTCAGATCTGCGCGTTCAGATCGGACAGGAAGGTGAGCCGGACCATGCCAAGATCAATTACTGGGGCCAAAGCGGCATTGAGTATACTCCGCAAGACACGCCGGGGCGCGACCAGGCGATCGAGTGCTACGAGATCCAGCATGCCAGCGACTTCCCGAACCGCTTCTGGCAAGACTTGGAAGCGCTGAGCAAAGTACTCTTGATCGGGTTCGACAACGACTACATCCGCCATTATCTCAGCGTGAGCGGCTTGCTGCTGGATGGCGTTGTGTACCGCAGCGATTGTCACACGCGCTTTGGCCCGCAGCCCTTTTGCGATCGACTGCGCCACCCGGTCTACTCGGTTTCCAAGTCGCTGGGCGCGGCCATTGCCATGCTGCGCTTGGCCGAGAAGTACGGCCCGGAGGTCTTCGACGAGCGTATCCTGGATCACGTGCCGCTGACGCCCGAGCATGACGGCTGGCAAGACGTAACCTTCGGCGATGCGCCCAACATGGCGACCGGTATCGGCAACATCGCACCGGGGAGCGTGTCGAGGGTTATGTCGATGCCGACTTTGCACCGCTCGAGATGCGAATTTGGATGGCCCCCACGCTCGACGAGAAAACCCAACTGATCACAGCCTACGGCTCCTATCCCTGGGGCCCGGGTGAAGTCATGCGCTACAAATCTTCGGAGACCATGCTGCTGGCGATGGCGATGGATAATCTCATCCGCCAGCGTGAAGGCGATGCCGCCGGCCTATGGCGCATGATGAGCGAAGAGGTCTTCGCGCCGCTCGGGATAGGGCCAATTCCAACCCGCATGGCTCTCGGCATAAAGACGCGTCGGCGTGTTCCGCGTTTCGACGGAGGCATGCTGCCGACCTATCAGGGAGTGCTTTAAGCTCGCCCGTCCGCCGAGCTGGGCAAGCATGACGGCCAGCAGATTTTGCACCGAGGACTGACTCAACAGGCGATGAGCATGGATAGGGAGCGCGGCTTGCCGTCCGGCTGGCGCTATGAGGATGGTAGCATGGCCAACTATGACATGTCGTTTTCGCTGGCACCCTTCCGGGCGCGCGCAGGCTGTGAAATGCGCGTGCCGCTTATGTCGATGTTGGGCCATGACGGCAACTATGTGGTCATCATGCCCAACGCTGCGATCGGATTTCGCTTTGCGGACGGACGCGAAGATGCCGAGGGAACCTACGACAGCGTCGGCATTCGCCGCGTCGCTGATCATGTCAGGTCGTTTTGCCAGTGACAACCCAAGATGGCCTATCGGGAGGCGGAACCATAGCTCGAAGGAAACTCCACTGGACCCGTGGCGCTTCCTTCGAACACCTCAGCCGCTGATGCCCAGCTGCTTCTTGCGCTGCTTCACCCAGCTTTCGATCATCTGCGAGGCCACCAGCCCGATTGCAGCGATACAGAGGCCGGCCAGCAGGCCGCGTCCGGTATCGAGATCAGGCAAGGCTTTCAGGATCTCCTGACCCAAATCGCGTGAACCGATCAAGGCCGTGATCGCGGTCATGGAGAGTGCCATGACGATGGTCTGGTTGAGGCCCAGCATGATCTCGGGCATCGCCATCGGCAGCTCGACTTTAAACAGCCGCTGCCAACGGGTCGTGCCGGTGGCGATCGAGGCCTCGACCACCGTCGAGGGCACCCGCGTGAGGCCAAGATAGGTGTAGCGAATGGCCGGTACCGTGGCATAGCCGATGATGGCCATCAGCGAGGCCAGGTCGCCCACGCGGAACAACATGATGACCGGGATCAGGTAGATGAACGAAGGAAAAGTCTGCAGAGTGTCGCAAATCGTCAGCACGACCCGTGCCGCTCGCGGACGACGCGAGGACCAGACGCCGATGGGAACGCCGACCGCCATACAGATCACCGCTGCGATGCTGGTGAGGTAGAGCGTTAGCATCGCCGGAACCCAGAAGCCGGTCAGCAGGATGAAGAGAACCAGTCCGATCGAGATCAGCGTCGGCTTCGCCCCGCCGATCCGCCAGGCAGCCAGGCCGACCAGGCTGAGCAACAGTGGCCAAGGCAACCAGAGGAAGAAGTTGCGCATGGGTATCAGCACATAGATCGTGAAGTCGTCGCGCAGGAATTCCAGATAGTCGAAGAGATTCTTCGACATCCAGCGAATGCCGGTGTCCCAGAAGGGTGCAGTGGTGATCGTCATGCTCTTCGGCAGTTTCGCGATGAAAGGCATGAGGAAAGAGAGCAGTGAGATCACCACGAGGGTCGCGAGCACTGCCAGCAGTGCCCAGTGGCGCCGCCACCAGACCTGCTTTTGCTCCACATGACTGGGCGCCAACTTCGCCCAAGCCTGGCTCAGACGGTCCAGCACAACGGCGATGATGACGATCGCCACGCCGCTTTCGATGGCCTTGCCCAGCTGCAATTGCTGCAGCGAGAACAGCAGCTTGTGGCCTAGGCCTGAAGCACCGATCAGCGAGGCGATAACGGCCATCGCCAGGGTCTGCATGATCACTTGATTGACGCCGACCAGCAGGGTCCGCTGCGCGGCCGGAAGCTGCACCCGCCAGAGCTGCTGGGCCGGCGTGCAGCCCGCCATCACGCCTGCCTCGATCACCGAACTGGGGACCGTGCGAATGCCCAAGATGGTGCAGCGTGCCATCGGCGGTAGGGCAAAGATCGCGGTGGCGATCATGCCCGGCACTGACCCAAAACCGAAGAAGGCCGCGACCGGACCCAGGTAGGCCAGATGAGGTGTCGCCTGCATGATGTCGAAACAGAACTGAAGGATCCTTTCGGCACGGACGTTCCGCGTCGCAATGACTCCCAGTGCGATGCCCATGAAGGCCGCCAGCGGCACGGTAACCACAACCAGCGACAGGGTCCGCATGGCGTCCTTCCAGACGCCGAAGATCGCCAGGTAGGCAACGCCGAAGGCAGCCAGAAGGGCCAGCCGCACTCCACCAAGGCGATAGCCGATGATGCCTAGGCCGAGCGACAGGGCGAGCCAAGGAATCGGTCCCGTGCCCAACGCCTTCGATCCGCGGAACAGCAGCGCCTCGACCAGATCGAAGGGTCGGTCCAGCAGCCAGGCGATGCCGCGGGTGATATCGCGGAAGGTGAAGAGCCCGAAGCTGAGATCATTGGCGAGCCAGCTGAATGTCTCGGTCACCCAGGCCGCCAGAGGGATCTCCCATGCCTCCGGCCAACGCGCACTCCAGGACGGATTGAGGATCACCAGAAGGGCGATCAGCAAGACGAGACCGCCGATGATCAGAGCGGGCTGCGAGGGTGCGACGCGCTCCTCGTCCAGGCTGGCGGATTGGAGGCTCATGCCGAGGCCTCACGCACGTCCTCGCCGCCCTCTTGCCCGGTCGTAGGTTCCTGCTCAGACGTCTCCTCCGATCCGAAGAGCACGTCGATGACATGCGCTCGGGTCAGTTCTCCGATCGGGCGCCCTTGATCATCGACCACGATCGCACGGCCCTTGCCACCAAGCACCGTCGGGGCCGCAACCTCGATCGGTGCATTCCCGGGTACGGTGGGATCGTCATCCGACAGTCCCGTAAAGCCGGTCAGAGGCTGCATCGCGGTGTGCGAACGGATGAGCTTCGCTTTCGGCGCGGTCTTGGTGAACTCGGAAACATAGTCGTCCGCCGGATTGACCACCAGATCCTCCGGCGTGCCCAGCTGAACGATGACGCCGCTGCGCATGATGGCGATGCGGTCGGCCAGGCGCACGGCCTCTTCGAAGTCGTGGGTCACGAAGACGATTGTCTTCTTCAGAGTGGTTTGCAGGCGGATGAACTCGTCCTGCATCTCGCGGCGAATGAGGGGATCCAGTGCCGAAAAGGGCTCATCCAGGAACCAGACATCCGGCTCCACCGCCAGTGAGCGCGCGATCCCGACGCGCTGTTGCTGGCCGCCCGAGAGCTCACGCGGATAATAGGTCTCTCGCCCCTCAAGCCCGACCAGCTTCATGAGGTCCAAGGCCTTGCGCAGTCGCTCACTACGCGAATAGCCCTGAATTTCAAGTGGAAAGACAACGTTTTGAAGAGCGGTACGATGTGGCAGCAGGCCGAAATTTTGAAACACCATGCCCATCTTGTGGCGACGCAAGGACCGCAAGGCCTTCTCGTCCGCATGGGTGATGTCCTGGCCCTCGAACTGCACCTTGCCGGCAGTCGGCTCGATCAGACGCGAGAGGCAACGCAGAAGCGTGGATTTTCCTGACCCCGAGAGCCCCATCAGCACCAGAATCTCGCCCTCGTGCACATCGAAGCCGGCATCGCGCACCGCGCCTATGTAACCGCCCTCGGTCAAGATCTTGTCACTGGGTTTGCCGCCGCCACGAAACAGCGATTGCACGTCGTTGCCGTAGACTTTCCATAGGTCGGTGCAGCTCAGCTTAGCGATCATGGCCCAGTCTTCCCCGTTTGTTACCCTCTGGCTTTCACACCCTAGAGGAAATGAAGCGACCGGCATTGGGACTGCGCGAGGGAGCACGCAGTCCCAATGCCGGCCGCTCACCACTGCCTTTTAGCCTTCTTTAGGCATCCAGGCGGACCAAACACTCTCGTTCTCGGCAATCCACTTGGCGGCTGCCTCTTCCGGCGACAGACCCTGGATGTCGACCATGGCGGCTGCGGCGGCAATCTGCGCGTTGGTGAAGCTCATGTTGTGGAAGAACTCCCAAGCTTTCGGATAGTCCTCGGCGACACCTTCCCAGGCGGCCTTCTTCAGCCATCCGGATGTCGGCGCAC
Source organism: Rhodospirillales bacterium (assembly GCA_965202755.1). Taxonomy (GTDB): domain Bacteria; phylum Pseudomonadota; class Alphaproteobacteria; order Kiloniellales; family JACOMY01; genus JACOMY01. The sequence continues at coordinate 821,135 of CBDBCL010000041.1, read as the reverse complement.
CGCAGTCATAGAGGGCTTCTTCGTTGATGCCCCAGGCCGGGTCGGTGAGGCAGTCGGCTTCGTAGGCGGGGAAGTCGACGAACTCGCCTTCAAACTTGGCCTCAATGAAATTCGGGGTCCAGTTGAAGAGGACGACACCTTCCTCACGATCATAGGCGGCCTGCAACTCGGCCCAGAGGGTGGCTGCCTGTCCGACCGGAACCTCTTCGAAGTTCATGCCCAGCGCCTCGATGCGCTCCGCATAGTGCTTGCCCCAGTCGGCCGGCGGACCGACGAAGCGGCCTTTCGGGCTGGTTTCGGCGGTGGCGAAGAGGTTGGCGCACTTGTCGAGCGCCTTCCAGTCCGGCAAGCCCGGGCACTTTTCGATCATGTAGGCCGGGAACCACCAGTCTTCGCGGGTCACCGCATCGTGATCGCCCATGTCGACCAGACCGCCGGTGGCCTTGGCCTTCTCGAAGGCGTTCAGCATGCTGCCTTCCCAAACCTCGACCTGGAAATGCAGGTCACCGTCGGCGATGGCCTGGAACTGCAGCTGCGTGTCGGAGGGGACGTACTCCACCTCGTAGCCCAGCTTCTGCAGAAGATCGCCGGTCACATAGGCCAGCACGTTTTGGCTGGTCCAGTTGTTCATGGTGACGATGATGGGATCGTCGGAATCGGCTTGCGCCCCGGCTCCCGCACCCATGGCCAGGAGGGCTGCGGCGCAAACGCCTGTGGTCAATCGTTTCATTTCGGCTTCCCTAGTTCGAGTTCCAAGTTTGGTTTGTCTGCTGGCCGGTCGTGACGCCTCTTGACGGCGCCCGCGTCGGTTCAGTCGATCCGACCAGCTTATGCCTCAGGCGTGAACAAGGCGTTCAAAGGCGTTGCTGGAATGTATAAATTTGTAAACAGTAGGATGAAATCTGGCTTGAGAGAGTGTTTGTGGTCATGGGGGGAGCGGCAAAGGCAACTCATATCGTCCTGGTGGAGGACGATTCCGTGGTGCGTTCCAAGCTCTCGGCCTACTTCACGGCCGAAGGCTACCGGGTAAGCGAAGTCGAGTCCGCCGAAGCCTTACGGAGCCTCTTGGCACGGGAAGACGCCGATCTGTTGTTGATCGACATCAACCTTCCCGGCGAGGACGGTCTGCAGCTCACCCGAGAGATCCGCGGCCAGTCCGACGTCGGCATCATTCTGCTGACCGGGCGCACCGACGACATCGACCGGATCGTCGGCCTGGAGATGGGAGCCGACGACTATGTGACCAAGCCCTTCAATCAGCGCGAACTTTGGGCCCGTGTGAAGAATGTCTTGAGGCGCACCAGGGGCCAGAGCGTCAGCCTACGAGGCGGCGTCACTTTCGCTGGTTGGAGCTACGATACCGCGCGCCGCCAGTTGGAAGCTCCGGACGGCAAGGCGGTGGAACTCACCCACGCCGAGCACAGCCTTTTGGCGCTCTTCCTTGGAAGCAACGGGCGCGTGCTTACCCGCGACGAGATCCTGCGCCATGTCTCGCAGCGCGATTGGGCCAGTTATGATCGAACGCCCGATGTCCTGGTCCAGCGTCTGCGCCGCAAGCTTGGCGACAACGCTCGAGAAGCCCGTTTCATCAAGACTGCCCATGGCGAGGGCTACATCTTCGTTGGCTTCTAGCGTCTTCGATCAGATGTTCGCACGCAGCCTTGCAGCCACGAGGTAGCGGCAACCGCTTCGCCTCGCTCTTGATCAGCATCAAGGCGGACATCACCTTGCCAAGTCAACCTAAGGATCATGCTGACGGCGGAGCGAGCGCGTATGACCGAGAATGGGGTGCACACGGCGAATAGCCTGGACGCCTACAAGCCCGCAGAGATCGCGAAACTGGTCGATGCCGTGGGTGTCGGTAAAGCCAGTTTGGATTTTCAACCTCTTTTCACCCGCGCCGTTCTGGCCGGCTGTTTCATCGCCTTTGGATGCCTCTTCTATTTGGTCGTGGTTGCCGGCGCCGAACCAATCACGGGTCCGCTACGCTTCCTTGGCGGATTGGCGTTCTGCCTGGGCTTGGTGCTGGTCGTGATTGGCGGGGCGGAGCTTTTCACCGGCAATGCCTTGATGGTAATGGCCCTGGTCTCCGGCAAGATCAGGCTTACGGCTCTGTTACGAAACTGGATCTGGGCGCTCATCGGCAACGCCTGTGGCGCCCTGCTGGTCGTCGTCCTTGCGATCATGGCCGGTCTCTCCGAGGGGCTTATGGCCGACACTGCTCGGTCCATCGGCATCGCCAAGACCAGCCTCTCGTTCGGCGAGGCTTTCGCCCGGGGCATTCTATGCAATGCACTGGTGTGTCTTGCCGTTTGGCTGACTTTCTCGGCCCGTACCGCCGCTGGCAAAGCCTTGGTCATCGTCCTGCCGATTGCCGGCTTCGTCGCGCTTGGGTTCGAGCACTGCGTGGCGAACTTCTTCCTTCTGCCCTTTGCCGTAATCGTCTCACCGGACCTTGGAGCTGCGGAAATTTCCGGCAACCTCATTCCGGTGACTTTGGGCAACATCGTCGGCGGTGGCGGCGGTGTCGCGCTTGCCTATCACATGGCCTACCCAGAACTTCACACGAAGAAACGAAGGGCTTAGCCTGCGTTCCCGGCTTTCTCCCAGCAGGGCGGGTCCTTGGCAGGCGTTTCGCTGTTGCGGCTGTCGAAGGGGCGGACGATCACACTCAAGGTGCTGGTCGTGACTTCGCTTTTCCAGATACGCACCGGACGGTTGCCGCTGGCTCGGGTGCGACAGAGATGGCTCGGATTGTTTGAACAGGGTTCGAGCCATGGCCAAGTGGATTTCCGTCTGGGTCAAGCCGCTGCCGGGATTGGCTGCGGCGCGCTGATGTACGCCTGATCGGGCGTCTGCCCGCCAAGCGACGCATGTGGCCTCGTGCTGTTGTAGAAGGCCAGGTAGCGCCCAATCGAGGCGCGCGCCTCCGGCGGTTGGCATCGGCGTGCAGGTCGATCTCCTCATACGTGACCCTGCGCCAGAGGCGATCCACGAAAACCTTGTCCCTCCAGGCTCCCTTGCCATTCATGGAGATCGCGATCTCCGCGTCCTTTGGGACCTGAACGCAGTCCAGCGACGTGAATTGACTGCCCTGGTCGGTATTGAGAATCTCTGGCCTGCCATGGCGTGCCAGCGCCTCCTCCAGGGCCTCGATACAGAACTCTGCCTCACGCGTGATCGACACCTGCCAAGCCAGAACCTTGCGGCTGAACCAGTCCGGGACAGCAGCAAGATGGACCAAGCCCCGTGCCATGGGCACGCAGGCGATGTCCATCGCCCAGATCCGGTCAGGGCGCCTGACCCGCGAGGCCGCGCAGTAAGGTAGGGATGGATCTTGTGTCCCGGCGCCGGCGTCGAGGTCTTCGGGCGGCGGTAGATCGCCTCGATCCCCATCTTCTGCATCCCCATCTTCTGCATCCCCATCTTCTGCATCCCCATCTTCTGCATCCCCATCTTCTGCATCAGCGTCGAAACACGCCGCCGCCCCACCGCCTTCTGCCTTCAGCAGGCTTGCAACATCCGGTTGCCGGCAAAGGGGTCATCCAGAGGCAACGCGTCGATCCGGCGCATGAGCGCGAGGTCGGTCTGCGAGGCCGGGCGCGACAGATAGGAGACGCTCCCTCGGCTGAGGCCGGGCAGCTGCTTCTGACGGCTGATGCCCAGTCTGTCGTCGCGCTCGATCATAGCTTTGCGCGCGCCGACAGACCGGCCTTGCCGAGCGCTGCGGACAAAAATCCTTCTCTAACATCAGCTCGCCAATCTTCGCATGAAGGGTTTTCACATACACCGCCGGCACCTCTCCGCCTTGGCGGTGTCGCCGAACACACCGGCAGCGCCATCCAACAATTGCCGGCGCCACTGCTGGGTGGGCTCTGGGTGATCTGGTTGGGGTGTACGTCAAACTGCCGGGCTCACTCGGCCAGCGTCCTCTCGCCCTGGATGGCTGCCAAGGCCACTTTCGCCTTGAATGCTGGACTGTGGTTCCGGCGCGGGCGTCTTGCCATGCTCTCTCCTCGCTCTCGGCTATCAGGCCGATCTCACGCGAAAACCCCACTTGACTCACCTGTCCAGTTTTCCCGACCCACCTCTCACTAAATCAAAGTTTCAACAGAACCTGGAACATTCCCGCTTGCTGATCCTGGTGCAGGAATGCGACGACCTCGCCACGGCCCACGGTCAGATAACACTCCAACTCGGCAACGCTCGCGGCGACATCGCGGGCAACGAGTGTCTCATAGATCGGCTTGTTGCGGCGGAGCGCCTCGCCGGGGTTGGCCCGGACGCCGCCGATCAGCGAGATGATCAGTTTCGTATCCATCGCCAGGCTGTTGAAGGAGGCAAGAAGGATCTCGTTTCCGGCCAAGCCGGCTATGGTGCGATGGAAGGCCAGGATGCGGTCAACGATAAGGTTCTCGGCCTTCTCTTCGGCAGCAAGGGCCAAGGCCTCAAAATCGCGTTCGAGCTTTCGCTGGGCGCGCGCCGTGAGTTCGGGCAAGGCCTTTCTGACCGCTAAGGGACTCCAGGCAAAAGCGGGCTTCGTAGATCTGCGTCACCTCGGTCTCGGTGAAGCTTCGCACGAAGAATCCGCGGTTCGGCCGGCTGACCAGCCAGCCGCGCTGTTCCAGCTTTCGCGCCGCCTCGCGCAGCGAACTGTGGCTGACCGACATGGCTTGCGCCAGGAACACCTCGTTCAAGCGCTCACCCGGGCGAAAGGCATTGGCGTCGAAGAGGCCCTCCAACTGCCGCAAGACGAGATCGACGATAGAGCGGCTGCGAAACGGCGACAAGCGATCGGTTATCGGCTCCTGCGCGCCCTTTTGAGCGTCTTTCTCGGCCATTCAACCTCCCTCGACCCCGCCTCGGAGCCAGCGTGCATTCTATAGGTTGCCGAGGAGACAGTAAGCACGATACCAGCGAGACACGCAAGGGAACTGACGACTGTCGACAATTCCCTTGCGGCCGGGTGGCTGACTGATTAGGCTAGGGAACGCGGTAACACAGCCTCGATCGACGCTTGGAAAAGAGATATGGAAGCGGCCACTTCGCTGCATCGAAGTGATCTCACTGCGGAGGTGCGGCGCGACCTGGCCGCCGCCTATCGCTTGGTCGCACACTTCGCTATGGACGATTCCATCTTTACCCACATCTCGGCGCGCCTGACGGGGACGGAGCGCCACTTCCTGCTCAATGCCTTGGGGCAGCGCTTCGACGAAGTCACGCCAGGGCCTCTGGTCGCCGTCGATCCCAATGGCAAGATTCTGCATGACCCGACCGGCATGGGGATCAACCCGGCCGGTTTCACCATCCACTCCGCAGTCCACGCCGTGCGCGACGACGTCGTTTGCGTGCTCCACACCCACACCGTTACGAGGGTGGCCGTTGCGACCATGGACGGTGGACTGCAGTCGCTCAATCAGTGATCTTTGCAGTTCCACAATCGTATCGCCTACCACGATTATCAATCGATTGCCTTGGATCTGGACGGACGGCAGCGGATTCAAGCCGACCTCGGCGACCGGCGGGTGCTGATTCTACGCAACCACGGGCTACTGACGGCCGACCGCTCGGTTGGTGAAGCCTTTATCCTGATGCACAACCTGGAGCGATCCTGCAAGGTTCAACTGGCCCTCATGGCCAGCGGCGGCACGCCAATCCCGATCGGGGAAGATGTCGTCGAAAAGACCGCCGCGGGCGAGTATCAGATGCGAGAATGAAATGCCTTTCTGCGTCTGCCGGATCGCCAGCAGCCCGGCTGGGCGGAGGACTGGTGGTCCGATCATAACGCTTGTTGCCCAAGCGTTGCGTGAATCGGCCCAGCAGATCAATAGGTTGATAGTAAGATTCACACGGATGGTTCCCATCCATCCGTGTGAATCTTACTACTAGAGACAGACTTAACACCTCACCAACCCATAGAATGGAGGCAATAGGATGTTGAGAAGACTGTTACTCGGAGCGGCGACCCTCACGCTCTTTGCCGGCAGTGCCGCAGCCGAGCCCAAGTCGGGCGGTACGGTCAATGCCGTGGTTCAACCCGAACCGCCCGGCCTGATGCTTGGCATAACCCAGAACGGACCGACCTCGCTGGTGGCCAGCGACATCTACGACAGCCTCCTGCGCTACGACAACGATCTGAACCCCCAGCCTGGCCTGGCCAAGAGTTGGGAGATCTCCGACGACGGCTTGGTCTACACCTTCCACCTGCACGAAGGTGTCAAGTGGCACGACGGCGAGCCCTTCTCGGCTGACGATGTGGTCTTCACCGCAGACAAGTTCCTGCGCGAAACCCATCCCCGATTCCGCGTCAGCTTGAACTATGTGGACACGATCACCGCCCCCGATCCCAACACCGTGGTCTTTCAGCTGAAAGAGCCCTTCGGTCCCTTCCTCGGCGTCTTTGAGGCCGGCACCATGCCGGTGGTGCCCAAGCACATCTACGAGGGCACGGACTACAAGACCAACCCGATGAACAACACGCCGATCGGCACCGGGCCCTTCAAGTTCAAGGAATGGGAAAAGGGTTCCTACATCCACCTGGTCAAGAACGAGAACTTCTACATCGAAGGCCAGCCCTACGTCGACGAGATCTACTGGCAGATCATCCCCGACGCGGCCTCGCGCGCAGTCGCCTTCGAGACCGGCAAGATCGATGTCCTGCCCGGCGGTACCGTCGAGAACTTCGACGTGCAGCGCCTGACGGAGATGGAGAGTGTCTGCTCGACAGGTAAGGGCTGGGAGTTCTTTGCCCCGCATTCCTTCCTTTGGCTGAACACTCGCCAAGGACCGACTGCCGACAAGCGCTTCCGCAAGGCCGTGATGTACGCCATGGATCGTGAATTCGTCCGCGACGTGATCTGGAACGGCTTCGGCAAGGTTGCGACCGGCCCGGTCTCCTCGGCCACGCGCTTCTACAGCGACGACGTCGTTCAGTACGACCACAACCCCGACAAGGCCAAAGAGCTATTGACGAAGATGGGCTACGACGGCACTCCGGTGCGCCTGCTGCCCCTGCCTTATGGCGAGACCTGGCAGCGCTGGGGCGAGGCGGTGAAGCAGAATCTGGAGGATGTCGGCATCAACGTCGAGATCGTGGCGACCGATGTTGCCGGTTGGAACCAGAAGCTGGCCGACTGGGACTACGATATGGCCTTCACCTATCTCTATCAGTTCGGCGATCCGGCACTGGGTGTGGCCCGGACCTACATCTCCTCCAACATTGCCAAGGGTTCACCCTGGAACAATGTATCCGGCTACACCAATCCGGAGGTGGACGAGTTGTTCGCCGCTGCTGCAGTCGAGGCCGACCAGAGCAAGCGCGCAGATCTCTACGACAGGGTTCAGAAGATCCTGGTCGACGACGTGCCGGTCGCTTGGGTCCTCGAGTTGCAATTCCCCACCATCTATCATTGCGACGTCAAGGACTTGGTGCGCACGGGGATCGGTGTGAACGACGGATTCAAGGATGCCTACCTGGACCGCTAGCCGTAACGACCGCAGGTCAAATCCGGCCTGCGGTCTCAATTCTGTGAGTGCCGCAGTCGGGCTCGAACTCGGGCCTGTATGCGGCACTTGAGACACCAGGCCTCCGCTTGGGTCTTCGCCCCACTGTGTGAGACTGCGGCATGGTGATTGCCAGCTACATCTTTGCGCGCGTGATCAAGGCAATCCTGGTCTTGATCGCGATCGCCATTCTGAACTTCGTTTTGATTCATGCCGCACCGGGTGACCCGGCGGCGGTGATGGCCGGAGAGGCCGGGGCCTCGGACGAGATCTTTCTGCGCCAGCTGAAGGAGAAGTTCGGGCTGGACCAGCCCTATCACGTGCAGCTCTGGACCTATTTGGCCGGAGTGCTGCAGCTGGATCTGGGCTTCTCCTATCGCCAGGAGATGCCGGTGGCCCATCTGATCATGGATCGCTTGCCGGCCACCCTGCTGCTGACCGGCACGGCCTTCGTCATTTCCATCCTGCTGGGCGTGATGTTGGGGGCACTGGCCGCGGTTCGGGTCGGCCGCTGGGCCGACAGCGCAATCACCGCCTTCGCCCTGCTCTTCTACGCGACGCCGCTGTTCTGGATCGCGCTCATGTCGATCCTGCTTTTCTCGGTTCAGCTCGATTGGCTGCCGGCCTACGGCATCGAAACCATCGGCGCCCACTACACGGGCTGGGACAAGGTCGTTGACCTGACCCTGCATCTGGTGCTGCCGGCCTTCACCCTGGGTCTCTTCTTCATGGCGGTCTATGCCCGAATGACCCGGGCCTCGATGCTGGAGACGGCCGGGCTGGACTTCGTGAAGACGGCGCGCGCCAAGGGACTGAGCGAGGGTCCCATTCTGCGTCGGCATATTCTGCGGAATGCAATTCTGCCGGTGGTGACCCTGGCCGGCCTGCAAGCCGGTCAAGTCGTCGGTGGCGCCATTTTGACCGAGACGGTCTTCGCTTGGCCCGGCATCGGCCGGCTGATGTTCGATGCCCTGCTGCAGCGCGATTACAACCTCCTACTGGGTGTCTTCCTGGTCTCCTCGGCCCTAGTGCTGTTCTTCAACCTTCTGACCGACCTGCTCTACCTGGTCGTCGACCCGAGGATAAGCCTGACCCGATGAGTGAAACCCGCGACTTCTGGCGCCGCTATCGCCGCAATCGCGGCGCCACCATCGGTCTGGTGCTGATCTGGATCGTCGTCCTGATCGCGTTGATCGCCCCCCTGCTTTATCCGCAGTCGCCCTGGCGCATGGTGCAGCGCCCCTTCCTGCCGCCCTTTGCCGTCGACGGCTTCTGGTTCGGCACCGACACACTGGGCCGCGACATCGGTGCCGGCCTGGCCTACGGCGCGCGCGTCTCGCTGCTGATCGGGCTGGTCTCGACCTTCGTGGCTTTGCTGATCGGCATTCCCATCGGTGCTGCCGCCGGTTACTTCGGCGGGCACTGGGATGACGCCTTGATGCGCTTCACCGAGTTTTTCCAGACCATCCCGAGTTTCGCGCTGGCGATCGTGCTGGTTGCCATCCTGGAGCCTTCGCTCAGCTCCATCGTGCTGGCCATCGCGATCGTTGCCTGGCCGCCGGTGGCACGCCTGGTGCGCGGCGAATTCCTCTCACTGCGGTCGCGCGAGTACGTTCAAGCGGCGGTGCTGAGCGGTCAAAAGTCCAGCGCCATCATCTTTCGCCAGATCCTGCCCAACACCCTGTCGCCGGTGATCGTTCTGGCCTCGCTGATGATCGCGACTGCCATTCTCCTGGAGTCCTCGCTCTCCTTCCTGGGGCTCGGCGATCCCAATGTGATGTCCTGGGGATACATGATCGGCGCGGCACGCACGGTGCTGCGACAAGCCTGGTGGATGAGCGTCTTTCCAGGCGTGGCGATCCTCTTGACCGTCCTCGCCTTGAACCTGATCGGCGAGGGCTTGAACGATGCGCTCAATCCGCGTCTGGCGCGCAAGGGGCGCTGAGCCCATGACCGTGATTGCCGTCGATGACCTGACCGTCGCGCTGCCCGAAGGTGCCGACCGCAAGCATGCGGTCGAGGGTGTTTCCTTAAGCCTGGAAGCCGGTGAGGTGCTCTGCGTGGTCGGCGAGTCCGGCTCGGGCAAGTCGGTGACGGCCAACGCCATCATGGGGCTTCTGCCGAAGGAGGTGCGGCCGGTCGCCGGTGAAGTCCGAATGGGCGGACGCAATCTTCTGACCCTGGGCGAAAGCGAGATGCAGGCACTGCGTGGCCGTGACATCGGCATGATCTTCCAGGAACCGATGACGGCGCTCAACCCATTGATGCGTGTCGGCGACCAGATCGCCGAGGTCTTCGAAGCGCATGGTACCCTGTCGAGCCGCGAGCGTTGTGCCAAGGCCCTGGAGTTGATCCGAGAGGTCGGTCTGCCGGACCCGGAGAAGGCAGTGCGCGCCTACCCCTTCGAACTCTCCGGCGGACAGCGCCAGCGGGCGATGATCGCCATGGCTCTCGCGCTAGAGCCGAAGTTGCTGATCGCCGACGAGCCGACGACGGCGCTGGATGTCACTACCCAGGCGCAGATCCTGGACCTGATACGCGATCTGCAACGCCAGCACGGGATGGCGGTGCTCTTCATCACCCACGATTTCGGCGTGGTGGCCGAGATCGGCGATCGGGTCGCGGTGATGCGCACAGGCCTCGTCGTCGAGGAAGGCAGTGTCGCCGAGGTCTTGAGCAATCCCCAACACGACTACACCAAACGCTTGATCACTGCCGTGCCCCCCCTCGCCCCACCGGCACCCAGGCAACGCGCGGAAGAAGACGCTGTTCTCAGCGTGAGCGATCTGACGAAGACCTTCCGCTCCGGCGGCGGTCTCTTCGCGAAGGCGCGTGTGGTGAAGGCAGTTGGCCGTTTCTCCTTCGAGATCGCACGCGGCGAAACCCTGGGGCTCGTCGGTGAGTCGGGATCCGGGAAATCGACGGCGGGACGCTGTATCGTACGTCTGCTAGATCCCGATTCGGGCCGCATATCGCTCTTGGACGAAGACTGGGGCGCCAAGCGCGGCGCCGATCTGCGCCGCGACCGCAAGCGTGTCCAGATGATCTTTCAAGACCCCTATGCCTCGCTCAATCCCCGCCGAAAGGTGATCGCCATCCTAACCGAGGGACCGATTGCCAACGGGGTCTCGAAATCCGTCGCCTTGGAGCGGGTTCGCGAAATTCTGTCTCTCGTCGGCTTGGACGAAGGCGCCCTGGCCCGCTTTCCACACGAGTTCTCCGGCGGTCAGCGCCAAAGAATCGGCATCGCCCGCGCGCTGGCGATGGAACCCGAGGTCCTGGTTGCCGACGAGGCGGTTTCGGCATTGGACGTCTCGGTGCAGACGCAAGTCCTGGACCTGCTGGCCGACATCCGCGATCGCTTCCGTCTGGCGCTCATATTCATCACCCACGACCTCTGTGTCGCCGCGCAGATCTGCGATCGCATCGCGGTGATGCAGTCCGGCGAGATCGTCGAGATCGGCGCCACCGCACAGGTGTTTGGCCAGCCGAGGCACGCCTATACCAAATCTCTGCTTGCAGCGGTGCCGGGGTGGGGCGAGAAGAGCCCGCTCACCGAATGGCACAGGAAGTTGGCGGAGCTCTAGGACGATGGCGGCTCGGCAGGAAGCGATTGAGATGGTCGCACTCTGCGACACCTGTGATCTGGTAGATTTTTTCGGTGAGCACGTCAGCGAGCAGGCGCCTTGGATCAATTTCCTCCACCCGGACGAGGTCGAGCGACCGGAGCTTATCGATTTCGGCCTCGGTTACAGACCCAAGCTCCGGCACCTCCTGCGCCATCGTCGAGGGGACCTGGGAAGCCATCTATTGGTCAGCCCAGGCGGTAATCGATGCAGCCGAGCGGCTGACCGGCGAGGAAACCTTGATCTATGCCCTCTGCCGTCCGCCTGGGCATCATGCCCATGCCGACTGCTCGAACGGCTTCTGCTTCTTCAACAATGCGGCGATCGCGGCCGACCAACTCACCCGGCGCTTCCTGCTCGAAGCGCCGCGCCAGATTACGCATCGGGCGTTCGGCCTTGTCGGCATCGTCCAGTTCCCAGGCCTGCTTCAAGGCGCGTCGCACGGCGGCAGGTGCCTGGGCGCAAGCCGGTCGGTGATGTTGCGTGCCTTGTGGATTTGGCAGCGCTGGATGGGGATATCCGCGCCGAAGGTCCGCCGCAGAACTTTACCGAGAGCCTTGGCACCATCCACGATGAAAAGGTAGCAGCCTGCGGGGTCGAGCCCGCGCTCGATCGGATCGTCGAGCAAGGCCTGTAGGGTTGCGGCGTTCTCCGTGGCCCCGTCAATGACGCCCAAGGGGTGTTTTTGCCCGGAAACCTCAACGCCGACAGCCCCGATCGTCAACAGGCGGTCGTCCAGATGTAGCCCGTCGATCTGGATCGCAACGAGATCCAGTTCCGATAGCGCGGACCCCATCCACTCTTCGAATGTGGCCTGCGTCAGCGCTTTGAACCGTCGCGAGACCGCAGAGTTGGACAGGCCGCTGCCCGCGTCCGCCGGAACGCCGGCCTCGGGCAGCCGAACGGCGCGGCAAAACTTGTGCGTGGCCACATTCATCACCATCAGGTTCATGGCCCACCGGTCGAGAAACCCTGTGGCCGAAATCTCTTCCCAACGCGGCAAGGGCATTTCCTTGCCCGTGCCCTGGCTGCGCACCCGAGGGCGATCCACGGCGCTCTTGCCGCCGTGAATGCCAACCTGCGCTTCCGAATGGCCCCAACGCTAGCCGGGCTTCTCAGGTGAATGCTCGTAGCGCTCACCGGCCAGCCGTGTCACGTCCTCGTTCAGCAGTCGGGTCAGGCTTTCCATGCCTGCCATCGGACAGCATTGCTCGAAGCTCTCCCTCACAGCTTCAAACGCTTCATCGACAAGCGAAGGCGCGCAGTCGGCGCTGTGGCCAGAGCAAGGGGGATGTGGTCGTCGTCTTCATGGTATTGCTTCCTTCTTTGGTTCAAGCACACCGAGCCCAAGGCTCAGCGGAAGCAACGCCACACTAATTCAAAGGTTCAACATCAAACGGGACATTCCCTCTCTGGGCGGGACGGCCTTGACCTCGCCCAGGCACTGTTGAGCGGCGGTGGCGAAAGCCGAGGGCGTGCGGAAGCACGCCAGGTCGAGGGCGACGATCAACCAGTTGAACTCCTTGGGTGCGACGCGACGATCAAAGCGCAACCGATCAATTCTGCGATCAGGGCCAGCCCATAGCCCCTGGGGCCGGCGGCCGGCAGCAACGAGCCGCCGTTGTAGAAGTCTTCCGGCCGCTGTGTTGGATGCCCCTCGCGGTCGAGGAGGCTGTCCGGCGGCAAGGAATCGCCGCGGGTCTGCGCCAACATCAGCTTGCCCTGGGCAACGGTCGAGGTGGCGAAGTCGACCACCACCGAACCATAGCGGCCGCCGGGTAAGGAAAAGGCATAGGGATTGGTGCCCAGAACTCCGCGGGCCCCACCGTGCGGTGCCACCTTTTCACCCTGCTCGTAGGCACCACCGCCCATGGCAAAGGCGAAACAACCGCTGCCGGCCAGACTCTCGATATGGCGGCCGATGCGCCCGGTGTGGGCCACATCGACGATGGCCGCGGCGGCGATACCCCTTTCGTGGGCCAGATGTCCCAAGCGCTCCGAGGCCAGTTGCAGTGCCGGGATGCCAAGACCGCCGTTGCCGCGGACCTGCATGATGGCGTCCTGAATCCAGACCACCTCCGGCTCGGCATCGGCACGGATGCTGCCGGACTGAATCTGCTTCATATAGAGGGGAATGCGTTCCAGTTCATGGCTTTCGACACCGCGCAAGCTGACATCGGCCAGGTCCAGAGCCTCGGCCTCTCCCAGATTCATCATCCCGGTTTTCTTCCATACGCTGCCGGCTCCATACTGCACAATAGGCATTGCCCGGCGGCAAACAGCTAGGCGTCCTGCCAAACCCGCCTGCAGGCTTGCAGCTCCCGGCGTGAGGCCGCACCTTACCGGCACCCACAACCGCAGGACCCTCAAGCATGTACATACCTCCCGCCTTTCAAGCGGACGGGCCGGCGCTGCTGTCTCGGCCGATCGAGGAGGTCCCCTTGGCTAGCCTCGTCACCCAGAGCCCCGAAGGTCTGGAGGCATCGCATCTTCCCTTGCTCTATCTCGCAGAGGAGAACTGTCTGATCGGCCATCTCTCGCGGGCCAATGGGCAGTGGCGACGATGCAGGGACAGCAGGGATTGGCTATGTTCATCGGGCGTCAGGCCTACATCTCCCCTTCTGGTATGTCTCCAAGCAGGAACACGGTAAGGTCGTCCCGACCTGGAAATATGAGGCCGTACACGCCTACGGACGGCTCTCGGTCTTGCAGAGCCGGCCGATCTCCTCTCTCTGGTCTCGCGCCTGACGGACAGCCGGGAAGCTGGCCGCGCAGGGCCCTTGGCAGTCGGCGATGCCCCCGAAACCTTCGTCGCGGCGCAGCTCGAGGGTTATCGTCGGCTTACGCATGGAGATCAGCACCTTCTTGCCGAAGCAATTGGTCATGGCCAACATGCAAGCGGAAACCTAGCGCTGCTCCGTCTCGGTTAGCGGATGCGACACCCATTTCGGGGCAAGCCCTTGAGCTTTGCCAGCCGCACCTTGGCCATGCCCCAAAATCCCTCGATAGCGTTGATGTGAACGCGGCCACGCGCGAATTCGTCTTTCGAACGCTCGACGCGGAAGTGGCCATAGCTGGGGTCGATGAGCCCGTTGTAGCCGCGCCAGCCATCCGAGTCGATCACGCTCTCTGGGTCCACCCGGCCCCGAACGATCCCTTGTCATGTGGCCTTTGAGCAGTCCGGCACGATCTCGGTATGAACCTGGCCATCACGTTCGAAGATGCCAAAGACGCTGGTCTTGCCATAGGCTCCACGCCCACGCTTGCCTTTGACGCGGCGCGGACCGAAGAGGCTTTCATCAACCTCGACGACACCGAACAGGGGGCGCAGTTCTTCGCAGGCGGCGAGGATGCCTTCGCGCAGGCCGCGATAAATGCGGTTGAGCGTGTTGCGGTTCACACCCGTCACTTCTGCGGTCTGTAGCACCGTAAGATCGGCTGCCAAACAGCGAACAAGCTCACGACTTCTGGCTTCCGAAACACGTGAACGGATTGAGTATCTATTCTTCATCCCTTTTCATAGCCATGTCCCCCACCCTGGAGTTTTTTGAGACACTGATCAAGACCTGAGACGAGGGGATTATTGAGGTGCTTTATGGCGGAACAGAAGCAGGTCGATCGGGAAGGAGCCGGAGTTGCGGAGACTGCACATATCGCAGCAGATCCGGCTCCGGCCCGACGACGCAGACAGACAGCGGCGCGCCAGCAGGAGGCCGTTCTGCGGGTGTTGCGGGGCGAGGACGTTTTTGTTGGTGGCTCGCAGTATCGACGCGCCGGCGGCCGCTGTCAGCGGTTGGCGGGAGGTGTTCTTGGAGACGGGCGCATCTGGACTGAAGCACCGCGCTGGCGATGTGCGTGACGAAGAGAGTGACCGGCTGCGCGCCAAGGTGGGCGAGATCGCCATGGACAACGAGCGTCTCTACGAGAAGATCGCGAAGAGGGAGGCGGGCCACCCTTTCGGGCGCCGGAGATCGAAGGATGAGCGCCGTCATCTCGATCTCCACGGGCAAGGCCCAGGGTGTATCACGGGTGTGCCGGTTCTGGGTCTGAGCCGGGCCAGCGTGTACCCAGCGTGTACCGGGACTTGCAAGCGGCCCAGGCTGAGGCCCAGCCGGAGCCGCCGCCCGGGTCCGCAGGGGCCCCTGTCGGATGCGAGTGTCGGATGCGAGCTTGGTCGGAGAGATCAGGCAGGTCATCACGGACAGCAGGTTCCATGGCGCGGGCTATCGCAGGGTCTGGGCGCGCCTGCGCTACAAGGGCATCCGCACCTCACAGGTGCGGGTTCTGCGGCGCATGCGCGAGAGCGGGCTGTGTGCGAAGCCCTGCCGAGGGCCAGCACAGGGTCCTCGCGCCCATGACGGGACCATCGTCCCGGACGGTATCGACGAGATGTGTGGCACAGATATGACCGCCATGCTTCTGGGAACAGGACGTCAGGTCGCTGTCCTTGTCGCGGTCGATCATTGCCCGGCAGGCTGCGTTGGCATCCATGCCGCCACGCGGGGCACGCGCTTCGAGGCGCTTCAGCCGATCCGCCAGGGCGTGCGGGAATGCTTCGGGGCTACCGGCAAGGACGTTGCCGCAGGGCTGATCGTCCGCCATGACAAGGGCTCACAATACATCGGCCACGACTTCCAGAACGAAGGCGCTTGGCTGGGAGCGACAGCCTCGCCGTTCTTTGTTCGCGCGCCCCGAAGGCAAGGGGGCGCTGAGCGCTGCATCCGAACATTGAAGGAAAACCTGCTCTGGATCGGGAGCTTCGACAGCCATCCAGCCAGCAGTTCAAGGACAACGACAACGAGCCTTGGCTGATCCAGCGCCAGGGGCCGCGATCGCCGAACCGGTTCAGACGCGACGCCATGGACAAAATCCCTCAAGTCGCGCAAGCTTCAAAAGTGTCGCAATAACCCTAGGGTGCTACAGGCGCCACAGTGCTTACAGTGCACGGCATCGGGATCGTGGCGGCTGAGGCCGCACTCGGTGCACTTGTACGCAGTCAGTCTTGGGTGGCCTAAACAGGGTCTGTACAAGGCGTAGAAAGGGCGCTACGCCGAACACCATGATCACGACCGCCAAGGCGCGCCCCAGGGTGTCGGTCAAGTTGATATCGCCGAAGCCTGTGGTGGTCAGGGTCGTGACCGTGAAGTAGAGTGCATCGAAGTAGTTGTTGATGTTCGCGTTCTGATCCTCTTCCAGCACGAAGACCACCGCGGTCACGGTAAAGACGAAGATCACCAGATTGATCGCTGAGCGAATGAGCTCTTCGTTGCGGCGAAAGAACGGCCACTCCTGCCGCAGCTCGCGCAGCAGGTGGTAGGAGCGCAGCATGCGCACCACCCGCAGAAAAGCCAGGTTCTCGAAGAGCAGCGGCATCATCAACGAGATGATGACGATGAGGTCGACGATTGCCCCAAAGGAGAGAAGGAAACGCCAGGTGCGATTCGCCACCACCGCGCGCGCCGCAAGTTCCGCCGCCAGAATGACGCCGATGATCGCGTCGAGCGCCAAGATCCAACCGCTCCCCGGCACGGTCGCTGAGACGATGAAGAAGAGAATCGTGAGGACGTCGAAGCCGATCAAACCAAAGCGGAATGCCGAAGCAGGCTCGTTATCTCTATGATAGAAAGCTATAAATTTCTTCCTCAACCTTTTGTTTTATATTCAATATTCTTGCCGCCTTGGTTCAAACTCTGCTCCCTGACGATTGCGCGGCTTGGCTGGAGTGGCAGATTCGGCCCTGCCCCTCCCATAGCTTTGCCTGTTGAAGTTGGCCCTGCTTGGAAAGCATACTCCCGCGCCTTTCAATCACTGACCATTGCCAGCAGGTTTCCATGGACATCAAACTTGCACTGGGCTCTCGCGTTCGCAAATCGCCTTTCTTCGAGGCGACGCTGGATGCCGGCATGACCCACGCCACGGTCTATAACCACATGTACATGCCGGTTTCCTACGGCGACAGCCTGGCGGAGTACAAGCGCCTGACCGACGCGGTGGCCATGTGGGATGTCGGGGTCGAGCGTCAGGTGCAGCTGGCCGGGCCGGATGCCATGGTCCTGGCCGCCTATCTGACGCCGCGCGATCTCTCGCGCTGTCGCTTGGGCCAGGGCAAGTATGTGCCGCTCTGCGATTTCGATGGGCGGATCCTGAACGACCCGGTCCTCTTGAAGCTGGCCGACGATCTGGTCTGGCTCTCGATCGCCGACAGCGACATGCTCTATTGGGCGCGCGCGCTTGCCGGGGCCAAGGGCTTCGATGTTCAGGTCACCGAGCCCGATGTCTCGCCATTGGCCGTGCAGGGGCCGATGGCCATGGATGTGGTGAGCCAGATCTTCGGCGATTGGGTGCGCGATCTCAAGTACTTCTGGTTCCGCGAGGCTGAGCTGGACGGCATTCCCTTGGTCGTTGCGCGCTCCGGTTGGAGCAAACAGGGCGGATACGAGCTCTATCTGCGCGACGGAACCAAGGGAACCGCCTTGTGGAACCGGGTTGCCGAGGCCGGTCGGGGCTACGGGATCGGTCCGGGCGCGCCCAACTACATCGAACGGCTTGAGAGCGGACTGCTCTCCTTCGGGGCCGACACCGACGGCGATAGCGATCCCTTCGAGTGCAATCTGGAGCACCTGATGGACCTCGACCGCGAAGCCGAATTCGTCGGCAAGGCCGCCTTGCTCAAGAAGCGCGCTGCAGAGGTCCGACGCCGCTTGGTCGGCATAACCATCGAGGGCAGCCCGCTCGGCATCAACGAGCACCCCTGGCCCATTCTGGCCGGCGACGAGCAGGTTGGGACAGCACGTGCGATCGCGTTCTCGCCGCGTTTGGACAGCAACATTGCCGTGTCTCTGATCGACAAGCCCTACTGCGAGCCCGGCAGCGCGCTGGTCTTGGATTGCCTGGGCGACCGGCGCGCCGTCGTGGTCAACGCCCTGCCCTTCCTGCGCTGAGGTGGTTGGCATGGATTATCGTCGCTTGGGGCGCAGTGGCGTCTGAATCTCTCCTCTCTGCCTGGGGACAATGGCCTTCGGGCTCACCACCGACGAGGCCGAGGCCGCGCGCCTCCTCGACGCTGCCCGCGCTGTGGTGCTGAACTTCATCGATACCGCCGATCAGTACAGTGACGGCGAATCGGAACGCTTCCTCGGTCGGCTGCTGGCCAAGGACAGAGAAGAATGGGTACTGGCCGGCAAGCTCGGAAATCCGATGGGATCCGGTCCCAACGACACCGGGCTTTCGTCCAAGCATATGCACCGGGCGCTCGACACCAGCCTGTCGCGCCTGCAAAGCGACTATCTGGACATCCTCTATCTGCACCTGGACGATGCGACGCCGCTCGAAGCCGTCATCGAAACGCTCGGACGTTTTCTTGAACAGGGCAAGATCCGCGCTTGGGGTTTTTCCAATTTTCGAGCCTGGCAGATCGGCGAGATGGTGCGGCTGGCCGAACGGCTGAGCGTGGCCCGGTCGGTGGTTTCGCAGCCCTATTACAACGCCATGAACCGTATGCCGGAGGTCGAGCGTCTGCCCGGCCTGCGACCACTACGGCATCGCCGTCCTGATCGGTAGATCAACCTGCAGCTGATGGGTACTGGCGAAGCGCGCTTCCGAATTGCCGCTGCCAGAGAAGGCGGCACCGTCGATGCAGGTAAAGCTGCCGATCTCCAGGCCGGTCACGAAGACCAGCTTGTCCGCACCATTGGCGGCACCTGATGAAACCCCGTCGAAGTCGCGAATCACCGGGCCGTCGGACCCACCGAAGACCGTGTCGGCAGTGCCCATGGCAATGGTATCGGTACCGCTCTCGCCCTTGAGAAGGTCGCCGGCGCCGTCGCCGAGGACCCTGTCATCACCCGCACCGGCTTCGATCTCGTCCGCACCGCCCAATCCGCGCAAAATGTTGTCCCCGGAGTTGCCGATGAGAGTGTTGTCGTTCTCATTGCCGATCAGGCTGGCGTCGCCGGCACCGCGGTTGATGTTGGCGCGCTCTGTGAAGCCGTCGGCTCCGATGGCCAAGGTATAGGCCAGCGCGTCGGAGCGGATGACGTCCTCTGCTCCGCCTGCGGCGGTTTCGAGCACCACGTCGGCCGCGGTGTCGACGATGACCGTGTCGTTGGCGACGCCGCCGGCGGCGATATCCACGCCGGCCCCGCCGTTCAGGCGATCCGACCCGATTCCCGCATCCATGGTGTCGCTGCCGGTACCGCCGCCAAGGCGATCGTTGCCGTCTCCACCCACCAAGGTATAGCTACCGTCACTGCCGAACACCGTGTCCCGGCCGGATTCGCCGAAAAGAAAGTCGTCCCCATCTTCGCCTCAGACGGCATCATCACCACTGTCGCCGAAAACGAAGCTGTCATCGCCGGAACCGGTAAAGATGAGATCCTTTCCGGGGCCGCCGAAGATATCGCCATCCTTGCCCGAACCGCCGTCAAGGGAATCTGCGCCCGATCCGCCGAACAAACTGAAATCGTCGCCGTCTCCACCGAAGAGAGAGTCCTTCCCGCTGAAGCCGTACATAAGGCCGTCGGTAAAGGATCCGCCGAACATCGTATCTTCCAGGTCGCCAAGAAACAGGAAATCTAACCCAGAGCCACCGTAAAAGGTATTGCTTCCGTTAAAACCGACGAAATCTTTGTCGTCCCCATCGCCACCGAAAAGATCGTCGCCCAGCAAGCCAATCAGCCCAACATCGTCGCCGGAATCTCCATAGACGACGTCATCGTCGGGGCCGCCGTCGAGGAAGAAATCCTTGACGGAGCCACTGAAGATCGAGACATCATCGCCTTCGCCGCCGCCGACGACCTCATCGTCGCCCTCGTCCCCGGCCAGGATTTCGTCTTTTCCGGGGCCGCCAACGACGGTGTCGGCACTGCTTCCGCCCAGCAACATGAAATCGTCGCCTGTGCCACCGTAGATCTTGTCTTTACCGGGACCACCCATCAGGCCGGCATCGTCGCCGTCGGCCCCGAAGATGGTATTGCCTCCCGAGAGGCCGCCGATCATGTTTTTCCCGCTCAATCCGAAAATCGTGTCGGCCGCGGTGGTTCCGTCAAACGTATCCGGGCCCGTCGTTCCAGTGATCGATGCCATGTCCGTCTCTGTGTTTGTTGTCCCGTGACACGCGTTGGCCATTAGTTCATTGAGTCAAATTTGCTTCTTACTCTGATCTCTGACACAAAAACGATATCATAAATGCCTGCGAACATCAAATAAGGGCAACATTGTTACGGCCATTGGTCTGGCTCACCCCCGAACTGACGCCGAATTAGGCAACTTTCACGGGCGCACTATGGAAGGATCGGGCGCCTATGAGGATCGACGGCGCAATCGCTCTTGGGCTTTCTCCAAAACTTTACTGGCGGCCATGTTGCCTTTGGCGATCGCCTCCTCGGCGCACTGCAAAGCCGCCTCGAGCTGTCGCTCAGCCAACAGGTGTCGGGCAAAGACCGTCAAGAGGCTGGCCGGCAGGGAGTCGCTGCGCTGCCGCAGATTGCTGACTAGGGCGATGGCCTCGCTGCGCTTGTCAGCCTTGCCGAGGGCGATGGCCAGAACCTCGACGGCGGCAGGGTCGTTCGGCTTCAGTTCGGCGGCCTTCCTTGCCGCGGCTACCGCGGTTTGCTGATCGCCGAGACGGTTCGCGAAACGCGCTTTCAAGAGGTACAGCTGCTGATCTCGAGGACAGTGCGTGACGGCCTCATCGATCGATGCCACTGCCGCTTCCAGTCCCTCGGCCTCGACCAGGGCGCGCGTCAAGCGGTGCCACCACATGCGCGCCTTCGGCTGTGCGCCAGCGCCCGGTGCGCAAGGTCTCTGGCCTTCGCTCCGCTCTTGCGTGCCATCAGGGCGGAAAAGAGGGTTAGATCGATCGCACCACTGGGCTCCGAGTGCTGCGACGCGGCGCGCTGCACGTCGAGAGCTTCGTCGAGCTTCCCGGCTTTTTTCAGGCAGCCGGCCTGTGCCGCCAGAGCCGAGGGATCGTCGGGCTCAATCTGCAAGGCCAACTCCGCCCAAGCTGTCGCCTGCTGCAGCTCACCTTCGGCCAAGAGGACCTGCGACCCGGACACGATGGTCCCCTGATCGGCTGCACCGCTGTCCATCCCGGTTTCGATGAATGCACGCGCCCGCTCGATACTGCCGGTCTCCAGGTACTGCCCGACCAAAGCCTGCGCGTGCCTCTGTTGCCCGACATCGAAGACACGCGCACCGTTTTCATTTTTTGGTTGTAAGATCATATTAAAATCTAGTATTGAAATATCACGCAGACGCGCCTGCTCCATTTTACCTAGCCGTTCGGTCAGGCGCGCGTACTCGCGATACCAGTGGTGGTCGGAGTACATCTTTTCGGCAACGATGCCCAGAAGCTCCAGCGCACGATCGTCTTGGCCGCTTCTCAGTGCAATCTCCGATTCCAGCCATTCGTAGCGCCCGCTGTCGGTCCGGCCGCCTGCGCATCCCATTGATAGGTGCTGTCTTCGCGCACGCGTGCCAGGTCGGCGGCCACCCTTTCACGCGTGCCGATGGCCCGGGTGCGAGCCAAGATTTTCTCGGATCTTCCGGGGTCAACGGAACGAAGATAGGCTTCGGCAAGTGCAAGAAGCAGAAGCGGGTCATCCGGCTTCAGCGCTGCCGCACGCTCGAAGAGGGCAATCGCTTCCTCCTGTCGGTCCTGTGCCTCCAGTGCGCGCAAGATGATGCTCATGGTGGCAGCCAACGACACCTTGTCGGCGACCTCCGCCGCGAGGCTCGCGAGTCGGTCGACTTCGCCTAGGTCATCCAAGCACTGCAACCAATGGACAAGTGAGGCTTGCTGATCGGGAGCGGCAGCACAGCTCGCCTCGAAATGACGGACAGCGACAGCCAGACCATCCATGATCAGCGCTTTGCTGCCTATTTGCAAGTGGGTTCCGAAGTCATCTTCGCAGAGCTCTTCAGCCCGCGCCCGAGCCGCATCGGCCTCCTCGCCCGACCCAAGTAGACGCGCCAAATGCTCATGATAGCTTTGGATGTCATCAACCCGGGCGATCGCCTCTCGCGCCCAGATAACTGCGGTGTCGAGATCGCCGACAGCCTGGGCCCGGCCACTGCGCAGACGCGCAAGGTGTCCGAGCATCGCCGGCTTTCGACAGAGATCCGCGGCTTTTGGCGGGCCATGATCGCCAAAATACGCTGGAATGCCTCGACCAGTAGCGGGTGCGCCTAGTGGCTTTCACGACCTGCCTCGATCTCCTCATACCGCGGCTGGTGGCAGATCAAGTCCAGGTCCCACATCGTGCTGATGGCCTTGAAGTGGAAGAGACAGAATTCGACCGCTCAGCCGGAGTAAGCATTGATAACCCGATGGACATGCAAGACCGCTGAAGGGCGAAGCCGCTCAGGCGCCACCGCCCAGTTGGGGTCGGAGCTAACGGCATAAGGGTTTTCAACGTAGCAATAGTCCCGATGGCGTCGCTCGGACTTCCTCTCCGCTCGGTAGTGTCCAGGATCTTTGGCACATTGGGTTTGGCGGGCTGTTCCATCAGGCAACCCTGTCCCGCTGCTTGAGCAGGTCCATGTTCATCTAGCGCTTGCTGGACCCTTTGGTGCCAGCGATGTGTCTCACCCTGGCCGCGGCCGGGTTGAGGGCTGCTTGGCCGTCGGGGAAGGCTCCGACGACGCGGGTTCGCCGCCGGATCTCCCGCATGATCCTCTCCAGAGGATTGTCGGTCCTGATCCGGCGCCAATATTCATTGGGGAAGGCATGGTAGACCCAGGTCTCCTCGACCGTCTCCTCTAGCCAGTCGGCGCCCTTGGTCAGACGCATGGCTCTGAGTTTGGCCGCGTGGCCTTGGCGCGGGCCGCCTCGCGGCTCTCCTGGGCATGGATAGCCTTCAGCATGAGAGCGACGTCACGCATCTTGCCGGTCGGCACCGGGCACGAAGGCATCCGATGCACGACGCAGCGCTGCCACTGGGCGTCCGGATGGAACTCGGCCGCGCTCTCGACGAGCCCCATGCAGGCATCCGAGACGATCGACGCGACACCCGTCAGGCCGCGCTCCTTGAGGTGCTTGAGGAAGGCGCTCCAGCCCTTCTTGTCTTCCTTGGCTCCCTCGAGGCTGCCGAGGGTCTCGCGGTAGCCGCCGGCCTTGACAGCGACCGCAACCAGCAGCGAGACGTTGCGCACTTCACCTGCCCAACTGCGCTTCAGGACCCCAACTGCGCTTCAGGACAATGCCGTCCAGATAGAGGTAGGGGTGTTCGCCCTCGATCGACCGGTTCCGCCAGGTCTCGATCTGGGAGTAGAGCTTCTCGTTGAGATTGGAGAGCGTGCTGGGGCTCACCCGCGTGCCCCACAGGGCCTCGGTGATGTCCTCCACCCGGCGTAGCGACACACCAGCCAGATACATCTCCATCAAAGCCTCTTCGAGCGCGCGCGCCGGCGATAGCGCTCGATGATTGCCGTCGTCGATGCGTCTGCCTGCGAAGCTTCGGCACCTTGCACCTGCACCTCTCCGGCGCGCGTGTGCAGCTTGCGCGCGGAGCGGCCAGTTCCGTGTGTCGCGGCGCGCCTCACTGCGCTCATGGCGCCCTGCATTGCAAAGCCGATCCGCCTCTGCCTCCAGCAGGCTGTTCAGTGTCTCCTCGACGCTGCCTCGCACGATCTGCCTCAGATGATCTTCTATCCGACCGGCGTCGATAGGGACCACGTTCGACAGGCCCTTCGTGTCATCCTCGTCCATGGTGGCTCTGGCCTCCTCTATTGGCTTCTCCGTCTGGTGACTGAAAGCCTGAGGGATGCGGGGCCACCAACCACACACAAATGTGCGAAACTTTCTCTACGTCATCGACGCTTCATAAAATGGATGTGCTTTAGATCCCGTCTCTTGCGTGCTGACAGGCGAATCTGTCGACCAAATCGACGAAGCCCTCTTCCAGAGGCAGTGTCGTGCGCCAGCCCAAAACCCTCGCTGCCCGCTCGGGCTAACCGATGAATTGCGCCACATCGAAGCTGCGAGGTGCCCCCTCGACGACTGTGACAGCTGCTCTCGAACAGCGCTCGGCAAGACTGGCCAGCTGCGCCAGTGATGTACCCATTCCGGACACCAGATGCAGCGGTGCCAGGCTTCGTCCTTGCGATGTCAGCTGGACCAAACGCATCAGACCGCGCACCACATCCGATATGTGGGTAAAGTCGAAGAGGTTGCCGCCGCCCTCGACTTGGATCCTTCCGGATAGTCCGAGCGCCGCCGCGCGTGCGAAGGCCGGCACGACACGGTCAGGTGGATCCTTCGTATGGCCGAAAACATTACTGAGGCGCACGATATTGGCGAGGAGTCCGTCTTCCTTTGCCTGCACTACCGTCGCCTCGCCCTTGCACTTGGTGCACGCGTAGACGTTCATCGGCCGCAGTTCGGCCGTTTCCTTGACGAGAAGCTGGTCTTGCTGACTATAGACCTCTCGGCTGCTTGAGAAACCATCCAAGGCCTTGATCGGGCCGCCCGACAAAGACCAAGGAGAGCCTCGACCGAGTCTTCATTGACGGCACGGCAGCGCGGCGGATCTCTCTCGGCCCAAACCACGCGTGACACGGCTGCGAG
Organism: Rhodospirillales bacterium; assembly: GCA_965202755.1. GTDB lineage: Bacteria > Pseudomonadota > Alphaproteobacteria > Kiloniellales > JACOMY01 > JACOMY01. The sequence continues at coordinate 796,436 of CBDBCL010000041.1, read as the reverse complement.
GTGGACGATTCCATCGACGCCCCGTGTCGCCGAGGACAAGGCAGCGACGTTCCGCACGCCTTCCTCGGGCGAGCGAGCAAGATCGAAGGGAATCATCTCGCACCCCTGGTCGGCGAGTTCGCGAGACAAGGCGGCACCGACAAGGCCTTCGCTGCCCGTCACGAGAATCTTCATGAATGGCCCAATCCGTCACTTGCGATTGCGGGGTAAGACACGATGAAGGCAGGCCTGTTCTCCAGAGGCCGAGATCCTGTCTATCCTTGGAGCCTCTTCAGGGCAAGAGCATCGGCGGCCTAAACCAAACCTCGAAGCGAGACTGTAGGCCTTGGACCGTCGCGACCGCGCTCTTCCCTGCCTGCTGCTCTCTAGAACTTCACTTGATCGCCACCCTTCAATTGTAGGATCTCGCGGGCGTCGTCCGCCGTCGCGACATCCAACGAGAGTCCCTCCAGGATCTTGCGGACGTTTGTCACCTGCTCGGCGTTGGACTGCGCCATACGGCCGGCGCCGACCCAGAGCGAGTCTTCCAGTCCGACCCGCACATTGCCGCCCATGGCGGCGGCTTGGGCTGCGATCAGCATCTGATTGCGCCCGGCGCCCAGCACCGACCAACGATAGTCGCCGCCGAAGAGTCGATTGGCGGTGCGGCGCATGTGAATCACGTCCTCCGGGTGCGGGCCAATGCCGCCCAGAATGCCGAAGACGGACTGGACGAAGAGCGGCGGCTTGATGATCCCGGCATCCAGGAAATAGGCCAGGTTATAGAGATGACCGATGTCGTAGCACTCGCATTCGAAGCGGGTACCGTTGTCGGCGCAGGTGCGCAAAATGTGCTCGATATCGCCGAAGGTGTTCTTGAAGAGGGTTTCGCGGCTTTTCTCCAGGTGCTCGCGCTCCCACTCGTGCTTGAACTCCTTGAAGCGATTCAGCATGGGAAAGAGGCCGAAATTGATCGAGCCCATGTTCAAGGAGGCCACTTCGGGCGCGAAATGGGCGGCCGGGCGCAGGCGCTCCTCGACCGGCATGGTCGGTCCGCCGCCGGTGGTGATGTTCATCACTGCACCGGTGGTCTGCTTGATTCGCGGCAGGAACTGTTGAAAGAGTGCGGGGTCTTGGCTGGGACGTCCGGTCTCCGGATCGCGTGCATGCAAGTGAATCACCGCCGCCCCGGCCTCCGCCGCGCCGATCGCCGCTTCGGCGATCTCGTCCGGCGTCACCGGCAGATGCGGCGACATGGAGGGGGTGTGAATCGATCCGGTGATCGCACAGGTGATGATGACCTTACGTTTGCTTGCCATGACGTCCTCTTCGTTATTGAGAATTTGCTTGATAGTTCCGCAGTCTGCCCGCTTTCACCGGATTTTTCCAGCGCGTGATTGCGAGCCTAGCCTCTTCGAGCGTGCCAATGGCCGCGATCCTAGGCTAAACTTGCGCCGATACAACCAGGATAGCTGGAGTTTCCTGAAATGAGCTTATCTGCCAGTGCAGGCCTGACCGACTGTCGAGGCGTTCCCCTTTCCTGTAGCGACCAAACGCTGGTTGCGGCCTTGGAGCCGCTCCTGGAGGACTGCCTGGCCTTTCGCGGCGACCCGGTAGCCGCTGCCGGCGCACTTCTGGCCGAGCATTCCGACTTCATCATGGGCCACATCTTCAAGGCTGCTATGCTGACGCAGGCCATGGAGACGCGCATCTACGACGAGATGCTGGCCAGCGTCGAGGCAGCCGAGGCACTCCGATCCGGTGCCAACGAGCGCGAGCGCGGCCACATCAAGGCACTGCGTGCCTGGGTCGACGGGGATTTCTTCGGTGCGGTGCAGAGCTGGGAGGAGGTCCTGGTGCTCTATCCCCTGGACCTCTTGGCACTCAATATGATCCATCTGACCGATGTTCTGCTGGGCGATGTGGTCGGGCAGCGTGACTGCGTCGCGCGCGTCTTCCCGCTGTGGGATGAATCGATTCCCGGCTATGAGTTCGTCCTGGGGTTCTATGCCTTCGGGCTGGAGGAGAATCGCGACTTCGCCGACGCCGAGGAATGCGGCCGGCGAGCTTTGGCAATTCGGCCGGAGCATCCCTACGCGATCCACGCAGTCGCCCATGTGATGGAGATGCAGGGTCGCCAATCGGGCGGCATCTGGTTCATAACCAGCCGTGAAAAAACCTGGTCGAACAGCAACTTCCGCAATCATCTTTGGTGGCATCTCAGCCTCTTTCACCTGGACCTCAATCAGATCGAGCGGGTGATCGAGATCTACGACAGCCAATTGCGCAGCAGCGGTTTGCACGGCGACAAGTATGAAGAGCTGGACGCCGCCGCGCTGCTCTGGCGCCTCAAGCTGCTGGACGTCGATGTCGGCGACCGCTGGCAGGAACTGGCCGACAAGTGGGCCGGCTCCGTCGAGGATACGCTCTACGCCTTCAACGACGTGCACGCGATGATGTGCTTCGTCTCGGCCGGTCGCCAGAAGGCCGCACAGCAGCTGCTGAACGCCAACGAGCGCTATTGCGAGCATGCCAGCGACGCCAATGTCGCCATGAGCCGCGAGATCGGCATGCCCTTCCTGCGCGCCCTGCAGGACTTTGCGTTGGATCTCTACGACGACTGCGTCGAGCGCTTGCTGCCGGTGCGCTATCGCACCCACCGCCTGGGCGGCAGCTTTGCCCAGCGGGACATGATCGGCTGGACTCTGCTGGAAGCGGCCTTGCGCGCCGGACGCTATGAGTTGGCCTTGGCCTTGGCGCACGAGCGCTGCGGCCTGAAGCCTTCGAGCCCGCAGAACTGGCGTATGGCTGCACGGGCGCATGCGGGCCTGGGCGCCGACAAGCGTGCCGCGCAAGCCAAAGCCAGGGCCGATTCGCTTTTGGCCGCCTAGACGGCCGGATTTATGGAGCTCAGGCCGCTACGTACCCTGGTCTCGATCGCCGACCAGGGTAGCTTCGCCGCGGCGGCCGAAAGCCTGGGCCTCACCCAGTCGGCGATCAGTCTGCAGATCAAGGGCCTGGAGGAGAACCTGGGCCGCCAGATCTTCGACCGTGCGCATCGACCACCGAAGCTGACGGAGTCCGGCCAGCAGCTGGTCGTTGAGGCCCGGCAAATCCTAAGCCTCTACGACCGCATCTTCGATCGCGACAGTGGCGGCCTGCTGACCGGCGAGCTGGTCTTGGGCGCGGTGCCGACGGCATTGGGCAGCATCATGCCGCCGGCCCTGGCGACGCTGCGCATGCAGCATCCGCAACTCTCGATCCGGGTGATCAGCGGTCTGTCGGATGAACTGGCAGGTCAGCTCAGGGCCGGCGGTCTCGATGCCTCGCTGGCCTCCGAACCGCAGCACCTGGCCGAAGGCTTGCGGGCCAGACCGATTCGCCAGGACCCTCTGGTCGTCATCGCGCCATTGGAGATCGGCGGCAAGAGCGATCGCGAGCTGCTGGAGGGCAATCCCTTCATTCAATTCAGCCGCCGTGCCTGGGCCGGAGAACAAATCGACCAAGCGCTCCGCGAACGCAACATCGCCGTTAAGCGGGCAATGGAGACCGATTCGCTGGAAGCCATCATCGAGATGGTGCGCCACCGGCTGGGAGTCTCCGTCGTCCCCCTCCCCTATGGTCGGCGACCGGAGGCCCTGAGCCTGCGCGCGCTGCCCTTCGGTGCGCCGCCGCTCACGCGGGCTTTGGTCCTGCTGGAGCGCTCCGACAGCCCCAAAGGCCGCCTCATCGCCGCACTCGGCCAGGCTCTGCGCCGCGTCACGGCCCAAGAGACATCCATTTCTTAAGAAAATTTGAAGTTATAGGTAAGAATAACTCATTTTTATCCTGGTACGGTTTAACCTACATTTTTCCTCACGGGGTCGTGATCGCATCGCGATTCGGAGAAACTTGGGGAGAAAATGAGATGTTCAGCCTGACCGCCGACCAGAGAGACCTGCAAGCCCGTGCGCGCGCCTTCGCCGATCAGCATTGCCGGCCCAACGCGGCCGAGACCGATCGGACCGAGGCCTACCCCTGGGACGGCGTTGAGGCTATGGCGGATGCCGGGTTCTTCGGCATGACCATCCCCAAGGCGCTGGGCGGTCAGGGGCGCAGCTATCTGGATGCCGTCCTAGTGGTGGAAGAGATGGCCAAGGCCTGCGGCATCAGCGGCCGCATCGTCGTGGAAGGCAACATGGGCGCCTTGGGCGCGATCCTGCGCTATGGCAGCGAGGCACAGAAGCGCATTGCCGCCGACCTAGTCCTAAAGGGCGACAAGCCGGCGATCTGCATCACCGAGCCGGGTGCCGGCAGTGCCGCGGCCGAAATGCAGACCACGGCGGTGAAGCGCGGCGATCGCTATGTCCTGAATGGGATCAAGCATTGGATCACCGGCGGCGGAGTGTCTCGACTGCATCTGATCTTCGCCCGTGTGATGGAAGCTGGGCACGACAGGGGGATCGGCGGCTTTCTGGCCTTGCGCGGCGAGGACGAGGGCTTGATTGTCGGCGAGCGCGAGCCGGCCATGGGACTGCGCGGCATTCCCGAGACCAAGGTCCACCTGCGTGATCTGAGCCTTCCGACCGACCGCTTGCTGCTGCCTCCAGAGGGCTTGCAGCGCAGCTTTGCGGCCCTGATGGACGCCTACAACGCCCAGCGAGTCGGCGCCGGCACGGTGGCCTTGGGGATTGCTCAGGGCGCCTATGAGACGGCTCTGGCCTACAGTAAGGAACGCCAGCAGTTCGGCCGTCCCCTGGCCGAATTCCAGGGCTTGCAGTGGATGCTGGCCGACATGCGCATCCAGTTGGACGCCGCCCGCCTGATGCTCTGGCGTGCCGCGGCCAGTGCCGAGGAGACCGAGACCGGCTTTCCTGACCCTCTGTTGGCCGCAGAGGCCAAAGTGATGGCCTCGGAGATGGCGGTGAAAGTGACCAACGACGCGCTGCAGCTGCACGGCGCCATGGGCTATTCCCGCAATCTACCGCTGGAGCGCATGGCGCGCGACGCCCGTATGTTCACGATCGGCGGTGGCACCGCACAAATGCTGCGCAATCTGGTGGCCGGCAAGATCCTGGGCATCAAGACCCCGCAGACTCGCGATGGCTATCTGAAGGCGGCTCAGCCGGCAGAACTCTCCATCGCGGCTGAGTAGCCGGCGTTTTAGGAGTAGATCAACGTCCCGTCTTCCAGATCGGCCGCGGGGATCTCGACCTTCTCTCGCGTAGTCCTGGCTGAAGATCCAGGGCTCGCGGTCGCCGTCCTTGGGAAAGCGCTCGATCGATCACACGATATAACCCGCATTGAAGTTGTCCACTTCGACCAAGGGTTGTTTCTGCATGTCCCGCTCCTCGGCCCGCAGTTCCGGCGTCACCGCCCCTGCGCCCTTCTCCTCCATGTGGTTCAGCAGCCGGCATACGAAGTCGGAGACGAGAGCGGCGCGGGAATGTCCCAAGTTCTGCTGAAACGTTGATTTAGTGTGGCGTTGTTTCCCCTGAGCCGTAGGCTCGGGGTGTTCGAACCGAAGAAGGAAGCAACGCCATGAAGACGACCGCCACATCCCCCTGGCTTTGGCTACCGCTCTGCACGTGCCTTCGCTTGTGGATGAGGCATATGACGCGCTGACGGAGAGCTTCGAGCCATTCTGTCCGATGGCAGGCATTGAAAGCCTGACCCGGTTGATGAACGAAGACGTGACGCGGCTTGCCGGGGGCGCTGTGAGCATTGTCCGGACAAGCCTGGCTAGCGTTGGGACCACTCGCCGGCGCAGGTTGGCTTTCACGGCGGCAAGATCGACGTCGATCGCCCTCGGGTTCGCAGCAGGACCACAGGCAAGGAGATGCCCCTGCCGAGCTGGGAGGAGGTTTCGGCGGGTGAAGGTCTCGATCGCTGGGTGATGAACCCGATGGCGATGAATGTGGCCACAGGCAGGTTTCACTGCGCCGTTGGGTTGTCCGCGACCGGTGTTTCGGTCGAGGCGGGCAGCGGCTCGTCCAAATCTGCGCTATCCCGGCGGTTCAAGGCGCTGACGCAGGCCACATTCGATTGAGTGGATGGGATCCGATCTCTCGCCGCCGGATCTTGTGGCGATCCGGATCGACGGGCTGCATCCGGACGACCCTCTGTTGACGATCGGGGCTGTCGGCATTGACGTTTCCGGTCACAAGCGCCCACTGGGCATCGTCGAAGGAGCGACAGAGACCGCTGCCAGAGTACAAGCGCTGCGCGACACTCCGATCGAGCGCGGGCTCGATCCCGAAGACTGCTCTCTTCATCCTGGACGCAAGCCAGAGCGCTCGGCAAGGCGCCTGCGGCGCACCTTCGGAGCAGACATTCCCATCCAGCGTCGTCAGATACACAAGGCACGCAACATCGCCGACCGGCCGGCGCCCAGGCACCGTGCCGCCGTGCGCCGCGCCCTGAAACAGTCCTGGGAACCCGACGACGCCGACAAGGCCGAACGCCCGATGCGCAAGCTCGCGCGGCGCTTCGAGCAAGACGCAGCGGATGTGTCCAGATCGATCCTCGAAGGTCACGACGAAATCCTGACCGCGTTCAGGCTGGGCTTGCCTCTCGAACTGCGCCGCTTCCTGGCCGGCACAAACATCGTCGAAGCCATGAACAGCGTTATCCGGCAGGTCTGCCGCAACGTGAAACGCTGGCGGGACGCCAAAATGGCCCTGCGCTGGACAGCAGCTGGACTGTTCGAAGCCAGGAAAGGCTTCCGTCGCATCGAAGCCTACAAGCAGCGACCCCTTCTCAAGCAGGCTCTCATCGAGCACCGCCAAAAGCGCCAGATTGACCGGATCGAGGGCGCCACATAACCTCCCATCGATCAGCGCCGCTCAGGTGAGTTTCAACATCGAACGGGACAATCCCGATCGGCGTGGCAGGCTGTTGCCGTGATCGCTGTTTTGACCGAGAGTTCGCGCCGACGGATACACGGATACCACGGCTCTCGTCATGAACTGGATAGGGTCGAAAGGAAGGCTGGACGTGCGATCTCCTCCCTGGAGCGAGCCCCTCGGGATCCTGCTGCTACGCTTGGGGTGTGCCTGGTTTGTTTTCGTCTGGGCCGTGAACAAATTCTTTGCGCCCCAGCAGTATAAGAACCTGGTGAAGCACGTCGATCGGCTCGAGATCGATCTCACCCGGATCTTCGTGATCGGGGCGGTGCAGACGGTGACCTGCCTGTTCGTCTTCCTCGGCCTCTGGCACACGCTCAGCTATGCCGCACTGGCCTTGCTGCATGCCGGGACGATCTGGCGAATTTGGCCAAGCCTGATCGATCCCTTTGCTGTCTCCCAGAATGGCTTTCCGGTCAATCGCAACTCCTCCATCGCACTAGCGATTTTTCTGGCCATGCTGGCACTCTGGCTGCTGCGCGAGCGCGACCGCTGTTCACTCGATGCCCGGCTGGCCTGACGGAGGGGCAGATAGGCCAAAACAGCGCTCCGCTGCTGGAGCTCGGTCCCTCGTGCCAAGTCGGGGATGCGAAGCTTGCCGATCAAGTCACGTCGGTCTCGAAAAGAACGATTGCCCAACTGCGCAGCTCAGTCCAAGCTTCCTCGTAAGGATTGCAACGATGAGAGAGCCTCTTGTGCCTCTGGATTTGAAGCAAGATCGGCCGACCGACCTGGGTAACGGCTTTCGAAGTGCCCTCGAACGCTCGACCGCACCGCTTGAGGAGGCCCTATCCTTGCCGCCGGCCTGCTATCGCGATGCAGAGGTTCTTGCCTATGAGCGCGACACCCTGTTTCGCCGATCCTGGCTGGGAGTTGGGCGCGCGGACCAGGTGAAGGCTCCCGGAGACTTTGCAGCATTGGATCTTGCCGGCGTCCCCTTCATCTTGCTGCGCGACAAGGGTGGTCGCTTGCGAGCATTCGCAAACACCTGCCGCCACCGCGGCGCACGGCTCTTGAACAAGCACGGCAATTGCCGTGTCATCCGCTGCCCCTTCCATTCCTGGTCCTACAGGCTCGATGGCAGCTTCATCGGCGCCCTGGGCCTGAAGGCGAGCGGGACGCTGGACAAGGCGGAGCAGAGCCTTATTGCCTATCCGACCGAGGAACGGGCCGGCTTTGCTTTCGTTTCTTTCGATCCGCCAGTCGCCAGCTTGGACGAGCATCTGGGCGAGCTGGCGGCGCTCCATGCGCCCTGGCCCTTGGAGAGGCTGGTGACCACCCGCCGCCGCAGCCTTGAGGTCGGTTGCAACTGGAAGGCTTTTCTGGAGGTCTTCAACGAGTATTATCACCTGCCCTTTGTGCATCCAAATTCCATCAGCCGCGTCTACAAGGCGCCGGATGCGCAGGACAGAGTGAGTGGCGCCTTTGCCAGTCAGTTCGGGGAGACCGACGGCACCGGCGGCCTCTTGGAAGGCCAGCAGAATCACGCTCTGCCGGAAATGCCGAACCTCCGAGGCCGCGCGGCGCTGGGTACGCGCTACACTTGGGTGTTCCCCAACATGACCTTTGCCGCCGGCAACGAGGCCTTGTGGGTCTACGAGGCCTATCCGCTCGGCCCGCAGAACTGCCTGGTCCAGCAGAGCGTCTGCTTCCCGCCGGAAACTCTCGACCATCCGGATTTCGAGGCGTGCGCGGCCCACTACTACCACCGCATGGACGCGGCCCTGGCCGAGGACATTCCGGCGTTGGAGAATCAGCAAAAAGGCCTTGCCTCCCCCGACGCCCGCCAAGGCTGCTTCTCGGTGACCCTGGAGCCCAACGTCGCAGCCTTCGCCAAGTGGTATGCGCAGCGGCTCCTGCGCTCTTGGTAAGACCCCCTATCCCACTCTTATCAAGACGTACTGCTAGCCCGGATGTTTCACCAGTGCAGTGAGATTGAGAGGGATTTCAGGGCTATGAAGTCGCCGCGTGGTGGGGAAGAATGTAACGCGTGGGACGGTCGGCGAGTTGGTGTCTGCGTTTCGGTCATCGGATCCGGTCCCCCGGTGGTGTGCGGTCGGTCGGAGCGCTGCTGGGGAGCGGTCAAGGGCAGAGCCTGGCGTGGGCGATAGGGACCTCGTCTTCGTAGGGGCAAGCGGAGGCCATGGGGATGCGGATGCGTCTGACGGAACGGGTGATCTGCGCGCCGATTTCGAGGCGTTTGTTTCGGAGAGTGGCGCAGGTGGCCCTGGCGAGTTGGGTGTGTGGCAGGGCGATGCGACGCAAGGCAGCGCGTAGGACATAGGCGAAGGAGGCGAACCGGAGGCGGAGCCGATTGGCCCGCATGTTGGCAGCCGAGGTGCGGGCGGCGAAGAGGTCGCGCTGGCAGTCCTCGATGCGGGGCGAAGCCCGGCGCTATGCGCTCCCTATCGCCGTGCGCAGTTGCGTTCTTCACAGAGGGTGCGGGCGTCGTAGTCCTTGGGCTTGAGCGAGGTGACGACGAAGCGCGGATTGGCGCCCTTGTCGCCGCGTCCCGCCATCCACTCGGCCTTGGCGATCGCGCGCCGTCGCCGGCTCCGACTGGCTCTCGTGGTCCAGCGGCAGTCGGTAAAGCGGCGGGCGGGCTGTCCGGTCTTGAGCGCGTCCTCCTCGGCCCAGGCAAGTGCGACATGGATGTGCGCGACCGGCCGGCTGTTGCGGGCCAGGCCAAAGAGGTCGTGAACTCGATTAGCCTCCGCCCGGACCATCAGGTCATCGCGGGCAAAGCCAGAGTCGGCACGCAGGATGATCTTGACCCTGGGCCAGCGCTGACGAATCTGGGCGACGATGCGGGCCGCCTCCTCCTTTGCACCGGCAGAAGCATCGATGTTGGATCGCCCGGCTTGGCCACGAGCAGCTGCTGGCCGCAGAAGATGTAGAGCGGTAGATAGCAGTAGCAATCGTAACAACCATGGAAGAAACGGCCTTCTCGGTGGCCGTGGATGGGGTCGTCCGTGGCATCGAGATCGAGGATGACCTGCTTGGGCGGCTTCTCATGGGCCTCCGGGAAGAGGGTGACGAAGAGATCTTCGATAGCCGCCGCATCATGGCCGATACGGTGGTAGCGGTCCGGGCCCGCCCGGGGCGTGCTCCAGGCGGTTCGAGGCGCTCTTGCCGGCAAGGGTGCACAGTCTGGCCGGCGAGTTTGCAAGCGACCCAAGACTGTGCCCAAGGCAGGAGCATGACGCAGAGCATCGTGATCGTCGAGGTCCTCGTAGCCAAGCGCGATAGCAAAGAGACGCTGGCCGACCGGGGTCGCCAGGTCGTGAACCGCCCTCCCGGATCGGCGCCCATCTTGGACGCAAGCGGCAATGCGATCCACCGGATCGGTCGCCTTGTCGCTCGCGCCCAGCAGCAGGGCTCCGGCGTCCGAGGGAATGGCTCCACCGCCAAAGTCAGCGACAACATTGCGTCCTTCGAGGCGTGCAAAGACCATCAGGTCTGAGCGACAGTCTGTCGGCATCGTGGGGCCCTCCGGATTCGGCGTAAATGTCTGTTCACACTCATATTTTCACTGATTCGAACTGCCGATGCACCTAATTTGGTGATCTATCCGGGCTAGAGTGACAGGCCCCGTGCGGTCACCGGCCAGACAACTTCGACCTTGCCATTGCGTAAACCGACATACCAATCGTGCAGATTGCAGGTCGGGTCACAATGGCCTGGCACAAGTCTCAACCTGTCATTGACCTTCAAGGCACCTCGAGGATCGGAAATGATGCCATGCTCGTCGGAGCTGCCTACATACTCGACATCGCTGCGCCCATAGACCAACGGCAAGCCGCTGTCGACCGACTGCGATTTCAGACCGGCATCGCAAACCGCCTGGTCGGGTTTGGCATGGCTCATGATCGAGGTCAGCAGGAACAGAGCGTTCTCCCACTCGCCCTCATCGAGCCGCTTGCCGTCGCGGTCTCGGATACGACCGTAGTCGGCGTCCATGAAGGCATAGGAGCCTGACTGCAACTCGGTGAAGATGCCGGAGTTGCCTTCGAAGGCATAGCTTCCCGTCCCGCCGCCGCTGACGATCTCGCAATCGAGCTGCGCGGCTTTCAGGGCCGACACGACTGCTCGCACCTGGACCACCACCTTGTCGACCTCCGCCTCACGATCGGCATAGCGATCCAGGTGTTGCGTCTCTCCCTGGTAGGCTTGGATGCCGGAGAAGGTCAATCCGGGCGACTTATCGATGGTGGCGGCAATCTCCAGAGCCGCCTCCGTGGTGTCCACGCCGCAGCGTCCGGCGCCGCAGTCGATTTCGACCAGGCACTCGATCGTCGTGCCTTTCGCTGCTGCTGCGGTTGAGAGTTCACTCACATTGTCGATGTCGTCCACACAGACAAGGATGCGCGCACCATATTTGGGCAAAGCGGCGAGACGAGCGATCTTGACGGGATCGCGGACTTGGTTGGTGACCAGCACGTCACGGATGCCGCCGCGCACGAAGGCCTCCGCTTCGCTCACCTTTTGACAGCAGACTCCGCGCGAGCCACCGAGCCTCTCCTGGAGCAACGCCACCTCGACCGATTTGTGCATTTTGCCGTGTACGCGGTGACTGACCCCCATCTCTTTGGCGATCCGTCCCATTTTGACAATGTTTCGCTCCAGCGCATCGAGATCCAGTATCAGGCAAGGGGTCTGGACATCGGCTTCGTCCATGCCGATCGCCGCCGGAACGTTGTAGCCGATCTCAAGATCGGCGGCTTTGGCAACTGCACTCATTGCATTGTCTCTCCTAGCGTGGCTTTACGCAGCCGCCGCGGTAACCACGATTTCGACCAGGCAGGCGCCGCCGGGATTTGCTTCGATGCAGGCCCGCTGCGGCCAGCACTCCTTGTCACTGATCCAATCGCACCAGACCGCGTCCATCTCTGCCTTCATCGTGATATCCCGCAGGTATACCGTCGCTTGCAGCAAGCGAGTCTTGCTGCTTCCGGCTTCGACAAGGGTCATCTCGAGCGTCTCCAAGGTCCGCTTGGTTTGTTCCACGATTTCCTCGGAGTCCGAGGGGTCCGTCGCTACCGCATACACTAGGCTGCCGTGTGAGACCGCCCGGCAGCGGCCGGCAGCCTGTCCGTGGTATCTCTCAGTCGCCATGCTCTGTTCCTTTCGTCAGGCTTGGTTGGCTGCCGCAAACAGGTCGCCTCTTGTAGGGCGGCAAGCTCAGTCCTCCTGCGGACCCGATCGACTTCAAGGCGAAGCCGGCAAGAGGGGCCGAGGGTTGCGGCAGATGACACCTCCGATGAGTCCGCCGATGGTCGCCATCACGATTGCATGACATTAGAGACCAGAAATCCGGTTCTTCTCAAGCACATCAACCCTTCCCTCTCGCATCCGCAGCCAGCTTCGCTTCGAAGTGGGGTTGCAGGCGGATCAAATAGACCGAGAGCACGATCGCCGGAATGCCCAGGATGGCCGAATAGACAAAGAAGGTCTGATAGCCCCAAGCCTCGACCTGCATACCGGAAAAGCCGGAGATGAACTTGCCCGGCAAGGTCATGAAGGAAGAGAAAAGGGCATACTGGGTCGCCGTGTAGGCGGACGAGGTGAGGCTCGAGAGATAAGCGATCAAGGCCGTGCCGGCGAAGCCCGTCGCCAGGTTGTCGGCCGATATCGTGACCATCAGCCAGCCGACCTGCGGCCCCTGGCCGGCCAGAACGGCGAAGAAGAGGTTGCTGGCGGCGACCGCAATGGCACCCGGCAGCAAGGGCCAGAGCACGCCGAAGCGGGCCACCGCGACACCGCCCAGTGCCGCACCCGCGATGGTCATGAAGAAGCCGTAGAGCTTCGCCACCTCGGCGATCTCGCTCTTGGTGAATCCCAGATCCAGATAGAAGGGATTGGCCATGATTCCTATCACCAGATCCGAGAAACGGAAGAGGCCGATGAAGGCCAGAATGGTGATCGCAAGCAGGCCGTGACGGCGGAAGAAATCGGCGAAGGGTTCCACCACCATGATCGCCATCCAGGTGATTATCTTCTGCGGGCGACCGGCATCGACACCGGCCTTCGACAGCGCCTCCTCCCAGGCAACCAGCCGGCGAGCCTCGTCCTCTCGGTTGGGTGTCGGCTCCTTCACGGCAATGACGGTCAAGAGGCCCACCGCCATGCAGATGGCCATGGTGAAATAGGCCGCCTCCCAGCCGGAGGAATCGGCGATAAAGAGGGCACCGGCCCCTGCCACAAGCAAGGCGATGCGGTAGCCAAGCTGGTAGGCAGCAGCCAAGGCACCCTGCTCGTTCATCGGCGCGCATTCGATCCGGAAGGCATCCAGCGCGATGTCTTGCGTTGCCGAGGAAAAGGCGACCAGGACAGCCAGCAGGGCGAAGATCGCCAAGTGCCCCTCGGGACCGACCAGCGCCATGGCGACAAGGCCGCCGGCGATACCCAACTGCGCCGCCAGCATCCAGCCCCGGCGCCTGCCGAACATCGTCGTCAGCAGCGGAAAGGGCACGCGATCGACGATCGGCGACCAGATCACCTTGATCGAATAGGTGATCCCGACCCAGCCGAAAAAGCCGATCTCGCTGCGCGACACTCCGGCATCGCGCAACCAGGCACTTAGGGTCGAGAAAACGAGAAGAAAGGGCAGACCCGCCGCGAAGCCCAACAGCAGGAGAACCAGCACCTTGGGCCGTGCATAAGTAGCAACCGCTTCCCGCCAGTCCCTGGCTTGCTCGCTCATCGCCCGAGCCCTAGGTGTGGAGTCTCGACAGGTTGTTCACGTTGGTGCCTGCTCGGCTGATTGGTGTTTTTCTGTTTATCCCGGCATGTGGCCGATGCCAATCGTATTGGTGCAGCCAGTACGGCAATTCGTTCTTTCGCCGATCAGATGAGGTATATGCCCTGGCATAAGCCCATTCGCGCAAGGATGACTGGATGAACCGCTCCGCCTTGCCGTTGGTCTTCGGTGTGTAGGGTTTGGTTCGGATGTGTTTGATCCTCAACGCCCTGCAAGCCACTGCAAAGGCTTTGGAACGGTAGCATGATCCATTATCGGTCATGACCCGGTCAATGGTGGTGCCAAGCTGTCGATACTAGGCCACGGCTGCCTTTAGGAAGGCGATCGCGCATTGCTTTCTTTCGTTTTCCAGCACCTGTGAGAAGGCGGTGCGGGAATGGTCGTCGACACATACGTGAACGAATTCCCAACCGGTACCGCGTCCCCTGGACTGGCCATGGCGATCACCGGTGATACGATGGCCCACGCGGTCGAACTTGCCCAGCTTCCCGATATCGATGTGTATCCTCTCGCCGGACGCGGCGCGCTCATAGCGAACCACCGGCTCCTGCGGTTCCAGGTCCCGCCAGCAGTTGAGACCGTGGCGTTTGAGAATACGCCCTGCCGTCGCCCGCAAACCACCGGTCTGTTTGGAGATTCGATCGAACGTTCGTCGCTGTCTGCGCAATTCAACAACCCGCGCCTCAATCGCGGCACAGGTCCGTGTCGGGCTTTGGAAGGGGCGCGAGGAGCGATCTCTCAGCCCGGCCAGACCTTCTTGGCGATGCCGCTTGCGCCATTTGTAGACCGTGGGCACCGACACACCCATGGCTGTCGCAACATCCCGGGGGTGGTCGCCGTGTTCAAGACGGGCAATCGATAATTCTCGACCTTTCGAGGTTAAACGGGCATTGTGGTGAATGTTCATTCGGTTCTCCTGAAAAAGCTTCGTTGTCATAAACTCAGCCTTTCAGAGCAGGATCGAATGAACAACTCCGTGAATAATCACAGCTAGCTCTGCAGCTCCGGTAAATGTTCGAAGAGAGACAGCGCGTCCGGGTTGGCCAAGGCCTCCTTGTTCTTGATCGTGCGGCCGTGCACGACGTCGCGAACCGCTATCTCGACGATTTTACCCGACTTGGTACGCGGAATGTCAGCCACGGCAATAACCTTGGCCGGCACATGGCGCGGCGTGCAGCCTTCGCGAATCCGACTGCGCACCAGCTTGATCAAGGCCTCATCCAACGCGACACCCTCTCGCAGGCGCAGGAACAGCACGACACGCACATCGCCCTGCCAATCCTGCCCGATCACCAAGGCCTCCAGAACCTCGGGAATCTGCTCGACCTGGCGATAGATCTCGGCCGTGCCGATGCGCACACCGCCGGGATTCAAGGTCGCATCCGAACGACCATAGACGACGATGCCGCCATGCTCGGTCAGCTCGACGAAGTCGCCATGGCACCAGATGTTGGCATAGCGCTCGAAGTAGGCGGCGTGATAGCGCTCACCGCTGGGGTCGTCCCAGAACTCGACCGGCATGGAGGGAAAAGGCTTGGTGCAGACCAACTCCCCCTTCTCACCGACCACCGGTTTCCCCCTGTCGTCGAAGACCTCGACGGCCATAGCCAAGTGGCGTTTCTGGATTTCGCCGCGCCAGACCGGTCCGATCGGATTGCCGCCCATGAAGCAGCCCAAGATGTCGGTACCGCCGGCGATCGAGGAGAGGCAGACGTCATCCTTGACCGCACGGTAGATGTAGTCGAAGCCCTCTGCCACCAGCGGCGATCCGGTCGAGGCGATCATGCGCAGAGGTGAAAGGTCGTGCGTCTCTTTCGGCGCCAACTCCGCTTTGGCCAGGGAGTCGATGTACTTGGCCGAGGTGCCGAAGAGGGTACAGCGCTCCTCCTGCGCCAGGTTCCAGAGGATGTTGCCGTTCGGATAAAAGGGCGAGCCGTCGTAGAGCAGCAGGGTGGCGCCACTGCCCAGACCCGAGGCCAGCCAGTTCCACATCATCCAGCCGCAAGTGGTGAAGTAGAAGACGCGATCGTCGCGCTTCACGTCGCACTGCAGCTGATGCTCCTTCAGGTGTTGCAGCAACACGCCGCCGACGCCGTGCACGATGCACTTAGGCCGTCCCGTGGTACCGCTGGAGAACATGATGAAGAGCGGGTTGTTGAAGGGCACGCGGCGGAAGCGCAGCGGCTTGCCCGCATATGGCCCGATCCACTCCTGCAAGGACATGGCGATTGCCAGACCCTGCGGCCCCTCGCCCTCACCTATCAGAGGCACGACGACCACCCGCTGGGCGCTGGAGAGACCGGCCATGAACTCCTTCACCCGCGGCCGCACGTCGATGGTCTTGCCGTTGTAGTAATAGCCGTCGGGGCAGAACAACACCTTGGGCTCGATCTGCTCGAAGCGATCCAGCACGCCGTTTACCCCGAAGTCGGGCGAGCAGGAAGACCAGATGCCCCCCAAGGAGGCAGTGGCCAGCATCGCCGCGATGGTCTCCGGCATGTTGGGCATGAAACCGGCGACGCGATCACCCTCGCCAACACCTTCGTCGACCAGGGCCTGCTGCAAGCGCGAGACCAGCACCTTCAAGCCCTTCCAGGAGAGCCGCCGCTTTACCTTGTCTTCGGCCCAGAACACCATCGCATCGCCGTCGTCGTCCCGGCGCAGCATGTTTTCCGCATAGTTCAAGCGGGTTTCCGGGAAGAACTTGGCACCCGGCATGAGATTGGGGCGCACCAAAGTCGCGCCCTGGCGTTCGCCGATCACCTCCGCCTGATCCCAGAAGAGTTCCCAGAAGGCCGGCAGCTCGGCGAGCGACCAATCATAGACGGAGTCGTAGTTCCTCAGGGTCAGGCCATGGCGCTTGTTCGCCTCAGCGATGAAGCGGCTGAGATTGGCGGTCACCAGGCGCTCGGGCGTCGGCTGCCAAAGCGGTCGGGAAGCTGTCTCGGAGGGCATCGTCACCTCTTGTTTTCGCCTCTTCCTCATCGGAAGAGCGGGTCTATCGCAGCGTCTAAGGCCTCGGCCGTCAGCGGATCTCGCCGTTCCCTTGAGCATAACAGACGTGCGAAGGCGCGGGCTAGTCGCTACGCTGCCGCGGGCCTAGCTTTGTCCACAAGAAGGACGGACATGGCAGCGTATTTTCCACAACTCGCAGGTCGTTTCAGCGGCAGGGCAGGGACATCGGCGGTGCCGATGGCCGCGGCCTATATGACTGCAGCCTGCGCGTTTTTCGCCTTGATGAACGTCTGCGTGCGTTTGGCCCACGAATCGGGCCTGGACACCATGCAGGTCGTCTTCTTCCGTAATCTCTTTGCCTTGGCGACGATGCTGCCTTGGCTGATCGCTACGAATTTCCAGGGCTTGCGAACCCGTCGATTTGGAGCGCACGCACGTCGGGCTATCTTGGGCCTGACCGCCATGATGCTCTGGTTCTCCTCGGTTGCTCTCCTGCCTCTGGCAGAGGCGACGGCGTTGAACTTCACCTTTCCGCTTTTCGGTACGATTCTCGCTGCCTTGATCTTGAAGGAGCGGGTTAGGGTCAGGCGCTGGAGCGCGACGATCATCGGCTTCCTGGGCGTGCTGATCATTCTGCAGCCTTGGGATGCGTCGCTGGCCTGGGTCAGTTTTCTGCCGATCGCAGCCGCCTTCTTCATGGCCTTCTCGGCGATCACCGTGAAGCAGCTCTCCTCCACCGAATCGGCCGGCACCGTCGTGTTCTACATGAACCTGATCATGACGCCGATCTCTTTCGTGCCGGCATTGTTCGTCTGGCAGTGGCCGGGTTGGGAGATCTGGCTGGCACTGATCGCACTCGGCAGTTTCGCTGCGATCTCACATATCGCACTCACCCGTGCCTATTCGCTGGTGGAGGCCTCCTTCCTGCAACCGCTGGACTATCTGCGCCTGCCGATGATCGCGATCCTGGCCTATCTGCTGTTCGGCGAAGTGCCCAGCGATTGGATCTGGCCGGGTGCGGCGGTCATCGCCGGAGCCAGCCTCTACATCGCCCGGCGTGAAGCCCAACTGGCGCGCGCGGCGCGGCAAGCCGTCGATCCTCCGGCATGAGCGCCAGCCTGGCAAGCAGCCTCAGCCCCGGTGCAGGCACGGCCGCACTGAGAAACGGCAAATCCCGCTGGCACGACATGCCGCCGAACCTGAGGGGTGCCTTTCAGGTCACGGTCGCGGCTGCCGGCTTTACCATTGTTTGGGCGCTTGCCAAGTCCCTGGCCGACGCTGGCATGCATCCCTTCCAGATCTCATTCTGTCGGGCCCTCTTGTCGCTGCTCTTTCTGATCCCCTTTCTGATGACCGGCAAACTGGAGCGTTTTCGCACCGCCCATCCCTGGCTCCATTTCCTGCGCGCAGTCGCCGGTGCGGTGGCCGTGCTGTTCGGCTTTTACGCCCTGGTGCGCCTGCCCTTGGCCGAGGTGACCGCGCTCGGCTTCACAACGCCACTCTTCACCGTCGTCTTCGCCGCCTCGTTCCTGCGTGAGACGGTGGGTTGGCGGCGCTGGGGCGCGGTGGTCGTCGGCTTCATCGGCATGTTGATCATCGTGCAGCCCGGCGCCGCCGCGCTTCAGGTCGATGCGCTCTTTGCCATCGGCTCGGCCATGCTGATCGCCTTCGCCATCACTCTGGTGAAGCGCTTCCCGGCCAGCGAGAGCCAAACGGTGCTGCTGTTCTACGTCCTGATCGCCTCCATCCTGGTTTGCGCTCTACCGGCGGCCGAGGTCTGGCGCGACCCGACAGCTATCGAGTGGCTGATGCTGGCCGCGATCGGCGCCTTGGCCTTGGGCGCCCATGCCCTCTTCATCATGGGCTTCCGCAGCGGCGATAGCAGCTTTGTCGCCCCCTTCGACTACACCAAGCTGCTTTTCGCCCTGGTCATCGGCTTCTTTGCCTTCGGCGAACTGCCGGATTGGGCCACGCTGTCCGGCGCCGGAGTGCTGATCGGCTCCAGCCTCTACATCGCCCGCCGCGAGGCTAAGCTGGCAGCAAAGCAACGCCGGCAACCAGAAAACTGACCACCACGCCAATGGTCAGCACCGTTCGTAGCATCAAGTAGGGTGCCGGAAAGCGGCCGGCCGCGAGATGCTGCCGGTCCACCAGCCACAGCAGCCCGAAGGCCAAGGCCATCACGAAGGCCTGATCAGCGCATAGACGAAGAGCAGTGTCCTCCAAGCTACCAGGCAGGACACCACCGCCTGCAGGTATGCCGGCCAGCGAGCCTCTCCTCGCGCCATAGCTGCACTTCAGGCAACACCGCCCAGGAAAAAGAGGATGGCCACTCCATAAACCAGTATTGCAGCCATGATCTTCAAGTTCTGCGCAACGCTTGACGGCAGAAGAATGATAATGGCGCAACCGAAGAAGGGGATGAGGCCGGCCAAGCCCAGCCAGCGGGCTGCGTGGGGCACGCGGGTCCATCCCGCATTTTCGAGTTCTTGCGCGTTTTCCATGATATCCAGATCTAGAGCAGCGCTCTGCACTCTCCAAGAGCCCAAAGCGTGCCCGGCTTGACAGCAGGCGGCTCGGCCCTGAAGAAAGGGCATCGAAACTGCCATGTTCTGGGAGAAACGAGCAGATGGACGTTAAGGGACTGGCCGCGATCGTTACCGGCGGCGCTTCTGGATTGGGTGCGGCCTCCGCGCGCGCTTTGGCAGCCGCCGGCGCCAAGGTGACCGCACTGGACATGAACCAAGAGGCCGTCGAGGCTATCGGCAGTGAGCTCGGCGGACTGGGTCTGGTTTGCGATGTCGGCGATGCCGCGGCTGCCGAGGCCGCCGTCGCCCAGGCGAGCGCCGCGCATGGCCCCTGCCGGGTTCTGGTGAACTGTGCTGGTATCGCGCCGGCCAAACGTGTGGTCGGTCGCAACGGCGCCATGGCACTGCCCGACTTCGAGAGCGTGATCCGGGTGAACCTGATCGGCAGCTTCAACCTGCTACGCCTCTGCGCCGCCGAGATGGCCGCCGCCGATCCGGTGAACGACGACTGCGAGCGCGGTATCGTCATCTCGACCGCCTCGGTCGCCGCCTTCGAGGGCCAGGTCGGTCAGGCCGCCTATGCCGCCTCCAAGGCCGGGATCATCGGCATGGCCCTGCCGATCGCCCGCGAGCTCTGCCGTCACGGCATTCGGGTGAACACCATCGCCCCCGGCTTGATCGGCACGCCCTTGCTCTTGAACATGCCGCAGGAGGTGCAGGACAATCTGGCCTCGCAGGTGCCCTTCCCGCGCCGCTTCGGTCACGCCGAGGAATTCTCCAAGCTGGTCATGCACTTCTGCGAGAACACCATGATCAACGGTGAGACTGTGCGCCTGGATGGCGCCATGCGGATGCAATAGAGGGAGACAGGATCATGAGCAAGGACAAGCGGAGCGCCTTCGAGGCGAAACTTCAGGAAGCGGGGCACCCGGTCAAGACGGTGACCTGGAAGCCAGGCTACGAGACCGGGGAGCATAGTCATGACTTCGGGGTTCGCGGCTTTGTCCTGAGCGGCGCGCTCACCCTCACGAAGAAGGACGGAGCCGAGACCTATGCCGAGGGCGAGCAATTTGCGATGGAGGCCGGCTGCCTGCACAGCGAATCGGTTGGACCGGAGGGTGCCACCTTCCTCGTCGGGCGGATCGAAGGTTAAGATCCTGTCCGACCAGAAACGCTTCCCACGCTTGGCCTTCACCGGCCGGCAAGGCTGAGCGAGAGCCCGCGATGCAGCAAGCCAAGACCCTGGGACCGCTCCTGCGCGACTATGGTGTCGGCTACGTTCTGGCCTTCGGTGCCGTCCTGATCATGCAACTCCTCCAGGCCTCCAGCGAACCGCAAGGGGAGAGCAGCAACGGCTTCCTGATCGCTCTTCTGGCAAGTCTCTACGCCGGTGCCAAGCAGGCCGACGGTAACGGCATCGACCCCAGCCGTTGGACGCTCTGGCTTTGGTCGCTCTATCTGACGGTCACCTACTTCCTTTTGGGCTTCTTCTTCGTCGCGATCTACCTCTACGGCCTGAACGCCCTGCTCGGCCTTGCCGTGACCGCTCCGCCCTATCTGGAGAAGCTGACCGAGTTGCTGACCCAGGAGAAACTCTGGCTGGCGCCCATGATCCTCCTGATCGCAGTCGCCATGACCCGTCTCGGCCTGGGCGTGGGTCTCTGGCTAGGACTTAAGCGCTGGCGCCGGAAGCACGGCTTGCCGAAATCCTAAAGGAGCAGGAAATCCGCTGCAGTGAGTTGACCGGTACTGGAGAGATTGGATATGGCGGCAACCATGTCGATGCCACCGTCCCCGTCGCTGTCGACCTCGAGCTGTCTTATACCGGCGGCAAGAAAGGTTGAATTGGGTGATGCCCGAGGCGGGTGGAGATGCGATTCAAGGCATGCGAAGGAGGATCGTCATGCCATCGAGTGTTGAGCTTGGCGACGATTACGACGCAGCCAGCCTTCGGGGGCTGGCCAAGCGCTGTGAGGATCCGAGGCAGACCCGCCGTCTTCTGGCCCTGGTGGCCGTCTACGACGCGATGAGCCGGGCTGAAGCGGCGAAGATCGGCGGAAGGGATCGCCGACGCTGCGGGATTGGGCGCACCGCTTCAATGCCGAAGGGCCGGATGGCCTGACGAACCGCCCAGGCGCCGGACGTCCGCGTCGTTTGTCGGCGGAGCAGATGAGTGCGCTGGCGGCGATCGTCGAGGCCGGCCCCGATCCGGCAGTCGACGGCGTCGTACGCTGGCGACGGGTCGACTTGAAGCGGGTCATCGAAGAGCGTTTCAAGGTCATCCATAGTGAGCGTAGCGTCTCCGCGCTGCTCCGGGTTCTCTTTTTCCTTTATCGGCGGGCGCCCGCAGCATCCGGCCCAGGATCGATCTGTCCTGGAGGCATTCGAAAAAACTTCTCGCGCACGCTCGCAGCGCACAGAGGCCATCTGCCCAAGACGATGCCGATCGAGATCTGCTTCCAAGATGAAGCCAGGCTGGGACAGAAAAACGGCCGCACGCGCATCTGGGCCAGGACCGGTACCCGCCCACGCCTGCCGGCCGACCGGCGCTACGAGAATGCCTCTCTCTTTGGAGCCATCTGCCCATGCCGCGGCACCGCTGCCGCTCTCATACTGCCGAAGGCCAACACCGAGGCCATGCAGATGCACCTCGACGAGATCGGTCGCAAGGTCGCCAACCTCAAGGGCCAAGGGCGCTCACGCCGTCGTCCTTATGGATCGGGCCGGGTGGCACAGCACCGACAAACTCACCAAAGAACATCGCCATCATGCTGTTGCCCTCTCGATCGCCAGAGCTCAATCCGGTCCAGAACATCTGGCAGGACCGCCGACAAGACTGGCTCTCCAATCCTGTCTTCGATACCTATGAGGACATCATCGACGCGGGATGCGAGGCTTGCAACAAGCTCTTGGCTCACCCCCAAACCATAACCTCCATCGGCTGCGGAAAGTGGGCACTCATCGGTCAATATTTTGTGCCGTTAGTATAACTCGTCGTTCGGAGTCGCTTCCTTCCATCTATACCGGAGCCGCCGAAGACAGTGTCGTCTCCGTCCTCCCCATACAGCGAAACATCATCACCCGAGCCGCCCGCCGTAAAGACTGTCCTCGCCTTTGCTGCCAGAGAGGCTGTCGGCCCCCGAAAGGCCGTAAATCGCATCGGCAAGAGACGTACCGGAAAGACTTTCGTTCAGCGAGGTTCCAACGATATTGGCCATTTTCTAATGCTCCCCCATAGCGAATTGATGTCATCGTTCGTCGGTGTGACCCGCACTTCTCGGCGCGTCAGGATCCAGACCCGCTGTCCCCTTAAGAACGTGGCACCTACGGACACCACCCTCTGCCCGTTTCGCTGACGCGCTCAAGTTTTCAAGACCTCCGCTGAAGGACACTGTCCTCCTCACGTCATCAGCAGCAGTAGCGGCCTTATCCTTACCCGATCACGACTCAATTGATTGGACCAAGATTGTTATATGACAAGAAAGCAGATGCTGTTGCCTGACCCTAAGATTAGGGATAACCTGATCTTAGGGTCAGTTAATGATACTTATTCTTGATTTTATCTTAGACAATTGAAAGAAACTTGAGATTTCTACAAAAATTAAATATTTACGTTCGTTCATTTTATGGGAATGTATGGAACAGCCTTTAGGGCTATGCCCCTTCTCCACCTGTTGCCGAGGTGATTTCCGCCGGTAGGGCCTAACGCTGAAAACCTTCGCTGGCCTTCAGCAGGACTCGGGTGTAGTCGGCGTCCACGCGGTGGTGGCCCAAGGCAGTGCGGTCCAGTTCCTCGACCGCCGCGCCATGCTGCATCACCAGTAGACGCTCGCACATGTGGTTCACCACGGCCAGATCGTGGCTGACCATCACGAAGGTCAGATCACGCTTCTCGCGTAGCCGCACCAAGAGGTTCAGCACCTCGGCCTGCACCGAGGCGTCGAGCGCCGAGGTCGGCTCGTCCAGCAGCAGGATTTCCGGCTCCAGCACCAGGGCCCGGGCAACCGCGACGCGCTGGCGTTGGCCGCCGGAGAGCTGGTGGGGATAGCGAAAGCGGAAGCTGGCGTCCAGGCCGACATCCTGCAGCACCTGCTCGACCCGGCGATGCTGGTCGCCGATACGATGGATGGCGAGCGGCTCGCTCAAGGTCTTGTCGATGGTGTGGCGCGGATGCAGCGAGGCGTAGGGGTCCTGAAAAACCATCTGCACCTTGCGCACGAAATCGGCGCCGCGCCGACCGGCAATCTCGATCCCGTCGATCAGGATGCGGCCGCCGGAGATCGGCGCCAAGCCACAGATCGCGCGCAGCATCGTGGACTTGCCGGAGCCCGACTCGCCGACAAGACCGAAGGAGGCCTTCGCAGGTACCTGGAAGGAGACCTCTTTTACCGCCTGCACCCGCTGTGCCCCGCTTCCGAAGACCACGGACAGTCGCTCGACATGGAGCTTCACGCGCCGTCTCCCGTCAAGGCCGCCAAGGCGCTATGGCGCCAGCGTTCGTCGCGCTTCAGGGTCGGCAGTTGGGCGCGGCGCGCTTCGATCTTGGGCAGGCAGTCGATCAGGCCTTGGGTATAGGGGTGTTTGGCCTCGGCGAGCCGCGTCGCCTCGATTTCCTCGACGATGCGGCCGGCATACATCACCAGCACGCGGTCGCAGAAGGTGGCGACCAGTTCCAGATCGTGGCTGATGAAGATCAGGCCCATGCCGCGCGAGCGCACCAGTCCGTCCAGGATGCGCAAGACCTCCAGCTGCACGGTCACGTCCAGGGCCGAAGTCGGCTCGTCGGCGATCAGGAGATCAGGATCGGGAACCAGCATCATGGCGATCATGACCCGCTGGCCCATGCCGCCGGAAAGCTCGTGCGGATAGGCACGCATCACCCGTTCGGGGTCGCGGATCTGGACTGCCTCCAGCATCGCCAGGGCACGCTTGCGCATCGCCGCGCGCGGCCCGCCGCCGTGGACCCGCATGGCTTCGGTCAGCTGTTTTCCGACCCGCATCACCGGATTCAGCGAGAATTTGGGATCCTGCATCACCATGGAAATGCGGCTGCCGCGAATGTCGCGCATCTGCCGCTCGGTGAGCGACAGCAGGTCGATGCCGTCGAAGTCCATACGCCTGGCCGCGACCTGGCCGGGCGGCCGCACCAAGCGCAGCACCGAGCGTCCGGTCATGGTCTTGCCGGAGCCCGATTCGCCGACGATGCCAAGCCGTTCGCGACCAAGTGTAAAAGAGACGCCGCGCACCGCCTCCACCACCCGGGTCGGGGTGTGGAAGCGGACGTGCAGGTCTTCGACCTGCAGCAGGTCGCCGCTCACTTGGGCGCACTCCTCGGGTCCAGCACGTCGCGCAGACCGTCGCCCAGGAGGTTGAAGCCCAAGCTGACGATAAAAATGGCGAGGCCTGGCACCGTGGCGACCCACCATTGATCGAAGAGGAACTTGCGCCCCGAGGAGATCATCAGGCCCCACTCGGGCATCGGCGGCTGTGCTCCCAATCCCAAGAAACCCAGGCCGGCGGCGGTCAGGATGATGCCGGCCATATCCAAGGTGACACGGATGATCACCGAGGACATGCACATCGGCATGATATGGCCGAAGATGATCCTGGGCGGTGCTGCGCCCTGCAGCCGGATGGCCGAGATGTAGTCTGAGTTGCGCACCGTGATGGTCTCGGCCCGTGCCACCCGGGCATAGGGCGGCCAGGCCGTCAGTGCGATCGCCAGGATGGCATTCTCGATGCCGGGGCCCAGGGCGGCGACCAGGGCCAGCGCCAGGATCAGCCGCGGAAAGGCCAGGAAGATGTCGGTCAAGCGCATCAGCACCACATCGACCAGGCCGCCGAAGTAGCCGGCGGCGGTGCCGATGATGAGCCCGAAGACCGGCGCCGTCACCGCGACCAGGGCCACGATCATCAAGGTGATGCGGGCGCCGTAGAGAATGCGGCTCCAAAGATCGCGGCCGAACTCGTCGGTGCCCAGCCAATGCCCCGGCGAGAAGGGCGGCAGCAGACGGGTCTCCAGAGACTGCTCGAAGGGGGTGTAGGGCGCCAGCAGCGGTGCGAAGATAGCCATCGCGATCAGGGTCAGCACGATGCAAAGCCCGACCATGGCTAGCCAGTTCTGCGCCAGGCGCCGCCAAGCCAGATAGGCCTGCACGCAGCGCGCCTGAAAGCGCGAAGCCGGCTGGTCGCTGGTGAGCCAAGCCCGACTGCCGGGTGTCTCGTTTCCTTGCACAGCCATCGCCTAGCGCGCCCTGGGATCGACCACGCGATAGAGCAGGTCGGAGAGAAGGTTCAGAGAGATGAAGACCAAGCCGACCACCACGGTGCCGCCCAAGACCGCATTCATGTCGGCCGAGAAGAGTGCGTTGGTGATGTAGAGGCCGAGCCCCGGCCAGGCAAAGACCGTCTCGGTCAAGACCGAGCCCTCGAGCAGACTGGCATAGGAGAGCGCGATCACGGTGATCAGCGGGATCATGACGTTGCCGAGCGCATGCACCCAGATCACCCGCCATTCCGGCGCGCCCTTGACCCGGGCCGTGGTGATGTACTCCTGGCCCAGCTGCTCCAGCATGAAGCTGCGGGTCATGCGGCTGATGTAGGCCATGGAGAAGTAGCCCAACACCAGCGAGGGCAGGATCACGTGCGAGATCGCATCGCGAAAGATGCCCCAGGCCCCGGCCAAAGCGGAATCGATAAGCACGGCACCGGTCACGGTGGGCACGTCGTACTCGTACATCAACTCGTTGGTCGCATCCAAACGGCCGGGCCCGCCGACCCAACCCAATTCGCCATAGAAGATCAGCAGACCCATGAGGCCCAGCCAGAAAACCGGCATCGAATAGCCGAACAGCCCGAAGACGCGGATGGCTTGATCCGGCCAGCGCCCCTGATGGACTGCCGCCAGAACACCGCCGGGCACACCGAAGAGAACGCCAACCAAGGTGGCCAAGGTCGCCAGTTCCAGGGTTGCCGGGAAAAAGCGGGCGATATCCTCGATCACCGGCTTGGCGGTCATCAGCGATTTGCCGAAATCGCCATGCAGCACGTCCCAGATGTAGTAGCCGAACTGCGTCATCAGCGGTTGGTTCAGCCCCAGCTGCTCACGCACTTGCTCGATCTGTGCCTGGCTGGCGCGCTCGCCGACGATGGAGAGGACCGGATCGATCGGCACGACACGGCCGATGATGAAGGTGATCAGCAGCAGGCCGAGGAAGGTGATGGCCAGGCTGATCAAGGTGCGCGCGATGCCGAGCAGCACCCGCGGCAGACGCGCATGCTGCAAGCCACGGCTGGCGGCGGCCTGGCGTTTGTCGGCCCCTCGAGCCTCACTCACTCTTGGGCTATCCGGTTTCGAGTGGGCGCGTTCGCGCAGGAACGCGCCCCGCCCCACCCTAATTCTTGGTGACGGGCCAGTAGAAGACAGAGTGGATCGATCCGCCGGCGTTGAAGTCCTGAACGTTGTTGCGCGAGGCCACCTGCTCGATCAGCTGGAACATCGGCACGAAGGGGGATTTCTTCTGATGGATCCGCTGGATCTCTTCGTACATGGCCCGCCGCTTCTCGGTATCACGCTCCAGAACCGCGGCCAAGGTCATCGGCGTTTCCTCGCTCGCCGGATAGGCATTGCGCCAAGCCAGTACACCGGTCAGCTGCGCCTCGGGCGAGTTGTCCGGATTCTTGGCGAAGGTATCGGCGTTGGTGTGCGGGTCGGAATAGTCCGGTCCCCAGGCGCCGAGGTAGACATCGTGATTGCGCGAGCGATACTCGCCAAGGATCTCCTTGCCGGTGCCGGTGCGGATCTCGGCCTTGATGCCGGCCTGGGCCAGGGTGTTCTGGAAGGACTGCGCCATCTCGAGGCGATCCTGATCGTTTCGCACGAAGATCTGGAACTCCAGGTCCTCGACTCCGGCTTCCTTCAAGAGCGCCTTGGCCTTCTCGACATCCAGGCTGTAGGGCTTGTCGTCGATGGCACCCAGGAAACCCTGCGGCAGGAAGGCCTGATGGACCACGTAGTTCCCCTTGAGGAAGGAGTTGGCCATGCCGTCGTAGTCGATCAGCAGCTTGATCGCCCGGATCACCTTGGGATTGTTCAAGGGTTCCTTGGCCTGGTTCAGCGCCACGTACATGATGCGGCCACGCAGCTCGTCGTTGATCTTGATGTCGGGATTGCCACGCACGCCCTCGATATCGACCGGGGTCAGCTTGCGGGCAACGTCGATGTCGCCGCGCTCCAGCAGCAGGCGCTGGGTCGCGGGCTCGGGCACGTGGCGCACGAAGACCCGCTTCATCGCCGGCGCGCCCCGCCAGTAGCCGTCGTTGGCTTCCAGTACGTAGTTCTCGTTCGGCTTCCAAGCGCGCAGGGAATAGGCGCCGGAGCCGGCCGTGTTGGTCTTCAGCCACTCGTAGCCGAAGTCACCATCTGCCTCGTGCTCCATTGCCAGCTGCTTGTCGACCACCGAGGCGACGACGGCGGTGAGTGCGCTATAGAAAAAAGAGGGCGCATAGGGCTTGTCGACGGTGATGGTGAGCGTGTCTCCATCGGCGGTGATGACCTCGTCCACGTTCTCAGGCGTAAAACCGAACTGGGTCAGGATGAAAGAAGGGGTCTTGTCCAGCTTGACCGCGCGCTGCAGCGACCAGGCCGCATCTTCGGCAGTGACCGGGTTGCCGGAATGGAAGGTGACGCCGTCGCGCATCTTGAAGCTGTAGGTCTTGCCGTCCTCGGAAAGGCTCCAGCTCTCCGCCAGACCCGGCACCAAGGGGCCGAGGTTCGCGGGATCCAACTCGACCAGGGTGTCGTAGACATTGTTCAGCATATCGTTGCCGGAAAACTCGAAGCTCTCGGCCGGGTCGATCGACACGATGTCGTCGATCTTGTCTGCGACCACCAGGGTGTCGGCCGGGGTCTCGGCCTTGACTGCAGCGGCGCTGAGCGCCAAGGCAGTGCAGCTTGCTAGGGCCAATCTGGTCAGACTGTTCATGTGACGCTCCTCTTTCCCTTGTCCTTGGGGCTCGCTTTCGAGGTGCCAAATGCGCGGCCCGCGAGCCGAGAAGCAGCCTAGACCAGGCACGGCGGAGGTCAATGGCTTTGTTAGTTTTTCGCCGGCCCCGCCCCGCCAGCCATCTAACGTTCCATCGAAACCCAAAGCACCCGCACATCCTCCTTGCTGGTGGACACACAGCAATGGCCCATGGCGCTATCGTAATAGACGGAGTCGCCCGTTTCCATTGCCAAGGGGCGATAGAACTCCGTGTGCAATTCGACGCTGCCGCTCACCACCAGCATGAACTCTTCGCCGCGATGGCGGATCCAATCGTCGAACGCCGAGATATCGCGCGCCTTGATGCGACTGAAGTAGGGCAGCATGCCCTTGTTTGAAAGTTCGGTGCAAAGCAGCTCATGTTCATAGCTAGGGGTGGATTTCGCTTCGCCTGCTCCCTTGCGCGTCACGTCGCGCCGGCCGGAAATGTCGCTCTTGACGGATTTCAGGAAGAGCTGCGGCTTCTCTATCTCCAGTGCCTGCATCAGCCGGCGGACAACATCGAAACCTGGCTTGCTCATATTGTTTTCGATCCTGGAGAGGGTCGAGCGCCCGATTCCCGCCCGGCGTCCGGCTTCCTCCAGGGTCCAACCTTTGCGTCGCCGCGCCTCGCGAACCATCTGGCCCAGGGCCATCGGTTCCTGGTCCACTGGCGGCTCCACAGCCTTCTCCACACGCTTCACTACTGCTGTCATCGACCTCCTGCTCCTCTCCGGCTTTCGCCGCTTTGGTCCTTGTCGGAACCTCTTATCTCATAATTTCCTAAGTGCGTCAAAATTTCCTAAAAGCAAAAATATTTCATATACGGAAAAATGTCCGATAAGGGAATTACATTGCAGAAAGGCTAGTGAGTCGCACACTCCGAGACGCGAAACCCAAGGGCGCCAACCAAGGGAGAAAGAACGTGTTCCAGACGTCGTTACAGGATCGAGATCCGTTGATTGCAAAGGTCGTCGCCGACGAGGAGCGCCGCCAGGCCGACCAGAGCGAGTTGATTGGCTTGGAAAAAATCGTCTCCTTAGCGGTCATGCAGGCCCAAGGCTCGGTGCTGACCAGCAAGTACGCCGAGGGCTATCCCGGCCGTCGCTATTACGGCGGCTGCAAGGTCGTCGATGAGGCCGAAGCGGCCGCCATCGATCGCGCCAAGCGTCTCTTCGGTGCCGGCTTCGTCGACGTGCAGCCGCATTCCGGCGCGCAGGCCAACGGCGCCATCAAGCTGGCTTTGCTCAGCCCCGGCGACACCATCCTGGGCATGTCCCTGGATGCTGGCGGTCATCTGACGCACGGCGCCAAGCCCGCACTCTCGGGCAAGTGGTTCCGCCCCATCCATTACGGACTGCGCAGCGACGACGGAATGATCGACTACGATCAGGTCGCCCAGCTCGCCGAGGTCGCCCAGCCTCGCCGAGAGTGAGAAGCCGAGGCTGATCATCGCCGGCGCATCGGCCTATCGCCCGCACCATCGATTTCGCCAAGTTCCGCGCGGTCGCCGACCAGGTCGGCGCCTGGTTGCTGGTCGACATGGCTCATATTGTCGGCTTGGTCGCCACCGGACTGCATCCCTCGCCGATGGAACATGCCCATGTCGTCACCACGACAACCCACAAAACCCTGCGCGGTCCGTGCGGCGGCATGATCCTGACCAACGATGCCGCCGTCGCAAGGAAGGTGGATTCAGCCGTGTTTCCCTGCCTCCAAGGCGGTCCCTTGATGCCTGTGATTGTCGCCAAGGCCGTGGCCTTCGGCGAAGCCTTGCGGCCGGAGTATGCTGAATACACCCGTCGCGTCGTCGATTCGGCCCAGGCTTTGGCCGGCGTGATGATTGAGCGCGGTTGCGACATCGTCTCCGGCGGCACCGATACGCACCTGATGCTGGTCGACCTGCGGCCGAAAGGCGTCAAGGGCAATGCGGCCGAGGCATCCCTGGAGCGCGCCGGTTTCACCTGCAACAAGAACGACGTCCCCGGCGATCCCGAGAAGCCGACCGTGACCTTCGGCATTCGCCTCGGCACGCCGGCCGGCTGCAGCCGCGGATTCGGACCGGAGGAGTTCCGCTACATCGGCCACATGATCAACGACGTCCTGGACGCGCTGGCCAAGGATCCGGCCGGCGACAGCACCATCGAAGCGGCAACGCGACAGAAGGTCAGTGCACTCTGCCAGGGCTTCCCGATCTATTGACAAACCCAGGGTGAGAGGACGCAAACTAGTCTCCCTCTCCGCTATCCGTTGCCCGCCGGTTCGGCACATGCGGGCCAAAGACGCCCGGATCCACCCAGAGTACAGGGTCTGCGTGTCACTCGGTCGTGTAACATCAGAGAAACAGAGGAGGAATTCTGATGGAGGCGATAAGCAATATCGTTGGTGAGATTAACGGTGTCGTCTGGGGGCCTTTGATGCTGGCCCTCATTCTCGGTGTCGGCTTTTATCTGCAGGCCGGCCTGAAATTCATGCCAATCCGCAAGTTGGGCTTCGGCTTCAATCTCTTGTGGCAAGGTCGTCAGGCCACGGGCGAAGGGCAGATCAGCCCTTTCAACGCGCTGATGACGTCTCTGTCGGCGACCATCGGTACCGGCAACATCGCCGGTGTGGCGACAGCCATTTTCCTTGGCGGGCCCGGCGCCCTCTTCTGGATGTGGATGACGGCTTTGGTCGGCATGGCCACCAAGTATGCCGAGGCCGTCTGCGCGGTGCGCTACCGCGAGCAGGACGAGCTTGGCAACTACGTCGGCGGGCCGATGTACTACATCAAGAACGGCCTGGGTAAGCAGTGGCTCTGGCTGGCGCCCGTCTTCGCCATCTTCGGCACGATTGCCGGCTTCGGCATCGGCAACACGGTGCAGGCCAACTCCGTCGCCAACGTGATCAACGAGAACTTCGGCGTCGACCCCCTGATCGTCGGCATCGTTCTCATGGTGCTGACCGCAGCGGTGATCCTGGGCGGCATCACGCGGATCGGCGCGGTTGCCGGTAAGCTGGTTCCGGCCATGGCCGTCACCTACATCCTCTGCGGCATTCTGGTCTTGTTGGTCAATGTCGGGCAGATTCCCGCTGCCATCGGCCTGATCTTCGAGCATGCCTTCACCCCGGTCGCGGCCGAGGGCGGGTTTGCCGGCGCGGCCGTCTGGGCGGCCATCCGTTTTGGTGTCGCCCGTGGTGTCTTCTCGAACGAAGCCGGCCTGGGCTCCGCCCCGATCGCACACGCCGCGGCTTCGACCAAGGGTCCGATCAACCAGGGCCTGGTCGCTATGCTGGGTACCTTCATCGACACCATCATCGTCTGCTCCATCACTGGTCTTGCAATCATCACCTCGGGTGCCTGGACCACGGGTGTGACCGGTGCGGCGTTGACCTCGAGCGCCTTCGAAGCGACCCTGCCGGGCGTCGGCGGCTATATGGTGGCGATCGTGCTGGCGGTCTTCGCCTTCACCACCATCCTGGGTTGGAGCTTCTACAGCGAGAAATGTATCTCCTTCCTGGTTGGTGTGAAGGCGCTGATCCCCTTCCGCCTGCTCTGGTGCGTTGCAGTCCCCTTGGGCGCCTCGGCGGATCTGGGCTTCATCTGGCTCTTGGCGGATACCTTGAACGCCATGATGGCCCTTCCTAACCTCCTCGCGCTGGCGTTGCTGAGTCCGGTGGTCTTCAAGCTGACCAAGGACTTCTTCGCCAACGGCTTCCAGGAAGCTCCACCGCTGGAAATCGGCAAGCGCTGATCGCAATCGCCCGGTCTTCCGTCCTCCGAAGGCGCGGAAGACCGGGCGAGGCAACAAGGGAGTAAAGGTATGTTCAAGAAAATCCTGGTGCCGGTCGAGCACAGCGATCCTTCGACCTGGGCCAAATCCCTGCCGCTCGCGGTCGATCTGGCGGCGCACCACGGGGCCGGGTTGATGGTCCTGTCGGTCATTCCGGAGATCATTCGCCTCCCCAACCTGCCGTCCAATTATGGCCAGGGCGCGCAGGAACACGTCGAAGGCGTTCTGCGTGAGGCTCTGGCGGAGGCTGGCGTCGAGGCCGAACTGGTTGTGGCTCAGGGTAGTGTGTACCGCGAAATCCTGAAGACCGCATTTGCCCACAAGATCGACCTGATCGTCCTGGCCTCGCCCAAGGGCGATTTCCCGGACTATCCGCTGGGCCCGAACGCGGCGCGGGTGACGCGTCACGCCAACTGCTCGGTGTTTATCGTCCGCGGCTGATACTTCGGAGCGCGTCGTCGAAGCGGCGACGCGCTCCGGTCTTGCGGTCACCCTATCTTTGCTGTGAGGTGATAGGCTGGACACAGGCCTCCTGCCTTGCAGGCAACAATTTGAGGAGAATTGCCATGGGTGAAACGTCAGCGGCGCCGTTGAAAACGCCGCTCTACGATTTGCATGTCGCCTTGGGCGGCAAGATGGTCGAGTTCGCCGGCTATTCCATGCCGGTTCAGTATCCCAGCGGAATCATGGCCGAGCATAAGCTCTGCCGCGAGAAAGCAGCCCTCTTCGACGTTTCGCACATGGGACAGGTGGAACTGCGCGGCACCGATGCCGCCAAGGCCCTGGAGACGATCGTCCCCAGTGCCATCGAAACTCTGAAACCCGGCAAGGCCCGCTACACCGTCTTCACCAACGATGCCGGCGGCATCCGCGACGATCTCATCGTTTCCAATGCCGGAGACCATCTCTTCCTGGTGGTAAACGCCTCGATGCGCGAGCAGGACATCGCCCACATGCGAGCCAATCTGGCAGGCGTGGAACTGGTCGAGCTGACCGACCGCGCCCTGGTTGCCATCCAAGGCCCCAGCGCCGCCACCATCGTCTCGGACTTGGCGCCCGAGGCCGGCGCGCTCACCTTCATGGAGACCACGGTGGCGGAGCTGAAAGGCGTCCCCTGCCGCGTCTCGCGCCTGGGCTACACCGGCGAAGACGGCTACGAGATCTCGATTCCGGCCGATCGTGCAGTCGAGGTCGCCGAAACCCTGTTGGCGCACGAAGACTGTGCCCCTGCCGGCCTCGGTGCCCGCGACAGCCTGCGGCTGGAAGCCGGTCTCTGCCTCTATGGCAACGACATCGACGACACCACCTCGCCGGTCGAAGCGCAGATCCAGTGGCTGATGCAAAAACGTCGCCGCGAGGAAGGCGGCTTCCCGGGTGCCGCACGCATCCAGCAGGAGCTGGCCGAAGGTCCGAGCCGCAAGCTGGTCGGCCTTCGGCCCGAGGGCCGGGCACCGGCGCGCGCCGGCACCGAGATCGCGCTCGACGGCCAGGTGGTCGGCCATGTCACCAGTGGCGGCTTCGGACCGACGCTCGGCGGCCCGGTGTCGATCGGCTATGTGGCCAGCAGCGCTGCCGAGGTCGGCCGTAAGGTCGATTTGATGGTTCGCGGCAAGGCCATGCCGGCCGAAATCGTCGCCATGCCGTTCGTGGCGCACAACTACAAGCGCTAGCAGTGGCTTGACGGAATTGGTGCGACACCAGGACGCAATACGCGATCCTGGTGTCGCACAGCATAGCGGAGGAGAAACCCCATGAGCACCTATTACACCGAAGATCACGAGTGGCTGGTAGTCGAGGGTGATGTCGCCACCTTGGGCATCACCAAACATGCCGCCGAGCAGCTGGGCGAGATCGTCTTCGTCGAGCTGAAGGATGCCGGCGAGAGCGTTGAGAAGAGCGACGAGATCGGCGTCATCGAAAGCGTCAAGGCGGCCAGCGAGGTCTATGCCCCGGTGAGCGGTGAGATCGTCGAGGCCAACACCTCGGTGGTCGATGCGCCGACGACGATCAACGACGATCCGGAAGGTGCTGCCTGGCTCTACAAGATCAAGCTCTCCGACGCCAGCGAGCTGGAGGGTTTGATGGACGCGGAAGCCTACAAGGCAACGATCGAGTGAGGCCAGACAGATGAGCTTCGAACTAACCGACTACATGCCCTACGACTTCGCGAACAAGCGCCACATCGGGCCTTCGTTGAAGGAGATGGCAGAGATGCTAAAGGTCGTCGGCGTCGACAGCCTCGATGCCTTGATCGACCAGACGATCCCGCAGGGAATCCGCCAGGACAGCGCCTTGGACTGGGGCCCGGAGATGACCGAGCGTGATGCGCTCTTTCACATGCGCGAGGTCGCCGGCAAGAACAAGGTGCTGACCTCGCTCATCGGCCAAGGCTACTACGGCACCACGACACCGCCGGTGATTCAGCGCAACATCCTGGAGAATCCGGCCTGGTACACGGCCTACACGCCCTACCAGCCAGAAATCAGCCAGGGACGCCTGGAGGCCCTGCTCAACTTCCAGACCATGGTCAGCGATCTGACCGGCCTGGAAGTCGCCAATGCCTCTCTGCTGGACGAGGCGACGGCGGCGGCCGAGGCCATGACCATGGCCAAGCGCGTGGCCAAGTCGAAGGCCAAGGCCTTCTTCGTCGATGAGCACTGCCACCCTCAGACCATTGCCGTAATCCGCACGCGCGCCGAGCCGATCGGCATCGAAATCGTAACCGGCAGGCCGGAAGACCTGGTCGCCGAAGACTACTTCGGCGCCATCTTCCAGTATCCCGGCACCGACGGCTACGTACGCGACTTCAGCGAGGTGGTCGCCAAGCTGCACGCAGCCAGGGCCGTCGCCGTGATGGCCGCCGATATCCTGGCGCTTGCCCTCTTGATGCCGCCCGGTGAGATGGGTGCCGACATCGCCGTCGGCTCGACCCAGCGCTTCGGCGTGCCCATGGGCTACGGCGGACCGCACGCCGCCTATATGGCGACCAAGGATGCACACAAGCGGGCTATGCCCGGCCGCATCATCGGCGTCTCTATCGATGCCCGCGGCAATCAGGCCTATCGCCTGGCGCTGCAAACCCGCGAGCAGCACATCCGGCGCGAGAAGGCCAACTCGAACGTCTGCACGGCGCAGGCCTTGCTGGCCGTCATGGCCTCGATGTATGCCGTCTACCATGGGCCGGAGGGCATCAAGGCCATCGCCCAAAGCGTCCACCGCAAGACCTCCCGCCTGGCCAAAGGTCTGGAGAGCTTGGGCTACAAGGTCGAGCCGGAGGTCTTCTTCGACACGATCACCGTCAAGGTCGGCGCGCTCCAAGGAGTGGTCTTGAAGGCTGCGGTCGCCAATGGCGTCAACCTGCGCAAGATCGACGACGATCGCATCGGCATCAGTCTGGATGAGCAAACCAGGCCGGAAACGCTGGAGGCGGTCTGGCGCGCCTTCGGCGGCGATCTGGAAGACGACAGCAGCCGCAACCGCGAGTACCGCCTGCCCGATGCGATGCTGCGTGACAGCCCCTACCTTACCCATCCGATCTTCCATCTGAACCGGGCTGAGGCCGAGATCACGCGCTATATGCGTCGTCTCGCCGACCGCGACCTTGCGCTGGACCGGGCAATGATCCCACTCGGCTCCTGCACCATGAAGCTGAATGCCACGGTCGAGATGATCCCGGTCACCTGGCCGGAGTTCGGCAATATTCACCCCTATGCGCCGGACGATCAAACACAGGGCTACCAGCAGGTCATCGATGATCTGGGCGACAAGCTCTGTAGCATCACCGGTTACGACGCCATGTCGATGCAGCCGAACTCCGGTGCTCAGGGCGAATATGCCGGCCTCTTGGCGATCCGCCGCTACCACCGGGCACGCGGCGACCTGGATCGCAACGTCTGCCTCATCCCGACATCCGCACATGGAACCAATCCGGCCTCGGCGCAGATGGTGGGCTGGAAGGTCGTGGTTGTGAAGTCGGCCGCCAACGGCGATATCGACGTGGAGGACTTCCGTCAGAAGGCCGAAGCCAACAGCGCCAACCTGGCAGCCTGCATGATCACCTATCCTTCGACACACGGCGTCTTCGAGGAGACGGTGCGCGAGGTCTGCTCCATCACCCACGAGCTTGGCGGCCAAGTCTACATCGACGGGGCCAACATGAACGCCATGGTCGGGCTCGCCCAACCCGGCAAGATCGGCGGTGATGTCAGCCATTTGAACCTGCACAAGACCTTCTGCATCCCGCATGGCGGCGGCGGTCCCGGTATGGGCCCGATCGGCGTGAGGGCGCATCTGGCACCCTACCTGCCAGGACGCCCGGAGGCCGAACCCGACGGCGGCGCCGTCTCAGCGGCTCCCTACGGTTCGCCCTCAATCCTGCCGATCTCCTGGGCTTACTGCCTCTTGATGGGCGGCGATGGCCTCACGCAGGCAACCAAGGTGGCGATCCTCAATGCCAACTACATCGCCAAGCGGCTCGAGGGCTCCTACCAGGTGCTCTACAAGGCCGCCAGCGGTCGCGTTGCGCATGAGTGCATCATCGACACCCGACCCTTGAACGACAGCGCCCATGTCACCGTGGACGACATCGCCAAGCGCCTGATCGACTGCGGCTTCCACGCCCCCACCATGAGCTGGCCGGTGGCCGGCGCCTTGATGGTGGAGCCAACGGAATCCGAGCCCAAGGCGGAACTCGACCGCTTTTGCGATGCCATGATCGCGATCCGCGACGAGGCCCGCGACATCGAGGAGGGCCGCATCGATGCGGAAAACAATCCGCTGAAGAACGCGCCGCACACCGTGGCCGATCTGGTCGGCGACTGGCAGCGCCCATACAGCCGCGAGCAGGCCTGTTATCCGCCGGGTGCCTTCAAGGTCGACAAGTACTGGGCCCCGGTGAACCGGGTCGACAATGCCTATGGCGACCGCAATCTGGTCTGCTCCTGCCCGCCGCTGGAGGCCTACGCCGACGCAGCCGAGTAGGTGCTCCGGGCGGCGTCAGTCCGTCCTCCCGACTATAGCAAAGGCTCGAAGGGCGATGGATGAGGGTTCAAGCGCCCTCCTCCGTCGCCCTTCTTTCATTCTGTCGAAAGAAACCATTGGTCGCACAAACCCTCCAAAACGCGTCAAACTGCTTACACATAGTGCGGTATCCGGCTTGGACTCGCGAACGCGACGGCAGCGGTGCCAGGGGAGGACATCATGGCAGTCATCTACGGAACCATTGGTACGAACAACACCCTGACCGGCACTGAAGACCCCGATACCATCTATGGGCTAAGCGGCAACGACATCATCTATGGCTTGACGGGCAATGACAGCCTGTTCGGCGGGTCGGGTGCGCCGAAATCGCTATTCTCGGCGGCCGCGGCTCGGACAACATCCAAGGTGGCGAGGGGCGAGACGGTCTGCTTTGGGGCGGCACCGGCCTCGATCGAGTCTTCGGCGGCAGCGGTGCCGATTTCGACCTCAAGGGCAACAACGATCTTGACTATGCAGATCAAGAAACGAGACCAAAAGACCGAGCAGGCGAGCAAGCGGCCCGCCCGACCTGACAGGGCTGCGATCTGTTGAGGGTCTCCGCCCTGTCAGGCCGGGCTCCCTTAAGCGCCAGTGTGACCTTACCTGCTTTGCTCGGACAGCGACATTTCTACCCTGTTGCAACATTTCATCTGGGGAGCAGGCGCAGCATTGGTCGTCGTGACCACCCTGGCCGACCAGGTCGGTGCCTGCGCGATAGCGCTGAAACCGCTCTATGATCCGATCGCCGCCCATGTGCTGGTGAGCGAGCGCCTGCACGGCGACGACACCGCGGTGCCGTTACTCGCCAAGGGCAAGACCGCTACCGGCCGCGCCTGGGTCTATGTGCGTGACGACAGGCCGTTTGCCGGCGCCGATCCGCCGGCGGCCCTGTTCTTCTACTCGCGCGACCGCTCGGGTAAGCATCCCGAGCCGCACTTGGCGGACTTCGGCGGGATCCTGCAGGCCGACGCTTATGCCGGCTACAACGGGCTCTATGAACCGAGTCGGCAACCGCAGCCGCTCGCCGAAGCGCTCTGTTGGGCACATGCGCGCTGCAAGTTCTTCGTCCTGGCCGACATTGCCTCGAAGGCGAAAAGGAGAAAGCAGAGCACGGTCATCTCTCCAACGGCCTTCGAGGCGGTCAAACGCATCGATGCTCTGTTCGACATAGAGCGGGAGAGCAACGGCCTGAGCGCCGAGGCGCCTCTCCTCTCCTCGCCGCGCTGGAAGCCTGGCTGCGCCGAGAACGCGCGCGGCTGTCACGCCATGCCCCGCTGGCCAAGGCCATGGACTATCTCCTCAAGCGTTGGCCGGACTTCACCCGCTTTCTCGAGGACGGCCGCATCTGCCTGACCAACAACGCCGCCGAACGGGCCCTGCGCGCCATCGCGCTGGGCCGCAAGGCCTGGCTGTTCGCCGGTTCCGATCGAGGCGGGCAAAGGGCCGCTCTCATGTACGGCCTCATCGTCACCGCCAAGATGAACGATGTCGACCCGCAAGCCTGGCTCGCCGACGTCCTCGACCGCATCGCCAGCAATCCGTTCCGGCGGCTCGAGAAATTGCTACCCTGGAACTGGACAAAAGCTCAGGCCGCCGAAACTCTGGCCGCTTGACGCTCCACACCGCACTCGGGCTCCAAATCAACCTCCACCGCGGCGCTCGCCGGAGGGTTACGGTCATAGCAGCCAGCATCTGGCTACTCCTGGAAGCGCTCGCCTTCCTGGTCCATATTCCGCCGCTCGCCAATCTTCTGCTGATCTTGCAGGAAACCGCCTTCTTCCTGGCGATCCTGATTGTCGGAACGCCCTTCGCCCTTCTATCGGAATCCGGGCTATTCAAGGCTGGAAACCCGGACCGAGAGAGGGTGCGGCGCTTCTCCCTGTTCCTTCTCCTCTTGGCCGCCGCCGGTGCCCTCTGGTCCTTCTTCCATCGCGGCGACGAGTTCTTGGCCGCCAGCCTGCCGGCCATCGCTTTCTTTGTGCTGCAGATCGCTCTGGCGGGACGTTTGAAGCCAGGCAGTTGATCTCACCCACCCCCCGTTCGGGCAGAGCCGACAGGCTGAAGTCTCTTTGCCTCGGCCAGCGTCCTCTCGCCCTGGATGGCTGCCGAGGCCACTTTCGCCTTGAATGCTGGACTGTGGTTCCGGCGCGGGCGTCTTGCCATGATCTCTCCTCGCTTTCGGCTATCATGCCGATCTCACACGAAAACCCCACTTGACTCGCTTGGCCAGTTTTCCCGAGCCACCTCTCGATTAAGATCAGGGAGGCGGTCAACCCGGCAGCCTTCGTGCTTCCGGCTGCCGTCTCGTTGGGCACTTCCGCCGAAAACAGCCTGACCGGAAACAAGGGTGACGCTTTCCCGAAGGGGTGCAGTGCTTTGTTTGCAGACAAGCTGGGCCAAGTCGGTTAGGATCGCTCACCAGACAGGTAATGAGGAGAGAGCAAAGTGACGGTTTTCAGCAAGATCTGTTCAGGTGGGATGGGCGTGGCATTGGCCGCCGGGCTGAGCTTTGGCCTAGCCGGTCCGACCCCCGCACAGGAACTGCAGTTCTTCACCATAGGAACCGGCGGAACGGCCTACACCTATTATCCGATCGGCGGCATCATCGCCAATGCGATTTCCAAGCCGCCGGGATCGCGGGGATGCGACGAAGGCGGTAGCTGCGGTGTCGAGGGTCTGATCGCCTCGGCCGTCTCCTCACGCGGTTCCGTGGACAATGTGAACGCGATCATGTCCGGCCTCAGAAACTCCGGTTTTGCGCAATCCGACGTCGCCTATTGGGCCTACACCGGCAGCGGCACCATGGAAGGTAAAGAGCCGGCTACCGACCTGCGCACCATCG
The DNA here is from genome assembly GCA_965202755.1 of Rhodospirillales bacterium. Lineage (GTDB taxonomy): Bacteria > Pseudomonadota > Alphaproteobacteria > Kiloniellales > JACOMY01 > JACOMY01. The sequence goes on along the minus strand of CBDBCL010000041.1, from coordinate 756,673 downwards.
CCGCCCTCTTCGCCGAGCACATCCACCTGGTGACCCTGGCCGACAGCGGGATCAACTCCGTCGCCGATCTCAAGGGCAAACGCGTGTCCTTGGACGAGCCGGGCTCCGGCACTTATGTCGATGCCTTGCTGATCCTGGAGGTCAATGGCCTCGGCGCTTCCGATCTCACGGCGGAGGCCTTGAAGGGCAATGCGGCCTCCGAGGCTTTGCGCAACGGCAAGATCGACGCCTTTTTCGTGGTGGCCGGCTATCCGACCGGCTCTCTCGTCGAGCTGGCCTCGGCCGTCGACATGAAGCTGGTTCCGATCTCCGGTGAGGGCGCAAAAGCACTGGCCGACAAGTACGGCTTCTTTGCGCTGAGCGATATCCCTGCCGGCACCTACGAAGGCGTCGAGGCCGTGCCAACCGTCGCCGTCGGTGCGCAGTGGTTCACAAACGCCAGCGAGGACGAGACCCTGATCTACGAGATCACCAAGGCGCTTTGGAACGACAAGACCCGCAAGCTGCTGGACGACGGTCACGCCAAAGGCAAGTCGATTACGGAGGCGACTGCACTGGAGGGGGTCGGCGTCCCCCTGCATCCGGGCGCCGAGCGCTTCTATAGGGAACAGGGCCTCATCAAGTAGACGCGCTGTTTGGATGCCTGACCCGGGTACCCAGGTGCCCGGGTTTTCTTTTTGTTTTCAGATGTGATGAACCACCGTGGTTGAACGCAAAGACGAGGAGACACTGTCGCCCGATCAGTTGAGCGAACTGGAACGTCGCTATGATCGAGAGACTCGCTTTCGCCCGACCGGACCGCGTATAGCCTTCGTCATCGCCATCTTTCTCGTGGCGATGTCGGCCTACCACTTCTATGCATCGGGGTTCGGCCTGATCCGAGAGCTGCTGCATCGCGGCATTCACTTGTCCTTCGTGATCGGCCTGGCCTTCCTCCTCTATCCTTGGCGACGCAGCAAATCTGACACAGCGCCCAAGAAAGCCTGGTACCGGATCGAGGGTGTCCATCTGCTCGACATCCTCTTCTCCATCCTTGCCGTGGGTGCCGCCATCTATCTACCCTTGTTACCGCCGGAGGCTTTGGCCGATCGGGTCGGAAATCCGGCGACCGTCGATGTCGTCATGGGTACGGGCCTGCTGCTGGTGACCCTCGAAGCCACCCGTCGCTCGGTCGGCCCCACCCTGGTGGCCATCGCCATCATCTTCGTGCTCTTCGCGCTCTTCGGTCCCCTTGCGCCCGGCGCACTGAAGCACGGCGGGGCCAGCTGGCCGGCTTTGATCAATCACCTCTATCTGACCAATCAGGGTATCTACGGCTTGGCGATCGGGGTGATGGCGCAATATGTCTTCCTCTTCATCCTCTTCGGCGTGCTGGCGACCCGCATCGGTTTGGGGCAACTCTTCATCGATCTCGCCATGGTGATCGCTGGCCGCTATGCCGGCGGCCCGGCGAAGGTCGCGATCTGCGCATCCGGCTTCATGGGCACCATCTCGGGCTCCTCCATCGCCAACACCGTTACCACCGGGGCGCTTACCATCCCGGCAATGAAACGGGTCGGCTATCCGCCGCACTTCTCGGCAGCGGTGGAGGCCACCTCCTCCACCGGCGGGCAGATCACGCCGCCGGTCTTGGGTGCGGCCGCCTTCATCATGGTCGAGTACCTGGAAATTCCTCTGCGCGACGTACTGGCGGCCGCCCTCTTCCCGGCCCTGCTGCATTACTTCGGCATCTTCGTGATGGTGCATCTGGAGGCGCGCAAGCTGGACCTGCGCGGCCTGGACAAGAGCGAACTGCCGCGCGTCCTGCCGGTGCTGCGAAAACACTGGCTCTCGCTGATCCCGCTGATCATCTTGGTCTACCTGATCTTGACCGGCCGTACGCCCGATTTCGCCGCCGTCTACGGGATCATCGCCTGCGTCGTCGTCGGAGTCCTCAATCCGACCAATCGCCTGACCTTCGGCGATCTCCTGGCTGCATCGGCCGCCGGCGCCAAGAACACACTCGCCGTCGGCGCGGCTGCGGCCAGTGTGGGCATCGTGGTCGGCGTGGTGACCCTGACCGGGGTCGGCTTTCGGCTGGGCTACATCGTGGTGCAGACGGCCAATGACATTGGAACATTTCTCTCGACGATCTGGCCGCTGGCCTACATCTCGGTGACTGAGTGGGCCCTCTTCTGCTCGCTGATCCTGGTCGCCTGCGCCTGCATCATCATGGGCGCCGGCATTCCGACGACCGCGACCTACATCATTCTGGTGGCCGTTGCTGGCCCGGCTCTGGCGCAGCTCCAGGTGCAGCCCTTGGTGGCCCACTTCTTCGTTTTCTACTACGGCGTTCTGGCGGACATTACCCCGCCCGTTGCCCTGGCGGCCTATGCGGCCGCAGGCATAGCAGGGGCCAATCCCTTCCGCACCGGCAACACCGCCTTTCGCCTGGGCATCGCCAAGGCCCTGGTGCCCTTCATCTTCGTCTACTCTCCGGCCTTGCTATTGGTCGCCGACGGCTTCACCTGGGTCGCCTTCATCGTCACGCTCTCCGGCGCGCTGCTCGGCATCAGCTGCCTGGGCATTGCCTTTTCCGGGTTCCTCTTGGCGCCGCTGCGGCGCTGGCAGCGATGGTGGTTCGCGCTGGTCTCCTTCTTCTTCATCGCGCCGGAGATCTACACCATGCTGATCGGCTTTGCCCTGATCCTGCCGATCATCCTGTGGCAGTACAGTCAAACCGCCGAAAGCTGACGGCCGTCCGACCGCGTAGCTGCCATGTCCGCCGGAGGCTTGCTCGCAGCGGCGATGAGACCGCAACCTCGCAGCAAAGAGGAAAAAGCCAGGGAGGGCAGATGCGCGGCGAAGCGGTGGCGGTAGAGCGGCCTTGGGCAGCGATAGGTTTGCTGTTGCTGGCCCAGCAGATGATTCCGCTGTTGGACACCCTGGCGAAATTCCTGACGCAGGACTTCTCGATCTGGCAGGTCGCCTGGGCGCGCTTCGTCTTTCATCTGCTGCCGCTGCTGCCGCTGATCGCCTGGCGTCATTCCTGGCGTGCGCTCTTCTATGTGCGGCAGCCCAAGCTGCAGCTGCTGCGCAGCCTGATGATGGTTTCCGCCACCTGCCTCTTCTTCGGCGCGCTGTCACGTATCCCGCTCGCCGATGCGGTGGCCCTCATCTTCATCGCCCCTTTGGTGATCACTGCGCTCGCTCCGGTCTTTCTGGGTGAGACGGTGGGCCCGCGACGCTGGCTGGCCGTCGGCTGCGGCTTCCTCGGCGTCGTCATCCTGGTCCGGCCGGGCTTCCAGACGATCGAGCTCGGAACTCTACTTGCTCTGGGCTGCGGCTGTGTCTTCGCCGGCTATGCGATTGCTACCCGCCACCTCTCCTTTTCCGCCCCGCCGCTGGTCACCTTGGCCATGACGGCCGTGGTCGGCAGCCTGGTGCTGAGCCTTCTCATGCTCTTCGTCGGCAACCTGTGGCAGCCGCCCAGTGCGGTGGAGATTACCTTAATGGTCACTCTGGGCATGGTCGCCGCCTTGGCCCATATGCTGATGATTCTGGCCTACGAGCGCGCGCCGGCCTCGCTCTTGGCGCCCTTCTCCTACACCGAGATCATCGGCGCCTCGATCCTGGGCTACTTCGTCTTCGCCCAGTTCCCCGACCTCTTCGCCTGGATCGGCATTGCGGTCATCGTCGTCTCGGGCATCTACAACGCCTGGCTGGGGCAGAGGGCATGAAGCGATGATCCGGATATGGCACCAAGGCTGGCATGAGACGCATGCGCACCTGGTACCGAGTCCGATCCTGGCGTATCGAACGCCCCCGCACTTCTGGCTGTGGCTCAAGAGCTCGAGCGACACCTATTGGGTCGCCGAGCCGAAGAGAAGGGGCTCCTGGGTTTCGTCTCCATCGAAGGGTCGGAGTTGGCAAAGCTCTATGTTTCCTCCCAGGCCAGAGGCAAGGGCGTCGCCGCCGCCCTGCTGTCGCATGCCGAAGGTCAACTCTACGAGCGCGGGGTCGTCGAGGCCGAGATTCACTGCACGCAAGGCAACAAGCGCGCGCAGCGCTTCTATGAGCGCGAGGGCTGGGTCCTGATGACCAGCCCTGTTTTGTCAAACCACGATTAACTTGAGAGATCTGCCTTCACTTCTGTCATTTGGTCTCCCTTGCGGGAGGGTGGCGCAACGGGACGGGACGCGGAGGTCCCCATAGGCGCCGCGCCGCGTCGCTTGCTCGGGCGCTGCGGCATCTTGTTTGATCCCGCCAGCACACTCGGTCGGTGTTCTATGGCCGAGGCTGGAATGCGGGCGCACCTCGTTGAAGTGTCGACGTCAGCGCTCGATGATGACCTTGGCTTCCGCCCTGCTGGGGAACCGCTCCAAGCTCAGGCACTCGTCCCTGAAGCGCTACGCGCGCTGCCGGGCAGCCGTTGAAGCTCTCTCCCAGAGCGTTTTGCCAGGGCTTGTCGGGATTGATCGACGCGGGTCTCGATCCCCATCTCCTCGATCCCTCTGCAGCGCGCGGGAGACGAACTCAGGGCCGGTGTCGGAGCGCAGACAGCTGGGCGTGCCGCGCTCTCTCCCAGGCGCGAGAGCGCCTCGATGACGCGCCCGGAACGGATGCTGCCGGCGACCTCGATGGCCAAGCCCTCCCTGGTCCACTCATCGGCCATAGTCGGGCATTTGAGCTGCTGGCCATTGGCGCAGCGGTCGAACACGAAGTCCAAGGTCCAGACCTGGTTGGCGCCGCTCGGAGCCCGTGGCCGGCCGCTGGCAATGCGCTGTCGCGGCCGCTTTCTGGGCACCTGCAGCCCACCGGCGCGCCACAGCCGCCAGGCACGACCCGGGCTCATCTTGTGATCCTCGCGCTCCAGGAAGACCCGGATCCGGCGATAGCCGTAGCGCGATCTCCTGCCAACGCCCGCAGGCGCTCCAGCGCTGGGGCGTCCTTGTCAGCTTTGCGCGATCGATAGGTGAGCGCCGAGCGCGCGACGGCAAGGAGCGTGCAAGCCCGCCGTCGCGACAGGCCGCGACCCGTCGCAAATCTCACCTGGTGCCGGCGGGCTGGCACGCTCACCACTGTCTTGCGTTCGCCTCCTTCATCACCTCGATCGCCAGATCGCGCTCGGCAACCAGCTGCTTCAGCCGTGCGATCTCCGCCGCCAGCTGCTTCAGACGTCGCACATCGTCAGCCTGGAACAGGCCAAGGCGCTTCCGCCAGCTGTACAGCGCCTGCTCGCTCACTGCGTGGCGCTTGGCCACCATCGATACCGGGTCACGATCCGCCTCGCGCAGGATCGTCACCATCTGCTCTTCCGTGAACCTCGACTTGCGCATTCTTGCCCGCCTATCGAGCGCAGTCTCTCAAGTCTCCTCTGGCCCCAAAACCCTGGGACAGGTCACTGAGCCACAGCTTCAAGGACACACTCTGGCTACCCGATGAATCCTCCTCGGCCCCCAGTGTCGACACGCTCCGTCTTCGAAAGCGACTGGAGGTCGATCGGGACTAGGCGGTGCTGCGCCAAGGAAACAGCCTTGCTGAAGTCGGTCCTCCCAAGCTGGAGACCAACGCCTGACTCTTTGGGCAGACCTCTTGGTTCTCGTCACGCGATTGGCCAGGCCTTGATAGGCGACGTGCATCACCAAAAGGGACAAAGTCAAAAACAGGTAAGCCGGCAGCGCAGCCATGACGTACAGTAGATACTTCAGCATATCGCTAACCTCAACATGTATCTTTCTCTGAGTCAATCCAACCATGAACATTAACAGCAGGGGAACCCAGGATAATGTCAAATAATACAAGAAAGACGGCAAGACCGAAGAAAAAGTCCACGCATCAAGGCGCGGAGTGGCAGTGTCTCGATCCAACCAAATGACATCGCGTCCGACCATCCAACACACAAATCGGAGAACTGCCGAGGCTCACCGAGAGGCAGCCCGATCCATCTGCCTGCGTTTCCATGTCCGATAGGCGGCGAAAAGCAGAAACAATGAGGCCGCGGCTGCGAAGGTCCACATCAGACCCCTGTAGCCGAAGAGGTCCATCCCGGTCCCGCCGGCGAAGGAACCGCTGATGCCGCCCAACTGATAGAGCACCACGATGGCTGCGTTGGCGCTGGCCAGCAAATTTGCCTCGAAGCGTTCGCCCAAGATGGTGAGCGCAACCGTGTAGATGCCGAGCGAGGTGATGCCCCAGATAATCAGGACCGGCCAGACCAGAAAGCTCTGGCCGATGGTTCCGTTGATCAGAATTGGCGCCAATAGGAAGATAACGCCGAAGACGATCAGCAGTTTGCGCTTGTCGACCCGATCGGCCAGCAAGCCGACCGGAAACTGCATGATCAAGTTCGCCATCAGCATGATGGTCAGCAGCAGCAAGGCTGTACTCTCGTTGAGGCCGGCGGCGCGCCCATAGTTCACCAGATGGGTCAGGGCCGCCATATCGACGAAACCGGCAAGCAAAGCTGTCGCCATGACCAGAGGTGCTATTCTAAAGGCTGCGACGATGGCGGCCTTCGGCGCCTCCGGCAGGTCGGGCGCGATGGCTCGCGCCGAATAGATCAGAAGCCCGGCACAAAGGGTTAGTCCGGCGGAAATCAAGAAGGGCAAGGCGGTTTCGGTTCCGGTCGATTGCAGCACCACCGGCCCCAGCGCGAAACCGCCGGAGATCGCCATCATGTAAAATGCGATAGCGCGCCCGCGCTGGCTCTCCGGCGCCATGGTGACGATCCAGGTCTCGCTGCCGATCCAAAGCACGGTGGCAAAAAAGCCGATGAGGAAGCGCAAGCCTGCCCAGTACCAAATGTCGGTCCAGACCAGAAGCAGCAGCACGCAGACGATCTCGCCGGTGATGCCCATCATCATGGCATTGAAGAAACCCAGCCGAGAGAAGAGTTTCGGCACGAGCGGACCCAGCAGGATGGTCGGCAAGAATGCGGCCGCACTGTTGATCCCGATGATCCAGTTTGGATGCCCCTGTTTTTCCAGGATGATGGCGATCAGCGGCGACAGGCAGCCATAGGTGATGCCGGCCACACCGGCGCTCACCGCGACCGCCAGCAGGCCGCGCCAACGCGCAGCCGGGCTCAAGGTCGCCGCTGCGGTCATCCTCGCCCACCGCCGCTTCGCGTCCCCCCACCCCGAGCCCCTCCACCCCGAGCCAAGGCGTCCAGCGCCCCCTGCAGGATGTAGGCGGCTGCCATCTTGTCGACGACCTCGGCACGCCGGGCCCGACTGAAATCCGCCTCCTCGACCAGAAAGCGCTCGACGGCGGCGGTCGAGAGGCGCTCGTCCCAAAACGCGACCGGCAGTGCGATGCCGCGCTCGGCGATGTTGCGGGCGAACTGCCGGGTCGACTGGCAGCGCGGTCCCTCACTGCCATCCATGTTCACCGGCAAGCCCAGAACCAGGCCGAGCGGCTGGCGCTCGGCGATGACCGACTGCAGGCGCTCGACATCCTGAAACAGCTTCTTGCGGCCGATGGTCTCCAGCGGCGAGGCGATCGATCGCAAGCTGTCGGAAATGGCCAGACCGATGGTCTTGCTGCCCAGATCCAAGCCCAGAAAACGCCCGCGGCTCGGCAAAACCGACAAAGCCTCGATCGGATCGCTTGGCATGAGCCCTGTCCTCGCCATCTATTCAAAGGCGGCCCCGAACCGCTCCCTCCCCGCCTGGCGATCGGGCCAAAGAGATGGCAGCGCACCGGAGCCGCAAACACGCCAGCCTCATCCTTTATGACGCTGGTGACAAGCAGATCTTGCCGCGGCCGCTGGGCTGGGTGTAGCGTCCGGCCTTCGAGTTTCGAAAGAGATCAGGCTTGGCATGACTGTCGACAAGGAGACGGTGCGGAAAATCGCGCACCTCGCCCGCATTCGCATCGACGAGGCGGAAGAAGAAACCCTGGCCCGGGAGCTGGACGGCATCCTGCAGTGGATCGACGCGCTGCAGGCGGTCGATACCGAGGGCGTAGCACCCATGACCTCCGCCGTGGCGACCGAGCTGCGCTTGCGCGAGGACGAGGTCGCGGACGGCGATGCGCAGGAGGCCGTGCTCTCCAACGCACCCGATCGCATGGCCGTCTTCTATACCGTGCCCAAGGTGGTGGAGTAGAGCCATGAGCGTCAGCGGATCCATCACCCACCTGACCCTGGCCGAGATGCGCGAGCTTCTCGGCAAGCGCGTCTTCTCCTCCAGGGAACTGACCCAGGCGCACCTGGACGCCATGGAGAGCCAGAGCGATCTCAATACCTTCACAGCCGTGACCGCGGAGAAGGCGCTGGCCATGGCCGCGGCCGCCGACCAGCGCCTGGCCAGGGGCGAATCCGGCCCCTTGGAAGGCGTGCCGATCGCAATCAAGGACCTCTATTGCACCGAGGGGGTCGAGACCACGGCCGGCTCCAACATCCTCAAGGGCTTCGTGCCGAGCTATGAATCAACCGTGACCGCCAGGCTCTGGGCGTCGGGAGCGGTCATGACCGGCAAGCTCAACATGGATGAGTTCGCCATGGGTTCGGCCAACATGAACTCGGCCTTCGGTCCGGTCGTCAATCCCTGGCAGCGAAAGGGCGACAACCAGGCTCTGGTACCCGGCGGCTCGTCGGGCGGCTCGGCGGCGGCGGTCGCGGCCCGTATCGCGCCGGCCAGCCTGGGCACCGACACCGGCGGCTCGATCCGCCAGCCCGCCAGCTTCTGCGGCATCGTCGGCATGAAGCCCAGCTACGGGCGCTGCTCGCGCTGGGGTATCGTCGCCTTCGCCTCCTCGCTGGACCAGGCCGGCCCCTTCAGCCGCACGGTCAGGGACAGTGCCATCCTGCTCGGCACCATGGCCGGCCATGACCCCAAGGATTCGACCTCGCTGGACCGCCCGGTGCCGGACTACGAGGCGGCCCTGCATCAGGACGTCGAGGGCCTGACCATCGGCGTGCCGAAAGAGTACCGCATGCCCGGCATGGCGCCCGAGATCGAGCGCCTCTGGAAGCGCGGCATGTCCTGGCTGGAAGAACAGGGTGCGCATATCTGTGAGATCTCGCTGCCGCACACGCAGCATGCCCTGCCGACCTACTACATCGTCGCCCCGGCCGAGGCCTCCTCCAACCTCGCCCGCTACGACGGCGTTCGCTTCGGCTCCAGGGTTTCCGCCGAGGATCTGACCGAGCTCTATGAATCCACCCGCGGTGCCGGCTTCGGTGCCGAAGTCAAGCGGCGCATCCTGATCGGCACTTACGTGCTGTCGGCCGGCTACTACGACGCCTACTACAACAAGGCGCGGCGCATCCGCAGCCTGATCGCCCGCGACTTCTCCGAAGCCTTCGAGAAGGTCGACGCCATTCTGGCGCCGACCGCGCCCTCGGCCGCCTTCGGCCAGGGCGAAAAGATGGACGATCCGGTGACCATGTACCTGAACGACGTCTTCACCGTCCCGGCCAGCCTGGCCGGCCTGCCGGCCATCTCGGTGCCGGGGGGGCTGACGGGCGACGGCTTGCCGCTGGGTCTGCAGGTCATCGGCAAGGCCTTCGACGAAGAGATGGTGTTCCGCGTCGGCCACGCGCTGGAAACCGCCGCCCACTTCACCCATCAGCCGCAGCGGATCGCAGGGTAGGACCATGAGCGACAGCAACCTGATCCAGGGCCGCAGCGGCCCCTGGGAAATGGTCATCGGGCTGGAGGTGCACGCCCAGGTGACCTCCAGATCGAAACTCTTCTCCGGTGCCGCCACCGACTTCGGGGCCGAGCCCAACACCCAGGTCTCGCTGGTCGATGCCGCCTTCCCCGGCATGCTGCCGGTGCTGAACCGCGTCTGCGTCGAGCAGGCGGTGCGCACGGGCCTTGGCCTCGATGCCCGGATCAACCTGGAGAGCGTCTTCGAGCGCAAGAACTACTTCTATCCCGATCTGCCGGCCGGCTATCAGATCAGCCAGTACGAGCAGCCGATCGTCGGCGAGGGCCGGGTGACCATCGATCTGGAGGACGGCTCGACCCGCGAGATCGGTATCGAGCGTCTGCATCTGGAGCAGGACGCCGGCAAGTCGCTGCACGATCAGCACCCGAAGATGACCTTCATCGACCTGAACCGCTCCGGCGTCGCCCTGATGGAGATCGTCTCCAAGCCCGACATGCGCTCGGCCGAGGAAGCCGGCGCCTATCTCACCAAACTGCGTGCCATCCTGCGCTACCTCGGCACCTGCGACGGCAACATGGCCGAGGGCTCGATGCGGGCCGACGTCAACCTCTCGATGCGCCGCCCCGGCGAGGCGCTGGGCACGCGGACCGAGACCAAGAACGTGAACTCCATCCGCTTCGTTCAGCAGGCCATCCACTACGAGGCCCGGCGCCAGATCGAGGTCCTGGAGAACGGCGGAAGCATCAGCCAGGAGACTCGGCTGTTCAATGGCATGACCGGCGAGAGCCGCTCGCTGCGCAGCAAGGAGGAGGCGCACGACTATCGCTACTTCCCCGACCCCGATCTGCTGCCGCTCAGGCTCGATCCGGCCCTGATCGAGGCGATCCGCGCCGACCTGCCGGAACTGCCGGACCAGAAGAAGGCTCGTTTTATCGAGGGCTTCGGCCTGAAGCCGGTCGACGCCTCCATCCTGGTGGCCGATCGGGAGCGCGCCGACTTCTTCGAGGCGGTCGCCAGCGGCCGCGATTCCAAGCTGGCCTCGACCTGGATCATGGGTGATTTCTTCGCCGCCCTGAACAAGTCCGGCAGCGGCCTGGGCGAAGCGCCTGTCGACGCCGGCAAGCTGGGCGGATTGATCGATCTCATCGCCGACAAGACTCTCTCCGGCCGCATGGCCAAGGAGGTCTTCGAGGCCATGTGGGAAAGCGGCAAGGCCGCCGGCGCCATCGTCGACGAGCGCAACCTGAAGCAGATCACCGACAGCGATGCCATCGCCGCCGTGGTCGATGACATCATCGCCAATAATCCGGCTCAGGTCGAACAGCTGAAAGGCGGCAACATGAAGGTCATGGGCTGGTTCGTCGGCCAGAGCATGAAGGCGACCCGAGGCAAGGCCAACCCCGGCATGGTAAACCGGCTGCTGAAGGAAAAGTTGGGCTTTGGGGCAGATCGCGATCCGCTCTGGACAGGCCAGACGAAGTCGGAGCTGGTCAGCAGGCCGGCGGCCGTGACGCCATCGAGCAGGAAGGACTGATCGCGCGCACCGTCGCCGTCCTGGTCCACCTGGATCTGCCGGGCGCCGGTTTCAGGGCGTGAGGAGGTGGAGGTCGTCCAGGAACCGCAGGGCGTGATGGTCGGGATCGCCGGCGTTGGCGATGGCGTGATCGATGCTGCCGCCGCCGGCGGCGCCGGGCGCGGCGGCGCCGGTAATCGGTCGGGGGCTGTCCCGGTTTTGCGGCGTGAAACAGAAGGTGACGCGCCTGCGCGCGGCGGCCTGCCCTGCGTGCTGGAGGCTCCAGCCGTCGGGGGTGGCGGCGGTGATCGCGATGCGGCTGCCCGGGGCCGCTTGCGGGGGCGGGTCGAGGCGGAGGGTTTCGCCATCGCCGCCGACCTCCCGGCGGCAGGCACCCTCGAGATCGGCGGCGGCAGAAAGCCCGAAGGCGAAGGCTGGACGTCTCCAACGCCCCCCACGAATACCGTCCACCACCTGCAAGCCGCCCTGCCCGCCCTCGACCGCCTCTTCCGGCAACGCCACAGACGAGGCACCGCACGGCCCGACGGCGCGCGCGATCCTGTCCTGAAGCTCACCGACACCACCGGCACGGGGCGCGGGAGGACCGCTACGCCGACGCCTGCCTCGGACGGGAATACGGCAAGGCCGTGCTGCAAGCCCTGGAACTTGCCCAGCGGAGTGGGGGGCCTTTGGCAGGAGCGCGCGCTTGCCCTTGCCGGAAATCGGTCGTATCGGGCGGACGCTCTTCATCGTCGATCGGTCGCTCGATGCCGGCATGCAGCGCCCTGCCCGGATCGGTCTCGACCAGGGCGCAGAAGAACGCGCCGCCCGGATGGGCCCACATCACTCCGCACGGGCGGGTCCAGGCGGCAAAACAAGGCCTCAGGCCGTCATTACCTCCCCTGGCGGATCCACCCCGAAGACCCCTTGCCAGGACACCCCATCGGGCGGCTGGCTTCAGTCCTACCGGGCATCCTTCAGGCGCCAGTAGGCGGCTGTTCCGACGAGCGGAGAGTCGCCTGGGATCAGGTCGAAGGGGATCCGGCCATCCTCGTCCCGCGCACCGGGATCGGCGCCGGCGGCGAGCAGCGCCGCAATCGAGGCGGCATGACCGAACAACGCAGCCACGTGCAGCGGGGTGGTGCCATCCACGTCCCGCGCACCGGGATCGGCGCCGCCGTCGAGCAGCGCCGCAATCGCGGCGGCGTGGCCCTTCCCAGCAGCCCAGTGCAGCGGGGTGGTGCCATCCACGTCCCGCGCACCGGGATCGGCGCCGCCGTCGAGCAGCGCCGCAATCGCCGCGGCATCGCCGTACCTCGCAGCCAAGTGCAGCGGGGTCCAGCCCTTCTTGGTTTGCGCACCGGGATCGGCACCGCCGTCGAGCAGCGCCGCAATCGCGGCGGCATGACCGAACAACGCAGCCACGTGCAGCGGGGTGGTGCCATCCACGTCCCGCGCACCGGGATCGGCGCCGCCGTCGAGCAGCGCCGCAATCACGGCAGCTTGGCCCTCACCTGCAGCGAAGTGCAGCGGGGTCCAGCCAGCCACGTCCCGCGCACCGGGATCGGCGCCGCCGGCGAGCAGCGCCGCAATCGCGGCGGTATTGCGCTTCGACGCAGCCACGTGCAGCGGGGTCATGCCCTTCTCGTCCTCCCGCGCACCGGGATCGGCACCGCCGTCGAGCAGCGCCGCAATCGCGGCGGCTTGGCCGTACCTCGCAGCCATGTGCAGCGGGGTCCAGCCATTCTCGCTCCGCGCGCCGGGATCGGCGCCGCCGTCGAGCAGCGCCGCAATCACGGCAGCTTGGCCCTCACCTGCAGCGAAGTGCAGCGGGGTCAAGCCAGCCACGTCCCGCGCACCGGGATCGGCGCCGGCGTCGAGCAGCGCCGCAATCGCGGCGGCTTGGCCCTCCTGTGCAGCCACGTGCAGCGGGGTGTCGCCAAACTCGGTTCGTGCACCGGGATCGGCGCCGCCGTCGAGCAGCGCTGCAATCGCGGCGGCATCGCCTTTCTCAGTAGCCAAGTGCAGCGGGGTCAAGCCCTTCTCGTCCTCCCGTGCACCGGGATCGGCGCCGCCGTCGAGCAGCGCCGCAATCGCGGCAGCATGACCGAACAGCGCAGCCACGTGCAGCGGGGTCAAGCCCTTCTCGTCCTCCCGACCGGGATCGGCGCCGCCGTCGAGCAGCGCTGCAATCGCGGCGGCATCGCCTTTCTCAGTAGCCAAGTGCAGCGGGGTCAAGCCATACTCGTCCTCCCGTGCACCGGGATCGGCGCCGCCGTCGAGCAGCGCCGCAATCGCGGCGGCTTGGCCCTGCTCAGCAGCCCCGTGCAACGGGGTGAAGCCATTCACGTTCCGCACACCGGGATCGGCGCCGGCGTCGAGCAGCGCCGCAATCGCGGCAGCATGGCCCTCCCACGCAGCCAAGTGCAGCGGGGTCTCGCCAACCTCGTCCTGCGCGCCGGGATCGGCGCCGCCGTCGAGCAGCGCCGCAATCACGGCAGCTTGGCCGTACCTCGCAGCCATGTGCAGCGGGGTCCAGCCATCCGTGGCTTGTGCACCGGGATCGGCGCCGGCGTCGAGCAGCGCCAAAATCGCGGCGGTATCGCCCTTCCACGCAGCCCAATGCAGCGGGGTCCAGCTATTCTCGTCCCGCGCACCGGGATCGGCGCCGGCGGCGAGCAGCGCCAAAATCGCGGTGGCTTGGCCGTTCCCAGCAGCCACGTGCAGCGGGGTCCAGCCAGCCACGTCCCGCGCACCGGGATCGGCACCGCCGTCGAGCAGCGCCGCAATCGCGTCGGCTTGGCCCCCACGTGCAGCCCGGTGCAGCGGGGTCTCGCCATCCTCGTCCCGCGCACCGGGATCGGCGCCACCGTCGAGCAGCGCCGCAATCGCCGCGGCATGGCCCTCCTGTGCAGCCACGTGCAGCGGGGTCCAGCCATCCTTGGCTTGCGCACCGGGATCGGCGCCGGCGGCGAGCAGCGGAGCAATCGCGTCGGCTTGGCCCTGAACTGCAGCCAAGTGCAGCGGGGTCCAGCCCTTCTTGGTTTGCGCACCGGGATCGGCACCGCCGTCGAGCAGCGCCGCAATCGCGGCGGCTTGGCCGTACCTCGCAGCCATGTGCAGCGGGGTCTCGCCAACCTCGTCCCGCGCGCCGGGATCGGCGCTGCCGTCGAGCAGCGCCGCAATCGCGGCGGCTTGGCCGTACCTCGCAGCCATGTGCAGCGGGGTCCAGCCATCCGTGGCTTGTGCACCGGGATCGGCGCCGGCGTCGAGCAGCGCCGCAATCGCGGCGGTATCGCCCTTCCACGCAGCCCAATGCAGCGGGGTCCAGCCATAGCCGTAGTCCCCACCGGGATCGGCGCCGGCCCGCAGACAGGCGCGCACATCCGCAGCGCTGGCTGTCTCGAAGAAAGCCCGGCTGTTCCAGTTTGCGCAGTCGGCCTGCGCCCGCGCGCCCGGCACGGTCAGACAGACCGCCATCGCCGTCGAGATCGCAACGATTCCAACCCTCACACCGTCATCCTCCCACTTCCAACCCCGATTCCAGACAGGAGATTTTGCCGGGAGCGCTCCACGACCCGCGTCTGGCGCGACGCGAGATCCTGTCTGCCGCAACGCCAGCGATTCCTTGCAGACCCCTGTCTAGCACCGCGTCGGCCTGCTGTCACGACGGTCTTGCCCGCGCACAGAAATGCCATCATCGGCGCCGCCGGTAATCGGTCGGGGGCTGTCCCGGTTTTGCGGCGTGAAACAGCAAGGTGACGCGCCTGCGCGCGGCGGCCTGCCCTGCGTGCTGGAGGCTCCAGCCGTCGGGGGCGGCGGTGATCGCGATGCGGCTGCCCGGGGCCGCTTGCGGGGGCGGGTCGAGGCGGAGGGTTCCGCCATCGCCGCCGACCTCCCGGCGGCAGGCACCCTCGAGACCGGCGGCGGCAGAAAGCCCGAGGGCGAAGGCTGGACCCTCGTCTCCCGGGAACGCCCCCCACGAATACGTCCACCACCTGCAAGCCGCCATGCCCGGTCTCGATCGCATCTTCCAGCAACGCCACAGACGACGCACCGCACGGCCCGAGGGCGCGTGCTCTACCTCGAAGACCCCGGACACGATCCCGCCGAGTTCCTCTGGCTGCTGGTCGCATCCTTCTTCCCGATCCTCCGCGAGCCGCTGCGCTCCACCCTGCCGCCCGTCTTCGACGGCGTCGAACTCAGCCCCATGGCCCCAGGGCCGAACGCGACGCCGACGGTAACCTCACCGGCTACCTGGAGAACGGCCGGCGCATCGGGTTCGACACCTACTACACCTGAGCGCGCGCCAGGCCCGCAGATCGGGAAACGAGCCCGAAAGACCGGGCAGGCGAGCAGGCGGCCCGCCCGGCCTGACATGGCTTCGATCCGTCGAGGGTCTGCGCCCTGTCAGGCCGCGCTTCCTCGAGCGCCGGTGCGGCCTCCCATCTGCCTTGCACGAAAGCGGCGCTTCCAGCCGCCTGCAACCCCGCTGCAAGCCGCCTGCAAGGACGTTGCAGGCCCCTGACGAAGGCCGCGCAGGGGCGCTCTTTTCCCGACAAGACGAGGGGTGCGAAATGGCCGGATTTTCCAGGCCTTTCGCACCCCTCGAATGTCGCCCCTGAAACCGCTTTTCCAGGCGATTCCGACCCCTGAATCGGCTGGATTTCAAAAGACCTTGGCACTGCACACTTCATGATGGAACAGAAGCAGGTCGATCGGGAAGGCGCCGGCGCTGCGAAGACTTCACATATCGCAGCAGATCCGGCCCCGGCCCGACGACGCAGCCCGCCGACGCAGCCCGCCGACGCAGACAGACGACGGCGCGCCAGCAGGAGGCCGTTCTGCGGATGTTGCGGGGCGGGAACATTCTTGTTGGTGGTTCGCAGTATCGACGCGACGGCAGCCGCTGTCAGCGGAAGGTATTCTTGGAGACGGGCGCATCTGGAAAGCATCGCCCGCGCCGAGTGCCTGCGGCTCTCTCGCACCGATGGCATCGACCGCGTGCTGGCCGAGCACCGCCTGGACGCCATCATCGCACCGACCGATTCCATGCCGGCCTGGTCGATCGATCCGGTGAAGGGTGACCGCATCGTCGGTGGCTGCTCCTCACCGGCGGCGATGGCCGGCGATCCGCATCTGACACCGTACCGGCGGGCCATCTACACGAGCATCTGCCGGTCGCGCTCTCCTGCTATTCGACGGCCTGGCAAGAGGGCAAGCCGATCGGCCAAGGCTACGCCTTCGAGCAGGCAACCCGAATGCGCCGCCCGCCCAGGTACCTGCCGACCTTGCCGATCTGATTGTGCCGATGAGAAGCCTCGGAGGCTGACTGGAAACCCGACGTATCGGCAAGGAAACGCGGCCAGACACCTAGGGCCAGACGGCGCAGAAGAACTTGCGCACATAGCCCTCGCTGCGCCAGCCGTTGGGCGCTCCCAGAGGCAGGAAGAAGCTGTCGCCGGCGTGGAAGCTTTGCTCACCATCCGGGCCGATCATGGTGACCGAGCCTTCCAGAATGCACATGAGCTCGTTGCGTTTGGAGGGCGTGATCGGCCGCTCGTAGGGCGTGGCATCCCAGGTACCGACCTGGATGCGGCCGTCCGCGCTCTCATAGACCAGGTGCTGGCGCTGCACCGGTTCGGGCGTCGAGAAGTCGTCCGGGTCGAGTTCCAATTCGCTCAGCCCCTCAGGCGGTCCGTTGGGCGAGGGTCGCGCGACCTTGAGCCTGGCCGGATCGCTCTCGGCAGCTCCGTCGGCCTGGTCCAGAATCATGAAGAACTTGCGGATGTAGCCGGGCTGCCGCCAGCTGCACTTGAAACCCTTGGGCAGGTAGAAGGGCTGACCTGCAAGGATCGTCTCCTCCTGGCCCTCCTCGTCGACCATGGTGACGTCGCCATCCAGAAGCAGCATGAACTCATGGACGGGATAGGGACCCATCTTGCTTGTGAAAGCCGTGCAGTCCCAGGTCCCGACCATCAGGCCCTCCAGGTCGTGAACCATCGTGCCGCGCTGCACCGGGGTCCCGCTGATCAGCTCCTCCGTCGGGATCGGGTCCCAGACCTCCAGGCCCTTGCCGCTGGGGTGCGGGTCCAGTTTCACGACACGATCGGCCATGGCCTTCCTCCTCTGGTCTCTGCGGCAGCGATCCTGCGCTCCATTGCAGACGAGGTCCAGCACCCGTCTTGCGGGCCGGAGTCCGGAGGACTAGGTATGAGGTTCAGTGCCGGGATAGCTCAGTTGGCAGAGCAACCGATTTGTAATCGGTAGGTCGTCGGTTCGAGTCCGACCCCCGGCACCACTGCTTCACGAGCAAAGGCGGCCGACCGCAGTGGATCTGGTTACCGGCGGTGCCGGCTTCATCGGACAGCATCTGGTCCAGGCCCTGGTGCGGCGCGGACGCTCGGTTCGGGTGCTGGACATTCAGGCCGCCCCGGCCGGAGTCCAGGCCGGAGTCCCGGCCGAGTGGCACCAGGGATCCCTGCTCGACCCCAAGGCCTTGGCTGCCGCGGTCGAAGGCGTCGAGCGTATCTTCCACCTGGCCGCCATCCCGCAGTTCTGGTGCAAGCAGAAGGATGCGCAGGAGCGGGTGAATTTCGTCGGCACGCAAGCCATGCTGGCGGCGGCGGCCGCGGCCGGTGTCAGCCGTCTGATCCACTGCTCGACCGAGGCGGTGTTGCTGCCGGAAAGCGGCGGCCATACCATCGACGGCCTGCAGACGCCGAGGCTCGCGGCCATGCCAGGGCCCTACACCCGCTCCAAGCTGCTGGCCGAGCAGGCGGTGCTGGGTGCCCGCTGTCTGGAGGTGGTGGTGGTCAGTCCGACCGCCCCCATCGGCCCTGGCGACCACGCACCGACCCCGCCCGGCCGCATGCTTCGCGATCTTCTGGCCGGGCGCTATCCTGCCTATCTGGAGTGCACCTTGAACCTGGTGGACGTGCGCGATGTCGCCGAGGGCCACGTCCTGGCGGCCGAGCGCGGGCTGCCCGGCAAACGCTACATCCTGGGCGGCCGAAACCTGACCTTTACCGAGCTGCTGGCATTGGTCGGACGGCTGTCCGGCAAGACCATGCCACGTCGCCGGATCCCGGGCTGGCTGGCGCTCGCCAGCGCCACCGTGAGCAGCCTGCTCGCCGACCACATCACCGGGCGCGCCCCGGCGGCGACGCCGGAGGCGGTGTGCCTGGCCCTGCAAGGTGCCTCCCTCAGCTCGGCCGAGGCGGAACAGAACCTGGGCTATCGGCCGCGTCCGCTGGAAGAGGCACTGAGAGTGGCGATCGCCGAGATCTCGGGCGGCGCATAGCTGGCCCGCTTCGGGCACCGCGACCGGGCGCCGCGTCACGCTGGACAAGAGCCGCCAGAGTTACAATCCTGTGGCCATGCCGATTACCTGCCAGCACGAAGATCGCCCGGCCCTGCGCTCCATGTGGCGCGGGCTGCACCGCCGTTGCCCCTGCTGCGGTGAGGGCAAGGCCTTTCGCAGCTATCTGAAGCTGGTCGACAGCTGTCAGGTTTGCGCAAGCCCGCTGGGGCAGATTCGGGCGGACGACTTCCCGCCCTATCTCACGATCTTCATCGTTGGCCACATCGTGGTGCCACTGGTGCTTCTGGTCGGGAAGACCGCAGCCTGGTCGCTCACTTTCCAGATGATCTTCTGGCCCCTGGTGACCCTGGTGCTGAGCCTGATCGCCCTGCCGATCATCAAGGGAGCCGTGGTCGGCCTCATGTGGGCCCTCTGCCTGCGCGGGGGCGACGACCAGGCCGGACCGGTGGGTGAAGTCAGGAGCCAAGGCGCGCAGGGTCCGGCAGCGGCCGGGCACAACGCGGCAGCTTCGCCAAGGCGGACTCCAGAGATTCGGCAAAGCGCAGCAATTCTGTCTCCTGCCAGGGGCGCCCGACGATCTGCACGGCGAATGGCAAGCCCTGGTCATCCAGCCCACAGGGTAGCACAACGCTGGGACAGCCGGTGAGCGTGATCGCATAGGTGATCGCGATCCAGGAAATGTAGGTCGCCAGTGGCTGGCCGTCGATGGTCTCCGGGAACAGCTGGGTCTTGTCGAAAGGCTGTACCGAGGCGACCGGACAGATCAGGAAGTCGTAATCCTGCAGGAAGGCCTGGAAGGCCCGATAGAGCTTGGCGTGCCCGACCTGTGCGTCGGCCACGTCGACCGCCGAACGCTCCAGCCCCAGGGCGACATTGGCCTGCACGTTCGGCCCCAGCTGCGCCCGATCGGCTTCATAGAGGGCGCGGTAACTGGCGAGAAATCCGACCGCGCGCAGGGTCTCGAAGACCCAGTTGGCGTCCTCGAGCGGCGGATCGGCCGGCTCGCAGATCTTGAAGATGTGGGCCATTTCGGCCGTGCGTTCGCGAAACAGCCGGCGCACCAGCTTCGACACCGGCGCCACCCCGAGATCCTCGGAAAGCGCCACCCGGGCACTGGCGGGATCGCCACTGCGGCTGCCGTTCTGCGCGGCTCTCGCGAGAGGGCGCGCGAGCGGATCGCGCGGGTCTTCGCCGGCCATGGCCCAGAGCAGCAGGCCCAGATCGGCCACTGAGCGGGCCATCGGCCCTTCGACCGAGAGCGGCGAGAAGATTCGCGAGCCATGCGTATCGGGCACCAGATGGGGCGTCGGGCGCAGGCCGACCACACCGCAATAGGCGGCCGGCGTCCGCAGGCTGCCGCCCAGATCAGATCCGGTGCAAAGCGGCAGCATGGAAAGCGCCAAGGCGACCCCCGATCCGCCGGAGGAACCGGCGCAGGTCTTGGCCGGATCGAAGGGATTGCCGGTGGCGCCATAGACGGCGTTCACCGTGTTGGCCCCGGCACCGAACTCCGGCGTGTTGGTCTTGGCCGCGACGATGGCGCCGGAGGCTCGCAGACGAGCGACCAGAGGATCGTCGGCCTCCGGTACATGGTTCTCGTAAAGCGGCGAGCCGAAGGTGGTGACCAGGCCCTCGGTCTCGGTCAGATCCTTGATCCCCATCGGCAAGCCATGCAGCGAACCCAGAGCATCGCCGCGCAACACCGCCTTTTCCGCCTCCCCGGCTGCCACCTCGGCGCGCGGATCCTGTGCGACCACGGCGTTGACGGTCGGATTGACCGCCTCGACCCGCGCCTTGCAGGAGGCCAGGAGTTCGACGGGGGAAATCTCCTTGTCGCCGATCATGCGACGCATTTCGACTGCCGAGAGATCGCAAAGGCTGACGCTCATGAGGATCCACTTTCTGTCTACACCAAGACCGGATAGCCGAGCGAAAAGGACTCCCGCTCCATCTCCAGGATCTCCTCATAAGCCCCTTCTGCCAGTTCGGTAAAGCCCGAGAGCATCAGAGCACTGCGGACGGCTGCCAAGTCCGGATCGTCTGCCAGGCTCTGCAGAGCCGCACGCAAGGCCGCCAGGGTCTCGGTTCCGACCCCGGCCTCGGTCACGTATGGCAGTGCGGGAGCATCGGCCGTTCTGCAGAGCACGCGCGTGCCTTCCAGTTTCTCCGCTGTCTCGCGGGCCCAGAGCGCGTGGCTGACGCAGTCCAGGGTGGCGATGTCGGCCTCGCCGCCGGCGACTGCGGCCAGCGACGCGGCATGCGCTCCGGTCTCGATCACCTCGGAGAAGAAGGGCCGGCCGTGCGCCAGGGCGGCAATGGCGCGGCGTAGGAAGTTATGCCCCGACTGCGAATCGCGGCCGTTGATTGCAACCCGCCTGCCGCGCAGATCGGCCAGGCATTCGGCAGGATCGTCGCTACGAACGACGGCGACACTGTAGTAGCGGCCGCCGGCACAGCCCGGCAGGTCATGGCAAGGTGTGGCCACATAGGTGAAGGCATCCGCGTAGTCGGTCATCAGCGGGTAACCGCAGGTCTGGGTCAAGAGCAGGTCCGGCGCCCGCCACAAGCCCGGAATGTCGTCGCAGTGGCGTCGAACCGGGTCGGCCAGACCCAGCGGAAGGGCGGCGGCAAGGGCCGCCATCATTGCATCGTTGGCCCAAGCCAGCGACGGCAGATCGTACATGGGAAGCGAGAGAGCACCCTGCATGGCCCGCTACTCCGGCACGGCGGTGGCGACGCCGGACAGCTTTCCGCCCGAGCCTCGCTGGAACCGCGGCAGGTCGTCATGCAGCGCGTAGTAGTCGCCTTGATCTTCCAGAAACATGTGCGCAACGACCTCGACGCCGCTCGGCCGCTCGAGGCTGCCGCAGGAGATCGCGGTGTAGCTCCCGGCTGTCGGCCGCCAAAACAGGCTGGCACCGCAGACACTGCAGAACCCGCGCGCGGCAGCCTCGGAAGAGTGATACCAGGTCAGGGTCTCGCTCTTCAGCAGATGCAGATCGTCGTTCTTCGCCGCACTGTAGTGCGCGGGGCTGCTGTGGATACGCTGACACATGCCGCAGTGGCAAACGAGCGCCGGGCGCAAGGGCCCCCGCACTTCGTAGCGCAGGCCCCCGCATTCGCAGCCGCCCTGATGGATCTGGTCTTCTGGTTCGCATTCTCCTGTCACCCTCTCTTCTCCCTTTGGCGAGGCGGCGCAGCCTGGGTCTGGCTCGCTGCGGCCTCTTCGATCAATCCGTGAATCATGGAGGCAACGGCAGGCGGCTGTACGCGGGCATCGCGGATCAATTGATCGAAGTGCCGCGACAGAATCCGCACATGCTCTTTGGCATTCAGAACGAAGTACATCGACCCGAAGTAGACCGCGGCGCGAAGCGGACCGAAAACCGTGAAAGGGACGGAAAATGTCTGCAGGCCGTCGTACAGGAACCAGCGCAGCGAAGGATAGAGTTCCTCCAGGAGACTGGCCATGCTCTCCAGCTGCGAGCGGCGTTCTGGCCAAGGCAGGTCGCGCCAGATGCCCTCGCCGCGGGCCAAGCCCTCGAGCAATTGCAGCGAACTGCACATCTCCAGGTCCCGCTCCGGTTGGCGCATCAGGCCGAGGCGTGCCGCCGTCGCCGCGGCCAAAGCCTCCGAGATTTCCTGTGCGAGGTGGCGGTGTTCATAGCGAATGAGCGCTTCGGTCTTCAACAGGTCGGGAATGCCGCTGGGGACATAGCGAATGCGAAAACCCAGCGCCTCGTCATGCCAGCGCTTCAGTCGCTGGTCGATCGGCGAACCGGCTTCGGTCTCGATCTCCAGCATCCGCTGGATGACCTCCGGACCGATCAATCCTTCCTGCGAAAGCCCCAGGAGCCAATCGATCGAAACCTGGGTCGCGCCGGCTATCGCAACGATGGTCTCGGCCCGTGGCAGGCGATCGCGTTCCTCGTCCAGAAGTTGGGAGAGGGTGGAGCGGTCGAGGCCGACACGACGGGCGAAGGAGGCCTGGCTCTCGTCATTCTGCTCCATCACCTCGCGCAGCCGGTTGCGAAAGGTGACGATGGTCTCGCGTTTATCCATGAACACACATTTCCAAACTATCCCACTGCCATGGTGACTTTCATAAACGCTAATAGGAACAAGTTACCAGACGCTTCAGGAAATTACCATGGTATCCTTGCGTCAGCGGCCCAGCTTCCTTCACATTGTCGTCATCGATCAAAGATATCCCAGGACACTCACGGAGGAAGAATGAGTCCGGTCCCCATGACATCCAAACGTCGTCGTCGACCAATCGAATGGCCGACCCTGGCCCTTGTTATTGGGGTCTATCTGGCGTTCGGACTTCTGACCTGGTTTCATGCTGATATCCCGCTCTGGCTTTTCCTGCCGCTTGCTTTCTATGTCGCCGGCTCCTACGGACATCTGCAGCATGAGGTCATTCACGGTCACCCGACGAGAAACCGACGTCTGAATGCGGCGCTGATCTTCTCTTCGATCTGGCTTTGGATCCCCTACCCGGTCGCGCTTGGAACGCATCTGGCGCATCACCGGGATCAGAATCTGACCTGCCCGGAGGAGGACCCGGAGAGTTTTTATGTGCCGCCCCAGGCCTGGGCGCGGATGAGCAGGCTCCAGCGCGGTTTCAGGATCGCCATGAACTCCCTTGCCGGCCGCTTGATCCTGTCGCCGCCGCGCAGCATCTATCTGGTCTGGTCCGATTGGCTCGGCCGCTTGGCGAAGGGCGGCCGCAGCGATCTTTCGGTATGGCTTTGGCATCTCCTCGCCATGGCTCTGCCTCTGGCCTGGGCCTGCTGGATCTGCGGCCTGCCGCTTTGGCTCTATCTCGTCGGCTTTGCCTACGGCGGCGCTGCCGCTTCGGCCATGCGCTCCTTCCTCGAACACCAGGCCGTACCGAACGTAGGCGAGAGAATCTGCGTTGTGGAGTCGAACCTCTTTTTCTCTTTTCTCTTTCTTTACAATAATTTGCACATCGTTCATCACAAACACCCAGGCCTTGCCTGGTACCGGATCCCGGCGCGCTGGCAGGCCGAGCGCGCAGCCTATCTGGCGCTGAACGGCGGCTACTACTATCGCGGATACGGTGAGGTTCTGCGGCGCTACATCTTTACGCCCAAGGAATCGCCGATCCATCCAGGCATGCCGAACATCGAAATGCGCAGCATGGATTGGCCGCAATCGGGTCAGCCCGGGACCGCGCTGACCGGCGGCAATCTTGCCGGCGCCCCGCATGGCCCGGCCACGCAGCGGGTGCCGGCCAGGCCGATCTAGAAGCGCTAGAGCAAATCGCACTCGGTTGGAATCAACGGAGTGCGTGAATTTTCGCTGACACTTTGAAAATAGAGCCAATCGAGCCCAATCGGTTCGATTAGGGATCGCTTTGCTCCTGGCCTGCGTCAGGCTTGGCACCAGGGAAGATCGCGGACTTTCCAACCGTTGACGCGGCCGCGATGGCCCTCGGCGTCATGCCCGCCCTCGAAGCCTTCGGCCACGTTGTAGCACTCTCGGTAGCCTGCCGCGGTCGCGGTGATCGCGGCCGACTGGCTGCGCTGGCCTGAGCGGCAGAGGAAGAAGAGCGGCGCCTCCTTGTCGGGAACCTTGGCAGTCAACTGGGCCACGAAGTCCTGGTTGACCTGCGTGGTCGGAAAGTGCTGCCAGGCCAGCAGCTGCGTCTCCTTGCCGATAGGCGTCAGGTCGGGAATGCCGACGAAGGCCCATTCGGCCTCGCTGCGCACGTCTACCAGATTGGCCGAGGGATCGCTCCGCAGAACTTCCCAAGCTTCGCTCGGGTTCCTGTCACCGGCATAACTCATGGCTCGTCTCTCCAACATCGTGAAACGCGTCGGCAGTGCTCACGCCTGCGCCGAGAGGAAAGAGAAGACCTGCACCATTCGGCCATTCTCCACCCGGTCGCCAAATCCCGGGCCGGCGGAGTGCCACAGCCACGGCCGGTAGAAGATAGCACGGTTGAAGCGCATGGGCACGGTCATCAACTCCTCCCAAGCTGCGGCATCGCGGCCGTCTCGGGCCAGCAGTTCGGCAACGCCGGGCAGGCCGACCGCCTCGATCCGGGCCTGTTCGGTCGGGGTGCGATCCAGCCCCAGGGCGCGATGGCGATAGAAGCTGGTGCCGCCAGCACAGTGTTCCGGCAGGGTCAAGTAGCAGACCCCCACCCACCAGAGGTTGGAGGGATCGACATGCACCAGATAGCGGCTCTCCTCACCGGCCAGGGTCGAGCGGCAAAAGCCGTGAAACGAGGTGCCGGCGCCGTGGCTGTGCAGCGGTTCGCCAACAATCGCCGAAACCGCGCTATCCAGCGCGGACCCGAGGAGCGGCTGCGCGGAGTTCCGTCCGGGAAAGGTGCGCGGTCCCTGATGCTCGGGAAAGCCGATCGAGAGGGCCGCAGCGCGCACCTCCAGAGGATTGGAGTAGAAGTCCTCGACCACCACCAGCGACTTGTGCATTCCAACCAGCCCTCCCGCCCTTGCCAACAGCCGGGCGATGCTGCCAAAGCCGCGACCGCCAGGCCAGAACCAGCGGAGCGCCAGGTTGTCGCTAAACCTCGGCGGCTTGCGGCAGAGCGTAACCCGCGGCATGGGTCTGGCGAATCTGCCGAAGACAGCTCTCTGGGTCCAGGGCCGCATCGAAACGGGCCGGGTCGACCGGCGCGGGATCGTGCGGCGGCGCCCCCTCGACCATCCAGCCGGCCAGCAAGGCGCCGGAACCGCCGCCGGTGCCGATGCCGACGGGGAAGCCCGATGCGATCCAGAGGTCCGGCCGGCTGCGCAGCGGACCCAAGAGCGGGCTGGCGTCGGGCGTGTAGCAGATCGGGCCATTGTTGACGGTCTTGATCCCGGCCTCGCCGAAGGCCGGGAGGCGCTCCATGACCCGCAGCAAATGCGGCTCCAAGCGCTCGAGTTCGTTCGGCAGCAACTCCTGGCCGAAGTCGGGCGGGATGCCCTCGACGCCCCAGAACACCGGCTCGCTCTCGTAGACCCCGCAGAGTAGGCCGGCGCGTTCCTGGCGCGTGTTGGAGGGGCCGTAAGGGTCGTGCACCGTAGGCAGTTCGCCTCTCAAGGCTGCGATCTCCAGCAGGTCGCCGGTCACCACCTCATGGTGCTGCAGCGCATGGAGCGGCAGCGAGAGGCCGACCCTCTCCAGCAGCTCGCGGGCCCAGAAGGACGCAGCGACGACCACATGCTCCGCCCGCACCCGACCCTTCGTCGTCTCGACCTGCCAGCCGCCGCGCGGGTCCTCTTTCAGATCGAGAGCCTTGGTCTGGGTAGCGATCCCCGCGCCGCACCGGCGCGCCGCCTTGGCCAAGGCATGGGTGACACCGGAAGGATCGACATGGCCGTCATCGGGCGTGTAAGCCGCGCCATGGAGGCCCTCGACGTTCAGCAAGGGATGCAGCCGGCCGGCCTCCACCGCATCGATCACGTGACAAGGAACGCCCAGGTTCTTGTAATTGGGCTCGAATCCGCGATAGGCCGCCAGTTCCCCAGATGTTGTCGCCAGGCGCAGGCTGCCGGTCTTATGGAAGCCGACGGCCTGGCCGCTCTCGGCCTCGGCATCCAGATAGGTGCGGATCGAATCGACATGAGAGACGGGTGAGATCGGGGCGATGACCCAAAGGGGTGACATTGCCGGCAGCATGCCAGGTCGAGCCCGAGGCCAACTCCAGTCGTTCAACCAGCAAAGAGTCGCTCCAGCCCGGGCGTGTGAGCCAATAGAGGAGGCTGCAGCCGACGATACCGCCGCCGATGATCAGGACCTTGACGTCATCCTTCATCTCTTGCCCCCTTATAGCCAGGTTCGGCCGCCGGCGAACATCGCTCGGCGTGGCAGGTGAATGGGAAAGCGGGCACGAATCTGCCGATCCGCCGCGTCGGAGATGTGCGCGGGATAATGCTCGGCGCGTATCGTCCGAACCTGCTGCCTGGCGCGGTGGAACATGTCGCGGGCGCCCTCCTCCTGCCAGACCTCGATCGAGGCGCGATCGGCGCGCTGTGGATAGACGTACTCGCTCTGCATCAGCGACAGGGTCTGCTCGTGGCCCAGGAAGTGGCCGGGGCCGCGGGCGCTCTGGGCGATGACCTCGACCGATAGGGTCTCCTCGGTCACCTCGATGCCGCGCATGCAGCGGCGGATAGAGGAGAGCATTTCGTCGTCGATCACCATGGCCTCGGGCGAGCAGCCCATCAGGCTGGCCAGCATCCCGGCCGATTCATAAAGGAAGGTCGGACCGCTGAGCGCCGTCAGCAGGGTCGTCACCCCTTTCTCATGGCCCGCTTGATTATCCGGCAGCTTGGAATCGGTCATGCTGGCCGCAGTGCCGCTCGGCAGGTCATAGAAAGTCATAAGCTGCGCCAGACCGGCGCTCAGAAGTGCCTGTTCGCCGCTGCCGCCGGTGAAAGCGCCGGTTCTGAGGTCGGACACGAAAGGCCAGCCGCCGGCGATCACCGGATGCCCGGGCCGCACCAGATTGATCGCCACCAGAGCCGCCAGGGTCTCGGCCACGACCTGCACCAGGGTCCCGGCCAAGGCGGCCGGCGCCGTCGCGCCCGACTGCGGCCCGGTCTGGCTGTGCACCGGCATGCCGATCCGCGCGGCTACCGTGGCGACGTCGCTGCTGTCGACAGCAAAAGTCAGTGGCGAGACCACGGTGGTGGCATGCACCGAGAGGAAGGGGCGCTTTTTGAAGGCTCCCTCGCCGCCGAGCACGATATCTAACATCTCTTCTATTTCAGAGACATGCGTCGGCAAAGTAATTCTGGATCCGAGGTGTTTCCCGGTGCCGGCAGCGCAGGCGTAGACGGTATTGAGGTCCAGTTCGCGCCAATCATCGATATCGGTCGCCACCACGGGCCGCGCGAACCACTGGATGTTCGCCAGCGTGTCTGCCAAGCGGGCAAGATCATAGAGATCGGCAAGGGTCGAAGGCCGATAGCGTCCGCTCTCGCCGTCCAGCATGGTGACGGCGGCACCGCCGGTGGCGAAGTGGAGCTGGCCGACCTTGGCCTCGACATCATGACCAGGAACCTGACCGTGCAGGAGGAAGTTTCGGCAGGCGCCGGCGATCACATCTTCGACCAAGGCGCTGGGAAAGAGGAGACGGCCAGCCTCGTCCAGTCGACAGCCCTTGGCCAAAGCCAGGTCCCGCACCGTCGGCGTCGGATCCGCCATGCCGACGCCTTCCAGGACCTCCAGGGCCGCGCGATGAATGCGCTCCATCGCGGTTTCGCCCAAGGGTCGATAGAGCCCGCCTGCGATCCCGCCCACCGGCGGTGCCGGACTGGCGACAACCCGCTGCAGGCGGCTGCGCCGCCCTCCCCGCTTGCTAGTCGCTTTGTCAGACATGGTAATGTTCAATAATATGAAATCTTGACCTTATCATAGATAAACTACTTGATGATGCGGTAGGTTGTCGAGGCAAATCGCAAGCGGTTTCGAGACTCTGTCGAATCACTGGAAGGGAGGCGAAGCGTGAACAGCCCGTCGGTCACTCTCAAGCTGGGCCAGAAGTGGACCTGGCCGGACTCGCTCTGGGTGGCGACGGCCAGGGCTACACCGCCGACCGCTCCGCTCGAAGACTCCATCAGCCTGGACACGGTTATCGTCGGCGCCGGTTTTACCGGTCTGCGCGCCGCTCTGGTGCTGGCCGAGGCCGGGCAGCGTGTGGCCGTCCTGGAATCCTGCGACATCGGCTGGGGCGCTTCGGGTCGCAATGGCGGGCAGGTCAATCCGCTGCTGCCGCTGAATGGGCCGGGCCGCGTATCGGCCCTGGTCGGCGCCGAGCGTTTCCCGCTGCTGACAAAGACCATGCTGCAATCGGCGAACGAGACATTTGGAGTGATTTCCCGCTACGCCATCGACTGCCAAGCGCGCCAATCCGGCTGGATCCGGGCCGATCACTGCGGCGTGGCCATGCGCCAGTCCCGTGCAGTCGCAACGGCATGGAACCGCCACGGCGCCGGAATCGAGTTCCTGGAGGGCACAGAGCTGGAGCAAGCGATCGGCACCGGTGCCTACAAAAGCGCCACTTTAATGCGCAGCGGCGGTGCACTGCAGCCGCTGTCCTACGCCAGAGGCCTGGCCGCGGCGCAAGCCGCCGGGGCCGCAATCCATAGCGATACGCCGGCCCTGAAGCTCGAGCGAGACGGTAGCAAGTGGAGGATCGAGACGCCGAAAGGCCAGGTTACTGCCGACCAGGTGCTGCTTTGCACCAACGGCTACACCGACAAGCTCTGGCCCGGCCTGGCGGAGACAGTGATCCCGCTGGTCTCCATCCAGGCCGCGAGCGAGCCGCTGTCGGGCCCGGAGGTGGACCGCATACTGCCCGAGGGTCGCACCATCGCCGACACGAGGCGCACGATCATCTACGGTCGCCACGAACCCGATGGTCGCATCCTCTTTGGCAGTCTGGGCAGCTTTACCGGCCGCGGCGACGAAGCCTCTTTCGCAGCGATGCAGAGCACGATCGAGCGCATCTATCCGAGCCTCAAGGGTGTCTGCTGGCAGTATCGCTGGGGCGGACGCCTGGCCGTCACTCAGGATCATCTTCCGCACCTGCACCAGCCGGCCCCGGGCCTGCTGGCTGGGCTCGGTTACAATGGACGCGGGGTGGCGATGAGCACGATCATGGGTCGGGTACTGGCCGAACGGGTGCTGGGAAAGGCCGAACGCGAGCTGCCCTTCCCGATCAGCCCGATCCAGGCCTATCCCCTGCACCGCTTCCATCGCTTGGGCGGTGACCTGGTCACTCGCTGGATGCGTTTCCGAGACGAACGAGAGTTCGGGCGGAGCTGAAGTCCGGAGATTCCATTCGGGAATCCCAGCCTTCAGCCAGGCCTGTCGAAGCGGTGTTGCGGCCTCGATCTGGAAGAAACGCGCGCTGGCGATGATCGCCTCGACGGTTACCGTCGGATTGATCTCCGTAGGTTTCTGGGCTGCCGACTTCGCCGCTGCAATATCGTCATTCATCGCCAATGCACCGATCAAGGTGTAGCGGGAGAGCAGGAAGTTCCCTGGTTCGGCGATCGAGGCAGGCGCCGCCTCGACCGCCTCCTCGTAGCGTCCGAGCAGAATCAGTGGCAGCGCCTTGGTCACGAAGCAAGTGTAGCGGAAGGTATCGCGCGGGCTGAGTTTCAATGACGGCTCGGCATGTTCCAGGCCCCGCTCCGGCTCTCCCAGCAGGGTTTCGTTTGCAGCGCAGAGCGAATGGGCCAGGGCCGAATGCGGATTGTCTGCCAGGGAGCGTTCGAAGGCGCGCCGGGACCGCAGATGATCGCCGACGAACATCATGATCACATGCGCCGCACAGGCCAAGGCGTCGGCCCGGCTGCTCTCCAACACGCTCTCGGCGAGCCGAACCGTGCGCGGAATGCTGCCCTCCAGCACATAGCGCACGTCCAGCGCCTGGCCTACCTCGCGTACGTCCTGTGTCTTGCCTGAAAGTGAAGGAGGAGTTGCGCGCGATCACCAGCAGCCATCGGAAGCGCGACAGCGCGCTGATGATGTCCTCGGTGATGCCGTCGGCGAAGAACTCCTGCTCCCTGTCGTCAGATATATTGCGGAAGGGCAGCACGGCGAGGGTCACCCCATCGGCCTCGCGCCGGCAGGACACGACATCGCCGCAGTAGCGCAGCTTCCAGGAGGAATTCACTTTGGTACACATCGGTCTCGCTCCCTTCGCTTGGCTTAGAGGAAGAAGGGGATGGGGTTCAGGCGGTCCTCCGGTGTCGGCTTGTCCAGCCAATCCAGCTTCACCGGAACGTCATGGGGCCGTTCTCGCCCTTGGCCACCACCGCCAGGGGCCAATCGGCCAGGGCCGAGGAGATGGCTTCCGGCTCCTCCTCCCACTCGACCCAGAGCGACTGTTGGGCGTTTGGCGCGGCACTGCGGCGGCGGATGTAGCCGCGCTCACCCCTATGGGCGAGGGCTTTCATCCCTCCTCCGCCGGTGCGACATCGGCCAAGGCTTCGACGCTCTCGGCCTCGCTCATTGCGCCGTCCAAGAGCGGCAGCAGGCGTATGTAGAGGTCGCCGGTCAGGCGAAAACTGCGCTTCTCCGAAAGCAAAAGGATCTGGTCGCTGACGCAGGGGTGGATAGAGGACTGCGGTGAAAATCCGATCGCTGCACCATGGCCCATGGTGATCGCTCCTTCCCGATGGCAGGCCTGGATGGGGACCCCGTCTCGAGGGCGGTCTTGTGTCGTCGTGCCCCGGCCTTGGCTGAGGCGGATTGAGAGGTTCAGGGGCAAGACCCGCTGTCCGGCGAAGGCGGTCTCGGCTGGGTTGCGGGCACTGTCTCAGGTGACGAGCACCAGCAGCCCTGATCGCCGGTCGGCCGATCCAAGGCCAAGTCGCTCAAGATCCGGGCTTGCTGCCCGATCGATTGGTAGGCGGCGCTGTCTGCAGCTTGGATCTTCGTCTCGCACATCTCGGTCTCCCCGTTTCCCTGGCCTCGCTTGACAATCGAGATCTGCGATGAGGCCTGAACGAACATATGAGACTGGGCTCGCAAGCCTTTGAATGGCCACAAGAGATGATCCCCCGATGGTCCACTTCAGGTCACAATGAGGAAGAATGTGGAGAGATGCGCACTAGCTGGAGGTCGCCGGAAGCGCCTCCCGCTTGTCGATCTGGCGGACGAAGAGAGTCGCAGCCATGCCCAGGAACGATAGCAACAGCAGGATGCCAAGCAGAATGATCGCTGCCGCCTCGCCACGCACCAATGCTCCCACAAGCATGGTCAGAAGGGCGCCACAGCCGAGCGTGACGGCACCGGAGAGGCCTGCCGAGCTGCCGGCAAGATCCGGTCGAACCGACAGCACCCCGGCGTGACAACTAGGTGAGGTCAGGCCATTGCCGAAGCCGACGAACACGGTGGCCCCGAAGACGCTGCCGACATTCACCACGCCGGCCGAGACAAGGATCAGCCCGATCGCCAGGCCGGTGAAGGACACGATCCGCCCGGTCAGCATCATGGTGGTCAAGGCAAAGCGCTCGGCATGGCGGCCGGAGAGGAAGCTACCCAGAATGTAGCCGGCGGTGATCGTCCCCAGATAGAACCCCAGGGCCGCGGGCGTCAGTCCCAGGGTCGTCACCGCAACCAGAGGCGCTCCCGCCAAGAAGACATGGAAGGATCCGGAGGTGAAGACCATGCAGAGCGCAAGACCCCAAAAGCGTGGCGCAGCCAGGAGTTCGGGATAGCTGCGCATCTGCTTGGCCAGAGTTTCCGACTTCCGTCTGTTGGTCTCGCCCAGGTCGACCCAGGTGAGCGCGAAAGCAGCCAGGCCGAGCAGCGTCAGGAGAACAAAATTCGCGCGCCAACCGAAATGGCCGTCGAGCAGTCCGCCGACGATCGGACCCAACATCGGCGCCACCGCCATGGCCATGGCGACGTAGCCGATCCGGCTGGCGGCCTGCTGCGGCGGGGCCGTATCGCGGATGATCGCCAGGGACAGGGTCCAGCCGGCGATGATTGCGCCTTGCAGTACCCGGAAGGTGAGAAAAATCCAAATATCACCGGTCACGCTGCAGCCCAGCGAGGCCAATACGTAAATGGCGAGCGCTATCAGCAAGACTGGACGCCGCCCGAAGCGATCCGACAGGGGGCCGGCCAGCAGCATTATGCCGGCGGTCGCGGCCAAGTAGCCGGCGATCGCCAAGGTCACCACTGCATAGTCGGCCTCGAAATCCTCAGCCATAGCCGAGAGCGACGGCAGGAACAGGTTCATCGACACGACCGAGAGCGCCGTCAGAATGACCAATGTCGACAGTCTGGGCGGAGATCTGGCAGCGAAGCACATATCAATCCCTCACTCGCGGAACGGCCCGCCGGCCGTACCCCCGAGGCACAAAAAACCCCCGAAAAGCTCGGGAGTGCAAAAGGCCGGTGGAGCATGGCTCACCGGTCCGGGTACCCTTTCCAAAAGACAACGACAGTCTGCTTCATGGGCTGATCCATAGCTACACTCTCCTTGACTCTTGCGCGAACGCTAGACCGCCCCGCCGCAGCGGTCAAGCCGAAGAAAGTAATTTTCTATCATTTTTCCAGGACTCCATGCATGGAAGTTGCGCTTCGGAAATGGTGCAGGACGGGGCGCTAGCGGTCGGCTTCGGCAAGAGCAGCGAAGGCTGCCGTCAAGCCAGCCAAAACCATCTCCTCGCCGCGCTCCATGACCAGACCGGCTCCCTGGGCCGATAGGGCGCGGCGACAGGGTTTCACCAATCGCTCCTCGGCGATCGATCCCAGCTTGCGCCCCTGCCAAAGTGGCCGCGCGGCGGCCAGCTCTAGGCCGATCAAGCTTCCTGAGAGGCGTTCTGCGCGCCGTGATCGGCGAGAGGCCGTGCAAAAGCGCCTCGGCCCTGAGCGAGAAG
Organism: Rhodospirillales bacterium; assembly: GCA_965202755.1. GTDB lineage: Bacteria > Pseudomonadota > Alphaproteobacteria > Kiloniellales > JACOMY01 > JACOMY01. Next base: position 723,849 of record CBDBCL010000041.1, on the reverse strand, counting down.
AGGCCTGCCGAGGCCTCTTCCGGTGCAGCAAGCGCAGATTCGACCGCGGCGAGAAAGGCCGCCTCGTCCTCTCCCTCGCCTTGCAGGGAATGGCGCAAGACCGACCGCTGAGAGATGAGGGCGCAGAGTTCTCCGGTCATGAAGGTGCGAAAGGAGAGAAGCTCGCCGGTGCGGATCTCGATCCATTTGCCATTCGTCCCCGGCAGGCAGAGGCTGCCCTCGAAGTCCGGATGCTTGGCCAGGAACCCGGCAACCTGGGTCTCCTCGCCGCGCATGACGTCGGCCGGATCGCTTTGCGCAAGGCCCGGCAGGATCAGGACTTCGAGGCGTCTGTCCTGCATCGGCACCGGCAAGGGCGCGTCGGCGGCGGCAGGTCGGCATGGCAGGAAGCGGTAGGGTGCCTCCATCCAGCCCTGGCGCGCACCGATCATGCCGCAGGCAATCACCCTTGCGACCTCTCTGTCCCATAGCCAGGGCTGCACAACCTCAAGCAAAGCCGGCTCGAAGGCCTCTGGCGAAAGGCCATTCATGCCCTTGTCCGACGCAACCTGCGCAGTGACGCCACCCGCCCGCATCAGCCAAGCCCTTAGATTGGAAGTTCCCCAATCAACGGCAATCCAGTGCTGCCTGACCATAGGCCCTCCTCGCACGCACCGTGAATCAGTATCTCACTAGCAGATTCTTTGTCGGACAGGCGGCGCAATTCTCAGCTTCGCACAGAATTACCGTTGACACGGCCCTTGGGCAGTAATAAAGGGATCGCCACTGAGAAGATCGCCTTTGCCATTTTCAAGACCACGGGCAGTGAGCGTGAGAATGCCGCTGCACGGCAATATCTCGACCCGCATTGCCCAGGTGGGATTGAGGTTGCGCCACCCACGGTGCTGATTCATGGTTACATATCATGGTGTTGTGTCGATTGAAGCGAGGTTTTCATGGTGCATCCGATGGGTGAATCCAAGAACGGGCTGCTTCGCGTGGATTTCGACCGCCGCGTGAAGCTGGAGTTCCATGGATCGAAGGTAACGTCGGACGGCGGCTTGCTCGCGTATCGGGAACTGGACGACGCGCTTGGCCTGACAGAGATGGCGGCCGGGGCGCTGCGAGACGGTCGTCGCGGCAAGAACGGCTGGCACGCTGTCGTCGGGATGCTTCGGCAAGCGGTGTTCGGGCGTTTGGCCGGGTACGAGGATGTCAACGACGCCGAGCGGCTTTCTCGCGATCCAGCGATGCGTTGGATTGTCGGCGGCAAGGCGACGGATCGGGGTGCGGCCTCATCGAGCCAGATGGGCCGTTTCGAGACGCAATGGCTGACGGGTGACGTCAATCTCACCGCACTCAGCGCTCTGTCCGGGCTGTGGATCGACCGCGTTCATCGTCGCAAACCGCCGAAGCTGATCATCCTGGACATGGACAGTTCGGTCAGCCCCACCCACGGCGAACAGGAAGGCACGGCCTACAACGGCCACTTCGGCTGCACCTGCTATCACCCGCTTTTTGTCTTCAACCAGCTCGGCGATCTGGAGCGCTGCGCCTTGCGACCCGGCAACGTGCACAGCGCCGATGGCTGGCGCGCGGTGCTGGACCCGGTCGTGGCGCGTTATCGCGAGCGCAAGCTGCGGCGATACTTTCGGGGCGATGCCGCCTTCGCCTCACCGGACATCTACGAGTATCTGGAGGCCGAGGGCTTCGGCTACGCCATCCGGCTTCCCGCCAACAGCGTGCTCCAGGGATACGTCGCCCACCTGCTACGGCGCCCGAGGGGACGGCCCCCGATGGAAGTCCGTCGCTACTTCGCCAGCTTCAGCTATCGGGCTGGAAGCTGGACCCAGGCGCGGCGCGTGGTGGCGAAAGTGGAATGGCATCCGGGCGAGTTGTATCCCCGCGTCGGGTTCGTCGTCACCAATCTGTCCCGGCCCGCCGAGCGGATCGTCGCCTTCTACAACCAGCGTGGCACGGCGGAACAACACATCAGGGAGGGCAAGAACGCGATCCGTTGGACGCGACTATCCTGCCGACGCTTCAAGGCCAACGCGGCTCGGCTTCAGCTTCATGCACTGGCCTACAACCTGGGCAACTTCATGCGCACGCTAGCTTTGCCAGACCCAGTGAGCAATTGGTCGCTGACGACGCTGCGCGAGAAGCTGGTGAAAATTGGGGCAAAAGTCGCGCGTCACGGACGCTACGTCACCTTCCAATTGGCCGAGGTCGCGCTCCCGCGCGACCTGTTCGCCGATATCCTGGATCGGATCGACCGCTTGCGACCACGGCCGACACCAGCGTGAGCCAACGCTATGCCAATCAAAACGACTTCACGACGGGAGACCTCTGCCCGGAACGCTACGAAATTGGCACTGGCCCGTGGGTTTCCGATCAGCGGCCCGTTGTCCTGGCCGTTCTGGGCCGTTTCCCAATCCCCGACGCCTCACAGATTGCATCCCAGCAGCGACCAAGGCAATATGAACGTCGTGATCGGGCGCTACGTGGGCGATCCCGGCTCGAACAGGCGGGCTATACCCGTGCTCGATGGCGAAGTCGGCGTCTCCACGGCCTATGGCTCGGCCTTTGATGCGGGCAAGGCGATCACGGAAACATCGTTCCGCACCCTGAATGAACGCGCATCCGCGCTAGCCCAAAGCGTTATCGACAAGATGGCCGAACTGCAAGAAAGGTAGGTGGCATGATGGAATTACCCAAACCAACACAAAATAACTACACGACACTAATTAACGACATCAAGAACGGCGAGCTCAAAATCCCTCAGTTTCAAAGGGATTTCGTGTGGACGCTTCAGCGCTCAGCCGAACTGCTCGATAGCGTGGTCAAAGGGTATCCGATCGGCACCTTCATCTTCTGGCTAACACGCGAACGTCTGCGCAGTGTGAGGGAACTCGGTAACGCGGAACTTCCACCTGCCCAGGAGGGCGAGATGGTCTCATTTGTGCTCGATGGCCAGCAGCGGCTTACAAGCCTTTTTGCAGCCCTGCAGGGATTGGAGATTGCCCGCAAAAACGGCGAACACACTGACTTCTCGGAAATCTACATCGACCTCAATGCAGGCGAGTCGGATACAATTGTCACCACTGATATCGCTGAGCTGCCGAAGAAAACCTTCATTCGGCTCACCGATCTGCTTTATGGCGGCCTGACGACCCTTGCGGCGTTCCCCCAAGAACATCATGCAAATCTTGAAGAATACAAGCTCCGGATCGAAACCTATGACTTCCCGATCATCGAAGTGCGCAATGTGCAGATCGACGTTGCGACAGAGATTTTCACGCGGATCAATGTCGGCGGAAAGCCTTTGACGGTGTTCGAGATCATGGTCGCCAAGACCTATGATGAAACACTCGGCTTCGATCTGTCCGAGAAGTATTCAGAGCTGATCGAACGCCTCGAACCGATCAGCTATCAAACGATCTCAGATCAGACAATTCTTCAACTCATTGCCTTGATCTTGAGAAAGGACTGCAAGCGTCAGACGATCCTGAATCTAAATAAGGACGCCTTCATAAACACCTGGCCAGCGGCCATTGATAGCGTAGAGAAGGCAATCGAGCATTTCCGCAATGTCATGCGGATTCCTGTTTCACAGTTGTTGCCGTATCTGAATCTTGTCGTGCCCTTCGCTTACTTTTTCTATCACAACGGCAACCAGCAACCGTCCACCGAACAGAAGGCAGAGCTTGCAGATTTCTTCTGGCGCTGTTCTCTGGGGGGGCGCTATTCATCGTCGGTCGAAAGCAAGCTCGCACAGGACGTCAATCGCATCGAACGCATCGTGAACGGCGAGTCTCCGGATTACGACTGGGGGATCGACGTCTCGCCAACATTTTTGGTGGAGAATGGTGGGTTCACAGTAAGCCGAAGCTTTATCAAGGCGATCCTATGCATAATGACCTACCAGCGACCCTTGTCATTCAATGACAATGGGATTGTTAACATCAGCAACGACTGGCTGCAACGAGCCAACAGCAGGAACTATCACCATTTTTTCCCCCGTGCTTTTCTGAAAAAAAAGGGGGTCTCAGAGGATGAGGCCAACAACATCGTCAACATCACTATCGTGGATGATTATCTGAACAAGCGGGAAATCGGGGCCAGGTCACCTTCCAATTACATGATGAAGTTCAAGGAAAGTAACCCTGACCTCACCGAGACCATGAAAACCCACATGATCGGAGATTTGGAAGAATTCGGCATCTTGAGCGATGACTATGAAACCTTCATCCAGAAACGCTCCAGGGCCATAAGCAGACAACTGAGAAGGCGGATTATCAGGCGCTGCGTTGATAATTTTGGCCAAGCACAGAACGTGTACGACGTAGAAGAATAGAAGCATGGCTGCAGGTTTGCATGCAATCATGCAAATTTGCTTTTTTCCCACCTTTAATGGCGCGACTAAGGAGAGTACCGCAAGGTGTGGGGCAGTTAGGCCGCCAGCGGGGCTTTGGTGACTGCCCCACACTTTGCAGTGCTCTCCGGCTGGAACGATCTGGACTGCCCCATCCGGCACGGGCGAGCGCATCGATCAAGGTAGTGCGTTTCACCCCGGAACTGCCGCAGACCGCCGATTTGCCAGCCCCGCCCTCCAATGCCGCGACGATAGCGGCAAGCTTCTCATCATCATCGCACGTGGTCGTCCGCCCCGTCTACCGCGCCGGGCGGCGGCATCAATCCCGACGCGCACCCGTTCCTGGATCAGCGCGCGCTCATATTCTGCAAGCGCGCCGAATACCGAGAAGAACAGGCGGCCCTCGGCAGTGGCCGTATCGAGATTGCTCTGGGTCAACGATCGCAATCCTGCCAGTCACACCTGACAGTCCAACGGTAAAGTATCCGCTGCATCCTATTGTTTGAGCGTCATCCGAACCGGACAATGATCGCTCAGGCGTTGACGCGCCTTGTCCGCGTATTCAGGTGCCCCATCAAAGCCAAGCCCGATCTTGTCAAACGTGACGGATGAGAAGCGATCGAGAAACGCGGCGTCTGCTACGATCAAATCGATATGCTCGTCGAAACGTTCTTCGTGTTTCGGCCAGCAGACATTGTCCAGTCCCTCGGGTCCCTTGCGCAAGGTTAAACCAAGAGGTTGGCCATCATTGAGCTCTGCCCAGAAATCTTCATGACGCGTCGGATTGCGGTATGCAAAATTCAGACGGCGGTTGAAGTCTCCGGCGACGATAACCTTTTTTCCCAATGCGTTTTGCAGCTCGACCCAGTTCTCCAGGATAGCGAGCTGAGCCTTGAGTGTCCTGCAATCAAAACGCGATCCGAAGGGTTTTTCGTTGAAGAAATTCTGATCTTCAACATCTCGAAGAGGATACTGATGGCAGTACGATTTCAGATGCACGTTAAGAAAAGAGACAGGCTGTCCATTGATTTCGAACGCGACACTCATTGCCGAACGTGTCGGGCGGATGTTTGGGCCGTCCTTTGAGCGATTCAAATCGATATGCAGTATCGAAAACGCATCGACCGTTTCGACGGTCGGTAGGGTAGGAAAGCGATCCTTTGAGATTGCCACTGCGGTGAAGATATCCCGCTCACTCGCAGGTCGGTCTTCGTCACCAGCCTTGTAGCGATCCGACACGACGAGATGATAGCTGGTAGCAGGGAATACTCGCCCCAACGCCGCCGGGGATCCGATTTCTTGCAACCCGATAATATCGGCATTCAAATTCTCAGCGATTTCTGCGAGACGGTCATAGTCGACATCTTCTCGTGGAAATGAGCCATCCCGAAGGGCAACGCCGGTTTGATGATGCAGGTTCGCAATGTTCCAGGACGCGATGGTGATATCCTCCGCAGCGGCTGGAGCGGCTGCAAACGTTGCCAAGGCAAATACGGTGGTTCTCAATTTAGTATTCATTGCACCTACTTTCCTTACTTTCCAGTTGTAACCCGCCAGTACATGGAGGCATCGCAAAGACGACCCATTCTTTCGCGGAAATGTTCAAAAGCGGTTTCATTTCCGAGGAGGTCGGCATCCCGTGTATGCCCGAGCGCAATGCGCCCTGATATCGCGATGATCCTCGGGGGTCGCCCGATAGATGGATCCGGCGGCATGCCCAACAAGCAGAGCGATCACGAGGGATGCGGCACCAAAAGAGGCGATAATCCCGCGCGACTGATCAACACCAAACAGGTAGACGCCTACGGCACCTAGCAGGCCAAGAAACGCCGGTATGACATCTCCCAACGCAGCGGCGCGGCTCATTCCGCCGGCGATACCGGCGCAGGACCCCACCAAAGCCAGAGCAAACAGCAATGGAGCAACCATTCGCCAACTGTCGCGTTGAACCGCGGCAGCAGCCAGGAAGGGCAGGATGAAACCGACACCGGCAGAGAGAAAGAAATACCCGGCGATTGCACTGATGAAATTCATTGGGTCAGTGCGCCACCACCAATGATCAGACCACGACCAAGGGCGGCGTCACCAATGACCGCATCTGGTGGAAACAAATAGGTCCCGTTTGGATCAATCCATTCTCGGTGGCGGGTAAGGTAGTCAGAGACCTCAGGCGCGAGATCGGGCGATCCTTCTTTGAGGATCAGCCTATCATCCTCGATAAACCCAAAGTTACGATTGAAATCGACGTATCTCTCCAGACGAGGCGCTACAGGGTGAAATATCGGACCGGGAGGCCCCCCGGGAACCGGCCCATCTGGTCCCCACGGAAGACATGAAAATAGTGGATCCGGGCAGTCCGCCGCGTTTTGCGCATAAGTCCCTGTTGTCGAAACACTGAAACCAATGAAGCACAGAAACATGTACTGGAGCATTCGCATCGAAAGATTCTCCCCTGATTGAGTTTCAGCCAGCATTTCCCATATGGCAGGTCTCTGGTGAGGTTACGGCCAACGGAGGCGATCCTCCAAGCCTTTCGTCGTCGACTGGTGGCAGCCCAGTGAGAAGAGCGGCCAAGAGGACCGCGCCGACAGGTTTTGGCACCGTTTCTCCGGTTTTTGGACGCACGTGTCCGACCGCTGGGTTGGCGCCGATGACGTAGAGAAAGTTTCGCACATTTGTGTGTGGTTGGTGGCCCCGAATTCCTCAGGCTTTCAGTCGCCAGACGGAGAAGCCAATAGAGGAGGCCAGAGCCACCATGGACGAGGATAACACGAAGGGCCTGTCGAACGTGGTCCGTATCGACGCCGGTCGGATAGAAGATCATCTGAGGCAGATCGTGCGAGGCAGCGTCGAGGAGACACTGAACAGCCTGCTGGAGGCAGAGGCGGATCGGCTTTGCAATGCAGGGCGCCATGAGCGCAGTGAGGCGCGCCGCGACACACGAGCTGGCCGCTCCGAGCGCAAGCTGCACACGCGCGCCGGAGAGGTGCAGGTGCAAGGTGCCAAAGCTTCGCACGCAGACGCATCGACGACGGCAATCATCGAGCGCTATCGCCGGCGCGCGCGCTCGCTCGAAGAGGCTTTGATGGAGATGTATCTGGCTGGTGTGTCGCTACGCCGGGTGGAGGACATCACCGAGGCCCTGTGGGGCACGCGGGTGAGCCCCAGCAGGGTCTCCAATCTCAACAAGAAGCTCTACTCCCAGATCGAGACCTGGCGGAACCGGTCGATCGAGGGCGAACACCCCTACCTCTATCTGGACGGCCCTACCTCTATCTGGACGGCCCTACCTCTATCTGGACGGCATTGTCCTGAAGCGCAGTTGGGCAGGTGAAGTGCGCAACGTCTCGCTGCTGGTTGCGGTCGCTGTCAAGGCCGACGGCTACCGCGAGAGCCTCGGCAGCCTCGAGGGAGCCAAGGAAGACAAGAAGGGCTGGAGCGCCTTCCTCAAGCACCTCAAGGAGCGCGGCCTGACGGGTGTCGCGTCGATCGTCTCGGATGCCTGCATGGGGCGCGTCGAGAGCGCGACCGAGTTCTATCCGGACGCCCAGTGGCAGCGCTGCGTCGTGCATCGGATGCCTTCGTGCCCGGTGCCGACCGGCAAGATGCGTGAAGTCGCTCTCATGCTGAAGGCTATCCATGCCCAGGAGAGCCGCGAGGCGGCCCGCGCCAAGGCCGCCAAACTCAGAGCCATGCGCCTGACCAAGGTCGCCGACTGGCTAGAGGAGACGGTCGAGGAGACCTGGGTCTACCATGCCTTCCCCAATGAGCATTGGCGACGGATCAGGACCGACAATCCTCTGGAGAGGATCATGCGGGAGATCCGGCGGCGAACCCGCGTCGTCGGAGCCTTCCCCGACGGCCAAGCGGCCCTCAACCTGGCCGCGGCCAGGTTGAGACACATCGCTGGCACCAAATGATCCAGCAAGCGCTACATGAACAGGGACCTGCTCAAGCAGCGGGACAGGAGTGCCTGATGGAACAACCCGCCAAACCCAATGTGCGAAAGATCCTGGACACTACCCGTCCGGATTGGCCGGAGCGCGCTGAACAACTGGCTGCGCAGGTGTGGTTTCACGTACAAAAAAACCGCGCACGCATTAGAGCAGGAGCGGTCGGGGGTCTTGAGAAAGCGCCAAGCCTGGTTTGACAACCAACTCGACTTCGATCCGGCCAGGCTGGTCTTCATCGACGAGACGGGCCTGTCGACGAAGATGGCGCGGCTGCGTGGGCGTTCCAAGCGGGGCGAGCGTTGTCGCACGGGCATCCCTCACGGGCATTGGAAGACAACCACCTTTACCGGCGCGCTTCGGCTGACCGGAATGACCGCGCCGATGGTGCTCGACGGCGCCATGAATGGCGTCGCTTTTCTTACCTATATCGAGCAAGCGCTGGCGCCGACCCTTAATCCCGGAGATGTCGTGATCATGGATGACTTGCTGGTGTACAGGGCCGCCGGCGTCCGACAGGCCATCGAGGCCACAGGCGCCACCCTCACATATCTGCCGCCCTACAGTCCCGACTTCAACCCAATCGAGATGGCATTCGTCAAGCTCAAATCACTGATCCGCGCAAAGGCCGAAAGAACCGTCAGCACCCTCTGGAATACCGTGGGCGACATCATCGGTCTGTTCGAGCCGCAAGAGCGCGCAAACTATTTCGCACCAGCAGGCTATGACACTTCATAAAATGAATGTGCTCTAGGTTTCGGCCCATTCCAGATCGTCGGCGGCAGCAGGAGCCGCCAGTAACAGCGTGAAGAGGCTAGCCAAGAGCATGCGGCGCATCGGGTGTAGCTCCTTTTGGATCCGCGAAGGTCCGGAAAAGCTAACCGCTTGCCGCTCAGAGGTCAGTAGCGAAACTGCTGTGCCTGCTATCCCCGGCTGCCGTAGAGATCGACGGCCCGCGCCTCGAAGGCAGTCACCATGCGACGCACCGCCTCTTCGAAGAGGCTCTGGATCAACTTCTGCAAAACGCGCGAGCGGAACTCGAACTCGACGGAGAAGTCGACCAAGCAGCCTTCGTCGTGCTGCTTGAAGCTCCAGTCACTACGCATGTGCCGGAAGGGACCCTTCACATTCCGGGTCTTCACCCAAAGCAGGTCGCGGTCGAAGGACACAAAGCTGGTGAAGCGTTCGCGCACCATCGTAAAGCCGATGACCAGATCGGCGGTGACGCATTGCGGTTCACGGCGTCCGATACGTGCAGCCAAGCACCAGGGCAGGAACTCCGGATAGCGCTCGACATCGACCACCAGCTCGAACAGCTGTTGCGGCGTATAGGGTAGAAGCCTCTGTTCGCTGTGGCTGGGCATGGCGTCGGCTGAGTGAGTCTGGACTGATGAAACGACAAGGGCCCCGATCCGTCGGTCACGGAACCGGGGCCCTTGCCAGAGTGTCGTGCCGGGCTCGGCCAAAGCCAAGCGCGGGTGGCTTAGTGCGTCACAACGCCTGTCTCACCGTCGCTTTCGGCCCCTGCGGGTGGCAGAGCTTCGTCGTCCTCATCCCATTCGATGGGCTCCAAGGCCTCGGTCAGCGCGTACCCCAGGACCTCGTCGACGGCCGAGACCGGAATGATCTTCATCCCCTTCGTCACGTTGTCCGGGATATCGGCCAGATCTTTTTCGTTGTCGCGCGGGATCAGCACGGTCTCCAAGCCACCGCGCAGCGCGGCCAGGAGCTTCTCCTTAAGGCCGCCGATCGGCAGCACGCGGCCGCGCAGGGTGACCTCACCGGTCATTGCCACTTCTTTGCGGATGGACACGCCGGTCAAACAGGAGACGATGGCCGTCACCATGGCGATGCCGGCAGAGGGACCGTCCTTCGGCGTGGCGCCTTCCGGCAGATGCACATGGATATCCTTGCGCTCGAACACGGTCGGCTTGATGCCGTAGTCCACCGCCCGGCTCTTCACGTAGGATTCCGCCGCCTGGATCGACTCCTTCATGACATCGCCCAGCTTGCCGGTGGTCACCACCTTGCCCTTGCCGCGCACCGGAACCGCCTCGATCGAGAGCAGCTCGCCGCCGACCTCGGTCCAGGCCAGACCGGTGGACACACCGACCAGGTCCTCGACCTCGGCCTGACCGAAGCGGTAGCGCTTCACGCCGGCGAACTTACCGAGGTTACGCTTGGTGACCTTGATCGTTTCGGCATTGCCGAGCGCAATCTCCTTCACCGCCTTACGCACCAGGTTGGCGATCTCGCGCTCCAGATTACGCACGCCGGCCTCGCGGGTATAGAGGCGGATGAGATCGCGCAACGCCTCGTCGGAGATCGACCACTCGCCCTCTTTCATGCCGTTGTTGGCCAGTACCTTGGTCACTAGGTGCTGCTTGGCGATCTCCACCTTCTCGTCCTCGGTGTAGCCCGGCAGGCGAATGATCTCCATGCGGTCGAGCAGCGGCTGCGGCATCCGAAGCGTGTTCGCCGTGGTGACGAACATCACGTCCGAAAGGTCGTAGTCCACCTCCAGATAGTGATCGTTGAAGGTCGCGTTCTGCTCCGGATCCAAGACCTCCAGCAGGGCCGAAGAGGGATCGCCCCGCCAGTCGTTGCCCAGCTTGTCGACCTCATCCAGCAGGAACAAGGGATTGGAAGACTTGGCCTTCTTCATCCCCTGCACGACCTTGCCCGGCATCGAGCCGATGTAGGTCCGGCGATGGCCGCGGATCTCTGCCTCGTCACGCACCCCGCCCAGGCTCATGCGCACGAAGTTGCGCCCCGTCGCCCGTGCAATCGACTTGCCCAGCGAGGTCTTGCCGACGCCCGGAGGGCCGACCAGGCATAGGATCGGGCCTTTGATCTTCTTCATCCGCTGCTGAACGGCGAGGTATTCCAGAATGCGCTCCTTGACCTTGGCCAGGCCATAGTGATCGGCATCCAGAACCTCCTGCGCCTGGCGGATATCCTTCTTCACCCGCGAGGGCTTGCTCCAGGGGATCGAGAGCATCCAATCGAGGTAGTTGCGCACCACCGTCGCTTCCGCCGACATCGGGCTCATGGTGCGCAGTTTCTTGACCTCGGCGCCGACCTTTTCGCGGACCTCCTTGGAGAAACGGGTCTTGCGTATCTTTTCCTCGAGTTCCGCGACCTCGTCGCGACCGTCTTCGCCTTCGCCCAGCTCCTTCTGAATGGCCTTCATCTGCTCATTCAGATAGTATTCGCGCTGAGTCTTCTCCATCTGCCGCTTGACCCGGCTGCGGATGCGCTTTTCGACCTGCAGCACGCCGATCTCGGACTCCATGAAGCCATAGACGCGCTCCAGCCTTGCGGCGATGGAATCGGTCTCCAGCAGATCCTGCTTGTCGTGGATCTTCAGCGAGAGGTGAGAGGCGATAGTGTCCACCAGCTTGCTCGGCTCGTCGATCTGATTGACCGACACCAGCACCTCCGGCGGGATCTTCTTGTTCAGCTTGATGTAGTGCTCGAACTGCCCGACGACGGTGCGCATCAGGGCGTCGAGCTCCTGCGTATCGCCTTCCTCGTCGCTCAGCAGTTCGGCCTCGGCCTGGAAGAACTCGGCGTTCTCGGTGAAGCGCAGGATGCGGGCGCGCTGGGCACCCTCGACCAGAACCTTGACCGTACCGTCCGGCAGCTTCAAGAGCTGCAGCACGGTTCCGACAGTGCCCACGGTGTAGATGTCCGAAGCTGTGGGATCGTCCTCGGCGGCGTTCTTCTGGGTGACCAGCAGGATCTGCTTGTCGTCCTTCATCACGTCTTCCAACGCCCGCACCGACTTTTTGCGGCCGACGAAAAGCGGGACGATCATGTGCGGAAAGACGACAATGTCGCGAAGCGGAAGAACCGGAAAGACAGTGCCTTTGGAAATATCGAGCATAGTGCCTCACTTCTGTATTGGGCCCGACTGCGATCGCCTGGACTGCGATAAAGCGGCACCCTCATGGAGCGGATCCCCGTGATCAGGCGATCCGACGCACCTTGAGTTTGGCCGCGGCAGGCTCGCTTTCAAGCCTGTCGATCCTCTTCATCGATCAAGCCTGTCGAGTCGCCGCCTTAGGACCAAGGGTTCTCACGCCGCGAAAAAAATTTCCTCGCTGCGATCAAGTGCCAGTTTCTGCGGAAAGCTGGCACTTGATTTTTGACTTGAGCGACCGATTCATGCACGAAACCCTGCTTCGTCGGGATTCAGGATCTTGTGCGATCGGGCACTAGGCGCTCTGCTCTACGTCCTCGCGCCGCTCGGAGTAGATGTAGAGTGGCTGGGCGCGGCCTTCGACCACCTCGCGGTTGATCACGATCTCCTCCACGCCCTGGAGACCCGGCAGATCGAACATGGAGTCCAGCAGGATACCCTCCATGATCGAGCGCAGGCCGCGCGCGCCGGTCTTGCGTGCGATGGCCTTCTCTGCGATCGAGACCAGTGCGTCCTCGGTGAACTCGACGGAGACATTCTCCATCTCGAAGAGGCGCTGATACTGCTTGACAAGCGCGTTCTTCGGCTCGGTCAGGATCGACACCAAGGCGTCGGTGTCGAGGTCCTTCAAGGTCGCGATCAACGGCAGGCGGCCGATGAATTCCGGGATCAATCCGAACTTCAGCAGATCCTCGGGCTCGACCTCTGAGAGGATTTCGCCGGTGGAGCGTTCGTCGGGCGCGCGCACATCGGCACCGAAGCCGACCGAGGAGCCCTTGTTGCGCATGGAGATGATCCGCTCCAGCCCGGAGAAGGCGCCGCCACAGATGAAGAGGATGTTGGTCGTGTCGACCTGCAGGAACTCTTGCTGGGGATGTTTGCGACCGCCCTGCGGCGGCACCGAGGCGATGGTCCCCTCCATGATCTTCAAAAGCGCTTGCTGCACGCCCTCGCCTGACACGTCGCGGGTGAGCGAGGGATTGTCCGACTTGCGGCTGATCTTGTCGACCTCGTCGATGTAGACGATGCCGCGCTGGGCGCGCTCGACGTTGTAGTCGGCCGACTGCAAGAGCTTCAGGATGATGTTCTCGACGTCTTCACCCACATAGCCGGCCTCGGTCAGGGTCGTGGCATCGGCCATGGTGAAGGGCACGTCCAGAATGCGGGCCAGGGTCTGGGCCAAAAGCGTTTTGCCGCAGCCGGTCGGCCCGACCAGCAAAATGTTGGATTTCGCCAGCTCGACGTCGTTGTGCTTGGAGCTGTGCGCCAGCCGCTTGTAGTGATTGTGCACGGCGACCGAGAGCACGCGCTTGGCATGGTCTTGGCCGATCACGTAATCGTCCAAGACCTTGTTGATATCGCGCGGGGTCGGCACGCCGTCGCGCGACTTGACCAAGGTGGTCTTGTGTTCTTCGCGAATGATCTCGGTGCACAGGTCGACGCATTCATCGCAGATGAACACGGTCGGCCCCGCGATCAGTTTGCGAACCTCATGTTGGCTCTTGCCGCAGAAGGAGCAGTAGAGCGTATTCTTTGGGTCACCGCTGCTGGACTTGGTCATACTCGTAGCTTCCTAGGCCTGTCTGGCAGGCATCGTGGAATGTTAGACGGAGCCCACCGGGCCGCAAAATGACAAAACTGCAACAGAGCCGGCATAACGTCACGTTCGCAGGCGTCACGGCCAAGCCTTTCGGCCGCCGAACGCCCGCCTCTGTCCGCTTCGTGCGTTCCGAATCTTAGCTCTCGCTTCCGCTCTCCTCTTCGGCAATCCCCGGTCGATTGGTGACCACCTCGTCGATCAATCCAAACTCCTGTGCCTCTTCCGGCGTCATGAAGCGATCGCGCTCCATCGCGTCGGCGATGGTGTCGACCTCCTGACCGGTGTGCTCGGCATAGAGTTCGTTCAGGCGCTGGCGCGTCTTGATAATCTCGCGCGCGTGGATCTCGATATCGGTCGCCTGGCCCTGATAGCCGCCCGACGGCTGGTGGATCATGATCTTGGCGTTCGGCAGCGCAAAGCGCTTGCCCTTGGCACCGGCCAGCAGCAGTAGAGAGCCGGCCGAGGCCGCCTGCCCGATGCACACCGTCGAGACTTCGCAACGCACGTATTGCATGGTGTCGTACATAGCCAAACCGGCCGAGACGATGCCGCCCGGCGAGTTGATGTAGAAGGCGATGTCCTTCTTGGGATTGTCCGATTCCAGATGCAGCAGCTGGGCGCAGACCAAGCTGGAGACCTGATCGAAGATCGGGCCGGTCAGGAAGATGATCCGCTCTTTCAAAAGGCGGGAAAAGATGTCGTAGGCACGCTCGCCGCGGTTGGTCTGCTCCACCACCATCGGCACCAGGGTATTCATGTAAATGTCATGCGGGTCGCGCATCGATGTCTCCTGCCATCGGACCCCCGAACGCAACGTTGACGCCGGGGGTCGCTGTCTCCTCTTCCTCACATAGGCGCTGACCCCGGTTCCGTCACCCCTCCTCTCAGAGCCGTCAGCGCCCCGTAGGGAACAAATTTACTCCGAGGCGCCTGTTTCCTTTTCGGCCGCCGGCTCGGCATCGTCAGATACTTTCGTCCCGGCACTCGGTGCTGCCTTGGCATCTTCGGCTTCGACCAGCGTCTTGAACTCCTCCTGCGAGACCTTCTTGTCGCTGACCTGAGCCAGATCGACGATGTGATCGATCACCTTCTGCTCGAACAGCGGTGCGCGCAGATTGGCAACTGCTTCCTGCGAGTTGCGGAAGTACTCGATCACCTGCTGCTCTTGACCCGGATAGCGACGCACCTCGGTCATCACCGCCTGATTGAGCTCGTCGGGGCTGATCTCGATGGAGTTGCGCTGAGCGATCTCCGAAAGCAGCAGGCCCAGACGGACCCGGCGCTCGGCGATCTGTCGGTAGTCGGCCTTCAGCTCATCCTCACTCTTGTCCTTGTCCTCGTGGTCCAGGCGATCGTTCTTCTTGTCCTCTTCGATCTGTTCCCAGATCGCATTGAACTCGGCGTCCAGCATGCCCGCCGGCACCGCGAAGTCATGGCTGTCGGCTAGGCGATCCAACACCTTGCGCTTCAGATGCCCCTTGGTCAGGCCGGAGTACTCCTCCTCCATGCGCTCGCGCACCTTGCCGCGCAGGCTCTCGAGGGTTTCTTCACCGACGGCCTGGGCCAGGCTGTCGTCGATCGGCAGAGGAGCGCTCTCCTCGATCTTTTTCACCTTCACCTTGAAGACCGCTTCCTTGCCCGCCAGGGCCTCGGCCGGATAGTCCTCCGGAAAGGTCACCGTGACCTCGCGTTCCTCCTCGGCATTGGCGCCGACCAGTTGGGCCTCGAATCCGGGGATGAACTGACCGGAGCCCAGCTCGAGACGCATGTCCTCGCCCTTCATGCCCTCGTGCGCCTCGCCATCGACCGTGCCTTCGAAGTCGATGGTGACCAGATCGCCCTCGGCGGCCGGGCGTGCTTCCTCCAGCTCCTTGCTGGTCTTGTTGGCCTCGGCGATACGTCCCAGGGTCTCGGCAAGCTCTTCCTCGCCGACCTCGATTACCAAGCGTTCCAGCTCCAAGGCGGCAAAATCCATTGGCTCGACTTCCGGTAGAATCTCGGCCTCGACCTTGTAGGTCAGGTCCTGCCCGTCCTCGAAGCTGACGATCTCCACTTTCGGTCGGCCGGCAGGGCGCAGTTCGCGGTCGTTCATGGCCTGCTGCGTCGACTCGTTGACGGTCTGCTCCAGCACCTCGCCCATGACCGACTGTCCATAGCGCTGCTTCATCAGGGC
Organism: Rhodospirillales bacterium; assembly: GCA_965202755.1. Lineage (GTDB taxonomy): Bacteria > Pseudomonadota > Alphaproteobacteria > Kiloniellales > JACOMY01 > JACOMY01. Next base: position 707,847 of record CBDBCL010000041.1, on the reverse strand, counting down.
GACCGGCACTTTGCCGGGACGGAAGCCCGGTAGATTGACGGTCTTCGCCAGTTCGGCCAGCTTGCCGTCGACCCGGCTCTGGATGTCGCCCGCGGGGACGTTGATTTCGAATGTGCGCTGCAGTCCTTCGGACTGCGTTTCAGTGACTTGCATGCTGACGCTCGGCTCTCTTGCGAAGAAGTTTGCTATTCAATTGCGCGCTCTACCTCACGTTCGGGTAGCTCGACATGTGGTGCGGGCGGAGGGACTTGAACCCCCACGAGTTGCCTCACCAGGACCTAAACCTGGCGCGTCTGCCAATTCCGCCACGCCCGCAGGCGGCACGCGCGAAGCGCCCGTTTATCGCAGGCGTCGCACAGCTGCCAAGAGAAAAGTGGGAGCCCGTGACCCTATGGACCCTGCTTGCCAAATGGGATCGAGGCCAATCCCGACCAAATGCGCTGCCGTAATGGCAGCCAAGGCGACGCCCCTCCCCGGTTAGAGGACTCCGGCCCGCCGGAGCAGCACCGACGCCGAAGCATCCAGAATGGAGTCGCTGTCGAGGCCGTAGGCACGATAGAGATCCGGTATGTCGCCGGACTGGCCGAAGTGTTCGATTCCCAAAGCCTGCAGGAACTGTCCACGAACGCCACCCAACCAGCTCAAGGTCGCCGGATGACCATCCAAGATCGTCACCAAGCCCGCGTCGGCGGCCAGCGGTGCCAACAGGGTCTCGATCGCACAGGGCGTACAGGTGATTCCTTGCCGACGCTTGCGCTGGACCGCATTCCATTCCGCATTCAGCCGATCCGGAGAGGTCACAGCCAAGAGACCGCAGCCAGGCAGGTCCTCCTGCAGGTCCTCCCAAGCTGCCAGCGCCTCGGGCATCACCGCGCCGGTTGCAACGATGGCCAGACTGGCACCCTCGAGGGGCTGGCGCAGCCAATAGCCGCCGTTGATGATGTCCGCTCGCTGATCGCCGCTCAAGAGCCGATCCGGTTGCAACAACAAGCGCGTCGAGAGGCGCAGATAGACCGATCCACCGTCCTTGTCGCGCAGCCAGGCGCTCTCGCCGCGCCCGGCGCCGTCGCGCTGCATGTAGTCGAACGCCCACTCCATCAGGACCGAGAGCTCGTCGACATAGGCCGGCTCGAAGTAGGCCAGTTTGTCCTGCGCCATGCCGATCAGGGGCGTGGCGATCGATTGATGCGCGCCGCCTTCCGGAGCCAAAGTGATGCCCGAAGGTGTCGCCACCAGCAGAAAACGGGCATCCTGATAGCAGGCGTAGTTCAGGACATCCAAGCCGCGCTGGATAAAGGGATCGTAGAGCGTTCCAACCGGCAACAAGCGGCAGCCGAAGAGGCTATGCGATAGACCCAGCGCTGCCAGCACGCCAAAGAGATTGTGCTCGGCAATGCCCAGCTCGATGTGCTGGCCCTGCGGTGACATCGCCCAGCGCTGGGCCGAAACCACCTTCTGCTCCTTGAAGATATCGGCGCGGCTGCGGCGATCGAAGATGCCGCGTCGATTGACGAAGTCGCCCAGGTTGGTCGAGACGGTCACATCCGGCGAGGTGGTGACCAGCCGCTCGGCCAGCAGGTCGTCTCGTCTCGCCAGCTCGCCCATGATCTGGCCGAAGCCGGCCTGCGTCGAGAGATGCTTTCCGCGCGGCATCGGAAAGGTGGCCGGCAGAGGCACTTTCGGCGCCTGCAGTTGGCGGTCCCGGGCCGCCATGGGAACCTTGGACAGGAAGACCTTCAAGGCCGCAGCCTGCTCTTCCATGCCGGCAAAGGGTTCCCACTCGGACCCGGCCGGAATGCCGTGCTGCGCGCGGAACTCTTCCATCTGCGCTTCATTCATCAGGCCCGTGTGGTTGTCCTTGTGCCCGGCGAATGGCAGACGGCACCCCTTGATCGTGTAGGAGAGGAAGCAGATCGGCTGCTCCAGCGAGCGGCGCGTTCCGAAGGCCTCCAGCACTGATTCCATATCGTTGCCGGCAAGATTGGTCATCAGCTGGCTGAGAGACTCGTCGTCCTCCTCATCCAGCAAGGCCTTGATACCGGCGGTATCGCCGAGGTCGGCTAGGAGATGACGGCGCCAAGCGGCACCGCCCTGATAGGTCAAGGCCGAATAGAGCGAGTTGGGGCAATCGTCGATCCAGCTCTGCAAGGCATCGCCACCGGGCTTTACGAAGGCCTGCTGCAGACGCTTACCGTACTTCAGGGTAACGACCTCCCAACCCATGGCCCCGAAGATGCGGTCTATCTGACCGAAGAGGCGATCCGTCACCACGGCATCCAGGCTCTGGCGATTGTAGTCGATCACCCACCAGGTGTTGCGCAGGTCGTGCTTCCAGCCCTCCAGCATGCACTCGAAGACATTGCCCTCGTCCAGCTCGGCATCGCCGACCAGCGCCACCATGCGACCGTTCGGCCGCTTCTCGGGTGCCCAGCCCTTCAGCGCGACATAGTCCTGGACCAGGCTGGCAAAGGCAGTCATCGAGACGCCGAGCCCGACCGAGCCTGTGGAAAAGTCGATGTCGTCAACATCCTTGGTCCGCGAGGGGTAGGACTGGGCGCCGCCGAGGGAGCGGAAGTTTTCCAGCTTTTCGCGGCTCTGCTTGCCCAGCAGGTATTGGATCGTATGGTAGATTGGGCTGGCGTGTGGCTTGACCGCGACCCGGTCTTCGCTGCGTAGGATGTCGAAGTAGAGTGCGGTCATCATGGTGGCGAGCGAGGCCGAAGAGGCCTGGTGCCCGCCGACCTTCAAGCCGTCGCGCGAGGGACGCAAGTGATTGGCATTGTGGATGGTCCAGGCAGATAGCCAGAGAATTTTGCGTTCCAAGGCTCTGAGAAGCGCTAACTTTTCGCTCTCGTAATCGTTCCGAAGCTGGTCCTGGCTTGGCTGATCCAATGCCGATGACATGCCGTCTCTCCCTTCCCTCACCGCCGATCTCGACGGCGCAATTTAGCAAAGAAGGAAACGAGGCTAATAGCCTGGAGAAGCGATTAGGTGCTATTCCGCAGCCAAGGAACCCGGCAAGATGATCTCTTCGCGATAGCGCTGCCGAAAGGTCGAGAGGCTCAAAATCCGCGGTCCGACACGCCGACGCAGCATTTGCGGCCGGTCTTTGTAGAGATCGAAGCGCACATGAACGATGCCGCTGACATCCTCACGCACCGAGCGAACAAGAGCGGTCTCGACCGTGCCGTCGCCCAAGCGTGCGCAATAGAGGACACCGACCTTGAGCTTTCCTGCACTCCCGCCCGACCGCCGATCGTTTCGCACCTGCTTCATGATATGAAGACCTTGGTCCAACCGCCTTGCCACACAGGTGATCTTCGCTCAGGGGCGCAAGGGCCTGCAGCACGAAGATCCTCTTATGCTGCGGAGACTAGTGCGCCTGGGGCTGGGGACTCAAGACCGATTGTCTAGATGTCGCAGACTCGCGAGGATTGCAGGAATGCGGTCGGGCAGATCGTCGGCCAGCAAGCCCGCAACGGCGCCCTCGGCCGCTGCACCGTGCATCCAAACAGCCGCCGCGGCCGCGTCGAAGGCTGGCAGACCCTGAGCCATCAAGCCTGCGATCAGGCCGCTCAGCACATCCCCTGCCCCGGCAATGGCAAGTCCGGGGGGCGCATTGTCGTTGATCGCCACCCGTCCGTCGGGTGCAGCGACGATGCTGTCGCTGCCCTTGAGGACGACAACGGCGTCCAGCGCTTCAGCAGCCTGGCGGGCTCGTTCGACCCACGTGCCCTCGAGATCGGGAAACAGTCGAGCGAATTCTCCTGCATGCGGCGTCAGCACCAGGGCACCCTGCCGGCCCTCTAGCAGGGCCTCGGCATCGCCGGCAAAAACCGTTATAGCATCGGCATCTAGCAGGCAGGGTTTAGCGCTTGCCAGAGCCGCGCTTGCCGCACGCCGAGTGGCATCGTCGGCACCATTGCCAGGACCGACCAGGATTGCCGAAGTTCGACTCTCGTCGATCCTGTCCTGCCAATCGACCTGCGAATCGACGGCAGCCAGGATCACCGCAGCGGCACTCAAGGCATAGATCGGAAAGCTGGCTCTCGGCACCGCCAGAGTGACCAGACCGCTGCCGACGCGTAGGCCCGAGCGCGCGGCCAAGCGCGCCGCCCCGGTCATGTCCGCCCCGCCGCGTATCAGCAAGGACCCAAAGCTGTACTTGTGGCTCTCCGGACTGCGCCAACGCAGCGACGAACCCCAAAGGGTCGGACCATTGCGAAAGAACCTCGGGTCCTGATCGGCAACCACACTGTCTGGAATTCCGATGTCGGCAAGCCGAACCTCTCCACAGATCCGACGGCCGGGCTGCAGCAGATGCCCGGGTTTTAGGCGGCAGAAGGTGATCGTAAGTGCTGCCGGACAGCAGTGTTCGCCCAGGACCTGCCCGCTGTCACCATCCAGGCCGCTGGGCACGTCAACGGCGACAACCTTTGCCCCTTCCCGCTTCCAACTGGCGACAAGATCACCAGCCAAGCCTTTGAGCGGCCGATCCAATCCAGCGCCGAAGAGGGCATCGAGCAGCAAACTCTCGGGTCTGACCTCGGCCTTCTCCAGGGATTCGACCGGGCTCGACCAGAGGGCGACGTGGTGGGCAGCGTCACCGCGATAGTCGGCCCGGTCTCTGGAGGCATAGAGGCGGACCGGCCAGCCGGCTTCGGCCAGATAGCGCGCGGCCACGAAACCGTCGCCGCCGTTGTTACCCGGCCCGCAGAAGATATCGATCGCCTCAGGGGGAAAGCGCTCCATGATGGCAGTGGCAACGGCAAGGCCTGCTCTATCCATTAAGAGCGTGCCGGGAACCCCAGCAGCCATTGCGCCTCGGTCCGCCGCGCCCATCTGTGCAACCGTCAGAAGTACCGGGTCGTCGGCTGGACTCGCCATGTGATCCCCTGTCTGGTTAGGCCTTGATCAGCCGCGCAAGCGCTTTAGGCTGGCCGCGGCACCGTCGCGCAGCAAGGGGACGTCGCCGTCGGCCATGATACAGCTGTAGCCGCCCGCCAGCAACCAGTCTCGATCGCGCGCCGCGGTCGGGATGCTGCCCAGAGCCTTGCCATTCGCCTTGGCCGCGGCGGCAACCCGCTGCATGCCCTCGGTTACCGCCGAATGATCCGGCTGGCCTCGATAGCCGAGATCGGCCGAAAGATCCATCGGACCGATGAAGAGCATATCGACACCCTCGACGGCAGCGATCTCCTCGACGCATTCAACGGCGGCCTTGGTCTCGATCTGACAGATGCAGAGCACATCGCGGTCCGACTGCTCTATGTAGTCCTGCCAGATGGTGCCGTAGCGTGCGCCGCGCACCACGGTGGGGGCCATACCGCGGACGCCTTCCGGCGGATAGCGGCAGGCGCGCGCGGCCTCTTCGGCCTCGGCTGGGCTGCTGACCGAGGGGCACATGACCCCGGCCGCACCGACATCGAGTGCTCGCTTGATTTCGACGCGCGAGGTGACGGGGACGCGGATCAAAGGCACACAGGATGTTCCCGACATGGCCTGCATTGAGATCTGCGCCTCCAGATAGGATCCGGGACCGTGCTCCAGATCGATGATGCAGCAGTCATAGCCGGCCTGGCTCAAGACTTCGGTCACCATCGGCGAGCAGGTCATGTGCCAGAAGCCCAGGATCGTTTCTCCGTCTTGGAGGCGCTGTTTCAATGACTGCGGCATGGCTTTCCCCTGTTCGCGGACACGCCAACCCTGCGGCTCAACGCCGCTCAGCGTGCTGTATTGGAGAGTTATGGGGTGGCTGATGGGACTTGAACCCACGACCCCCGGAATCACAATCCGGTGCTCTAACCAACTGAGCTACAGCCACCACTGCTGCGAGACGGCATAGAGTTCGCCGACCTCAAGAAAAGAGGCCTTTATATGCCGCTACGTGCGTAGCCTCGTCAAGAGCCTCGCGGCCGAATCTCTTGCAGGCTTGCTGTGGCTGTGTGACCAACAGCGCAAGGAGCGACCGCGGGTTCCAACACCCGGGGCAGCGAAACGCCGAGAACACGAGGAACAAGCATGCAGGTTTCAGCCGCACTCTCGCGCCTTGGAACGGAAAGCGCCTTTCAAGTCCTGGCCAAGGCCGAAGCCCTGCGCCGGCAGGGGCGCGACGTGATCAGCCTGGCGATCGGTCAGCCGGATTTTCCGACCCCGCCGCATGTCGTCGAAGCAGCCGTCAAGGCTTTGCGGGACGGCGCCCATGGCTACACGGCCGCCAATGGAATTTTGCCCCTGCGCGAAGCCATCGCGGCCGACCTGCTGCGCCGTCACGGCAGCGAGGTCAGCCCGGAGAGGATCCTCGTCGTACCGGGTGGCAAGGTCACCATATTCTTCGCTTTCCTGGCCCTGGTCGAGCCAGGTTGCGAGGTCATCTACCCCGACCCCGGCTTTCCGATCTATCGCAGCCTCGTCGACTACTGCGGCGCCCAGCCGGTGCCGCTGCCGCTGACCGCCGCCAATGACTTCGGCGTCGATCCCGATGCCCTGGCAGAGCGCATGACCGCCAAGACCCGTTTGATCATCCTGAACTCGCCCGGAAATCCGACCGGCGGGGTAACCCAGCCGGCCGCGATCAAGGCGGTGGCGAGGTTGATCGCTGATAGTCCGCAGGCTGCCTTGCTGTCGGACGAAATCTACAGCCTGCTGCTCTACGACGTTGCCCAGCACCAGAGCTTCCTGGTTGAGGCCGACATCGACGACCAACTGATCCTCTTGGATGGTTTCTCCAAGAGCTATGCGATGACCGGCTGGCGGTTGGGCTATGGCGTCTGGCCCAAGCGTTTGGTGGAAGGTATCACGCGCCTGTCCATCAACTCCCATTCCTGCGTCAATGCGGCGACGCAATGGGCCGGAATTGCTGCCTTGGAGGGCCCGCAGGATTTCGTCGAGGAGATGCGCAGCGCCTTCGCCCGGCGCCGGCGGCTCCTGATCGACGGATTGAATGCCCTACCGGGCGTCGAGACGGCGGAATCCGGCGGCGCCTTCTATGCCTTCCCTTCGATCGCCGGGACCGGATGGGACGACCGTGCTTTGGAAGGCGCGCTGTTGGAAGAGGCCGGTGTGGCGACCTTGGCAGGCTCGGCCTTCGGCGCCGCCGGGGCCGGACATCTGCGATTCTCCTATGCTGCGTCGGAAAAGGTCATCCAGGACGCGCTCGATCGTATCGGCCGCAAACTGCACAAAATATGACCATTCTTTCTGCCCAATCGGTAATCAACTACTTAGGCAATCGCCGATTTCCCCGGCGAAGCCCTAGGTGCCAGTGGGGCACGCGAGTTCAAGGTTCATTGGCACGATTCTTGCTTTAGTATTTCAAAGGCTGTTTACCACACCGCTTCCCTTCGGAGGAGGCAAATCCCACCGAGAGGCCGCATGAAGAAAATCGAAGCCATCATCAAACCCTTCAAACTGGACGAGGTGAAGGAAGCGCTGCTCGACGTCGGAATCAAGGGCATCACGGTGACCGAAGCCAAGGGATTCGGCCGGCAGAAGGGCCACACCGAACTCTATCGCGGCGCCGAATATGTCGTCGACTTTCTGCCCAAGGTCCGCATCGAGGTGGTGATCGACGATGCCTTGGTGGAGCGCGCCATCGAGGCGATTCAACAGGCCGCCAGGACCGGCCGTATCGGCGAAGGCAAGATCTTCGTCACCACCGTCGACGAGGCCATTCGCATCCGTACCGGCGAACGCGGCCCCGACGCCATCTAGAACTGCCGTGCGCTTACCCCACTTCCTGAGACCCAAAACACCCAGCAGACCAACGGCCCGCCCGGGCTTAGATGAGGACCGACAAGACCATGTCCGACGTCAACACCGTTCTGGAAATGATCAAAGACCACGAAGTCAAGTACGTCGATTTCCGCTTCACCGATCCACGCGGCAAGTGGCAGCACGTTGCCCAGCACGTCTGTACCGTAGACGAAGATATGCTGACTGACGGGATCATGTTCGATGGCTCTTCCATCGCCGGCTGGAAGGCGATCAACGAGTCCGACATGAGCCTGCAGCCGGATCTCTCGACGGCGGTCATGGATCCCTTTGCCGCCCAGCCGCAGCTGATCCTGGTCTGCGATGTCCTGGACCCGATCACCGGCCAGTTCTATGAGCGCGACCCGCGCGCGACCATGCGCAAGTCGCTGGCCTACCTAAGTTCAACCGGCATCGCCGACCAGGCCGTCTTCGGCCCCGAGGCCGAGTTCTTCGTGTTCGACGACGTGCGTTTCGCCGTGGACATGAACCACACCTTCTTCCAGTTCACCTCCGAGGAAGGGCCCTATGTCTCCGGTCACAGCTTCGATGAAGGCAACATGGGTCATCGCCCGGCGATCAAGGGCGGCTACTTCCCGGTTGCGCCGATCGACGCCGGCACCGACCTGCGCGCCGAAATGGTGACCGTCATGGAAGAGATGGGCGTGCCAGTGGAGAAGCATCACCACGAGGTGGCGCCGTCCCAGCACGAGTTGGGCATCCGCTTCGACCAGATGCTGCGCTGCGCCGACAACATGCAGATCTACAAGTACGTCGTGCACAATGTCGCCCATTCCTACGGCAAGACCGCAACCTTCATGTCGAAGCCGGTCAAGGGCGACAATGGATCGGGCATGCACTGCCATCAATCGCTTTGGAAGGACGGAAAGCCACTCTTCGCCGGCGACGGCTATGCCGGCCTGTCGGAGATGGCGCTCTACTACATCGGCGGCATCATCAAGCATGCCCGCACCTTGAACGCCTTCACCAACCCGCTGACCAACAGCTACAAGCGCTTGATCCCCGGCTTCGAGGCTCCGGTGCTGCTGGCCTATTCGGCCCGCAACCGCTCGGCCTCCTGCCGCATTCCCTTCGGCGCCTCGCCCAATGCAAAGCGGGTCGAGATCCGCTTCCCCGATCCCGGCGCCAACCCCTATCTGGCCTTCACCGCCATGCTGATGGCCGGTCTGGACGGCATTCAAAACCGGATCCATCCCGGCGATCCCATGGATAAGAACCTCTACGACCTGCCGCCGGAGGAGATGAAGGACGTGCCGCAGGTTTGCGGCAGCCTGCGCGACGCACTCGACGCTCTGGATGCCGATCACGACTTCCTGCTGGCCGGAGATGTCTTCACCAAAGATCAGATTGCCGGATATCTCGAGCTCAAGTGGGAAGAAGTCTGGGCCATGGAGCAAACGCCCCATCCGGTCGAGTTCCAGATGTACTACTCTGTTTAACGCGATTTTGATGCAACCGTAACATAGCGCCCAAGATGTCAGGTACGCGGCTGTTTTGGGTTAAGATAGAGATACTTAAAGGGGGGACGCGGCATTCCTTGCAGTGTCCCCTTTCCTATTTTCTGAGGAGCGAACTCACGAAGTCGTATTCTATGCACTTAACAGACTCCTGTCGGTATGTCATCATATGTCATATAATGCGCGGCAGAGGGGACCGCGAAGCGAGAGAGCAAGCAGCAGAGGGGTTTAGCGACGATATTCGAACTCTTGATCAAGGTCTGCGTCGGAACGGCCATGTGCTAATGGGGAATGCCGTCGATTACCTATGAAACCTTGGCTAGCTGCCAACAGCAGGTCAAGATCATCGCCGGCCTTCGCTCCGGTCAACATCCGCCGAGTCTCTCTGTCAAAGCCAATTTTCGCAGCAGGCACCTCGATACGGCCCAGGGTCCAGCACAGAAGGCGGCCGATAACTGGTATGAGATTTCACTGCTCAGGTTTGAGCACTAGGTTCTTGCTCTTGCCAAGGGTGCGGTGACACCCGCTATAGACGGCTCGTGATACAGAATGAGCCAGAGATGAAAATTCGCCCGCTAGTCTCCAGCGACCTGGATTGGCTGTACGCGCTGAACGAGGCTTGCCTCCCGGCGGTCAACGCTTTGGACCACGCGGCGCTGAAGTCCCTTATGGAGCGTGCAGCCTGGAGCGGCGTTGCTTGTCGCGGAACGACCCGCTTGGCGGTCCTGATCGCCTTTACCAAGGGCTCCACCTACGAGAGCACCAACTATGCCTGGTTCAATGCCCAGGCAGAGGATTTCGCCTACATCGACCGGGTGATGGTGGAGGTCGCGGGCCGTGGGCAGGGTTGGGGCCGCGTCCTCTACGACGCCCTGGCCGCATGGGCCGGCCAATCCGGCTTGCCGCGGCTTTGCTGCGAGGTAAACGAAGTACCACCAAATCCACAGTCCTTTGCCTTCCACAAGCGCCTCGGTTTCGCGGTCCTGACCAGCCGCATCAATCCCGCCGACGGCAAGCAGGTAGCGATGCTGGAGCACCGCTTGACGCCGCCATCCTAGCCTATTTCTGCCCGGCCCACTCGGTTGGGCTTACCCGCGCCGGTGAGCGAGCATTCCATTGGCGACGGCCGGGCGGGCCGCCATGCGCTCCCTCCAGGCCTCTATGGCGTCGTAGTCGCCGAGGTCACGGATCGTCTCCTGGCGGGTCACCACCATGGGATAGAGAGCCAAATCGGCAATACTGACCGGGCCGGCCAGGTAGTCGACCGTCGACAAACGCGCATCGATGTAGTTCAGGTGCGGCTCCAGACGGTCCAAGAAGAACTCGATGGTGCTCTCCGACTTCTCGGGAACGAAGGTCTCCAAGGCGAAGAGCGTGCTCCCCAAGCTCGACATGTCGCTGGCCGCGTGCATGAGCCACTGCAAGGCGAGCACCCTCTGCATTGGGTCCTCCGGCCAGAGCACCCCATACTTCTGAGCGTAGTGCAGCAGAATGGCTGCGGACTGTGCCAGCACCAGCTTCGGCCCATCCGGCTCCTGGGTATCGATGACGACCGGTATCTGGCCGCGCGGATTGAGCTTCAAAAAGCCCGCCTCGCGCTGCTCGCCGTGCATCAGGTCGACCAGTTTGACCTCATAGTCCAGGCCACACTCTTCCAAGATGATTGCGGCCCGATTTCCGTGCGGGGTATCGGCGGTCAGAAGTTTGATCACTGAAGCGGCCCTCGGATTGGGGTTATGACCTTGCCCACGGCGTTATCCCTCCCTGCTCGGCAAGGGGCGCGGCTGACCCTGCTCGTCGACGGCGACGTAGATGAAGGTGCCCTCGGTCACCATAACCTCCTCGCCGTTGCGATGGCGTGTCACCCAGGTCTCGATGTTCACATGCATCGAGGTTCGCCCGGTGCTGGTCACCCTAGCATAGCAGGTCACCAAATCGCCGATCGAGATCGGCTGGTGAAAGCGCATGGCTTCGACGGCGACGGTCACGATGCGGCCCTGGGCGTAACGTACGGCCGGCAGAGCCCCGGCCAAGTCCATTTGCGCCAAGACCCAGCCGCCGAAGATATCGCCGGAGGGATTGGCGTCTGCCGGCATCGCCAAGGTCCGAAGCGCCGGCTCTTCCTGCGGCGGCTTGCTGGGCGTCCCTTCGTCCTGCGGCATGCAATTCCCCTTGGCTATCGGCGGAGCGGCAAGCGTTATGCCGCAGTGACCGTAAGGCTTCGCTATCACAGGCGCGTGCGGCTTGCCAGGCTCTAGGCGCTTTCGATAGATCTGACGGCATGCTCGATCTCTTCGCCAAGACCCAACAGCAGCCTCCCGGCTACTCTGCCAAGGACATCGAGGTCCTTGAGGGCTTGGAGCCCGTGCGCCGGCGCCCGGGGATGTATGTCGGCGGCACCGACCAGCGCGCTCTGCATCATCTGGTCGCCGAGCTTCTCGACAATGCCATGGACGAGGCGGTCGCTGGCCATGCCAGCCGGATCGAGCTGCGCCTTGAGGAAGGCAATCGCGTCACCGTGGTCGACAACGGCCGTGGCATTCCCATCGACCCGCATCCCAAGTTTCCCAAGCAGTCGGCCTTGGAGGTCATCATGACCACCTTGCACTCGGGCGGAAAGTTCTCGGAAAAGGCCTATGCTACGGCCGGTGGCCTGCATGGCGTCGGCCTCTCGGTTGTGAATGCGCTCGCTGCCGAGTTGAAGGTGGAGGTCGCGCGTGACAAAAAGCTCTGGGCGCAGAGCTATCGGCAAGGCAAACCCCAAGGCAAGCTCAAGGCCTTGGGGGCAACGCCAAATCGGCGCGGGACCTCGATCAGCTTTTCACCCGATCCCGAGATCTTCGATGCCAACCTGCGGCTGGAACCGGCGCGGCTCTATCGCATGGCGCGCTCCAAGGCCTATCTTTACCGCGGTGTCGAGATCCGCTGGAGCTGTGCCGAGGGCCTGATCAAAGAGAACGACAAGACTCCGCCCGAAGCCCGCCTGCACTTTCCCAACGGCCTGGCCGACTCCCTGGCCGACGTCCTAGGCGAACGGCCGCAGGTGACCCCCCTGCCCTTCGCCGGCCAGGCAAAGCTGAGCGAGGGCGCCAACCGCCTGGAGTGGGCCTTGGCTTGGCCGGTCGATGAAGACGGCCAGGTTCATACCTATTGCAACACCGTGCCAACGCCGGAAGGTGGCACGCATGAGGCCGGCCTGCGACAAGGGCTGCTGCGCGGCCTTAAGGCCTATGGCGAGTTGCTGGGCCAGAAGAAGGCCGGGATCGTCACCGCCGAGGATCTGGTTTCCGGGGCGGTGATCTATCTCTCGCTTTTCATGCAGGATCCGCAGTTCCAGGGCCAAACCAAGGAGAAGCTGGTTAACACCCGCGCTCAGCGCATGGTCGAGGGCGTGGTGAAAGACCACTTCGAGCATTGGTTGGCGGCCGAATCGGGACGCGCTCGGCTGCTCCTGGAGCACGCCATCGAGCATGCCGAAGAACGCCAGCGCCGCCGCGCCCAGAAGGAGCAAAGCCGCAAGACCGCCACCAGCCGGCGCCTGCGTCTGCCGGGCAAGCTTGCGGACTGCAGCTCGACCCGGGCCAAGAACACCGAGATCTTTATCGTCGAGGGCGATTCCGCCGGCGGTTCGGCCAAGCAGGCCCGCAACCGCGAGACCCAGGCCGTTCTGCCCTTGCGTGGCAAGATCCTGAACGTGGCCAGCGCATCGGCGGAGAAGCTGAAGGACAATCAGGAACTCAGCGATCTGATCCAAGCCCTCGGCTGCGGTAGCCGCGCCAACTTTTCGCTCGACAAGCTCCGCTACGAGCGCGTGATCGTGATGACCGACGCCGATGTCGACGGCGCCCACATCTCTGCCCTCCTGATGACCTTCTTCTGGCGCGAGATGCCGGGCCTGATCGAGAGCGGGCGCCTCTTCCTGGCGCAGCCGCCGCTCTATCGTCTGACCCAAGGCGGCACCACGCTCTATGCCATGGACGATGTCGATAAAGACCGGCTGATGGCCAAGGGCTTCAGCGGACGCAGCAAGATCGAAATCAGCCGGTTCAAGGGTTTGGGCGAGATGCCGGCAATGCAGCTTCGCGACACCACCATGGATGCCAAGAAGCGCAAGCTGCAGCAGGTGGTGATCGCCGTAGAGGACAAGGAGATACCTGAGAGCGTCGGCGTCGAGACGGCCAAGCGGATCGAGGCGCTAATGGGTCGCAAGGCCGAGCATCGTTTTGCCTTCATTCAGGAGAACGCGCGTTTCGCGCAGGATCTCGACGTCTAGGCAATCCTCAAGAAGACGGTTGTGACCTGCATCCAAAGATCGTGCACAAGTGCGTTAGGGTACCCTGGCAGCTACGATCCGTAGAGTCCTAAGAAGCATTACGAACGACTCACGAGACATCCGATAAGGAGAAAAAGATGTACGCCAAGTTTTCGGCAGCCCTGCTGGCCAGTGCGGTGATCGCCGGCTGTGCCGATTCCTATAGCCCGGTCGTGGACTTTCAGGCCAGCACGAACTCGGCTGAGAACTACGACACAAACCTCCAAGCCTGCCGCAATCTGGCCAAGCAAGGCAGCTCGCCGGTCGAGGATGCCGCAGTTGCCGGCGTCGGCGGTGCCGCGCTGGGTGCAGCGACCGGTGCCATCGCCGGCGCCATCCTGGGCGGCGGAGCGGGAACCGGTGCTGCAGCCGGTGCTGCCATCGGCGGTACGGTCGGCACGGCCGGCGGCGCTGTGTCGGGGATCAGCGACGAGAAGGCAATGATCCGCAACTGCTTGCGCGGCCGTGGCTATTCCGTTCTGAGCTAACGCTGGCAGCCGTGACCGGGTCGACTTCGGATCTGCCGCTCTGTGCACTCTGCGGCAGACCGATGTTGCCCGGTAGCGCCAATCTGTACCACTTGGCCCCCAAGAGCCGTGGCGGACGCGAGACCGTCCTGCTGCATCGTATATGTCACGACAAGATTCACGCGACGCTGAGCGAGCGCGAACTGGAACGCGGCTACGCCAGCATTGAGGCCTTGCGATCGCATTCCGAGGTCCGGCGCTTCGTTCGTTGGGTCGCACGCCGCCCGGCCGGCTTTGCCGGCGCCAATAAGAAGCCGCACTAACCACCCTCTCCTGCGCGAAGCAGAGCGGTCCCCCCACTCCTCGATGTTCGGGACGGCAGGCCGCTCAGCCGAAGCACAGTTTTGCTCAGATCATGCGGCAGTAGAGACCCTCAAACCATTGATATTACCATATTTTACCGCCTCGGTGTCACGATAAAGTGCGGCCTCATCATTTGCCGCCATAGCGAAAGCGCTCGATCTAATCCCGCAAGCGTTAGCTCGGATGTCCGAACCGTCAAGCGAGCTAGAGCACATTCATTTTATGCAGTGTCATAGCCTGCTGGTGCGAAATCGTTTGCGCACTCGTGCGGCTCGAACAGACCGATGATGTCGCCCACGGTATTCCAGAGGGTGCTGACACTTCTTTCGGCCTTTGCGCAGATCGGTGATTTGAGCTTGGCGAAAGCCATCTCGATTGGGTTGAAGTCGGGACTGTAGGGCGGCAGATATGTGAGGGTGGCGCCTGTGGCCTCGATGGCCTGTCGGACACCGGCGGCCTTGTGCGCCGGCAAGTCATCCATGATCACGACATCTCCGGGATTGAGGGTCGGCGCCAGCGCTTGCTCGATATAGGCAAGAAAAGCGGCGCCATTCATGGCGCCGTCGAGCACCATCGGCGCGGTCATTCCGGTCAGCCGAAGCGCGCCGGTAAAGGTGGTTGTCTTCCAATGCCCGTGGGGGATGCCCGCGCGACAACGTTCGCCCCGCTTGGAACGCCCACGCAGCCGCGCCATCTTCGTCGACAGGCCTGTCTCGTCGATGAAGACCGGCCTGGCCGGATCGAAGTCGAGTTGGCTGTCAAACCAAGCCTGGCGCTTTCTCAAGACCTCCGGCCGCTCCTGCCTGCATGTCGTAGCGATAGTTGGCGATGCTGCGGTCTATCTGGTCATCCGACAGACCCTGTGATGTGGTTTTCAGATCGACCAAGACTCGCCCCTGTTTCGGCATGCCATCAAGCCGCGCCTTGCACATGAGTCCGGTTGAATCGTCTTCCCAGAAAATCGAGACTTCCGGATCGATGTTCGCCAGCAGTCCTCTCGCCAGAGTGTGCGAGCGAACTGACTCCACAATGCCACGGATGGCCTGCTGTTCCTCATGCTTGAGCGTGGGCCTGCCCTGTTTCTTCGCCTCGGCCAGCCGTGTCCTGCCATCCTTCGTGGTGCCCTTGTGGCCCTCCGGCAGGAGGAAATAGCCGGAAAGCGCCCCGTCTCCTTCCAGGATCGCGGCGTGCGCGGCAATGCGTGCGCGGTTTTTTGTACGTGAAGCCGCACCTGCGCAGCCAGTTGTTCAGCGCGCGCCGGCCAATCCGGACGTCGCGCTCGTCCGCGAGGCGCGCCACCATCTCATTGAGCGTGATGTCCTTGTCAGTCTCAATCAGGGTCAGTCTCGATCAGGCCCACGATGAAGCCTTCATGCCCCTCAAGGCTCAACCCGCGTCGCCGACCGGTCGGTCACGGCTCCACCTCACCGGCTTTCGCCCGCGATATCCAGCGGATCGCGGTCGATGGCGCCACACCGAACCGCTCCGCCGCACCACGCGCCGACAGGCCCGCCTGCGATGCCTTCGAAACACGAACCCGCAGATCGCCACTCAATGCTCGTCCCATCCAAGACCTCCATGTCTGGAAACCTTCAATCAGACTTGCATCATCCCGTCACATCACAATCGATTCAGTGATTGGTGCATCTGCGCTAGACCACGAGCAAGACCGATGACGAGAGGGTCTCTGCTCCCCAAATTTGAGAGGAGTGCCCCCCATGAAGCTGACATCTTTGGCCTCGGTGGCGAGTCTTCTGGCTCTGGCAGGCTGCAGCGGCCTGACCGATGCGCCGATTCTCAGTTCAACGGACACCCAGCGCTACACGCCCTATTCCAATGCTGCCTTCGTTGGGAATGGTCAGTTAGAGCTGGTCGGCAGCGCCCAAGATCCGGCAACCCGTGCCGCGCTCGCTCAAGTCGCGGTCCTGGGCATTTCCGATGGCGCGTTCGGCGGCAAGTTTCGTCTGAAACCCAGCGATGAGGTGCAGAGTCCAGCCCGTAACCGCGTCGTGGTTGCCATCGGCGGCGGAAATTCCTGGGAGCTCTGCACTAACCCACCCGTGCGCGGAGGGGCATTTTTCGGGCAGTTCCTGCGCGTTAGCGCGGCCGCCTGCAACGGCACTACGCGCCTCTCCTCCACCAATGCGCAGATCTCCGGCCTCAAGGGCGTGAACGACCTGGCCTTGCAACGCTTCTTCGCTCAGGTGGGTGCCGCGCTCTTCCCAGGCCGCAACATCGACTATCTGCTGCGCGACCAAGATTTTGACTTCTAGCTCGTGTCCCGTCACTTGTCGTCGGGGTGAGTCGCTACGGGCGAGATCATAGGACGACAGCTGGCGTTGGCTTTCCCAAGTTGGCATGATTTGCAGCAGCAAGCAGGTCCTCCCAGAGGTCTTGCCCACGACCCCGGCGGAATTTGCCATATTGACAAGTGCCCCGACAGAGTGAATAAGCGTCATAAGCTCTTGGCCGTTGCTTGGGGCACTTTAAAACGTGATCCGGACAAACTATGTCAAGGTCACCGTCCCGACCTGAGGTCGGGACAACTTTCTGCTTAAACAAATGAGAAACGGGAATAGCGCTTTGAGCGCAGAGACGACCTTCATGGATTTGGGCCTCAGCGAGGCTCTGCTTGATGCGGTAACAAAAGCCGGCTACAGCCGTCCGACACCCATTCAGGAAAAAGCAATTCCTTACGTGCTAATGGCCCGAGATCTACTTGGTTGTGCACAGACCGGAACAGGCAAGACGGCCGGATTTACCCTTCCTATGATCGACATGCTGGCAGGCGGGCGCTCACGTGCACGCATGCCCCGCTCGCTGATCCTGGAGCCGACGCGAGAGCTCGCGGCACAGGTGAGCGAGAGCTTTCAGAAGTATGGCGCCAATCACAAGCTTACCATGGCCTTGCTGACCGGTGGCACTTCGCTGGCCGACCAGGAGCGCAAGCTGGAACGCGGTGTTGATGTCCTTATCGCCACCCCAGGCCGCCTGATCGACCTGATCCAGCGCGGCAAAATCATCCTGGCCGACGTCAAGGTGCTGGTGATCGACGAGGCCGACCGCATGCTGGACATGGGCTTCATTCCCGATATCGAGACCATCGTCGGCCGCTTGCCGCCGCTGCGTCAGACCCTCTTCTTTTCGGCCACCATGCCGCCTGAAATCCGCCGCCTGACCGATCGCTTTTTGAGCAATCCCAAGGAAGTCTCCGTATCACCGCCGGCCAAGACGGCGGACACGATCGAGCAAGCCGTTCTGCGCTGCGGGGTCGAGGCCTACCGCAAGCGTGAAGCCCTGCGCGCGCTGCTGCGCCGTGACGAACCACAAAGTGCTTTGGTGTTCTGCAATCGTAAGCGCGATGTCGCCATCGTCCAGCGCTCGTTGGAGCGCCATGGCTTCGACGCCAAGGCCCTGCACGGCGATATGAGTCAACCGGCACGAACTGAGACCCTGGAGAATTTCCGCGATTCCAAAATGAAGATCCTGGTCTGCTCTGACGTCGCTGCCCGCGGCTTGGACATTCCTACGGTCAGCCATGTCTTCAACTACGACATTCCCAGCCATCCGGAAGACTATGTGCATCGCATCGGACGGACCGGGCGCGCAGGCCGCAAGGGCAAGGCCTTTATGCTGGTGACCAAGGCCGATGCGCGCAGCTATGCCAATCTGCTGAAGCTCATCAAGAAAGACCCGGAACAGATCACTCTGGACGAGGTCGCGCCGCCGGCTACCGTCAGCGAACAACCGGAGAGCAAACCGCAGCCGGCCAATGCCAACGGCCGCCAGTCGTCAAATCGACAGACCGCAAGCCGCTCGCGTTCGCGCAGCAGCCACTCTTCACACGTGCCGCAGAATCAGCCCTCGAGCAAGCCGCATAGTCCGACAAGCTCTTTCGGCGATCACACGCCTGCCTTCCTGCTGCGGCCACTGCGCGTCGCCCAGAACTAGAACGGACAAGGGCGCGCTGCGATGCAGACGATCTTTATCATGGTGAAGTGCGACCTGGGCAAAGCCTACGGTGTCGCCGATGCTTTGGTGCAGGAAGTGGAGCAGGTTTCCGAGGTCCACTCGATCTCCGGCCAGCATGATCTGCTGATCAAATGCTACCTCGACGACGGTGCCGATATCGGCCACTTCGTGATTGACCGTATTCAGCGCCTCGCCGGCATCCGCGACACCTTCACCCTGATGGCCTACAAGGCCTTCGCTTAGAGCAATTTTCGAGCAGACGAGATCGTCTACGACGACGGTTTGCATTTTTAAACAACGACATAGAGCATTGTCGACGAGCGCATGCGAGGCGACGCTGCTCTAGGCTCGAGGTCCCCAGGGCGCATTCGTCATCAGCTTGTTTTCCTGGCTTAGAACCAGTGGCCGAAAGGCCTTGGCGAAGGCTATGAAATCGGGATTGGCGAAGACCAGCTCCCAATGCGCCCGCCGGTCGGTATCGTCGTCAAAGCGCCAGACGTGAATGATCTGGTTCATCGCTCCGACGTCGCCGATGAAGTAGCCAACCAGCTTGTCTTCGGCTTTCTTCAGCGCCGGCCAACCCAGGCTCTCATAGCAGGCAATCGCCTCCTGCATCTTGCCCACAACCAGCGTGTAGGTGCGTAGTTCGTATAGCGGCATGGTTCTCCTCCCAATGGAAGTGTCGCCCTAGTTATGGCAGGCAGCAACGAGCCCACTTATCCCATGTCGAACCGCGCGCTTTCAATCCGCTTCTCACTCCTGGTCGGGGGCATCTTCCTGGTGCTTGGGCTCTTCCTCCCCTTCTGGTCGGTGCTGTTGGAATCTCGCGGTTTGGACGCCGGCGAGAGCGGCCTGCTGCTGGCTGCCGCGACCTGGGTGAAAATCATCGGCCTACCCGTCTGGGGCGGCTTGGCGGATCGGCGCGGTGATGCCAGGTCGGTACTGCTGCTCGGCCTCTGCAGTTTCTTTACCTATCTCTGGCTGGGTCTGAGCGATGCCTTTCTGCTGCTGTTGCTTGGCCATATAACGCTCGGTTTCGTCTTCATCCCCTTGATTCCACTTACTGATTCGACCATCCTACAGGCCGGGCAACGACAAGGGATCGACTACGCACGGGTTCGGGTTCTGGGGATCGATCGGCTGCATCCTCGGCAACCTGGCCGGCGGCGAATTGGTCGAACTGGCCGAGGGCAGCTGGTTCGTCGTAGCGATCCTCGCCAGCGTCCTGGTCGTGATCCTGGCGGCTTACAGCCTGCCAACAGCGCCACCTCGGGCTAGGCCTCCGCTCCACGGTGCCTGGCGCCTGCTGCTCACCGATCGTCGCTTTCTCGCCTTGGTCCTGATCGCCGGTTGCTTTCAATCGAGCCATGCCGCCTATTACGCCGTCTCCTCCCTGGCCTAGCTGGCCGAGGGTCATAGCGAGGCCACCATCGCTTGGCTCTGGGCCGAGGGTGTGGTGGTGGAGATCGCCTTGCTCGCCTACGGCAGCTGGCTGTTGCGGGCTTGGGGCCCCTGGTGGCTCCTGGCGATTGCCGGGGGGCGCCGGCGTATTGCGTTGGGGTGCAACCGCGATCTCGGCTGATCTCATGGTCCTGGTTGCGACCCAGAGCCTACATTCCCTGACCTTTGCCGCCGCACATCTCGGCACGGTCACTCTCATTTCCCGCATCGTCCCAAGCGCTGTCGCCGCCAGCGGTCAGGCACTCTACGCGGCCCTGCAGGAGGGGGCGTCATGATGGGTCTGGCCTTGCTGCTGGCCGGCATGCTCTTCGAAGTTTCGCCGGCCAGCAGTTTCTTGGCCATGGCCATCCTTTCTGCGATCGGCCTCATCCTGAGCCTGCTATGGCGTAAGACTCTTGCCCCGACGGCACGGAGTCCTGTTGTACCTGCGGCATAAAGAACTTTGCAAAGCGAGGCTTAAAGCCTATTTTTAATTCATACTGGATTAATCAGGATTGATCGCGTGTTTCGCTTGAATCGCCTCACCGACTACGCCGTCGTCGTGCTCTCGCAGATGACCCAGGGCGAGCAGAGCCTAGTCTCGGCGCAACAGCTGGCCGAGCACTCCGGCGTGCCGCTGCCGACCGTGGCTAAGCTTCTGAACCTGCTTTCGCGGCATGACATCGTGACCTCTTACCGCGGCGCCAGCGGTGGCTATTGCCTCAGCCACCCGCCTGCGGATATCAGCGTGGCCGCCATCGTCGAGGCGATCGAGGGGCCGATTGCGCTGACCGCTTGTGCCGAAGGCTCGCCCAATCTTTGCGACGTGCAGAGCCTCTGCCCCATGGCCGGCAACTGGAACGAGGTCAATCGGGCAATACGCGAAGCACTGGGCGCCGTCAGCCTCGCCGAGATGGCGCCGAGCGGCTTCGGCATGGAGCCCCTGGAATCAAGGATGGCTGCGGAGTAGCGCGCCGCCCATCACGCCGAAAGCAAAACGGGAGCAAAGGTCAACATGGCAGTCAGCGTCGATACCGCGCAACAAGTCAAGGAACTGGGCGAAGGCTACAAGTACGGCTTCGTGACCGACATCGAGGCCGATACGGCGCCCAAAGGCCTCAGCGAAGACATCGTGCGCTTCATCTCGGCCAAGAAGGGCGAGCCGCAGTGGCTGCTCAATTGGCGCCTGAAGGCCTATGCCCACTGGCTGACCATGCCCGAGCCGGAGTGGGCCAATCTCGTTCATCCGCCGATCGACTATCAGGACGCCTACTACTACTCGGCTCCCAAGCAGGCGAGCGACGGCCCCAAGACGATTGACGATGTCGATCCCAAGCTCTTGGAGACCTACGAGAAACTGGGCATACCGCTGCACGAGCAGGAGATCCTGGCCGGCGTGCAGGAGCGCAGCAACATCGCCGTTGATGCCGTGTTCGACAGCGTGTCGGTGGCCACCACCTTCAAGCATAAGCTGGAAGAAGCCGGAGTCATCTTCTGCTCGATCTCGGAAGCCGTGCAGCGCTGTCCCGACCTAGTGCGCCAGTACATGGGCTCGGTGGTGCCCTTTGCCGACAACAAGCATGCCTGCCTGAACGCGGCCGTCTTCACCGACGGCTCCTTCGTCTACATCCCCAAGGGCGTGCGCTGCCCGATGGAGCTCTCGACCTACTTTCGCATCAATGCGGCCAACACCGGCCAGTTCGAGCGCACCTTGATCGTCGCCGACGAGGGCTCCTACGTTAGCTACTTGGAAGGCTGCACGGCGCCGATGCGCGACGAGAACCAGCTGCATGCCGCGGTGGTCGAATTGGTGACCCTGGACGATGCCGAGATCAAGTATTCGACGGTGCAGAACTGGTATCCCGGCGACGCCGACGGCAAGGGCGGGATCTACAACTTCGTGACCAAGCGCGGCGCCTGTCGCGGCCGCAACTCCAAGATTTCCTGGACCCAGGTCGAGACGGGATCGGCGATCACCTGGAAATATCCCAGCTGCATACTACAAGGGGAAGGCTCGGTCGGCGAGTTCTACTCCATCGCAATCACCAACAACTGCCAGCAGGCCGACACCGGCACCAAGATGATCCACCTGGGCCCCAATACCAAAAGCCGCATCATCTCCAAGGGCATATCGGCCGGCCGGTCTTCGCAGTCCTATCGCGGGCTGGTGAAGATCTCGCCGAAGGCCAAGGGCGCGCGCAACTACACCCAGTGCGACTCCCTGCTGATCGGCGAAAGCTGTGCCGCGCACACCGTGCCCTACATCGAAAGCCGCAATGCCGAAGCGCAATTGGAGCACGAGGCGACGACCAGCCGAATCAGCGAGGACCAGCTCTTCTATTGCCGCCAGCGCGGTATTCCCGAAGAGCAGGCGGTCGCCCTTGTGGTCAACGGCTTCTGTCGCGATGTGCTGCAGCAATTGCCGATGGAGTTCGCCGTCGAGGCGCAGAAGTTGGTCGGAATCAGCCTTGAAGGCAGCGTCGGTTAAGGAAGCTTGGGAATGTTGGAAATCGAAAACCTCCACACCACGGTCGAGGGCACGGAGATCCTGAAGGGCCTGACTCTCAGTCTGCCGGCCGGAGAGGTGCATGCCATGATGGGCCCGAACGGATCGGGCAAGTCTACTCTCTCCTATGTGCTGGCCGGCCGCGAGGGCTATGAGATCACGCAAGGATCGGTGCGTTTCAAGGGAACGGACATCACCGAGATGGAGCCGGAAGAGC
The DNA here is from genome assembly GCA_965202755.1 of Rhodospirillales bacterium. GTDB lineage: Bacteria > Pseudomonadota > Alphaproteobacteria > Kiloniellales > JACOMY01 > JACOMY01. The sequence goes on along the minus strand of CBDBCL010000041.1, from coordinate 685,340 downwards.
GCGCCGCTGCCGGCTTCTTCCTGGCCTTCCAGTACCCGGTGGAGATCCCCGGTGTCGCCAACACCACCTTCCTCAAGGAAGCCGCCAATGCCGTGCGCGTGGCGCGCGGTGAAGAGCCCTACGACGCGATCAAGTTCGTGAAGTTGCTCAGGGCCAAGACCAAGGCCTTGGGCATGTCCGACGAGATGCTGAAGCGGGCCGTTAACAGCGGCTTCTCCGGCGGCGAGAAGAAGCGCAACGAGATGCTGCAGATGGCGGTCCTGGAGCCCAGCCTGGCGATCCTGGACGAGACCGACAGCGGATTGGACATCGATGCACTGAAGACCGTCGCCGATGCAGTCAACGCCGTGCGCGCGAGCGACCGCACCTTCCTGATCATTACCCACTATCAGCGCTTGCTGAACCACATCGTCCCCGACCACATCCATGTTCTGGCCGGCGGACGCATCGTGCGCTCCGGTGGTCGAGATCTGGCCGAGGAATTGGAGGCCAAGGGTTACGCCGACATTCTGGGTGCCGCTGCATGAGCGTCGAGACCATGACAACGGCGAAGTCTTTCGTCGACCTCTATGCGGTCGAGAGGGCGAACCTGCCGGGTGCCGATCTCGCCTGGATGACGGCCTTGCGCGAGCAGGCCAGTCAGCGCCTACTCGATTTAGGACTACCAACGGCACGCCAGGAGCATTGGCGTTACACGCCGGCGCTCGCCAACCGCTTGGGCGGGATCTCACTGTCAGACAGCGGGCTGCCCCAAGCACCTGGCCAAAGCAGACTCTTGGACAAGGTTCCGCAGATCGCGGTGTTTGACGGCCGGGTGATGGGACCTGCCGCCTTGCCGGCAATCGCCGGCCTTTCGGTCCGAAGCCTTGCCGAGCTGCTGATCGAAGAACCCGAGCAAGCGCGAGACCTGCTGAGCGAAGAGGCGAACGAGACATCAGCGCTTGCAGCGATCAATCTGGCACTGATCCAGGACGGGCTGGTGCTGCGCGTAGATCCGTACAAGTCTGCGGGTGCCTTGGCCATCGACTACAGCGGCGAGGCGGGACTGGCCAATCTCTTTCTCGACCTGGAGCTAGCCGAGGGCGCTAGCCTGACCTTGATCGAGCGCGTCACCGGAGCGACCGGCTTGAAGAACCAGGTGGCGCGCATGCGCCTCAGCCCGGCCGCCCAACTGACGCATGTCGTCCTGTTGGAAGACGGCGCCGAGGCCACCCAGTTGAGCGAGCTTTCGGTCAGCATTGATCGTGATGCCCGATATCAGGGCTATCTGCTCTATGCCGGCAGCGGCCTCGCGCGGCGCGCGGTCGACATCGATCTCGCCGCGCGCGGGGCGGAGGCGCAGCTGAACGGCGCCTATCTGCTGGAGGGCCGGACGCACGGCGACCTCACAAGCCATATTCGCCACGCCGCCCCCGATACCCTCAGCAAGGAAACCGTAAAGGGCGTGCTCGGCGAGCGCGCGCGCCAGGTCTTCCGCGGCAAGATTACCGTCGAGCAGGGGGCTGTGCGCGCCGATGGCCGCATGGCCAACAAGACGCTGCTGCTGTCCGACCGGGCCGAGATCGACAGCAAGCCGGAACTGGTGATCTTCCATGACGAGGTGCAGTGTGCGCACGGCGCCACCAGCGGCAAGCTGGACGAGCAGGCGCTCTTCTATCTGCGCAGCCGCGGCCTGCCCCTACCCCTGGCGCGCAAGCTGTTGCTGCGCTCTTTCCTGGAGGAAACCTTGGAAGGCTTGAGCGATCAGGCCCTGATGAACTTGGTCAGCGCGAGACTGGATCGCCGTTTGGAGGAGATTGCACGATGAGCGCCATCGCCCTCGCCCGGCCGCAGAGCGGCCACAACGCCACCCTGGCCTTCGACGTGGAGGCCGTGCGCGCCGATTTCCCGATCCTCACCCGCAAGGTCTACGACAAACCTCTGGTCTATCTGGATAACGCCGCCTCGGCGCAGAAGCCGGTCCAGGTGCTGGACGCCATGGACCGGGCCGCCCGCGAGAACTACTCCAACGTCCACCGCGGCGTGCATCGGCTGAGCCAGGAGTCGACCAACCTCTTCGAGACGGCGCGTGAGTCGGTGCGGCGCTTCGTCAATGCCGCCAAGGTGGAGGAAATCGTCTTCACCAGCGGCGCCACCGAGGCCATCAACCTGGTGGCGCAGAGCTACGGCCGCGCCTTCCTCAAGGCCGGCGACGAGGTCATCGTCTCGACCCTGGAGCATCACTCCAACATCGTGCCCTGGCAGTTGCTACGCGATCAGATCGGCTTCGAACTCAAGGTGGTGCCGATCGGCGACGACGGCTCCTTCCTCTTCGAAGAGTTTGAGAAGCTGCTCGGCCCGCGAACCAAGATCGTCGCCACGACGCATGTCTCCAACGCCTTGGGCAGCATCGTGCCTGTAAAGGCGGTGATCGACGCGGCGCATGCCGTAGGCGCTGTGGTGCTGCTGGACGGCTGTCAGGCCGCCCCGCACAAAGCCTTGGACCTGCAGGCCTTGGACGTCGACTTCTATGCCTTCTCCGGCCACAAGGTCTATGGGCCGACCGGCATCGGCGTGCTCTATGGCAGAGAGGCGCTTCTGAACGCCATGCCGCCCTATCAGGGCGGCGGCGAGATGATACAATCGGTCACTTTCGAGAAGACCACCTACAAGGAGACGCCGAATCGCTTCGAGGCCGGCACCCCGCCGATTCTCGAGGCCATCGGTCTGGACGCCGCCATCCGCTATGTCGAAGGCTTGGGACACGAGGCCATTGCCGCGCACGAGGCCGGCATTCTGGCCTATGCGCAGGAGCGCCTCTCTCGGGTCTCGGGCCTGCGCCTGGTCGGCACCGCGCCGGAGAAGACCAGCATTGTCTCCTTCGTGATGGACGACATCCACGCGCACGACATCGGCACCATCGTCGACCGCATGGGCGTCGCCGTGCGGGTCGGCCACCACTGTGCCGAGCCCCTGATGGCGCGCCTCGGCGTCACATCGACGGCACGGGCCTCCTTTGGCGTCTACAACACCCGTGAGGAGGTCGACGCGCTGGCGGCCGCGCTGCTGAAGGTGCGGGGGCTCTTCGCCTAAGGCGGCCGCATGATGGACGACCTGAAAGCCCTCTACCAATCGGTTATCCTCGACCACTCGCGCCAGCCCCGCAATCAAGGCCGGCCGGAGGGCACGACGCATGAGGCACGCGGCTGCAACCCGCTCTGCGGCGATCAGGTGACCGTCTACCTAGCCTTGGAGGGCGAGCAGCTCGTCGCCGCCGGTTTCGAGGGCAAGGGCTGTGCGCTTTGCCTAGCCTCGGCCTCGCTGATGACCGAAAGCCTGCAGGCGGTCCCGCACGACAAGCTCGCCCTTCTGATGAAAGACCTGACGACGATTTGCTCCAATGCGGAGGGGCAGGTCGTGAACAATCCCGACGATATCGCAGCGCTGCTGCCCTTGGGCGGCGTGCGGAAATACCCGGTTCGGCTGAAGTGCGTCACCCTGCCTTGGCAGACCGCAATCGCAGCCCTGGCCGGCGAAACGGAGGCAACGACGGAATGAGTATCTTCGGCAACAACCCCATGGCCGGTTTCGGCGCCCCACCCGAGATCGACACGGAAACCGAGTTCAGCGCCCGCCGCGGTGCTCCCCTGCCCGCCGGCACCCCAGTCGCCAGCCATGAAGAGGTGGTCGAGGCCCTGAAGGCGGTCTACGACCCGGAGATCCCGGTAAACATCTACGATCTGGGCCTGATCTACAGCCTGGAGATCGAACCGGACGGCTCGGCGGTCATCGAGATGAGCCTGACCGCCCCCGGTTGTCCGGTCGCCGGCGAAATGCCGGGCATGGTCTCCGACGCCGCCGCCTCGGTCGAGGGCATCGGTGAGGTCGAGACCCGCCTGATCTGGGATCCGCCCTGGTCTCCCGACTTGATGAGCGAGAACGCCAAGCTGGCCTTGGGCATGCTGTGACCGCCGCGCATAGGTGAGCGGCTGGCGGAAGGCTTGTTTAGAATCACGCCAAGGATTAGATTAGGGCGGTAACGCGAAGGGCTGTTCATCGCGTCTCACGCCACAGGTGTCATCGCCGGACTTGATCCGGCGATCTGGAGCGAGTGGCGCTGGATGCCCGGGTCAAGCCCGGACATGACGAGGGTTGGAATGATTACCCGTCGGTGTTAGAGAGAAGGATTGAAGGGAACCATGTCTGCACAGATCATCACCTTGACCGACGCCGCTGCAGAGCGTGTGCGCCGCCTGATGAGCAAGGCCGGCGATGAGGAGGTTTTGGGATTGCGTGTCGGCATCAAGACCCGCGGCTGCTCGGGCCTTTCCTATTTCGTCGAGTACGCCAAGGAGCAGAAGCGCTTCGAGGACGTGATTGAGGACAAGGGCGTCAGGATTTTCATCGACCCCACCGCAGTGATGTTCCTCTTGGGCAGCAAAATGGATTACCAGGAGGACAAGTTCCAGGCCGGCTTCACATTCACCAATCCGAACGAAAAGAGCCGCTGCGGCTGCGGAGAGAGCTTTAACGTTTGACCAATTCGTCGTTCCAGCACCGCAGACCCAGCGCCATTGACACGCTCACCCTTGACAAAGCGCATCGAACCAAGGTGTCCGATCGAATTCGATTGGGCTCGGCCGAAGGCAATTGTTTAGCTACATATTCATGATCGTGTTCTCTGCTGCGATGGCGCCATTCGCACATTCCTGCAGGAACTTCACCCAGTCATCCGGTGCCGAGATCGTTTCAAGTCCGAGGTCCGGCAGCGCGCGCCTCAGGGCAGCGGCCGTGTCACCGCCGTAGAGACCGTCGACCCCGGCAGTGCCCACATCCTGATTGAAGAGCGTCTCCAAGCTGTGCTGGGAATGTCCCGTTTGATGTTGAAACTCGTCTGAGTGCCGCTGCTTGATGTGAGGTTATGCGGCATCCTTGATCTGGTCAAGCAGGTGCTTTTGGCGTTGCTCGATGAGAGCCTGCTTGAGAATGGGCAGTTGCTTGTAAGCCTCGAAGCGCCGCGCCAGATTACGTATCGGGCGTTCGGCCTTGTCGGCATCGTCCAGCTCCCAGGCCTGCTTCAAGGCGCGTCGCACGGCGGCATGGTGCCTGGGCGCAAGCCGGTCGGTGAGGTTGCGTGCCTTGTGGATTTGGCAGCGCTGGATGGGGATATCCGCGCCGAAGGTCCGCCGCAGAGCTTTCCGAGAGCCTTGGCACCATCCACGATGAAGAGGTAGCAGCCTGCGGGGTCGAGCCCGCGCTCGATCGGATCGTCGAGCAAGGCCTGTAGGGTTGCAGCGTTCTCCGTGGCCCCGTCAATGACGCCCAAGGGGTGTTTTTGCCCGGAAACCTCAATGCCGACAGCCCCGATCATCCACAGGCGGTCGTCCAGATGTAGCCCGTCGATCTGGATCGCAACGAGGTCCAGTTCCGATGGATCGGACCCCATCCACTCTTCGAATGTGGCCTGCGTCAGCGCTTTGAACCGTCGCGAGACCGCAGAGTTGGACAGGCCGCTGCCCGCGTCCGCCGGAACGCCGGCCTCGGGCAGCCGAACGGCGCGGCAAAACTTGCGCGGGGCCACATTCATCACCATCGGGTTCATGGCCCACCGGTCGAGAAACCCTGTGGCCGAAATCTCTTCCCAACTCGGCAAGGGCATTTCCTTGCCCGTGCCTGGCTGCGCACCCGAGGGCGATCCACGGCGATCTTGCCGCCGTGAAAGCCAACCTGCGCTTCCGAATGGCCCCAACGCTAGCCGGGCTTCTCAGGTGAATGCTCGTAGCGCTCACCGGCAAGCCGCGTCACGTCCTCGTCCAGCAGTCGGGTCAGGCTTTCCATGCCTGCCCTCAGACAGCATTGCTCGAAGCTCTCTGTCACAGCTTCAAACGCTTCATCGACAAGCGAAGGCGCAGTCGGCGCTGTGGCCAGAGCAAGGGGGGATGTGGTCGTCGTCTTCATGGTGTTGCTTCCTTCTGTGGTTCAAGCACACCGAGCCCAAGGCTCAGCGGAAGCAACGCCACACTAATTCAAAGGTTCAACATCAAACGGGACATCCCTAGGCCTACAAGCGGCTACCCCTTCTCAAGCAGGCTCTCATCGAGCAACGCCAAAAGCACCAGCTTGACCGGATCGAGGGCGCCGCATACCCTCCCATCGAGCAGCGCCGCTGAGGCGAGTTTCAACATTAAACGGGACAATCCCCAGGTAAAGCCACGAAGGGCAACTCCCCCAAGAACGCCGGCGCCGCATTCGTCGTGTACTGTAGGAAACAACCCAACCTAAGATAAGAAAGGCAAAAATGAAACAATACGGGCAAGAAAATCACAAGATTTTTCATGAAGACGCCATACAGGTTCTTCGTGATAATACACCTAATCATTCTATTGATCTCATTTTTGCTGACCCGCCCTACAACATTGGCAAGAGGTTCGGAGATTTCGATGACAAGTGGCCATCGGATGAAGAATATGCCGAATGGTGCAAGGCTTGGTTTGAACTGTGCTTAAGTAAGCTCTCTGATCATGGGTCAATGTACATAATGACCAGCACTCAGGCGATGCCGTACATTGATATATATCTTAGACAAAAAACCTATGTTCTATCCCGCATTGTCTGGAGCTACGACAGCTCAGGGATGCAAGCTAAAAAACACTACGGATCAATGTATGAACCCCTACTTTTCTGTGTGAAAGACAAGAAAAGCTATACCTTCAACGCCGACGACATAGCAGTCGAAGCGAAGACTGGCGCTAAGAGAAAACTGATAGATTACCGAAAGCCTGTTCCGACTCCTTACAATACCAAAAAAGTGCCTGGAAATGTCTGGGATTTTTCGCGAGTCCGATATCGCATGGACGAGTACGAGAACCACCCTTCTCAGAAACCCGAAGCATTGCTTGAACCCGCATTGCCCAGGTGGGGTTGAGGTTGCGCCATCCACGGTGCTGATTCATGGTTACATATCATGGTGTTGTGTCGATTGAAGCGAGGTTTTCATGGTGCATCCGATGGGTGAATCCAAGAACGGGCTGCTTCGCGTGGATTTCGACCGCCGCGTGAAGCTGGAGTTCCCTGGATCGAAGGTAACGTCGGACGGCGGCTTGCTCGCGTATCGGGAACTGGACGACGCGCTTGGCCTGACAGAGATGGCGGCCGGGGCGCTGCGAGACGGTCGTCGCGGCAAGAACGGCTGGCACGCTGTCGTCGGGATGCTTCGGCAAGCGGTGTTCGGGCGTTTGGCCGGGTACGAGGATGTCAACGACGCCGAGCGGCTTTCTCGCGATCCAGCGATGCGTTGGATTGTCGGCGGCAAGGCGACGGATCGGGGTGCGGCCTCATCGAGCCAGATGGGCCGTTTCGAGACGCAATGGCTGACGGGTGACGTCAATCTCACCGCACTCAGCGCTCTGTCCGGGCTGTGGATCGACCGCGTTCATCGTCGCAAACCGCCGAAGCTGATCATCCTGGACATGGACAGTTCGGTCAGCCCCACCCACGGCGAACAGGAAGGCACGGCCTACAACGGCCACTTCGGCTGCACCTGCTATCACCCGCTTTTTGTCTTCAACCAGCTCGGCGATCTGGAGCGCTGCGCCTTGCGACCCGGCAACGTGCACAGCGCCGATGGCTGGCGCGCGGTGCTGGACCCGGTCGTGGCGCGTTATCGCAAGCGCAAGCTGCGGCGATACTTTCGGGGCGATGCCGCCTTCGCCTCACCGGACATCTACGAGTATCTGGAGGCCGAGGGCTTCGGCTACGCCATCCGGCTTCCCGCCAACAGCGTGCTCCAGGGATACGTCGCCCACCTGCTACGGCGCCCGAGGGGACGGCCCCCGATGGAAGTCCGTCGCTACTTCGCCAGCTTCAGCTATCGGGCTGGAAGCTGGACCCAGGCGCGGCGCGTGGTGGCGAAAGTGGAATGGCATCCGGGCGAGTTGTATCCCCGCGTCGGGTTCGTCGTCACCAATCTGTCCCGGCCCGCCGAGCGGATCGTCGCCTTCTACAACCAGCGTGGCACGGCGGAACAACACATCAGGGAGGGCAAGAACGCGATCCGTTGGACGCGACTATCCTGCCGACGCTTCAAGGCCAACGCGGCTCGGCTTCAGCTTCATGCACTGGCCTACAACCTAGGCAACTTCATGCGCACGCTCGCTTTGCCAGACCCAGTGAGCAATTGGTCGCTGACGACGCTGCGCGAGAAGCTGGTGAAAATTGGGGCAAAAGTCGCGCGTCACGGACGCTGCGTCACCTTCCAATTGGCCGAGGTCGCGCTCCCGCGCGACCTGTTCGCCGATATCCTGGATCGGATCGACCGCTTGCGACCACGGCCGACACCAGCGTGAGCCAACGCTATGCCAATCAAAACGACTTCACGACGGGAGACCTGTGCCCGGAACGCTACGAAATTGGCACTGGCCCGTGGGTTTCCGATCAGCGGCCCGTTGTCCTGGCCGTTCTGGGCCGTTTCCCAATCCCCGACGCCTCTCAGATTGCATCCCAGCAGCGACCAAGGCAATATGAACGTCGTGATCGGGCGCTACGTGGGCGATCCCGGCTTAAACCTTGGGCCTAGCGTTACGACGGCCGTTGCTCATGTCGATATCGTTGAGGCGTATCGGAAAACGTTTGAGACGGCAAGTGGCTGGCTGCTCGTGCCGACGACATGTGATGAAGTCAGATTTCTAACTGGAATGACGGCTTTGGAAAGCTTGGCGTCTCGATTCTTGAAGAAGCCGGAGTCGTCCATTTTCGGAAGCTCTGCGTTTAAAAGATTCACGAAGCAGGCGAGAGCGTTCGTCGACGAACAGGATTATCTAAACGATACGGTTCGGGAGAACATCAAGAGGAAGATTCCAGAATGATCACGCGCTCGTTGGCGCAGTCGGGCTGACTAGCGGACCAGACACCGGCCGGTCAGCACAGCGCGATCACCGCCGGTTACCCGCCCAATCAGCCCTACCGGCTGCGCCTTAGTAACACTTTCCGCGAGCGCGGCGCTATTAGGTGGCGCGGATATCGGCGATCTCCGCGGCCTGCTCTTCGCGCGGGCTCGATTCGCCGCCGCCCGTTCGGTTTGCGCTGCGGCCAGCCGTTCGTCACGGTCTGCAATGATGGCGGCGGTTGCATCATCAGCGCCGGCGGCGGCGGTGTTGCTACGGACACGGAGTTGATACGTGACTGGATCAATGAAGGCCTTCTAAAAATCAACGTCGGCGGAACCACGGTAAACCTAGCGTCATCAATACTTGAAATTGTAAAATCGTACGTGACCGCGCGCATGGCTTCGTTCAACTCTTTCATGGACGAGTGCGCACAGCTTCTCGAAATAGAGGGAAAAGACACTTCTTCGGCGATTGATTTCATTAAGAAACTTCTACGACCGAATGTGGATGCACGTGTTTTTGAGATCGTTAGCTACGCAATACTTAAAGAATACTATGCAGAGAAAGTTCTTTTTTGGGGGTGGTCACCTGACGATCTTAACGAGGAAAATCTTACCCTGTTCAAGACAGGCAGAACAAACGCAAACGACGGCGGCATCGACTTCGTAAGGTAGTGTCCAGGATCTTTCGCACATTGGGTTTGGCGGGTTGTTCCATCAGGCACCCCTGTCCCGCTGCTTGAGCAGGTCCATGTTCATGTAGCGCTTGCTGGACCATTTGGTGCCAGCGATGTGTCTCACCCTGGCCGCGGCCAGGTTGAGGGCCGCTTGGCCGTCGGGGAAGGCTCCGACGACGCGGGTTCGCCGCCGGATCTCCCGCATGATCCTCTCCAGAGGAGAGTTGGTCCTGATCCGGCGCCAATGCTCATTGGGGAAGGCATGGTAGACCCAGGTCTCCTCGACCGTCTCCTCTAGCCAGTCGGCGACCTTGGTCAGGCGCATGGCTCTGAGTTTGGCCGCGTGGCCTTGGCGCGGGCCGCCTCGCGGCTCTCCTGGGCATGGATAGCCTTCAGCATGAGAGCGACTTCACGCATCTTGCCGGTCGGCACCGGGCACGAAGGCATCCAATGCACGACGCAGCGCTGCCACTGGGCGTCCGGATAGAACTCGGTCGCGCTCTCGACGAGCCCCATGCAGGCATCCGAGACGATCGACGCGACACCCGTCAGGCCGCGCTCCTTGAGGGGCTTGAGGAAGGCGCTCCAGCCCTTCTTGTCTTCCTTGGCTCCCTCGAGGCTGCCGAGGCTCTCGCGGTAGCCGTCGGCCTTGACAGCGACCGCAAGCAGCAGCGAGACGTTGCGCACTTCACCTGCCCAACTGCGCTTCAGGACAATGCCGTCCAGATAGAGGTAGGGCCGTCCAGATAGAGGTAGGGGTGTTCGCCCTCGATCGGCCGGTTCCGCCAGGTCTCGATCCGGGAGTAGAGCTTCTTGTTGAGATTGGAGACCGTGCTAGGGCTCACCCGCGTGCCCCACAGGGCCTCGGTGGTGTCCTCCACCCGGCGTAGCGACACACCTGCCAGATACATCTCCATCAAAGCCTCTTCGACCGAGCGCGCGCGCCGGCGATAGCGCTCGATGATTGCCGTCGTCGATGCGTCTGCGTGCGAAGCTTCGGCACCTTGCACCTGCACCTCTCCGGCGCGCGTGTGCAGCTTGCGCGCGGAGCGGCCAGCTCGTGTGTCGCGGCGCGCCTCACTGCGCTCATAGCGCCCTGCATTGCAAAGCCGATCCGCCTCTGCCTCCAGCAGGCTGTTCAGTGTCTCCTCGACGCTGCCTCGCACGATCTGCCTCAGATGATCTTCTATCCGACCGGCGTCGATACGGACCACGTTCGACAGGTCCTTCGTGTCATCCTCGTCCAGGGTGGCTCTGGCCTCCTCTATTGGCTTCTCCGTCTGGCGACTGAAAGCCTGAGGGATGCGGGGCCACCAACCACACACAAATGTGCGAAACTTTCTCTACGTCATCGCAATGTCCTCTTCCCAGGCATGCAGGGGCCAGTGCGGCGCGGTGTAGACCATGTAGAGAAAGAAGGGCGCATCTTCCTCGGCATTGGCCTCGACCATCTCCAGCGCTTTATCAGTGATGGTGTCGGTCATGTAGAAGCTGCCGGGGTCGATCGAGGTGCGGGTGTCGTCAGACATCATGTAATGCGGCTCGAAGAAGCTGCAGGCCCCGTCCAGGGTCCCGAAAAAGTGGTCGAAGCCGCGCTGTCGCGGGGTCGGATGGCCCTCGGTACCAGGCCTCCAGCTCTTGAAAAGCCGAGAATCCATATCGCCGCCGATATGCCACTTGCCGGACATCAGGGTTCGGTAGCCGCCCAGTCGGAGAACCTCGGCAATGGTCATGGTGTCGTCGCGCAAGAAGCCCTGGTAGGCTTCGGTGCCGAAGTTCATCACCATATGGCCAATCCCTGCCTTATGCGGATAGAGGCCGGTCAGCAGGAAGGCGCGCGTCGGACAGCAGCGCGCGCAGTTGTACATGGCACTCAAGAGTGCGCCGCCCTTGGCCAAGCGACCCAATGTCGGCGTTCGGATCTCCGCACCGGTACATCCGATATCGGAGAAGCCCATATCGTCGGCGAGGATGAGAACGATGTTGGGCCGCTTGGCGCCATTCATGATTATTCTCCTTTGAAGATCGGTTCTTCCTTGGCCAGGAAGGCGCGCACGCCCTCGGCATAGTCCGTGCTGTCGCAGAGCGAATGCGGCGCCTTTTGCTCGACCTTGGTGTAGGCCTTCGGCAGCAGGGCGCAACGCCGGCGATCCGTTCGACACTGGCCAGTGTCTCCTCGGCCACACGGTCGGCCGGAAAGACGCGGTTCACCAGACCCTTGGCCAATGCCTCCTCGGCATCGAAAAGGCGGCCCTCCAGCAGCAGTTCGAGCGCCATCAAGCGACCGCAAAGTTGAACCAGGGGCCGCACGCCGAGAGCGGTAAGCCATGCCCGATGCGCTGGATCGGCAAGCCTAGGCGAGCCCCCTCGCCGGCAATCCTGATGTCGCAATGCAGGGCTAGTTCCAAGCCGCCGCCGGCGCAAGCGCCTTGGATGAGCGCCAGGGAGTGATGCGGGCTCTTCGCCAAGGCCTTGATCGTCGGATCCATACGCTCGGCATAGGCCTCGGCTTGTTTGGCCGAAGCGCGCTCACCGGGAAACTCGGTGATATCGGCGCCGGCGCCGAAGGCCACCCGACCGTTCCGGGCCCGGCTGCCCGCGCAGAATGAGACAACGCACCAATTGATCCGCGTTCTTTCCCCAAGGCTTGGGCAAGCCCATCCCACATGGCCAAGTTGATCGCGTTCAGGCGACCCGGGCGGTTCAGCCAAAGGGCGGCGATCGCCCCCTCGCGGGACAGCTCTACCAACTCACTCATGCTCGTCTGGTCCTCTCCGATAAGGCTTGCTCGACAATTTGACGAAGCGTACGCGTCGCGGAGAGAGGGCCCTTCGCAGACGCGATCGCGGAAACCACGGCCAGCCCCTGCACACCCTGCGCCATGACGGAGGCCGCATTCTCCAGAGTTATGCCGCCGATGGCGACGGCGGGGCGTTCAGGGCGAAGCGCACGCACTTGCCTAAGACCGCCGAGCCCCAATGCAGGGGCCGCATCTGCCTTGCTGGCAGTGGCGCAGACCGGCCCGATCCCCAGATGATCGGCCGCGCTGCCTTCGGCGGCTAGGGCCTCGGCGGAATTGGTGATGGAGAGACCCAAACGGCAGCAGTCGGGCAGACCCGTCCGCGCCTCTTCGACCGGCCGATCCTCCTGCCCGACGTGAAGCCCGGCAGCACCGCTCGCGATAGCCGCCTCGAGATCGTCGTTGATCACCAGCGGGATGCCAAGGGGATCGAGCAAGCGCCGAAGGTTCTTGGCCTTTTCGACAATCGCCGCCGAGCCGCAGGCCTTCTCGCGTAACTGCACGGCGGTAACGCCGCCCCGCACGGCTTGCTCAACCAGCCATTCCAAGGGTCGAGTGCCACAATCCGCCTCGCCGACGACTAGATAGAGCTTGAGCGCCTCGGGCAGAGGCATGGCGACAGCACTCATGCCAGCTTCATGTGCGCCTCGATCGCAGCCTGATCGAGCGTGGCGATGCTGTCCAGGAAGGCGACGCGGAAGCTGCCGGGGCCGCCAGCCGATTGGGCCGCGATCTCTCCGGCGATACCATAGGCGATCAAAGCATGTACGGCTGCCGTAAAGGGCTCCCCGGTAACGGCCAGGGCAGCCGCCATGACGGCCGTCAGCGCACAGCCGGTTGCCGTCACTCTAGCCATCATGGTATGGCCATTGTCGATGCGGGCGACGCGGTCGCCGTCGGTCACATAATCGCTGACGCCGGTGACTGCGATCAGGGTCGCATTGCGCTGCGCCACCTCCTTGGCAACTTCCAAAGCCTGCTCGACGCCGTGGCTGGCGTCGACCCCCTTGGCGCCGGTACCGCCGCCCAGGGCCAGAACCTCTGAGGCATTGGCCCTGATGATGGCCGGTTGCAGGGTGATCAGGCTGGCCGCCGTGCCGCTGCGGAAGGCGGTCGCACCCACACCAACGGGATCGAAGACCCAAGGTGTCCCGGCACGGCGCGCGGCGACGGCGGCGGCCTGCATCGATTCGATCCAAGGGCTGTCCAAAGTGCCCATGTTGATGTTGACCGCACCCGCGATCTTGGCGAACTCCGCCACCTCTTCAGTCGCATGCGCCATCACCGGCGAGGCGCCGATCGCAAGCAGCATGTTGGCCATGATGTCCATGGAAACCAGATTGGTCACTGAGTGCACCAGAGGTGCCTGTTCGCGGATGGCCGCCAGGGTCGTCAAGACCTCTTCGCTCGATCCCGTCATCTTCTGCCTCGCTGCTTGCCCTCGAACCGCTCTTGCCACTAAGACTGCCCGCATTCGCAACACAAGAGAAGGCTGCATCGCCTGCATGTCCCAAGCAAACGAGAGAGCGCGACAGACCGCGCACTGCCTGCTGCAGATCGAAGCCGTGCTGTTCCGCCCGGAAGATCCCTTCACCTTCACCTCGGGGCGGATCTCGCCGGTCTATGTCGACTGCCGCAAGATCATCTCCTTCCCGCGCGCCCGTGCGGCCTTGATGGCCATGGCGGTGGAGCAGATCAACCAAGCCTGCGGCTTCGAAGCCTTCGACGTGGTGGCCGGCGGCGAAACAGCCGGAATTCCCTTCGCCGCCTGGATCGCCGAGCGCCTAGGCCTGCCCATGACCTATGTCCGTAAGAAGCCCAAGGGCTTTGGCCGCAACGCCCACATCGAGGGCGTGATCGCACCGGGCGACAGGGCCTTGCTGGTGGAGGATCTGGCGACCGACGGCGGCTCCAAGCTGGGCTTCATCGAGGCCCTGCGCGAGGCCGAGGCCGAGGCCCAACACAGCTTCGTCGTCTTCCACTACGGCATCTTCCCCGAGGGCATTGCCCGCTTGGATGAAGCGGGCGTCTCTCTGCATGCGCTCGCCACCTGGTGGGACGCTTTAGCCGTAGCCGAGAGCGAAGGCTACCTGGATAACGCCGGTATCGCCAAGGTGCGGTCCTTCCTGGAGGATCCGAACGGCTGGTCGGCCGCCCATGGCGGCAAGACCAGCGCCGCTCTGACCTAACCACCCGCCAAAGAAGTGCCACAGACTGGCCACTAACTGTTCTCAGTCTCTGCCTTCTCTCCACACAGTCAAAGAACACCTTTCCAATTGAAGCGAAAGGGAGTCCGCTGCCGATGAGCGCGACTCCTCTCCTGCAATCGCGAAAGGATAGACTCTCATGTCAAGCAAGAAGCCCCTCGGACAGATCAAGATCACGGCGGCCCTGCTTGCCTTTCCCCTCCTGTTTACGCCTCTAGCCGTCGCTGCAGACCAGCCCGACGGTTTCAGGCTCGAGGACGGAACCTCTAGCAGCGCCGTCCAGCCCAATCAGGAGAAGGTTACTCGCGACGATTGGGCCGTCCTGCAAAACGGTCAGGTCTTGAGTCGGCTGATCCTCATGGAGAACCACGGGAAGATAGCCGAGGTCATGGCCAAGCTGGCCAATCAGCCCCTGCACCGCGTGACTCAATCGCTGCGAGACGAGGGCACGCACACAAGCCTGGCGCGCAACGACGTGATGCTGTCGGATTTCAGTGTCACCATTGCGTCGCACTGGGAGGTCATTGTCCGCAACGCGCAAGACTAGGGGCAGTTGACCGACCTTCAGGCCCAAGTCTTGCTGAAGGAGATCACACAGGGTTATGGGACCGATGTCGAGTAGCAGCGTCCGCAGCTTGGTCCGGTGCGCGATCTCTCCCGCATGGAAACCAGAAACCTGACCAATCAGGCCTTGGCGGAGTTGTCTGGAAAAGCGCTGGGAGACGTCCAGTTGCTGGTCGGCAAACTCGGCCTCAAGGATGTCGCGGTGGCTGTGGGCGTAGCACCCGCTGCTCTCGATCAGGCGGTTCAAGAGAAGGTCGAGGCCCGCGTCGATGCAGCCGCATCAGACGGGCAAATCGGCAAGGAACAGGCCGCAAGCCTGCTGCAACGCCTGACAGGGTCGAACGGCTAGTTCGGCAAAGTAGTCTGCCGGGGAAGGTTGCCCGTCAACGCGACCGCCAAGGTGAAGTGGGTTCCTGGTCGATTTGCAAGAGCCGAATATTTCTCAATTATTCTAAAGCCTTACCCTCGTGACACTGGAACAAACGAGGGTAAAGACGATGAAGACTCTTCAAGGCAAAGTCGCAATTGTAACAGGCGCCAGGGGCGGCATCGGCTATGCCGCCGCTCGGCTGTTTGCAGCGGAGGGTGCCTCCCTCATCGTCGCCGGTCGGCGGCAACAGCAACTCGATCGCCTGATAGCAGAGTTAGCGGCAGCCGGCGAACCAAGGGGAATGTCGCAGGTTCTGTTGGAACGTTGATTTAGTGTGGCGTTGTTTCCCCTGAGCCGTAGGCTCGGGGTGTTCAAACCGAAGAAGGAAGCAACGCCATGAAGACGACCGCCACATCCCCCTGGCTTTGGCTACCGCTCTCTGCACGTGCCTTCGCTTGTGGATGAGGCCTATGACGCACTGACGGAGAGCTTCGAGTAATTCTGTCCGATGGCAGGCATTGAAAGCCTGATCCGGTTGATGAACGAAGACGTGACGCGGCTTGCCGGGGGCGCTGTGAGCATTGTCCGGACAAGCTAGGCTACCGTTGGGGCCATTGGCAGGCGCAGGTTGGCTTTCACGACGGCAAGATCGACGTCGATCGGCCTCGGGTTCGCAGCAGGACCACAGGCAAGGAGATGCCCCTGCCGAGCTGGGAGGAGGTTTCGGCGGGTGAATGTCTCGATCGGTGGGCGATGAACCCGATGGCGATGAATGTGGCCACACGCACGTTTCATCGCGCCGTTGGGTTGTCCGAGACTGGCGTTTCGGCCGAGGCGGGCAGCGGCTTGTCCAAATCTGCGCTATCCCGGCGGTTCAAGGCGCTGACGCAGGCCAAATGCGATGCGTGGATGGGATCCGATCTCTCGCAGCCGGATCTTGTGGCGATCCGGATCGACGGGCTGCATCTTGGACGACCCTCTGTTGACGATCGGGGCTGTCGGCATTGACGTTTCCGGCCACAAGCGCCCACTGGGCGTCGTCGAAGGAGCGACAGAGACCGCTGCCACACTACAAGCGCTGCTCGACACTCCGATCGAGCGCGGGCTCGATCCCGAAGACTGCCATCTCTTCATCCTGGACGCAAGCCAGAGCGCTCGGCAAGGCGCTGCGGCGCATCTTCTGAGCAGACATTCCCCTCCAGCGTTGTCAGATACACAAGGCACGCAACATCGCCGACCGGCTGGCGCCCAGGCACCGTGCCGCCGTGCGCCGCGCCCTGAAACAGTCTTGGGAACTCGACGACGCCGACAAGGCCGAACGCCCGATGCGCAAGCTCGCGCGGCGCTTCGAGCAGGACGCAGTGGATGTGTCCGGATCGATTCTCGAAGGTCACGACGAAATCCCGACCGCGGTCAGGCTGGATTTGCCTCTCGAACTGCGCCGCTCCCTGGCCGGCACAAACATCGTCGAAGCCATGAACAGCGTTATCCGGCAGGTCTGCCGCAACGTGAAACGCTGGCGGGACGCCAAAATGGCCCTGCGCTGGACAGCAGCTGCAATGTTCGAAGCCAGGAAAAGCTTCCGTCGCATCGAGGCCTACAAGCAGCGACCCCTTCTCAAGCAGGCTCTCATCGAGCACCGCCAAAAGCGCCAGATTGACCGGATCGAGGGCGCCGCATAATCTCCCATCGAGCAGCGCCGCTCAGGCGAGTTCCAACATCAAACGGGACAATCCGCGAAGAAACTATCGATACGATCGTTCCCGCTTATCCCATAGATCTGGCCGTCGTCAAAGGTTCCGTAGAGCGCGTTGTTGTCACCGGCGGTACCAAAGATCACTGCCATGGCAAAACTTCCCCAGATTGGCGTGTATCATTGTACTGAACGGGCAACATATTGAGCGATTCACACGGACGGTGCAATGGATAGCGTTACTTGCGCGGGCACTCAGCCATAGTCAGCAAAAGTCGTGTGCCGCATCGCAGGTCAGTGCCACGGCCAGTCTGATAGAGCGACCATAGCAAGCGAGTCGTCTGTTGATTACGCGGTTCACGGGTGGTCGGCCAACCGCGACCAAATTCTTTGTAACGCTTAGGCAACACCAGGAATCTGAGAGTACGAACTCACATGCTTTCCGCGGTCAGTCTTGCGCGGTGGTCGGATCGATCGTCTTGCGGATCTCCGCGATCTTGGTCGCCAGGAAGCCGCTGATCTCGGCGTGCTTCATGATCACGTCTTCGTCCTTGGCCAGATAGACACAGAATGTCTTGTCGCCGGCGACGTAGGATTCGACCCACTGCACATCGGGGGCGAGCTTCCGCCAACACTTCATTGGATTTCTGCGCAGCGGCGCGTAGCTGATCACGCTCGAAGGACCCGACCTCCGGAATGTCGCGTTCGATCATGTAGCGTTTGAGCATGTTTGGCTCCTCCCTTTCGGTTCTCGGCATGATCGCTCTAGGCTGGACATCCAGTGTCAGGCCAGCGAACTTCACAAGACTGCGTTGATTACGTCCAAAACGGTAACGGAAATGGGTTCGGCCAGATGCTCGCCGATGGCCGCCCGATAGGCTTTGTAGTGTGCAGAGTCCCGATGCGTCTGTAGTGCCTCTTGGTCTCTATAGCGTTCGAAGATATGAAAGGTGGTCTCGCCCGTACCCTGCGCCGTCTCTCGATAGAGATCGTAGGTGATGTTACCGGCTTCGTCTCGGGTGGGCCCGACCATAGCCGTTTCACCAGGTTTCGGTCGAAAAGTTGCAAATACAGCAACCAATTCTCTCAAGTCTAGGTCTCCTTCCACGGTCATCGCACAGTTCCTCTTCACTTGGGCATTTAGCGGGCATTGCTTGCACCCCTGCTGCGGCCTGCGCAGGTAATTTGGGACACCAAGAGGTGCCCTTGTCAATCAAGCAATAGGTCATGCTTATCTGAGTGACTGTTTGTGTCACAAGGCTATGAAAAGGGATAAAGAATAGATACTCAATCCGTTCACGTATTTCGGAAGCCAGAATTCGTGAGATTGTTCGCTGTTTCACAGCCGATCTTACGGCGCTACAGGCCGCAGAATTGACTGGTGTGAACCGCAACACGAAGAGGTGGCTCGGATTGTTTGAACAGGGTTGGAGCCATCGCCAAGAGGATTTCCGTGTGGGTTGAGCCGCTGCCGGGATTGGCTGCAGCGCGCTGATGTACGCCTGATTGAGCGTCTGCACGCCAAGCGACGAATGTGGCCTCGTGCTGTTGTAGAAGGCCAGGTAGTGCCCAATCGAGGCGCGCGCCTCCGGCAGGTTGGCGTAGACGTGCAGGTCGATCTCTTCATACTTGACCGTGCGCCAGAGGCGCTCCCCAAAAACGGTGTCCCTCCAGGCTCCTTTGCCGTCCATGGAGATCGCGATCTCCGCGTCCTTTGGGACTTGAATGAAGTCCAGCGACTTGAATTGACTGCCCTGGTCGGTATTGAGAATCTCTGGCCTGCCATGGCGTGCCAGCGCCTCCTCCAAGGCCTCGATACAGAACTCTGCCTCACGCGTGATCGACAACTGTCAAGCCAGAAGCTTGCGGCTGAACCAGTCCGGGACAGCAGCAAGATGGACGAAGCCCCGTGCCATGGGCGCAGGTAGGCGATGTCCATCGCCCAGACCCGGTCAGGGCGCCTGACCGCGAGGCCGCGCAGTAGGGAGGGATAGATCTTGGCTCAGTTTACAAATCGTATGCATGACCTGTCGATGACAACGGCGAGGCATGTGCGTGGGGATGCGTTTTCGAGACAACCGCGTTGAAACCATCGCAGATAGTTGGCGAGATATCGTGTTGCGATCCCCCGAAAGCGTCGCAGGAAGTCCTTCAAGTGGCTGTGTGGTTGTTCACCGTCTGAATATGAAAGGCATCGCGCACGCGTTCTCCCCTGGACAGGTCAAGCGCTTCGTGGCGAACGCCCAGAGCGACAGCGCAGGGCGGATAGGCGTGGTTACCATCGCTCACCAGCACGATATGCTCATCCACGATCGGCTCAATGACCGTGCGCAGGGTATCGGCATTGACCGCCGGAAGCACTGCGCTGATGGTCATACCGCTGCGGTCAGCGGCAAGCAGCACCGGCCCCTGCTCATCTGACAGGCCGCGCTTTCCGGCCTTGCCACCGCGGCGACGCGCCTTGCGCTTCAGGTGCCGCTCGCCTTTGCGGCTCTTCAGAACATAGGGTTCGTCGGCCTCGACAATGCCCGTGAGCTTGTGAGCTTTCCCGGTTTCTGCGGCGAGGAACCGGTACCGCCAGCGGAATGCGGTATTGACGGCAAACTTGCATCGCTCGGCCGACGCGCGAAGCGTCAACCCATCCACAAGACAGGGTCCAAAGGCAAGCCACTTGTCTTTGCGATGAAGACCCGCCAAGGCTGTGCCCGTCGCAGCATTAAATGTCTTCTTGCACCCCTTGCACCGATATCGCCGCAGGCCCCGCGCCTTGCCACGCGATATCGCTCCGGGTGTGCCGCATGCGGGCACCGGCGATCTTCACCCACGCTCGCTTCAAGAGCCACCAGTGAAGCTGACGCTTACGGACCCCCTGCGAACACAGCTTCGGCTTCCTGCCGCTGCGCCGCGCTGAGTTGCTCTATCCCTGAGAGCCATTCCTGAAACTGCTTGTGATCCATCGCCAATTTATCCCTCTGATCTAGAAAGAAACATGACATGAACGCATATGATCTGTAAACTGAGCCTAGATCTTGTGTTCCGGCGCCGGCGTCGAAGTCTTCGGGCGGCGATAGAGCGCCTTGATCCCCATCTCCTTCATCGGCGTCGAAACACGCGGCCACCCCACCCCATAGCCTTCTGCCTTCAGCAGGCCTTGCAACATCCGGCTGCCGGCAAAGGGGTCATCCAGATGCAACGCGTCGATCCGGCGCATGAGCGCGAGATCGGTCTGCGAGGTCGCGCGCAGCAGATAGGAGACGCTACCTCGGCTGAGGCCGAGCAGCTGCGCCTGACGGCTGATGCTCAGTCTGTCGTCGCGCTCGATCGTCGCTTTGCGCGCGCCAACAGACCAGCCTTGCCGAGCGCTGCGGACAAAAATCCTTCTCTAACGTCAGCTCGCCAATCTTCGCATGAAGGGTCTTCACATACACCGCCGGCACCTCTCCGCCTTGGCTCGGCCTTGGCGGTGTCGGCGGACACACCGGCAGCGCCATCCAACAACTGCCGGCGCCACTGGGTGATCTGGTTGGGGGGTACGTCAAACTGCTGGGCTCACTCGGCCAGCGTCCTCTCGCCTTGGATGGCTGCCAAGGCCACTTTCGCCTTGAATGCTGGACTGTGGTTCCGGCGCGGTCGTCTTGCCATGATCTCTACTCGCTCTCGGCTATCAGGCCGATCTCACGCGAAAACCCCACTTGACTCACCTGTCCAGTTTTCCCGACCCACATCTCTCAGCCAACCGCATTGATCGCGGCCTGCGCGAAGGCATCCTCGCCGCCTGCGAAGAACTGCGCCCCCTGTTCGGTGTCGTCGAGGTTGATGAAAGCCTCTTCGGTCCGCGCCGCGTCAAAGGCAAGCGTGGGCGTGGAGCCTATGGCAAGACTAGCGTCTTTGGCATCTTCGAACGCGATGGCCAAGTTTATACCGAGATCGTGCCGGACTGCTCAAAGGCCACATTACAAGGGATCGTTCGGGGCCGGGCGGACTCAGAGAGCGTGATCGACTCGGATGGTTGGTGCGGCTACAACGGGCTCGTCGACCTCGGCTATGGCCACTTCCGCGTCGACCGTTCGAAAGACGAATTCGCGCGTGGCCGCGTTCATATCAACGCTATCGAGGGATCTTGGGGCATGGCCAAGGTGCGGCCGGAACAGTTCGAGGGCTTGCCCAAACACACCTTCCATTTGCATCTCAAAGAAACTGAGTGGCGCTACAATCATCGGGCTTCCGACAATCCAAAGCTCTTACTACGCTACCGTAGAGAATACCCTCTCAGATAGGTATGCCTCGAGAAGAATCTTCG
The DNA here is from genome assembly GCA_965202755.1 of Rhodospirillales bacterium. GTDB lineage: Bacteria > Pseudomonadota > Alphaproteobacteria > Kiloniellales > JACOMY01 > JACOMY01. The sequence goes on along the minus strand of CBDBCL010000041.1, from coordinate 663,866 downwards.
CCTGAGCCGGACAGTGTCATTGCTTGCCGCGCGCTTCGCAGACATTCTGCGGACTGCAGCAAGGGATGATCGACATGCTACAGGTCTGGGGACGGCGCAATTCGTCGAACGTGCAAGCGGCCATGTGGTGCATCGGCAAGCTTGGCCTCGAGTACGAACGCTACGACATCGGACATCGATTCGGTGGAACCGATACGGAGACGTTCGTCGCGATGCACCCGAACCGCACGATTCCGGTGATCCAGGACGGCACCAATCCACCCTTGTGGGAGACCGGGGCGATCCTGCGCTATCTGGCCAATCGCTACGGGTCGGATCCCTTTCGGCCCGAAGAGCTGATCGCACGCACCGAGGTCGACCGCTGGGCCGAGTGGGCGAAGATCAATGTCGCGTCGGGCTTCTCCGGCCCGATCTTCTAGCGTGTGGTCCGGACCGCCAAGAAGGACCAGAACCCAGCCGCCAGGGTGTCACCGCCTTCGAACGCACACTGGCCATTGCCGGCAAACGCTTGCGGGAGAACAAGTTTATCATCGGCCCCGACTTCACCCTTGCCGACATCCAATTCGGGCACGTGCTCTATCGCTATTACGACATCGAGATCGAACGGGTGAAGCTGCCGGCCATCAGACGCTACTATGAGGATTTGCGGGTCACCTGAGCGCCGCCAACTCCTCCCACACGCCCGTCAAAGCCTCAAAGCTATCGATCACGCGGTCGGTGCCAAGGGTTTCGATCGGATGCTTGCTGTAGCCGAAGCTGCAGACGACGTCGGCTAGGCCTGCCGCCTTGCCGGACACGATATCGTTCTCGCTGTCACCGATCATGACACTGTCCTCCGGCGCGACTCCGAGTTCCTTCAGGGGCAAGAGGAGATGGTCCAGATGCGACTTGCGCCGCGGCTGGCTGTCGCCGCCGGCCACTACCGAGAAGAATTCTTCCACGGCAAAGCTGCGCAGGATCTCCCGCGCCAGAGCCTCCGTCTTGTTGGCTGCCACGACTAGGCGGTAACTGCCGGTATGCAAATCACGCAGCAGCGCTCCACGCCTGGAAAGATCTGCGTTTCTACGCAAACGGCTTCGCCGTAGAGGGCTTGAAAACGCGCGACGGCATCGGGCGGCATCGCGGTCTCGGCACCTGCGAAGGCGCGCGCTATCAGAGCCCCGACCCCGTCACCGGTCAGCGGCAAGACCTGCTTCAAGGTCAGCGCTTCCAGGCCCTCCTCGGCCAAGAGGCGCGCCAAGGCCGCTGCGATATCGGCTAGGCTGTCGACCAAGGTTACGTCAAGATCGAAGAACGCTGCCTTGGGCCAAGACCGCTTCATGCATTGCTCCTCGGCCTGCCTTGCCAAGAGGGCTTCGCCTCGGGCAAGAGTGGCCTCCCGTGAGGTGTGGGCGAGATCTGATATGAATGCCGCTGAAAGACCATTGGCCATTGTGATCCTGGCCGCCGGCCAGGGCACCCGCATGAAATCGGCGCTGCACAAGGTGCTACATCCCATCGCCGGGCGTCCGATGATCCGCCAGGTGCTGGCTGTGGCCGAAAGCCTCCAGCCGGCCAAGATCGTCACCGTGATCGCCCCTGACATGCCGGAGGTAGAGGCTGCCGTCGCCCCGCACCCGACTGCGGTCCAGAGCCGCCCGCTGGGGACCGCGCATGCGTTGCTCGCCGCGGCCCAGGCCCTGGCTCCCGAACTGGAACAGGGCGCCGATGTCCTGGTGCTCTATGGCGACGGTCCCTTGATCACCAAGAGAACGCTGGAAGCCATGCTGGCCCGACGCAGCGACGAAGCGGCCTTCGTCTGGCTGGGCGTTCGTCCCCCCGACCCGACCGGCTATGGCCGCCTGATCCTCAGCGAAGGCCGGCTCGTGCGTATCGTCGAAGAGAAGGAGGCGGACGACGAGGAACGCCGTGAAGGCTTGGTCTGGGGCGGCTTGCTCGCCGGCGACGGGCACCGGCTCTTTGAATTGGCCAGCCGCATCGACAACCGCAATGCCAAGGGCGAGTACTACCTGACGTCGCTGGTCGCCTTGGGCAACGAGGCCGGCGCCCACTCGGGCATCTGCAAGAGCGCACTCGAGGAGGTGCTGGGCATCAACTCGCGCAGCGAACTGGCGGCCGCCGAGGCCATCTTCCAAGGCCGCCTGCGCGGCGCGGCCATGGCCGCCGGCGTGACCCTGATCCAGCCTGAGAGCGTCAACTTCTCCTGGGATACGGAGATCGCCGCCGACGTGACCGTCGAGCCCAATGTCATCTTCGGTCCCGGCGTTTCGATCGCCGGCGGCGTCACGATCAAGGGCTTTTCGCACCTTGAGGGCGTCACCATCGGCGCCAAGGCAATCGTCGGTCCCTTCGCCCGCCTGCGCCCCGGCAGCGCGCTGGGCGAGGGCGTACACATCGGCAACTTCGTCGAGGTGAAAGCGGCTCAGATCGACAGCGGCGCCAAGGCCAACCACCTCTCCTACATCGGCGATGCGCATGTCGGCAGCGGTGCCAACATTGGCGCCGGAACCATCACCGCCAACTACAACGGAGTCTACAAGAACCGAACCGAGATCGGCGCCGGCGCCAGCACCGGCTCCAATTCGGTCCTGGTGGCCCCGGTCAGGCTTGGCGACGAAGCCATCCTCGGCGCCGGCAGCGTCTTGACCCAGGACGTCGAGGCCGACGCCATCGCCACGACCCGGCTGCCGCTGGACATCCGACCCAGATCGGCAGGACGTTATCGTGCCCGTCTGCTGAGGACAAAACCGACATGATCGCGCTCACACTCTATGGATGGGACCAGAGCACCTATAGCCGCTCGGTTCTCCTGGCCTTGCGCGAGAAGGGCCTGGATTTCGACTTCATCACCGTCGATCCCTTCGCCGAGGACGGCCTGTCGACTGACTACCTGGCGATGCAACCCTTAGGCAAAATCCCGGTGCTGGTCGAGGGAGACTTCCAAATCTACGAGACCGCCGCCATCCTGCGCTATCTGGATGAGGGCTTTGCCGGCCCGGCACTGCAACCAGGCGACAGCCGTCGGCGCGCCAGGATGCAGCAGATTATTGCTTTGTTGGATAACTACGGCTACCAGGCCCTGGTCTGGGATCTCTTCGTCAATCTCAGGGAAGGTCCGGTCGACGAAGAGGTGCTGGCCAGAGGGCGCTCGATCGGGGCGCGGGTCTTGTCCGAGATCGACCGTTTGATGGAGGGTCCCTGGCTCTGCGGCGACGACATCAGCCTGGCCGACTGCCACTTGGCGCCGATCTTGCGTTACGCCCTGGCCGTGTCGGAGGGCGAGGCCTTGGTCGCCGAGCAGCCGGACCTTTTGGCCTGGTGGGACCGTGCCCCATCCCGCTCCGGCTGGCAGGAGGTGCTGGGTCCGCTGGCAGTGGATTGAGTTTGGCGCTGAAGGATTTGGGCCTGGGTGTTGCAGCGACCAAGTCTAGGGTTCGAATTTACTGTTTTACAGCGGATGTTTGTAACCAATGACCTCTGAACATGCTAATATTCGACTGGATCATTGCGCCTGTCGACAGGAATGCTAGGGATCGCTATCCTTGCGACGAGGGTCGCACAGGAGATCTGGAAACCTCTGCGCTGATTGGGAGCTAGTAACGTGATCGAATCTACTAAAACAAGAAACAAATCGCCCGTCGTTCTTGCCGTTCTTCTGTTCGCGGGAAGTCTGCTGCAAGCCTGCACCGCTGCCAAGGAGCGACTCGATCCGCCGCCACAGTCGCTCACGGAGGCAGGCTGAGGTTCTGGGGATTGCAAACGCACGCTTTTATCCGGACACCCAGGATGTTGCCTTGGTCGAGGAGGGCATCGCGTCTTTCAAGCGCGAGGTTCAGGCCAAGGGCTTGAACCCTTACAACCTGCCGCCGGTCCATTTCCTTGCCGTCTCCGGTGGTGGCGATGACGGCGCTTTCGGTGCGGGCCTCTTGACCGGTTGGACCCTGGCCGGAAGCAGGCCGGAGTTCAAACTGGTCACGGATGTGAGCACCGGCTCTCTGATCGCGCCCTTCGCCTTTCTCGGCTCAGCCTATGACGAGGAACTCACGGAGATCTACACGACGATCTCCGCCGTCGATGTCTTCGAAGAGCGCGGCTTCCTGGCCGCATTTGACGATGATGCCCTGCGGGACACCTCACCTCTCTTTGCGACCATGTCCAAGTACATGGACGAGCAGATGATGATCAATATCGCCGCGGAATACGACGAGGGACGCTGGTTGATCATCGGCACGACCGACCTGGATGCTCAACGGCCGGTCCTCTAGAACATTGGCGCCATTGCCAAGAGCGGCCATCCGGAGGCGCTCACTCTGGTTCGCAAGATCTTGTTGGCCTCCGCCGCGGTCCCCGCCGCCTCTCCCCCCGTCCTCGTCGACGCCGAGGCCACGGGAAAGGCTTATCAGGAGTTGCATGTCGACGGCGGCGCAATCGCCCAGCTCTTCATTTATCCGCCGGTGATTGGCGCTGCGATGCGCGATGCCTGGGAGCATGACCATTTGGTCCGAGAAAGGAATGCATACATCGTGTTCAACGGACGCTTGAATCCTCAATGGACTAGGGTTGAGCGTTCGACCCTGCCGGTAGCCGGTCGAGCCATCTCCACCATGATCCACTCCAGCGCGCTCAATGACCTGATCAAGGTCTATGTGACCACGCAGAGAGACGGCGTGGATTTCAACCTGGCCTCGATCGGTACCGATTTCGACACGCCCCGTCCCGACAGCGAATTCGATTCCACCTACATGCGAACTCTCTTCGACTATGGCCATGCCCCAGGGGAAAGCGGCTATCCTTGGCAAAAGGTGCCGCCGCTCTTGCGGACTGCAGATGACGTTAATAACATCGTCTCGAACTGATTCCGTCTACCCAGGGCACAGCTGGTTGGTCTGAGGGAGATCGGTGCACATCGCAGGTCCCAAGGCTAGGGACGCAAGACACCTCTCGGGAGATCGAAATGGATCACGCCAAGGACTTCTTCAATCTGTACGACCTGTCACAAGGCATTCACCGCAACCTCGCACCCGGTTTGGACACGCGCATCTTCGTCGGCGATCAGACCATGCTCTCGGTGCTAAGCTTGGAACCCAATGCAGAAGGGAAAATGCACAGCCATCCGGAGCAGTGGGGCGTGCTGCTCGAAGGCAGCGGGGTGCGCCTCCAGGGCGCAAAGGCCTTCGCGGTGAAAGCCGGAGATTTCTGGCGCACACTCGGCAACGTGCCACACGGTTTCAAGGCCGGCAGCGAGGGCGCCCCGCGTCCTCGACATCTTCAGCCCACCGCGCGAGGCCTACAAGAAAGCAGGCTCTGGCTTCGCCTTCGGCTGAAGTGTGGCACGAACCTGTGCGCTCGAGCCGCAAAGGATTTCGCGGCGGCCTAGTCGTTACCCGCTTGTCGCTTCGCTTGCCCGCAGGTATGAGGACACGGTTTCGCCGGACCACCATCCGACAGCGACACCCACCGGACATGCCCTATGACCCGCGGCTTCAAGATTCTGGACGGCCGCGAGATCGGCAAGGAAATCCGCGCCCAGGTCGAGACCGAGGCCAAGGCCTTTCATGAAGCAGGATGGCCGCCGCGCCTGGTTTTGGTGCTGGTCGGCGATCCGACCTCGGCCATGGTCTACATCCGCAATCAAAAGCGCGCCGCTGAGACACTGGGCATCGCCTTCGAGGTAGCGTATCTTTCCGGCCGAGGTGACCCAGGCCGAGATGCTGGCGGCGATCCCGGCAACGAATGCCGACCCTCGGGTGACCGGGTTTATCCTGCGGCGTCCGGTGCCGGAGCAGCTGACGGTGCGTGCGCTGCAGGCCGCGGTCCATCCGATGAAGGATGTCGAGGGCATGACCCGGCCTCGATCGGCAACATCGTCTATAACGACCTGGTCATGGGGCCCTGTAACTCAGTCGCCGCAATCGAGATGCTGAAGTACACCGGGCTGAAACTGTCGGGGCCTGGAGGTCGTGGTGATCTGCCATTCCGAGATCGTCGGCAAGCCCATCGCCTTCCTGCTGATGAGTGAGGACGCAACGGTCACCGTCTGCCATCACATGACCCGCAATCTGGCCATGCACTCCCGTTCGGCCGATGCCGTCTTCGTCGCCGTCGGCAAACCGGGCCTGATCACCGGACAGATGATCAAGCCGGGTGCCCCGCTCATCGACATCGGTATCAACCGGGTGAGCCTGCCGGACGGTAGCACCCGGATCGTCGGCGATGCGGACTATGAGAGCTGCCATGAGGTTGCCGGCTGGATCACCCCGGTGCCCGGCGGGGTCGGGTCCGGTGACCGTCTCGATCCTGCTGCGCAACACAGTGACGGCTGCGAAGCTCCAAAAGCGCCACTACGAGAGCGTCTTTCAGGATACCGCGCCGCATAGGAAATAGACTGCACAACGCCCCGTCCGCTGCCTGTCGTGCATCAGCGATGGGGGGCTGGCCAGGCGCAACAAGACAATGTCTGCGGTGGAGGCGGATAAGGGACCGAGAGCGGCAAGAGTTAGCCCCCTTTGACCCTACAGCAGTCTTATCCTCTGCCGATTGAGTAAAGCCTCTTCACGGACAAGTCCGTCTCCCGTGGGTCCACACTATTTCCATCCAAACAGTGTATAATCTGCCAACGTGTAACCGAGCACGGCGATGCCCAAGCCAATTGCCATGGCAAAGTAGACCATCTCAGCGACGCCACCTAAGATTCCCCAATCTTCTCTTGTCGATTTCTGCAGCCTTGGCTCTGCCGGGGCGCTCGGAACCTCCTCGACGACAGCCCGTTCGGAATCGACATTTCGCTGGGGGTGATAACACCCGCTGACCGCGAGCGCACCAGCGACCACAATAGGAAGGAGTCTAGGTATAGTTGAAGTGTTCCTGTCTGCCAACATCAACAAAAACATCGCACTCTCTTGACGTTAGTTATAGCGTCAAGGACGCGCTTCAAGCTAAATGATCGCAGTGCGCTGAACGCAGTTCAATTTTGTAGATGCCGGCTGTGCAGAGGCACCACGAATCCAAAAGTACGATGAGTTCGACTCATCGCTTCGACGCCGCTAGAGCACATTCATTTTATGAAGTGCATAGCCTGCTGGTGCGAAATAGTTTGCGCACTCGTGCGGCTTCGAACAGACCGATGATATCGCCCACGGTATTCCAGAGGGTGCTGACGGTTCTTTCGGCCTTTGCGCGGATCAGTGATTTGAGCTTGGAGAATGCCATCTCGATTGGGTTGAAGTCGGGACTGTAGGGCGGCAGATATGTGAGGGTGGCGCCTGTGGCCTCGATGGCCTGTCGGACGCCGGCGGCCTTGTGCGCCGGCAAGTCATCCATGATCACGACATCGCCGGGATTAAGGGTCGGCGCCAGTGCCTGCTCGATATAGGCAAGACAAGCGACGCCATTCATGGCGCCGTCGAGCACCATCGGCGCGGTCAATTCCGGTCAGCCGAAGCGCACTGGTAAAGGTGGTTGTCTTCCAATGCCCGTGGGGGATGACCGCGCGACAGCGCTCGCCCCGCTTGGAACGCCCACGCAGCCGCGCCATCTTCGTCGACAGGCCCGTCTCGTCGATGAAGACCCGTCTGGCCGGATCGAAGTCGAGTTGGCTGTCAAACCAGGCTTGGCGCTTTCTCAAGACCTCCGACCGTTCCTGCTCCAATGCGTGGCGCGGTTTTTTTGTACGTGAAGCCACACCCGCGCAGCCAGTTGTTCAGCGCGCCCAGGCCAATCCGGACGTCGCGCTCGTCCGCGAGGCGCGCCCACCATCTCATTGAGCGTGATGTCCTTGTCAGTCTCAATCAGGCCCACGATGAAGCCTTCATGCCCATCAAGGCTCGACCCCCGCGTCGACGACTGGTCGGTCGGCGGCTCCACCTCACTGGCTTTGGCCCACTATATCCAGCGGATCGCGTCGATGGCGCCACACCGAACCGCGCCGCCGCACCACGCGCCAACAAGCCCGCCTGTGATGCCTTCAAAACACGAACCCGCAGATCGCCACTCAATGCTCGTCCCATCCAAGACCTCCATGTCTGGAGACCTTCAATCAGACTTGCATCATCCCGTCACATCACAATCGATTCATTGATCGGTGCATCTGCTCTAGATGAGCATTTCAACACACATGTGCCGTGTAGAGAATGGAGCGCAAGACCGGTATTCCTGATTCATTACAGGCGGGCCAGCGAGGCGACGGCAATCAAAGCGCAAGCCGACCCTAAGACGGCCGATGATAGAATGTGCTACCCTCCGGCAGGGTGTGACCGCCAACGGCCGACACCCGCCAGACCCTCCCTTCGGGCACCACGCAGATCGGCATGGCATTCGGCATGTCAACCAGATCGGGAACTATGCGGACCATCGTTCGGGCCGCCCACCAGAGACCGCCATGCGCAACGATCAGGGTCGTAGATTGAGCCGCAAGGACCCGCGCCATAGCAAGCCAGACCCGATCGCGAAACTGCAGGAAGTGCTCTCCGCCCTCTGGAGAGAAATTGCCCTCCCAGTAGTCCCGGCATCCCAGGACTGGTAGAGCTGGTCTTGGTAGATGCCGAAGTGAGTCTCCATCAAGCCAGCCTCGCGTTCCACAGCCAGACCGAGCCGCGCTGCAACCACATCCGCCGTCTGCGTGGCGCGGTACAGCGCACTGGACACAATTCGATCTATCGCTGCTCCTGACAACTCAAGCGAGGCCTGCTCTGCTTGCTCCAAGCCCAGGGGGCTCAGCGGCACGTCGCTCTGGCCTTGAATGCGTCGCTCGCGATTGTAGAGCGTCTCTCCGTGGCGCAGGAAGTAGAAGGGCCGGGTGAAGGCCTCGGCGGCACCGGGCAGATGGGCCGTTGAGTAACGCTGTTCTTGCATGACCTTCAGATACGACAAAAACCGCCGGAAGGGATTGAGCCGCAAGGACGCGGCGGGACAGCAGATCAGACGGCGTCTTCGCCGCTGCGAGTTTCCGCGTCCTGCACCTCTTTCCAATTAACCTTGCCGGTCGCGCTGTGCGGCAGACTCTCGACGAAGGCAATCACGCGCGGCGTCTTGTAACCGGCGAGCCTTTCGCGCGCCCAGGCGATGACCTACTCGGCACTGGGCGCCTTGGCCTCCGGGCGTAGAACCAGCAGCGCCTTCACCGTCTCGCCCAGGCGCGGGTCTTTGGCTGCGACCACGCAGACCTCGGCGATGGCCGGGTGGTGATGCAAGAACTGCTCGACCTCGGCCGGCCAAAACTTGAAGCCGCCCAGATTGACCATGCGCTTCAGGCGATCAACCAGATAGAAGCATCCATCCTCGTCGACATAGCCGATGTCGCCGGTCCTGAGGAAAGGCCGGCCCTCGATCTCGACGAAAGCAGCGGCCGTCGCCTCGGGATTGTTCCAGTAGCCCTTGAAGACCTGCGGCCCGTTGACCAAGATCTCACCGACCTCGCCCGGGGCCAGGAGGGCGCCGTTATCGGGATCGCGGATCCGGGAATCGACATCAGAAGATCGGCTGTCCCAGGCAGGCCCGCCGAGGTTGCTCCGGCGGATTGATGTGGGTTGGGCCCATGACCTCGGTCATGCCGTAGCTTTCGGTGTAGGAGAGACCGGTCAGCGCCCTCAGCCGATCGTAGACCGCAGCCGGCATGGCTGCCCCGCTGCCGCCGATGCCCTTGAAGTTGGAAAGATCCCATCGGTCCAGATCCAGATCGTTGAAGAGATCGATCGCCATGGTGGTGATGTTGCGCCAGCGGATCACGCGGTGGCATTCGATCAGCTTGGCCGCTATCTGCGGTCCCAGCGTACCATCAACACCAGTGTGTGGCCTTGATAAAGCGGCCCGTTCATCGTGCCCTGCATGCCGATCACATGAAAGAAGGGGAGGCTCGCCAGTAGGATCTCGTCACTCTCCACTACTTTGATCCAGAGGATCGGACCGACAATGGTGGCCATGGTCGAGCGATAACTGTGCATGCAGCCCTTGGGCAGACCCATCGTGCGGACCGGCGGTTTGCGGCCCGGGGGTGAGATCCGAGGATAGCGCTTCGGACCAAGACAGGATCTCGGCCCGGCGCGGTCCCTGCCCAGCCTGCGGCAGCAGCGACTCCGGCAGGGCGAGGGCACTGCCGGGATCGATGGCATCGGCATAGCGTACTGCCAGCGCCTGCTGGCAGAGACCTTCCTCCACCAGGGTTTCAATGGCCGCCAAGGCTTCCTCGCCGAGGATTACCAGGCACGCGCCGCTGTCGCTCAGATAGTGGCGAAGCTTCGGCCGTCCTACTCATCGGGTTGGCCGGCACCACCACCGCGTCGATACGCAGGATCGCATAGTAGGCAATGAAGAACTGTGGCGAGTTTTGACAGAGCAGCAGCACGCGCTCGCCACGCCCGACCTGCAGGCGTCGTTGCAGGAAGCCGGCCAAACGCTCAACCGATGCATGCAGCTCGCCGTAACTGGTCCGTCCGCCATAGAACAGAAGCGCGGTTTTCTCCGGATTCAAGCGCGCACGCTCTTCGACGTGTCGATTGACCGGAACCTCTGGGATCTCAAGCCTCGCCATAGTCTCCTAAGCGCTGGATCTCCGTGTCGTTCAGGCGGCAACCACAATGCGCAGCCAGGACAGTAGGTCCTCGTGCGCCTGCCGCCAATCCGGCTCCAGCATCATCATGTACGGCATACCGGGTAGAATTCTGGCCTCGCAGCCGTAGTAGCGAGCGGTCGCGCGAAACTCATCCGGCGGCATCAGGCGGTCTCGGCCACCGCCCAGCGTCAAGAGAGGCGCAGGCCGGCCAGTTGAAGCGGCGCCGGTGCAAAGGGTGGCCAGCCTTGCAGCTACATGCCGACCAAGGGCGATTCCTTCTCCGCGAGCGACAGGAATTCCGCATAGACCGCCAGATCGACCGCCTTGGTGAAGAGCGCGCGGCGCAGGCTTACGGCATCGGTATGGCGCAGTCCCAATTGATTAGCGGCAAAGAGCGAACTCCAAGCCCTGGTGTCGCGAAAGAACAGGCGCAAGGCCGCCGAGGCCATGAGCACGCCGCCCGCCAGGTTCGGCCTGCGCATTAGGTAGGACTGCAAGACGGCACCGCCGAGTGAAAAGCCGATCACGACAAGCGGGCGTGCGAGGCGGCGCACGGTCCGATCCAGGTCCTCCACATAGTCGTCGAGCGTGGTGTAGGGAAGGCGGGCACTTCCCTCGCTGGCGCCGTGCCCGCGAAAGGAGAGCGCATAGCTGTCGAAGCCGGCAGCCGCCGAGGTAGAGTGCCATGCAGGAATAAGAGAGCGATCGGCTGTCTTGCGCCCTCTGCCGGTGCCTCGATCCACGTCTAGCTGCACGAAGTTCCCCTTCCCGTCCCTCGCCGGCAAGGCTTGGAAGTCCCTCATTTGGCGACATTTTTGCTCTACCATAGCAGGGCCGGCATGATTTCGCCAGTGAGAGTCCTCACGTCCGCGTGGTGCGAGCTCGCTTAGGCACTGGCTTTTCAGTTAGACTGGGGTCAGGAAAGGATGGTCGATGGTTCCGCCCGACGAGCTTGCCCATTGCCTGCCGGAACGCTTGCATCCGGTGAGCCGTATGTTCCTGGACAGCTGGCTGCTGGGCGACTTTTCGACCGCCGAGTTTCTGCGCTGGTTTCACATACCCAACTCGGACTACATCGCGGTTGCGGACTGCCTAGTAAAGGCCGCCGCACAGAGCATGTAAGGCTTGCAAAGAAGCGCTTTACAGTCCTGTGACGGGTCTGATAAACTCCCCTTTTACTTGCTGGACGGACCCCTGTGGCGGTCCCTCCCCTCGGCTGATCCGCGGTAGCTCAGTGGTAGAGCAGACGGCTGTTAACCGTCCGGTCGTAGGTTCGAATCCTACCCGCGGAGCCACGTTGTATGCACAATATGTTGATATTAAAGGGAAAAACGAGGCGACGGCCAAACCGTTCCCCCATTCGCTCCCCCACTTCGCCGCCTATGCCGCGATCTGCATATGTAGCTGCATTCCGCAAGCCTTCTGCCTGCCCTACAGGTGTCGAGATGCATGATGTTGAAAGATCGGGCGCCCCGCCAATCCTACTATTCTCGGCCGCCGATGATGACTCGTAGGCAAATTTTCTAGCCGGTGTGACCCTGCTAATCTCGGGTGGTGATCGATCTCGAGCCATGATCGCGCGTGAGCGCGTTTCGGTTCAGAGGGGAACCGTGATACGTCAGGGAGGCCGTGTGTCATCCGAGACCGGGATGCTGACCCGGCCCGAGAACCTCGCCGTCCTTGCCGCTGCCGGGACGCTGGATCGACGCGGTCCACGACCGGCGGCCCCCGAACAGTATCGCGCTGGAAATGGACAGCTCCGAGAGTCCTGTCTACGGCGATCAGGAAGGTTCGGCCTGGAACGGCCACTCCCGGTCCAAGTACCTGCATCCGCTGTTCGTGTTCAACCAGTTCGGCGATCTGGAGCGATCTGCCTTGCGTCTCGGCAACGTTCATAGCGGCGATTGCTGGGAGGACGTGCTACGGCCGGTACTGGTACGATGATTCGGCTGAAGCGCAGATCTCGATCACGTGGCGAAGGTTCCGAGCCGATGCCGCCTTCGCCATCCCGGCGTTGTTCGACCTGCTGGAGGCCGAAGGTTGGGACTATACCATCCGCATCAAGGGAAACCGGTAGCTCTATGAGCAGATCGAGTGGCTGATGAAGCGCCGTCTTGGCAGACCACCGAACCGTGTGGTGCGCCACTACACCAGCTTCCACTACCGGGCCAAAAGCTTGGCGAAGGCTCGACGTATCGTGGCTAAGGTCGAGTTCCATCCCGGCGAGATGTTCCCGATAGTTGGCTTCATCGTCACCAACCGCAGACTGCCGAACGAACGGGTGCTGGCCTTGCTACAACGGCCGGAAGCACCCGCCGAGCAGCACATCAAGGAGGGCAAGTATGCGCTGAAGTGGACGAGGCTCTCGTGCATGCGGTTTTGGCAAATACCGTCCAGCTTCACGCCCTTGCCGACAACCTCGCCAACTTCCTGCGCACGCTGGCGACGCCCGCTGAGGTTGAGACAGGCTCGCTGACGTCGCTGCGCGAGCGGCTGATCAAGACCGGCGCCCGGCTCGTGCGGCACGCCCGCTACGCCATTTTCCAGATGGCCGGGGCAGTACTGCCAAAAGCCATATTCGCCGGCATCCTCGACCTGATCAACGGCCTACGTGGGTCGCGAGTCGAGGCTACTTTCGCATGACCGGGACGGCGGCCAGATCGTCCGTACGCTCCACTGGAGACGGGATAAGGTGCAACCCGCGCAAACTAAACCCATGCTCGTTGCTGCTCGGAACGACCGTTGGCGCGCTCTACACCCTTGGCGACGATCAACGCACACGCCGTACGAGCGCGGATTGGCTTGATCGGCGTGTACGCCGAGGGTAAAATTGTTGGAGGGACCAAATGGGAAATCTCGGATTAGCAAGACGGAAAGTTTTTGAGCATGAAGGGCCCACCACCGAAATCCCCGCCGGGCGCGTTCGCTCGGGCAACGGTTGCCATGCCCGGGATGCGGTCGCCCGCGCCTGACCAAGGCATGAATCTCCGCCAAGCCCCGGCAATTGCGGACAAGCTGCGGGCGGGCGGGCGGCTGCAGGAGGCGGACTGCCTCTGTCGCCAAATCCTGGCCCGCAATCAGGTGCAGCCCGATGCGATGTTTCTGCGCGGAACCGTGGCAATCAGCGCCGGACACCCGGATCGTGGGGCCGATCTGATTAGAGGGGCGATTGCGATCAATGACCGTAGTCCCGAGTTTCATGCCAATCTCGGTGCCGCGCTGATGATGCTTGACCGCAAGGCGGAGGGCATAGCCGCCCTAGAGCAGACCATAGCTCTCGATCCAAAGCACCCCGGGCGAACTATAACCTGGGTCTCGCGCGTATGGTTGAGAAGAACCTGGACGAGGCCGAGCGTCACCTGAATCAGTTGATCAAGGTAGATCCGGGCAACATCGATGCCAGCATTTCCCTGGCCGTCGTGCTGACCCAAGAAGGCCGAATTCGGTGGATCGACGCGTTGCATCTGGATGACCCCTTTGCCGGCAGCCGGATGTTGCAAGGCCTGCTGAAGGCAGAAGGCTATGAGGTGGGGCGGCGGCGTGTTTCGACGCTGATGAAGAAGGGGGATCGAGGCGCTTTACCGCCGCCCGAAGACCTCGACGCCGGCGCCGGGACACAAGAGCTATCCCTCCCTACTGCGCGGCCTCGCGGGTCAGGCGCCCTGACCGGGTCTGGGCGATGGACATCGCCTACCTGCCCATGGCACGGGGCTTGGTCTATCTTGCTGCTGTCCTGGACTGGTTCAGCCGCAAGGTTCTAGCCTGGCAGTTGTCGATCACGCTTGAGGCAGAGTTCTGTATCAAGGCCCTGGAGGAGGCGCTGGCAGGCCAGAGATCCTCAATACCGACCAAGGCAGTCAATTCACGTCGCTGGACTGCGTTCAGGTCCCAAAGGACGCGGAGATCGCGATCTCCATGATCGCGATCTCCATGGACGGCAAAGGAGCCTGGAGGGACACCGTTTTTGGGGAGCGCCTCTGGCGCACGGTCAAGTATGAAGAGATCGACCTGCACGTCTACGCCAACCTGCCGGAGGCGCGCGCCTCGATTGGGTGCTACCTGGCCTTCTACAACAGCACGAGGCCACATTCGTCGCTTGGCGGGCAGACGCCCGATCAGGCGTACATCAGCGCGTTGCAGCCAATCCCGGCAGCGGCTTAACCCAGACGGAAATCCACTTAGCAATCGCTCGAACCCTGTTCAAACAATACGAGCCACCTCTGATTGTAGCGCCACTCAGTTTCTTTGAGATGCAAATGGAAGGTGTGTTTGGGCAAGCTCTTGAACTTTTCCAGCCGCACCTTGGACATGTCCCAAGATCCCTCGATAGCGTTGATGTGAACGCGGCCACGCGCGAATTCGTCTTTCGAACGCTCGACGCGGAAGTGGCCATAGCCGAGGTCGACGAGCCCGTTGTAGCCGCACCAGCCATCCGGGTCGATCACGCTCTCTGGGTCCACCCGGCCCCGAACGATCCCTTGTAATGTGGCCTTTGAGCAGTCCGGCACGATCTCGGTATGAACCTGGCCATCGCGTTCGAAGATGCCAAAGACGCTGGTCTTGCCATAGGCGCCACGCCCACGCTTGCCTTTGACGCGGCACGGGCCGAAGAGGCTTTCATCAACCTCGACGACACCGAACAGGGGTCGCAGTTCTTCGCAGGCGGCGAAGATGCTTTCGCGCAGGCCGCGATAAATGCGGTTGAGCGTGTGCGGTTCACACCCGTCAATTCTACGGTCTGTAGCGCCGCAAGATCGGCTGCCAAACAGCGAACAATCTCATGACTTCTGGCTGCCGAAATACGTGAATGGATTGAGTATCTATTCTTCATCCCTTTTCATAGCCTTATGACAAAAAAAGTCACTCAGATAGGCATGACTCTTATCTTTTTCTCCAACCCCTAGTCTATCATGGCCGCCCCTGCTGCACGCCGTCGCCTCCCCAACGCCAAGCCTTTGTGTTATCGCAGCAGCAGTGTTTCACTAGGTCTCTATCGGGGATGACGCATGTCTGAGCGGATCGATCAAATCACCATCATCGGCGGCGGCACGTCCGGCTGGCTTACGGCGCTGATTCTGCAATCTTTTCTGAACCGGCGCCAAGATCAGAAACCGGTCGAGGTCACCCTCATCGAAAGCCCCAACATCCCGATCATCGGAGTCGGCGAGGCGACGGTCCGCGGCATCACCAACCTCTTCCGCCAGTTGGGCATCAACGAGCGCGACTTTATGCGCCGCTGCAACGCCACCTTCAAGCTGGCGGCCGAGTTCGTCGGCTGGAATCTCGGCGCGGCCGGAAAGCTGGTCTACTTCCTACATCCCTTCAACTTCCCCAAGCCCCTGGATGGGATCAATCCGGCCTATCACTTCCTGCGCTACGGCTCGATCAACGGCAAGAAGGCGGCCGAGGCGCTGACCTGGAACCAGGCCATCATCACCCACAAGAAGGGCCCGCGTCCGCTCGGCGGTAAGGATTACGAGAGTGTCGTCTCCTATGCCTATCACCTGGATGCCGCCCTTTTCGGCCCCTTCCTGCGCGAGACTGCTGTCGAGCGCGGCGTCATCCGCATTGAGGACGACGTCAACGACGTCGAAATCGACGAGAGGGGCTATGTCACCAGCCTCAGCCTGGAGCGCAACGGCAGCCATTCGGTCAAGCTGGTGATCGATTGCACCGGCTTCCGCTCGCTCGTCATGCAGAGCAAGCTGAAAGAGGAGTTCATCCCCTACTCCAATCACCTGCTCTGCGACCGCGCCATGCCCACGCAGATTCCAGTTCCGACCGATCGGCCGCTGCCAGCCGCCACGCGCGCGACCGGGCTCACCGGCGGCTGGGTCTTCCGGGTGCCTTTGGCCGAGCGGATCGGCACCGGCTACATCTACTCCAGCCAGTTCAAGAGCGATGACGAGGCCCGTGCCGAGCTGATCCAGCACCTGCGCGAGAATGGCGACCTGACGCCGGAGATGGCCGATCCCGAACCCAAGGTCATCCGCATGAAGACCGGACGCACCCGGCGCGCCTGGGTCGGCAACTGCGTTGCCATCGGTCTCTCCAACGGTTTTGTCGAACCGCTGGAAGCCACGGCGATCTACATGGTCGAGAGCGCAACCCGATGGCTGGTGAACTACTTCCCGGATCAGGGCCTGGATCCGGTCTATGCCGAGGCCTTCAACCGCCGCATGGATGGGCTCTACGACGAGGTCCGCGACTTCCTCTCCATGCACTTCGTCACCAGCAATCGTCCGGAACCCTTCTGGCAGGCAGCCCGCGCCCCAGGCGTTGCGCCCGAACGTCTGATGGAGCAGCTCCGGCTATGGAAGTACACGCTCCCCAGCGATCAGGACATGTTCTACAAGGGCCTCTTCGGCGAGTGGAACTATCTCTATTGCCTCTGGGAAAAGGGCTATTGGGACAGCGACACCTACCCACTCTCTCCCCTGGTCTCCGAGCGGAGCTGGCAGGGTTTCGAACGCCAGATCCAAGCCGCGACACAAGGCCTGCTCCAGCGGTTGCCCGATCACCGCGCCCTGCTGAGCGAGATTCGCGGGGAGGCCCCGGCCTCGCAGGCTGCAGCCCATCAACAGTACGTCGGCACTATGATGGGCGTCGGCGGCGACGGCGCCTGGCAAGCAGCGCAACCGATCTATCAACCCCAGCCGCGCCCCAATCAGGCTGCGGCGATGCCGCCGCAGCCGCCGCAGCCGGCTCGGCAACCGCAACAGCCGCAAGCTCCTCTGTACGGCAACACCACCGCGGCAAGTGGCGGGCTCACCTACGGTGCCGCTTCCTTTGGCGGCAACCCCTATCAGCCGGCGGCGCAACCGGCCGACACCTCGGCCAAGACCCCTGCAAGCGGTGTCACCTTCGAGCCGAACCCGCCGCCGGCCCCGAGCGCTCCGCAGCCGAGTTTTGCCGCCCCGCTGTTCGGTGCTCCCCTGGCAGGCGCTCCGGCACCACTCACCTCGCCCTCAGCGACGGTAACCGGCGATCCAGCGAGCTTCGGCGGCGGCGTCTCCTTCAATCCGCTGGCTCAGCCGGTGAGCCCGCCGGCATCGCCACCTCTGGAGGCTCCGACAGCCGAGCCTGCCAAGCCTGAGCCCAATCCCTTCGAGAAGGCCTTGGCCAAGCGCTATGGCAAGCGTCCAACAGTGTCCTCGCCACGCTGACGAACAGGCTTCCTAAGGCTCTCAGGACGAGACGTTGGCGGGAACGGCAAAAAAGTCCTAGACTACGCTCCTTGACGCTGCCGTCCTCTCCAGACCGCCCAAAGGCGGCAGCGGCGTCCTTGGTTCGCGAGGCCGGGCGACAGGAAGGAGCAGAGGCGTGCGCACTTACGTTTGCGAGACCTGCCAGTTAGTCTATGACCCGCTCGAGGGCGACGATCGCAACGGCATAGCCCCCGGCATCCCTTTCCGCGAATTGCCGCGCCGTTGGAAGTGCCCAGGCTGCGGCAGCGGCAAGGGTGAGTTCGTTGCATTGGGCCGCGACTTCGACGGCGAGATGCACGGTCCCTTCTGACGCCAAGCGCGCGCTTGTCAGTCTCAAGTCATCAAGACAGCGCTGACGACGACCGATCCCTTCATACCGCTTTCCAGTCTTGGGGCAGGCCGTCTACCCGTAGACCACGAATTCAACGCTGGAGAGTGTCACGCCGCCCGGCAGGCTGACTCCTGCTCCCAAGACAAGCGTGTCCACGCCTTGGCCACCGTTGAAGAGGTCACCGGACTGCAGTTCTCCCTGGCTGGCGGCATTCAAGGTATCAGCCCCACATCCACCGAAAACGCTATCGATACCGCTGCCGCCAAAAAGGAAGGCATCGTCGCGTGCCTCCCCCTGATGATGCCCCGACCGCTCCCGCCATAAATGTAGTCATCCTTCCCAGAGCTACCAAAAACAGTATCGTGGTCTAGAGCAGATGCACCGATCAATGAATCGATTGATGTGACGGGATGATGAAAGTCTGATTGAGGGTCTCCAGACAAGGAGGTCTTGGATGGGACGAGCATTGAGTGGCGATCTACGGGTTCGTGTTTTGAAGGCATCGCAGGCGGGCCTGTCGGCGATGACGTAGAGAAAGTTTCGCACATTTGTGTGTGGTTGGTGGCCCCGCATCCCTCAGGCTTTCAGTCACCAGACGGAGAAGCCAATAGAGGAGGCCAGAGCCACCATGGACGAGGATAACACGAAGGGCCTGTCGAACGTGGTCCGTATCGACGCCGGTCGGATAGAAGATCATCTGAGGCAGATCGTGCGAGGCAGCGTCGAGGAGACACTGAACAGCCTGCTGGAGGCAGAGGCGGATCGGCTTTGCAATGCAGGGCGCTATGAGCGCAGTGAGGCGCGCCGCGACACACGAGCTGGCCGCTCCGAGCGCAAGCTGCACACGCGCGCCGGAGAGGTGCAGGTGCAAGGTGCCAAAGCTTCGCACGCAGACGCATCGACGACGGCAATCATCGAGCGCTATCGCCGGCGCGCGCGCTCGCTCGAAGAGGCTTTGATGGAGATGTATCTGGCTGGTGTGTCGCTACGCCGGGTGGAGGACATCACCGAGGCCCTGTGGGGCACGCGGGTGAGCCCCAGCAGGGT
This sequence comes from Rhodospirillales bacterium, assembly GCA_965202755.1. Taxonomy (GTDB): domain Bacteria; phylum Pseudomonadota; class Alphaproteobacteria; order Kiloniellales; family JACOMY01; genus JACOMY01. Next base: position 644,734 of record CBDBCL010000041.1, on the reverse strand, counting down.
CTCCAATCTCAACAAGAAGCTCTACTCCCAGATCGAGACCTGGCGGAACCGGTCGATCGAGGGCGAACACCCCTACCTCTATCTGGACGGCCCTACCTCTATCTGGACGGCATTGTCCTGAAGCGCAGTTGGGCAGGTGAAGTGCGCAACGTCTCGCTGCTGGTTGCGGTCGCTGTCAAGGCCGACGGCTACCGCGAGACCCTCGGCAGCCTCGAGGGAGCCAAGGAAGACAAGAAGGGCTGGAGCGCCTTCCTCAAGCCCCTCAAGGAGCGCGGCCTGACGGGTGTCGCGTCGATCGTCTCGGATGCCTGCAGGGGGCTCGTCGAGAGCGCGACCGAGTTCTATCCGGACGCCCAGTGGCAGCGCTGCGTCGTGCATTGGATGCCTTCGTGCCCGGTGCCGACCGGCAAGATGCGTGAAGTCGCTCTCATGCTGAAGGCTACCCATGCCCAGGAGAGCCGCGAGGCGGCCCGCGCCAAGGCCACGCGGCCAAACTCAGAGCCATGCGCCTGACCAAGGTCGCCGACTGGCTGGAGGAGACGGTCGAGGAGAACTTTTGTCTACCATGCCTTCCCCAATGAGCATTGGCGCCGGATCAGGACCGACAATCCTCTGGAGAGGATCATGCGGGAGATCCGGCGGCGAACCCGCGTCGTCGGAGCCTTCCCCGACGGCCAAGCGGCCCTCAACCTGGCCGCGGCCAGGGTGAGACACATCGCTGGCACCAAAGGGTCCAGCAAGCGCTACATGAACATGGACCTGCTCAAGCAGCGGGACAGGGGTGCCTGATGGAACAGCCCGCCAAACCCAATGTGCGAAAGATCCTGGACACTACCCTGTCGGCACGTGGTGCGGCGGCGCGGTTCGGTGTGGCGCCATCGACCGCGATCTGCTGGATAAAAGCGGACCAAAGCCGGTGAGGTGGAGCCGCGACCGACCGGTCGTCGACGCGGGTCGAGCCTTGAGGGGCATGAAGGCTTCATCGTGGGCTTGATTGAGACTGACCCTGATTGAGACTGACAAGGACATCACGCTCAATGAGATGGTGGCGCGCCTCGCGGACGAGCGCGACGTCCGGATTGGCCGGCGCGCGCTGAACAACTGGCTGCGCGGGTGTGGCTTCACGTACAAAAAAGACCGCGCACGCATTGGAGCAGGAGCGGCCGGAGGTCTTGAGAAAGCACCAAGCCTGGTTTGACAGCCGACTCGACTTCGATCCGGCCAGGCCGGTCTTCATCGACGAGACGGGCCTGTCGATGAAGATGGCGCGGCTGCCTGGGCGTTCCAAGCGGAGCGAGCGCTGCCGCGCGGGCATCCCCCACGGGCATTGGAAGACAACCACCTTTACCGGCGCGCTTCGGCTGACCGGAATGACCGCGCCGACGGTGCTCGACGGCGCCATGAATGGTGTCGCTTTTCTTGCCTATATCGAGCAAGCGCTGGCGCCGACCCTTAATCCCGGAGATGGCGTGATCAGATCATGGATGACTTGCCGGCGCACAAGGCCACCGGCGTCCGACAGGCCATCGAGGCCACAGGCGCCACCCTCACATATCTGCCGCCCTACAGTCCCGACTTCAACCCAATCGAGATGGCATTCGCCAAGCTCAAATCACTGATCCGCGCAAAGGCCGAAAGAACCGTCAGCACACTCTGGAATACCGTGGGCGACATCATCACCCATCCGCAAGGGAATGTCCCGTTTGATGTTGAAACTCGTCTGAGTGCCGCTGCTTGATGTGAGGTTATGCGGCGTCCTTGATCTGGTCAGGCAGGTGCTTTTGGCGTTGCTCGATGAGAGCCTGCTTGAGAATGGGCAGTTGCTTGTAAGCCTCGATGCGCCGGAAGCCCTTCTTGGCTTCGACCATGCCCGCCATGGTCCAGCGTAGGGCCATCTTGGCATCTCGCCAGCGCTTCACGTTTCGGCAGACCTGCCGGATGACGCTGTTCATGCTCGATGATATTGGTGCTGGCGAGCGACCGGCGTAATTCAAGCGGTAAGCCGCGCCTGACCACTGTCAGGATTTCGTCGAGACCTTCGAGGATCGATCGGGACACATCCGGTGCTTCCTGCTCGAAGCGCCGCGCCAGATTACGCATCGGGCGTTCGGCCTTGTCGGCATCGTCCAGCTCCCGGGCCTGCTTCAAGGCGCGTCGCACGGCGGCATGGTGTCTGGGTGCAAGCCGGTCGGTGATGTTGCGTGCCTTGTGGATTTGGCAGCGCTGGATGGGGATATCCGCGCCGAAGGTCCGCCGCAGAACTTTACCGAGAGCCTTGGTACCATCCACGATGAAGAGGTAGCAGCCTGCGGGGTCGAGCCCGCGCTCGATCGGATCGTCGAGCAAGGCCTGTAGGGTTGCGGCGTTCTCCGTGGCCCCGTCAATGACGCCCAAGGGGTGTTTTTGCCCGGAAACCTCAACGCCGACAGCCCCGATCGTCAACAGATGGTCGTCCAGATGTAGCCCGTCGATCTGGATCGCAACGAGGTCCAGTTCCGATGGATCGGACCCCATCCACTCTTCGAATGTGGCCTGCGTCAGCGCTTTGAACCGTCGCGAGACCATAGAGTTGGACAGGCCGCTGCCCGCGTCCGCCGGAACGCCGGCCTCGGGCAGCCGAACGGCGCGGCAAAACTTGCGCGGGGCCACATTCATCACCATCAGGTTCATGGCACACTGGTCGAGAAACCCTGTGGCCGAAATCTCTTCCCAACGCGGCAAGGGCATTTCCTTGCCCATGCCCTGGCTGCGCACCCGAGGGCGATCCACGGCGATCTTGCCGCCGTGAAAGCCAACCTGCGCTTCCGAATGACCCCAACGCTAGCCGGGCTTCTCAGGTGAATGCTCGTAGCGCTCACCGGCAAGCCGTGTCACGTCCTCGTTCAGCAGGTGGGTCAGGCTTTCCATGCCTGCCATCAGACAGCATTGCTCGAAGCTCTCCCTCACAGCTTCAAACGCTTCATCGACAAGCGAAGGCGCAGTCGGCGCTGTGGCCAGAGCAAGAGGGGATGTGATCGTCGTCTTCATGGTGTTGCTTCCTTATTTGGTTCAAGCACACCGAGCCCAAGGTTCAGCGGAAGCAACGCCACACTAATTCAAAGGTTCAACATCAAACGGGACATTCCCCTCAAGTCAAACGTCGGCGCGCCCTTAGACAAGTATTCAACAGGCCCCTTACCCCGACCGTGGCAATCGAGATCCGGTCTCAGGCCGGACGGCCAGGCAGCACCACGATGCTGGCCGGCTTGACCCGCAGCAGCACCTCGTCTCCTTTGGTCAGCTTCATGGTCTGCGGCAGGTGCGCCACCAACCGACTGTCGGGTGCAGCCTCTGGAGCGACATGGCAGCGATGGTGCGTCCCGAAGAAAGCCCCATCGACTACGCGCGCTTTGGCAAGCGCCAGACTCGCGCCACCATTGAGATCGGCTCGGAAGTGCTCGGGACGGATGCAAAGCGTTACCGGCGCTCTCAGGACAGGCACCGCCGAGCCCATAGAGCCGGCGGGTAGCGCAATGCTCCCGATTGGCGTCTCAACCGCCATGCCCTCGTCGTCGGCCGCCGTTATGACACCCTCGAGGAAGTTGATCTCGCCCATGAACCCGGCCGCAAAGTGCGTTTTTGGCCGCAAGTAGATCGCATCGGACTCACCGACATCTTCAATAACTCCGTCGTTCATGACAATAATCGTATCAGCAATTGCCATGGCTTCTTCTTGATTGTGGGTCACATGAACGAAGGTCGTGCCGACGCGCTTTTGGATGGTCTTCAGTTCGTCCTGCATCTGCCGCCGCAGCTTGAGGTCGAGGGCCCCCAGCGGCTCATCCAACAGGAGGACACCCGGCTCCACGGCCAAGGCCCTGGCGAGCGCTACCCTCTGGCGCTGCCCGCCCGACAGTTCGTGCGGCTTCTCCTGGACGGTATCACGCAGCCCGACCAGCTCCAGCATCTCTAGCGCCTTGGCATCGCGGTCGCGTCGCCCGACGCCGCGCATGCGCAGGCCAAAGCCGACATTGGCGCCGAGGGTCATATGCGGAAAGAGAGCATAGTCCTGAAACATAGTGGTGGTCGGGCGCCTAGTCGGCGGCTCGAAGGTGACATCCCGTCCGCCGATCAAGATCTGGCCTTCGCTAGGTGTCAGGAATCCGCCCAGCAGGGTCAGCAGGGTGGTTTTGCCGCAACCCGAGGGTCCAAACCAGGTTAGAATAGATCGTCAATGTCAGGAGCATGACGAAGAAGTGGACGAAGCCGATGATGGTGGCACTGCGGGTGGCCACCAGATCGAGCGGCGTATCGACCAGACCGATCCCCAGCAAGGCTTGATTGACGATCCCGTTCTTGGCTAAAACCAGCAGCCAAGCGTAGGAGCGCACGACATATGAGGTCCAGAAAGGCAGGATCGCCAAGATGAGTGCCATCCTCTGCCAGCGCTTGGGCACGCGTTCGGCGATGATCCAGGCCAAGGGATAGGCCAGCAGAACAGAGATAACCGTTACCAGCAACGTTATTTCTAGGGAATTGAACAGCGCGCTGATAAAGTGAGATTTCTCAAAGAAGGCGATGTAGTTGTCCAGATTCCAAGTTTGGAGAATGTCCTTGCCCACCCGTTTCCACAGGCTGAAGACAGCCATGACGACGAAGGGCACCACGAAGAAGGCGGCCGTCCAGAGTAGCGCCGGCGTAACGAAACCCCAGGCCTTACGGCGTGCCCGCGCCTCCAGCGACTGACGGCACGCCGGTACTTGACCCACCGGTCCCTGCATGGCCGCACTCCGTTGTGGCTTCAGGCGGACCTAGTGCTGCAGGAATTCGATCCAGACGTCCTGCATCTTCGCATCCAATACCGCGTCGGGTGCCGGATAAGGCTGAGAGCGCGCCAGGAAGGCCTCTTGGTCGTCCCAGCGAAGCGCCGCCTTTGCTGGATCGCTCAGATGCTCACTGGCCTTCATGTTGGCCGGCATCGCCCAATAGCACGAGGAGGTCGCCAGCCGCGCCTGGCCTTTCGGGCTCAGGATGTATTCGACGAACTTCAGCGCCAGGTCCTTGCGCTCGGACTCGGCAAAGATACCGATCGACTGCGACCAGAGCACACCGCCCTGCTCGGGCAGCACCCAGTCGAGTTGCGGAAGCTCGGCCTGCAGACCGGCGGTCACCCACTCGCCGCCGCCGACCAGCACATCGACCTCCCCGGTCGCGATCGCAGTTTGGCTGGATACCACTTCGCCCACCTGCTTGGCGACATCCTTCATCTCGAAGAGCTTTTCGCGGATCGCCGGCAGGTCCGCCTCGGTCAGTTCGCTGGTCTGCTTACCGAGCCCGATCGCCACCATCCCTATGACCGGCAGATAGTAGTCATAGACGGCAATACGGTCCTTGTACTTGTCCGACCAGATGATGGACATGTCGTCCATGTCTTTGGGATCGACAGTCTCCTTATTGAATGAGATCGTATTGTAGCCGAACTTCTCGGTAACGGTGTAGGTTTGGCCGTCGTGCACTTGGTGATCGGTCATGGCAACGCCGGGAAAGATGTCGCCGGTCGGCAAGGATTCTGCGGGCAGTGGCGCCAAGATGCCGGCATCGACCACCCGCGGCACGTCAACGCCATCGACCACGAAGACATCCCAGTCGCCAGGCTGCGACTGCTCGATCAAAGACAGTGCAGTGCCTGTCCCCTCATCCCGCATTGCCCAGGTGGGGTTGAGGTTGCGCCATCCACGGTGCTGATTCATGGTTACATATCATGGTGTTGTGTCGATTGAAGCGAGGTTTTCATGGTGCATCCGATGGGTGAATCCAAGAACGGGCTGCTTCGCGTGGATTTCGACCGCCGCGTGAAGCTGGAGTTCCATGGATCGAAGGTAACGTCGGACGGCGGCTTGCTCGCGTATCGGGAACTGGACGACGCGCTTGGCCTGACAGAGATGGCGGCCGGGGCGCTGCGAGACGGTCGTCGCGGCAAGAACGGCTGGCACGCTGTCGTCGGGATGCTTCGGCAAGCGGTGTTCGGGCGTTTGGCCGGGTACGAGGATGTCAACGACGCCGAGCGGCTTTCTCGCGATCCAGCGATGCGTTGGATTGTCGGCGGCAAGGCGACGGATCGGGGTGCGGCCTCATCGAGCCAGATGGGCCGTTTCGAGACGCAATGGCTGACGGGTGACGTCAATCTCACCGCACTCAGCGCTCTGTCCGGGCTGTGGATCGACCGCGTTCATCGTCGCAAACCGCCGAAGCTGATCATCCTGGACATGGACAGTTCGGTCAGCCCCACCCACGGCGAACAGGAAGGCACGGCCTACAACGGCCACTTCGGCTGCACCTGCTATCACCCGCTTTTTGTCTTCAACCAGCTCGTCGATCTGGAGCGCTGCGCCTTGCGACCCGGCAACGTGCACAGCGCCGATGGCTGGCGCGAGGTGCTGGACCCGGTCGTGGCGCGTTATCGCGAGCGCAAGCTGCGGCGATACTTTCGGGGCGATGCCGCCTTCGCCTCACCGGACATCTACGAGTATCTGGAGGCCGAGGGCTTCGGCTACGCCATCCGGCTTCCCGCCAACAGCGTGCTCCAGGGATACGTCGCCCACCTGCTACGGCGCCCGAGGGGACGGCCCCCGATGGAAGTCCGTCGCTACTTCGCCAGCTTCAGCTATCGGGCTGGAAGCTGGACCCAGGCGCGGCGCGTGGTGGCGAAAGTGGAATGGCATCCGGGCGAGTTGTATCCCCGCGTCGGGTTCGTCGTCACCAATCTGTCCCGGCCCGCCGAGCGGATCGTCGCCTTCTACAACCAGCGTGGCACGGCGGAACAACACATCAGGGAGGGCAAGAACGCGATCCGTTGGACGCGACTATCCTGCCGACGCTTCAAGGCCAACGCGGCTCGGCTTCAGCTTCATGCACTGGCCTACAACCTGGGCAACTTCATGCGCACGCTAGCTTTGCCAGACCCAGTGAGCAATTGGTCGCTGACGACGCTGCGCGAGAAGCTGGTGAAAATTGGGGCAAAAGTCGCGCGTCACGGACGCTACGTCACCTTCCAATTGGCCGAGGTCGCGCTCCCGCGCGACCTGTTCGCCGATATCCTGGATCGGATCGACCGCTTGCGACCACGGCCGACACCAGCGTGAGCCAACGCTATGCCAATCAAAACGACTTCACGACGGGAGACCTGTGCCCGGAACGCTACGAAATTGGCACTGGCCCGTGGGTTTCCGATCAGCGGCCCGTTGTCCTGGCCGTTCTGGGCCGTTTCCCAATCCCCGACGCCTCTCAGATTGCATCCCAGCAGCGACCAAGGCAATATGAACGTCGTGATCGGGCGCTACGTGGGCGATCCCGGCTCATAAGTCCTTGAGGTTGACGGTTACGCCGTACTTCTCCTCGAATGGCTTGATCAGGGCCGGGTCGGTGTGGTCGCACCACACAAGTGCGTTCAACTCCTCGGCAGTCGCGGCCGGCAAAGCCGAGAGAAGCATGCTGGCCAATACCAAAACGCTGGCCGCTAACAGGGTGCGCCGCCGTGCCGCCGGGCGCTTATCGTGAATGGTCTGATACATCGCCGTCTCCCACTCCTCCGTTCGAAGATATCACGGCCCTTGGCGGGCCAAAACCTCTTGTTACGATCAAGCGGAGCCGAAGCACCGCGATTTTAGATTCCTGTGTGACTCAATCGCGTTTTGATGTCAATCCCAAAACTGAACTGATTTCAAAAAAGGAATTAGACCCCAAATCTAAGTCAATTTACTATCCCTCTGAGCAGAGGGTCGGAGACGGCGATGGCGGGCTTACGCCAGAAACAGAAAACCGATCGTGATCGCCGTATCGTCGACGCGGCCGCCCGGCTGTTCGCCGTGAGGGGCTATGAGTCCGTCAAGATGGAAGAGATCGCGCTCAAGGCCGAGGTCTCGGTTGGGACCGTCTATAACTACTTCCACTCGAAGGGCGACCTGCTGACCGCGATCGTCGCGCGCGCGGTTCAGAGCATGATCGACGAGGGCGAGGAGATGATTGCCGAGCCCGCCGAAGATATCGGCGAGGCGATCAATGGCCTCTTGTTCTCCTATCTCGATAAATGCCTGACACAGCTGACCAAAGAGATGTGGCGCCGCGCGATGGTGCAGTCCATCGTGCAGCCGGACTGCCTCAACGGCAGGCGCTGCAACGAGCTGGACAGTGTCATTCTCGACCAAGTCTGTCGGATGCTGGAGCGACTGCACGCGCTGGGCCGCTTGCGCGACGGCGTCTGCCCGCGCGACCTCGGCGAGATGTTCTTCCACAGCATGAACAACCAATTCTACAGCTTCGCCCGCTTTGAAACCATGACGCTGGCCAGTTACAAGGCGGATGTGGCCCGGCAGAACCGGGTGCTGATCGAGGCGATCAGGCGCTAGACCAACAGGGGAACGCGCCAGAAATCGTAAGGAAACACACGCTGGAACCGTTGTTTCGAAAGGCCAAGAGTGTGGAGTCTCGACAGGTTGTTCACGTTGGTGCCTGCTCGGCCGATTGGTGTTTTTCTGTGGGTCATGTCTAGCAGAGCGGTTTTTCTCGGAGGTATCGTAGCCGGATCCTGACCTTGTTGGAAGCGCGGTGGTTGAAGCGCCCCTCGGTCTCCTTGAGGTGCAGATGGCAGGTGTGCCTTGGCAGGTGCCTTGGCAGGCCCTTGCACTTCGCCAGACGGACCTTGGCCATGCCCCAGGAGCCCTCGATGCCGTTGATATGGACCGTGCCCCTGACGAACTCGTCCTTGGAGTGATCGACGCGGAAGTGACCATAGCCGAGATCGACAAGGCCGTTGTACCGGCGCCAAACGTCGGAGTTGACAACGCGACTTGGGTCGACCCGACCCCGAATGATCCCTTGCAGCCTGGCCTTTGAGCAGTCTGCGACGATGTCCGTGCAGACCTGCGCGATCGCGTTCGAAGATGCCGAAGACGACCGTCTTGCCATAAGCGCCACGCCCCCGTTTGCCCTTCACGCGCCTCGCCCCAAAGACGCTCTCATCCACCTCGACGATGCCAAGGAAGGGGCGCTGAGCCTCACAGGCTGCGAAGATCCGCTCCCGCAGGCCGCGATAGATCCGGTTCACCGTGTTGCGGTTCAAGCCGCAGAGGGCTGTCTAGATCTGGGCTGTCTGAAGGGCCGTGAGATCAGCCGCGAAGCACTTCACGACGGCCCGAACTTGGGCTTCGGAAAGTTTCGCTTTCTGTATTTCATTGCCATACAGAATTTCATTGCCATACAGATTTATGCCTTGCTTGGCTATATTCTGTTAGGCCATGACCCTCATTTTATGAAGTGTCATAGCCTGCTGGTGCGCAATAGTTTGCGCACTCGTGTGGCTCGAACAGACCGATGATGTCGCCCACGGTATTCCAGAGGGCGCTGACGGTTCTTTCGGCCTTTGCGCGGATCAGTGATTTGAGTTTGGCGAATGCCATCTCGATTGGGTTGAAGTCGGGACTGTAGGGCAGCAGATATGTGAGGGTGGCGCCTGTGGCCTCGATGGCCTGGCGGACGCCGGCGGCCTTGTGCGCCGGCAAGTCATCCATGATCACGACATCCCGGGATTAAGGGTCGGCGCCAGCGCTTGCTCGATATAGGCAAGCAAAGCGACGCCATTCATGGCGCCGTCGAGCACCGTCGGCGCGGTCATTCCGGTCAGCCGAAGCGCGCCGGTAAAGGTGGTTGTCTTCCAATGCTCGTGGGGGATGACCGTGGGGGATGCCCGCGCGACAGCGCTCGCCCCGCTTGGAACGCCCACGCAGCCACGCCACCTTCGTCGATAGGCCCGTCTCGTCGATGAAGACCAGCCTGGCCGGATCGAAGTCGAGTTGGCTGTCAAACCAGGCTTGGCGCTTTCTCAAGACCTCCGATCGTTCCTGCTCCAATGCGTGCGCGGTTTTTTTGTACGTGAAGCCATACCCGCGCAGTCAGCTGTTCAGCGCGCTCCGGCCAATCCGGACGTCGCGCTCGTCCGCGAGGCGCACCACCATCTCATTGAGCGTGATGTCCTTGTCAGTCTCAATCAGGCCCACGATGAAGCCTTCATGCCCATCAAGGCTCGACCCGCGTCGCCGACCGGTCGGTCGCGGCTCCACCTCACCAGCTTTGGCCCGCGATATCCAGTGGATCGCGGTCGATGGCGCCACACCGAACCGCGCCGCAGCACCACGCGCCGACAGGCCCGCCTGCGATGCCTTCGAAACACGAACCCGCAGATCGCCACTCAATGCTCGTCCCATCCAGGACCTCCTTGTCTGGAGACCTTCAATCAGACTTGCATCATCCCGTCACATCACAATCGATTCAGTGATTGGTGCATCTGCTCTAGGGTGCTACCGAGCAGAATGAGATGCTCGTTGGAGGTCAACAGCACGCCGGCGGGCAAGGTGAAACCCGGGCGCAAGGCGAAGGTATTATCGCCTGCGCCTCCGTCGAAACTGTCGCCGGCCTCGAGGACCTCCTGGTTCTCCATGTCGAAAAAGTCGGCACCGCTGTCGCCATAGTGCCGGTCTCGTCCCCAGCTACCGACAATGCGGTTGTCGCTGGGGCCACCGAAGACAAAATCGTTACCGCTACCGCCGTCGATCTGAAATCGGCCTCTCTTCCAACGCCAAGGCAACGCCCTTAACGTGCATGCTCCCGCCCTGAGGCCCCTTGCTGGCCGTCGGCAGCTACGTCTTAAACTCGATTTCCAGCACGGCAACCTCGACGTCACTGATATTGATGGCATTGTGTTCGAGCGGCGCTTTGATGATTGATGCCGTGCGCGAAACGTAGTCGATCTCATTGGTCGATCTGTCCGGTAACTCGAATCTGAGCCGTCCCTCGGAAAGCTGGATCGGCATGTAGTCCATCTCATGGATGTGCCAGCCGGTCTGTTCACCGGGTTTGAATGTCCAATACGTCACAACCGTTCGATCGTCTTCGTGGAGAATTCTATGAGCACCGATGGGCCGCTCGGCTGCTTTTTCCTGGGTCTTGTCCAGGAGTTTGGTCGACACTTTGATTCCTCTCAGCTCGTGGTTTTACTGTACCAGTCGCCCGCTGGCATCAAGACTGCCGCCGTATGGAGGGCATTGGCAAGACCGCCCCGAAACCTTGGTGCCTTTGCGTTCGGCGACAGGATCGAAGATGGATATCGGCGATCGCGTAGGGAATCTCTCGCTGCCTGTCCCAAGGGGACGCGCGTGTTGCCGTCGCTGATGAATCCATCAGCTTGGGTTTTGCTCTGGTTTAACCACGCTTCGGCTTGATTGCATGCGAGTGGAATCAATGGCCAACAGTGGGGATCTCGGTGATCGGTGAGTGGCGTTGGCGCATCAAGAAAAAGCGGGGTTCTACGGCCCCGCTTCAGTCTCCTTCACGTCACAGCTTAGATCTAGATACGCACCACGTTCACCGAACAGGTGGCGTGGCGCACCACCCGCGCCGTATTTGGGCCCAGCAGGAAGTCCGACAGACCAGGGCGATGGGCGCCCATGACGATCTGATCGGCCTTGATCTCCCCGGCCACGTTCAAGACTTGCTCATAGACCGAGCCGCGCCGGGCCAAGGTGGTGACCTTCATGCCGTCAGGCGTCATCCCCGAAACCACCTTGTTCAGACGCTCTAGGGCCTCCTCGACGATCTTTGCCATGTCGAGGTCGCCCGAACCGCCGGTTTCACCACGAATGACATAGCGCCAATCCAGGCCGGCTATGATATCCGGCACGACGGTTATCACGGTCAGATGGCCGCCGGTCATCTTGGTCTGAGCTACTGCGGAGTCGAGCACCTTCTTGCTGGTCTGCAGGTCCATCAGATCGACCGGGGCTAGGATGTTCATTGTCATGATCGAATCTCCTCGGCTCACCGGTACTCAGGCCGGATATAGAGCCATGCCAACCACACGAACAGGATGGACACGGCGATACTCAAGATCGAGACATAGGGCGAAGGGTTGATTGCCGCCGGCGGTGCCGGAAGCTCCGGCGTCAGGGCTGCTGCCTGCGGCAAGGTCGGATCGATCAAAGGCGCCCCGATGATCGAGGCGTTGATCGTCTTCACCGCAGAGCCGGAGATCGGCGAGAGGCCGACGGCAATGGCACTGGGCCCCTGATTGCCGACGACATCACCGGTCTGCGGTGCAGGCCCGGCGAGCACCAGCTGCGAGCCCAAGGTATCGACCGCCCCGAACTGGCCCTTATAGGTGCCCGCTCCGATCCGCGATTCCCTGAGGAAGGGATAACGCACAAGATTGGCCCCCTCGCTCCATCCGCCGATGTTGAGTAGCCGATAGTTACCCTTGGCGAAGGCGTCGATCAAAGCCCGATCGCCCTCCGGAGTAAAGACGACGGCAACGTTCTTGCCCTCGTCGCTGAGGCGGCCCAATAGGGCCTCTGCCGTGCCTGAATCGCCGGCCTCCAACTTGCCTGGAAGGTTGAGGCCTTCCTTGAGGAGGCTGGCAATCCGATAGGAGACGGAGCCATCCCGGCCGACAATGATGCTCTCGGCTTCTTCGAGACCGGTCGGACCGAACTGGGCGACAACCAGATGAATCAGGTTCTGATCAACCGCAGCCACCGCCTCGAAACGCTCGTCGCGCGTCGGTGCCGGACCGGAGAGATCGAAGAAGGCATCGGCCCCGACCAGAGCCAAGCGCGCCTTGCCGGCCGCCACCTCACCCAGAGGATCCAGGGTCGGTGCGATCTGCACGTCCTGCCCGATGAAGGCCGAACGCGCCGCCCTGAGTGCAGACGAGGCCGCAGCACCGTCACCCACCGAGGGCGCAGCAGCGATCAGCAAGGGCTCTTCCGACTGCGCGGCACCGGACTGGATGAGCCCCATGCGTGCCAAGGCATCCCGCGCCACAGCCTGCGGCGAGCGGCCTTCGATGTCGACCTTGCGGTTCAACTCCTGCATCATTGCACCGTCTATCTTGCCGGCAAGCGCATCCAAAGCAGGTCCGAAGCCCTGATGCGTCGAGAGCGAGGCTGCACGTGCCACAGGGCCGGCATCGTAGACCGGAAAGAAGTCCAGATCATCGGCCAGCACGATTAGATCGTAGTCGGAGATCTGTCCGTCCGTGGTGTAGACCTCGACCACGTCCAGCTTGCCGTCGAGCAGCTGATCATAGAGCGTCCCGCGGTTGCTTAAAGGGATCACCTCGGTGGCGGCAAACTCCAGATCATAGCGCTGATTCATCGCCAGGAGGCCGTCAAGCGGGCGATCCAGGAAGTCGTCCTCCACGCCCAGGATCAGCTCCGGAGCATATGAGACCAGTTCCGACATTGTGGAGATGTCGAGTTCGGCTGCCCGTTCCGGCCGCATGGCAAGACCATAGTTGTTGGCGAAGCCGAACTTCTCCCTCCACGAGAAGCCCAAGGGCTCATAGAGATCTTTCACCCGAGCCGTAGCCTCTGCTCCGTCCGTCACCGGATTCTGACCCAGCATGACCAAGCCGGTTCCGTTGTAGTCGGGGTAGGCATCGATGTCGCCGCGTTTCAGCGCCTCCATCACCGCCTGGGTGTTGTCATAGTCGACGACACCGGCGACGGGCAGACCTTGCTCGGCTGCTACCGCCGCCATCATGTGAGCCAGAACCCGGCTCTCGCCGAAGTTCTTGGCGCCGATCTTGATCTTCTGCTCGCTTTCATCGCAGGCAACCAGAGAGACCCCAAGAAGGGCAAGAAGTGCATATCTAAGCATAGCGATTTCGTCCCTTCCGATCAGCTTGTACCGTGGCCCACGGTCTCGCCGCGCGCCTCGATCGGTTTTGGTTCCGCCACCTCTTTCTTGATCTCTCTCAAGAAGCCGACGATCTGCAGCAACACGATCACGGTGAAGGGGATGGCGCCGGTGATGGCCATGGCCTTGGCAACGGCCACCGATTCCGAGAAGAGCGTACCCACGGTCAGAGCTGCAATCAGCGTGCCCCATACCATCTTCTGGATCACCGGCGGATTGAGATCGCCGTCGGTGGTCATCATCGAGAGCACGAAGGTGCCGGAGTCGGCCGAGGTCACCAGGAAGATGAACATCAAGATCACCGCCAGGGTGTTCAGGATCTCACCGCCCGGGAAATAGGCCAGGAAGGCGAAGAGTGCCTTGGTGGCATCCTCGAAGATGATCTCCTGCAAGCCGCCGCCGCCGAACATCTCGATGTAGAAGCCGGCGCCGCCGAAGACGGCAAACCACAGCATCGAGAAGAGGGTCGGCACGAAGACCACACCCAGGCAGAACTCGCGAATCGTCCGGCCCTTGGAGATGCGGGCGACAAAAATTCCGATGAAGGGACCCCAGGCGATCCACCAGATAAGATATGTCAAGGTCCAACCGGCGCTCCAGCCCCCTAGATCTTCGAAGGGGAAGAGCTTGTAGGACATGGTGACCAAGCCGGAGAAGTAGCCGCCGATGGAATCGATAAAGGTCTCCAGCAGGAAGCGTGTCGGCCCGGCGAAAAGGACGATCAGCATGATGATGATCGCCACCACCATGTTGATGTTCGAGAGGACCTTGATGCCCTTGTCCACGCCGGTCGTCGCCGACAGCATATAGCAGACGAACAAGATCCCGAGGATGACCAAGGCCGTGGTGATGCTCTCGTCAGTGCCGAAGGCGTAGAAGGATCCCGAGCGCACCGCCAAGGTGCCCATGGCGAGCGATCCGGCAAGGCCAAAGACCACCGAGAGTACCGCCAGGACATCGGCCGCTTTGCCGACGCTCTCGCCGGTCTTGCCGGCAAACAGCGCTTTGATCGGCGTCGAGATCATCGAGGGTTGACCGCGCCGGAAGGTGAAGTAGGCGATCACCAGGGCGCAAATGGCATAGATCGACCAAGCGTGCAGTCCCCAGTGGAGATTGGTGATCACCAAGGATTGACGCGCCGCCGCTGCGGTTCCGCCTTCCATGCCGGGGGGTGAGATGTAGTGGTACATCGGCTCCGCTGGTCCCCAGAGCAGCAGGCCCGAGCCCATACCGCCGGCAAACAACATGGCGATCCACGAGGCGGTCGAGAACTCCGGCTCTTCGTCGTCCTTGCCCAGACGGATCTTGCCGTAGGGACCGAAGGCCATCACCAAGGACAGCATCAGGAAGGCTGTACAGATGAAGAGCCAAGCCCAGCTGACGCCTGTCAGCGTGAAGTTGGTGAAGCCCAGCATCGCACCAGTCATGCCGTCCGGGTCCATCAGGCCCCAGATGCCGATTCCGGCGGTACAGGCCATCGACACCACAAAGACGGTGTTGACGCTTAATCGATTTCCAGCAGCCATCCCTTCCTCTCTTTCTTTTTTGCTTCATAAGGAGTGCCATAGGTCACTGTCTCAGAATCCTCGCAGAACGACAAAAAGTTTTCAATCCCAGACGCAGACTCGTCAGGCGCTGGCAAAATCCGCCAAAACTACAGTGTCCCCCTTGACGGGTCTTTGCCGATGAATTTTGAGATCAATTTTTCACTAGAGCCGAACATGGGGCGCAGAGCCTTTACCCCGCATTTCCCATATCGAGCGCAGTTCCGCGACATGCTGAGGCGTGATCATATAATCGGCACACTAGAGCACATCCATTTTATGAAGTGTCATAGCCTGCTGGTGCGAAATAGTTTGCGCGCTCGTGCGGCTCGAACAGACCGATGATGTCGCCCACGGTATTCCAGAGGGTGCTGACGGTTCTTTCGGCCTTTGCGCGGATCAGTCGGATCGCGGTCGATGGCGCCACACCGAACCGCGCTGCAGCACCACGCGCCGACAGGCCCGCCTGTGATGCCTTCAAAACACAAACCCGCAGATCGCTACTCAATGCTCGTCCCATCCAAGACCTTCTTGTCTGGAGACCTTCAATCAGACTTGCATCATCCCGTCACATCACAATCGATTCAGTGATTGGTGCATCTGCTCTAGGTTAGCCAAGATGGAGCAAGGCAGATGGCGGCGACCGCGACGGGAGACGCGCAAACGGGCCATCTTCGGCTGCAATTCGACCGGTCGGTCAAGCGCGCGTTCCAGGGCTCATCGATCGGCTCCGACGGCGGCCTGCTGCTTCACCGCGCGCTCGACGACGCCTTGGGTCTGACTGAATTGGCTGCAAACCTCATCGCCGATCCACACACCGGGAACAAGGGTCGTCACCGTCTCGCAGCACTGCGGCGCCAGTCGATCTTCTCTCGCCTTGCTGGATACGAGGAGGTCGACGATGCGGATCGGCTGCGCCGCGATCCGGCGATGCGCCCGCTCGTTGGCGGACGCGCCGTGAAGCGCGGCGCGGCATCGGCCTCCGCCCTGGGGCGGTTGGAGACCGGGATGCCGACGCGGCCGGAGAACTTCGCTGCCCTCGCTGCCCTGCCGGGGTGCTGGATCGATGCGGTGCAGGACCGCCGGTTGCCGAAGAGCATCGCGCTAGACATGGACAGTTCGCAAAGCCCGGTGCATGGCGATCGGGAGGGTTCTGCGTGGAAGGGCCATTTTCAGTCGAAGTGCCGACACCCGCTCCTCATCTTCAACCGGTTTGGCGCCCTCGAGCGGTGCGCGCTCCGACCGGCCAACGTTCACAGCGCGGACGGCTGGGAAGATGTCTTGAAGCCGGTTTTGGCGTGGTATTCGGTCGAGGCGCAGCCCGCGACCACACGGCGAGGGTTTCGCGCCGATGCTGCCTTCGCCCTCCCGGCGCTCTTCGACGCGCTGGAGGCCGAAGGCTGGGACTACGCCATCCGGATCGAGGGCAACCCGAAGCTCTACGACCGGATCTCCTGGCTGGCCGCCGCATCGCGTCGTGCGCTGCTTCACGAGCTTCCGCTACCGGGCCGAGAGCCGGTCCGAGCCGCGCCGGGTTGTGGCCAAGGTCGCGTTCCATCCAAGTGCGATCTTTCCCACCGTCGGCTTCATCGTGACCAACCGCAGCCTGCCGAACGAGTGGGTGCTGGCTTTCTACAAGGCTTAGTTTACAAATCGTATGCATGATCTGTCGATGACAGCGGCAAGGCATGTGCGTGGGAATGCGTTTTCGAGACAACCGCGTTGAAACCATCGCAGATCGTTGGCGAGATATCGTGTTGCGATCCCCCGAAAGCGTCGCAGGAAGTCCTTCGAGTGGCTGTGTGGGTTGTTCACCGTCTGAATATGAAAGGCATTGCGCACGCGTTCTCCCCTGGACAGGTCAAGCGCTTCGTGGCGAACGCCCAGAGCGGCAGCGCAGGGCGGATAGGCGCGGTGACCATCGCTCACCAGCACGATATGCTCATCCACGACCGGCTCAATGACCGTGCGCAGGGTATTGGCATTGACCGCCGGAAGCACTGCGCTGACGGTCATACCGCTGCGGTCAGCGGCAAGCAGCACCGGCCCCTGCTCATCTGACAGGCCGCGCTTTCCGGCTTTGCCACCGCGGCGACGCGCCTTGCGTTTCAGGTGCCGCTCGCCTTTGCGGCTCTCCAGAACATAGGGTTCGTCGGCCTCGACAATGCCCGTGAGCTTGTGAGCTTTCCCGGTTTCTGCGGCGAGGAACCGGTGCCGCCAGCGGAATGCGTTATTGACGGCAAACCTGCATCGCTCGGCCGACGCGCGAAGTGTCAACCCATCCGCAAGACAGGGTCCAAAGGCAAGCCACTTGTCTTTGCGATGAAGACCCGCCAAGGCTGTGCCCGTCGCAGCATTAAATGTCTTCTTGCACCCCTTGCACCGATATCGCCGCAGGCCCCGCGCCTTGCCACGCGATATCGCTCCGGGTGTGCCGCATGCGGGCACCGGCGATCTTCACCCACGCTCGCTTCAATAGCCGCCAGTGAAGCTGACGCTTGCGGACCCCCTGCGAACACAGCTTCGGCTTCCTGCCGCCGCGCCGCGCTGAGTTGCTCTATCCCTGAGAGCCATTCCTGAAACTGCTTGTGATCCATCACCAATTTATCCCTCTGATCTAGAAAGGAACATATCGTGAACACATAGGATCTGTAAACTGAGCCTTCTACAATGACCGGGGAACCGCCGAGCAGCACATCGAGGAGGGAAAGTACGCCATCGAGTGGACATGCCTGTCATGCATGCGCTTCGCCGCCAACGCCGTTCGTCTCCAGCTTCACGCACTTGCCTACACCCTGGCGACCTTCCTGCGCACGCTGGCCACGCCTGAGGCCATCGAGCGCCGCTCACTCACCGCTCTGCGTGAGCGGCCGATCGAGACCGGCGCGCGGCTGGCGCGCCATGCACGCTCGGCCGTTTTCCAGTTCGCCGAGGCGGCACTCCCTCGCGCCATGTTCACGGGCATCCTTAGCCTGATCGACGCCCTGCGCGGGCCGCCGGCACAGTGTCCGCATGACCGAAACCAGACCCAGATCGGCAGCAAGCAACGCTGGCGCGGGCAGAGCTGCGACCGGCGCACGCTAAAATAGCCTCATCTGCCGCACCGCACCGCCAATGGAACGCTCGACCGGCTTTACGTCGGCCAATAGAAGCGCTGCAGGGGCGCATTCTAGCTTGATCGCCGTCCTGACCGACAGCACAGCCAATCGAGGCAACGCAATGAAGAATCCTCGGTAAAAACGACCCGCGCGATGACGTAGAGAAAGTTTCGCACATTTGTGTGGGGTTGGTGGCCCCGCATCCCTCAGGCTTTCAGTCACCAGACGGAGAAGCCAATAGAGGAGGCCAGAGCCACCATGGACGAGGATAACACGAAGGGCCTGTCGAACGTGGTCCCTATCGACGCCGGTCGGATAGAAGATCATCTGAGGCAGATCGTGCGAGGCAGCGTCGAGGAGACACTGAACAGCCTGCCGGAGGCAGAGGCGGATCGGCTTTGCAATGCAGGGCGCCATGAGCGCAGTGAGGCGCGCCGCGACACACGAGCTGGCCGCTCCGAGCGCAAGCTGCACACGCGCGCCGGAGAGGTGCAGGTGCAAGGTGCCGAAGCTTCGCACGCAGACGCATCGACGACGGCAATCATCGAGCGCTATCGCCGGCGCGCGCGCTCGCTCGAAGAGGCTTTGATGGAGATGTATCTGGCTGGTGTGTCGCTACGCCGGGTGGAGGACATCACCGAGGCCCTGTGGGGCACGCGGGTGAGCCCCAGCAGGGTCTCCAATCTCAACAAGAAGCTCTACTCCCAGATCGAGACCTGGCGGAACCGGTCGATCGAGGGCGAACACCCCTACCTCTATCTGGACGGCCCTCTATCTGGACGGCATTGTCCTGAAGCGCAGTTGGGCAGGTGAAGTGCGCAACGTCTCGCTGCTGCTTGCGGTCGCTGTCAAGGCCGACGGCTACCGCGAGAGCCTCGGCAGCCTCGAGGGAGCCAAGGAAGACAAGAAGGGCTGGAGCGCCTTCCTCAAGCCCCTCAAGGAGCGCGGCCTGACGGGTGTCGCGTCGATCGTCTCGGATGCCTGCATGGGGCTCGTCGAGAGCGCGACCGAGTTCTATCCGGACGCCCAGTGGCAGCGCTGCGTCGTGCATCGGATGCCTTCGTGCCCGGTGCCGACCGGCAAGATGCGTGAAGTCGCTCTCATGCTGAAGGCTATCCATGCCCAGGAGAGCCGCGAGGCGGCCCGCGCCAAGGCCGCCAAACTCAGAGCCATGCGCCTGCCCAAGGGCGCCGACTGGCTAGAGGAGACGGTCGAGGAAACCTGGGTCTACCATGCCTTCCCCAATGAGCATTGGCGCCGGATCAGGACCGACAATCCTCTGGAGAGGATCATGCGGGAGATCCGGCGGCGAACCCGCGTCGTCGGAGCCTTCCCCGACGGCCAGTCGGCCCTCAACCCGGCCGCGGCCAGGTTGAGACACATCGCTGGCACCAAATGGTCCAGCAAGCGCTACATGAACATGGACCTGCTCAATCAGCGGGACAGGGGTGCCTGATGGAACAGCCCGCCAACCCCAATGCGCCAAAGATCCTGGACACTACCACCCGCGGAACCGGAGACGACTTTTTTCTCTATGGGAGTCTTGGCAAGGACCGCATCTACGGCGAACAGGGCAACGATCGCCGCATCGTCGTCGGCGGCAACGCGGATCGCCTGTTGGTGAGAGCAGCAAGGACACTCTCCTCTATGGCGGTTCAGGAGGCGACCGCCTCTACGGAGGCGCTGGTAATGACAGCAGCCTCTACGGAGACAGCGACAGAGACCTTATCTTCGGCGACAGCGGTAATGACGTCTCGCTCTTCGGCGGGTTCGGAGACGATTCGCTTTTCGGGATTAGGACAGCGACAGCTTCTACGGCAACAGCGGTCCCGACTTTCTGTCGGGAGGCAGTGCAACCGATAGCCTTTACGGCGGCTCTGGAGACGATACCTTGAGCGGCGGCCAAGGCTCGGACACCGCCTAGGGCGGCCTCGGCGCGGATATCTTTTTCCAGGAGAACACCAGCGACGTCTTCATCGAGAGTGCGGGCGGTGGCACGACCGACCTGGTACTCTCCAGCCTCCCGACCTACACTCTTGGTTCCGGCGCCTCGGATCACATAGAGAAGGCGGATCTCGCCAACGGTGTGGGTGACGGCAAGCTTCACGGCAACGATCTGGATAACAGCCTGACCGGCAACAGCGGCGCCGACACCCTGCAAGGCGTCAGCGGCGACGATGTTCTCGATGGTCAGAGCGGCAGCGATACAATGGCGTGGTGGAGTGGCAACGACACCCTGGTCATCGATACTCTGGGTGATCTTTTCCGCGAATCTTCGGGCGGCGGCAGTGATCTGGTCCTCAGTCCGTTCGACTACACGCTTCCGAGCGCGACCGCCAATGGCTTCATCGAGAATCTGCGCTTGCTGGATGAATTCGGAAACCTCGATGGCAGTGGCAACAGCATCACCGGAAACAGCGGCGACACACTCTTCGGCGGCGGTGGCAACGACTGGTTTCTCTTCGGTGCCAACCTCGGCGCCAACGACCAGATCATTCGTGACTTTCGAGGCAACTTCAATGGCGGGCAGGACAAGCTGGTCTTCAAGACCTGTTTGGAAGTGAGGACCTTCGATTACCGCGGCGGCTCCTCCTTCTCCACCAGCGGCGAGAGTGAGGCGCGCTACGCCGGGGCCAAACGGTGGAGGTCGATCAAGACGGAAACGACAGCGCCGACATCTTCGTCAGGGTCTCCGGCGTAAAAAGTGCCTTCATGCTGAACGACAGCGACTTTTTTTGGCTGTAATTGCAATTCTAGCCGGCCAGCCCTGCTTTGCGTTCTGCTCGGCGCGCCCTTGGCAAGCTTGGGGTCGCAAGGCTAAGAGAAAGGGCCGCGTAGCGCCGGGTTAGCGGCCGCTCTCACATTGGCCTCACTGTGCTCACGATCATTTTCGCTATCCTGCCGATCTTCCTGGTGATCCTCCTGGGTCACGTCTCGGTCAGGCGCAAACTGCTGAGCCTGGCCTTCTGGGCCGAAGCCGACCGGCTGATCTTCTATCTGCTGTTCCCGGCCCTGCTGCTGAGTTCCACCGCCTCGGCCCCATTGGCCAAGTTGACACTGCTGCCATTGGCTCTGGCGATCGCCACCTGCATGCTCTCGGTTTCGGCCTTGCTGCTGCTGCTGAGGCGGCAGATCTCACAAGACGGCCCCAGTTTTACCTCCGTCTTCCAGGGTATCGTCCGCCAGAACAGCTATCTCTGCTTTGCCGTCGCGCTGGCGCTGAAGGGGACGGCCGGTGTGGAGGCCGTGGCAATTGCCATTGCCTTCTATGTGCCCCTTGTCCTTTCCATCTCCATCATCGTGCTGATCCGCTATGGCAGTTCGCCAGTGCGCAGTTCCGCCAAGGTCTTTGTTGCGGTCATCAAGAACCCGCTCATGCTGGCAATCTTCGTCGGTTTCGGACTGAACGCCAGCGGCATCGGCCTGCATCACTCTCTTGCCATAGTGCTAGACATCTTGGGCCAGGCTGCCATTTGCCTCGGTCTCATGGCGGTCGGCGCCGGCCTCGACCTGGAGGCCGCGCGCAAGAGCGGCCGCCTGGTCGGACTGTCGGTCGGCATCAAGCTGGCCATCATGCCCTTGATCGCACTCGGATTCACGCTGCTGTTCGGGGTCGATCCGGAGGCGCGCTTCGCCTTCGCGCTGCTGGCCGGGTCACCGGCTGCGGGAGCTGCCTACATCATGGCCCGGCAGATGGGCGGCAACGCGCCATTGGTCGCCAACATCATCACCGCCCAGGTCGCCGGCTCGCTGGCCAGCCTGCCGCTCCTCCTGCTGCTGCTGGAGTGGCTGGCAACGCCCTAGGGCGTTATCCAATTAATCTGAAGCGGCACCGGCCCGCACTTCCGCCCGGCCGCCCCGGAAGTATCCTGCTATGGGCGGCCGGGCGGAAGTGCGGGCCGGTGCCGTCGGGTTGAACGACACTCCAGCCGGCTTGGCGGCTGCGCCTCGGCCGGGCTATAAGGGCGGGCACCTCGAAACAAGGAACAGATATGAGCGAGACGACTGGCGGCCCCTTGGTCGGACTAAAGGTCCTCGATTTGACCCGAATCCTGGCCGGACCGACCTGCACGCAGCTGCTGGGCGATCTAGGATGCGATGTAATCAAGATCGAGCGACCGGGTGAAGGCGATGACACTCGCAAGTGGGGTCCTCCCTTCCTGAAGCGCGCCGACGGCAGCCCCAGCGACACGGCCGCCTACTACCTCTCCTCCAATCGCAACAAGCGCTCGGTCACCATCAACATCACCAATCCCGACGGCCAGGCCCTGGTCCGTCGCCTGGTCGGCCAATGCGACATCATGGTGGAGAACTTCAAGGTCGGCGGTCTGGCCAAGTATGGCCTGGACTACTTCGGCCTGAAAGAGGTCAAGCCCGACATCGTCTACTGCTCGGTCACCGGCTTCGGCCAGACCGGCCCCTACGCCCCGCGCGCCGGCTACGACTATCTGGCACAAGGCCTGGGCGGCATCATGAGTCTCACCGGTGAGATTGAGGGCAGCCCGATGAAGGTCGGCGTCGGCATCGCCGACGTCATGTGCGGCATGTATGCCGCCGTCGCCATCCTCGCCGCCATCCTGCATCGCGACAAGACTGGCAAGGGCCAGTACATCGATCTGGCGCTGCTGGATACGCAGGTCGCCTGGCTGGTCAACGAAGGCCTGAACTACCTGACCTCCGGCGAGGTGCCGCCGCGCCGCGGTGCCGAGCATCCCAACATCGTGCCCTACTCCACCCTGCCCAGTGCCGATGGCCATTTCATCCTGGCGGTCGGCAACGATGCGCAGTTCGGCCGCTTTTGCGAGTTCGCCGGCGCGCCGGAGCTGGCAAAGGACCCGCGTTTCCGGACCAACAAGGACCGGGTGACCAACCGCACCGAGATCTATGCCCTGCTGCCTGAGGTCACCAAGCGCAAAACCAGTCGCGAGTGGCTGGATGGCTTGGCCGGTCTAGGCGTACCGGCGGGTGCGGTCAACGATCTGGTTGGAGTCTTCGAAGACCCGCAGGTGAAGGCTCGCGCCATGCGGGTCGCTCTGCCCTATCCCGACAGCCAGCGCGGCGAGATCGACCTGATCGGCAATCCGATCAAGATGTCCGAAACCCCGGTCAGCTATCGACGAGCACCGCCGACCATGGGCCAGCACACCGATGAGGTCCTGGAAGAGTTCGGGCTAAGCACCGAGGAGTTGGCCAAGCTAAGGGACGGCGGCGTGATCTGAGTGGCGGTCCGGCAGGCGGCTCAGCCGCTTGGCTGGTAGCTCCGCCTGCTTGTCCTCGACGATCTCAGCCAGGGCGGCGGCGAAACAGGGATAGCGTAAGGCGAATCCCAATTGTGTTGCCCGCCGCGGCACCACGCGCTGGCTCGCCACGAAGATCTCGCGGACGAAGTCGCCGAGCAGAGCCGCGACCGAGGATCCCGGCAAGACCAGACGCAACAGTGCGTGCAGGCGCCGGGCCAGGTTCCACGTCATCTCGCAATTGGTCAAAGGTTGCGGCCTGTCGCCCAGAGCCTTGGTAACCAGATCCACGGCGTCGTCGCGATGACTCCAAGTGACCCAACGCCTGGCCGACCCCAGTTGGATCGCCAAGCCATACTCGAAGGCGGTCATGATGCGCCCGAGGAATCCGCCCTCACCGCTCAGGATGAGACCGAAACGAAAGGTTACGAGACGCGCTGGGCCGGCCGCTGCGGCAGCCGCGCCCGCCTCGAGGTCCCGGCAAAGCTCTAGGCCCGCCGCCAGTCGCGCCAGGCGAATACTGGAACGCCTAATGCCGAGAGCGGCAGCAACCATGACCAGAGGCCGCGTTCGATCCAGACGAAACCGTCCGGCGCCTCCAGCCAAGTGCTCCACTCCCCGGCGAAGAAGACCAGGAGGGCGCCGTAGTTCAAAGCGAGCAGGGTGTGCAATACGCGTTCGCTGGGAGGCAGCAGACGGCTATGGTCTTCCTCCAGGAAGTCGGCCGGGATGATAACCGCCTCGATCGCCAGGACCGCTACGAAAATCCAGGCCAGCCAGCCCTGCCACGCCGCCCACCCAGCCCCAGAAAGATGACGGCATAGAGCGGGTTTCTGAGCGCATACAGACGCAACTCCCGACGGCTGTCGCGGCACCACGACAGCCACTCGATCAGTTCGTGATGAAAAAGGATGTCGAAGGCACCCATGACCAGCTGCAGCAGGGCAGCGGGATCGGCAATCCGATACTGTTCGCCCAAATCTGTATATTCCGTTATTTCCGTCATAATAAAAATTCTTGACTAAAATTTTTGCCAAAGCCGGCTTGCCCCCTATCCGATCACGCGGCCGAGCATTTTGGCGACCTTGTCGCCGGCTTTGGGCAGGGCCTTCACCTCGGCGTACCAGCCGTCGAAGAGCGTCAGGAATGACAGCATGGGCTGCATGCGTTCACGTGCGAGGTCGGGAGTGCGCCCGTCCGCGTCGGCCTCGGCGATGCAGTCGCGCAGCATCGCCAGGGTGGGATCGATCTCGCGCCGCTTGCGCTCCTCGACGATGCGCCGGAACATCTCCCAGGGATCGTTCAGGGCCTCGAAGTGGTCGCGCCGCTCGCCGATCTGATGCGTCACCCGCACCAGTCCCCAGCGCTGCAATTCCTTCAGCGAGTTGAAGACGTTGGAGCGCGCGATCGCCAGAGTCTCGGCGATCTCGTCTGCCGGCAAGGCGCGATCGGAAAGAAACAGCAGCGCCTGAATTTGAGCGATCGAGCGATTCGCGCCCCAGCGGTTCCCTATCTCTCCTCAGTGCAGCACGTAGCGCTGCATCGCCAGTGTCAGTCCCATCGCCCAATTCCATTTATTTCTATCATAGCAGAAATATCGGACATGAAGCGATGTTTGGCAAGAGGTAATCTGCGATTCGGCGACGATCCCATCTTGAGCTTCCTCCGCCGTGAGAGTATTTCATGGCCTCATGACCGACCAGGGGACAGCAGCAGACCAATCCGCCTATCCCCATCATCATTTGCTTGGCATCGAGGGGCTGACCGGGGCGGAGATCTGCTTTCTCCTCGACCTCGCCGACAGCTACGTCGACCTGAATTCGCAAAGCCGCGGCCGACACAGCGATCCGCGCAGCCGTCTGCTGGCCGGCCGCACCCTGGTCAACCTCTTCTTCGAGAATTCGACGCGCACGCTCACCTCCTTCGAGCTGGCCGGCAAGCTGCTGGGTGCCGAGGTCATCAACATGGCGGTGGGCACCTCCTCGGTGAAGAAGGGCGAGACCCTGATCGACACGGCGATGACCCTGAATGCCATGCACCCCGATCTACTGGTAGTGCGGCACGATCAGTCGGGCGCGGCCAAGCTGCTGTCGGAGAAGGTCAACTGCGCCGTCATCAATGCCGGCGATGGCAGTCACGAACACCCGACGCAGGCGCTGCTCGACGCGCTCACCATTCGGCAGGTGAAGGGACGGCTCGAGGGTCTGGTCGTGGCCATCTGCGGCGACATTATGCACAGCCGCGTCGCCCGTTCCAACATTCACCTGTTGGGCACCATGGGCGCGCAGGTGCGCGTGATCGCACCGCCGACCCTGATGCCGGCCGAGATCGAGCGCCTGGGCGTGACGAGCTTCATCAACATGCGCCAGGGCCTGAAGGACGTCGACATCGTGATGATGCTGCGCCTGCAGGTGGAGCGTATGAACGGCGCCTACGTGCCCTCGATCCGCGAGTACTTCCGCTTCTTCGGCCTGGACTACGACAAGCTGGGTGAGGCCAAGGGGGATGCGATCATCATGCACCCGGGGCCAATGAACCGCGGCGTCGAGATCGACAGCGAGGTCGCCGACGACTACGGCCGCTCGCTGATCCGCCAGCAGGTCGAGATGGGCGTCACCGTGCGCATGGCCGTTCTGGACGCGCTCACCCGTTCGCTCAGGGCCGAAGACGAGGGCTAGGCGGCAGATGGCACTCACCCACAATCCGCCGACCGCCTATGTGAACGCGCGTCTGCTCGACCCGGCGAGCGGCCTGGACGTGGCCGGGGCCCTGCTGGTGGTGGAAGGCCAGATCGCCGATCTGGGGCCACACCTCTTCACCCAAGGGGTGCCCTCGGGCATGGCCGTGGTGGACTGCGGCGACCACTGTCTGGCGCCGGGGCTGATCGACCTTAGGGTCAACCTGCGCGAGCCCGGCGAGGAGCACAAGGAGACCATCAAGACGGCCAGTCTGGCCGCCGCCGCCGGGGGCGTCACTGCCATGGTCGCCTTGCCGAACAGCGAGCCCGCGGTCGACGATGTCGCCGGTCTGGAGTTCGTGGCCCGGCGCGCCCGCGACGTGAAGCTGGTGAAGATCTATTCCTACGGCACCATCACCCGACGCTACGAGGGCCGGGAGCTGACCGAGTTCGGCCTGCTGGGTTCCTATGGCGCAGTCGGCTTCACCGATGGGATCGTCCCCATCGCCTCGGCCCAGGTGATGCGCCGGGCGCTCTCCTATGCCAAGGCCTTCGACCAGGTGATCCTGCAGGCACCGCAGGAACCCAGCCTCTCGACCGGCGTGATGAACAGCGGCGAGCTTTCGACCAGGCTCGGCCTCACCGGCATCTCACCCTTCGCCGAGGTAATCATGCTGGAGCGCGACCTGCGCCTGGCGGAAATGACCGGCGGTCGCTATCACGCCGCCCTCCTCTCGACGGCCGAATCGGTCCGTGTCGTCCGCCAAGCCAAGGAGCGCGAACTGAAGGTCACCTGCGATACCGCCCCGCACTACTTCACCCTGAACGAGTTCGCCGTCGGCGATTACCGCAGCTTCGCCAAGGTGATGCCGCCGCTACGCTGCGAGAGCGACCGCCAGGCAATCGTCGCCGGCTTGGCCGACGGTACCATCGACGCCATCGTCAGCGATCACAGTCCGCACGATCAGGACTCCAAACGCCTGCCCTTCGCCCAGGCGGAGTTCGGCATTGTCGGCCTGGAGAGCCTCTTGCCGCTCTCTCTGGCCCTGGTCCATCGCGGCGAGGCTTCACTGCTCGAGGCCATCGCCAAGCTGACCTCGGCCCCGGCCGAAGCACTCGGCCTGGCCGGCGGTCACCTGCAGATGGGTGCACCGGCCGACATGGTGCTGTTCGATCCGGATTTCCCCTGGAAGCTGGATCCCGATCGCTTCTTGTCGAAGTCGAAGAACTCGCCCTTCGATGCGCATCTGGTCCAGGGCCAGGTGCTGCGCACCATCGTCGACGGCCGCACCATCTTCGAGCGCGAATAGCGGAGCAGCCTACATGCCGCCTTTCGGGCTTGAGGCAGAATGTCAGCTTTACGATGCGGCGTCCGACCATTACCCGCAACAGCCATGCTGATCAGACCCCAGAAGCGCTGCCGCTATAGGATGGCCGGCGCGGTGCACCTTCAATCGGAAACGACGCCGGATCGGTCCCACAGAGCTTTGGCATGACTGTCTTTCTTCACATCGGCATGCAGAAGACTGGAACCACATCGATCCAGAGCTTCTTCGCGACGAACCGCACGCTGCTTCGAAAGAACGGCTTCAATTGTCCGAAATTCACCGGAAGGGTGAATCATACCAAGCTGGCCGCCTATGCCCACAGCGAGGGCTTTCGCAAGGTCGATCAACGCGCCGGAGTGAACTCCCCGGAAACCCGCGAGCGCTTTCGCGAACGCTTGCAGCGCACAGATGGGCACATCCTCTTCTCGTCCGAGCATTGCATCGCCATTTGAACAGCGAAACGGAAATCCAACGGCTCCAAGCCTTGATCGCCAGCTTGAACATGGACATCAAAATCATCTTCTATGCGCGACAACAGGTTGAGTTCTTGTCCAGCCAGTACTCTACTAATATTCTTGCTATCCACACTAATACATTAATATATTCAAGTGAAAGAAATATCGTACACAATTTTGACTACTACGGCATCCTGCAACGCTGGGAGTCGGCCTTCGCCCGAGAGGCCATCGTGGCGCGTGTTTTCGACCGGAATGCGCTTGCCGGGGGCGATGTCGTGCGCGACATCTCCGTCCGTATCGCCCATGCTAGGCTCTGCCCTTGACCGCTCCCCAGCAGAGCTCCGACCGAACGCACACTACCGAGGGATCGGATCCGATGACCGAAACGCAGACACCAACTCGCCGACCGTCCGACGCGTTACATTCTTCCCCACCACGCGGCTCCTTCCCCGCTTTGAAATCCCTCTCATCTCATTACACTGGTGAAACATCCCTGCTAAATCGGGATGACGTCAACTCGAGACACTGTGCCGTCCAAGTCAAGCCCCGGAACTCTGGTACACAGAGCAAATGCTTGTGGCATGAGAGGCCCTTTAGTCGCGGTCTGCTCTGTTTGAGTCACCGGTTTATTCGGTCAATCAGGCCGATGCGGGGTTTTATCAAGCGAGATATTATACCAGCAGTTACGACCTCTGACTTATTTGGGGGATTCCCAAAGTGGTAAAGCTCTGACTCACTGTCTCCGAACGATGGGAGGCATCGATGGGCAGAGCGTTTCAGCCAGGAAAAGACTATGACGGCGATGTACTTTGTCGTCTGGCACGGGAGAGCAGCGACAGTGATCAGACGCGCCGCCTGCTTTCGCTGGCCGTGATCTACGATGGCGGGAGGCGCAGGGATGCGGCGAAGCTCGGCGGTGTGACGCTGCAGATTGTCCGTGACTGGGTGATCCGCTGCAACGCGGACGGGCCGGGCGGCCTGAAGAACCGCTGGTCTTCCGGGCTTGAGCTCAAGGTGACCGCCGAACACCGCAAGGCACTTGCTGACTGGGTGGAACGGGGGCCAATCCCGGCGATCCATGGCGTGGTCCCTTGGCGGCGCTGTGATCTGGCCCAGGACCTCCATGAAGAATTCGGCGTCTCGGTCGATGAAAGCACCGTTGGCCGGGCGCTGCGCGAGATGGGATACGCAAAGATTTCCGCACGCCCCGTCACCACGCTCAAAACGAGTATATCGTTGAGGCTTTTAAAAAACGTCCCCGCCGAACTGGCGAAAATCCAGGCGCGGCTTGGTCCGGGCGTAGCAATCGAGCTGTGGTGGCAGGATGAAGCCAGAGTGGGTCAGAAGAACAAGATCACGCGCAGGTGGGCCAGACGCGGCTCGCGCCCGTCAGCGCCAAAGGATCAACGCACCAAATGGGCGTATGTCTTTGGCGCGATCTGCCGGCCAAGGGCAAAGGCGCGGGCCTGGTCATGCCCTATGCCGACACCCATGCCATGAACGAGCATCTGGTCGAGATCAGCGCGACTGTTGCCCCGGGAGCCCACGCCGTGATCCTGGTCGACCGGGCAGGCTGGCAGACGACGCCGAAACTGGATGTCCCGAACAACTTACACTCATGGAGTTGCCACCACGGGCACCGGAATTGAACCGGGTCGAGAACATCTGGCAGTTCATCTGCGAAAACTGGCTCTCGAACAGAGTCTTCGGATCATACGATGACATCGTCGCTCTATGCTGCGAGGCTTGGAACAAGCTCACCGAGCGGCCATGGAAGATCCGAACCAGTGGAATGAGAGAGTGGGCGCATAGGTCGTAGGCTATGCTCGTTGGTATAAGGCTTTCTATGCCTGCCATCGGACAGCATTGCTCGAAGCTCTCCCTCACAGCTTCAAACGCTTCATCGACAAGCGAAGGCGCAGTCGGCGCTGTGGCCAGAGCAAGGGGGATGTGGTCGTCGTCTTCATGGTGTTGCTTCCTTCTGTGGTTCAAGCACCCCGAGCCCAAGGCTCAGCGGAAGCAACGCCACACTAATTCAAAGTTTCAACATCCCCCGGGACATCCCTGCAGCCAATCCCGGCAGCAGCTTAACCCAGACGGAAATCCACTTAGCAATGGCTCTAACCCTGTTCAAACAATCCGAGCCACCTCTATGCGTGACACGATAGACAAAGGGGTAGATGCGCTTGAAGTAGCATCGATAGAGACGCTCGAAGGCCTCCCGATCGCCCTTGCCGATCCGTGTCAGAAGCGCGACATCTTCCGCATCGCTGTCGTCGGGATGGGATCGCGGCACGGTTTCGCGTCTCTCCAAGATAGGTTAGGGCCGTCGGTGACACCATGGTGTCTCTCCTGCCTTCTGTTCATAGCCTGACACGTCTTCTGCCCAGGTCAGTACCCCGCGGGAACGATCGGATTCGCCTGACGCCAGCCATCACGCGGCTGTGATAATATACACTTTATCTATGATAATTATGTTCGACATAGCAGAAGCGCCTGAATCTCTGCGGCAAGGCTTGCGAGGTCGGCGGTCATCCGCTAGAAGACAGCGCTCTGCCCGGCAGGCATTCACCCTGGCCGAAGCGGAAAGCAGGAGAGGTGCCGGAGCGGTCGAACGGGGCGGTCTCGAAAACCGTTGTGCGCGCGAGCGTACCGAGGGTTCGAATCCCTCCCTCTCCGCCACCTGCCCTTGAGAAACGTTTCTCCAGATCCGGCTGCACCCGAATTTTTTCGTTGTTTTCGAGGGTTGTGCGGGACGGGCTGTTCACCGGCCTCTGCGCCAAGGGGGCCAGAAGCGTTCTCTCGGGGGCGATATTCTCCGGACCTATTAACCGCAGCCATTTCGGTTATCAGCTTTAAACCATTGATCTACAAATGATTATACGAGCTTGGTCAGCCGGGAATTTCGCAAGTGCATACGGATGTCGGACGGAACGGCGATCGAACAATTGAGCCACGGCAGAAACTACGACACCCTGAGTCCCAAATTCCCAAATTGTCTCCGTTCGTGCTTTGTGCCGAGTCTTTCGGATGCTACACTGCTGCGAAAATCAATGAGGCGAGCAGTCGTCCCAGAAGTCGCAGATAGAGTGGACAGATGCTACGTGGAACCCTGTGACGGGTTGCACGAAGGTCGGCCCTGGATGCGACAACTGTTATGCCGAACGCTTCGCTGAACGGTGGCGTAGCATACCCGGTCATCCCTATGAGCAAGGTTTCGATCTGGAACTTTGGTCTGCACGGCTAGGTCAGCCGATGCTTTGGAAGAAGCCGCGGATGATCTTCGTGAACTCGATGAGCGATCTCTTTCACAAGGATATCGACCGCGCATTTATCGACCGCGTCTTCGGTACGATGGAAGGCGCGGACTGGCATGTTTATCAGGTATTGACCAAGCGCAGTTCGCTTATGCGCACCTACATCCGAAATCGCTACAAAGGCGAACGAGTGCCGACCCACATTTGGTTGGGCGTATCCGTAGAGGACTCAGCGCACGTCAGCCGCATTGAACATTTGAAACAAATCAAATCCGAAGCCCGCTTCATTTCGTTTGAGCCCTTGCTCGGGGCTATTGGGGATGTAGGTCTGCGAGAAGTAACCTGGGCTATTGTGGGCGGCGAAAGCAGCCCGCGCGCACGCGCCATGGAAGAGAGCTGGGCACGCCAGCTTCGCGAAATTTGCGCGCGCGACGATGTGGCTTTTTTCTTCAAGCAGTGGGGTGGCGCTCGGCCAAAGTCTGGTGGTCGCCTTCTTGATGGTGAGGAGTGGAACGGCTTTCCCTGGCAGATCGTTCCGAAGCCGATAGTGGATCAGATTTCAGTATGAACAATTTTCTGGGGAGTATGGGTTGCTTTGAAGAAATCGCATGTTGAAAACACGGTAGGGCCTTGGGCTCGGCAGAAGCTTGAGATGACGTAGAGAAAGTTTCGCACATTTGTGTGGGGTTGGTGGCCCCGCATCCCTCAGGCTTTCAGTCGCCAGAGGGAGAAGCCAATAGAGGGGGCCAGAGCCACCATGGACGAGGATAACACGAAGGGCCTGTCGAACGTGGTCCGTATCGACGCCGGTCGGATAGAAGATCATCTGAGGCAGATCGTGCGAGGCAGCGTCGAGGAGACACTAAACAGCCTGCTGGAGGCAGAGGCGGATCGGCTTTGCAATGCAGGGCGCCATGAGCGCAGTGAGGCGCGCCGCGACACACGAGCTGGCCGCTCCGAGGGCAAGCTGCACACGCGCGCCGGAGAGGTGCAGGTGCAAGGTGCCAAAGCTTCGCAGGCAGACGCATCGACGACGGCAATCATCGAGCGCTATCGCCGGCGCGCGCGCTCGCTCGAAGAGGCTTTGATGGAGATGTATCTGGCTGGTGTGTCGCTACGCCGGGTGGAGGACATCACCGAGGCCCTGTGGGGCACGCGGGTGAGCCCCAGCACGCTCTCCAATCTCAACAAGAAGCTCTACTCCCAGATCGAGACCTGGCGGAACGCGACAACGGCCAGAAGCTCTTCTTGAAGGCCTCACTCTGCAAACGCCGCATCGGCGCCACCGTGAAAAACCGTTATGACCGCCTGACCACGCTCGATGAGGCGCTCGGACTGCCCCTGCGCTTCGCTGCAAAACGCATCGAAAATCGCGCACTCCCGATCCTCGCCACCACCCTCGAACCCCAGCGCGCGCTTGAAGCCTGCAAGAAACGCTGGGCCATCGAGTGCCTCTTCGGCGACGTCGAAACCCGCGGCTTCGACCTCGAAGATACCAGGCTCTCCGATCCGGCTCAACTCGACACTCTCCTCATTCTGCTCGCTCTGGCCGTCGCCTGGGCCGCCAAAACCGCTGACATCCTCGTCGGCAAAAAGCACCGCAAAACGAAATCTCACGGCTATCTCGCCACATCCTACTTCCGCATCGGCTCCGACCAACTCCGAAATCGGACACTCCATCAACCAAGAGCTGCCGCTGCTCTCTGGAAACCTCTGCGATCATGATCCAGGAGAGTCCTGTAGTGTGCCGCTGCAACGCCAATCGCGCCGCGCTGGAACGCGAGCGCCTGGCTTTGTTTCAATCTCCTCAGAGGCGGGGCAAGCGCTGCAACCTCCAAGAGATGAAGAGTTTCGGGTTCCCCTATCAGCCCTTGTTTCAATCCCCTCAGAGGCGGGGCAAGCGCTGCAACATCGAAGATGAGTACTTCGATCGGCTTGAGCGGTTTGAAGGTTTCAATCCCCTCAGAGGCGGGGCAAGCGCTGCAACATCTGCAGACGACAACCGCGAGGGTTCACTACGTGTGGATGTTTCAATCCCCTCAGAGGCGGGGCAAGCGCTGCAACATGAGGACTGGATTGAGGCTGACGCCGACGATGTGTCAACCGAGCTAGGTTTCAATCCCCTCAGAGGCGGGGCAAGCGCTGCAACTTGGGCCGTAGCTGACGAAAGCGAGATCGACGACGCTGTGTTTCAATCCCCTCAGAGGCGGGGCAAGCGCTGCAACTTGGGCCGTAGCTGACGAAAGCGAGATCGACGACGCTGTGTTTCAATCCCCTCAGAGGCGGGGCAAGCGCTGCAACGCAAGGAAGAATTGTTGGCAAATAAAGGTATAGCTCCTTCGTTTCAATCCCCTCAGAGGCGGGGCAAGCGCTGCAACATATCGGAAGCTGATCAAGTTCCTGGCGAAGGCGCCTTTTTGACTCGGGTTTCAATCCCCTCAGAGGCGGGGCAAGCGCTGCAACATTGCGCCAGCCGTGCCCACCGCGGCCCCGTTTCAATCCCCTCAGAGGCGGGGCAAGCGCTGCAACAGGTGAGTAGCTCACTGCGGGGGCCCAAGGCAGCCTGGCGTTTCAATCCCCTCAGAGGCGGGGCAAGCGCTGCAACCTACTGCAGGCATCAAGTATGCTGCGGAGGATCGGCAGAGCTGAAACTGCGTTTCAATCCCCTCAGAGGCGGGGCAAGCGCTGCAACTTGCCGCCGCACTTCGAGTGCCGGAGCCAGGATCGAGCACGCGGAGTTTCAATCCCCTCAGAGGCGGGGCAAGCGCTGCAACGGGTTAGAGCGTGGGATAGACTTGTAGCCGAGTTGATTTTATGTTTCAATCCCCTCAGAGGCGGGGCAAGCGCTGCAACCAGGCCAACAACCAGTAGGGAGCTTTTATCGAGAGGGGACGTTTCAATCCCCTCAGAGGCGGGGCAAGCGCTGCAACATCCAAAAGTACTGCTTTAAGATCACGAATCCAATCAAGGTTTCAATCCCCTCAGAGGCGGGGCAAGCGCTGCAACCTCATCCACAGGATTTCGTTCACTTATGAAACGTCCTGATGGTGTTTCAATCCCCTCAGAGGCGGGGCAAGCGCTGCAACCCTTTTTCCCAATTGCGATCATACATATTTCAAAGCTCCATGTTTCAATCCCCTCAGAGGCGGGGCAAGCGCTGCAACGATCAATACTCAAGGTAGACAAGGATAAGCTGTCTGTTGTCATCGTTTCAATCCCCTCAGAGGCGGGGCAAGCGCTGCAACGGCCAATCTAAATTGTCTCACCGTTTCATATGGGTATCGCGCCAAAATTCGCAACCTCCGAAAATCAAATGGTTGCCCACACCTCGACACTGACTGGGCAGCTCTGGAAGTTTAGGAAATATTCGGTAAAATCAGATGGTTGCCAGAAACTCCTGACCTACCCCCCTTTATGGTCAGGGGGAGGTTTAGGACCGTTCTCAAACAATGAACACATCTTCTTCGCCGATCCGGTCAACGCCATCTACGCACCCGAGATAATTCCTTTCAGCTTCGCAAGTAGCACACAAGCGGTAGATAGCTACGCAATCCTCATCCGGCGCGATAAGCACGGCGATTTCATTTATGCAATCGTCCAACAGCGTTCGATCGACGGGCAACTCAAACACACTATCTTGAACTCGGTCGCCATAGCCATCCAGAGTTTCCGATACTTTCCGTCGTCGCCGATCATCTCGAATATCGTAACATACAATATATCGTCCCATGCTAGCTCCTTTCGATGAGGCTGAACGGTTGATAAGTCTGTTGCCCACGGACATGCGCGGCAAGGCGATCGACCTGAGTGCGGACCACATTCTCTGTGATCTGCCGGTCGGCCAAACCCGCCAATGGCGAGTCAAGGTGACGCTCCCATGCTCGGAAGAAGCGACGGAGCCCGTCGCGGGTCAGGCGAAGGCCACCTGGGCGGCGTAGGTCGGGCTCGAAATGCTCAGGCTGCAATTGGCGTCTGTTGCAGAGGCCGGCGACAAAGCGGTCGACAAGTGGAGATCGAAGCTCTTCAAGCAGATCGAGTGCCAGGCTCGGCCTGCCGGAGCGCACCGAATGCATCATTCCCAGGTACGGATCGAAGCCCCTGCCTTCGAGCAAGCTTGCCAGCATGTTACCGAGGAGGACATAGCCAAATGAGAGAAGGGCGTTTGCCGGATCCGGGGGGGGTCTGCGTGCACGGCCTGAAAAGGATATATTGCCCGAAAAGCATTCGCTCAGTGCGGAGAAGTAAATGCGCGCACCATCGCCCTCGACGCCAAGAAGTACTTCTTTGCCAGGTGCATTTGCCACTCGACTCGCGCAGGTTCTTAATGATTGTATAGCATCTCCAAGCATGGAACGACCGGGGCGGTTTGCTCGCATGGCGGATAGTACGGCAGCTCCATTCAATAATTTTGCTTTTATCATTGACCGGCTCACAGACAGCGCCGCCTCTGGCTCATGGGCCAGTCGATATTGCGCAAGACGCAGATCCGCGGTTCGAGATATTTCCGGTACCAGACGACCTTTGAAGTCACCCCCACGTGTGAACCAGGCAACGGCAACGCCTTGTTCTAGGCAGACATGCATGGCGTCGGAGGTTATGTGCGCTCGACCGACCAGTCCTATCAGTTCAAGCCGATGTGGTTCGATTTCTGCCAGTGTCCGACGTCGAGACATCCCTTCTTTTGCTTTGTCTTCTATGGTCACAATCAGGGAGGCGGCCGATTTTCGCACCGCGGCTCCCGGTTCGGTAACATAGAGCGACGGCATCAGCTGCTTACGAAGGCTGGTCCACGAGCTATGTTCAAGCGGGCGTCGAAGTCTGCGCCGCCATCCTCTTTGGCTATCTTCGCAAAATCGCTTAAAAGCTGTTGCAACATTCCTGTATCAGCAGGCGCGCAAGCTTTAAAGCCATGTACCAGCACGCTATTGTTGCGCAGAGTCGCCCTCAGAGGCGCCTTATCCCCGAACTCCAGCAGTTTTTTTGCGAGTGGGTCGTGAAGATGACTTAATAATCTTCCCGCTTGAAAACGGGATGCCTGTAGTTGTAGTTCGCCTTGCCCGCCGGATTTTTTCGAGAAAGCCACGCGCTTTTTCTTCTGGGCTTCTGCCTCCACGGCTTTGACGGTACCGTGATTTGGATCGAGGTTACCGCTGTCTAAGCCATGGTCAAACAGTCTGGCCTGTCCAATGAGTTCAAGCAGCCGGTAAGACCGCACGAGGGCATCCTCGTTTTGACCTTGAACGACACGTCGTTCCGCATTGGCGAGCAGATCTACTACAAGCTGACGCAGGTGCGCGGCCATCGCGGAGGTATCGTTAGGGTCAGGTTCCAGCCTCAGGCCAGACACCCAGTCCCGCATCGCCTCGGTTGGCCAAACAGGCTTCCATTTGAAATCCGGCGGGGCGTCGACGTCGATCGCCGCGGCGCTGGCATAGTCAAGTCGATCCCAGGCCGCGAAGAAACGCGCAGCCGTCAGCACAGATCCTGAAACCTCGACCAGCTCATCCGGGTAGGGCTTTGACATGGGATTATCTCGGTCCGGCAAGATGTCACCGATTGCTGCGAAGTTGCCCCGCTCGAACAAGCTGCGAGCCAGATCCAGCCGCCGATGCCCGTCCACGTTGGTGGTTGAGATGCGTTTGACCTCTTCACGTCCCGGCCGAACCATTCCCCGCCGGTCACGCTCTCCGGTAACGTAACGTAGGCATGGGATACTGCGGCGCATCGCTGCCAGCACAAGTGCCGCGCTCATGGCCTTTGTGCCACGTGTGAAGTCAACCTCGATCTGCTCGGGCTGTACAATCTGCTCGGACTGTACGTCGTCGCGCAACAAACCTCCGATTACCGAGTCATAGTGGGCGTAGGCTTGATCGGCATCATTCTCATCCCCCTCCGGGAGAGCGTGTGTTTCCAGGGCAATCGATGGAAACACCTTTTTCAGTTTTTCTGCAAATGCGTTTGCAAATGCGTCGGTCACGCTCGAAGGCAAAAGAACCACGCGCGTCCAGGCCCCCGTTGCGATGGATTTCTTGAGTGGAGCGGACAGTGTTTCCTCAGGTCGATCTATATCACCGGTGCCGACACTCATAATAAGGATACGGTCGCGGGTTTGGGTCATTTGGCGTTACCTTCGATTGCGGGGCGGCCGAGCTGGCGGGGTTCGACGTTTGCTGGATTTGCTGGCGAAACGTGCCCGCGCCGCCTCGTCGGGCCAGAGGAAGTCCGTTCGGTTAACCACCAAGAGCGTCACTTCTTGATCGGCCTCCGCGTCAGGCGGAACGCTGTCGGAGTTATCGATCGTTCCCTCCTTGTTGCTGTCAATATGGCGTGCCCTCCATTTTCCTTTCCGGTTTCGCTCTTCCAGCAGGACAGCCTGTATTTCCTCCCCATTCGGCGGCAGATCGTCCGACGCTGGTGCAGGATGCCCGGACATTCCTCGGCCTGCTACCCGCTCAGGGCGGCCATTCCGCGCATCGCGTGGAGTTCTCGAATTACCGCGCCCACGTTTCTCGAGCCTCTGCTTTCGTTTTTCCAGTTCGCGGATGACAAATGACCGCAGGTCAGGCAGGCGGGCGGGCGGAAATGCCGTCAGACGAACACGCAATCTGCCATCTTCTTCACGAGAAAGGCTCCAGTGTAGTGGCGAAGCGTGTCTGTCAATCTGCCCAGGCTTCCGCGATCTTCCTGGTCGGCGGCCGACGTTTCGGGGCAGGCCGAGGCCCGTGCGGTGGGTGTCTGCGCGGAAAGACCTGACTGTTTTCTGGTAAACAGAGCCCACCTGATCCATAGCAAACCAGGGATCGGACCAAGGTGTGACTGTCTCGAAATTCATCGCCTCATCAAGCGACGGGGCATCTGTCCGGCCACCGGGAAGGCGGCACAGGCGCCGCAGATCCGAGGCGGCGGACTTGCAATCTTCCACTGATCGAATGCCAGGGAGCTTCAGGTCCACGAATGCCCCGAAGCCCTTTCTCGCTTTCGAGCCGATGGCGCCATGGCAAGCCAGCAGCCACAGCGCCGCCTCGGCCTGTTGCAGGACCTTGGCGGCTGACAGCTCCCCGCCGCCGAGGGGCGCTTCTGTTCGGCGTGCAATCAGTGTCACTGACCAAGTCGCACCCGGTTCAACATACCAGCGTTGCCGTTTCTCGCCGCGGTTCATCTCGTCCATGCCGTAAGAGGCATAAAACAGGCCTTGCGTTGTTTTGGCTCCCGGTTGCGGACGCTCCAGATTGTGTTCTCTCTGGAAATCCGCTTTCGGCTGAGAACCATTCTTGAAATCGAACAGTCTTACGAGGGGCCGTACAACAGGCCTGATCGCCAACGAAAGTGCCGCTCCATTCTGCGCGTCGCCCCAGATTGCCGTCTCCAGTTGTCTGAGGGCATCGCGACCGAGATGACCCGCATGCATGGTACGCCACCACCACCGCAACTGCCCTCGCAACGATGCTGGGCGGAGGTCGCAGTCGTTGGCCTGCTGTTCGGCTCCGGCGAGGAAGGCAGGTGTTGCCAGTATGAGCCGATGCTGGCTGATGCTGCGCGTGGTGACGGGCGCCGCCGGCTCTGGCAGGCCGTCGAGGATAAACCGGCCATAGCCAGCATTCGTCTTTGCCCCCGCGCCGGCATGAACGAGTGCTCCCTGCAACCATTGAGCCGCCTGATCGATGAGCGAGGAGTATTCGTCTGAACGAGCAGAGAGCGCGAAGTCAAATGTCACTCCGGTTCCGATGGCCAGGAACGATACCAGCGTCGGGCTTTCCCAGTCACCCGGATCGTCCTTGCCCTGATAGTAATCTGTGTGATGGTTGTTGGTAATATCGGGTTCGAGTTGCGGCCAGGTCGTCGGCCATGCCTCATGGAACACGACGGCGCCGGCAGCAGAGCCGCCGAGCTCCTCTAAATCCGCTGGTAACCCAGGCTTGCGATCGTTACCGACTGCCCAGCCGAACGTGGCCCGGATCTGCCGCCGAGCCTCCGGCTTGTCCTTCTGGTCGGGAAACCAGACCGTTTCCGCAT
This sequence comes from Rhodospirillales bacterium, assembly GCA_965202755.1. Lineage (GTDB taxonomy): Bacteria > Pseudomonadota > Alphaproteobacteria > Kiloniellales > JACOMY01 > JACOMY01. The sequence continues at coordinate 605,397 of CBDBCL010000041.1, read as the reverse complement.
AAGCGCGAGCCATTCCCTTCAGGCCGCTGCCCGGCAAGCAGACGAACCCATAGATCGGGTGCAAGTGGATGCCTGCGTTTTCCAGCCCAGCAGTGCGAGCGAGATGTAGCGTGAGCGCTCCGCATGTCGTGGCCTGAAAGCGGACCGCACGCGCCTGCGTTAGCATAGTGTCCCGGCGGGTCAGCAGAGCGGCCAGCAAATCCCGGTCGCCGGCAGCTTGGCAGACACGATCGATCGCGTCACGCTGCGCACGCTGGTCACCCGGCGGTGAGCATTTGTCGAGTTGCAGGCTCGGATTCCGGCGCGAACAAGCGATCGTGTCGATTGACTGGGCCGCGGACCGGGGCAGGATGAGCGAACTAACCATCATGCAAACGCCTATTCATCAGGGACCTTGAGTTCCGCCTCGACGAAGCGTCCCAGCCACTGCAGATATGACAGTGCTTCCTGCGTGGAGACCTGCAGGAAGGTCGAGTCTCCTTGAACTATCGCTTCAATCAGTGCCGCTGGTGCAGGCGCGCAGCGGTTGCTTGCGGCATTGCGACGTTTGTCCAGTATCCAATCTGAAAGATCGCATAAAAGAGCGGCGTTGGCATCACCACCGTCTTGCTTACCTTTGGCACGCAAGAAAGCGATTGCGTGACCGAGGCCCGCTGTGATGATCCGCACCGGCAGGCGCTTGACCTCTCGTGCGTAGTCGCTGCCAAATTCGCCTCTGTTTTTCTTGACACGTTCGACTGCCTCCCAGGCATGCCGGGCACGTCGTTGATCGAGCGTCGGTGCACCAACTGGCATCTCATGCTCCTCCGCCACCGAACCGAATGGCACACATGCCCTTGCCGATAGTCTGGTTGGCCCCGATTTGCAATGTGTCTGGCGTGAAGTCTCGCAGCATCGCCAGCATACTCTTGGCGTCACGATCGATCGCCTGGTTTCGACTCGGGGTTGCCATTGCTACAGAGTAGAATACTGTCTCTGGCGGTAGAAATTCCGCGTAGAATAACGCGCCGCGGTTCACGGTTTTGGTTTCGTAGTCGAGGCCGATACGAGCGATTACCTCTGTCGCATGTTGCGCGAAATGGGTGAAGTCGTCGTCGTTCAAGATTACGAGGTTTCGTGCCATCTGTACACGCGTGTTCACGTCAGTAACGGCGCGATCTGCCAGCCAGGCAGCAACACCGCTGTCATCCTCGGTGCGCACGAATTCAAACTCTTCGAGCAGCAGCTGGTTCTTACCGACGATGATGTTTGCCCTGTCTGAGCAGGCGGCCTCGCCTCGTCCGGGCGTCGGCCATTCGGGTGGGCCCTGCTCGCCCACGAGTAAAGCGCAGTCGCGCGCGAGCCGTGTCAGTGCAGCTGGACATGTTGTCCATGCGAAGACGCCTCGGAGAGAACGGACGGGAAAGGCGATGAGGCGCGCGTCCGTGAAGGCCAGAGCGCCAGCGAAATCATTGGCATCGCTCGTCTCCGGACCGAAAGCGGCATTGAGGTCGTCGCCATCGCCCAGCTTTCGGCGACATGCGGCGCGAAGCACGCCCTTTAGGCTAGAACCTGGCACCAGTGGCCACTGCGTGTGGCGCTCGCGCTGAACCGGCAGGTCAACCACTCCGAGCGCAGAGCCGCTACCTGGATGCAGGCCGGTCAGCGCATGGATGAACATTAAGCTTGCGTCATGCATCACTCCACGCTCCCTCGATAAAAGCCCCCCAGCCGAGGGCAGCATCTTCGCCCGTGCATAGAGAACCGCCTCGCCCGCGCAGATCGTTCGGGTCGTCAAAGAAGTAGACACTACCGGCAGACACCGCGAACCGGTTCGGTTTAGGGCCACCACGTGCAAGGTCCCAACCAGAGATGGCAAGGTGCCCGGGTACTGCAGCAGCACATGGGATCGAACCGGGCGGCTGCCAGCCTCCAAACGGTGCGGGCGTGGTCAGCAGAGCCAGCCTTCCGCGCCCAGTCCCGCTGGGGATTCTCGGCCAGGGGGGCGCTGTCACTCGCCGGACGATGGCTCGCCGTGCCTCGCCACCCAGAGCCAGCACGTCTTCTTCAGCTATCGAAGAGATGTCCCGTGTCGGTCCGGTGACCTCGATGGCGATCCGGACGTCCGGGCGCAGGCGCAGCATTCGAATTGCGTATATCATGCCCTCGCGCGTAGCGCGCCGCTCTGCATCCAGACCAATGCCTACTCGATCTTCCATTCCGAACAGGGCGTCGTCGACGACGATCTCTTCGCGGATCGGAACGCCGCCGGCCAAGTATCTGGCCAAGCCATCCGGTCTTAGATAGCCACGAACCCGCTTAGAAGCACCCCGACTTCGTCGCCAGATCGGGCGCATCCCATCTCCCCTCCAACCCGGCAGAGGCCTGGATAGTGGATCGAGGCGCTCAATAGTCCCATCGCGGTCGACCTCAACAAGATTGGCCGGGATCGGAACCATTCGTTCGCCTTCATGTACAAACCACGGCCCCCGAAATCGTAACCGCGCGACGGCTCCAGCGTTTTGCGCCTCGGCCGCATCCAGGAAAGTCGCGCCACCTCGGATACTCGCGGCCAGACGTTGGAAATCGACGCCAGAACCATCAAGTAGCCATGTGCGAACCGCTCCAGCGAGTGTCTGTGGCGCCGGCACTCCCGAGGTCGCACGTGTTGCCGGTTCGAATGGTCTGCCATCTCGGAAAAACAGAACGTCTAGCGGTTCGAACTCAAGCACCGCGGTCGTATGCTCCGGCTCAGTCATCGCGACCTCGTGCCATGAAGGATGCAGACTGACACAAGAGAATGAAATCCCCGAGCAAACAGCCTCGATCGATGTTTTCGCGCGCGCAGCAGTACTCGCTGAACCGGTTTGCAACATCGACGCCAGTCAATCCAAAGGCGCCGGTGGATGCTTCCTGCGATGTGCGATCGACGAGACGCCGGATCTCCGCCTGAATTGCGGGTAATGGCAGCGTGTTCGAAGAAAGGGTCGGCAACTCGGCCCTCAAGCGATAGGTCCATCGCGATGACGCTCCTGCCCTGAATGCGATCCTGAGTTCATCAAGCCAGGGGACAAAATCCCAGGGGCAGATTGCTCGCGCCGTTTCTCCAGAGCGCCGCATTGCGGTCAGATCCAGAAGATCGCGCCCCGCTGCCTTGGCTCGTGCTTCCGCACCATGCGCTTCCGCGAGGGCCTGCCGAAGGTCTGCGTGCTGGTGCACGAGAACTACGCCTGCCGACATCGATGCGGTCGGGCCCATGGTGATCCGGCGCACGCCACCGCAGGCTCGCCAGCCGTCACTCACCCGATCGTCCGGATCGTCCCGACCCGAGAAGGCCAGCCGGAGGGATCTAGCGCACCTAAGCGCTTCCGATAGCGGGCAAAGCGCCAGCACATCGTCACCACCCGAGTAGATGGTCACTCCTTTGTGAGATGCGACGATTTCGGGCGCGATCTCGGACGCGAAGGCCGCCAGGGCCGCACTGATAGCGGCATGCAATGCTGGCCCAACCGGCCGTTTCGCTGAGAGGCCGGCCCGCACACGCTCACCGCTCACTCTCTCGAAGTAGCCTCTGAGCTTCGGATGCATGAGCTCGCCCAGCGCAGGCATCTTTTTGCCTGCCAGCCATTGCCCCATCTCATCGCCATCCATGGCTATCGCCGCATAGTAAGCTGGCGGTTCACCAAGTCTTTCCCGCGCGGCTTTTATACGTTTCCAGAGGTCTTCCGGAACCGAACCTTCGTCTGGATCCTGATCCTGCCGCGTCCAGTGCAACCACCGGCCACTCCAGTCGTGTTCGTTGTCTGGGTCAATTTCCGCCTGTCCCAACCATTCAGCTGCCGCAACGGTCGCCGTATCGGGGAAACGAAGATCTGCGGTGCCAAGTTGCAGTTCCCGCGCCAGCAATGCTGGCGCGGCGAAACGTTTCGTCAAGGCAACCGCTGACAACCGCTCGCCTGAGCGGATACGAACGCCACGAAGGCGAACGGTTCGGGATGCAGCGTCCCAGAATTTGCGGGCGTCTTCGAACTGTCCGGGCCCCATCTGCTCCCAGCTACCAAACAACGTGCACTTACCCGGCGAGGGCCCTGTATCGGCAGGAGAAGACGTGGGTACGTGCCTCACGGATCGCGCGGCGGCCATCAGCCTGGCCGATGTTTCCATCTGCGCCTGCCAGCGGCCGGCGCTGTCCCGGGGATAGTCCTGGCGGTGCGATGCTGGGATAGTGTCCGCAAGTCCGCGCACATGGGCCGCATCGGGCCACCCCGAGGCGAAGCTCTTTGCTCCGTGCAACTCCGCCATCAGAGTGTCGGAAAGCTGTCGCTCGGGAGCAATGCTGGCGCAGAACTCGAGGGCCGTATCGATCTGTGCACGCCAGGACCGCGACCAGTCGCTTGCGAGCACACTTAGCTTTGGATCGAGAGATTCTCGCACGCTGTCGGCAAGGTGCGCCCAGGCGGACCTTGCGGCCCGAAGGCAAGCCTGGCGCAACGCTTCTGCCTCAACTCCTCCGTCGCCCCATGGAACGAGTGCGACGAACCGGTTAGGCAGGGAAGGAGCCATGCGCCGGATCGGATCGGGACAGTCGATTTTTTTGCTGAGACCGCATTCCTTCCTCAGCCAAAGATCGACGAGGGCATTACCACGAAGAGATGGATATACGAAAGCGGTGGGCCCGAGATGCTCAAGGATGGGAAGCATCGCCTTGAACATGAGCCAGGAAAGCAACACGCTGCCCGACCAAAGATCGCGAACACTGCGTGCGGCGGCGATAAAAGGCTGAACCGGACCTATCGCGAAGGAGAGGTACGCTACACCGTGGTCATCTCTCAGTGCTGCATGAAGGCCCGCTGTGATATCCGCATGCTGCACGAGTGTATGGTCTGGAAACGATGCGTCCGCCGGCAAACGCCCCAGATCGCTGCACACGCGGGCCATTGCATCCGGCAGCAACCGCCAGATGGCGAGAAAACGTTGCCGCATGTCATCAAGGTCGTTAACGATCGTTGCAATTGCGGCAACAACATCGTCCTGGTTCGGCTTTCCGCTGGCTATTTTGTAACTTGCTGCGCTCATCGGATGTAAAAGCGTCAGCCCTTGGCCCGAATCGTTAACGCACCGGCCAATAGCTTCAACCTTGGGTAATGGCAGACGTTCGGTGAGCGCGGACCGCTGATCGACGATGCTTGCCGATTTGAGGATTTCTTCGCGGGAAACATCGCGCCCCACGGCTGCGCTAGCATAAAGGGCTGAGCGACGCTCATGGTCGTTGAGGTTGAGTGACTTGTCTACCGGGTCATGCATGTAAGCCAGTAGCAGGTCTTCCCAGTCGACCTGTGACATCAGGAGTTCTTTATCATGCTCTGACACCATGAGTTCAAATTGGCACGAACCAGAGGCGGCAGGCAACAGACATTTTGATGAATATAGAGGAAAAATCTGATGCTTTGGCGAAATCCAGCGTCGTTTCCAGCCATGAAGGTCCCTGTTCCCGGCTGACAGGACGGCGTTCCAACCGATTTTCAATCAGGATTCCGAGAGACACCGATTCTTCCGTCGAGCCGCGTAACCTGTCGATCCCATCTCCCTGACCTGCTAATCTGATCCACACGACAGGACTCTCCTGGATCACGATCGCAGAGGTTTGCAGAGAGCAGCGGCAGCTCTCGGTCGATGAAGTGTCCGAATTTCGGAGTTGGTCGAAGCCGATGCGGAAGTAGGATGTGGCGAGATAGCCGTGAGATTTCGTTTTGCGGTGCTTTTTGCCGCCGAGGATGTCAGCGGTTTTGGCGGCCCAGGCGACGGCCAGAGCGAGCGGAACGAAGAGAGTGTCGAGTTGAGCCGGATTGGAGAACCTGGTATCTTCGAGGTCGAAGCCGCGGGTTTCGACGTCGCCGAAGAAGCGCTCGATGGCCCAGCGTTTCTTGCAGGCTTCAAGCGCGCGCTGGGGTTCGAGGGTGGTGGCGAGGATCGGGAGTGCGCGATTTTCGATGCGTTTTGCGGCGAAACGCAGGGGCATTCCGAGCGCCTCATCGAGCGTAGTCAGACGGCCATGACGGTTTTTCACGGTGGCGCCGATGCGGCGTTTGCAGAACGAGGCCTTCAAGCCGGGATCGCCCACGTAGCGCCCGATCACGACGTTCATATTGCCTTGGTCGCTGCTGGGATGCAATCTGTGAGGCGTCGGGGATTGGGAAACGGCCCAGAACGGCCAGGACAACGGGCCGCTGATCGGAAACCCACGGGCCAGTGCCAATTTCGTAGCGTTCCGGGCACAGGTCTCCCGTCGTGAAGTCGTTTTGATTGGCATAGCGTTGGCTCACGCTGGTGTCGGCCGTGGTCGCAAGCGGTCGATCCGATCCAGGATATCGGCGAACAGGTCGCGCGGGAGCGCGACCTCGGCCAATTGGAAGGTGACGCAGCGTCCGTGACGCGCGACTTTTGCCCCAATTTTCACCAGCTTCTCGCGCAGCGTCGTCAGCGACCGATTGCTCACTGGGTCTGGCAAAGCTAGCGTGCGCATGAAGTTGCCCAGGTTGTAGGCCAGTGCATGAAGCTGAAGCCGAGCCGCGTTGGCCTTGAAGCGTCGGCAGGATAGTCGCGTCCAACGGATCGCGTTCTTGCCCTCCCTGATGTGTTGTTCCGCCGTGCCACGCTGGTTGTAGAAGGCGACGATCCGCTCGGCGGGCCGGGACAGATTGGTGACGACGAACCCGACGCGGGGATACAACTCGCCCGGATGCCATTCCACTTTCGCCACCACGCGCCGCGCCTGGGTCCAGCTTCCAGCCCGATAGCTGAAGCTGGCGAAGTAGCGACGGACTTCCATCGGGGGCCGTCCCTTTGGGCGCCGTAGCAGGTGGGCGACGTATCCCTGGAGCACGCTGTTGGCGGGAAGCCGGATGGCGTAGCCGAAGCCCTCGGCCTCCAGATACTCGTAGATGTCCGGTGAGGCGAAGGCGGCATCGCCCCGAAAGTATCGCCGCAGCTTGCGCTCGCGATAACGCGCCACGACCGGGTCCAGCACCGCGCGCCAGCCATCGGCGCTGTGCACGTTGCCGGGTCGCAAGGCGCAGCGCTCCAGATCGCCGAGCTGGTTGAAGACAAAAAGCGGGTGATAGCAGGTGCAGCCGAAGTGGCCGTTGTAGGCCGTGCCTTCCTGTTCGCCGTGGGTGGGGCTGACCGAACTGTCCATGTCCAGGATGATCAGCTTCGGCGGTTTGCGACGATGAACGCGGTCGATCCACAGCCCGGACAGAGCGCTGAGTGCGGTGAGATTGACGTCACCCGTCAGCCATTGCGTCTCGAAACGGCCCATCTGGCTCGATGAGGCCGCACCCCGATCCGTCGCCTTGCCGCCGACAATCCAACGCATCGCTGGATCGCGAGAAAGCCGCTCGGCGTCGTTGACATCCTCCTACCCGGCCAAACGCCCGAACACCGCTTGCCGAAGCATCCCGACGACAGCGTGCCAGCCGTTCTTGCCGCGACGACCGTCTCGCAGCGCCCCGGCCGCCATCTCTGTCAGGCCAAGCGCGTCGTCCAGTTCCCGATACGCGAGCAAGCCGCCGTCCGACGTTACCTTCGATCCATGGAACTCCAGCTTCACGCGGCGGTCGAAATCCACGCGAAGCAGCCCGTTCTTGGATTCACCCATCGGATGCACCATGAAAACCTCGCTTCAATCGACACAACACCATGATATGTAACCATGAATCAGCACCGTGGATGGCGCAACCTCAACCCCACCTGGGCAATGCGGGTCAAGGAGAGCTTCTGGCCGTTGTCGCGTTCGACGGTCGTGTTTTCCTTCACGCGCAGCGCGAAAGGGATGTCGTTCTTCAAGAGACATTCGATCCGGTCTGCGCCGATGAACTCACGGTCGCCGAGCGGTGTTTTGACCGAGACGGCTCTAAACAGGGCAAGGTAGTGCTGCATCGAGGCGATGCGCTCTGCGCCATTGCTTGTCCCGGCCTTGTCCAGAACCGTCCACAGCAGGGGGATACGCAGGCGCTTGGTGACCACGGCCAGCATGAGGATGTTTACATCCCTGCGCCCGATCTTCCAGTCGGTGCGGTCGAGGTACAGCAACCAGGGGGGCCCGCAGGCCGAGACGCTGCACCGCCAGAGGCGCCGACCGGTCGGAGCGCACGTGGATATACTGAAAGAAGCGCTGCAGGCGCCGGTCACTCGACGACACCTGAACAGCTCCCGGACACTGGTGCGAAAGGTGGCTTAAATCGACTGCCCGACTGCCGGGCGTTCACCATGCCGATCGACAAGAAGGCCAAGGTGTCGATCCGGCTCTTGCTCGACGCCAGGTGCGACGATAGCGTGACGGTGAGGGTGCGGATGGCGGTTGGCTGCATCGGAAGGTCCCTTCTTGCGAGAAGAGACTCTTCCCTCTCAGCACACCACTTCCGCGCCCCGCCTTACTGTCGTGTCGTGTGAACTCCGATCAAGCTTCGCCTCTCTTCGATTGTTTCAGATAAAAGCTAGGGGGTCAGGGGGGATCGTCAGTTGGTTAGTGAAGATGATATCATAGAGTTACTCGCAAGCGTTCGGATACGGCCTCGCCGCCTCTTGCTGGAAACCCCGAAAGTTGTCGCGACGGCGCCGATGCTGCGCGGCGTTTGGGGTGCGGCTCTGCGGTCTCTTGATTACGCAGGATATCATCTGGTCTTCACTGGCGAAACAAGCGGATCTCAACAGCCTGGCTACGTGATTCGCCCAGCCTCAGCCGATCCAGAGGATTCCCCGGCGCTCGACTGGTTTTTGCTTGGTGACGCAGCTGACGGCCCGACATCTACAATGCTTGCGTGGGAGATCGCATCGCAGAACGGTCTAGGTCCAGAACGAGTGCCATTCAGAATACGCCGCGTGCGTGGCTATGGTCCTGGTGGAGAGTTGCTTGGGGATCGAGGAAGCAGCTGGTTGCTATCTGACGCGTGCTGGCCGCTTCACCCGTCAACGCCCTGCCGCCTTCGGTTTGAAGCGCCGCTTAGAATGCTGCGCAGAGGCAAGCTTATCGATAAGCCCACACTTTTGGATTTAGTCATTGGTGCGCAGCGCCGTATACGGATGTTTCTTGGCGGTCCGATAAGGGGTGGATGGGATGGGCTGGGGCCTGAGTTCCTGTCTCTTGCCCGATCCACGCCGACCTTTTCTTGGCGAGGCGGGCGGCATGATCTGCACCGCTATTCTGGACGTCAGAAGCGCGAAATCGAGTTGCGAGGCGTCAGCGGCGTGCTTGATTTGCCAGATGGACCCGGCGTGTTGTGGCCGCTGCTCGCTGCGGCACGCTGGACGCACCTTGGGAAAGGAACCACAGTCGGGCTAGGGGAGTTTTCAGTAGAAAAAATAGAGTAATAGGCAATAACTACAATAGTTAAGTGAATTTTGTCTGTCAGTTTAATTGAGATTTATTTTGGGTGACTCAAAGGGTGTTCGAGAAGGGAGTTCCCACGGAGACCGTCCGATCCCAGTCCCCTCCCCTCCGCCATCGATTACCACTCACCAATTGAACTAATTGGTAGGCTCAGTTTACAAATCGTATGCATGACCTGTCGATGACAACGGCGAGGCATGTGCGTGGGGGATGCGTTTTCGAGACAACCGCGTTGAAACCATCGCAGATCGTTGGCGAGATAGTGTGTTGCGATCCCCCGAAAGCGTCGCAGGAAGTCCTTCAAGTGGCTGTGTGGGTTGTTCACCGTCTGAATATGAAAGGCATCGCGCATGCGTTCTCCCCTGGACAGGTTAAGCGCTTCGTGGCGAACGCCCAGAGCGGTGGCTCGGATTGTTTGAACAGGGTTCGAGCCATCGCCAAGTGGATTTTCGTCTGGGTCAAGCCGCTGCCGGGATTGGCTGCAGCGCGCTGATGTACGCCTGATCGGGCATCTGCTCGCCAAGCGACGCATGTGGCCTCGTGCTGTTGTAGAAGGCCAGGTAGCGCCCAATCGAGGCGCGCGCCTCCGGCAGGTTGGCGTCGGCGTGCAGGTCGATCTCCTCATACGTGACCCTGCGCCAGAGGCGCTCCACAAAAACGGTGTCCCTCCAGGCTCCTTTGCCGTCCATGGAGATCGCGATCTGCGCGTCCTTTGGGACCTGAACGCAGTCCAGCGACGTGAATTGACTGCCTTGGTCGGTATTGAGGATCTCTGGCCTGCCATGGCGTGCCAGCGCCTCCTCCAGGGCCTCGATACAGAACTCTGCCTCACGCGTGATCGACACCTGCCAAGCCAGAAGCTTGCGGCTGAACCAGTCCAGGACAGCAGCAAGATGGACCAAGCCCCGTGCCATGGGCACGCAGGCGATGTCCATCGCCCAGACCCGGTCAGGGCGCCTGACCGCGAGGCCGCGCAGTAGGGAGGGATGGATCTTGTGTCCCGGCGCCGGCGTCGAGGTCTTCGGGCGGCGGTAGAGCGCCTTGATCCCCATCTTCTGCATCAGCGTCGAAACACGCAGCCACCCCACCTCATAGCCTTCTGCCTTCAGCAGGCCTTGCAACATCCGGCTGCCAGCAAAGGGTTCATCCAGAGGCAACGCGTCGATCCAGCGCATGAGCGCGAGATCGGTCTGCGAGGTCGGGCGCAGCAGATTAGGAGCCGCTACCTCGGCTGAGGCCGGGCAGCTGCGCCTGACGGCTGATGCTCAGTCTGTCGTCGCGCTCGATCGTCGCTTTGCGCGCGCCAACAGACCAGCCTTGCCGAGCGCTGCGGACAAAAAATCCTTCTCTAAACATCAGCTCGCCAAGCTTCGCATGAAGGGCCTTCACATACACCGCCGGCACCTCTCCGCCTTGGCTCGGCCTTGGCGGTGTCGGCGGACACACCGGCAGCGCCATCCAACAATTGCCGGCGCTACTGGGTGATCTGGTTGGGGTGACGTCACACTGCTGGGCTCACTCGGCCAGCGTCCTCTCGCCCTGGATGGCTGCCAAGGCCACTTTCGCCTTGAATGCTGGACTGTGGTTCCGGCGCGGGCGTCTTGCCATGATCTCTCCTCGCTCTCGGCTATCAGGCCGATCTCACGCGAAAACCCCACTTGACTCACCTGTCCAGTTTTCCCGACCCACCTCTAGGGTCAGGTTGACAACCTGAACAAGGACAAGAAGTGCAAGAGGCGAAATCATGAGTCTCATCGTCCCCTAAAGGGCAAGCGCCTGTAGCGGGAACACTGCTTGCCGCCCTTCGAGCGTCGTTGAGGCCAAAGCCATGCGCGCCACGACAGGCCTCCCAACCAAAATAATACTTTTCTGATTGTATTCAATTAATTTTCTTGTAAAGGTTGTCAAGAAATACGCTCAGCCACAAGCCGATGTTTCCCCGGCTCTCCATTAGGGATTCCTGTTCTGGTGCCGCATCATGCGGCACCGTCATCGCCGTCGTAGCCAAGCGCCAAAAAATTGCATGATAACAATAATTTCTATGAAAAAACTAAGTAATTTTCTAGACTATTCATGATCTACACAGATTAATAGAAGACCTATCGCACTTTAATACTTTTCTTCTCAGATCTTGATCTTTGGGCCCGGCGCCCTCGAACCGCTGCCGCGCCTCAGCGTCGAGCTGGACGGCAGCGTCGAGATCTGGGCCAAGCGGGAGGACTGCAACAGCGGGCTGACCTATGGCGACAACGAGACCCGCAAGCTGGAATACCTGGTGCCGGATGCCCGTCAGCAAGGCTGCGATAACTTGGTCAGCATTGGCGGCATCCAATCGAATCACACCAGACAGGTGGCCGCGGTCGCCGCCAAGACCGGCTTTCGCTGCCACCTGATCCAGGTTACCTGGGTCGATTGGCAGGGCCCGCACTATCACGAGCTGGGCAACATCCTGCTCAGCCGGATTATGGATGCCGAGACCGAGATCTCGAAGGAACCCTTCGGCATCGGCCTGAAAGAGAGTTGGGAGGCCGCCCTGGAGGGCTTGCGCGCCGAGGGCGCCAGGCCCTATCCCATCCCGGCCGGCGCTTCGGATCATCCGTGGGCAGCCTCGGCTATGCCGCCTTCGCCGAGGAGATGTTGGGCCAGGAGCGCGCGCTGGGTTTTGCCTTCGACTATCTGGTGGTGGCGTCCGGCTCCGGCAGCACGCAAGCCGGAATCGTCGCGGGCCTGGCCAAGGTCGGCCGCGCGCAGCAGGTGATCGGCATCGACATCACCGCCCGGCCGAGATCCGCGCCGCAGTTAACAAAATCGCCCGGCAGACTGCAGAGCAGATCGACCTCGGCCGCAGCCTGAGCGATGAGGAGGTGGTGCTGGAGGAAGGCTATGCCACCCCGGCCTACGGCATACCCTAGGAAGCGACCCTGGCGGCGATCCGCTTGGCAGCGCGCCTGGAGGGTCTGATCACCGACTTGGTCTATGAAGGCAAGTCGATGCAGGCCCTGATCGACAAGGTGCGCCTAGGCCGCTTTCCCGCCGGATCGCGCGTCCTCTATGTCCACCTCGGCGGCGTCCCGGCCTTGGATGCCTATTGGACAGCCTTTTCCCCGGCCAGCTAGCGTATCGTCCAACCAGTCGAGACACACGGCCCGCGCGCTATTCCCCGCGCAAGTCGAAGACCTCGTCGGGGAAGTACTTGGCAAGGCGCACATCGGCCGTCTTGGCATGGCCCTCCATGCCTTCCAGGCGCGAGATGCGGGCACAGGCCTGACCGATCGAGCGATTGGCCTCGCGCGTCGCGCGCTGCCAGGTCACCGTCTTCATGAACTTGCCGACATAGAGCCCACCGGTGTAATGCGCCGCCCCCTTGGTCGGCAGCACATGGTTCGGGCCCGAGACCTTGTCGCCATAGGCCACCGTCGTCTCCTCGCCTAGGAAGAGCGAGCCGTAGTTGGTTAGATTGGCCAGCCAGTAATCCAGGTCCTCGGCCTGCACCTGCAGGTGCTCGGGCGCATGATCGTCGGAGACCTTCACCGCCTCGTCGCGGCTATCGCAGAGGATGATCTCGCCGTAGTCGCGCCAGGCCGCTTCGGCATTCTGACGGTTGAGATCGGGAAGCTCGGCAACATAGAGCGGCACCAGTTCGGCCACACGCTCGGCCAGGGTCCGGTCGGTCGCGACCAGCCAGACCGGCGAGTTGTAGCCATGCTCGGCCTGCCCCACCAGGTCCCAGGCAACGATCGAGGGATCGGCCGAGGCGTCGGCAATCACCAGACTCTCGGTTGGGCCGGCGAACATGTCGATACCGACGCGCCCATAGAGGATGCGCTTGGCCTCGGCCACGAACTGATTGCCGGGGCCGGCCAGAACCCGCGCCGGCGGCGTCCCGAAGAGACCGAAAGCCATGGCGGCAATGCCCTGCACACCGCCCAGGTTCAAGACGGCATCGGCGCCGCAGACTTCCAGTGCATAGAGAATGGCCGGATTCATCCCGACACCCGGACGCGGCGGCGAGCAAGCGGTTACATGCTTGACTCCGGCCACCTTGGCCGTGGTCACCGTCATGATGGCCGAGGCGACATGGCTGTAGCGGCCGCCCGGCGCATAGCAACCGGCTGCGGAAACGGGAATGTGCTTCTGGCCGGCGACCAAGCCGGAAACCACCTCGACCTCGGTACCGATCATGGTGGCCAGCTGTGCTTCGGCAAAGCGACGCACGTTGTCGTGGGCGAAGTCGATGTCATCCTTCAGCTTCCGGCTGACCTTGCCGGCCGCCGCCGCACGCTCCTCGGCGGCAACCAGAATCTCGCCGTCCCACTTGTCGAACTTCTGCGCGTAGGCACGCGCTGCCGCGTTGCCACCAGCCTCGATCTCGCTCAGGATGGACTGGACGGCCTGGCGCACATCCTCTTCACCCGCTGCTGAAGTCTTGGGTGCCTTTTTCAGGTACTGCATGAGTCTGTCCCTTTCCGCCGAGAGCTCGATCGCCAGGCGCCGAACAGCCTCGAGAGGCCCGGCATCCCGTCCGCACGCCCAAGTCGTAGAGCAAAAATGTAAGCGCTTGCAAGCGCTTTGTTCTCGGCTGCGGAAAATCCGAACGCGGACTTCGCATCGCCTTCGCGGCCGATGATCGCCGGGCCGGGCTCGACGTTGCTGTCGGGTCAGCACCTCCCTATAAGGGTAGCTCTCGTTAGCTGAGGAAGACCCGATGCAGAGCTAGCAAAAAGGGCGAATTCGCCCCCGGCGCAGTTTCCTTTTCGTGCCGGGCAGCGGCCTGGACCTCTTTCCCAAGGCGGTCCGCAGCGCGCCCGCCATCGTTTGCATCGATCTGGAGGATGCAGTGGCACCGCAGCACAAGGCCGCCGCCCGCCGGGAGACCTTGGCGATGCTGTCGGAAAGGTCGGACTTTGGCCGATCCGCGGTCTTGATCCGGATCACCTCCTTACGGACCCCCGACGGCTTGGCCGATATCCTTGGGTTTCTCGAAGGCGATCACGGGCCGGACGGGCTGATGCTGCCCAAGGTCAAGGCCGCCGAGGAGATTCGCCTGCTGGACGAGTTCTTGAGCGGTGTCGGCTCGGGCCTTCGGCTGCAGGTGATCATCGAGACCAACGGCGGACTGGAGGCCTGCGCCGAGATCGCCGCTGCCAGCCTGCGCATCGACGCCCTGCTGTTCGGCGGCGTCGACATGGCAGCGGAGCTCCGGGTGAAGCCGACTTGGGAAGGCCTGCTCTATGCCCGCAGCCGCTGCGTGCATGCCGCCGCCAGTGCCGAAATCGATCTGATCGACGTGCCCTATCTGGATCTGGAGGACAGGGCCGGTCTTGAGCGCGAGGCCGAGGCCTGTGCCGCCATCGGCATGACCGGAAAGGGTGCCATCCATCCCAAGCAACTGCCGATGATCCAGGCTGCTTTCACCCCCAGCGCCGCCGAGGTCGCGCAGGCACAGAGCATCGTGGACAGCTTCGAGGTCACCGGCACAGACCTGGTTGTGGTCGACAAGAAGTTGATCGAAAAGCCAGTCCTGCGCTCCATGTATCGGATCCTGGCGATGACTGAGAGAAGCTAGGGCAAGCCGGAACCACCAAGCACCCCGAGACCTCCACCATGGATTCCAGTCGGAGAGACGCGTCATGAGCAACCTCGTCTACATCGCGACCAGTCTCGATGGCTACATCGCCGGAGGGGCGGAGACCTCGATTGGCTGAACTCTGTGCCTCTGTCTGAAGGGAACGATCTGGGGTTCTCCGACTTTATGGCCAGCGTGTATGTCGTCGTCATGGGACGGCTAACCTTCGAGAGCGTTATCGGCTTCGGCCGAGGCGGGCCCTACCCGCGCCCCGGCCTTATGTTGAGCTCAAGGATGAGCAGGGCTCCGGACGGATTTGGCGAACATGTTTCTTTGGCCGGCGGGACAGCCTCCGAGGTCGTCGCCGTAGCCAAGAAACTGGGCTACTCGAACCTCTACCTAGACGGCGGAAAGACCATACAGGGCTTCCTGCGTGCCGACTTGATCGACGAGATGATCCTGTCGGAGATACCGATCCTTCTGGGCGGTGGCGAACGCTTGTTCGGAGACCTGGCCGAGCCTTTGGGCTTCGAGTTGGTCGGCAGCGAAGTGCTGCTTGATCAGATCGTCCGGAAACATCTGCGGAGAAAGCGCCGCTAATCCGGGTCGAACTTTTGGGAGATCAAGGAGCTTCGTCTTGACTCTCATGGCGGTGCGCCCGCTCCCCTCGCCGCCCAGCGGCTTGCGAAGAAGGCGAGGCAGCAAGTCGCGGCGGGATTACGCTGGCACTTGGCCGTCAGTCGCGCGAAGAGGATGGTGGGCCGTATCTGCCAGTCCCGCATCAAGGGTACCAGGCTCCCAGCCTCCAGGTAGCGCCCGACGAAGCCGCGCCAGCCCAGGGCCAGGCCTTTGCCGGCCGCGGCCGCCTCCAGCAGGTAGAAGTAGTTATGGAAGGTGGGCGCGCGCGGCCGTAGCGGCCCGGCGCCTGCTCCGGCGAACCAATCCTCCCAACTGGCCCAACCACCGTTCGGCTTGGAAAGCTTGCAGCAAGAGCAGATCGCGCCAAGCTTCGGGCGACTGCGACAAGCAGGTCTCATGCTGCGCCAGGAAGGCCGGAGAGGCCAAGAGCATCATGGCTTCCTGCACCACGGCGGCATCCTGCTCGCCGCGCTTGCCGCTGCTGCCGTACACGAAGGTGATGTCGGCGCCGGCGTCAATGGTGGCGCCGATGGTCTCATACTCGGAGGTCAGGATGCGGATGTGCACGTCGGGGGCCAGACTGCGCCCCAACTCCTCATAGAAGGGCATGAGAAGTGTGAGACCTCGTGCGTACAGGCCAGGGTTACCTCTTCGCCCAAGGGCCCAAAGGGTCTTGGCGGCACCGTCCAAAGTCTCTAGGGCCCAGAGAACAGCGGCGTAATAGGTCTGGTCGCGTCGAGCGAACCGCACCTGCCGGACGCTACGGTCCAACAAAGCGCCACCCAAGCGTTCCTCCAGATGGCGCAGATGACGACTGACGGCCGGCTGGGAGGTGTTCAACTCCGCTGCCGCCCGGGCGAAACCTTGCAGACACGCCACCGCCTCAAAGGCGATCAAAGCACTCATCGAAGGCGGCTGGAAGCGTCTCGCGATCATCACGCACTCACTACAGAAGCGATGGACCGAGCGCAAGCGCCTCGGCTCGACAGATCGAGCCCGGCTGCTACTCTGGAACGGGCGGACATGTCGGGGGAGGGCGAGACGCAAGTCTTGACAAAACTGAAGAGCGCGGCACTGGCTCTGGCGCTTCTGCTCTTCGTCGGGAAACCGGCCTTGGCCGAGGTCGACGGGGCACCGAGCCCCAAGGAAATCGCCGCCGACGAAGCCATCATCCAGAAGGCGCTGGAACCCAGGACCGGCGACTTCGACGAGATGAAAAAACGCCGCGCGATCCGGGTCTTGGTGGTCTTCGACCGCATCTTCTACTTCGTCGACGAGTTCCGCCAGCACGGCCTCACCTTTGAGGCCATAACCCTCTTCAAGGAGGATCTGAACAAGCGCCACAAGCTCAAGAAGACCGACAAGATCAACATCGTCTTGATCCCGGTCAGTCCGGATCGGCTGATCTCCGGTCTGGTCGAGGGCCTGGGCGATATCGCCGCCGCCAACCTGACCGTCATGCCGGAGCGGCAGGAATTGGTGGATTTCTCCACCCCCTTCACCGAGTCGGTGCAGGAGATTCTGGTCAGCGGCCCCGACTTTCCCGAAATCGCCGCAGCGGAAGACCTCACAGGCCTGGAGGTGGCAGTGCGCCCCTCGTCCAGTTACCACGAGAGCCTGCTGGCCTTGAACGAGCGCCTCGAGGCGGCAGGCAAGGATCCGGTCGCGATCATCGCCCTGGACGAGCATCTGCAGGACTCCATGATCGTCGAGTTGATCGCCGCCGGGGTCTATCCGGCCAGCGTCATGGATCGTCACAAGGCCGATCTCTGGGCTCAGGCCTCGGAGAAACTGGTGCTGCATGAGACGATCGTGCTGCGCGACGGTGGCGCCATCGCCTGGGCTTTTCGCAAGGACAGCCCGCAGCTCGCCAAGAAGATCGAGGCCTACGTGAAGGACAACAAGGTGGGAACCTTGACCACCAACATTCTGATCAAGCGTTATACTGGAGAACATCGCGTTCGTGGCGAAGGCGCTGGACGCCGACAAGCAGCAGCGCTTCGAGGAATTGGTCGACCTCTTCCGGAACTACGGCAACAAGTACGACTCCGATTGGCTGCTGCTGATCGCGCAAGCCTATCAGGAATCGGGGCTCGATCAATCCGTGGTCAGTTCGGTCGGCGCCATCGGCCTGATTCAGCTGATGCACAAGACCACGGCCGGCGATCCGATCAACATCGCCGAGATCAAGGAGGCCGAGAACAACGTGCACGCCGGCGCCAAGTACCTGCGCCACCTGGTCGACCACTACTTCAACGAACCCGAGCTCGATCCCTTGAACCGCCACCTCTTTGCGCTTGCCGCCTACAATGCCGGGCCGACCCGCCTACAAAAGCTGCGCAAGGATGCCGCCAAGGCCAGCCTCGATCCCAATGTCTGGTTCAACAACGTCGAGATTGTGGTGGCCAAGAAGGTCGGGCGCGAGCCGGTGAACTACGGCACCAACATCTTCAAGTACTTCCTCGCCTACAACTGATTGCAAGAGCAGAAGGCCGTCGCCCTGGCAGCCGAGCAGTAAGCCTCCGTCTTACCACCAACCTATTGATCTGGTGGGCCGATTGACGAAACGCTTGGGACGCAAGCGTTACGATCGGACCACCAGGCACCGGCTTGGTCAGACGACACGGCTAAGCGGCAGCGCGCAAACTGTCCCGCAGTGCCGCGGAGAGGGCTTCCAAACCGGCTGCGAAGGCCGCGGCAGGTGCAGCAGACCGAAACCCAGACGGAAAACCCGCTCCTCCTCGCCGAACCAGCGGCCCTCGCCCAGGCGCACGCCGTGCATCTTGCAGGCCGCGACGGAGCGCCGAACCTCGGCGGCGGCATCGAAACATTCGGCCCGCAAGCGTATGCAGCAGAGCGCGCCGGCATCCTGACGGACCCACTCGAGGAAGGCGGATTCGGCCGTGACCCATGCCTCGGTCCTGGCCAAACCCTCGGCCAGATGGCGTCGGCGAGCGCCGACGATGGCGTCCTGCCGCTCAAGCACATTCACGGCCAGGGCTTCCTCCAAGACCGGGCTGCAGAGCATGTTGTTGAACTTGCCGAGCAGCATCTGCTCGCGAAGCGCCGCATGCCGGGTCACGGCCCAGCCGATTCGCAGGCCGGGCATATCATAGGCATTATCGCGGGCAGCCCGTCGGCATGGCATCCAGCACGACCTCTAGAGTCTCTTGCGGGACGGCGACGTCGGAGGGATTCTGCGGACTGGCCAAACCGACCAGCCTGGTCTTGGGAGTCAGCGCAGCGCTGAGAGCCGCAAGGTCCAAGCGATAGCCCTGCGCGAAGCCGAGCGGCAGTTCCGTCACCTTGGCGCCAATGGCGGTCGGGCTGCTTAAGGAGTTGGGAAACAGCGGCCGGGTGGTCACGGCATCATCGCCCGGCTGGCAAAGGATGAAGGCGGCCAGGAACAGGGTCTGCATGCCTCCGGTCGTAACCAGAACCTCCTCCGCGGTGACGCCGTGGATCTTGGCCAAGAGCGCACACAGGGCCGGATCGCCAGCGGCGGCACGATAAGACAAGGGCAACGCGCTCGGTTCGGCCATATCTTCGCTCTGCAGCAGATCGCCCAGGCGAAGGTCGAGACCCACGCTCTCCGCCAGGTCGTAAGTCGGTGCCTCCTGAGTCAGGGAGATGATGTCGTTGTGCGGGAAGCGCGTCAGGGGTCGTGCCATTGTCGGAACCTTTCCACTCGATCGCTCCGAGCGGACCTCGGAGCCCAATGCGGATCACTTTAGCGTCTTTTTGACCTTGATACAGACACGGCTTTCTGTCTTTGTAACTGGTACAGTTGAATTTTTGGCCGTCTGTACTGCAAGGGCGACTGCTACAGATGACTGAGGCAGGCAGTATGGTTCAAAAGGAAGAGCAGCAACTGCGCTATGAAGAGCTGGCAGATTTCGTGGTCGGCTTAGTCGAGAGCGGTACACTACAGCCGGGCATGCGGGCGCCCTCTCTGCGCCGGCTGGAGAAGGACCGCCGCGCCAGCATTTCGACTGCCCAGCAAGCCTATCGCCTCCTGGAGGATCGCGGAGTCTTGGAAGCGCGTCCCAAGTCCGGCTTCTACGTCCGCAGTAGCGGCCAGATCGCCTTGGAACGACCGGCCCTGTCGCAGCCACCCCGCGATCCAAGTTCGGTGGTGATCGGTGGCGTCTTGGAGCTGTTGGAGCAAGGCGCCGCGCCGGACTTGGTGCTTCTGGGCTGCGCCATTCCGAGCGCCGATCTCTTGACGGCCAGGCGTCTTGACTGCTTCCTGGCGCGAGCCGCGCGCACCAAGGGTGCCAACTACAATACCTATACCGAACCCCGTGGCCTCATCGAGCGGCGCCTGGGGATTGCTCGGCGCGCTCTGCGTTGGGGTCAAGCCCTTGCAGCCGAGGACCTCACCATTACTTGCGGCTGCACCGAGGCCCTCTCCTTGGCGCTGAGTGCCGTCACCAAGCCCGGCGACACTGTTGCCATCGAGTCTCCGACCTATTTCGGCCTGCTGCAGGTTCTCGAGGTACTGGGCCTGAAAGCCTTGGAGCTTCCAACCCATGCGACGGAGAGGCTGGACCTCGGCGCGCTAGACGCCGCTTTGGCGCGACAGCCGTTCAGTGCCTGCCTCTTCTCCTCCAACTTCAACAATCCCTTGGTCTGCCTGATGCCCGACCCGAAGAAGCGCGCCCTGCTGCGGATGCTGGCCCGCTATGACGTTCCGCTGGTCGAGGATGATATCTACGGCGATATCTTCTTCGGCGAGACCCGACCCAAGCCATTCCTAGCCCTGGCGCCAGAGGCCGACATTCTCTACTGCAGATCTTTCTCCAAGACACTGGCCCCCGGCTATCGCATTGGCTGGCTCTCGAGCAAGGGGCACATGAAGCGGGTTCTGGAAACCAAGTTTGCGCACACGCCCTGCAGCCCGCCCCTCCTGCAGGCGGCTATCGCCGACTTTCTCTCCTCCGGTGGCTACGACACTCATCTGAGGCGCATACGCCGAGTCTTCACACAGAACATCGACCGGATGACCCGCGCCGTTGCACGTCACTTCCCGCCAAACACCAAGGTCACCCGGCCGGTCGGTGGCTTCGTGCTCTGGCTGGAGTTGCCGCCGAGCTTCGACAGCCGCGCTCTCTACAGCCAAGCCCTGGCCGAGGGCGTTTGCTTCGCGCCGAGAGACATCTTCTCGGCCAGCGACCGCTAACGCCACTGTTTGCGTCTCAGTTGCGGCCACGACTGGAGCCCGGCGATCGAGGCGGCGATCGCGACCTTGGGCCGCCTGGCGCACGGGGCCATAGCAAAGAGCAAGGCGAGCGCCTCTGCCGACTGGGATCGCGGAAGAGAGGCGACGAGCGCATAGCGCACCGTAACGGAGGTCACAGTCGTTTCTGGCTCGTCGTTCGTCGGCGTTCTCGCGAAACTACAGCTAGATTGCGCGGAAAATACGATCTAGAAATCACAGAAAAACAGTCATATTTCCATGTGAACGTTTTAACCAATGGATTTGATCAAGTTTCCACGGACCCGCCACCTTAGGGGGTCGCGGCTGCAGGATGGCGACCTAGGCGACGAGGCTGGCTTCACAGACATCCAAGGGTGTTGTCTCCAGGTCAGCGAGAAACTGGACGGATCGAACTGCGGCATTTCTTTCGGATCCGACGGTCGCCCCTTGTTGCAGTCTCGCGGCGCCTACTTGACCGGTGACGGCTGCGAGCGACCCTTCGCCATCTTCAAGAGCTGGGCGGGGGTCCATGCCGAGAGCCTCTTCTCCGCGTCTTCGGCACGCGCTACATCTGCTACGGCGAATGGCTCTATGTCAAGCACACGCTCTTCTACGACTGCCTCCCGCACTATTTTCTCGAGTTCGATATCCTGGACCGCGCCAAGGTTCGCTTCCTATCGCAGCGCGCTCGGCGGGCACTTCTGGCGGACTTGCTGATCGTCTCGGTTCCCAGCTTGCACCAAGGACCGATCGATTCGATGGCAGACTTGCAGAAGCTAATCCGGCCGACGCCCTTTCGCTTCGCCGATTGGCGGCGGAACCTCTCCCAAGCCGCTCAGGTCTCCGGCAGTCGTCTGGATAGGGTGTTTCATCAGACCGATGAGAGCCCGCTCGCGGAAGGCATCTATGTGAAGATTGAACAGGACGACTGGGTGGAGGATCGCTTCAAGTTCGTACGCCAGGGCTTCACCCAGGCCATCGCAAGCTCGGACAGCCATTGGCGCGATCGTCCGCTTCTGGCCAATGGCCTGCGCGCAGATGCTGATATCTTCGCCTGGCCGCCAGACTTGGACGAAACCTGACGGCCGGCCGCGCCATCTAGTGCGGCGAGAAGACCTGCGTTGCAGCTTCGACCTTCGGGGGGCGATCAGCTCTTTGCGCCCGACCGTCACGTAATGCAGCACCGCCTCGATCTCGCGATGCCAATAGTCCAAGAACCTGCCGAGGCGCGGGTAGTGTGGTGTCCGATCATAGTGCTGCCAAATGAAGCTCTACAGAACGCCGGGGTGATCCGGCATGTAATAGAGGATCTCGGCCGTCGCCAAGCGATAGCCTTCCAACTGCTGAGTAAAGCCCAGGTCGCAGGTGTTTCGCATCGCTCCAAAATCGCTTTCTGGCTCTGTCCCCAACCCTCGGCAAGCCCGACTGAGCGGGCTCAACTGTCCCTGATTGGGAAGCCTGGAGCGATTCACCCTAGGAGATCAATATGTTAGCAGAAGAAGCCCTTGGCTGCTAACAATTCTCCCCCAGGTGTGCCGGCAAGATCGCTGTTGGAGACGCTTTGCACGAGATGCATGAAGCTGCGGCACTGCGCATCATCCGAGATCCGACCATAGCTGCGAACTAGGGTCAGAATTTGCGCGTCCTGTGCCTGCCCATCCGGTAGCAGCGCCCCTTTGGCCTTGCTTCCGGGCCCCTGCAGTTCCGGCAGACCGTCGAAGAAGAAATCCACTTCGACGGAGAGACAGACGGCCAGACGATGCAGTCGTCCCAGAGTCAACTGGGGCTGCCGCCGTTCTCGTACTTTTGCACCTGCTGGAATGTGACGCCCAGCACCTTGGCCAACTGCGCTTGGGAGAACCCAAGCAGCACCCGCCGCCCGCGGAGTCGCTGCCCCAGATGACGATTTACCATTATACAACTTTTAGATGATTTCTTTCTCTTCGCTCGTATAATCCGGGATCGCCCACGTAGCGCCCGATCACGACGTTCATATTGCCTTGGTCGCTGCTGGGATGCAATCTGAGAGGCGTCGGGGATTGGGAAACGGCCCAGAACGGCCAGGACAACGGGCCGCTGATCGGAAACCCACGGGCCAGTGCCAATTTCGTAGCGTTCCGGGCACAGGTCTCCCGTCGTGAAGTCGTTTTGATTGGCATAGCGTTGGCTCACGCTGGTGTCGGCCGTGGTCGCAAGCGGTCGATCCGATCCAGGATATCGGCGAACAGGTCGCGCGGGAGCGCGACCTCGGCCAATTGGAAGGTGACGCAGCGTCCGTGACGCGCGACTTTTGCCCCAATTTTCACCAGCTTCTCGCGCAGCGTCGTCAGCGACCAATTGCTCACTGGGTCTGGCAAAGCTAGCGTGCGCATGAAGTTGCCCAGGTTGTAGGCCAGTGCATGAAGCTGAAGCCGAGCCGCGTTGGCCTTGAAGCGTCGGCAGGATAGTCGCGTCCAACGGATCGCGTTCTTGCCCTCCCTGATGTGTTGTTCCGCCGTGCCACGCTGGTTGTAGAAGGCGACGATCCGCTCGGCGGGCCGGGACAGATTGGTGACGACGAACCCGACGCGGGGATACAACTCGCCCGGATGCCATTCCACTTTCGCCACCACGCGCCGCGCCTGGGTCCAGCTTCCAGCCCGATAGCTGAAGCTGGCGAAGTAGCGACGGACTTCCATCGGGGGCCGTCCCCTCGGGCGCCGTAGCAGGTGGGCGACGTATCCCTGGAGCACGCTGTTGGCGGGAAGCCGGATGGCGTAGCCGAAGCCCTCGGCCTCCAGATACTCGTAGATGTCCGGTGAGGCGAAGGCGGCATCGCCCCGAAAGTATCGCCGCAGCTTGCGCTCGCGATAACGCGCCACGACCGGGTCCAGCACCGCGCGCCAGCCATCGGCGCTGTGCACGTTGCCGGGTCGCAAGGCGCAGCGCTCCAGATCGACGAGCTGGTTGAAGACAAAAAGCGGGTGATAGCAGGTGCAGCCGAAGTGGCCGTTGTAGGCCGTGCCTTCCTGTTCGCCGTGGGTGGGGCTGACCGAACTGTCCATGTCCAGGATGATCAGCTTCGGCGGTTTGCGACGATGAACGCGGTCGATCCACAGCCCGGACAGAGCGCTGAGTGCGGTGAGATTGACGTCACCCGTCAGCCATTGCGTCTCGAAACGGCCCATCTGGCTCAATGAGGCCGCACCCCGATCCGTCGCCTTGCCGCCGACAATCCAACGCATCGCTGGATCGCGAGAAAGCCGCTCGGCGTCGTTGACATCCTCGTACCCGGCCAAACGCCCGAACACCGCTTGCCGAAGCATCCCGACGACAGCGTGCCAGCCGTTCTTGCCGCGACGACCGTCTCGCAGCGCCCCGGCCGCCATCTCTGTCAGGCCAAGCGCGTCGTCCAGTTCCCGATACGCGAGCAAGCCGCCGTCCGACGTTACCTTCGATCCAGGGAACTCCAGCTTCACGCGGCGGTCGAAATCCACGCGAAGCAGCCCGTTCTTGGATTCACCCATCGGATGCACCATGAAAACCTCGCTTCAATCGACACAACACCATGATATGTAACCATGAATCAGCACCGTGGATGGCGCAACCTCAATCCCACCTGGGCAATGCGGGATAATATGACGTCCTGTTCCAGAATAGATTTGAGTCTTCATGATCATTATCATTGAGCAATTATACGAAATTATGAGCTGATCAAAGCCAGCCACTCGGCCTCGGTTAGAACCGCGACACCCAGGGCTTGCGCCTTGGTCGCCTTGGAGCCGACATCGGCGCCGACCACCAGGAAATCGGTGCGCTTGGAGACGGAGCCTGCGACCTTGGCGCCCAGCGCCTCGGCCCGGGCCTTGGCTTCGCTGCGGGTCATCTCCTCCAGGCTGCCGGTGAACACCAGAGTCTTGCCGGCGATCGGCGAGTCGCTTTGGCCGACAGCTTCCGCATCCTCGACCTCGAGTGCCGCCTCAAGGCGCTCCAGAACGGCGAGATTGTGTGCCTCCTGGAAAAAGCGACAAAGATCGTCGGCAACGGCGATACCGATCTGATCGATGTCGCAGAGCGCGGCGAAGGCCTCGCCGACCTCTTCCGGCTTGCTCGCCGCCGCTGCCGCCGCTCGCTCCTCTGCTGCTTGACGCATCGCTCCATGCCAGGCGGCCAGGCTTTGATAGCGCCGCGCCAGCAGCTTGGCCGTGGCCTCGCCGATCTGGCGGATGCCCAAGGCATAGATGAAGCGCTCAAGCGGAATGCGGCGACGCTGCTCGATGGCGGCGAAGAGGTTCTTGGCCGAGCGCTTTCCCCAGCCCTCCCACTCCGCCAGCGGAGGACCCTCCTGGCCATCGCGCGCGGCGAGAGTGAACAGATTGTCCGGCGCACGTACGATGCCCTTCTCGAAGAAGGCCTTGATGTGCTTTTCGCCCAAGCCTTCGATGTCGAATGCGCCGCGGCTGGCGAAGTGGCGCAGCTTCTCCACCTGTTGATGCGGGCAGGCCAACTCGCCGCTGCAGCGCGCCACCGCTTCGCCAGGCTCGCGGACCACAGGGCTTTCCAGCACGCAGGGGCATCGGGTCGGAAAGAGGTAGGCCTCGCTGCCAGCCGGCCGCTTGTCGAGCAGGACGGAGACCACCTGCGGGATCACGTCGCCGGCGCGCTGCACCACGACGCTGTCGCCGACGCGGATGTCCTTGCGCTTGATCTCATCCTCGTTGTGAAGGGTCGCACGCGACACCACCACGCCGCCGACCGTTACCGGCGTCAGATGTGCGACCGGGGTCAGGGAGCCGGTGCGACCGACCTGAATATGGATCGATTCCAAATGGGTAATCGCCTGTTCGGCCGGAAACTTGCGGGCGATGGCCCAGCGCGGGGCGCGACTGACGAAGCCGAGGCGGGCCTGCAGGTCCAGCCGATCGACCTTGTAGACCACACCGTCGATGTCGTAATCGAGATCGGCCCGCTGCTCGCCGATCTCCCGATAGGCCGCCAAGGCCTCCTCCACCCCGGCGCAGAGGCGCCACAAGGCATTAACAGGAAACCCCCAAGACTCCAGTTTTTTCAGCGCATTATGGTAGCTTTCTCCCATCACTTCTTCGGCCGATCCGCTGACCTCGCCCCAGGCATAGGTGAAAAGCCGCAGGGGACGGCTGGCGGTAATCGTGACGTCCAGCTGACGCAAAGACCCGGCGGCCGCGTTCCTGGGGTTGGCGAAGACTTTCAGGCCCTCTGCTTCCTGGCGGGCATTCATCTCGCGGAAATCGCCCTTGCGCATATAGACCTCGCCGCGTACCTCGATCACCGCCGGGGCCTCGCCGATCAGCCGCTCGGGCAACTCCTTCAGGCTGCGCAGGTTTTCGGTGATGTCTTCGCCTTCGCTGCCGTCGCCGCGCGTGGCTCCCCTGACGAAGCGGCCCTCTTCATAGCGCAGCGAGACGGAAAGGCCGTCGATCTTGGGCTCGCCGACAACCGTCTCCGCGGCGGCCCCGTCCTTGCCGAGAAAGCGCTGCAGGCGGGTAAAGAACTCACGCAGATCCGCCTCGTCGAAGGCATTGCCGAGCGACAGCATGGGAACCGCGTGGCGCACCTTGGCAAAGCCCTGCCCGACCGGTGCGCCAACTCGCTTTGAGGGCGAGTCGGCGCGAAGGAGATCCGGGAAGCGGGCCTCAATCTCCCGATTGCGCCGCACCAGCGCGTCGTAGTCGCCATCCGTGATCTCCGGCGCATCCGCGCCGTGGTAGCGCTCATCGTGATAGCGGATGGTCTCAACCAGCCGGGCCAACTCCTCCGCCGCCGCGCTCGACTCCAGGCTCTCGACCGGTGTTTGGCTGTGATCGGTCATGACTGTGTCTCCAAAAGCTTTGCGGCGGCCAAGCGGGCCTCGGCGGTGATTTCGGCGCCGGCCAGCATGCGAGCGATCTCCTCTTCACGGGCCGCGTCCTCAAGCAGACGAACGGCGGTGACGGAGAGCCTACCCTTTGCCGACTTCTCCACCTGTAAGTGGCGGGAACCGCGGGCTGCGACCTGCGGAGAGTGGGTGACGACCAAAACCTGACAGGCCCCCGACAGGCGCGCCAGCCGCGCACCGACGGCGGCCGCAGTCGCCCCGCCGATGCCGGCATCGACCTCGTCGAAGACCAGAGTCTCGGCCGAGCCGATCCGCGCCAGGACGACTCTGAGCGCCAGCAGAAAGCGCGCCAACTCTCCGCCCGAGGCGATCTTGCCGATGGGGCCGGCCTCGACTGCGGGGCTGGTGGCGACCAGGAACCGCACGCGTTCGGCGCCTTGACCCGTCCAAGTCTCTTCAGGCAGCGGTTCCAGAAATGTCTCGAAGCGGGCGCGCTCGAGCTTCAAGGGAGCGAGCTCGCCATTCACCGCGCGATCGAGCGCTTTGGCCGCTTTGCGCCGGGCCGCAGACAGCGTTCGACAGGACGCATGAAAGGCCTGCTTCGCTTGCTCGGCCTTGCCGCGCAAGCAGGCAATAGCCGTCTCGCCGCCCTCGAGGGTGGCTAGACGATCGGCCATCCCCTGACGCAGCAAAGGCAGCTCGTCGGCATCGATGCCATGTTTTCGCGCCAGATCCTTTAAGGCGAAGAAGCGATCCTCGACCCAGACCCGCCGATCGGGATCGAGGTCGGAGTCGCTGCCGAGGTTGGCGATCTCGCGACCGGCCTCCTCCAACTCGCTCAGGCTAGACTCCAGGCTCTCCAGCAGGACTTGCAGGCGCTCGCCCGCCTTCTCCGAGACCCGTTCGAGACTGCGCAAGGCCTTTACCACCAAGGCCTCGGCCTTGCCCGGGCCAAAGAGATCACGCTCCGCTTCTCCCAGTGCGTCTAGGATAGCACCGCGATGCAGCAAGACTTGACGTTCTTCGGCCAAGCGTGCCAGTTCCCCCTCCTCGGGATCCAGGGCCTCGAATTCCTGCAGGTCGTGGCGCAGAGCCTCTTCTTCTTTGCGCGCCAGGACCAAGCGCTCCTCAGCCTCTGCCACATCGTCCTCGGCGATCCTCCAGATGGCGTAGCGTCCTTGCAGTTCCTCCAGCTGTGCTTGGGCACGGCCATAGGCATCCAGCAGACCTGAATGGCCCTTCCAGTCCATAAGGCCGCGCTGATCGAACTGGCCTTGGACTTCGACCAGGAGGTCGCCCAGGCTGCGCAGCAGGGAAGCACTGACAGGTTGATCGTTGACGAAGGCGCGGCTGCGTCCCTCGGTCGTCACAATTCGTTTCATCAGCAGTTCGCCCTCGTCCGCCAAGCCCTGGCTCTCGGCCAGTGCCTGCGCCGGATGGCTTGCCTCGAGCTCGAAAACCGCAGTCACCAGAGACTGGGCTGCGCCGGCACGAACCAGACGCCCCTCGGCACGAGCGCCCAAGGCCAGTCCCAAAGCATCCAGGAGGATTGATTTCCCGGCCCCGGTCTCGCCGGTGAGCACGGTCAGGCCCCGTTCCAGCTCCAGATCCAAGCGCTCGATCAGCACCAGTTCGCGAATGGAGAGGCGCGTCAGCATCTCTTAGCCTCTCGGGAGGCCGCTAGAAGGGCCAGACTCCGGCGATCCAGGAATCCGGCTGCTCTTCCGGTCGCAGGTCGACGCCGGTCAGTAGGTAATAGCTGTCAGTGTACCACTGACTTCCCGGATAGTTGTATCCTAAGACGGCGGCGGTCGCCTGCGCTTCGCGGGTGATGCCCAGCGCCAGATAGGTCTCGACCAGGCGATGCAGGGCTTCGGGCACATGCGTCGTGGTGTGGAACTGCGTGATCACAGTGCGATAGCGATTGATGGCCGCCAGATAGTCGCCGTGGCGCTGATAGAAGCGGCCGATCTCCATCTCCTGCCCGGCCAGGTGATCCACCGCCAGATCACGCTTCAGACGGGCGTCGCGGGCATAGCGGCTGTCCGGATAGCGGCGGATGACCTCTTCCAATGAGGAGCGGGCCAAGCGCGTCATCTGCTGATCGCGGCGCACGTCGGAAATCTGCTCGTAGTAGCAAAGTGCTTTCAGATAGTGGGCATAGGGCGCGTCCTTGCTACCGGGATGCAGCTGGATGAAGCGGTCCAAGGCGTTGATCGCATCGTCGTAGTTGTTGTTCAGGTAGTAGGCATAGGCGGCCATCAGCTGCGCCCGCGGCGCCCAAACAGAGTAGGGATAGAGCCGCTCGACATCGTCGAACAGCGCGGCCGCCTGGCGATACTCGCCGGCCTGCATGGTCGCCAGTGCGCGGTCGTAGAGTTCTTCGACCGAGGCCTCGTTCGGGTCGGTCGGGATCAACTCGTCGTCGCCGGAACAGGCCGCCAGGCCCAGCGCAAGTAGCAATACGAAGAGGATTCGAAGGGGCCAGAGACCGCGTTCGTCGGTCGACCGGGCGATAGAACTCGTCATCAAGGGCGCTCCAAACGCAGCCGAAGGCGGCAAGGGCCGCAACTCAAGACTCGCAAACATCCCCCTATCTAGCACTGCGGCACACGCCGCAAAAGCCGCCCGGACCTGCAATTCACGGGAGCATGCTCGGCACCGGGCCGATGCCAGGGACTGTTAGGGCGCTGGATAACCACTTCCGGGGAAACTGTCCAGGCTAGGGACTGCTGTGAACTGGAGTAGCGGTAAGGAAGCCTGGTGCAATTGACGTGCTTCACAGGGCGCCTTGACGGTTTGATTCTGGCTCTTTGCAAAAAGGGCCTTCGCTCGCAGCCAACCGGCGCGCCCACACCCCACCATTGTCATTCTCCTGCTTGACAGGAGAATCTCATGCCACGTGTCTAGACAGCTGATAGTCGTCTTCCGGTTAAACCGGAAGACGACAGTTGGGGGTCAATGGGAGCGCTGAAGGCTTGCGCCCGGCACATCCGAATCTCGGCTGTCCTCTTGCTGCGCCTTCCATGCTGTCCGCTTGAACTTCAGGTGAGTGCGTTGGCCCGAATTCGGGCGCGGCTTAACCAGCCTCGCGCTCGTAGCAGATGATCGAGAGATAGCGCGCCGGCAGTTCCAGGAGCTGTTCGGGCCCGTGCGGCGCATCGGCATCGAAGAAGAGTGAGTCGCCCGGATCCATCACGTAGGTCATGTCGGAGTGGCGATAGCCGACCTTGCCTTCCAGCATATGCAGGAACTCGACACCGACATGCTGGAACAGCGGGAAGACGTCCGATTCCTTGTTCAGGGTGATTAGATAGGGCTCGACGGCCACACCCTTGCCGGTGCCATGACCCAAGAGTTGATACTGATGGCCCGCGCGCGTGCCCCTCCGCTCGATCGTGAGGCCGGTTCCCGCCTTCACGAAGGTGGCCACGCGCGCCTCCTCGAAGCGGCGGAAGAAAGCAGTGACTGGAACTTGCAAGGCCCGCGACAGCGCCTGCAGGGTCGCCAAAGAGGGTGAGGTCGCACCATTCTCGATTTTCGATAGCATGCCGGTCGAAAGCCCGGCTGCGCGTGCGGCCTCGGCCACGGTCATGTCCAGCGATTGCCGGAAGGCCTTGGCTTCGCGCCCGATTGCAGCCTCCAGACTGTTCTCCTGCGCCCCGGTCAAGGCATGCGGATCTTGCAGTTCCTGTCCGGCGGGCCGCTCTGCTTCGACCCCTTTGCTCCTAACGATGATGTCTCTCCCGCTGAAAATTCCGTAACCCCTAGTAAAAATGTAAGACACCTAGGCGCAAGGTTCCAGGGCAGCCCCAGCACAAATTTCGGGCAATGGCTCGAACTGCCTATTTTTCTGGCGCTTGTCCGCGCGCTGCGGCTGGCATCGCTTGCCAGGTCCCAGCCTGTGCGTGGCGGAGCCTCTAGGATTTTGCCGCGTCCTCGCCCTATGATCGGCAACGCCGGAGCCCGCCGCTCTTGGGTCTTCTCGCCGGCCCGGTGATGCTGAGCGCACTGGCCGGCGCGCTCGAAGACTGGATCTTGCGGCTGGGCTTTATCGTTTTCATCTCGATCGTCCTGCTGCGGGGTCTGAAAGCGCTGCTTCGCCCCAAACCCAAGACAGCACCTCGCGCACGCGGCAATGGCACGTTGCCTTCGCCGGGTCGTTGGGCGCCATACTTCTTCGCGACCGGCGTGGTGGGTGCGATGGCCGGCGGCGGCGCTGCGACCTTCACCCTGCCCTTCATGGCTGCCAACCGCTTTTCGATGCAGGAGGCTACGGCTCAGGCCGCGGCGCTGAATGCCGCCATCGGCTTGGTCGGCGCCTCCGCCTATGCCGTCACCGGCAGCAGCGTCGCCGCTATGCCGCCCTACTCCATCGGCTTCCTCTACCTTCCCGCTTTGGCCGGCCTGATCGTCGGCGGCCAACTGGGCGTGCCGCGTGGTGTCAAACTGGCCAAGGGCTTGACCGAAAGTGGCCTGCGCGCGATCTTCCTCGACTTCCTCACTGTCGTGCTCTTATCCATGCTTGCGAAGGCCTTAGAGGTCTAACTTAAGATGCCACAGGCCTCTCGTTTGGATCGGGATCTCCTGCAGCGCTTCCGGGTGAGCGGAGAGCAGTTCATCGCAAGGACGGAGCGCGCAAAGATTTGGAAGGTGCGTCGGCACAACGGCGAACCGGCGGCCTTGAAGGTCTATCGCGAAGACATGGATGACGAGGCGCCCGGGTTCGATTTACTTGCCTTCTGGTCGGGCCGGGCCTCGGCTCTACTCTACGAGCGAAATGCGCAGGCCGTACTCCTCGAATGGCTGGAGGGCCCTTCGCTTGGAACCCGTGCCCGCCGAGGCGACAGCGAGGCAGCCGACGCGATCCTGGTCGAAACCGCCCGACGGCTCCACGCGACGGAGCCGATAGCGCCGAGCAGCTTGTGGCGGTTGGATGACTGTTGCGAATCGCTTTTCACGCTCGAGATCGCAGCACACTGCCCGAAGCAAACCAAAAGCGAGATGGGCCGCTGCCGAGATCTGGCCAGACAGCTGCTCGCCGAGCCGCAGCAAGCCATTCCCCTTCACGGCGATCTGCACCACGACAATATCCGCTCGGGCCCGCGCGGCTACTGCGCCTTCTATGCCAAGGGACTCCTAGGAGAGCCCGCCTACGAACTCGTCAATGCCTTCCGGAACCCTGACGGACTGGGAGATCTGCTGCTCGATCCAGAGTGGCAGGGCCGCCGCGCCACCCTTTGGTCCGCAGCCTTCGAGGGTGCCCCACGGCGCTTACGTCAATGGGCAGCCGTACACTCAGCTCTCTCGATCACTTGGGGCAGCAGGGCCGCACTGGAGCATCATCCGGATTTTTCCCTGCTAACGGCCCTGGCCGTCGAAGCAGGTCAAGGTCAGGTGAGAAAAAAGTCGCTCGCCGTTAGCGAACTGGCGAGAGAAACGGTCTCGATCCGCGCCGCAATGTCCAGGGCGCCATCGCCGTCGAAATCCCCCATCCAGCTGGTTCAGGCCGGTGTCGCAACGCGCCTCGGTGTTGCCCGACAGCTTGTCCATCTCCGGGCCGCCGAAGAGCCTGTCGTCACCGCCCTGCCCACCGAGGTCGTCGTTGTTCTGGCCGCCGAGGGTAGCCATAGAGGCGATCGTCGCCGCCGAGGCCCAACTGCCGGTCATCGCCGGTAAAACCGTAGATGTTGTCAGCAAGGCTAGTCCCGATCAGCGTGTCGTTGTCACTGATGCCTAGAACATTCGCCATTGCGCACTCCCCTCTTGCTTTTCCCCGCCGCCTGCATCTATCGGCAGGGACAAAAAAATGTTCAATTTACCATACAAAATTTTAAATCTGACTGCAATCGTTATCGCCGACGGTGCGCGCAAAAATTAGAAACCGGATCGAGGGAAGGCGGTCGCGACGACCCGCATCAGCAGCAACCCTGCCGCTCTAGCTTCGGCTCGCCCCGACGAGGTCGCGATGCGCGATCTCGAGATGCAGTTTGACGATACGTACGGCATTTTCCGTATCGCGGGAGCGAATCGCATCATAGAGGGCGCGGTGTTGGTCGTTGTAGTCACGCTGCCGATCGGGAGAGAGCACCTTGTCACGCATGCGCGCCCACTGGGCATGGCTGCGCACCGTGTTGATCTGGCGGTAGAGGCCGATCATCAGGGGATTGCGCGTGCAATCGGCAAGCGCCTGGTGAAATGCCGCGTCGCTACGGGTGAAGGCCTCTCGGTCGCGGCTGTTGCAGGCCTCGACATCGGCCAGGGCCTCGGACATGCGGTCCAGATCGCGCTGCGTCGCGTGCAGACTGGCGAGGCGTGCCATCTGCGGCTCGATCGCCAAGCGCACCTCGATCAGCTCGATCGGGCTGGTGCGTTCGGCGACATCGTCCTCTTCGCTGTTGCTGCGGTGGTTGGCGAAGGTGCCGCTGCCGACCCGGCGCACCACCAGATTGCTTTCTTCAAGCTGACGCAGAGCCTCACGCACGGTCGAGCGCGAAGCGCCGTAGTGCTGCGCCAGATCACGCTCGGCCGGAAGGCGCTCGCGATAGCCGTAGCTCCCCTCCAGTATCGCGCGACGAAGTTGGGCAGCGATCAAGGCCGCTCCGCCGACAGCGCTGGGAAGGCTGCTCTGCGACCACTCTGTCTCGCTCCCGTCCATCGACCCCACCTTCCTGCTGCCATTGCCTTCGTTTACACGTCACCTATACCAATCAGGACCATTTATAGTCCAATAAATTTTTTTGGTTTCAATTGGCTTCGATCTGTGTTGTCATCATCGACAGGGGATCGGCTGTTGTCGAGCCTTCGATTGGAGGAACGGGAGCAGTCGCCGTGGCCGCGGTCATGGACCTCGATGAGGAGGTCCTGGCGGGCTGAGCAAACCAGGCAAATTACCAAGCAAGGGAGAGCGAGCGGAATGACGCATAACACCGATCTGGAAGCCTATGTGGAAGCCCCGGGACGGGCGGACATGGTCAAGGCAGTGCGCGAGAAGATCGACGCGCTGGGCATTGAGTACGTCTATTACCAGTTCGTCTCGGTTACGGGACGCATCGTCGGTAAGGGCATTCCCGCCGACCATTGGGAGGCCACTGCAGCCCGCGGGTTCCAATTGGTCTATGGCTCGACTTCCAATCTCTTCCTCAATCGCCACGGCGACTACCTAGGCTTCGGACCCGAGGCCTCGGAGCTGGTCGGCATCCCCGATCCCGAGACCTTTTGCCAGCTGCCTTGGGACAAGCGGGTCGCGCGAGTCTTCTGCACCCTCTTCCGCAATCGCGAAGAGCATGAAGATGCAGGCGCATTCCTGACCGCGGACTGCCGCGGCAATCTGCGCCGCATCCACGGTGCCTTCCAGAAGAAGCACAACGGCCTGCACATGCGTCACGGCACCGAGCCGGAAATGATGTGGCTGAAGCGCGACGAGGACGGCAAGCTCGTCGGCTACACCAAGCCGAATTGCTATCATATCGACCAGTTCGAGATGCTGCGCCCGGTCTTCCTGCGCTGCATCGAGTACGGCCGGGCCATGGGTCTGGACATGATCCAGGGCGACCACGAGGATGCACCGGGTCAGCTCGAGCTGAACTTCATGTATGACGATGCGCTGCGCACCGCCGACCGGCTCACCACCTATCGCCAGATCTGCGCACAGGTGGCACGCGAGTTCGGCCTGATCGCCTGCTTCATGACCAAACCCTTCATGAATGTCTCGGCCTCGGGCTGCCACCACAACGTCTCACTCTGGTACGGCGGCGAGGACCAGGTGAACAAACTCGGCCACGATGATTTGCCGGGCATGGACGACACCTTCTCCTGTCGTAAGGGCGGCGAGAACACCTTCATGCCGGACCCCTCCATCGATGCGCGGAAACCAGGGCCCATCGGACTCAAGTCCATCGGCGGCGTGATCGAGCATCTGGGCGCACTGACCGCCATCGGCTGCCCGACGGTCAACTCCTACCGGCGCCTGTGGGACACCGGTTTCTGGGCACCGGTCTTTGCCGATTGGGGCTACCAGAACCGAACCTGCGGCCTTCGCATTTCCGCCCCCGGTCGTTTCGAATACCGCTCAGTCGATTCCATGGTGAACCCCTACCTGATGGCCGGCGCCATCCTGAGAGCCTTCGACGACGGCCTAGATCGCAACCTCGATCCGGGCGAGCCTGAGGAGCGCAACATCTATCAGGCGATGGAGGAAGGTAAGCAGGTCAAGAAGCTGCCGATGAGCTTGGGCGAGGCCTTGGACCGCTTGCGGACTGACGAAGTCATCCAGTCGGCCATGCCCGGTGACATGCTCAGGATTTACACTGAGTACAAGCAAGACGAGTGGGAGCGCTTCAACGCCACCGTCACAAATTGGGACGTCGAGACCTACCTCGACTGCCTACCATAATCCCCTGTTGGCTCGGGCGACGGTTCTGCCCCGCCCGAGCCATCCTTTTTCTTCAATCGTTCAACAGAGGAGAGGTATCCCAGCTATGTGCGGAATTGCCGGCCTCATTCACCGAGGCAAGTCGTCGAACATCGGCGCCGAAATGACGGCGATGCTGCGCGCGCTAAAACACCGCGGGCCGGATTCTACCGGTTTTGCGGTCTATGGCGAGCCCAGCCAAGCCGACTATGTGATGCGCTTCAAGGTCGCCGAACAGGAAGACCTGAACAAGGGCATCGCCATCCATCAACAGGTGAAGGATCGCCGTCAGGCTGTGGACGAGCGCCTGGCCGCCATCGGCGCCACTGTCACCGAGGCCGAGGGCGCCACGGAGTATGCCTTCCGCTATCGCTTCAGCTTCGACGGCAAGCTGACCAAGCTGGCCGAGCAGTTGGAGGATATCAAGGGTGTCGAGATTCTCTCCATCGGTCGCGGCCTGGAACTGATCAAGGACTTGGGAGACGCCGATCAGGTCTCCGACCAGTACGGTCTGGGCAGCTTTGCTGGCACCCACGGCATCGGCCACACCCGTATGGCCACGGAATCGGATGTCGACATCCGCTCGGCCCACCCCTACTGGGCCTATCCCTATTCTGACATCTCGGTCGTGCACAACGGCCAGATCACCAACTATTGGAACAAGCGCCGCGACCTGGAACGCCGCGGACATCGCTTCGTCTCCAATTGCGATTCCGAACTCCTGGCGGTCTACACCGCCAACAATCTCGAGAAGGGTCTCATCCTGGAGGAGTCGCTTCGCCAGTCGGTCGAAGAGATCGACGGCGTCTTCACCTACTTCGTCGCCACCAAGGACGAGTTGGGCATGGCCAAGGACACCACGGCAGCCAAGCCTCTGGTGCTCTACGAGAGCGACGATATTGTCGCCATCGCGTCCGAGGAAATCGCCATTCGCACGATCTTCCCCGAGGAGATCGACACCTTCGACCCCTATGACGGGGAGGTACGGGTATGGAAGGCTTAGAGATGCAAGAAGATCGCTCGCATGCCACAGGCATGCACTCCGAGCAGCTTCGCGGCCGCTCGCAACAAATGTTCTTCGAACCGGATGCGGAGGAGAATTTCGTCTATCCGGATGGCTTCGACGTCGACTACAACAAGCGCGCCGAGTTCGATGCCAAGGACCTGACGGCCAAGGAGGTCAATCAGCAGCTCCGGGCCTTGATGAAGTCCGGGCACGGCACCATCGTGGTGAAGAACCCGATGGCCCGTCACGGCATGGGCGTCGGCATCCTGAACCGCCTGGACCTCTATTTCGAGGGTTCGCTCGGCTACTTCGGCGTCGGTCTGATCGACGGTCCGAACGTGCGCATCTCCGGCCGCGTCGGCTGGTCCTGTGCCGAGAACATGATGGCCGGCACCGTGGTGATTGAGAAGAACGCGGGCTCGCTCTTCGGGGCGGCGATCCGTGGTGGCGACCTGGTCTGCAAGGGCCATGTCGGCGCGCGTACCGGCATCGACCAGAAGGGGGGCACCATCATCGTCGGTGGCGACACCGGCGCCTTCTCCGGCTTCATGATGCAGCGCGGTCGCATGATCGTCTGCGGCAATGCCGGGCACAATCTGGGCGATTCGATGTACGACGGCACCATCTTCGTCGGCGGCACCGTCAAGTCCCTCGGTGTCGACTGCGTGCCGGCCGAGATGACCGACCTGGATCGCCAGTGGCTGGACCGTAAGCTTTCCATGTACGACATGAAGCCCACGCAGGGCGTCGATCACTTCAGGAAGCACGTCGCCGGCAAGCAACTCTGGAACTACGACAACCTGGAGCCCTCCGAAAAGAAGCTGGTTCTCTAGAGCAGCCCCCAGCCGATGCACGCATCGGCGAGATGACCTTGCTTCGAACGAGAACCAATCGCTCTCTTTCCCAGCCCCGAACAGGAGCATCAAATCATGGCCAATCAGCCCCTGACGGAGGAGCGTCGCGAGAAGAAGCCCTTAGGCCGCGACCGCTACCGCCTCGGCAACTCCTTCATCTTCCCCCCGCATGTGGTCGACGACATCCACATCAAGGCCGAACTCGGCCGCTATCGCATGCGCGGTTTCTCGCTGTTCAAGAACATCCCGCATTGGGATGAATTGACCTTCCTGCCCGGCACCCTCACCCGCTTCGTCATCGAGGGTTACCGCGAAAAGTGCGAGACCAAGACCGTGCTGGGTCCCATGTGCAAGAACCCCATGGTTCTCGATATCCCGGTCTACATCACCGGCATGTCCTTCGGTGCGCTCTCCTACGAGGCCAAGATCGCCTTGGCCCGCGGCGCCACCATGGCCGGCTCGGCCACCTGCTCCGGCGAAGGCGGCATGATCCCGGACGAGCGGCGCTATTCCGGCAAGTGGTACTATCAGTGCATCCAGAGCCGCTACGGCTTCAACCCGCACCACCTGCGCCTTGCCGACGCCGTCGAGTTCTTCATCGGCCAGGGCTGTAAGGTCGGCCTGGGCGGTCACTTGATGGGCCAGAAGGTGACCGATCAGGTCGCCGAGATGCGCTCGCTGCCGGCCGGTATCGACCAGCGCTCGCCGGCCCGCCACCCCGACTGGATGGGGCCCGATGATCTGGCGCTCAAGATCGAGGAGGTCCGCGAGGCCACCGATCACCAGATCCCGATCCAGCTGAAGCTGGGTGCGGCGCGTGTCTACGACGACGTCCGCATGGCGGCCAAGAC
This sequence comes from Rhodospirillales bacterium, assembly GCA_965202755.1. GTDB lineage: Bacteria > Pseudomonadota > Alphaproteobacteria > Kiloniellales > JACOMY01 > JACOMY01. Next base: position 567,668 of record CBDBCL010000041.1, on the reverse strand, counting down.
CGGTCCCGACATCATCTACATCGACGGCATGGAGGGCGGCACCGGTGCCGGCCCGCACATCGCCACCGAAGAGACCGGTGTTCCCGGTATCGCCGCCGTGCGCCAGGCCCGCAAGGCTCTGGACGACGTCGGTGCCTCCGGCAATATATCCTTGGTCTATGCCGGCGGTATCCGCAACGGCGCCGACATCGCCAAGGCGATGGCCCTGGGCGCCGACGCAGTCGCCATCGGTCACTCGGCGCTGATGGCGCTCAACTGTAACAAGGACACGCCCGAGGCCGACTACAAGGCCGAGATGGGGGTCGAGCCCGGCAGCTGCTACCACTGCCACACCGGCCGCTGCCCGGTCGGAGTCGCCACCCAGGACACCGAGCTGCGCAAGCGCCTTGATCCCGACGAAGCGGCCGAGCGGGTCTACAACTTCCTCCACACGCTCACCATGGAATGCCAGATGCTGGCCCGCGCCTGCGGCAAGACCAACATCCACTCCCTGGAGCCGGAGGATCTGGCGGCCTTGACGATGGAAGCCTCGGCGCTGGCCGGCGTGCCACTCGCCGGCACCAACTACACCGTCGGCGTCGACGACTACCACCACCTCTAAAAGTACGCTTGCCGCCGCTCTCCAGCGCGGGCGGCCGCAAGAGCAAGCAAGGAGACAGACAATGGCGGGAACCTCTTACAAAGGCTCAGAGATCAAGGACATCGATCAGTTCCTGACCGATACCTCGGGTCTGGCCAGCGACCGCGAAAAGGAAATCGGCCAGCACATCGGTTATCGCTACGACGTCAACCTTTTGCCCGACTACGATCGCCTCACCCCTTTCCTCAAGAACTATCTGGAGGTCATGGGCTGGGACGACCTGAACTGGCTGGAGGACGTGCATATGGGCTATGAAGAGGGCCGCCCGGCCGTCTTCGACCGCAATATCAACGGCTGGGTCACCATCCCGGACGACACGGAGATCCCCGACACCCAGCAGGACCGCGACATGCTGGCCCGCGAGCTCTTGATCAAGTTCCAGATGTCCAAGCGCCATCCGATGGTGGAGCTGAACAAGGCCTATCGGAAGTTCTGAGCGGAGCTTTCGGATCGACTGGAAAAGGGCGCCTTCTTGGCGCCCTTTTTCGTGCTCGGCGCGCTGGCCACGACTGACTAATTTGTCTCGCGCGCATTCTACTCTTCGCCGCCATGGGTAGAGGATACCGGCACTAGCCGATGGATGACGCCGGCAGCCAGTAAGACCTGCTGGTTCGGCAGCCATATCTGGTCATGCGCTGCCTCGAAGACGCGCTCCAGGAAGCTCTCGGCGACACCTTGGGCCCGGTAGAACTGGCGGTCCTTCTGCTGCTCGGTTTCGGGATCGATGAAACTGCTCGGCAGGTTCGCTTCCAGCCGATAGCGGTGAAAGCCGATCTTTCCGGCTGCACCCAGGCTGCGCCCTTCGCCGGCAACAAAGGGAATGGTGCAGGCCGACAGGCAGAGCCCCTCCACATGGGTGTCGAGGCCTTGCTCTTGGACGAGGCTGGCGATGCCGCGGGCTTCGAAGACATTGCCGCCCTTGCTGGAGAGTTCTAGGATTGTGACCTGCGGCTGCTCCGCCAGCAGCGCCCGCAGATCGCGCGTGACACCAGGATCGAGGACACCTTCCAGGTGAACACGATCCTTCCTGTCCGACAAAACGATCGAGTAGGCCAGTGGCTCCGCTTCGCCCATCTCCTGCCAGGCCTGAGACTCCGCCTCGTAGATGTAGAGGTTCTGGAAGGTGGTAAAGCTGCTGGAAAAGACGAAGGCTAGGCCCACCCCGACGCCGAGATAGATGCCCAGCACCGAGGCCATGGAGCCATAGCTCTTGACGTGGGCATTGGTTGCGCGCACCAGGCCAACCAGTTGCCATGGCAGCACCAACAGCTGGCAGATGAGGAAATAGGCTAGGCCAGCGAAGGCCAGCGTCTCCGGCGTTGTCGAAAGCGGCTGGATGACACGTTCGCCGGCGATGAGGATCAAGCGCAGCAGCACGAAGTTGATCCAGAAGGATTGTAGCAGGTCCAGTCGTCCCCTCCAGTGGTCACTGAGGTAGCTCATGGCCCGGATGGAGGTGAGGTGGAGTCTGGCCGCTGGTTATCCGTCATGTCGGCGACACTAGAGCAGGATGATGACAGATCGAAACGATTTGTCGTCCAAGTCCTGCTCTACAACGTTGAAAATGGGCCAGATTCATCGCACTCTCATTAGCGTCCTCAGGCTCGCACTCCACCCAAGTGATAAGGACGGCTGACAGCTGCCCCACAACTGTCAAGAACTGGACAAGGTAAAAGAAATTTTAACACATTTCTTTTTGATATACTATTCGCACTATCTGTTTCTTTAAAAATATTGGATATCGCGCAAAAATACTGTTGTATAAAGATTATATATATTATATTTATTATTTTTGTGATAATTGTGGTTGTTCACAAAATTTTAGAATAATTGTATATTTCAATATTTGGAAGAGGTTCTTTTCTTGTCTTGATGCTCATACCTTTCGTTTGGACCACCCTGTTTCCGGATCACCGACCGGCCCGCACTCTTGCCGAGGTCTCGAAGGAGGCGTGCCAAGCACGGCGTTTCAGGTGGGCAAGGCCGATGACGTCATCCATGGCCTGGGCGATGTATGCGATTTTCGGTATCCTTTTGGGTCATTTCTTTAGGTTCCGTTTACAGATCGCATGTGTTCATGGTATGTTTCTTTCTAGATCAGAGGGATAAATTGGTGATGGACCATAAGCAGTTTCAGGAATGGCTCTCAGGGATAGAGCAACTCAGCGCGGCGCAGCGGCAGGAAGCCGAAGCTGTGTTCGCAGGGGGTCCGCAAGCGTCAGCTTCACTGGCGGCTCTTGAAGCGAGCGTGGGTGAAGATCGCCGGTGCCCGCATTGCGGCACACCGGGAGCGATATCGCGTGGCAAGGCGCGGGGCCTGCGGCGATGTCGGTGCAAGGGGTGCAAGAAGACATTTGATCCCCAATAGCCCCGAGCAAGGGCTCAAACGAAATGAAGCGGGCTTCGGATTTGATCCGGGATCGCCCACGTAGCGCCCGATCACGACGTTCATATTGCCTTGGTCGCTGCTGGGATGCAATCTGTGAGGCGTCGGGGATTGGGAAACGGCCCAGAACGGCCAGGACAACGGGCCGCTGATCGGAAACCCACGGGCCAGTGCCAATTTCGTAGCGTTCCGGGCACAGGTCTCCCGTCGTGAAGTCGTTTTGATTGGCATAGCGTTGGCTCACGCTGGTGTCGGCCGTGGTCGCAAGCGGTCGATCCGATCCAGGATATCGGCGAACAGGTCGCGCGGGAGCGCGACCTCGGCCAATTGGAAGGTGACGTAGCGTCCGTGACGCGCGACTTTTGCCCCAATTTTCACCAGCTTCTCGCGCAGCGTCGTCAGCGACCAATTGCTCACTGGGTCTGGCAAAGCTAGCGTGCGCATGAAGTTGCCCAGGTTGTAGGCCAGTGCATGAAGCTGAAGCCGAGCCGCGTTGGCCTTGAAGCGTCGGCAGGATAGTCGCGTCCAACGGATCGCGTTCTTGCCCTCCCTGATGTGTTGTTCCGCCGTGCCACGCTGGTTGTAGAAGGCGACGATCCGCTCGGCGGGCCGGGACAGATTGGTGACGACGAACCCGACGCGGGGATACAACTCGCCCGGATGCCATTCCACTTTCGCCACCACGCGCCGTGCCTGGGTCCAGCTTCCAGCCCGATAGCTGAAGCTGGCGAAGTAGCGACGGACTTCCATCGGGGGCCGTCCCTTTGGGCGCCGTAGCAGATGGGCGACGTATCCCTGGAGCACGCTGTTGGCGGGAAGCCGGATGGCGTAGCCGAAGCCCTCGGCCTCCAGATACTCGTAGATGTCCGGTGAGGCGAAGGCGGCATCGCCCCGAAAGTATCGCCGCAGCTTGCGCTCGCGATAACGCGCCACGACCGGGTCCAGCACCGCGCGCCAGCCATCGGCGCTGTGCACGTTGCCGGGTCGCAAGGCGCAGCGCTCCAGATCGACGAGCTGGTTGAAGACAAAAAGCGGGTGATAGCAGGTGCAGCCGAAGTGGCCGTTGTAGGCCGTGCCTTCCTGTTCGCCGTGGGTGGGGCTGACCGAACTGTCCATGTCCAGGATGATCAGCTTCGGCGGTTTGCGACGATGAACGCGGTCGATCCACAGCCCGGACAGAGCGCTGAGTGCGGTGAGATTGACGTCACCCGTCAGCCATTGCGTCTCGAAACGGCCCATCTGGCTCGATGAGGCCGCACCCCGATCCGTCGCCTTGCCGCCGACAATCCAACGCATCGCTGGATCGCGAGAAAGCCGCTCGGCGTCGTTGACATCCTCGTACCCGGCCAAACGCCCGAACACCGCTTGCCGAAGCATCCCGACGACAGCGTGCCAGCCGTTCTTGCCGCGACGACCGTCTCGCAGCGCCCCGGCCGCCATCTCTGTCAGGCCAAGCGCGTCGTCCAGTTCCCGATACGCGAGCAAGCCGCCGTCCGACGTTACCTTCGATCCAGGGAACTCCAGCTTCACGCGGCGGTCGAAATCCACGCGAAGCAGCCCGTTCTTGGATTCACCCATCGGATGCACCATGAAAACCTCGCTTCAATCGACACAACACCATGATATGTAACCATGAAGCAGCCCCGTGGGTGGCGCAACCTCAATCCCACCTGGGCAATGCGGGTTGATGCTGCGACGGGCACAGCCTTGGCGGGTCTTCATCGCAAAGACAAGTGGCTTGCCTTTGGACCCTGTCTTGCGGATGGGTTGACGCTTCGCGCGTCGGTCGAGCGATGCAGGTTTGCCGTCAATACCGCATTCCGCTGGCGGCACCGGTTTCTCGCCGCAGAAACCGGGGACGCTCACAAGCTCACGGGCATTGTCGAGGCCGACGAACCCTATGTTCTGGAGAGCCGCAAAGGCGAGCGGCACCTGAAACGCAAGGCGCGTCGCCGCGGTGGCAAGGCCGGAAAGCGCGGCCTGTCAGATGAGCAGGGGCCGGTGCTGGCTGCCGCTGACCGCAGTGGTATGACCGTCAGCGCAGTGCTTCCGGCGGTCAATGCCGATACCCTGCGCACGGTCATTGAGCCGGTCGTAGATGAGCATATCGTGCTGGTGAGCGATGGTCACCGCGCCTATCCGCCCTGCGCTGCCGCTCTGGGCGTTCGCCACGAAGCGCTTGACCTGTCCAGGGGAGAACGCGTGCGCGATGCCTTTCATATTCAGACGGTGAACAACCCACACAGCCACTTGAAGGACTTCCTGCGACGCTTTCGGGGGATCGCAACACGATATCTCGCCAACGATCTGCGATGGTTTCAACGCGGTTGTCTCGAAAACGCATCCCCACGCACACGCCTCGCCGTTGTCATCGACAGGTCATGCATACGATTTGTAAACTGAGCCTTTCTTTATGTATCTAGGCTGCGTTGACAGAAAGGATTCACGGCTCAGCTTTGACGTGATTCAAGACAGCTTTTTCAGCAGAGGCAGTCTTGGCGCAAAACCTGATGTCGGATGCGGAATGGGCTTTCTTCGAGCCGTTCATCGTGGCGATCCGCCAGCCCAACGGGTGCAAGCCGGTGGACCATCGCCGCGTGCTGGACGGCGTGTCCTGGATCGCCCGCACCGGCGCGCCGTGGCGCGATCTGCCCGAGGCGTTCGGCAAGTGGGGCTCGGTATACCGCCAGTTCAGGCGCTGGGCGCTGGCGGGGCTGTGGCAGACGATCCTTGAGGTTCTCAACGACAGCGATGCCGTGCCTGACAGCGTGCAGACGATCGATTCGACCGTCGTCCGGGCGCACCCCTGCGCCGCAGACGCAAAAGGGGGACTTCGGCGCAGGATCCTGGCCGCTGAAAAGGTGGCTTCACGACCAGGATCCACCTCCTCGTCAAGGGGCGCGGTCTGCCCATGAAGGCCGACGTGACGCCCGGCCAGACCTCCGACTGGCGCGGCTACGACGCCGTGATGGACGACGACCTGCCTCAGCCGAAGGTCCCGATCGCGGACAAGGGCAAGGGCTACGATTTCGACGCCATCCGCGCCGACGTCGCGGCGCAAGGTGGCACAGCGGCGCTCCCCGCTCGAAAAACCCGAAACGCTCCCGAGCCAATCGACGGTTTCCTCTGCGCTGCGTAATCTGGTAGAGCGCTACATCGACACGCTCAAAAACGCCCGCCGCGGCGCCACCCGATACGACAAGACCGCCACAAGCTACCTCGGCTTCATCGAGATCCTCGCAGCGCGCTTATGGTTCCGCCATTTGTCAACATGACCTAGGAGCAAAAGATTTCTACGTTAATCGTGAGTTCTTGGATAACTCAATTGAAGCAAACCTTCTCGTGACAGACGTCAACGAGAGGCGCGACAAGGGAGATGTGACCTACCGACCGGTGTTCGAAGTCGTAACCGAGGACGGACAGACCTTACGGTTCGCAGGAAACTTCTGGACATCGCCCCCCTCCATCACGTTGGCGATCGCGTGCCTGGCCGATACAATCCGGATTCGGGAGAGATTATGAGCGACGCGCTCTTATATGAGAGTGAGGGCTTTTCCTCTACTTTCTTTGGTGTCGGAGTGCTCGGGACCTTGGTTGGACTCATTTACTTCGTCAAAAACTACTTTCAAAGAAGAAAAAATGCCCCAAACTCCCGCAAAATCCTGACGCTCCCCAGTCAAGATTGCAGGGACAATACCCGAAGCGGGCGGGCGTCGGTCGTGCAGCGGGCGTCATCGCCTCCTCCCATCCCACAAAGATGAACCGAGAAAACCGCCGCTTCTCCGCCAACGAGGGGGAGCCCCTGGCGCAGAATTTCAGACATTCCTACCCAAGTGCCGAAACCGCAGGAAACCGAGCTACCCCGAGGGATCATCGATTCCCCAAGCCGACCGCAACCTCGGAAAGGCTTCCTTCCAGTCGAGCACGCCGCAGCGCTGCGTCCAGTCCGCGTAACGTCGTTTCAGATCGGCTTCCAGAGGCGCATTGCGGCCTACCAGATTGTGGAGTTCGGTGCGGTCGGCCTCCATGTCGTAGAGCTCCCAGTCGGCGCCGAATTCGCGCACCAGCTTGAAATCTCCGACCCGGACGGCGCAATTGCCTTCGTGCTCCCAAAAGATTGGCTGCTCGCGCCGGCGCGGCTGACCACCCAGCGCACCCAGAAAACTCTCACCGTCGAGCGCTTGGATGGCGTGACCGCCGAACTCGTAGGGATAGCTAGCGCCGGCCGCCTCCAGGATCGTCGGCATGATGTCGACCACATGCCAGGGATCGTGCAGCTTGGCGCCTCCGGAGAAACGCGCGGGCCACTGGACCAGCAGGGGCGTAGAGATCCCGCTCCCGTGAACCCAGTGCTTGAACAGCTGGAAGGGCGCATTCGAGACGTTGGTCCAAGGGAGGTCGTAGCTCATGTAGGTGAGCGGTCCGCCGGGGCGGAGTTGCGGTCGATTGCCCAGCTCTATCTGGCAGCCGTCGTTATGGACACCGGGCATGAATCTGGCCCAGCCGCCGTTGTCCGAAAGGAAAAGGATCAGGGTGTCGTCGTGCACCCCTTTCGTCGTCAGGTGCGTCAGCACGCGGCCGATGTTGCGATCCATGCAGTGGATCATCGCCGCATAAACGGCCATGCGGGCCGCTTCCCAGTCCCCTTGTTTGACCCCGCCCCAGGCCGGCGCGCTCTTGTCTCGGGCCGAGATGTCCCACTTGTGGAGCAATACGCCCTTGCTTTGCATCGCCTCGTGCCGGGCGGTACGGACGGCGTCCCAGCCGCGATCATAGACGCCGTCGTAGCGCGCAATGTCCTCCTCATGAGCGTGCAGCGGCCAATGCGGCGCTGCATGCGCCAGGTAGAGGAAGAAGGGTTGGTCAGCGGCGAGACTCTCGTCGATCATCGTCAAGGCCTGATCGGTGATGGCATCGGTAAGGTAGAAGTCCGTCGGCGACACCTCCGCGCGCGCGTCGTCCTCCATGATGTAGTGCGGCGAGAAGAAGTGGGTGACGCCGTCGATGATGCCATAGAAGCGGTCGAAGCCGCGTTGGCGTGGCGTCGGATGCTCGAGGTCGCCAACCCGCCAGCTATCGACCTCTCGGGCCATGAAGTCCCCGGCGTCATGCCACTTGCCGGACATGCAGGTGAGATAGCTGGCCCGGCGCAAGGCCTCGGCGATCGTCACGTTGTCGTTTCTGAGAAAGCCTTGATAGGCGGGCGTGCCCAGGGGCCGCCCATGTGCCCAACGCCGGCCTTATGGGGATAGAGCCCGGTCAGCAGCGAGGCTCTGGTCGGACAGCAGCGCGCGCAGTTGTATATGGCCAACATCAAGACGCCCTTGGCTACGAGACTATCGATATGCGGCATGCGAATCTCCGAGCCCAGACAGCCGAGATCGGCAAAGCCCATGTCATCGACCAGGATCACGATGATGTTTAGTTTTGACACGGCACTCTCCTCGTGACAACGGTCGACGATGCGTCCAAAGCACCCGAGCAGCTTGCAAACGACCCTCGACCAGATCTTGTTAGGATTCGACCATCGATGTCGATGCGGCCGCCTCGAGCTGACCGATCTCTCCCTGTGAGCTCGGCTCGCGGTGTTGCAGCTAATAATTGTATCGCAGTGCACCGGGTCCAAGCGCTGCGTAAATAAGTACGCTAGGTCAAGTGCTTGGTAGTGATTGGATGGGTTGAGCGATAACCGGTCACCTGATCGCTCGGCGCGATGATGAAATTGCCACCGCTTTTGGATAGAGGGCTGCGAAACAGTGAGGGAAAGAGCTTTCTGCCAACAGCCACGAGGCCCAAAAGGGTCGCATCGATTGCAATTGTCGGAAGCAACCAGATCGACGCGGCGAGCAGCAGCCCGATCGACATTTCGAACCAGCCGGAAGCAACCAACTTCAAGCTGGATTCAAAAAGTAGCCAGGAAAAAGGCTCAATAGAAAGAATGTCGTCGTACATCAAGGCTTGCTAGGCACCGCATTCTAGCGCTTCGTCCGAGCATACTGGCCGGGGGTGCGGGCCGCTGCCGATTCAGATTGAGCGAGCGACACACTAGAGCACATTCATTTTATGAAGTGTCATAGCCTGCTGGTGCGAAATCGTTTGCGCACTCGTGCGGCTCGAACAGACCGATGATATCGCCCACGGTATTCCAGAGGGTGCTGACGGCTCTTTCGGCCTTTGCGCGGATCAGTGATTTGAGCTTGGCGAATGCCATCTCGATTGGGTCGAAGTCGGGACTGTAGGGCGGCAGATATGTGAGGGTGGCGCCTGTGGCCTCGATGGCCTGTCGGACGCCGGCGGCCTTGTGCGCCGGCAAGTCATCCATGATCACGACATCTCCGGGATTAAGGGTCGGCGCCAGTGCCTGCTCGATATAGGCAAGAAAAGCGACGCCATTCATGGCGCCGTCGAGCACCATCGGCGCGGTCATTCCGGTCAGCCGAAGCGCGCCGGTCAAGGTGGTTGTCTTCCAATGCCCGTGGGGGGTGCCCCGCGGCAACGCTCGCCCCGCCTGGAACGCCCACGCAGCCGCGCCATCTTCGTCGACAGGCCCGTCTCGTCGATGCAGACCGGCCTGGCCGGATCGAAGTCGAGTTGGCTGTCAAACCAGGCCTGGCGCTTTCTCAAGACCTCCGGCCGCTCCTGCTCCAATGCGTGCGCGGTCTTTGTTTGTACGTGAAGCCGCACCCGCGCAGCCAGTTGTTCAGCGCGCGCCGGCCAATCTGGACGTCGCGCTCGTCCGCGAGGCGCGCCACCATCTCATTGAGCGTGATGTCCTTGTCAGTCTCAATCAGGGTCAGCCCCAATCAGGCCCACGATGAAGCCTTCATGCCCATCAAGGCTCGCCCCGCGTCGCCGACCGGTCGGTCGCGGCTCTACCTCACCGGCTTTCGCCCGCTTTTATCCAGCAGATCGCGGTCGATGGCGCCACACCGAACCGCGCCGCCACACCACGCGCCGACAGGCCCGCCTACGATGCCTTCAAAACACGAACCCGCAGATCGCCACTCAATGCTCGTCCCATCCAAGACCTCCTTGTCTAGAGACCTTCAATCAGACTTGCATCATTCCCGTCACATCACAATCGATTCAGTGATTGGTGCATCTGCTCTAGCCCCGCGTACCGACGTTCCAGGCATTGACCGTCAGGGCCCTGACGCGGGTTGCCTTCTCCGGCATGGCGTCCAGGACCTGGAAGAAGCCGTGCCAATTGCCGACTCGTGGCTGCTCCAGGGCAATGGTCAGGAGCGCGCGCGCACGACTTGCCGGATCGACGATGCTGCGGGCCTGGAAGACGGCGCCGGGCAGATCGCCGTCCTCGGCGATGAGGGAGGCGAGAAAGGCACGGGTCCGACCGCGCAGGGGCGAATTCTTGATGCCGCGTGCCACCCGCATGGCCTCTTCCTGCAAACCGGCCTCACCCAGCGCTTCGGCGAGGCTGCTTTTGATGCGCGAGGTGGCGTACTCATCAGCCGCGGCGTCGCCCATCTCCTCGACCTCCTCGAAGAGGGCTTCGGCTGCCTCGCTGTCCTCGTTCTGCAGTTTGCGTGCAATCGCCAGAGGGCCAGCGCGCGCTCCTGATCGAACTCTACGGCCCGCGCAGGCGCCAAGGCGGGCTCCGTCTCGCCGCGCTTGAGGAAGCCCTCGACTGCTTGCACCAGGACACCGTCGCGAGTGACGCCGGCTTGCAGTCCAGAGGCCATCTCGACCGCCAACTCGGCCAAACCGGCATTGGCCATGGAGAACACCAAGGCAACCGAGAGGAACTCCCGCAAGCGCCGGCTTTCCATCGCTTCGGTCACAGCCACGGCCTCGAGAATGAGATCGCGTGCTGCCGCCGTCTCGCCCTGGCCAGCCAGTGCAAGAGCCAGCTCACGCAGCGCGTCGACCCGCCGTTCGTCAGCCTGGATCGCACGCGCCATGTCGATGACCGTCTCGAAATCCTGTCGCGCAGCCAAGCGCAAGGCCACCAGTTCCAGCACACGGTCGCGCTGCTTGCCGGGCTGCAAGCGGCCAAGCGTATCCTCGGCGGCGGCAACATCGCCGACCTCGGCCTCGCGTTTCGCCAAGGGGGTCAATGCACCTTCGCGCCAATGCTGATCCTAGATCTGCTCGGCCGTCTTCAGGGCCTTGTCGTACTCTCCCGCCAGGGCCTCGACCAAGACGATGAAATGCAGAACATCGATCCGTTCGTCCTCGGACACCTCGCTGAGGGCAAGCGCAAGAGCCGACCCGAAGTCCCCGGCTTCGGCATAGGCCTTGGCGATGGCGGCGAAGGCCGCAGAGCGATCCACCGGGATATGGATGGACTCCGCAGCGACGCGCGCGCCCGCCCGGTCGCCGCGGGCCGCCTGCTGCAAGGCAATCAGCACCCTGGCATGGTCTTGAGCCCCCGGCTCGACGATGCGGCACGGTCCGCCGCGCTTCCGCCAGACGACCGCCGCGGGCGAACTCGGCAACCAGTGTCGGCAGCAGCATCTCCGCGGCGCGCTTATCGGTGACACGGGCCAGGACGCTCAAGGCCTGCGCCTCGTCGCCCGCCGCTGCCAAATCCACGGCCAGGTCGCGCACCTCCTGGGTCACGATCTCCTCGGTCGTCACGATGGCGGCTTTGAAAGCGCTGGCAGAGGCCTGGAAAGCGCTGGCAGAGGCCTGGCCGTCGGCGAGCTCCTGAAGGCTCAGGGCGCGCGGCTCTTCTGCCGACATCTCAAGTGCAATCGCCTTGCCGGCGGCCAGCAAGGCCAGACGGCACTCGACGGGCGTGCCCTGGCTGCAAACTTCGGCCGCCGTGCCCTGTCCTCAAACCTCGGATAGGCCGAAGGCGGCGAGGAAAACTGCTGCTGCAACGGCGATGCTCAAATTTGCCCGCATCAGACCGTCACGGCCCCTTTGTTGCAACAGCGCCGTCGCGTTCCCCTCACTCGGCTGGAGTGGCCGCAGATGACACCAGAGGCGCCGATGCCTGCAAACCCTCAAGTCGCTTTCTTTCGAACGACTTGCCACGTGGGGGCTCGCTACCCTATTGTGCAAGGCCAAGATTCAAATCAGCTGCCGTCAAGGAGTGGATCATTGCGCCTCGCCCTGCTTTTTCTGACCCTCTTCTGGGTCGCTCTCGTCGCCCCCGCCCAAGCCGATGACGAGGTACTGAGGGTGGAGATCAAGAAGGCCTACCAGGCCATCGCCGAAGCCTTCGAGCTGCAGGATTCCTCGGCCATCAAGGCGCTGACGACGCCCGAACATGTCGCCATTACCTCCTATTACGACGGCGCCAAGCCGATAGATTTTCAGCTAGAGCACGCGGCCGATCTGGTCTTCACCCAAAAACCGATATCGGACCTGCATGTCGAAGCGATCGGCAAGGATGTCGCCGTACTGCGCTTCACCGCCGAAATGGAGGGCAGCTTCAAGGGCGTGGCGCTGCCCAGCAGAGCCGCCGTTACCATGATCTGGCAAAAGGTCGAGGGCGGATGGCTGGAACGCCTCTATCAGGAAACGCCGCTCGACTAGAGCAGAGTGCGATTCAGAAGCCAGATCGTTTCGATCTGGCGTCATCGCGTGCTCTAGCCAGCGAAGTTTCGGTCACATCCCCCAACGCAGGGCGGCGGTGTGCACCGGACTATCCCAATGCCCAGCGAAACCCTCTTCAAGACACGTTAGCGTCAGCGAGGCTCCGGCCATGTCGAGGGAGGTGACATAGTTGCCGACCAGGCTGCGGGCCACCTTGACGGCGGCACCTGTGAGACGATCGAGCGCCGCCTTGTAGAGCAGATAGAGTTCCATCAGCGGCGTCGCGCCGAAGCCGTTCACGAAGAGCAGCACCTCGTCCGGCTGCCCTTGGAAGTCAGACAACATGGCCGAGATCATCTCTTCGGCCATGGCATCGGCGGACATCAGCTTGTCGCGACGGCGTCCAGGCTCACCGTGGATACCGACGCCCAGTTCCATCTCGTCCTCATCCAGCTGGAAGGTGGGCTTGCCGGCCGCTGGCACGGTACAGCTGGTCAGCGCCACGCCCATCGAGCGGGTGGCAGTATTGACGCGGGCACCCAGCGTCGCCAGGGATGCCAGATCGGCACCCGCCTCGGCCGCGGAACCCAGAATCTTCTCCACCACCAGGGTGCCGGCGACGCCGCGCCGACCGGTGGAGAAGGTCGAGATCTCGACCGCGACGTCGTCGTCGGTCAGAACCGTGGCGATGCCGCCGGGGACGAGATCGGCAGCCATCTCGGCAGCCATCTCGAAGTTCATGACGTCGCCTTCGTAGTTTTTGACGATGAAGAGCAATCCGGCCTCCGACGCCAAGGCCTCGGCCGACGCCATCATCTGATCTGGCGTCGGCGAGGTAAAGACTTGGCCGGGACAGGCGGCATCCAGCATGCCGTGACCGACGAAGCCGGCATGTAGCGGTTCATGCCCCGATCCGCCGCCGGAGAGCAGTGCGACCTTCCCCGCTTTCCGGTCGCGGCGACGGACGAACTTACCCTCGCTGCCCAGCACGACCAGATCGCCGTGGGCGGCAACGAAGCCCTGCAGGCTTTCGCTCAGAACGTCGTCGACTGCATTGATGATTTTCTTCATGTCCTCTCCTCTCCTGCACCTTTAGCCGCCAAGGCTGATCTAGTCGCGCTCACTCAGCAATCCGCCCAGCAGAGCCGCCAGTTCCTGCACCTGCTTGTCGAGCTTGCGGTTGCGGGCCTCGTCGCCCAGATCGGGCAGTTCGACCGGCACACGGCGCAGCTCGCGGCTGCGCTCGGCCCCCTGCAGCCGGTCCGGATGCGCGCGCGCGTAGGCCTTCAGGAAGACCTGACGCTCTTCGGCCGAGACATGACCAATGCGGAAGATGGTTTCCAGGTGGCGCGCGGGAATCGGCGTGTCGTAGGCCGGGTTGGTGATCTGCGAGATGAAGCTGCGGTTCTTGCCCATGGCTTCCGCCAGGCGGCCGCGCAAGCCGGAGGGTCGCCGATCGATGATCGCGCGCAAGATCGTTTTGTAATCCGCAACCGCCTGTCTGAGCGGCGCTTCGCGGCGCCGGGCGCTATCGTCCATACCCCTCCTCCTCGGACCAGGCGGCGATCGCCGCTTTTGCCCGTGCGACGGCCGGCGGTGCCATCGAGAGTCGGCGCAGACCGACGCCCAACAGATGCGGGATGGCCTCAGGTTTGCCGCCGGCATCGCCACAGAGCGAGATCTCGATGCCCTGGCGCTTGGCCGCCGCGATGCTCTCGGCGATCAAGGCAAGCACTGCGGGCTCCTGGACCCGCTGAAGATGGGCCAAACCGCTGCCGTCGCGTGCCGCCGCCATGGTGTACTGGATGAGATCGTTGCTGCCGATCGAGGCAAAGTCGATGGTAAAACGCTCCAAGGTGAGCGCGGCAGCCGGTACTTCGATCATGATGCCCAAGGGCGGAAGCAACTCGGGCGCCGCCTCGCCCAAGGCGCGCTTGGCGACTTGCAGCAGCGATCGCGTCAGCTCGACCTCGTCGGGCAGCGCCACCATCGGCAGCATGATCTTGATCGGCCCAAGGCTCGAAGCCCGAAGCAGGGCCCGAAGCTGTAGGGAGAAGACCTCGGGGCGTTCCAGGCAGAGGCGAATGCCCCGCTTGCCCAGGAAAGGATTGCCCTCGCCCTCCCTGGTCAGGCCAGGGATCGGCTTGTCGCCGCCGGCATCCAGGGTTCGGAAGATGACCGGCCGCCCGGCCGCCCAGGTGACGATCTTTGCGTAGGCGGCGAACTGCTCCTCCTCATCGGGAAGGCCGTCGCGGCCATAGAAGAGGAACTCGCTGCGCACCAAGCCGATGCCGTCGCAGATTTCAGGATCGAGTGCCTCCAGTTCCTCCGGCAGAGCGACATTCAGGAGAACCGCCACTGGCTCACCGTCGGCAGTCTGCGCCGGCTTCCTCAGCCTCTGAGACAGGACCGCCGATTCCTCTGCCAAGGCGCGGCAGCGGACTTGAAAGGCCCTGTTCTCGTCCGGCGAGGGATCGAGGGTCACGATCCCTGCCTCTGCATCCAGCAAGGCCGTTGTACCCTCGGCAGCATCGAGTGCGCCCAGCCCCAAGACCATCGGGACGCCGCGGGCCCGCGCCAACATGGCGACATGGCTGCTGGCACCGCCGGCACGCAGTGCGATTCCGCGCCCGCTCCAGTCCTGCGCCAGGAAGGCTGAGGGCCCGATGTCGTCCGCCAAAAGCACTGCACCGCTTGGCAAAGCAGCGCCGCCCGCCTCGACGCCCTGCAGCAGCAGCAGCACCCGGTCGCGCATATCCTTTAGATCGCTGCTGCGGGCCTGGAAGTAGCTATCGTCGGCTGCGGCGAAGACGGCAATCTGTTCAGCCATTGCCGCCTGCCAGGCAAGGTCCGCCGCTTCGCCCTCGGCAATCGCCGCAAAGGCCTCTTCGGCAAGTGCCGGATCCTCCAGCATGGCGACCTGAAAGGCCAAGATCTCGGCGGCATCGCCCACGGTCTCTTCGATCAGCAAAGAGACCGCCTCGATCGCACTGTCGATGGCTGACCTCAGGGCAACGGCCTTCTCGTCTGGTGATCCCGTCTGTTGGGCTTGCACAGCACTGCTCCGCAGCACTGCAATCCGGCCGGCCAGAAGACCGGGAGAGGCCGCCTCGCCTGTGAACCTGCGCTCTTCGGGCTGAGCTTCGATCACGCTGCCTCGCCGCCGACGTCGGCTTGAAAATCCCCTTCGACCAGCGTCACGACCGCCGCCAAGGCGGGCTCGGCATCGGTACCCTCGGCGCGGAAGTAGAGGGTCGTGTCCTTCGGCACCTTGGTGCGCATCACCTTGACGATCGACTTGGCATCGATCCAGGGTCCCTCGGCCGTCAGGCCCAGCTCGATCCTGGCACTAAAGCTCTTGGCCACTTGCGTCAGCTTGACGGAGGGGCGGGCATGCAGTCCTACCTCATGGGTCATGACCACCGAGACGCTCAGCGGCCCTTCTTGCTGTTGGCTTCCCATGGCAAACAACCCTCCAGACAATACCCAACCGACTCGATCTAGGCCGGGCTCAATTCCTCCGCGGTCGCGCGGACCTCATCCAGACTGGCGCCGCCCCAAGCCTCGGTGGCACCCATGATGGCGCCCTCGACCAGCGGCGCATTGCAGATCACGGCCCGCGCCTGGCGCTCTTCCGACAGCATTTCGATCGCCATTTCGCTGTTGGTCTCGGCGCCACCCAGATCGACGAAAAGCGCCACGCCGGTCTCCGACCAGGCCTCCTCGATCGCCGTCATGATCTTGGCGACATCGGTACCGAGGCCGCCGTCGGGATTACCGCCGCAATGCGCGAGCGGCACTGCCGTGCCGACCATCTGGCGCACCATATCGGCGGTGCCGCGCGCCACTTCGGGTGAGTGGGAAACGATGACGATTCCGACCTTGTCGCTCATTCCCGCTTCTCCAAAAGGTCACAGAGCGCCCAGATCGCCAGCTGGCTGGAGCGGGCACCGGGATCCATGTGTCCGACCGAGCGCTCGCCCAGGAAGGAGGCGCGCCCGCGCACGGCCTGCATCGGCACCGTCGCTTTGGCCGCCGCTTCGGCCACAGCCCGAATTTCGCCGAAAGACTTACCGCCAGCGACCGCCCCGATCGTCGGGCTCAGGACGTCCAGCATGGTCTTCTGTCCGAGGTTCGACTTGCCCCGCGCCTTGACCGCGGCCAAGGCCACCTCTAGAGCCGCGGTCAGGCCGGCACGATCCAAAATCTCCGGCCAAGACTTGCCCAAGGTCATCAAGAGGGTGCCGTAGAGCGGGCCGGAAGCACCGCCGACCTTCATCACCAGCTGCATGCCGGTCGCCTTGATCGCCTCGCCTGCGGACTTGGCGGTCAAGCCATCAAGATCCTCTAAGACCGCGGTGGCACCGCGCTTCATGTTGATGCCGTGGTCGCCGTCGCCGATCGCCTGATCCAGATCGGTCAGCTCCGTCTCGGCCGCTGCCAGGCGTTCGGCGACCGTTCGAATCAAGGCTTTCGTCAGTTCGCTATCCATCGTAGTCCAATCCTATGCTCCCGCTCTCAAGCGCTGCCCGGCCTCGTCGAAACAGAGCGGCGCCTGCAGCGAGAGGCGCACGACCGCACCGGCATGAATGGGGGTGTGCGCATCGACCAGGGTCGTAAAGGCATGCCCGGCGACTTCCAGATGGACGTGGCTCTGGTCGCCCAAGTGCTCGATGCGGACCACCCGTCCTTCGGCACCGCTGCCGTCTTGGGCAATCTTGATGTGCTCCGTTCGGGCTCCGATCCGGGCCGTTCCCGGCAGGATGGCATCGCCCGGCAGCAAGTACGCCGGCAGCAGGTTGATGCGCGGCGTCCCCAGGCGCTCGGCCACATAGATGCTATCGGGGTCCTCGTAGATTTCGCGCGGCGTGCCGAACTGGACCAACCGGCCCTCGGCCAGGACGCCGATCTGGCTGGCCATGGTCATGGCTTCGATCTGGTCGTGGGTGACATAGAAGATGGTAGCACCCAGTTCTTGCTGAATGCGTTTCAGCTCCAGCCGCAGTTCGGCCCTGAGCTTGGCATCCAAGCTGGAGAGCGGTTCGTCCATCAGATAGACAGAGGGCTCGCGCACCAAGGCGCGGCCGATGGCGACGCGCTGCATCTCGCCGCCGGAGAGTTGGGTCGCCTTGTTCTTCAGCTTGTGCGGAATGCGTAGCATCTCCGCCACCTCCTGCACCCGCTTCTCGATCGCCGCCTTGGGCTGGCGTCTGGCCGGTGAGCGCAGGGGAAAGGCCAGGTTGTCGAAGACGGTGAGATGGGGATAGAGCGAGTACTGCTGAAAGACGAAGGTGACGTCGCGGGTGAAAGGGGCGTCGCAGGTGACATCGCGCCCGCCGATAAAGACCTGCCCGGCGTCTGCCCGCTCCAGGCCGGCGACCAGGCGCAAGGTGGTGGTCTTGCCGGCACCGGTCGGACCCAGCAACACCACGAAGCCGCCGTCCGGCAGGGTCAGATCGATGTCGTCGACCGCTGGCGCTTGATTGGCGACATAGCGCTTGGTGACGCCTTCGAGCCGGACTTCAGACATGTGCGGCCTCCCGATAGGCCTGGGTCTTGATCGCCCGCCCGCTGTCGCTGTCGAAAAGCGAGAGCCGCTCGGTCAGGAAGCTGAGCCCTAAGGTCTGGCCAGGCCGGGCCTCGATCGTCGAAGAGACCCGCGCCTTCACCGAACCGTAGTCGGTCTCCAGAGTGACGATCTGCGTGGTGCCCAGATACTCGGAGCCAAAAACCTTGCCGCGCAGGCTGCCCTCTTCGCCCAGCAGGATGTGCTCGGGCCGCACGCCCAGAGTGAGCGCCTTCGAGGGCGCGCTTTCCTGCAGCTGCGGCAGGGCGATCGCACTGCCGTTCATTGTGACGGACTTGCCGTCTGAACCCACTGCGCCCTCGAAGGGCAGCAGGTTCATCGAGGGCGAACCGATGAAGTCAGCGACGAAGGTGGTGGCCGGATAGTCGTAGATCCCCTGCGGCGGACCGAACTGCTCGACCACTCCATGGTTCATCACTACGATCTTGTCGGCCATCGACATGGCCTCCAACTGATCGTGGGTCACATAGACCGTGGTGGCCTCGATCGAGTCGTGCAACTGGCGTAGTTCCTGGCACATCAGCTCGCGAAACTCGGTATCGAGCGCACCCAAGGGCTCGTCCATCAGGAAGGCCTTGGGGCGGCGAACGATGGCGCGGCCAAGGGCAACCCGCTGCCGGTCGCCACCGGCCAGACCCGAGACCGGCTTCTTCAAGAGGTGGTCGATGCGGAGCAAACGCGCGGCCTCCTCCACGCGCCGGCGGATCTCGCGCCGCGGAATAGATTCGCACTTCAAGGGAAAGCCAATGTTCTGGCGCACGTTCATGTGCGGATAGAGCGCGAAGAGCTGAAAGACGAAGGCGATGTCGCGCGCGGCGGCGCGGTTGAAGGTGACGTCCTCCTCGTCCAGCAGGATGCGCCCGCTGCTCGGCAGCTCTAGCCCGGCGATCATGCGCAAAGTGGTGGTCTTGCCGCAACCCGAGGGGCCCAGCATGACGAAGAACTCGCCGTCGCCGATGGTGAAGCTCGACTCCTGGACGGCGACGAAATCGCCGAAGGTCTTGCGCAGGTTCTCGATCCGGATCTCGGCCATCTGCGCCTACTCCCGAAAGTGGCTGACGATGACGAACATCACCGTGCCGATCAGGATGAAGGTCAGCGACCAGGAATAGAGCCACAGCGAGAAGGGCTGGGTCAGCATGATCACGCCGAGCCCGATCAGGATTACCGCCAGAGCCTCCCAGGGGCCGCGACGCAGCTGCAGAAAGGCGCGCAGCAGGCCGGGCTCGGCCTCTTCTTGGTCTTTGCGCTCGCTTGCGGTCATTTTCGCACCGCCCCGAAGGTGATGCCGCGCAGCAGCTGCTTGCGCAGCAGGATGGTGAAGAGCAGAACCGGCAGCAGGAAAATCGTGGTCCCGGCCGCCACCGCCGGCCAGTCGAGGCCGCCCTCGCCGATGATGGTCGGAATGAAGGGCGGTGCGGTCTGCGCCGTGCCGCTGGTCAGGAGCAGGGCGAAGGCATACTCGTTCCAGGCGAAGATCAGGCAGAAGATCGCCGTGGCGGCGATGCCGGTCGTCATCTGCGGCAGTACCACCTTGTAGAAGGCCTGAAAGCGGCTGTAGCCGTCGATCATCGCTGCCTCTTCGTACTCGCGCGGTATCTCGTCGACGAAGCCCTTCAGCAGCCAGACCGAGAGCGAGACGTTGACCGCGGTATAGAGGATGATCATACCCAGGTGAGTGTCTGACAGGCCGAGGGTGCGGTACATCAGGAAGATCGGAATGGCGACTGCGATCGGCGGCATCATCCTGGTCGAGAGGATGAAGAACAGCAGATCGTCCTTCAGCGGCACCTTGAAGCGCGAGAAGGCATAGGCCGCCAGGGTGCCCAGAAAGACCGAAAGGAAGGTCGAGCCGAAGCCGATGATGACCGAGTTGGTGAAGCGCTCGCCGAACTTGGAGGGGCCGGCGATCACCATGTTGCGGCTGCGCACCAGTTCCTCGTACCAGCTGTCCGGCGGCGGCAGCGAAGCCATGTATTCCGGCGTCTGGCGCGAGCGCGTGGTGAAGAGGTTCACATAGCCTTCCATCGAGGGGCTGAAGACCACCTTGGGCGGATAGGATATGGAGTCCTGCGGGGTCTTGAAGCCGGTCATGAAGATCCAGAAGATCGGCACCATGGTGATCAGCGCGTAGATAACCACGGCACCGGCAGCCAGGCGTTTGGTCCAGGGCTTGGGCTGGACCACGGAGTGGGCGGTGGCACTCATCGCTGTTTCACCCGGTTGAGCGCCTTCACGTAGATGTTGGCGGCGCCGAAGACGGTGACGAAGAGGATGATGGCGAATGCCGAGGAGTAGCCGGTTCGCCACTTCTCGAAGGCCTCGCGCTTCAGGTTGATCGAGGCCAGTTCGGTGACCGAGCCGGGTCCACCGGAGGTGAGCTCCACCACCAAGTCGAACATCTTGAAGTTCTCGATGGCCCGGAACAGCACCGCCAGCATGAGGAAGGGCAGCACCATGGGCACGGTGATCGACCAGAACTGCCGCCAAGCCGAGGCGCGATCGACCTCGGCCGCCTCGTAGATATAGTCGGGGATGGAGCGCAGGCCGGCCAGACAGATCAGCATGATGTAGGGCGTCCACATCCAAGTATCGACGATGATGATCGCCCAGGGCGCTAGGTTCACCTGCCCCAGCATCTCGAAGGAGGAGGGATCAAGGCCGGCGAAGAAGCCGATTACATAGTTGAAGAGGCCGATTTGCGGCTGATAGAGGAAGGTCCAGAAATTCCCCACGACGGCCGGCGAGAGCATCATCGGCAGCAGGATCAAGGTGGTCCAGAAGGAATGCCCCTTGAACTTCCGGTTCAGGAGCCAAGCTAGGCCGAAGCCCAGGATGATCTGAATCGTCATGGTCCAGACCACGAAGTGCGCGGTCACCTGCAGGGTGTGCCAGATGTCGCCGTCACTCAAGACCCGCTCGTAGTTGCGCGTGCCGATCCATTTGAAGCCCCGTGCGGCCCTGTTCGCCTTGTAGTTCGTGAAGGAGAGGTAGATCGTCCAAATCAGCGGGAAGATGTTGATCGCCAGCAGCAACGCGATGGTCGGCGCAACGAACAGCCAAGCGATTGCCTTATCGCTGAGCCCTCTGAACCGACGCGCGACACCGTCCGGCGTTGCCCGCGCAGCCCGTTCGGCCACTTTGTCGAGGGTGGAAGGCGTCGTCATAGAGGTCTCTCGGCGATCCCGTTTCGGTCAAGTCTCGGGCGATCCCGATCTTCCTTCAAGGAAAACCGGGTGCCCAAGGCCTGAGTGTGCGGCGGTCGACCGGAAAGTTACAGCTTGCCTTCGTCTTCGAAGGTCTCGGTCCAGTCCTCGATCAAAAGGTCCAGGGCCTCTGCTGCAGTGCCTTGATCGGCCACCACGTAATCATGCATGCGCTTCTGCATGGCGATCAGCAGCTCGGCATAGGCCGGCTCCTGCCAGAAGTCCTTCACGCCGGACATGGCTTTCAGGAAGTCCGCAGCAAAGGGCGCGGTGGTGGGGAACTTGGGATCCAGCAGCACCGCCACATGGCATGAGTAGCCACCCAGTGACCACCACTTCTTCTGCACGTCCGGCTGGGCGAACCACTTGATGTACTCCAGCGCCTCTTCCTGCTTGTCGGAGTAGGCCACCACGGAGATGCCTTGGCCACCCAGGGTCGAGGCCTCCTGCGTCGCCATGGGGTTCACCATGAAGCCGATCTTGTCGCCGCCGACCACCGGATCCTTGTAGAGGCCGGGGAAAAACGCAAACCAGTTCATCATCATCGCAACCTGGCCGGATTTGAAGGCATCCAGATTGGCCGACATGTAGGCGTCGGTGTAGCCCGGCGGGGTACAGCACTCGTAGATCTCCTTGTAGAAGCCGAGCGCTTCCACGGCCCCGTCGGAGTTCACATAACCCTGCATCTCATAGGGCTGATCGGGGTTCTGATACTCGAAGCCCCAAGGATAGAGCGCCGAGGTCACCCCCATGGTGATGCCCTCCGACCCGCGCTCGGTGAAGATCGCGGCGCCATAGACCTTCTTGCCGTCGATCTCGCGCTCCTGGAAGAAGGTGCCGACCTCCTTCAGTTCTTCCCAAGTCGCCGGCGGAGCCAGATCGCGTCCGGCCTGCTTCTTGAAGTCGGCCATGATCGCCGGATCGGTGAACCAGTCCTTGCGATAGACCCAGCCCAGCGCGTCGCCCATGGCCGGCAGGGCCCAATAGTTTTCGGAGCCCTTCGGCCAAGTCGAATAGGCGTAGACCGTGGCCGGCAGGAAATCATCCATGGAGATGCCTTCCTTGTCGAAGAAGTCGTTCAGCTTGACGTAGTGGCCGTTCTCGGCCGAGCCGCCGATCCACTGCGAATCGCCAATGATGAGGTCACAGAGCTTCCCGCCGGAGTTCAGCTCGTTCAGCATGCGATCGGCAAAGTTCGGCCAGGGCACGAATTCGAACTTCATGGCGATACCGCTTTGCGCGGTGAAGTCCTTGGACAGCTCCACTAGGGCATTGGCCGGGTCCCAGGCCGCCCAGCAGAGCGTGATCTCCTTGTCTTGAGCCATCGCCTGGCTCGCGGAGCCGACGATGCCGGCCACCAAGGCCGCGCCGGCTGTAATTTTCAACCCGTCTCTCAGCATGGAATTCTCCTCCCGTAGACTTCGCTATCGGACTTTGCTATCCTGCCGCGACACCGTCGCGATCACCTCACGGCTTCCCGAATGAGGGAGGCCGATCACTCGGCTGCCAATCCGCATTTCTAATGCACTGCGGTGCTTAGCAATTTAGTTTAGTTAAACAGAAGTCACTAAACAATGCAAGCAGATTCGACCGCCTGCAAACCCTCTAAAAATCGCGTCCCGTTTGACCCATGTCATATCTCCTGGTGCACAAGCGCTGCAGGGCGTCGCCAACCAACCATTTTGAGTGAAAGGAACGGCGATATGACCCTACACCCGACAGTCAGTCCGGACAGCTTTTTCGGTTCCGCCGCCTGGGCGCAAACACCGCAGAATCTCGATACCCTCCTCGAGGCGAATGCCAAGGCCGCCAAGGTCTGGTTTGCATCTTGGTCGAAGATTGCCAGCGCATCGGCCGACTTCCTGACCAAGCGCTGGGAGCAGGATACGGCTTTGGTCGAGAAGCTCATGGCCTGCCAGAACCCGGGCGAAGTCTTGAAGGTGCACAGCGACTTCCTGCAGGAAGCCAAGAAGGTGGTGCAGTTGGAGACCGAAGCCGGCACAGCCGGATTCGAGGTCTAGGATGGAGCCGCCAGGCATGTGCTCGATCAGGAACCCGCAAGCCAGACGGCAGCCAACGAGGCGGCAAGGAGCAAGAAGGCTGAGCGGCGGCTCGTGCGAAAGACGGCCTGCTCATAGCTGCATCCAAACGCCGCCTTTGGAGGAGGACTCTACAGCAGCGGAGATGAAGGCCAGGCCGGCCACGCCGGCCGCGACGCTCGGGAAGTCTACGGTGGAATCGGCGCTACCGCCCTCTCTGGCCGCCCGCATGGCGGCCGCCATCTCGGCATAGATGTTGGCAAAGCTCTCCAGGTAGCCCTCCGGGTGGCCGGGCGGGATTCGGGTCAAGCGGCCGGCCGCCTCGCAGCTGCCGGGACCGCCACGGGTGATGAGGCGTGGCGGCTCGCCTAAGGGGTTGTGCCAGAGTTGGTTGGGATTCTCCTGGCTCCAGGAGAGACCGCCCGTCTCGCCATAGACCCTAAGGCGCAGCGCGTTCTCATTGCCGGGCGCTACCTGGCTGGCCCAGAGCATGCCGCGCGCACCGCCTTTGTAGCGCAGCAGGATCTGAACATTGTCGTCCAGCGCGCGACCCTCGACGAAGGTCGTGAGATCGGCCAGCAAAGCCTCGGTCTCAAGGCCGCTGACATAGGCGCCCAGGTTGTAGGCGTGGGTGCCGATATCGCCAACGCAACCGCCGGCGCCGGAACGGGCCGGGTCGGTGCGCCAGGAGGCCTGCTTCTGCCCGCTTGCCTCCAAACGCTCGCTCAGCCAGTCCTGCGGATACTCCATCTGCACCAGGCGGATAGGACCCAGGTCTCCCGCCTGCACCATGGCCCGGGCTTGGCGGACCAGGGGATAGCCGGTGTAGTTGTGTGTCAGGCAGAAGAGCCGCCCGCTACGCTTTGCGGTCTCTGCCAGGTCTTCGGCCTCGGGCAGGCTTCTGGTCATGGGCTTGTCGCAAATGACATGAAAGCCGGCCTCGAGCGCCGCCTTGGCCGGTCCGTAGTGCATGTGGTTCGGGGTGACGATGGCCACGACATCCATGCCGTCGGGACGCGCGGCCTCTCCGGCCAAAAGCGCCTGCCAGGTACCGTAGGAGCGCTCGGCCGAGAGCCCCAGTTCCAGACCCGAGGCCTTGGCTCGCTCCGGCTCGCTGGAGAGCGCGCCGGCGATCAGTTCGTAGTCGTCGTCCAGGCGGGCGGCGATGCGATGCACAGCGCCGATGAAGGCGCCCTGCCCGCCGCCGATCATGCCCAGTCGTATGCGCCTTCCGCCGGCGCTGCTGCCTTCGATGCTCATGGCCCGTCCCCTAGTCGATGCCGAGCATGCGGCGGTTGGTGGCCTCGTCGCTGCCGCCGTCGGCGAAATCGTCGAAGGCCTTCTCGGTCACCCGGATGATGTGATCGGCGATGAAGGCCACACCCTCGCGCGCGCCATCTTCGGGATGCTTCAGGCAGCACTCCCACTCCAGCACCGCCCAGCCCGGGAAGTCATTGGCCGCCAGTTTCGAGAAGATCGCAGCGAAATCGACCTGCCCATCGCCCAGACTGCGGAAGCGCCCGGCCCGGTCCACCCAGGACTGATAGCCGCCATAGACTCCGACCCGGCCGTCCGGATTGAGCTCGGCGTCCTTCACATGAAACATCTTGATGCGCTCGTGGTAGAAGTCGATGAAGGCCAGATAGTCCAGCGCCTGCAGCACGAAGTGGCTGGGATCGTAGAGGATGTTGGCGCGCTCGTGCTGATCGACCTCGTCCAGAAACATCTCGAAGGTGACACCGTCGTGCAGATCCTCACCCGGATGGATCTCATAGCAGACATCTACGCCCACATCGTCGAAGGCATCGAGGATCGGTCGCCAGCGCTTACCCAGCTCGGCGAAGGCCGCCTCCACCAGGCCGGCCGGTCGCTGCGGCCAAGGATAGACGTAAGGCCAGGCCAAGGCACCGGAGAAGGTGACGTGCTGTGTCAGGCCCAAATGCTGCGAGGCCTTGGCGGCGCGCAACACCTGATCCACCGCCCAGACTTGACGGGCCTTGGGATTGCCCCGCACCTCCGGCACCGCGAAACCGTCGAAGGCCTCGTCATAGGCCGGATGCACCGCCACCAGTTGGCCCTGCAGATGGGTCGAGAGCTCGGTGATCTGGATGCCGTGCCGGCCGGCGATGCCGGCGACTTCGTCGCAGTAGTCCTTGGACTCCGATGCGGTCTTCAGATCGAAGAGCCGTCCATCCCAAGAGGGCATCTGCACGCCCTTGTAACCCAGCCCCGCGGCCCAGGCACAGATCGAGTCCAGAGAATGGAAGGGCGCCTCGTCGCCAGCGAACTGAGCCAGGAAAATCGCCGGTCCCTTTAAGGTTTTCATCTCGTATCCTTCCCAACTGTCTGAATGCGTTAGAGGTAGCGGTTCACCAAACCCTCGAAGAACTCCTGGCGGCCCGACCTGGTTTGCGGTTCCTCAGCCGCCAAAGCCGCATCGTGGAGCACCTTCAGGCTGCGCTCTCCGGCCAGGATCGCCTGGCCCTCGGCCGCATCCCAGCCGGCGTAGCGCTGCTCGACTAGGCCCTTCAGCTTGCCGTCCTCGATCATCATGGCGGCGATCAGGAGATCGCGGGCGATCGTGTCCATCGAGTTGGCATGGGCGTGCAGCAGGTCGGCCGGATCAAGAGACTGGCGGCGCAGCCTAGCGTCGAAGTTGAGCCCGCCCTGCCGGAAGCCACCGCCGGCCAGAACGGCATAGAGCGCGCGCACAAGCTCCGGCACGTTCATGGCGAACTGATCGGTGTCCCAGCCGGACTGATAGTCGCCGCGGTTAATGTCGAGCGAGCCGAAGACACCCAGGCTCTGGGCCAAGGCAATCTCGTGCTCGAAGGCGTGACCGGCCAGGATCGCGTGGTTCTGCTCGATGTTGACGGCGATCTCGCGCTCCAGGCCGTAGCGCTTGAGGAAGCCGTAAACCGAGGCGACGTCATAGTCGTAGTGCTGTTGCAAGGGCTCGCGCGGCTTCGGCTCGATCAGGATCCGGCCGGAGCCGATCTTGTGCTTGTGCTCCACCACCAGGGAGAGGAAGCGACCGAGTTGATCCATCTCGCGACCCATGTCGGTGTTGAGCAGGGTCTCATAGCCCTCGCGCCCGCTCCAGAGCACATAGTTGGCGCCGCCCAAGCGCTGCGTCGCCTCCAGGCAGGTCTTCACCTGGGCAGCGGCGTAGGTGAATATCTCTGGGTCGGGATTGGTTGCCGCTCCCGACATGTAGCGACGATGCGAGAAGAGAGTGGCCGTGCCCCAGAGCGGCCCGACACCGGTCTCGGCCATCTTCGCCTCCAGGACCTCGAGCATGGTCTGGAAGTTGCGGTTGGTCTCGGCCAGGTCGGCGCATTCGGGCGCCACATCGCGGTCGTGAAAGGTGAAGAAGGGCACGCCCAGCAGCGTGAAGCGCTCGAAAGCGACCTCGGCCTTGAGGCGCGTCAAGGTCATCTCATCGGCCCTTGGTCGTCGGCACCCTGGAACCAGGGGCGCTCGAAGGTCTGGCCGCCGAAGGGATCGCCGCCCTCGGGCTCGAGGATGGGGCAGCCGAAAACATTGGCCAGGACCTGCAGCCAATGGCCGGCCCGGGCGCCGCCGCCGACGGCGATCATGCGATCCAGCTTGGTGCCGGTCGCGGCCAAGGCCGCCTGACAGTCGGCCAGGGCAAAGGACACGCCCTCCAGGACGGCTTGCACCAAGGCCGCGCGATCATGGCCGACATCCAGGCCGACGAAGGCGCCGCGAAAATCGGCATCGTTGTGCGGTGTGCGCTCGCCGGAGAGATAGGTCAGGAACTGCAAGGCCCCCGGCACCGCCGGCTTTGCTCCCAAGGAGACGACCAGATCGCCAGCCGACTGCCCCAGGATATCGGCCAGCCAGCCGAGGCTACCGGCCGCCGAGAGCACCACCCCCATCTGATGCCAGCGGTTCGGCAAGGCATGACAGAAGGCATGCACCGCCCCCTCGACGTTGAGTGAGCAGCCCTCGCTGCAAGCAAAGAGCACGCCGGAGGTGCCCAGCGAGACGAAACCTTGGCCCGGATCGATCACACCGATGCCGCAAGCACTGGCGGCATTGTCGCCGGCACCGCCGGCCAGCACCAACCGCCCCATGCCCCAGCGCTTGGCCAGGTCCGGCCGCAGCTGACCTGCGGGCGCCGAGCCCTCGACCAGGCCGGGCATTTGGCTGACGTCCAGGCCGGTCGCCTGCAGCAGAGAGGACGCCCAGCGGCGCGCGCCGACATCGAGCCACAGCGTGCCGGTCGAATCCGAGAGGTCGGACAGGTTCTCCCCGCTGAGCTTCAGCCGCACCCAATCCTTGGGCAGCAGCACCTTCGCGACCTTGGCAAAGATTTCCGGCTCGTGCCGGCGTACCCACTCGCGCTTGGGCGCAGTAAAACCCGGCATTACCAGATTTGCCGCCCAGACGGTGAAAGTCGGACTCTCGTGCTTCCAGCGCCTCGCACTCGGCGGCGGAGCGGCCGTCGTTCCAGAGAATGCAGGGCCGTAGCACGGCATCGGCGCAATCCAGCAGGGCGGCGCCGTGCATCTGCCCGCTGAGGCCGATGCCGGTCACCGCCGCCATCTCCCTCCTTGGGCATCTCAGCTGCAATCGCGTCGAGGTAGGCAAGACAACCCTGCCACCAGTCCTCCGGCTGTTGCTCTGACCAGCCGGGGTGCAGCCGCGAGACGGTCAAGGAAGCGCTGTGCTGCGCGACCAGAGCACCGCCCTCATCCAGGAGGACGGCCTTGATTGCAGAGGTGCCGATATCCAGACCTAGATACATGAAGTGCGCCTCTCAAGAATTAGCGTCATGGTAGGTTGTCCCGCAGCAGGATCTCGATGCGAATACATTCCTGCGAGGGCACCAAGTCATCGCCCTCGGCCAAGGCCAGCAGCACCCTTGCCGCACTGCGCGCCTCGTGCGCCGGGTCCTGCTTGATCAGGGCTTTGCGGGAATCCTCGGTCAGTTCGCGGGCGCTATGAAGACCAGGTCTCGCCTGGCCGCCTCCAGAGCCCGCACGGCGCCGCGGTTGCCGGCCCCAAGACTGTAGAGCCCAGCCAAGTCTTGGTGCTGCGCCAGCAAAGCCTTGACCTCGGCCTCCACCAGGCGGTGGTCGTCTCTGGCGGCCACGAAGGGCAGGACCTCCAGATGCGAGAAGGCCTCAGCCATCACCTGCTGAAAGCCATAGAGCCGCTCGACATGGTCGCGCAGCCCCAACGAGCCGCCGATCACCGCAATCCGCCCCCTAGCATCGACCCCCTTGGCGGCGGGCCCCCTGGCGTCGGGCAAGAAGCGACCCATCAGGCTGGCCGCCGTACGCCCGGCAGCCGTGTTGTCGATCCCCACATAAGTGCTGTCGTCTGGCGGCAGGAACGTCGGAGACCAGGGTGACCAGCGGCAGGCCTTGCGCCGCGCGCCGATCCAAGACCTCACGGACGGCCGGATGATCGAGCGCCACCACCGCCAGCCCGTCGCTGTCCGCACCGCAAGCCCCGATCGCCGCCGCCAATCCGGCGCCGTCGAAGACGTCGACGCGTTTCAACCACAGGATCATGCGCTCCGCCCGCATCTGCTTGGCCACGGCCTGCAGCTCCGCTTTCAGTCCGGCCATGAAGGCGTTGGGGCCGCTGGGCAAGACCACGTCGAAGGTCCAGGCACGCACCCGCTCCACCGTATCGCCGCGCACGCCTGCCCGCCGATTGATGACCCGGTCCGCGGTCGCCAAGCTGACCCCAGCCTCCCGCGCCACACCCTGCAAGGTGATTTTCAGGGCACCGCTCATGGTGCATGAGAGGTATCAACAAAAACTGAGGTGCGCAACTCGGAACTCAACGATCTCCGTCTTGCTGGCGAAGGCGCTGCGGCACCGGCGCAGGTCGCGGACGTCACCCCTGTTACCTGTGGATCTCCTAAGGCAGCCGGCCATTCCTTGTTCTTCTGGATGGGCCCAGATATACTCGGAACCACCAGCCCCGATACTTTGACCGGCACTGATGCGGCCGACACGATCTTCGGATATGGAGCCGGAGATATCCTTACGGGATTGCTGGGTAACGACACGCTCTTCGGTGGCAGTGGCGATGACTCCTTGCTAAGGGGCAACAGTGGAGACGACTGAGTCTATGGCGGCCAAGGTCAAAATAGGTGGTTGTACGGCGGTGACGGCAGTGACCTGGTGTTTGGTGGTGGCGTGGGGAATGTCCCAGGTTCTGTTGAAACTTTGATCTAGTGTGGCATGGTTTCCCCTGAGCCCTAGGCTCGGGGTGTTCGAACCGAAGAAGGAAGCAACGCCATGAAGACGACCGCCATATCCCCTGGCTTTGGCTACCGCTCTCTGCAGGTGCCTTTGCTTGTGGATGAGGCCTATGACGCACTGACGGAGAGCTTCGAGTAATTCTGTCCGATGGCAGGCATTGAAAGCCTGATCCGGTTGATGAACGAAGACGTGACGCGGCTTGCCGGGGGCGCTGTGAGCATTGTCCGGACAAGCTAGGCTACCGTTGGGGCCATTGGCCGGCGCAGGTCGGCTTTCACGGCGGCAAGATCGACGTCGATCGCCCTCGGGTTCGCAGCAGGACCACAGGCAAGGAGATGCCGCTGCCGATCTGGGAGGAGGTTTCGGCGGGTGAATGTCTCGATCGGTGGGCGATGAACCCGATGGCGATGAATATGGCCACAGGCACGTTTCACCGCGCCGTTGGGTTGTCCGCGACCGGTGTTTCGGCCGAGGCGGGCAGCGGCTTGTCCAAATCTGCGCTATCCCGGCGGTTCAAGGCGCTGACGCAGGCCAAATGCGATGCGTGGATGGGATCCGATCTCTCGCAGCCGGATCTTGTGGCGATCCGGATCGACGGGCTGCATCTGGACGACCCTCTGTTGACGATCGGGGCTGTCGGCATTGACGTTTCCGGCCACAAGCGCCCACTGGGCGTCGTCGAAGGAGCGACAGAGACCGCTGCCACACTACAAGCGCTGCTCGACACTCCGATCGAGCGCGGGCTCGATCCCGAAGACTGCCATCTCTTCATCCTGGACGCAAGCCAGAGCGCTCGGCAAGGCGCTGCGGCGCATCTTCTGAGCAGACATTCCCCTCCAGCGTTGTCAGATACACAAGGCACGCAACATCGCCGACCGGCTGGCGCCCAGGCACCGTGCCGCCGTGCGCCGCGCCCTGAAACAGTCCTGGGAACTCGACGACGCCGACAAGGCCGAACGCCCGATGCGCAAGCTCGCGCGGCGCTTCGAGCAGGACGCAGTGGATGTGTCCGGATCGATTCTCGAAGGTCACGACGAAATCCCGACCGCGGTCAGGCTGGATTTGCCTCTCGAACTGCGCCGCTCCCTGGCCGGCACAAACATCGTCGAAGCCATGAACAGCGTTATCCGGCAGGTCTGCCGCAACGTGAAACGCTGGCGGGACGCCAAAATGGCCCTGCGCTGGACAGCAGCTGGACTGTTCGAAGCCAGGAAAAGCTTCCGTCGCATCGAGGCCTACAAGCAGCGACCCCTTCTCAAGCAGGCTCTCATCGAGCACCGCCAAAAGCGCCAGCTTGACCGGATCGAGGGCGCCGCATAATCTCCCATCGAGCAGCGCCGCTCAGGCGAGTTCCAACATCGAACGGGACAATCTCGGAGCATCGTCCACTCCCCCACAGACCCTGTCATCACCGCTGCCATCCCACAGGTGAACGTCATTCCCTGTGCCACCATAAACTAAATCGCCTCTGTCGCCCCCAAAGAGACCGAAGTCATCACCTTCTCCACCAAAGACCAAATCGTTGCTCTGCTCTCCTTCCAGTTTTGTACCATTGCTCTCGCCGCCCAAAATGCTGCGGAACTTGATCCGCCGTGGATACCGTTGTCGTCACCCTCTTCGCCGTAGAGTCGATCGCCGCCGTCGCCGCCTAGTAAGTTATGGTCCGATCCACTATCGCCGAACAGGGAGTCATCGCCTTGGCCACACTGCAAGGTAGCGTCATTGCCACTGCCACCGCAGAGGGTGTCTTTTCCGTTGTCGAAACGTCCGTCGTCGTTCGCTCCGAAGAGGCGAAGATCGTCGCCATCGCCTCCATAGATTAAATCGTCGCCGGTGTGCCCAAGAAGACTTGTGTCGTCGCCATCCTCGCCATAAATCTCTCTGTCATCAATTTGCCCTACACTGACCCTGTCGTTTCCTTCGTCACCGAAAAAGCTGCGATCTTCTCCCCCTCCACCGTAGAGCCTGTCATTCCCGCCCGCATCATAGAAGCGGAAGTCATCCCCGTCATTGCCGAGCAGCGTGTTGCTACAGAGTTGGCCATAAAGGCGTCTATCGTCTCCCCCGTCGCCCCGGATCATATCGTCATCGGCCCCGCCAAAAAGAAAACTGTCGGCATCATCACCGTCGTAGACACGTTCACCGCCCTTACCGCCGAACGGCTTGGTATCGATGGCATCTCCACCAAAGACGAGGTCGACATCCCGTCCGCCAAGGAGACTCTGATCATATCCTGATCCACCGAAGATCCGGTCATCACCGGACTCGCCGTTCAGCACGACGTCTCTGCCATTTCAGCCCAATACCCGGTCGGCCCCACTGTCGCCGAAGAGGTTCGTATCGAAACCGCTGCCGCCATAGAGGCTGTCGTTACCAAGCAGCCCAAAGAGCCGGTCGGCGCTGCTCAGTCCATAAATTTTATCGTCAAGACTCGTCCCGAAGAGGGTGTCGTTCACGCCAGTCGTCCCAAAGATCAAAGCCATCGCGAAGCCTCTTAACAGAATTCAATAATTGTACTCTTCAATGTCATCATTATGCAGTTATTATTTGTATTTTCCAACGATCTACTATTTTAAGACGAAAAACACTTAGGGCGGCGCGCGCACAAGACTGGGGCGGGTCCGCCTTTCGCACACCCGCCCCAGCTCAGCTCATTCTATCGTCAGCAATACCCCGCCGCAGGCACCCCCGCCGGGATACCGCAGCGGCCGAAGGTCAGGCCCGCAGTGCGGTGTTCTCCGGATCGTAGGGGCTCTCAGTGACGATGCGAGCCGGGCGCATCTGATCCAGCACGCGGACGTGGCACTCGCGGCCGACCACGGCCAGATCGCGGCGCACGTAGCCCAGCATCAAGGACTTCTTCACATGATGGCCATAGCCGCCGGCAGTGCCGCGGCCGACCACCTCGCCGTCGATCAGGACCGGCTCGTTGCCGAAGGAGTCGGCATCGTCGGCGTCGATCTCCAAGGTGCAGAAGGTATTCGGCACGCCGCGCTGCTGCTGTGCCACCAGGGCATCGCGGCCGGTGAAGTCACCCTTGTTCAGGCGCACGAAGCGATCCATGCCGGCCTCCAGTATGGTGTTCTCGGCATTCAGATCCGTGCCCCAGGAGCGATAGGTCTTCTCCAGGCGCATGGAGTCCATGGCGCGGATACCGACATGACCCAGACCCTCGGACTTGCCGGCCTCGAGCAGTGCATCGAAAAGGTGGTTCTGGAACTCGATCGGGTGGTGCAGCTCCCAACCCAACGAGCCGACGAAATTGACTCGCAGAGCCCGCACGCCCGGCGCGAAGCCGACCGGGAACTCCTGCATGGTGAGCCAGGGGAAGGCGGCGTTGGAGACGTCGGCATCGGCCAGCTTCTCCAGAACCGCGCGGGACTGCGGGCCGGACAGCACGAAGACGCCGTACTGCGTGGTCACGTCCTTGACGAAGACGCTGCCGTCCTTGGGGCTCTTCTTGATGAAGAAGTCCCAATCGATGTCGTGCGCGGCACCCGGGCCGACGACGTAGAAGCGTTCGCCATACATACCGTCGGGCATGCGCGAAATGGTGTATTCCGAGCGCACCGATCCCGAGGGGAAGAGCGAATGGGCCAGGGTCATACGGCCGATCTTCTTGGGGATGGTGTTGGCGACGATGGAGTTCAGCCAGGCGCGCGCGCCTGGCCCCTCGACCTCGTACTTGGCGAAGGAGGAAAGCTCCATCAGGCCGACCCGCTCGCGCATGGCGGCGACCTCCTCGCCCACCGGCCGGAACCAGTTGGAGCGGCGGAAGGAGTAGTCGTCCTTGCGGACTGCTCCTGCTGGCGCAAACCAGTTCGGCCGCTCCCAGCCGAAGCGCGCGCCCCAGACCGCACCCAGTTTGTCCAGGCGCTCGTAGCAGGGCGCAGTCTTGGCCGGCCGAGCGGCCTCGCGCTCTTCCATCGGATAGTGGTTGACGAAGACGTGGGCGTAGGCCTCCTCGTTCTTGATCGCCGCAAAATTCTTGGTGGCGACGCCAAAGCGGCGCGGGTCGACGCCGGTCATGTCGACGCTGGGCTGGCCTTCCACCATCCACTCGGCCAGCTGCCAGCCGGCACCGCCGGCCGCCGTGATACCGAAAGAATGCGCCTCGGAGATCCAGAAATTGGGCAGACCGAAGGCTGGGCCGACCATGGGATTGCCGTCCGGCGAATAGGCGATCGGGCCGTTGACGATATCCTTGATGCCGGCGTTCTCGAAGGAGGGCACGCGGTTGATGCAGGCCTCGACATGCACCATCAAGCGCTCGAGATCGCCCGGGAAGAGGTCCTTCTCGAAGCCCTTGTCCACGCCGTCGATGAAGCGCGCCGGCGCACCCTGCTCGTAGGGGCCCAGGATCCAGCCCATACGCTCTTCGCGCAGATAGTACTGGGAATCGCTCTCACGCAGGACCGGCAGCTCGCCGGCGCCGCCGTCGCGATAGTCCTTCAGGACGAGGTCGACGTCGGTCACGATGTACTGGTGCTCGACCGGGATCGAGGGGATCTCAAGGCCGATCATCTTGGCGGTTTGGCGAGCGTAGTTGCCGGTGGCGCAAATCACCTGCTCGCAGGTGATGTCGCCCTTGTTGGTCTTCACCACCCACTCCAGGCTGTCGTTGCGCTCGATGCCGGTGACCACGGTCTGCTGATAGATCTCGGCATCCATCATGCGCGCGCCCTTGGCCATCGCCATGGTCACGTCGACCGGTGCAATATGCCCGTCGGTCGGATGCCAGAGGGCACCCGTCAAGCCCTCGGTGTTGATCAGCGGCCAGAGCTTCTCGATCTCTTCGACACTGATCAGGTGGCTCTCGACACCGATGGTGTCGGCCGTGCACCGATAGTTGCGGTACTCGTCCATGCGGTCGCGGTTGCAGGCGAGGCGCAGGTTGCCATTGACATGGAAGGAGACGGCCTGACCGGTCTCGGCCTCCAGCTTCTTGTAGAACTCCACCGAGTACTGATGCAGCTGCCCGACAGAGTAGCTCATGTTGAAGAGCGGCAGCAGGCCGGCGGCATGCCAGGTCGAACCTGCCGTCAGCTCGGTGCGCTCCACCAGCACCACATCCCTCCAGCCCTTCTTCGCCAAGTGGTAAAGGGCGCCGACGCCGCAAACGCCGCCACCTATGACGACAACCCGTGCATGGCTTTTCATTGCCTGCCCTGCTCCTTCAGAAAGAGATCTGCGACTTGGCCCACCCATAACGGCCATCGCTCGCCGGTTAGCTAGAACCAGAGGCCCCTAGGGGGCGAGACATTCTGCGACCAGGGAGCGCCGCTTTGCGACACCGAGACTTCTCTGGTGGCGCTGACAGGCCGGCCTCACCCAAAAGCAACCTTTCCGCCATTGAAGAGCAGGCCGACTTGCCTTAGCGTTCGTGGTCGTTAGATCGGTTTTCGAGAGCGCGCTGCGGCCGTGAGAGGCGGCCAAGCAGGTCTGTCGGAGAATCGGCAAGGCAACACCTTCACGCCGCTGCCTTCTTGGGGGACGGCCGGGGCCGT
Organism: Rhodospirillales bacterium; assembly: GCA_965202755.1. Classification (GTDB taxonomy): domain Bacteria; phylum Pseudomonadota; class Alphaproteobacteria; order Kiloniellales; family JACOMY01; genus JACOMY01. The sequence continues at coordinate 532,551 of CBDBCL010000041.1, read as the reverse complement.
GTCTGGGTCGAAGCGCTCTTCAAGCGTGGGGGCCCGGCAAGTGAATCGTCTCTTTGGGAGGTGGCGAAGCGACCGCAATGCTGAGACGGGCGATACTCTTGACGCTCTGGCTGTCCCTGGTGGCGGTGCTGGGCGTGATGGGCTTTTTCATGCTGGAGGCCTGCGGTCTGCGCATCCCCGGCGGGCCGCTTCTGATCAAGCTCTGCGGTGAGCGCGAGGAGCCGCCACCGGCCTTGGTGGCGCAGGTTCTTGGCCGAGGCCAGGAGCTGGAGCGGGAAATCGTGCGCCTCGAGAACCGGCTGGCGCAGTCGGCCTCCTGCCCGGTACCGCTGGCTCCCATTCCCGAACCGGAAGAACACGCCAAGGTCGAGCCGGAGCCCGGACCCAAGCCGGAGAAGAAACCGAAGAAGCCCGCGGCCTGTCCGCGCCCGCGACCGGTCGAGGTCGCCATGCTGCTGGACGCCTCGGCCAGCATGGACACACGACTTCAACCTCGATCCGGCGAAGGAAGAGCGCCACGAGCAGCTGATCAAGCGGCACAATCGCCTGTGGCAGGAGCTGCGCGGCGCCGGCCTCAACATCATTAGGCAGGGGCAGCTTCGGATCGAGCTGGGTCAGCTCGAGCGCGAGATCAGCCGCCTCTGGAGCAGCTTCGACACGCCCGGCGAGCGCAGTCGCATGGAGGTCGCCAAGTCCTCGCTGAAGGCCACGATACGCAACAGCCCACCAGATATCCCGCTGGCCCTGATGAGCTTCGCCGACTGCAACAAGATCAAGTTTCACGGCAGCTTCGCGCCCTCGCAGCGCCAGGCCTTGTTGCGCCAGGTCGATCGGGTGCGCGCCGGCCGACAGCACCGCGCTGGCAAAAGCGATCTCCTCGGTGCCGCAGATGATCAGCGGCGGCAAGACCGATGAACAAGCCGGCCAACATCGTGCTCTTCTCCGACGGGGGCGAGAGCTGCGGCGGCAATGCCTGCGCCCAGGCGCGATCCCTGAAACAGCGCTATCCGCACCTCTACATCAACATTATCGCCATCGGCAAAAGCGACCAGAGCCAACGCTGCATCGCCAATGCCACCGGCGGGCTCTTCCTCCAGCCGGGCAACACCGCAGCCCTTGCCGCAGCACTGAAGCGGGCCAGCGGCCAAGACATTCCGGAGCACTGCAAATGATCGCCAAGCTGCGCCCGGCCCTCCAACGCTCCACAGCAGGCTTCGACCCATCATGAGTGCCATCAAGGACACCCCTCCCCCCGCCGATCCGCCCAAGGGACCACACGAAGAGACGGTCTTGGTCGAACGCCGCAGTCGCCCTTGGATTCCGGTCCTGCTGGCCACCGTGATTGCCGCGATCGTCCTGGCGTTGCTGCTGATTCCCGGAGTCCTGATCTATCCCGAAGAGGACACCACGGCAGAAGACCGCCAGCGCATGATCGCCCTGCAGGAGGAGAGCAACAAGGCCCTGGAGGAGCGCATCACGGCGCTGCGTGCGCTGGTGCAGGAGGACGACGTCTGTGTTGCCGAAGACGGTTTCTTCCGGCGCAACGAGGACGGCAAGCTGGAGCCCTTCGGTCCGGCTGAGGAGGCGCTGCTGCCGCGTGCCGCCGGCCGGCAGCCGCTGGAGAAGGAGGAGATCCCCGACGGCGTGGCCTTCGAGGGCAATCTGGTCCAGCTTCTGGACTTGGCGACGGTCATGGTACTGGCACCGAAGATCAAAGCCCAAGGCACCGGCTTCTTCGTCGCCCCCGGCTTGGTGGTGACCAACCGCCACGTCATCGGCGACAACACCGATACGCCGCTCTTCGTACTGGGCAAAGGCTTGGAGAAGCCGACGGCAGCCCGCCTGATCGCCGAGACCGGCGGCACGGTCTTCTTCACCCCGGACTACGCCCTGCTCAAGATCAAGGACGCCGACGACCTGCCCTATCTGGTGCTTACCGATAAGGCCAAGAAGCTGCAGGAGGTGATCGCAGCTGGCTTCCCAGGTCTCTTGAACGAAACCGACGAGGACATCCAGCGCCTGGCGTCGGGCGATCTTCAGTCGATGCCGGAGCCCTCGGTCACCACTGGGTCCATCACTGCCCAGCAGGCACCGCGCGGCGCCCCGGTCCTGGCCCACACGGCTACCATTTCCAGCGGCAGCAGCGGCGGACCCCTGGTCGACGAATGCGGCCGCGTGGTCGGCATGAACACCTTCGTCAGAAGCCGCAAGCAAGACGGCGGGCGCATGAACTATGCACTGGGCACGCCCAGCTTGACGAACTTTCTGAAACAGCAGAACGTAGATGCGAAAATCAGCCAAGCGACCTGTGCTCCCAAGCCTTTGGTGGCCAAGAAGGCCGAACCGGAGGAGATCAAGAAAGGCGCGGAAGCACCTGAAAAGGAAAAGAAAGTAGATCCTGACGCTAAACCCGAAAGCAAGTCAGAGTAGCTCGGCCGAAGACGGGGGACGGGATCATGGACCGACAATTCATCGCCGAAACCACGCTGGTCGGGCTGCGTCCGCTAGGCATGGGCAGCCGGCGTGTCCAGGACTCCTGGAACGAGATCGATTCCTATCTGCGCAATGCCCTGGGCGCGGAGCATACAGACCTCTTCGCCGAGCCGGTCCCCGGCGCCCGCGGCGTTTCCTGGTTTGCCGCACCCGCAGGCGAAGCGAAGCCCTATTCGGAGCTGGCCGAGACTGAGCAGGCGGAGCTGCTGGAGAAGCTGCGCGAGCGCAGCCAGACCATCAAGAGCCACGCCGCCACCCTGGCCGCCAGCAAGCGGGACAGCGACCGGCGGCTGGCGCAAACCCTGGAGTGGGCGCTGGTGGTGCCGGAGCCGCGGCCTGGACGCGGTTTCCTCTATTCGGTCGGCGGCGAGCCGCTGCTGGTCAACTGGGGCACCCGGGATGAGGCGGCCCGGGACGGCACTGCCGTGCTGCAGGAATTCCTCGCCGGCGAGGCCTGGCGCCTGCACCAGGAGCAGGAGACCGCACTCGCCGCCGCTGCAGCACCGCTGCCGACGGAAAGGGTCGTAGTGCGCGAGGCGGTCGCCGTGACCTCGCTCTGGTGGTTGCTGTGGCTGCTGTTCGGGCTCTTGATGATCGCCATCATGTACCTGCTGCTGCTGGGTTGCGGCGTTCGCTGGCCCTTCGGCCTGGAGCGGCCGGCTTTCCTGAACTTCTGCCCCAGCGCCTTCGCGGCCGAGCAAAAGACCGCGGACAAGCTGGAGACAATCGAGCGGCGCGGCCTGGATCTGGAGCGCCAGGTGCTGCTGCTGCAACGCGAATTGGCCCGTAAGCAGCGCTGCCCGGTGGATATAGCGCAGGCGACCGAGGTTACCTCCCCTGACCAGGAGGAGGTCGAGCGGGCCTTCGAGGAAATCCGCAAGGAGGGCGGCAGAGAGGGCGAGGTCGGGATCATCCTGGAGTGGCAGGGCGACGCCGATCTCGACCTGCACATCATCTGTCCCGATGGCAGCCGGGTCTACTTCCAGAACCGCAACAATGCCCGCTGCGGCGCCATCCTCGACGTCGACATGAACTCCACGACGCGGGATCTGAACCAGACTCCACGCGAGCATGTCACCTGGCCGCAGAGCCCCAAGCACGGCCGCTATCAGATCATCGTCGACAACTTCGTCGGGCGTTCCTCTGGGCGCTCGACCCCGGTGCCCTACAAGGTCTATGTCTCGCGCGGCGGCGAAATCGAGGTCTACGAAGGCAAGATCGCCGAAGAGGGCGGGAACGCCTTGGTGCAGGAGATGACGCTTCCGTGAAGTCCAGGGATTTGACAGGCGCAAATCCCGAGCAGACTGAAACGTCTGCGACGACGATTTGCCTTTGAACCAAGGTAAGAAAGCGGTACAAGTGATCCTGTGGTCGATGGAACCGCTCTAGACGCCGGCGAAGAATGATTGTCGGGCGCGTTGCTGCGCCTATAGTGTCGAGGAGAGCCTTATGAGACGCATATGCTGAAGCCCCCATTCGACTATAGACCGGTGACCAGTCTGATCCCCAACACCGGGATCCAGTTCCTTGATTTCGCGTTGAAGCTGGGCGAGGTGGAGCGGCTGTCGCGTTCCTTCTGGCCGGAGGTGCACGAGGATCGGCGCGACGAGGAGGGCCACCCGCTGATGACACTGCACCCCTTGAGCAAGGACAACGAGGGTAACCTGCTCTACGTCACGCCTGGCGCTCCCCAGGGCATTGAGCCACCGGAAGAGGAAACCTTCTCCGTGCGCGCCGCCCAGGCTCTGGAGGTGCTGGACAAGCAGTGGCTGCCGCTACCCTTCCTGCGCGAGGCCGAGCGCGGTCCGGACAATCTGCCGATCTACGACGAGGGCCCGACCAATTGGGCCCGCATGCGGGTCACCGCCCTGCCGGAAGTCGATGCCGAGGGTTACAGCCACCGCGTCGTGATCGCCTTCGATACCCTGCTTCTGGAGCGCCGCAGCGATGGTCCATACGCAGCGCCGACACCGAACGATGCGCTGGAGGACGTCGAGTTCTGTCTGGTGACTGCACCGGACGCCAATCGCGCCTTCCTGACCCTGGACTGGGTTCGTCCCTGGCTGCAGGACAGCCTGCTTGAAGGCCGGACGCGGCGGCGCGGCCGGCCCGTGACCCTGGCCGATCTGAAGTACCCAGGCGAATCCTGGGCCAATTTCATCGTCCTCCTGGAAGCCGTCGCCGCCGGTTGCAAGATCCCGCGGATTCGCTTCACCGACACGCTGACCGAATCGATCCAGACCGATCCCATTGATGTCGACCTGGTGATCGATGTCGGCAACAGCCGCACCTGCGGCGTGCTGATCGAGCAGTCCAAGCAGCTTGGCAGTGTCGACATCTCGCAGTGCTACCGCCTGGATCTGCGCGACCTGACCCGGCCCGAGCAGTGCTATTCGGACCCCTTCGAGAGCCGGGTGGAGTTCACCAACGTCGCCTTCGGCCGGCGGGAACACTCGCGCCGTTCCGGCCGGCCGCGCCGCGACGCCTTCTGGTGGCCCAGCCCGGTACGTGTGGGGCCGGAGGCAGCCTGGCTCGCCTCCCTGGCCGACGGTACCGAAGGCACCAGCGGCCTCTCCAGTCCCAAGCGCTACCTCTGGGACGAGGCGCCGCGACTGCAAGCCTGGACCAACAACCGCGGGCTTCTGCCCCTGGGCCGAGCGGTTCCGGCAATCAGCGGGCCGATGACTGCGAAACTGACCGAAGAGGGAGATCTGGTCTCGCCGAAGCGGCCCAATGCAGTGGTCGGCATGAGCCCGCGCTACTCGCGCTCCTCGCTCTACACCCTGATGCTGGCGGAGCTGCTGAGCCATGCCATCGGCCAGCTGAACTCCGTCTCGGTGCGCGAACAGCAGGTGAACTCCGATCTGCCACGCCGCCTGGGCAGCTTCATCCTGACCCTGCCCTCGGCGACGCCCTTGGCCGAGCAGAAGATCCTCCGGCGCCGGGCACAATGGGCAGTCGATCTGGTCTGGCAGACTATGGGCTGGGCGGACCAGGACCCGATCCACAAGAAGCCGCGGATCAAGCTGGATTGGGACGAGGCGACCTGCACCCACCTCGTCTATCTCTACAACGAGATCAACCACAAGTTCCGACGCAACCCGCACGATTTCTTCAAGCTGGTCGGACAGCGCACGCAGCCAGACGGCGAAGGCCCGGCGCTCAGGATCGCCAGCATGGACATCGGCGGCGGCACCACCGACTTGATGATCATCCAGCACGAGATCGAAGCCGGTCAGCAGCAAACCATTCGCCCGCGCCAGCTCTTTCGCGAGGGCTTCCGACAGGCCGGTGACGACATCGTGAAGTCGGTGATCGAGCACTGCGTGCTGCCGCAGGTCGGCGACAAGCTGCGCGAGAATGGTGTGGCCAACCCGGAGGTACTGCTGTCGGAACTCTTCGGCGGCGACAGGGCCGGCGTAGGCCAGCCCAAGCGCTCGACCAGGGCGTTACTGACGACACAGATTCTTGTTCCGGCAGCACTCGGACTACTCTCGGCCTACGAAGCCGTCGATCCGCGCCGGCCCAGCAGCCCGGAACATCTGAGACTGGGCAGCCTGCTGGCAGCGGATCGTCAGCCGGCGCCCAGCCTGCTGGCCTATCTGGATCGCGCAGTGACGGCTGCTGGTGGCCGTTCCTTCGATCCCCTGGCGTTCGACCTCTCGATGGACCCGGGCGAGATCGCTGGCGCCGTACATTTCGTCGTGCAGCACATGATCGAGGATCTCTGCGATATCATCCGCGCCTACGACTGCGATCTGCTACTGCTCTCCGGGCGGCCGTCGCGCTTCCCGGCGGTGCGCGATCTGATCTTTGCCAACCTGCCCCTGGCGGCCAATCGCGTGGTGCCGATGGACGGCTATGAGGTCGGCGCCTGGTATCCCTTCCGCAGCGCCAACTACCGCATCGACGACCCCAAGACGACGACCGCCGTCGGCGCCATGCTCTGCCAGATCTGCGAGGGCTATGCCCCCGGCTTCGTCATGCGCGCCAGTGCGATCGAGATGAAGTCGACGGCGCGCTTCATAGGCAGCATGGAAACCAATGGACAAATCCTTGAAAAGAACTGTTATTTGGAGAATGTTGACCTCATGACCGAGGCCAATCTGGTGGACTTCGAGGTGCCGATGGAGGCGCCGGTCTTCATCGGCTTCCGGCAATTGCCGCTGGAGCGCTGGAAGACGACACCACTCTACTACCTCTATTTCAAGAACCCGGAGAAGCACCCGCACCTGGCCACCCCGATTTCCGTCACCCTGGAGCGTGCCGAGCCATTGGATGAGAACGACGAGGTGGTGATGGAGGACTTCTCCGTCGCCGAGGCCAGCGACGCCACAGGCGAGGATGTCGAGCGGCAGATCGGCCTGCGTTTGCAGACCATGTTCATGGACCAGCAGGCCGAGGGCGGCTACTGGTTGGATACCGGGGTGCTGCGGACGAAGGGACGCGCCTAGCCATGCTGCGTGAGAAAGACAAGGCACTCGCCGAGAGCTGCCAGGCCATGGGCAAGGCCTCGCTGGAGTCGCTCGGCTGGTTCGCCGACAACGGCAAGCTGGTGGGCGCCCGTCAGCAAGGCCTACAGCGCAGCTTCCGCAAGCACGCGGTCGAGGCGAACAAGCTGGCAGCGGCAGCCAGGCGCCCTATGTCGGTCGCCGCCTTCGGCGCCAGCCAGGCCGGCAAGTCCTTCCTGATCGGCGCCCTCATCGCCCCGCACGGCGGCGGCGCCCAAGTCGTATTCGGGGATGGCGGAGAGGCCCGCCAGCTCGACTTTCTGGACGAGGTCAACCCGCAGGGCGGCAACGAGACCACGGGCCTGGTCACCCGCTTCTCCGTGGTGTCGCAGCCGACCCCGGCCGGTCACAGCGTGGCGCTCCGGCTCCTGAGCGAAATCGACATCGTCAAGATCCTGGCCAATGCCTTTCTCTTCGACCTCTCCGCCAGCGGTGACTGGGCAGGCAGCGAAGAGGAGTTTTTGGCTCTCCGCGGCGACTTGGAGGCAGCCGATGGCAAGAAACAGGTCGACGCCCTGCGACTGGAAGATGTCTTCGATCTGCGCGACTATCTGGAGCAGAGCCTGCCGCGACACTCCCTGGCCAGCGCCCAAGGCGAACGCTATTGGGCCTTTGCCGAGGACCTGCTGCCGCGCCTGGCGCCGGAGGCCCGCGCGCAGGCTCTGGCGCCGCTCTGGGGCGGTTTGGCCGAGTTCACGCAACTCTATGACCGGCTCAAGGCGGCCCTGGACCAGCTCGGCCATCCCGAGTGGGCCTATGTGCCGCTGGACTCCCTGACCGACCGCTCCGGCGGCATCCTGCATGTCCGCACGCTCTACGGTCTGGACCTGGCCGGCGACAACGACGCCCCGGTGCAGGTGGCCAGTGAGAGCGGCACGCGGGTCGCCTTGGCTAAACCGGTGGTGACGGCGTTGACGGCGGAGTTGCGGGTGACCCTGACCCAGACGCCCTGGCCCTTCTTCGCGCACACCGACCTTCTAGACTTTCCCGGCGCTCGCTCGCGCTTGGACAGCACGCCGGACAAGTGGCTGCGCAATCGGGAAGAGAATCCGGATGGACGTGCGCAGTGCTTCCTGCGCGGCAAGGTGGCCGTTTTGTTCGACAACTACGTCGCCGATCTGGACCTGAACTCCATGCTGCTCTGCGTCGGGCCGGAGAATCAGGAGGTGCGTAAACTGCCGGAGCTGATCGACGGCTGGATCGCCCGCACGCACGGGCGCCGGCCGGAGGATCGCGAAGGCCGGCGCGTCTCGCTCTTCTTCTGCATGACCAAGGCCGATCGGCTGTTCGATCTGGCGACCGGCGCCAGCGACAGCGAGAGCACCCGCAACCGCCTAGCCAACAACATCGGCTTCTACCCCGGCTGGACCGAGAACTGGACGCCGGATCGGCCCTTCGACAAGACCTTCCTGATCCGTAATCCCAATGTCCGGCGCGACGACCTCTTCGTCTACGAAGGCAAAGCCGTCGAGGGCGACAGCGAAACCGTGCCGCTGGAAACGGCGCTGCGCAACGACAAGGCCGACTGGCTGGAGCGCTTCCGAGCCACCTTCGTCGTCCGAGGATCTGGTCCAGCGCCATGTCGGCAAGGCGGATGAGAAGTGGCAGGCAATGCTGTGCCTGAACGACGGCGGCATCTCCTATCTGGCCGAGAGCCTTGGCCCGCTCTGCGATCCCGATCTCAAGTACGAGCAGATCCGCCCACGTGCGGAAGAATTGCGACGCCAGATCCTTGCGGAACTGACCCATTTTCACGAGGCCGGCGATCTGCAGGGCCGGGTCGAGGAGCGCATGACCAAGGCGACCGAGGTGGTGCGCGCGCTTCTGGCCACGCCGGAGACTATCGGCTGCTTTTTCCGCGAGCTGATGGTCGACGAGGATCGTCTGGCGCAGACCTATCTCGACTGCATGCGCCAGGTGCAGCGCAGCGGCGAAACCAACAGCTCGCGTCCTGCCGCCGCCACCAGCATCACCATCGAACTGCCGCCCGGCATGGAGCCGACCGCAGAGAGCCAGCCGGAAGACGACAAGGCAGGGCAAAGACTCTTCGGCGATGCCGCGCTTCAGGCCTGGCTGAACGATCTGGAGCGACGGGCAAGCGACGACGACCTGGCGTCCGCCTATAATCTTAGCTCGGAGCAATTCCTGCAGGTCATCAACGAGCTGGCGGTGGCGGCCAGGCGCCTGGAGATCCCCGACAAAATCGAAACCCAGTTGCACGCCGTGCCGCGCTTCGGCTCACCCGACGAGGTGGTACATCGGGTGGCGATGGCGGCTGCGCTCACCCTGAACGACCTGGTGAGCAAGCTGGGCACCGACCTGGAGTCGGAAGACGAGGAGGAAGGCGCCCCCAAGATTCGCTTCTCGCGCCCGCCGGAGATCGCGCCCGGGGCTTTGCCGAACCTGCCGGACGATCCGGCCGAGATGGCCCGCCTGCGCGGCCGTACCATCTCCACCTGGTTGGGGGCGCTGCGCGACTTGGCCCGCCGCAATGCCTCCTGGGGCCAGGGCGGCTTTGTCGATCCGGAGCAGAACCACCGTCTGGGCGCGCTGATCGGCCAGGTTAAGGAGTAAGCCCTGTGGAGCGGGTCGAGCTGATCATCGAGGACGACGACAGTCGCACGGGCGGCGGTTTTGCGCGTCTCCTCTTTGCCGTCGAGCGCTCCCCGCCACCGGCCGGCCTGCAGGTCGCCCTGCGCCGTGGTGGCGAGGCCGACCCCTGGCTCGGCCCCAGCGGCTGGCAGGCCAGCGAGCATCTCTTCCGCTCGCATGCCGTCGCCGCCGAGGCACAGGGCCTCTGCGTCATCGTCGGTCCCGAGGTCGTCAACCTGGTCGAGGCCTTCACCAGCATCATGGTGAGTTTGCCGGAGTTTGGGGTCTATGGCGTCGCCACCTGGGAGACGACCCCCGGCTTCGCCATCGCACCGCCGCCGGCTCGCGTCCGCGCCCCGCTCGAGGTCCCCTTCCAGCTGCAGCCCGGCGGCAGCATCGCCTTTCTGGCCTCACCGGAGGATCTGGGCGACTTCGCCCCGCCCGATCGTCTGGAGCCCGGGCAGGGGCACCTGGGTATCGCCTACGACGCGCTGCACCGCACCTTTCAGGGTCGTCTCGAGATTCATCCCGAGACTGGCGAGGCACGTGTGCTGGTCGGTCCGGGCAAGCCGCCACGCCGGATCGCTTTCTCCGCGATCGGAGACGGTGGTCTCTTGCTGAAGGGTGGCGACCTGCATCCCTATGAGGCGCATCTGGCAGCCGGCGAGCGCCTCTTCGGACTGGAAAGCGCGCCCTTGGCAGCCATGGGGCAGGGCCTGGTCGAACTGGACCCAGAGACCTTGACGGCCCAGCTGATCGCGGCACCTGGCATGCCACCACCGCCGCCGATAGAGACGGCGCCGAAACGCCATCGATGGCTGGCGCCGCTGATCGTCTTTCTCCTGGTCGCCGGCGGGACCGCGGCCGGGCTCTATCTGAACAAGACCACACCGAAGCCCAGCCCCAAGGAACTCTACGGCAAAGGCCTGGCAGCCTTTCAGGCCGGCCGCTTCGACGAGGCGCGACCCCTGCTGCGCCAAGCCGCCGAGGTGGGCGGCAACCGCGAGGCCGCTTTGTTGCTGGCCCAGGCCATCGACTCACTGAACTTTGAGGCCGGATTGTTCACCGCGGCAGACGACACCGAGGCGCTTCGGCTCTACTCTATGGCCTGCGCTCCCGGCGACGAGGCCGCACGCACGCAAGTGCTGCCGGCGGCGAAAGAAGGCCTGACCGCGCTGGACCAAGTGCTGAAAGCCAAAGCCGACAAGGGCGATGCCGTCGCCGGTGACGTCCTGCGCGGCTTCTTCAAGGAAGCAGAGGAGCTATGCCAATGAACGCCATCGTTCCAGCGACACGAGGCCTGCTGACGGCCCTCTTGGCCATCTTCGCCGTCAGCGTGCTGTGCCTTGCCGCCGCCGAGGCGCGCGAACCACTGATGCAGGACGGCACCACCTCGATACCGCAGCGCGCGCTCTCCAGGCCTGATGCTCGCGTGGTGACGGCACCCGGCGGCGACAAGCTGGTCGAAGCGCCGCAGCCCTTCACACTCTACTACCTCTTCGAGCGCAAGCAGGCCGGCGGCAAGGAGTGGCTGGAGGTCGGCCCCAACCGCAAGGCCGATCCGATCGGCTGGATGCCGGCAGAAGACGCGGTCGACTGGAAACAGACTCTTGTGCTGACCTTCACCAATCCGGCCGGCCGCCTGCCAACCCTCTTCTTCTCCGACCGCGACACGCTAATCGATTTCGTCGAGGACGAGCGTCTGACGGTTCTGGCCCCGGACTATGTCACGAAGACTCGCGCCGGCAATCCGCCGCCCGGCTCCGGCATCGTCTCGATCGAGAACGCCGAATACGTGGACTTCGTCGAGCAGTTCTATCTGCTGCCGATCCTGCAGGCCGAACAGGTCCTGCTCTCGGCCACCGCGCAGCGATCCAAGATTTTCGAAATCGCCTCCATACCTTTGAATCAAAAGGCTGAAGTGGAACCTGATACCAATCCCGACTTTCCCGTCGGCGTGGTGTTCGTGATCGACACCACCCGGTCCATGGACCCCTTCATCGACCGCACCCGAGAGACGCTGCGTAAGATCTTCGAGACCATTCGCGGTTCCGAGATCGCCGATCGCGTGAGCTTCGGCATGATCGGCTTCCGCGACGCGACCGAAGGGGTCGAAGGCTTGGACTATATCGCCAAGATCTTCGCGCCGCTGGAGAAGGATTTCGACCCGGACGCCTTCCCGAAGAAAATCGAGGCCATCAAGGCGGCACGGGTGTCATCGCGCGGCTACAACGAAGATGGTTTGGCCGGTGTCGTCGAGGCCCTGAACATGGAGAGCTGGAAGGACTTCGGCGGGCGCTATGTGATCTTCATCAGCGATGCCGGTCTCAGGGTACCGCCCGATCCGCTGGCCTCTACCGGACTTACCGTCGATGCGGTCAATGCCATCGCCCGCGACCAGCAGATCGCGATCATCTCGCTGCTGCTGCGGACGGCCGCCGGTACCGTCTATCACAACAACGCGGCCCGGCAACTGAAGGCCCTCTCCTTCTGGCGGCAGGACTGGGCCCCGCCCTACTACGCGATCCCCGACGGCGACTTGGCCAACTTCGGCCCGACCATCGACAACATCACCGAGCGCTTGGTGCAGCAGGTCGTCACTCTCGCCAACACCACGGCAGGCAGCGACGAGGAGGAGGCCGCGGCCGACTGCGGCCAGAGCGGCCCCACCATCGAGTGCCTGGGCTATGCCATGCGCCTGGCCTGGCTGGGTCGCGAGACCGGCGCGCAGGCACCGAAGGTCTTCAAGGCTTGGGCGCCGCAGTTTGCACTCGACGATCCGGTCGATGGGCGCGCCTTCCAAGTCCGGATCCTCTTGAATCGCAATCAGGTGAACAACCTCTACGCCCGACTAGGACTGGCTATCGAAGCGGCTGATCGCCTGATCGGTCAGGATCCCGGCAAGTTCTTCGACGTGCTGCAGACGGTGGTCGCGCAGGCCGCCAACGATCCCTCGGTGCTGGAGGATCTGGATCCGAGCCAGAACGTCTCCTTCGAGATCGATCAGTTGCCTAACCTCGGCGCCCTGTTGGGCGAGTATTTCGCTCACCTGCCTTTCAAGACCCGCCTGATGCGTACCACCCGAGACGATTGGGATCGCATGTCCGGCTCCGATCGCGAGCAGATCCTGGTCAGCGTGCGCAGCTCCCGCCGGCTCATCAAGCAGTACTACCAGTCCAGCGACCGCTGGATTGCGCTGCATCCAAAGGCGAGCGACGGCGAAAAGGTCTATCCCCTGCCCTTGGAAGTTCTGCCGTGAGCCCAGCGCCGCGGGTGCTGGAATTGATCGCGGCCGAAAAGAGCCGCAGCGACGCAGAGCGCCGCTTCGACCTGCAGGTTCCGGAGTTCAGCCTGCAACGCGGAGAACGCATCGCACTGGTCGGGCGCAGCGGCAGCGGCAAGAGCACCCTGATCGAGATCCTGGCGGCGGCACTGAGGCCCGACCGCGTCGGACGCTTTCTGGTTCACCACCCCGAGGAACAAGAGCCGCGTGATCTCTCCCTGGCCTGGGAGGAGGATGACGATGCCTTTCTCTCCTCGAGCCGGGCGCGTTGCTTCGGCCATGTGCAGCAGATCGGTGGCCTGCTGCGCTTCCTGACCGCGCGCGAGAACATTGCGCTCTCGCAGAAACTGAGCGATCGAGGCCATGCGGAGGACATCGAGATCCTGGCGGAAGCCCTGGGTGTCGCTCGCTACCTTCGGGTCTATCCCGACCGTCTCTCGGTCGGCGAGCGACAGCGGATCGCCATCGCCCGGGCCCTGGTGCATCGCCCGGCTCTGGTCCTGGCCGACGAGCCCACCGGCGCGCTCGATATCGGCACCGCCGAACGGGTGATGCAGCAGTTTGTGGAGACTGCCGAGCACTGGGGAACCAGCCTGGTGTTGGCCACCCATGACCGCAAGCTGGCCGAGGGCTTCGGCTTCCGTCTGGTTGAGGCTGAAGTGAAGCTGCAGGAGGAGCGGCAGTGGACGCGCTTCACCACCGCCTGACCCGCACACAGCCGGCCCTGGCGGCGCGCCTGGCACTCAAGGATCTGCTGCACGAGCGCACCAATTTCCTCTGCCAGGTCCTGGCACTGACCGCCGTCTTGGCGCCCTTGCTGATACTTTTCGGCCTGAAGACCGGCGTGCTGGAGACGCTCGCGCGAGGTCTCTCGGCTGATGCCGACGTCCGCCAGATCACCATCCGCGGCTTGGCGAACCTGCCGGAGTCGGAGCTAGAGGCCCTGCGCGCCGATCCATTGGTCGGCTTCGTCGCTCCGCATCCTCATCCGATCAACGCCGATACCTTCTTCGCCGTGGCCGGAAAACGCGGCGCCGAAACCATCCAAGGGGCCATCCTCGGTTCCGGGCCGGGCGATCCCCTCTTGGGCCCGGGTGGCGTAGCGCCGGAGCGCGGCGAAACCATCCTGTCTGCCGGTCTGGCGCGCGATCTGGGCGTCGCCGCAGGAGACAATATCCTTCTGGTCGCCGAACGCAATCAGGGTGAGGCGGCTTTGTTGCCCTTGACGGTCCTGCGGCTTCTGGCGCCGGCCGACTGGTCGACCAACGGCGCCTTGCTTCAGGCCGACGACATCATGGCGGTCGACCGCTGGAGCGAGGGCTACCGGGTGCCGGCCTTGGGTGAAAACGGACGCCCCTTGGAGAACCCGACCATCCCGACCCTGCGGCTCTTTGCAAGCGACCTCTCGGCGGTGCGTCCGCTGGCGCTCCGACTGAGCCAAGCCGGCCTGAACCTGCGCACCCAGGTCAATCGCATCGAGGGACTTGAGCGGCTCTCCGAGATGTTGACCCTGGTCTTCGGCACCATTGCCGGGGTCGCCGGCCTGGGCTACCTGGTCGCCTTCAGCGCCAGCCTCTGGGCCAATGTCTCACGCAAGACGCAGGAGCTCAGCATCCTGCGCCTGCAGGGACTGTCGCGACGGGCGAGCCTGGCCTTCCCGACGGCGCAGGCGCTGGTCATCGCGCTCGGCGGCTGGATGGGCGCAAGCCTGCTCTACCTGCTGGCCGCCGGCTGGCTGAACGAGAGCCTCGGGCCCGACTTTGCGCAGGCGCTGGGGCAAGGCTTCGATGCCCTGACACCCGGGCAGACGAGCCCAGAGGGCGACATTTCTTCACTTCGCCCGTATCATTTCGCAGTGGCCGCCGTCTGCAGCCTCTCAGTGGCGCTGCTTGCAGCTGCGGCAGCAGCGCGGCGGGTCATGGCGATCGATCCAGCCGAGGGAATGCGCAGTGCCTAGTCCGTCCCTTTCCCGCACTCTTGTGAGCCTCCTCCTGCTCTCTGCCGCTGCGAGCGCTACCGAGGCACGCTGGCAGACCAGCCTCTGGGATCGCAATGTCATGCCCGACGATCTGGTCCTACCCTTGCCCTGCGAGGGTGCAATGGCATTTCGGCCGATCCTGGTCGGTAGCGAAGACGACCGTCTGAGCGATCTCCGGGTCGAGTTGGGCAGCGCCGCACCCGATGCGCTCTACGCCGAGTTTCCACGCAGTGCCCACATCGCCGGCTCGATCAGCGACGAAGGGGCGGCCGACCGTCGTCTCTATTATCTCGGCAAGTACGAGGTGACCCGCGATCAGTACGCCGCGGTGATGCAGCCGGACTGCCCCAAACCCAGCCCGAGCGGCGGTCTGCCGCAAGAGAAGATTTCCTGGTTCGATGCCATTGCCTTCACCCAGAAGCTATCGGAATGGCTGCTTTCCGAAGCGCCCGATTGGCTGCCGAAAGAAGACGGTGTAGCGACCTATCTGCGCTTGCCGACCGAAACCGAGTGGGAATTCGCTGCGCGCGGCGGCATGGCGGTGACCGACAGCCAGCGACGAGACCTCGTCTTTCCCATGCCGGACGGCAGCGTCGAGCGTTATGCCTGGTTCGACTCTCCGGATTCCTGCGACGGCGATAGTCAGCCGGTCGGCCTGAAGAGGCCCAATCCGCTGGGCCTCTTCGATATGCTGGGCAATGTCGAAGAGATGGTGCTGACACCCTATCAAATGACCGTGGCCGGACGCCTGCACGGACAGGTCGGCGGCTTCGTGACCAAAGGTGGATCCTGCAACACAAGGCGCGAGTTACTGCGCAGCGGCGCGCGGCGCGAACATCCCTTCTTCGACGCCCATCGCGCGGAGGCCAAGAAGCCCGAGTTTGCTGGCTTTCGCGTCGCCCTGGTCGCGCCGGTTGAAACCTCGGTGCCGCGTATCGAGGATCTGCGCGAGGATTGGCAGAAGGCCGGCCGGCGGCGCGGTCTCGATCCCGAGAGTGACCCGCTCACCATCCTCGGTGTCCTGGCCGAGGAAGCCGAAGATCCCGAGCGCCGCACGGCACTCGAACGGGTCTCGGCGGGCTTCAGTCGAGAGCGGCAGCAGCGCAATGCCCTGGACGCACGCTCGGCCCGCATGGCGATTATTGCTGGCGCACAGATGATCCGCGGCTATCGTCGCGACGAGCGGATCGTCAGGGCGGTGGAAAAGGCCATCGCGGCCTGCGGCGGCGACGAAACCTGTCGCGAGAGAACCGACGCTGGACGCCTGTCACGGGCCAAACTCAACGCCGAAATCGGTGCCAACGCGCTCCTGGACCTGATCGGTCAGGTCCAAGGCGACTATCCGCAGAGCCTCTTGGCCAGCCAACTGGTCCCGGTCCTGGAGCAGTATGCTGCCTTCGAGAGTGGCGGCTTCGCCGGCTTTGCCAGCGGCTTCGTGAGGTTGATCGCTGCCGGACGGGAGTCCCCCGAGCGATCCAACGCCGAGATTCTGCAAGCGGTTCTTGGCCTTTGAGCGATTGAGGCATGGCCGATGACAAGAGTGGGTGATCTGCAAAGAATTCTTTGTCCGCCAGTCAAAGAATGCGGTTATGCTGCAGCAACCCTAATGCGAAAGTAGGACAACATGTCTCTCAGCAACGATAGAGCGCCCCAAAGGGCGAAAACCGCGACCGCGCTGCTTCTGGTGTCGGCCTTGCTGCTGTCCGCCTGCACTTCCTCCGGCGCCAGGCCGCGCAATCCCAGCGCCGAGCAGAGCGCGCTTTACAACTACGCCGACTCCTTCCCGACACAGGGAGCCGCCATCGGCGCCGTCGCCGGAGCCATTCTCGGCTGCACCATCGGTGCTCTGGCCTCAAAAAATGAGGCGGCGGGCTGTGCGATCGGGGCTGCGGCAGGCGGCGCAGGCGGCGCTCTCTTGGGCGCCGGCGGTGGCTACCTCATCGCCGAGAATCAGCGCCAGTACGCCAATCAGGAACAACGCCTCGACGGCCTGACCAAGGCCGCCGACCTGGAGCTCGACAAGGCACGCAACGCTGGCAAGAATGCGCAGCAGATCGTCCAGGGCCATCGCCTGAAAATTACCACCCTGCAGGAGGGCTACCGGGCCAAGAAGGTCAGCGAAGCAAGCCTCGAGCACGCGGTGGAAGAGGCTCGCTACGATCGTGACCAGATCGGGCGGGCCAGCGAGGGGATCGAGTCCCAGCTCTCGGTCATCGACGACGGCATAACTGCGGCGGCGAACTCCCGCAGCCCCAATTTTCAGACTCTAGTGCAGCAGCGGAACGCTTTGCTGAACGAGCGCAACATGCTGAACCAGCAGCTGGTTGCCCTGGATATCGAAATCGACAAGGCGGAGGCCCTACTCTCTTGATCCCTCGCCCCTTCGGCTTCGGCCGCTCCCTGCCCATCCTGGCACTTGCTCTCCTCGCCGGCTGTGTCAACAAGGCCGATTGCAACCCAACGCAGGTGCGCAGCGTCGTCACTGCAGGCGCCTGTCAGATCAGCGGCACCTCACAAGAGCGCCTCGACGACATGCAGGCCGAGGTGGATGCAAAGATCGCCGCCTATCGACTGACCCAGGCGGAAACCCGGGAGCTCTTGATCGAGGCCGAGGGTTTGGCCGCCGACCAGGCTCTTTGGCAAGCCCGCGTGGCCGAGATCGATCGCAACCTGGGCTCTCTGCGCAACCGTATCTCGCGCCAGCAAGCCAAGAACGATGCCGACCGCGCGCGCCTGAAGGCACTTCGCAAGCAGCTGAACCAAGCGCAGCGGCAATTGAACACGGCGAAGCTCGACGAGACCGCCACCCGGGCCGAGATCGAAACCCTGACCCTGGAAGTCGAGCGCCGCCGACAAGCGATCGAGGCCTACCTGAACGAGATCGACCTAGTGGAGTAAGGGGACCATCCGCCCTGTCACTTCTTGGACTTAGTACAGGGAATCATTGATGAGTGCCACGGTGTCTCCTCCCACTCGTGGTCATCCCCTGCCTTGAGCCGGTGATCCACGATTGACGGCTTCGAGAGAGCGGCCGTGGATTGCCGGGCAATGACGGAAGTGGTGTCGCGAGTTCATGAATCACCCATTTTGAAAGCTGGTGCTACCGCGCGACCTCCGATGACGATGATTTCGTCTCGCTAGCCAGCCGGCGTCCTGCGACCCAAACTTCGGCCGTCTTGCAATTACCGCCCGCATCTCTCGACGGTCGGCTCCCTGAGGAGTTTCCACGAAGATCACCACAGTCGAAACGCGGCCGCTCCTGGTGCCCTACAAGAAACCCTACCATTGGGCGCAGGGCATCGTGCACAGGGCTGGCGTGATCTTGGTTTCGGTCCACACCGACAGTGGCATCGTCGACTATGGCGAATCGGTCGGGACGCCCTCACCCAAGTACGATCGAGGATATCCTTCATCGCGCCGGCGCGATTGGTATCGGCCGCAGCCCCTTCGACAATGCCGGCCTGATGGCCGAGGCCTACCACAACCTCTTCCAGGCCCTCGGGACCTGTAGTGCGCCGCGCTTTGCCGGCCAAGTGCTCAGCCGGGCTGGAGGCGCTCTGGGACGCAGCCGGTAAGGCAGTCTGGCGCCCGGCGCATGCCCTGTTCGGCGGTGCGATGCGCGAGGAGATCAAACACTTCGGCTTTCCCCAAGGTTATAGCGCGGAAGAGGTCGCCGAGGAAGTCGGCCACCTGGCGAGGGCCGGCTGCGAGGTCATCTACGTCAAGGTCGGACGCGGCGACCAGTTGGACCTGGACATCGTTTCCCAGATCCGGGCCGAGATCGGGCCAAACCACCGCCTGCGCATCGACCTTAACGAGCACTGGAGCCCGGTTCGCGCCGCCCGCATGATCGAGAAGATCAAGGCCTACGACGTCGAGTTCGTGGAACAGCCGACACGCTGCGAGAGCCATTCGGCCCTGGCCCAGGTTCGCGCCCGCAGTTCGATCGCCATTGCCGCCGATCTGATCGTCATCGGTCTACACGAGACTGGCGGCCTGCTGCGCTTTTCCAAGATAGCGCATATCGCCGAGGCGGCCGGAATCGACGTCTGCCTACACGGGCTATACGAGACCGGTATCACCACTTGTGCTGCCAATCAGATCGCCGCGACGATTCCGAACCTGGACGACGGCAATCAATACATGAACCACTTCCTTGCTTGGGACATCGTGAAGAGTCCGGACCTCGGTCTGAAGGCCGGTAGCCTTCCGGTCCTGACCGGACCGGGTCTCGGCTTCGAACTCGACTGGGAGGAGGTCGAACACGCAGCCCGTTTGCACGCTGCACAAGAAGACAACGCCTGAAAGGGGCAAGGCATGCAGTCAGATTTCTCCCTGCAAGTCGCACTGGTAACCGGCAGCGCACCGGCATCGTTTTTGCCGTGGCCGAACGCTTGGCAGCCCAAGGTGCCCAGATCGCTATAGCCGATCGGGACGGCGAAGCCGCCGAGGCCGCGGTCGAGAATCCGCCGGGCAAGCCTTTGCGCTTCCATTGGATGTCTGCAAACCTTCCGCCGTTCCGGCAAGGATCGACGACTTGGTCACCCGCTGCTGTGGAGTCTCGACAGGTTGTTCACGTTGGTGCCTGGTCGGCTGATTGGTGTTTTTCTGTTTATTCCGGCATGTGGCCGATGCCAATCGTATTGGTGCAGCCAGTACGGCAATTCGTTCTTTCGCCGATCAGATGAGGTATATGCCCTGGCATGAGCCCATTCGCGCAAGGATGACTGGATGAACCGCTCCGCCTTGCCGTTGGTCTTCGGTGTGTAGGATTTGGTTCGGATGTGTTTGATCCTCAACGCCCTGCAAGCCGCTGCAAAGGCTTTGGAACGGTAGCATGATCCATTGTCGGCCATGACCCGGTCAATGGTGATGCCAAACTTTCGATACCGGGCCACGGCTGCCTCGAGGAAGGCGATGGCGCATTGCTTTCTTTCGCTTTCCAGCACCTGTGAGAAGGCGATGCGGGAATGGTCGTCGACACATACGTGAACGAATTCCCAACCGGTACCGCGTCCCTTGGGCTGGCCATGGCGATCACCGGTGATACGATGGTCCACGCGGTCGAACTTGCCCAGCTTCTCGATATCGATGTGTATCCTCTCGCCGGACGCGGCGCGCTCATAGCGAACCACCGGCCCCTGCGGTTCCAGGTCCCGCCAGCAGTTGAGACCGTGGCGCTTGAGAATACGCCCTGCCGTCGCCCGCGAAACACCGGTCTGTTTGAAGATCTGATCGAACGTTCGTCGCTGCCTGCGCAATTCAACAACCCGCGCTCAATCGCGGCACAGGTCCGTGTCGGGCTTTGGAAGGGGCGCGAGGAGCGATCTCTCAGCCCGGCCAGACCTTCCTGGCGATGCCGCTTGCGCCATTTGTAGACCGTGCGCACCGACACACCCATGGCTGTCGCAACATCCCGGGGTGGTCGCCGCGTTCAAGACGGGCAATCGATAATCCTCGACCTTTCGAGGTTAAACGGGCATTGTGGTGAATGTTCATTCGGTTCTCCTGAAAAAGCTTCGTTGTCATAAACTCAGCCTTTCGGAGCAGAACCGAATGAACAACCTCGTGAATAATCACATCTAGCGGATTGTCCGACTGGACGGCCCTGGTCGTCAGCCGCGGCCGACGAAGGGCATCTTGGTCGACATGATGGTCTGGAACAGCACGTTACTTTCCAGCGACAACTCGGCCATTGCGAGCACGGCTTGGGCGACGTGCGTCACGTCCATGGTCGGCTCGGCCATCAGGCTGCCGTCAGCCTGCGGTACGCCGCCGGACATATGGGCGGTCATCGCCGAGGCGGCATTGCCGATATCGATCTGACCACAGGCGATGTCGAAGGCGCGGCCGTCAAGCACGATTGATTTGGTGAGCCCGGTGATGGCGTGCTTCGAGGCCGTGTAGGGCGCCGAACCATAGCGTGGCGCATAGGCCGAGACGGAGCCGTTGTTGATGATGCGCCCGCCTTGCGGGGACTGGCTTCGCATCATCCGAAAGGCCGCGGCGGCGATCAGAAAGGCGCCGTCGAGATTGACCGACAGCACGCGTCGCCACTCGGCGAAGTCGATATCGCCGATCAAGGTCGCCGGGAGATTGGTTCCGGCATTGTTGAAGACTGCGTCGAGGTACCCGCAGCGTGTCTCGATCTCGGTAAAGAGCGCCTCGACCGAATCGGGGTCGGAAACGTCGCAGGGGACCGCAAGACTGGAAGCCCCGGCCGGACCAAGTTCGGCGATGACTTCGCCCATCTTCTCCGCCGAGCGAGCGGCAAGGATCACCTGCCAGCCGGCTTCGGCAAAGGCTTTGACGCAGGCTGCCCCGATACCCTGGCTGGCCCCGGTGACCAGAACTCTACGCTCGGACATGACTTCTCTCCTCCTTGGTTGCGGCCTCTCGCCTATGCCATCTTTCGAAAGCCGTCCAGGGGCTTGCCGAGGTGCCCCGTTTCCGCCACCCTCTGTTTATCCATTTCCTTCCCGAAAAAGGCTAGGCACAGCGGCTATGAGCGGCGAGAAGGTTCAAAGCATCAAGACCTAAGGTGTTGGCGGCAGGCTTGGGCAACGCATCGGAGTGGTACGATTTCGGCTGCTACAGCTTTTTCGCAGCGATCATCGGGTAGAAGTCCTTCACCTCCGACAACCTCGTGACCCCTTTGCTGGCAGCCTTCGCCGCCGGCTATCTGGCGCGCCCGATTGGTGCCATTATCCTGGGCCATGTCGGCGACAAGATCGGGCGCAAAACGGCACTGACCATCGTCATCAGCGTGATGGGCGACGCCACCGTGGCGATCGGCCTGCCGCCCGGCTACGCCACGATCGGCGTCGCCGCGCCGGTGCTGCTGATTGCGATGCGCGTCCTGCAGGGCTTCGCCGTCGCCGGAGAGTATCCGACCTCGACCATCTTCCTGATCGAGCACGCCCCGACCACCGGCGCGGCTACATCTCCAGCTGGTCGACCTTCGGTCAGTTTTCGGCTTGCTCCTGGGATCCGGCGTCGGCGCCTTGGTCAGTAGCCTGCTGACGCAGACCCAGGTCGAGGATTGGGGCTGGGCCGTCGCCTTCGTCTATGCGATGAACGATCTGACCGAGCGCCTGCATGTCTCGACGGCCCGCGCGCTGAACATCAACACCCTGGCCATGTTCGCAATCCTCTGTATCACCCCCTTCGCCGGCCTGCTGTCCGATCGCATCGGCCGCAAGCCCTTGGCGATCTTCGCCGCGGCGGGGACGGCTTTGCTCGGCCTACCGCTCTGGTGGATGATCCACCATCAGAGCCCGCCTTCATCATCGTCGGCCAGGTCAGCTTCGCGATCCTCTTCGCGGTGGGTTGGGCAGTCTATGCGGTGATGATGGTCGAACTTTTGTCTCCGCGCGTGCGCTGCACGGTGATCAGCATCGGCAACGGCATCGCCTATGGCTTCTTCGGCGGCATGACGCCGCCCGCCGCTACCTATCTGGTGGCGCAGACCCAAGACGACTATGCGCCGATCTACCTCTTGATCGGGATGGCGGTGATCTCCCGCATCGCCACCCTGATCATGCCGGAAACCCTGAAGCGCGGACCGCTCTCCCGGAAAACCAAGACCATTTAGGGCCATTGCCGTGTATCCAAGAAAGCCTACTTAGACGTCGTGAGTCAGGCTCTCTAGCTCGGACTTTGGCTCGGCCTTCTTCTTGAACTCGGCGCCGCCCGGCTTGAAGGCGCATTCCTCGAAGATCCTGGCGCTGCAGCGTGTGCAGCGGTCATCGTCCAACTGGGCGACAACGCCAGCGATGGCGTCGAACTTGCGGGGATAGAGGTTCTCTTCGCCGATACGCTCGATCAGGCGGAGCTTCCTGAGGCGGGCGACGAAGGGCGGGAAACGGGCAACGATGGAGAAACCGCCCCCAGCCGCGCGACGCTCGCTCGATTCCTCCGCCAGGACATCGGCACCCGGCAGATCGACGTCGCCGACGCCCTTAAGCACCAGGATCATCTGCCGCTGGCCCGGGCGCTGGCGTTCGATCTGTCTGAAGGCGCGCTCGATGGCCTCGGCCGAGCCGAAGTAGAGCGGGCCGTCCAATCGGGCAAAGACGATCTGCGGACACTCCGGCAATTCATAGACCTGGGCGTTGCGGAAGACGCCGTCCTTGTCAGGCGCGCTGATCGCCAGGGTCGGCCGCGATGAACGCGACAGGAAAAAGAAGAGCGAGAGAATCACCCCGACGTAGATGGCGAACTCCAGCTTCACCAGCAGACCGGCCAGCAAGGTGGCGATGATGATGGTGCTCTCGGTGCCGCTGGTGCGCATGATGGTGGCGATCTCGCGCCAGGCAATCAGCTTCCAGGCCACGTAGAGAATGACGCCGGCCAAGGCCGGGATCGGGATAAAGGCCGCGATCGGCGCAAAGAGCAGCAGGATGAACAGCAGGAACATCGAGGAGAAGATCGCTGCCATCGGCGTGCGTGCGCCGGCATCGTAGTTGAGGCCCGAGCGGGTGAAGGACCCGGACCCAGGGTAGGCCTGGAACAGGCCGCCGACGAGATTCGACATGCCCTGCCCGATGATCTCCTGGTCGGCGTCGAAGCGCTTGTGATCCTTGGCAGCAAAAGCGCGCCCGATGGAGATCGCCTCCAAGAGGCCTATCAGCGCGATGGCAAAGCCGGCCTCAGCGGCGCTGGCCAGCTGCGCCAGCGACATGCTCGGCGGCGAGAAGTCCGGCACGACGCTGCTGAGCGAGCCCACCATGGCGACGCCGTGCGCCGCGCCGTCCAGGGCCCAGGCCAAGAGGCCACCGATGATGATGGCGATCAGAAAGGTGGGCAATCGCGGCGCCAGCTTGCGCGCCAGAACGGCGGCAAGGAGCGTCGTCAGTGTGACAGCGAGCGCCCGCCAATTGAGGTCCGGTGCGATCTCGAAGGCCGAGACGACACGTTCGTAGACCGCCTCGCCGCGCGGGAGTTTGACCCCCATGGCATCGCCCAATTGAGAGGCCGCGATCAGGACGGCGGCGACGGCCGTGAAGCCGATCATTACCGAATGCGAGACGAAGGTCACGAGACGCCCGAGCCCGGCATAGCCGAGCGCGATTTGGATTGCCCCCACCACCAGGGTGATGGTCAGCGCCATCTGCACGAAGGCGACCGAGAAGGGTTCATAGGAACCTGCCAGAGTGGAGAAGAGCACGGCCGAGATTGCCGTCGTCGGACCGGAGACCATGACCAGCGAAGAACCGAAGAGTGCTGCGACCACCGGCGTTATCATCGCCGTGAACAGGCCGTACTCGGCCGGCAAACCAGCGATGGTGGCAAAGGCGACGCCCTGCGGCAGGACGATGGTGGCGCCGGTCAATCCGGCCACCAGGTCCGACTTGATCGTCTTTCCGGAAACCAAATGCCGCCAATTTCGGGCGGGAATGAGAGCAGACCAACCGAGACTCATTGCAACTGCGCTCCGGCAAGGACCGCGCGGGTTTGACGGGCGATGACAGCCTCCTCATTGGTTGGGATGACATGGGCGCTAAAGCGCACGCCGGCCAGCGAAAGGTAAGTCGCGTGAACGGCATTGGCCTCGGTCTCGAAATCCACGCCCAGCCAGGCGCAACCCTCGAGAATGGCCGCCCGGATCGCCGCAGCGTTCTCGCCGATGCCGCCGGTGAAGATCAGCGCATCCAACACGCCGATTTCTGCAGCAATGCCGCCGATCTCGCGAACCGCACGATAGACGAAGAGCTCGATGGCGCGGGCAGCGGCCGGATCGTCGCTTTCCTGCAGGACGCGCATATCGTTTGACAGCCCGGAAACGCCGCGCAGGCCGCTTTCATGGAACAGCATCTGGCGCATTTCCTGGCCGCTCAAGCCCAGCTCATCGAAGAGATAGAGGATGGCACCCGGATCGGTAAGGCCGGGACGGTCACCCATGACCAGACCGTCCAGGGTGGTGAAGCCCATGGTGGTCGCCCGGCTCTCACCCTCGACGAGACCACAGAGGCTGGCGCCGTTGCCCAAATAGGCGACCACCACACGACCCGATGCCCGCGCGCCCAGTACCTCGGGCAGGCGCCCCGCTATCCAGTGACAGGGCAGGCCGTGAAAGCCGTAGCAGCGCACGCCTTGGTTCGTGATCTTCTGAGGCAGAGCAATCCTGCGCGCCACAGCGGGTATCGTCGCGTGAAAGCTGGTGTCGAAACAGGCAACCTGCGGCAGGCCCGGCCAAAGCTCGAGAGCCGCTTTGATCGCCAACAGCTCATGCGGTTGATGGCTTCGCGCCAGGGGAACAAGCTTTTCCAAGAATTCGACCACGCCCCTGTCGACTAGGCAGGGTGATTTGTACTTCGGGCCAACGTGCACCACGCGCTGGCCGGCAGCGACGACTTCGGCGCGACCGAGATCCCGCAGCACGGGCAACAGCCAGGCCAACACGGATTCATGACTAAGGCCGGCGTCGGCCGGCAAGGGGGGGTTCTCAATCTTTGCTTTGCGATGGTCGCGGAAGGAGCAGCTTGCCTGCCGGTTGCTCAGCCGCTCGGCGAGGCAGGAGAGAAAGGGGCGATCACCCGAACCCTTGTCGAAGAGTGCCGCCTTGATGCTGGAGGAGCCGGCGTTCAGAGTCAGAACCGCCTGTCGCTTGCCGTCTGTCGTGGCTTCTGCGACGCTCTCTTCGCCGGCGGTCATCTCTGCTCTCCGCTTAGGGGTGGGACAAGGGTTCGCCGGACAAAACTGCCGCCGAGATCCCGCTTCATGCCGTTCGTGTAGTCGAAGGACTGCCTGGAGCTCCTTCACGCAAGACATATTTCATAGATGCGATTGCCCGGACGAGGAACCCCGTCCGGGCAATCTTCAAGGAAGTGTCAGGGTTAGGCGATCTGCTGCGGACGCATATCGGCCGGATCGATACCGGCAACCCGCACCGGCGCCTTCATGGCATCGCGGCGGAAGGGCTCGCCCAGCTCCTGGTTCAACACGACCTCGAGGACGGTGGTCACGTTGTTCTTCATCTGATCCTCGATCGCCGTGCGCAGCGCGCTGGTCAGCTGATCCATGGTCGTAACCTGCACGCCCTTCAGGCCGCAGCCGTCGGCAATCTTGGCATACTCGACGCCCAGGTTCAGCTCGGTGCCGACGAAGTTGTCAGCATACCACAGGGTCGTGTTGCGCTTCTCGGCGCCCCATTGGTAGTTGCGGAAAATCACCATGGTGACCGGCGGCCAGTCGTTACGACCACACGCCGTCAGCTCGTTCATGGAGATGCCGAAGGCACCGTCGCCGGCGAAACCCACGACCGGCACGTCGGGGCAACCGATCTTGGCGCCCAGAATGGCCGGGAAGCCATAGCCGCAGGGACCGAAGAGGCCGGGGGCCAGGTACTTACGGCCGGCCTCGAAGGTCGGATAAGCATTGCCGATGGCGCAGTTGTTGCCGATGTCGGAGGAGATGATGGCCTCCCGCGGCAGAGCGGCCTGAATGGCACGCCAAGCCTTGCGTGGGCTCATCCGCTCGGGCTGGCGATTGCGGGCACGCTCGTTCCAGTTGGTGCCGACATCGTCGTCCTCATGGTCGAGCGAGCTTAGGGTCTGCAGCCAGCGCGACTTGGTTTCGGCGACCAGATCGCGGCGCTGACGGCGACCGGCATCGCCGGCGCTGTCGGAGAGCTGGGCCAGCAGCTGCTCGGCGACCATCTTGGCGTCGCCCTGAATACCGACACTCACCCGCCTGGTCAGACCGATGCGGTCGGAGTTGATGTCGACCTGGATGATCTTGGCATTCTTCGGCCAGTAGTCGATGCCGTAACCCGGCAGTGTCGAGAAGGGATTGAGCCGGGTGCCCAAAGCCAGCACCACATCGGCCTTGGCGATCAGCTCCATGGCGGCCTTGGAGCCGTTGTAGCCCAGCGGGCCGACGGACAGCGGGTGCGAGCCCGGGAAGGCGTCATTGTGCTGATAGCCGCAGCAGACCGGGGCATTGAGACGCTCGGCCAGGTCCTTGGAGGCCCCGATGGCATTGCCCAGGACCACACCGGCACCATTCAGGATCACCGGGAACTCGGCCTCGGACAGCAGCTTGGCAGCCTCGGCAACGGCGGCGCGGCCACCGTTGGGGCGCTCCAAGCGCACGATCTGCGGCAGCTCGATGTCGATGACCTGAGTCCAGTAATCGCGCGGCACGTTGATCTGGGCCGGGCCGGCATCGCGGTGCGCCTTCTCGATCACCCGATTCAGCACCTCGGCGATGCGCGAGGGGTCGCGGACCTCCTCCTGATAGCAGACCATGTCCTCGAAGAGGGCCATCTGCTCAATCTCTTGGAAGCCGCCCTGGCCGATGGTCTTGTTGGCAGCCTGCGGGGTCACCAGCAGCAGCGGCGTGTGGTTCCAGTAGGCGGTCTTGATCGGGGTCACGAAGTTGGTGATGCCGGGGCCGTTCTGGGCGATCGCCATCGACATCTTGCCGGTGGCACGGGTGTAGCCGTCGGCGGACATGCCGGCGTTGCACTCATGCGCGCAGTCCCAGAACTTGATGCCGGCCTGCGGAAAGAGATCGGAGATCGGCATCATGGCCGAGCCAATGATGCCGAAGGCATGCTCGATCCCGTGCATCTGCAGGATTTTGACGAAGGCTTCTTCGGTGGTCATCTTCATGGCTGGTTCCTTTCCTTGCCTCTTACGCCTGCAAGCGGAGGCTTGCTCATCCAAGCCGTCCCCTTGGGGACGGTAGTTCCAAAAACTTCGGCGACGGCTGCCTAGGCAGCCGCCAACAAGGTCGGCGCCTCGCTCGGCAGGGCAGCGACGGCGATGCCCGCCTCCTCCAGGGCGAGGCGCTTGTCGGCGTAGCCGCCTCTGCCCGCCGCCACGATGGCGCCGGCATGTCCCATCTTTCGCCCCTTGGGCGCTGCCCGCCCGGCGATGAAGGCCACCACCGGCTTTCCCAAACTTTTGACCCGCTCGGCCGCCGCCTCTTCACCGACACCGCCGATCTCGCCGCAGAGCACGATCTTGTCCGTCCGTTCGTCGGCGGCTAGCAGTTCGACGCCATCTGCCAAGCTGGTGCCGATCACCGGATCGCCGCCGACCCCGATGAAGGCGGAAACCCCCTCTCCCGCCGCCGTCAAGGTCAAGGCCATCAAGCTCCCCAGACTGCCGGAGCGCGACACGATGCCGATCCGACCAGGCCGGAAGAGCTTCGGATTGAAGGCCGGGAGGATGCCGGCGAAGGTTTCGCCGGGCGTCACCAGTCCGGCCGTGTTGGGGCCGTAGACGCGCGTGGCATTGGCCCGTGCCGCCGCCAGCATGCCCAAGGTATCGTGCAGCGGCACATGTTCGGTCAGGCAGACCACCGCCTTGGCACCGGCCTCGCAGGCCTCGATGGCCGCGGTCTTGGCAGCCAAGGGCGGCACGAAGAGTAGCGCGACCTCGAAGGGGCCGGCGTCGGCGGCCTTGGTGTAGACCGGCAGGCCTAGATGCCGGCTGCCGGCCTTGGCCGGATTGACGCCAGCGATCACCCGCGCGCCGTAGTCGAGCATGGCTTGCGTCCAGAAACTGCCTTGGCGGCCGGTGATTCCCTGCACCAGGATACGATGGTCTTTGCGCAGGATCATGCCGCTGCCTCCACCGCAGCCTTGACCGCCCCGTCCATGCTTGCGAAGGATGTCTGGCCGAGTTCGCTCTCAATCAAGGCGACGGCCTCAGCCGCGCCGGTCCCCTGAATGGAGAAGAAAACCGGTACCTGGGGCTGCAGCCGCTGCCAGGCCTTGACCAGGCCGGCAGCCAGCACATCGGTGCGGGCGAAGGCACCGCAGAAGTTCACCAGCAGGGAGCGAAGCCCAGGCTGCTTAAGCAGGATTTCCAGCGCCGCTTCGGCCTTGGTGTAGGCCTCGCCGCCGACCTCCAGGAAATTGCAGGCTTGGCCGCCGTAGTGCTGCACGGCGTCAATCGTGGTCATGGTGAGGCCTGCCCCATTGGCCAAGACGCCGACCGATCCGCCGAGTTCGATGTACTTCAGTCCGGCTGCCGCCGCCTCGGCCTCCAGTGCCGTCAGCGGCTCGGAACTTGCCAGGGTAGCGAGATGGGGCTGGCGTACCGCAGCGCTGTCGTCGACCTCCAGCTTGCAGTCCAAGACAATCAGGTTGCCGTCCTGGGTCAAGGCCAGCGGGTTGATCTCCAGGAGTTCGCCGTCCAGAGCACGCCAGGCGCGATAGACCGCAGCAAGGAACGCGGCAAGCGCCCGCTCCCGACCGCCGAGATCCAGCCCCTCCAGAGACGCCAAGGCCTGCTCGAGCGACAGGCTGCTGCCGATCTCAACCGCAATGCGCCGGATCGCATTCGCGTCTTTTGCGGCGAGATCTTCGATCTCCATGCCGCCCTCGGCGGCGAAAAGGACCAGGGGAGCTTGGCTCAGGGGATCAACCATGACGGCAACATAGAACTCCCGCGCGATCGCCACGGCCTCTTCGACCAGCAGGCGCTCGACCGTCCAGCCGTCCAACTCCATGCCGAGGATAGCGCCGGCCTGCTCGGAGGCCAGGTCCGGCGTTTCGGCCAGGCGAATGGCGCCGGCCTTGCCGCGCTTGCCGGTGGGAACCTGCGCCTTGATCATCGAGGGACCGAGCGCGCGGACGGCTTCACGCGCAGCCTCGGTTGTGGCCACGACCAGGCCGCGCGGGATCTCGATCCCGAAGTCCTTGATCAGCCCTTTGGCTGCGCTTTCTTCGAACTTCACCGCCCCTCCTAACGGCCGTACTTGGCCCAATAGGTGCCGAACAGCGCCTCCTCGCTGGGCTTGTCCTCGGCGATGGTGGTGACCAGAAAGGTGGTGTTGATGAAGTGGCGGTAGTTCAGGTTCTCCGAGATCGAGTTGCCGGCCCAGGTGCCCCCGCCCATCGAGAGCGTGAATGGCAAGGCATTGTCGAAGCCGCCACCATTGCCGAAGGTGTGGGCCTGATTGACCAGCACCCGTACGACTGAAGTCTCGGCCGCCAGTGCGCGCGCATGCTTCGGATCCTTAGTGTGGATGCCGAGCGAATGACCCTTGCCGGTGACCTCGAGAATTTCGGTAACCAGCCGCTTGGCCTCTTCGAAGTCGCGGGCACGGTAGAGCGTCAGGACCAGGGAGAGTTTCTCGTCGGCAAAGCTGGCTTTGCCGCCGACCTCTGCTTCCTCGACCATGAAGAAGCGTGCCGCCTGCGCGGCCTCCGGCAGACCCACTTGGGCGGCAGTCACCGCGGCGTCCTTGGCAATCACCTCACGATTGAGATGACCCTTGCGCCAGAGAGTCTTGGCAACACGATCCTTCTCCGACTCGCTGCAGCGCCAACCGCCAGCGTTCTCCAGGGCCAAAACCGCCGCCTCGTAGACCGAGTCCAGAATTACCAGGGAATTCTCGGAGGAGCAGGAGGTGGCATTGTCGAAGGTCTTGGAGGCCGCAATCTTCTCTGCCGCATCGGCCAGATCGGCGCTCTCGTCGATCACCACGGGCACATTTCCGGCACCGACGCCGATCGCCACCGTGCCGCTCTGCATGGCGCACCGCACGTTGTTCTGCGATCCGGTGACCACCACCAGATCGACCTGCTCGATCAGCGCCTGGGTCATCTCCTTGGTGACCGGTTCCGGCAGGATCTGCACCAGGTCCTGCGGATGGCCGCACTTGGCGAGCTCGTCACGCATAAGAGCGACCGTCGCGGCCGTGGTCTTGGCACCCGCCGGCGAAGCCGCAATGATTATCGCATTGCCGCCCTTCAAGGCCATCATCGCCTTGTTGACCGGGGTCGCCGCCGGATTTGTCGAGGGGGAGACGGCGCCGACGACGCCGACCGGCTTGCCATAGGTCACCAGGCCGCGTGCCGGATCCTCCTCGATCACGCCAACGCTGCGCACGCGCAACAGATCGCGCAGTGTGCCCAAGGTCTTGCGGGTGTTCTTGATAATCTTGGAATCGACCCGGCCGAGACCGGTGTCCTCGACCGCCATCTCGGCGAGTGCGCGGGCATGTTCTGGTTTGTAAAGCGACCAAGCGACGGCGGTAACGGCCTCGTCTACGCGGCTTTGATTTTCATTCTCGTAGAGGTCCATGGCCACACATGCCTTCTCGATCAGACCGGCGACTAGCGTCTGCGGGCCTGCGCTCGGTGCTATGACAGCCTGGGCGAGGCTGGACATGGCCCTCTCCGAAAGCTGGGTTGGCAGGCTGGGTGACCTTGGATGATCAGGACAGTATCACAAAAATTGTTGTAGAACAGTCGTATGATTTGGACTTAAAATCATAAACTTTGAATATATGAGTGGTTTATGTCGATCAAACAGATACGCGCCGTGCGTGCCATTGCCGACCATGGCTCCTTCGCAGCGGCGGCCAAGGCCTTGAACCTGGCGCAATCGGCGATCTCCATGCAAGTCACCACCTTCGAGGAGAGCCTGGGCGTGCAGCTCTTCGATCGAAGCCACCGGCCGCCGCGCCTGACCGATGCCGGGCGCAGCGTGCTGGATCATGCCAGGATCATTCTGGATGAGTACGATTCCATGCTGGACGCGGTCTCTCAGGGCCGGGCCCGCGGCGGCATGTTCCGGATCGGCGTCATCCCGACCGTGCTGACCGCCCTCCTGCCGACGGCGCTGATGACCCTGCGCGAGACCGCGCCCCGGATCAGCGTAACCGTAGCCTCGGCAGTATCGGGGGACCTGATGCGCTCGGTGGACCGCGGAGAAGTTGATGCAGCGCTCATCCACGAACCCGATCAACTGCCGGAAGGCTACGTCTGGAACGAGATCGCGCGACAGGAGGTGGTTGCCATCGCACCGGAAACTGCGCAGGAAGAGGAGCTATCCAGCCTGCTGGCAGCACACCCCTACATTCGCTTCAATCGAGCCGCCCAGGTCGCCCCTTTGATCGAAGCCCGCCTCGCCACGCTGGGACTCGATCCGCTGCCGATCGCCGAGTTACAGTCGATCGAGGCCATTCGCCTGCTGGTGCGCCTGGGCTTCGGCGTCTCGATCCTGCCCAGCACCGGGCCGGCCAAGCCCGATGAGGGCTTGCGCCGCATCTCAATCGGCGATCCAGCAGTCTTCCGCCGCATCGGCTTTTTCATGCGCGCCAGCCTGGCCAGGCGCCAAGTGGCAAGGGTCGTCGCCGACGCCTTCGCCAAGGCCGCCGAGCCGCGTTAGCTTCTGTTTCCTAGAGCACATTCGTTTTATGAAGTGTCATAGCCTGCTGGTGCGAAATCGTTTGCGCACTCGTGCGGCTTCGAACAGACCGATGATATCGCCCACGGTATTCCAGAGGGTGCTGACGGTTCTTTCGGCCTTTGCGCGGATCAGTGATTTGAGCTTGGCGAATGCCATCTCGATTGGGTTGAAGTCGGGACTGTCGGGCGGCAGATATGTGAGGGTGGCGCCTGTGACCTCGATGGCCTGTCGGACGCCGGCGGCCTTGTGCGCCGGCAAGTCATCCATGATCACGCCATCTCCGGGATTGAGGGTCGGCGCCAGCGCTTGCTCGCTATAGGCAAGCAAAGCGACGCCATTCATGGCGCCGTCGAGCACCATCGGCGCGGTCATTCCGGTCAGCCGAAGCGCGCCGGTAAAGGTGGTTGTCTTCCAATGCTCGTGGGGGATGCCCGCGCGACAGCGCTCGCCCCGCTTGGAACGCCCATGGAACGCCCACGCAGCCGCGCCATCTTCGTCGACAGGCCCGTCTGCGATGCCTTCAAAACACGAACCTGCAGATCGCCACTCAATGCTCGTCCCATCCAAGACCTTCATATCTGGAAACCTTCAATCAGACGTGCATCATACCGTCACATCACAATCGATTCAGTGATCGGTGCATCTGCTCTAGTCAGCCAGACCGTTCTGAAGCATGGCGCCGGGTCGTGCCCGGTGGGCCGCGTGCCCGCGGGCGAGATCGAGGCCACGGTCATCGACCAACTCCGCGCCGTGTTCCGCCAGCCGAAGACCGTGGCGGGGACATGGAAGGCCGCGCGTGCCCATGCCGACGACATCACCGAGGCCGACGCTCGCGCGGCCCTGCAGCAACTCGATCCGCTGTGGGACGAACTCTTCCCGGCCGGGCAGGCGCGGATCGTGGCGCTGCTGGTCGAACGCGTCGACATCGGCGCGGACGGGCTCAACATCCGGCTCCGCGTTGACGGCCTCCGCGGATGCGCGCGCGAGATGCTGGCCGGCGACATCGGAGAGGCTGCATGACCCACCGAGCGCCAATCCCCGAAACGGTGACGCTCTACGTTCCGTTCCGCATCGTGAAGCGCGGAGGGCGGAAAGAAATGCAACTGCCTCAGGGTGCCGCGCAGCCGCGCAGGACCGACAACGCGCTGGTCAAGGCGCTGGCCCGCGCTTTCCGCTGGAAGCGCATGCTGGAGTCCGGTGAGTTCTCGTCGATTTCCGAGCTGGCCGAGAGAGAGGGCATCGCCTTCACCTACATGGCGCAGCTGATGCGTTTGTCGTTGCTGTTCCCGGAAATCGTCGATGCCGCCATGGAGGGTCGTCAGCCCGCGGGTGTCACGCTCGCGAACCTGATGGATCCTTTCCCGGCGGACTGGAAAGAACAGCACGCGCTCTGGACTGCGGAGCAGGCGAAGGACCGAATCGGGCGTGCAAACGGACAACCCGCGCGATAGGGTCATGGAAACAAGCCCTTTTCGTGAGTTCCCGCCTGCGATGTCCGACAGTCTGAGCGACCTTATCCTTTCCCTCACCCCCGAAGACGGCTCCTCCATCGGCAATGGCGCGATGATGGCGCTGTTGCGCGAGCGTGTGTCGGGCCTCACCGACGACGACTATTTCGCCGCGCGTGATGCGCTGGTCGACGACGGGCTTCTGGCCCGCGGCCGTGGTGGATCGATCATGCGGGTGGTGGGCGATGCGGAGGACAAGGATGACGAGGAAGCCTGGAACGAGGACGGTGACGACGAGGTGGACGGTTTCGAACTGATCCCGACAGACGAGCCGGCGCCGCGGCAATGTGCGGCCTCGGGCAGGAAGACGCCCGCCCGCAAGCCGGACGGTCCCACCCAGGTGCTGAGCTACCGTCACGGCGAGACCCGCGTGAACAACCCCGAGATTGGGATGGTCCATGCGGGCACCGATCCGGACGGGGACAAGACGACCTGGACCTATGATCCGCATCTGGACCCGGTGCTTGACTTCGACAGCGCGCGGGGCGGGACCGAGATGCTGATCGACGATGCCTTGGCCAGCGACGATCCCGAACGGATGAAGGAAGCGCTGCAGGAGCTGAAGCGGTTGCAGGCGCCCTATCTGAACTGGACGGGCAAGGCGGAGAAGACCAGCTTTGACGTGGATACCGTATCCCTGCACGTCCATGAACGGGTGGACCCGGCGACGATCCTGGCCAATGCAGCGAAGCGGTTGAAGGGGAAGGACGCAGCGACGCAGTGGCGGCAGCCGGACCTGTTCGCGGCGCCGTTCGAAAACCTGCCGCTGCGCCAGGCGCTGGATTTCTACCACCACGAAAAGGGCTGGTCGAACCGGCTGGTGGCGGGCGACAGCCTGCTGGTGATGAACTCGCTCCTGACCAAGGAGAGCATGGGCGGCAAGGTGCAGATGATCTACATCGACCCGCCGTACGGCATCAAATACGGGTCGAACTTTCAGCCCTTCACCAACAAGCGCGACGTGAAGGATCGGTCAGACGCCGACCTGACGCAGGAACCCGAGATGATCAAGGCGTTCCGCGACACTTGGGAACTGGGCATCCACTCCTACCTCACCTATCTGCGCGACCGGCTGATGCTGGCGCGGGAACTGCTTTCAGATACCGGTTCCGTCTTCATGCAGATATCCGACGACAATCTGCACCATGTTCGCGAGATCATGGACGAGGTGTTTGGAGCAGAGCAGGTTGTTGGGATCATCACTTTCAAGAAGACTTCCGGAGCTGGAAGCCCGACAGGCGGAACCAAAGTACTTGCCGAGGTTTCTGACTACCTCGTCTGGTATGCAAAACATCGACGGAAGGTAAAATACCGCCAAATCTACAGAGACAAGCAGATCGAAGGTGACGGCGGCTCCGGATATTCCATGATGCAGGAAGAAAGCGGGGAGCGCCGACGCCTTCGCGACGAGGACGGACCGGAAGCTAAAGCATTTACTCCGGACAATTTGACATCACAAAGCTCCGGCGGCCCTCAATTATTTGATTGGGAATTCGATGGGCAGACGTTTTCCAACACAAAGGGCAGTTGGAAGACGACTCGCGATGGCATGCAGAAGCTCAAACGATCACGACGGCTCCATGCTGCGGGAAATACGCTTCGCTACGTTCGATTTATCGACGACTTTCCGAAGTTCCCGATAAACAGGCTCTGGGACGACACCACAACTGCGGGCTTTGGTGACCCTAAGAATTACGTAGTGCAAACCAATTCCAAGGTCGTGGAACGCTGCATGCTGATGACCACCGATCCCGGCGATCTGGTACTCGATCCCACCTGCGGCTCCGGCACTACAGCCTTCGTCGCCGAGAAATGGGGGCGGCGCTGGATCACCTGCGACACCTCCCGTGTGGCGATCACGCTGGCCAAGCAGCGGCTGATGACCGCCTCTTTCGACTACTACGCCCTGCGCTACCCGCATGAAGGGCTGAAGGGCGGCTTCGATTACGAGACCGTGCCGCATATCATGCTGAAATCCATCGTCAACAACCCCGACATCGACACGATCTACGCCGAGGATCACCCCAGGATCACGGCGGCGCTCGACCCCCTCAACACCGCCCTGACCGCCACCCCGCCAAAGCTCCTGAAACCCACCCAAGGCGCGCGCAAGGGCAAGGCGGTGGACTTCGCCAAGGGCGATACCCTGTTTGAGTGGGAGGTGCCGTTCGATCTGCCCGACGACTGGCCGGACAGCGCCAAACAACCCTTCGATGCTTTCCACAAAGCCCGCCAGGCGATGCAGCACCGCATGGACCAGTCCATCGCCGACCATGCCGATCAGGAAACGCTCTACGACAAGCCCCGCATCGACAAGAACCGCCTGCGCATCACCGGCCCGTTCAGCGTCGAGGCCGTGCCCGCACCCACCGTGTTGTCGCTCGACGAAAGCGTGCCGCCGCAGGAGGCGGATGAGACCGTCGCCCGCTCTGGCGAGACCTCGCGCCAGTCGTTGTGGCGCGACGAGTTGCTGAAAACCGGCGTGCGCGGCAAGGGCGGCACGATGCTGCGCTTCGCCGAGTTCGAAACCCTGCCGGGGCTGAAACACATCCACGCCAGCGGATCGCTGGCCGACACCGGCGAAGGCATCGTCGTCAGTTTCGGTCCCGAGCACGCCAGCCTGGAACAGCGGCAGGTCGAACTGGCCCTGACCGAGGCCGAGACCCTGCGCCCGTCGCCCAAGTTCATCCTGTTCTGCGCCTTCACTTTCGACCCCGAGGCCGCGAAGGACATCGACGAGGTGAACTGGCCCGCCGTCACGCTGCTGAAAGCGCAGATGAACACCGACCTGCTGACCGAGGACCTGAAAAAGAAGCGTGCCAGCAACCAGTCCTTCTGGCTGATGGGTCAACCGGACGTGGATCTGCGCAAGCGCAAGGACGGCATGTGGGAGGCCGAGGTCAACGGCTTTGACTATTTCGATCCCAAGGCGGGCGATCTGGTGTCGGGTGGCAAAAGCCAGATCGCCATGTGGTCGCTGGATGTGGATTACGACCAGCGATCCCTGATGCCGCATCAGGTGTTCTTTCCGATGGCGGATGCCAAGGGCGGCTGGAACCGGTTGCGCAAGACGATCCGCGCCGAGTTGGACGAGGACTTGCTAGAGCAGTTCCACGGCACAGTATCGCTGCCTTTCGAGGCAGGGGAGAACCGGCGGATCGCGGTCAAGATCGTGGATGATCGCGGGATCGAGTCGCTCAAGATCATGCCGCTCGAGGAGTGAGCGCATGTCCCTGATCATCAATTCGCCATTCGCGTGCCCCGCGCAGCACTGGGTCGAGGGCAAGGGCGGCAAGCTGGAGGTCAAGCCCGAGCGGCGACCGGCAAGCTACGAGGTCTTCGACTCGCGCAACAACACCAAGCGCACCGAGGTGCTGGACCTGGTGAACACGATCCGGGCACGCGTGGATCAGTGGCGGGCGGACGGCTGGCACGGTGTGACCATCGTCACCCACAAGCTGCTGGAGCACTGGCATGACCGCGATGCGCGGCAGTATCCGTTCTATTTCTGCCAGCTCGAGGCCATCGAGACGCTGATATGGTGGGTCGAGGGTGCCGAGGCCTACAAGCAGGGCATCGCGATCCCCGGCGACGGCGGCGCGTGGGAGCGGCTCTGCAACAAGATGGCCACGGGCGCGGGCAAGACCACGGTGATGGCGATGATCATCACCTGGCAGGTTCTGAACGCGCTGACCTATCCGAAGCGCAACAAGCATTTCAGCCGTGCGGTGTTCATCGTGGCGCCGGGCCTGACCGTGAAGGAACGGCTGCAGGTCCTGTTGCCCAGCGAGGGCAGCTATTACGACGAGTTCAACCTGTGCCCGTCCGAGGCCCTGCGCCAGAAGCTGAACCAGGCCGAGGTTCTGATCGAGAACTGGCACACGCTCATGCCGCTCAAGGAAGCGGACCGCTCGGTCGTCAAGAAGGGGCGCGAATCCGACGAAGCCTTCACGCGGCGGGTGCTGGGCAAGCTGGCCATGCACAAGGACATCATCGTCATCAACGACGAGGCACATCATGCCTACCGCAAGCCGCCCGAGGTCAAGATCAGCAAGAAGCAGGCCGCTGAGCAGTGCATCGACCTCGACGAGGCGACGCGCTGGATCGAAGGGCTGGACCGCATCCACAAGACACGGCGCATCCAGCGCTGCTTCGACCTCTCGGCGACACCATTCGCGCCAACCGGTAAGAAGAGCACGGACACTGCGCTGTTCGACTGGATTGTCTCGGATTTCGGCCTGAACGAAGCGATCGAGGCGGGGCTGGTGAAGACGCCGCGCGTGGTAGTCCGCGACGATACCGTTCCGGACGCGAAGACGCTGCGCTCGAAGCTCTATCACATCTATCGCGACCCATCCGTCTCCGAGGATCTGAACCGGGCGAAGGCCGAACCGCACGAAGCCCTGCCGAAGCTGGTCCAGGACGCTTACACGCTGCTCGGCGCCGACTGGCGGGAAACGCGCCGGCAGTGGCAGGAAGCCGGGCACCATTCGCCGCCCGTCATGCTCACGGTCTGCAACCGCACGGAAACCGCGGCACGCATCGAGAACTACTTCAACAAGGGCGATGCGCACTGGTCCGAGCTGTACGCGCCGACCTGGACGCTCCGGGTCGATTCCAAGGTGCTGGAGAAGGCCGAGATCGGCCAAACCGCATCGTCGGACAAGGATTACGAGGCGCGCCTGAAAGCGATCATCGATGCGGCAGACATCCCTGAAACGCGCCGCCAGCAGTTCCTCGCCCTGAAGAAGGAGGAACTGCTGCGCGAGATCGTGGACAACGTCGGGAAACGGGGAGCGGCCGGTCAGGATCTTCAGAACGTCATATCCGTGGCGATGCTGTCAGAAGGATGGGACGCCAAGAATGTGACGCACGTCATGGGGCTTCGGGCGTTCACCTCCCAGCTGCTCTGCGAGCAGGTCGTGGGACGCGGATTGCGCCGGGTGTCATACGACACCGACGAGAACGGCCTGTTCCTGCCAGAATACGTCAACGTCTTCGGGGCGCCCCTTTCCATCTCGGAAACCGGCGAAGGCGGTGAGGCCCCTCCGCCACCGAAGCCGACCACGCAGATCGAAGTCGTGCCCGACCGGGCTCATCTGGAGATCCGGTGGCCAAACGTGCTTCGCGTCGAGACAGTCGTGAGACCGCAGCTGACCATCGACTGGGGCAAGGTACCGCCACTCGTACTCGATCCTGCAAGCACACCGATCAGCGCCGAGCTTGCTCCGGCGCTCGGCGGCGCGACTGACATGGGAAAGGTCACCGCGATCGATCTCGAAAAGCTGCCGGATGGCTTCCGTCTTCAGCGCCTCGTCTTTCAGGCCGCCCGGAAGGCCTTCGCCGAGCTCAGCCACGGCTTCACGGGTACGTACGAATATCTGGCTGCGCAGCTGGTGAGGATCGTCGAGGCGTTCCTGAACTCCGACCGTCTCGAGATCCCGTCACTGTTTCACTCCGCCCCGCTCCGCCGGCGGATTCTCATCGCACTCAACATCGATCTCGTGGTCCAGCATGTACTGAGTAACGTGACCGA
Source organism: Rhodospirillales bacterium (assembly GCA_965202755.1). Lineage (GTDB taxonomy): Bacteria > Pseudomonadota > Alphaproteobacteria > Kiloniellales > JACOMY01 > JACOMY01. The sequence continues at coordinate 493,494 of CBDBCL010000041.1, read as the reverse complement.
GCAGAACACCGAGCGCCTCACGCCGGTTTTCGATGAAGAGAACCCGATCGGCGCAACCGGCCAGATGCGGACCTGGTACACCACCAAGCCGTGCTTCCCGACGACCAAGTCGCACATCAGCCATCTGGTGGGAGACTCATCGTGGGAAGGCCATGCGGCGAACGTTTTCGAGAAGCGCGACGACGTTTTGGCCCACGCCAAGAACGATCACCTCGGCTTCCAGATCTATTACATGTGGGCGGGCTCTCGGCGGCGATACGTTCCGGACTTCCTCGTGCGCCTTGCGGGCGGCACGATCCTGGCGCTCGAGATCAAGGGCACCGACAGCCCACAGAACAAGGCCAAGCGGGACGCGCTGAACGAGTGGGTAAAGGCCATCAACGCGGCAGGCGGCTTCGGGTGCTGGGAATGGGATGTCGCGTTCAAGCCGGGCGACGTGCAGGACATCATTACGAAGCACGCGGCCGTCGCCGAGCCGGCGGAGCAGAACCGGCGGCTCATCCCATAAAGGTGGAGAGAGTTCGTTTCCGGTCCCGTTTCAACAGCGCGACTGGTATCGAAGTGTTCAGGTTGGGTCTGAAATTAGCTATTCCTTTTCACGCCCTTACAAGCTTTGCACCAAATCTGCGCAGTCGAGAGATCCAGAGAATATCGGCTCTGAGAGACCGCTTGGGGGCCTCCTTGCGCCGGGGGCGGTGAACAGCCCCTCCTGCATAAACCTCGAAAACAACGAAAAAATCCGGCCGGAGCCGGATCGGAAGAACGCTTTCGTGGGAGCACGTGGCGGAGGGGAAGGGATTCGAACCCTCGATAGGGCTTATCACCCTATAACGGTTTAGCAAACCGCCGCCTTCAGCCTCTCGGCCACCCCTCCGTCACGACCGCTGGCGCTTGGCTCGCACCGGAGCGCCCACGGTCACTGGGAGGCGGGGTTTAGCGCCTGTCGGGGGCTCTGTCAAATGCTCCTTTGCGAGAAAATGGGCCGGCTCCTGTGCCAAGGCCTCCATCCACCTAGGGCAAAGAAATTCAACCTCCCGCGCTGACACCGGTTTCCCAACCGAGCCTCGCAGGACCACCGCACTTAAGGCCAGCATCTTTGCCTGAACGGGCTTCTTGACCACTTTGCTGTAGTGCTATCCCAGGATATGCCCGCAGTGGATGTAGGGCAGATGTTTTCGGGCGCCTGCCGGCTTCCAGACGACCCGGTAGCGCGCTGCGTGTGACGACGCCCGGGCAAGACACTCGCTTGGCCCGGTCGCACGGCAGCAGAGCGAAGCCTGGATAGAGGTGCGGACGCCACGGCGAACATAACCGAAATCGATCTTGCCGACTCCCTGGAGGGAACCAGCCTTGCCGATCGCATCTTCGGCCTCTCAGGCGACGACGGCCAACTTGGGCTGGGAGCTGCGACGACACCCTGCGCGGCGAGAAGGGAGCCGACGTGGTATCAGGCGCAAGTGGCCGCGACACCTTGTTCGGCGGCGAGATGAACGACGCCCTGGAGGGCCACGAGGTTGCCGACCGCCTCACCGGTGGCAGTGGTAGGGATTGGCTCTATGGTGGCAATCAGTCCGACCGCCTGGCCGGCGCATCCGGCAAGGACACACTCTTCGGCGACGAAGGTGAAGACGTCGTGTTCGGCGACAGCGGCGGCGATCGCTTGGGCGGTGGATCGGGGACGGATCGCCTCTATGGCGATTTCAGCAGCGACCGGTTGAATGGTGGTTCGGGCGTCGATCCGGCCGATGGCGGCAAGGCGAACGACACCTTCATCGTGGACACCGCAGCCGATGTCGTGCGCGAGACCGCAGCTGGCGGCGTCGCCCGATGTCCTTCGCTCCGATGCTGCGGCCTACACCTTGGGATCCGGCATCGAGGGCTTTGTCGAGCGCGCCAATCTCAACAAGTTGGCCGGTTCCGGCAAGCTCGTGGGCAACGAGAATGCCAATAACCCGGTCGGAAATTCCACAGACAACGTCTTGTTGGGAGGCAGCGGCGACGACGTCCTGAACGAGGGTCTCGGCCGCGATACGATGAACGGCGGTCACGGCGATGATACCTTCATGGTCGATACGGCAACAGACAAAGTCAAGGACTTCTCCGGCCAGGGCAGGGATCTGGTACGCGCGGAGACCGACTTCACGCTGACGGATGGCGGTGTCAGCGCATTCATCGAGAACCTGCGCCTACAAGCTGGCTTTGGCAACATAGACGGGGCCGGCAACAATCTTGACAACACCCTACAAGAAAACACTGGCGGCAATGCCTTGCGCGGCCTGAGCGGCAGCGATTCGATCGAGGGGCGGGACGGCGACGATAGCCTCTACGGCGGCTCGGGCAGCGACCGCCTGGCGATGGAGAGCGGCAACATTCTCTTCGGCGGCTCCGGCGGCGATTCCTTCCACTTCGACGGCGCTAGCCTGGGCTCGGGCGGCAGCGGCGGGCCGGTCATTCGCGACTTCGATGCCGATGCCGGTGACAGATTGGTCTTTGCCAACGGGCTCGAGGTCGGCAGCTTCACCTACATCGAGGCAGCAGCCTTCTCAAGGTGGCGGAGACTCGGAAGCCCGCTTCGCTGGAACCCGACAGATTCAGGTCGATCAGGACGGCGACGGCATCAGCAACGCCAATCAGATCACCGCAGCGGACTTCCTCTGGCAGTGGCGGGTAACCTCAGCGCTCAGAGGTCTGAACCACGCCGCCACTGCGCGAAAAGCTCTGCACCATCTGGTCCAGAGCCTCGTTCAAAACCTGGTCGAAGGCCAAGGAGGTCATCAGATCGCAGCTCCCCTCGCCCGCACTACCCCGCGCCTGCAGCATGACTTCTTAGCCGGGCCAGTTTGCTTCGGCGCTCTCGACCTTCGCGACCAACTCGACATCGGAGGCGCAGTAGAGGGTTCCGTAGGCGATCACATGACAGTGCGACTCGACGATCACCTCCTCATAGCTAAAACGCCCATTGGTAGCCGTTCCCCGTCCTGCCCAGGTGCTACAGGCGCGTTGTGCGGCCGCCTCGGCTGCATCGAGAAATTGAGCCTGATCTACTGCTGGGCGCAGGCGATCGTCGCCGGCGTGAAGACCCTATTGAACTTGGACGCCCCGGCGACCCGAAAGCCCTGGACTGCCTGCACGGCCCCTTTGCCCGCCGCCGACCGAGACCGGCTTCATGCAGGCGCTCAGTGCCAGCAGGCCAACGATGCAAGCGATCCCAATACCCATTCTCACCATCTGTTGTTCCTTGTCCTACGATCTCTCCACGGTCTCTCCTGGTTGGGAAACTCGCAACAAGATAGTAGGATTCCATGGCTAGAAGAGATCTAGGGCGTTGGTCTGGCTTGGCGTAACCGCCGCAGCGGTCTCGCACTGGCGGGCTGTCAGCCCCGGACCCAATCGATCCGAACGGTGGCGGCCGACGACGTGAAAAGTTATCGGGTCGCAGCGATCGAGGTAGGCCCGAAAAGCGTCGGCGTCTCACGCGACGTGCTGGCCCAGGTGCGGAGCGAACTGCAGGAGGCAACCAACTTCTGCGCCAAGGGCGAAAGGCCCGTGCTGCTGGAAGCACGTATGGATCACTATCGTGAGGCCGGAACGGCAACGACGATCTTGGTCGACGATCAATCCATTTTGGCTGGTCGTGTCGCACTTGGAGACCCCGCAACCCGACGGGTTCTCGCCTCCTCCTATAATGAGAGCTGCATCGGCGGCGGCGGTCTTCTCGGCGTCGCACTGACCGAGCTCGGCAATGAGGGACTGGCGAGCAGCTTCGCCGCGGATGTTTGCGAAGAAATCTGGCAGAGCCGACCGCCGGTCAGAGATTTCAAGCCGCAGGGCCCGCCGAACCAGGACTGACGCGACGGGCGAGCATAGAAGCCTCCTCAATACCGCTCACCTGAAGACATAAGCATAGACCGGATCAACACTAGGAGAGACAGGCCTTGGGAAACGACTACCGATCGGGAACCGACCTTTGGAAACAGCGCAAGACCGATTCATCCTGGGATGGCTTTTTGCACGAGAACGAGCACTTGCTTTGGCAGGGCCGACCGGCAGGTGGGCTCAGTTTCGACAAGACCGCGCTTCTGCAATCGGGCTTCGGCCTCTTTTTCCTTCTGTTCGCGCTGGTTTGGATCAGTATGGCGACGACGGCGACAGGCATCAGCTTCTTCTCGCTCTTGGGTGTTCCCTTTGTTTTGGTCGGCGCCTACGCCTGCTTCGGTCACCTCTTCTGGGATGCCTACAAGCGCAAACGCACGCGCTATGCCCTCACCAACGAACGTGCTCTCATCGCCAAGCAAACCTGGAGCCGCCAACCGGAAGGCTATCCGGTCAACGCTCAGACCGAGATCACCTATCGGGAGCAAGGCCGCAGCTTGGCCTCGGTCCTCTTTGCCAAGAACCCCGGCGGCCGATGGTCTGAGGGTCAGAACACAATGGAGCGCAAGCACATCGGCTTCCGCTGGATCGGCGACGGCAAGGAGATCTATCGCCTCATGCATCAAATCCAGTCGGGACGGATCGATGACCGCTCCAATTCCTAGAGTGGTCGTTCAGAATAGACCTATCCGACCGCTCGCTCCTCCACTCTGTTCCGGCAATCTGGAAGAACCCCACGTCTGCCGGGAGTTCACTGACTGGCCAGCGCCTGATCCAAGTCGGCAATGAGGTCCTCCGCCGCCTCCAAGCCGACAGAAACCCTGACCAGGTCGTGGGGAACCGCACTCCCCTCCCCCTCGATGACGCGCCGATGCTCGACCAGGCTTTCGACCGAGCCCAAGGAGGTGGCCGGATGGAAGAGCCTGACCTTGCGGCAGAGGCGAGCCGCAGCAGCCTGACCACCCGAAAGACGCAGGGAGAGCATACCGCCGAAACCGCCCTGCATCTGCTTGGCCGCCAAAGCATGGCCAGGATGCTCGGCCAGGCCTGGATAGAGAACCTGTGACACGCCTGGGTGGTTGCGCATCTCCACGGCTATCCTGCTGGCGCTCAGGCAGGCTTGGCGCACCCGCGGATAGAGAGTCCTGAGGCCGCGCAACAGCAGCCAAACCTCGAAGGCACCCAAGGTACCGCCGAAGCCGCCGCGATTGAGCAGGATGTCCGACCAAGCCGCATCCTCCTCGGCAGTCACCAAGACACCCGCCAGCACGTCGCTGTGGCCATTCAAGTACTTGGTGGCAGAGTGCATCACCAGATCCGCACCCAGTTCCAAGGGACGCGTCAGGACTGGTGTCGCGACGGTGCTGTCGACAGCGACCCGCGCGCCGGCCGCCTTGGCCTCGGCCGAGAGCGCGGCAATGTCGAGAATCTCCCACAAGGGGTTGGCCGGCGTCTCCAGCCAAACCAACTTGGTTTCTCCCGGCCGCAAGACCCGAGACAGCCTGCCGGGCTCCGACAGGTCAGCCAGGTCGAGCCGCAAGCCCCACTGCTCCGCAAAGCGACCGAGAAAGCTGCGCAACGCCCAATAGATGCCGCTGTGCGCCACGACGTGATCGCCGGGTCTCAGCCCCGTAACCACCGTCATGGCCGCCGCCATGCCGGAGGCAAAGACCGCTGCCGCGGCGCCGCCTTCCAGCTGCGCGATCGTGGTCTCCACCGTGTCCCAACCCGGCGTGCCATAGCGGCTGTAGCTGCTAGGCTGACGCAGTTCGTAGTCGCCATCGCGGGCGAAGGTGGTGGAAGGATGGATCGGCGGCACGACGGCACCGCTGACCTCATCCAGATAGTGCCCGGCCTGTGCGGCAATGCTCTCCGGCGCGAGCGGCTGATCGGTCTTGTCGGCCATGGCTGTTATCGCCTCTGAAACTGAGTTGCACCAAAAAGGGTCTCGCGCTTTTTCTCGTCCGGCGCGATCTGGACAGTGTGGCCTTTGGGCCTAACCCAGCGGCAGAGTTCGATCATTCCCAGCGACCCTTGTCTTTCCAGGAGGCCGACGGTGGTCGGCAGGAGCTGCAGCATGCGAGCGACAGTCTTACCTGGGAAGATCCGACGAGGAACAGCAATCGATCCAATCGGCGAAAATCCCTGCGCTCAGAGGCCGCTCTGCCAACCCCAATCGGCCAGGGTTCCGCTGTAGACCAAAAACAGCAGCAGGCCGCCCAGGAAAATCCGATAGACCACGAAGAGCAGGAAGCTCGCGCGTTTCAGCCAAGCCATCATGACGGCGATCGCGACCAAGGCGGCGGCGAAGGCGAGTGCGGTCGCAAAGAGGGCATCGGCCCCAAGATGCGCGGACTCGATCTGGCGCAGCTCCAGCCCAGCGAAAAGCCCGGCCGCCAGGATGGTCGGGATCGACATCAGCATCGACATGCGTGCCGCCTCCTGGCGGTCCACTCCGAGGAAGCGACCGGCCGTCATGGTGATGCCCGAGCGACTGGTGCCCGGCACCATCGCTAGAGTTTGGGCGCAGCCCAGGATCAGGGCGTCCTTCATGCCCAGATGCTCAGTCCGGCGAAAGGTCATGCCGCTGCGATCGGCAATCCAGAGCAGCAGTCCGAAACCCAAAGTGGTCCAGCCGATGAGGGCCAGGTTGCCTTTCAACAAGGGCAGCCAGTCCTTCACCAGATAGCCGACCACCAGGATCGGCAAGGTCGCCATGCACAGCAGAAAGAAAAGACGCAGATGCGGATCGGGTCGGCGCCGCAGGAGGGCCACCGCCATCGCCGCCAAATCGCGCCAATAGTAGAGGCAGACCGCACCTAAAGTGCCGAGGTGCACGGCGATGTCCAAAACCAACTCCTGGCGCGGATCGATCTCGGCCGGAACTTCGTCCAGACCGCGGAAGCCGATCCAGGCGAGATCGAGATGCCCGCTCGAGGAAATCGGCAGAAACTCGGTGATACCCTGAACGATCGCCAGGATGGCCAGGAGATAGAGAGGCACGGCGTGACCTTCGAGAGGGGAGTCGGATCTCGTTTATAAACTAGGCTCTCCGCATCGGCAGTCCTGCAGATAGGCCCATTTCGGACCTAATTCATAATCTCTTAGCTTAACCAAATTGCTTTCCTGTTCACTCCCCGGGTCACGTTCTCTAATTTTAGGCAATAAAACTGACCTTTTTTCAGATTCTACTGGAAATCTAGATCTCATTTCGCTATAGGACTGCCGCTCGGCTAGGGAAGCTCGGTCGGGACAAGCGCCTGCGATCTGGCGGCAAGGGCGTAAACGAAAAGGCAGCGTCTTTGGAGGAATCGCGGACCATGGCCAATCGCATGCTACGCTTCATCGAGCTAAACAAGCAGATGCCGGACAAACGCGCCGTAGCCGAACGGCGCGAGGATTTCCGCGAGATCTACGACGACTTCTCCGAGGAGGGAGCCAAGCAGCAGGCCGGACGCTGCTCGCAATGCGGCATCCCCTTCTGCCAGGTGCATTGCCCGGTGCACAACAACATCCCCGATTGGCTGATGCTGACCGCCGAGGGCCGCCTGGAAGAGGCCTATGTGGTCAGCCAGGCGACCAACAACTTCCCGGAAATCTGCGGGCGCATCTGCCCGCAGGACCGGCTCTGCGAGGGCAGCTGCGTCATCGAGCAATCGGGCCACGGCACCGTCACCATTGGCTCCATTGAGCGCTACATTACCGATACGGCCTGGGAAAAGGGCTGGGTGCAGCCGGTCAAGCCTTGCCGCGAGCGACCCGAAAGCGTCGGCATTATCGGCGCCGGCCCGGCCGGTCTGGCAGCGGCGGAAGAGCTGCGCCGGCTCGGCTACCAGGTCACGGTCTACGATCGCTACGACCGCGGCGGCGGACTGCTGATCTATGGCATCCCAGGCTTCAAACTGGAGAAGCCCGTCGTTGAACGGCGCGTGCAGCTGCTGCGCGATGCCGGCGTGGAGATCCGCTTGAACTGCGAGATCGGTCGCGACGTCAGCCTGACAGAGCTGCGCAGCCGCCATGTCGCCCTGCTGGTCGCAACCGGTGTCTACAAACCGCGCGAGATCAAGGTACCGGGCGTCGGCACCAGCGGTGTCGTTCCCGCCTTGGACTTCCTGATCGCCTCCAACCGCAAGGACTTGGGCGACAAAGTGCCGGAGATCGAGGACGGCAGCCTCTGGGCCGAAGGCAAGCGCGTGGTGGTGGTCGGCGGCGGCGACACGGCGATGGACTGCGTGCGTACCGCGGTGCGCCAAGGCGCCAACTCAGTGCGCTGTCTCTATCGCCGCGACCGTGCCAACATGCCGGGCTCGCAACGCGAAGTCGCCAATGCCGAAGAAGAGGGCGTCGAGTTCCTCTGGCTCTCCGCGCCTGAGGCGGTGAAGGGAACCGGGCAGGTCTCCAAGCTGCGCGCCGCCAAGGTGCATCTGGGCATGCCGGACGCCACCGGCCGCCAGACGCCGCAGATCCTCGAGGGTTCCTCCTTCGACATCGAGGCCGATCTGGTGATCAAGGCCCTGGGATTCGATCCCGAGGACCTGCCGCGCCTCTTCGACGAGCCCTGCCTCGAGGTCAGCCGTTGGGGCACCATCCTGATCGACCACAAGACCAAGATGAGCCGCCTGCCCGGCGTCTTTGCTGCCGGCGACATCGTCCGCGGTGCTTCCTTGGTGGTCTGGGGCATCCGCGACGGCCGCGACGCCGCTGCCTCGATGCACAGCTACATCCAAGCCAACGCGCAAGCCGTGGCAGCGGAATAGGGGGGAACGCAGGGCGATGAGCCAAGGCCACCCCTACCCTGGATCTATGGCGACCGTCGCTACGGACACGACGAGGACACTGTCGAATGAAGCGCAGCCGCATGAGCGCAACTTGGATCAGCCTGGCCGCTTTGCCTACCGCAAGCTATGGGAGCAGCGACGCCGACTTTACTGGATTGCTGCCATCGCTGGGATTCTTCTCCTCGCAGCTTTGGCCTGCACAATTGCCTATGTCGACCATATCGCGGAAACCCGTGGCATCAGTAGCCTGCCGGGCGGTGAAATGGGCGGAGCAGCAGCCGTAGCACCGCCTTTGCAGCCAGGTCAGCTTGCTCTCCTTCGCAAATTCAAGTCTCAACCATCCTTGTCGTGGCCGGGCTTGACCCGGCCACCCACGCCCTTGAGGACGCCAGTCCTCAATGACGCAAGTGGAATACGGCAAGAGAACACGGCGGATCATTCAGGTGCGAAATCCGTTTCGTGGATCGCCGGGTCAAGCCCGGCGATGACGCCTTGTGTTACCCAACTATGTCCGCAGGAGCCGGTGTGATGCGCCCCACCGCACTGGACGAGCTCCTGTACCGTACGGGCAACGACGCCCAACGCGCTTTCACCCAGGAGCCATCGCAATGAGCTATCGTCTCTACGACGACATGATTTCCGGCAACGGCTTCAAGGTTCGCCTACTGATGACCCAGCTCGAGCTCGACGTCGCGTTCGTCGACGTCAACGTCGCCAATGCCGAGACCAGCATTCCCGAATTTCTGGCACTGAACCCAACGGGCGGATCCCGATCCTACAACTGCCCGACGACAGCTACCTGGCCGAGTCTGGCGCTATCCTCTACTACTTGGCGCAGGGCACGCCCTATTGGCCCGACGATCGGCTCGAGCAGGCGCAGACACTGCAGTGGATGTTCTTCGAGCAATACAGCCACGAGCCCTACATCGCCGTGCTGCGTGACTGGATCGCCGAAGGACTGGGCGGCCAGACGCCGGAGGAACAGGCGGAAATCTCACGCCGCCGCGCCAAGGGCTACTAGGCCCTGGACGTCATGGAAGCCCACCTGGCGAGCCGCAACTTCCTCGTTGGCGAGCGCTACGGCCTGGCCGACATCGCGCTCTATGCCTACACCCACGTCTCGGACGCCGGCGGCTTCGATCTTGATGGCTATCCCGCCGTACGCGCCTGGCTCGACCGGGTCGCGAACCAGCCTCGCTACATCCCCATCACCCAGCGGCCCGGTCGGACCGCTGGGTGATGGTTAATACCATGACCACTGCATCCGAACGCGTCGCCAGGCAAGCCGCCGAAGCCGAACGCCTCGCCCGCGAGGGCCTCTACGATCCGCGCGAAGAGCACGATGCTTGCGGCGTCGGCATGGTGGCCTCGCTCGACGGCAGTCCGCGCCGGACCGTGGTCGAGGCCGCGATCCAGGCGCTGAAGGCCGTCTGGCACCGCGGCGCCGTCGATGCCGACGGCAAGACCGGCGACGGTGCCGGCCTACATGTCGCCATCCCACAGGACTTCTTCCGCGAGCATGTCGAGCGCACCGGCCATCATGCCGGCTCCAGCGACATCGGCGTCGGCATGGTGTTTCTGCCGCGCACCGACTTCTCGGCGCAGGAGCGCTGCCGCACCATCGTCGAGCGCGAGATCATCAATGGCGGCTTCGGCGTCTTCGGCTGGCGCCAGGTGCCGATCGACACTGCGATCATCGGCGAGAAGGCGAATGCCACACGCCCCGAGATCGAGCAGATCATGATCGAGAACCTCGCGGGCATGCCGGCGGAGGCCTTCGAACGCGCGCTCTATGTGATCCGGCGGCGCATCGAGCGCGCGGTCAACGAGGCCACCATCAAGGATTTCTACATCTGCTCTCTCTCCGGGCGCTCCTTGATCTACAAGGGCATGTTCCTGGCCGAACAGGTGGACAGCTTCTACCCCGACCTGATGGATCCGCGCTTCGTCTCCAACTTCGCGATCTTCCACCAGCGCTATTCGACCAACACCTTCCCGACCTGGAACCTGGCCCAGCCCTTCCGTGTTCTGGCCCACAACGGCGAGATCAACACGCTGCGCGGCAACGTCAACTGGATGGCCGCGCACGAGTGCCGCTTGGAATCATCGGCCTTCGGCGAGCACATCGACGATCTGAAGCCGATCATCCAACCAGGCTCCTCCGATTCCGCGGCGCTCGACGCCGTCGCCGAGTTGCTGGTGCGCGGCGAGCGCGACCTGCCGATGGTCAAGTCCATGCTGATCCCCGAGGCCTGGGACGAGAAGAGCCCGATCCCACAGGAGCACAAGGACTTCTACGCCTACTGCAACGCCGTGATGGAGCCCTGGGATGGACCGGCAGCAATCTGCGGCTTCGGCGGCACTTGGCTGATCGCGGGCATGGATCGCAACGGCCTGCGCCCCATGCGCTACACCATCACCGAGGACGGCCTGCTCTTCGCCGGGTCCGAAACCGGCATGGTGCGCACCGACGAGGACTTGATCATCGAGAAAGGTCGTTTGGGTCCAGGCCAGATGCTGGCCATCGACCTGACCGATGGTGGCCACCTCTACAAGGATCGCGAGATCAAAGACTACCTGGCCGCACGCCGCCCCTGGGCCGGCTGGGTCAAGCGCAGTCAAGAAGCCGTCGACGGTCTGGTCGGCGCAGCGGCGCATGCCCATCGCTCCGAGATGCCACGCGATGAGATGCGGCGCCGGCAATTGACCCATGGCATCACCATGGAGGATATGGAGCTGATCCTGCATCCCATGGTGGAGCAGGCCAAAGAGGCCATCGGCTCGATGGGCGACGATGCTCCCTTGGCGGTGCTGTCGGAGGACGTGCGGCCGCTGCACCACTTCTTCCGCCAGAACTTCAGCCAGGTGACCAATCCGCCGATCGACTCCCTGCGTGAGCGGCGTGTCATGACCTTGCGCACGCGACTGGGCAACCTGGGCAACATCCTGAACGAAAATGACGAGCAGTATCGCTTCCTCTTGCTCGACAGCCCGGTAATGACTACAGGCGCCTTCCACAAACTGGAGGACTACACGGCCGGCCGCTCGACATCGATTGACTGCACCTTCTTCATCGCCGATGCCCGCGCCGGCAAGCCGGCCCTGCGCGACGCACTGGACCGGGTCCGACGCGAGGCCGACGACGCCGTCCGCGGCGGCTCCGAGCATGTTGTACTGACCGATAAAGCCGCCGGCGAGCTTCGCGCCCCGATCCCGATGATCCTGGCGACAGGCGCCGTCCACGCCCACTTGGTGCGCCAGCGCCTGCGGACCTTCACCGCCATCAACGTCCGCTCGGCCGAATGCATGGATGTGCAGTACTTCGCCGTGCTGATCGGGGTCGGTGCCACCACGGTGAATGCCTACCTGGCCGAGGCAGCCATTGCCGACCGACACGCCCGCGGTCTTTTCGGTTCGCTCAGCCTGGCCGACTGTTTGGAGCGCTACAAAACGGCGATCGACGACGGCCTCTTGAAGATCATGTCGAAGATGGGGATCTCCGTCCTCTCCTCCTATCGCGGCGGCGCCAACTTCGAGGCCATAGGTCTCTCCCGCACTCTGGTCGACGAGTATTTCCCGGGTGTCACCAGCCGCATCTCCGGCATCGGCCTGCGCGGCCTGCAGGAGGACGTGCTGGATCTGCACGACAAGGCCTGGAGCCGTTCCGTCGCCACTCTGCCCGTCGGCGGCTTCTACCGCTATCGCTGCGGCGGCGAGAGCCACGCCTGGGAGGCTAAGCTCATCCACACCCTGCAGACCGCTGTCGCTACCGACAGTTTTTCGACCTACCAGCGTTTTGCCGCCGGCTTGCGCGAGCTGCCGCCCAATGCGCTGCGCGACCTGCTAGGCTTCAAGGCCGACGAGGCCGATCCGGTGCCGCTGGAAGAGGTCGAGTCCATCACCTCGATCCGCAAGCGCTTCGTGACACCCGGCATGTCCTTGGGCGCCCTCTCGCCGGAGGCGCACGGTGCACTCAACATCGCCATGAACCGGATCGGCGCCAAGTCCGATTCCGGCGAGGGCGGCGAGGTGCCGGAGCGCTACGAGCCACAGCCGAACGGCGATAATGCCAACTCGGCGATCAAGCAGGTCGCCTCCGGCCGCTTCGGCGTCACCGCGCACTATCTGAACAAGTGCCGCGAGATCGAGATCAAGGTGGCGCAGGGTGCCAAGCCCGGTGAAGGTGGCCAGCTCCCCGGCTTCAAGGTGACCGGGATGATCGCCAAACTGCGGCACGCGACGCCGGGCGTGACCCTGATCTCTCCGCCACCGCACCACGACATCTACTCGATCGAGGATCTGGCTCAGCTCATCTACGACCTGAAGCAGATCAACCCCGATGCCAAGGTCTGCGTGAAGCTGGTCGCCCGCTCCGGTATCGGCACCATCGCTGCCGGCGTCGCCAAGGCCAAGGCCGACGTCATCTTGGTCTCCGGCCACAACGGCGGCACCGGCGCCAGCCCGCAGACCTCGATCAAGTACGCCGGCGTGCCGTGGGAGATGGGCCTCTCGGAGGTCCACCAGGTGCTCACCCTGAACAACCTGCGCCACAGCGTGTGTCTGCGCACCGACGGCGGCATCAAGACCGGCCGCGATGTGGTGATCGCCGCCATGCTGGGTGCCGAGGAGTACGGCATCGGCACCGCTTCGTTAGTCGCCATGGGCTGCATCATGGTGCGGCAGTGCCACTCCAACACCTGCCCGGTCGGCGTCTGCACCCAGGATCCCAAGCTGCGCGACCACTTCACCGGCACGCCCGAGAAGGCCGTCAACCTCTTCTCCTTCCTGGCCGAGGAGGTGCGCGAAATCCTGGCCGAGTTGGGCCTCCGCGACCTGAACGAAGCCATCGGCCGGACCGATCTGCTGCAGCAGGTGAGCCGCGGTGCCGCTCACCTCGACGACCTGGATCTCAATCCGCTGCTGATCACCGCAGAGCGCGGCGGCAATTCCGCCTACTGCACTATGACCGAACGCAACCCCGTTCCCGACACTCTAGACGCGCAGATCCTGGTCGATGCCGCCTCTCTCTTCGAGGAAGGCGAAAAGATGCAGCTACAGTACAATATTCAGAACACGCAGCGCGCCATCGGCACCCGCCTTTCGGCCATGATCACGCGGCGCTTCGGCATGACCGGCCTGGCGCCTGGGCACTTGACCGTGCGTTTGCGCGGCTCCGGCGGTCAGTCTCTGGGCGCCTGGGCCGTCCAGGGCGTGAAGCTGGAGGTCTTCGGCGATGCCAACGACTATGTCGGCAAGGGCCTCTCCGGCGGCAGTATCGTGGTGCGCCCACCGACCAAGTCGCGCCTAGCCAGCCAGGAGAATACCATCATCGGCAATACCGTGCTCTATGGCGCAACCGCTGGCCAGCTCTACGCCGCCGGCCAGGCCGGAGAGCGCTTCTGCGTACGCAACTCCGGTGCCACGGCGGTGGTCGAGGGCTGTGGTTCCAACGGTTGCGAGTACATGACCGGCGGCGTCGCCGTCATCCTGGGCCCGGTGGGAGACAACTTCGCGGCCGGCATGACCGGCGGCATGGCCTTCGTCTACGATCCCGACGAGGTGCTGCCGATTCGCATCAATGCCGACAGCGTCATCTACCAGCGGATCGAGACACAACACTACGAGACCCAGCTCCGTGAGCTGGTCGACCGCTACTGGCGAGAGACCGCATCCAACTATGCCCAGCGGCTGCTCGTCGACTGGCACCTGACGCGCCAGCATTTCTGGCAGGTCGTGCCGAAAGAGATGCTGACACGGCTGGAGCATCCCGTCAGCAAAGACGCCGTGGCGCAGCAGCCGGCTTAGGTCGCCGTCACTATCCACCTGTACTGTACCGTGCCGCCGCTGGCAAAGCGCGCTTCCGAGTTACCACTGCCGGAGAAGACAGCGCCATCGACGTAGATGAAGGCACCGCTCTCCAACCCGGCGGCAAAGACAAAGCGATCTTCCTCGCCGCCACCGAAATCTCGTCCGTCGAAATCTGCGATCAAGGGCTCGCTGGCGCCACCACCCACTTCGTCGCCGTCGAAGTGGAACGCGTCGTTCAGCAAGCCGCCGAAGGCCTGATCGAAGTTACTCAAGGCGATGGCATCGGCGCCGCTACCACCGAAGAGCGTATCGCCACCGCTGCCGCCAAAGATCTCGTCGTTGCCTTCGAGACCGCGCAGCAGGTTCGACGCCGTGTTGCTTTGGATCACGTTGTCTCCGCTGTTGCCGGTTCCGTCGATGGCGCCGGCGCCTTGCTGCATGCGGAGATTCTCGACATTGAGCGCGAGGGTGAAGTCGACCAGCGCACGGACCAGCTCGATTCCGCCGGAGGCCGCTTCGAGGATCGCATCGCCGGCGCTGTCGGCCACGTAGGTATCGTCACCATCGGCGCCCACCGCAGTATCCGAGCCGCTGCGACCGTTGAGGATGTCGCCTCCCGCCTCACCGAACAGCAGATCGTCGCCGCTGTTGCCGATCAACCTGGCGTTGCCCACCCCCTTGTTGACTTTCACGCACTCGATGAAACCCTCGGCGCCGGTCCCCAGTTCGAAAGTCGCCGTGTCGGAGCGGTCCACTTCCTCGAAGCCACCGGTCGCGGTCTTGCGCAGAATGTCTGCTGCAGTGTCGACGATGTGGGTGTCGTTGACAAGGTCACTGGTGGCAATGTCGACGCCACTGCCGCCGTTGATACGGTCGCTGCAGAGGTCACCGAAGAGCGCATCCGATCCGGAACCGCCGCCCAATCGATCATTGCCTGTCGCTCCTAGTGCCCAGTCGTCACCCTCTGCGCCGAAAGGCGTATCCTTCCCACTGCCGCCGTTCATCACGTTGTCTTCATCTTCGCCGCTCTGGGTATCGTTGCTCTTAGCGCTAAAGATAATGTCATCACCACTTCCCGCACGCAGGTCGTCATCGCCGGAGACCCCACGAATACTGTCATTCAAGGTACCTCGGACCAGACTATCGCTGCTCGTGGTACCGAAGTAGTTCGCCATGATCTCCGCCTCCATAAGCGTGGGCGGTTCGCCTTAAGCCCGCCAAGTCGTTGCGTACAGAGCGCATAGCTATTGGGTTTGAATTTATTTTCAAGCCTGGTTTTGAAAAATTTGTTACTTTTATCGAAACATTAGGTTTTTCCACATATTTATTAGTATTATTAGTGAAATTGTCGAGATTATAGTGGAACGATGCCCCATCTATCGGTCACTCGTTCAATTCGGATCGCGTCGAAATTCTATTCCAATTCGGAAGTTGACCTTGGTGAGAGTGCATAGAGCAACTCACCGCCGGCCAGCCTGAGCGCTCGATCCGGAAGACATCATGAGAAACCTGGCTGCCGCCACGACCTTCGGTGACAGCCTAGCTATCAGATTGACAGAGTGTATCGGCTTACTGCTGTAGCACTATCCAGCAAGTTCGGCCCGGTGAGCCTCAACCAGTTCAGCCATGGAGTTGAAGCGAAAGTCGCAGCGCGGCGTCTCGCCTGGATCCATCGTCGCGCCGAAGCCTTGTTGCGCGTGCCGACGATAAATCCAGCAGTTCGCCAATTCGAAGCGCTTGGCCGGTGCGTGATCGTGGAACAGACTTTCCGCCGTATGCAGGATCTGGCTCCTGTCGATCCCGCGCCGACCCAAGGTCTCCAGCATGAACTCGAAGTTGCGCCCGTCCGGCTTGTAGGAGCCGATGTCCTCAGCCGTGTAGGCCCCGTCGAAGCTAACGCCGAGCTTGGCGTTGCTGTGCTGGAAGCTCTCGTTATCGATGTTGGTGAGCACGACCAGTTTAAAGTGCTGCTTGAGGTAGGCAAGCGCCTCGGCACTATCGGCGAATGCCGGCCAGTGCTCGACCGAGCGGCCGTAGGTGAGGCACTCCTCCCAGCTGACCGAGACGTCCCACTCCTCAGCCAGGCGCCGATAGACCACCGGCAGGAGTTCGGAGTAGCGTTTGGCCGGCGTCCAGCGCTGGATCGTGGATTCGTAGAAGGCGTGAGCTTCGAGGATCTGATCACGGCTGAGCGCTCGGCCGACCCGCTCGTTCAGCGGCGCCAAACCGGCAATCATGCCGCTCTCCCAATCGATCAGCGTGCCATAGACGTCGAAACTCAACACCTTGAAGTCGGTCAATTTCATCGGGGTATCCTCTTGCCCATATTCGGCTCTCAGTGAAGGTTAGCACTTCTCGGCCGAGCGCTCGCCGGCCGTCTACTGGCGATATCGCCGAAAATGCCCCATGATGAAAACGACTTGTTTTCATGTTTCAATCGAAATATATCATGTCCTGAGACGTAGGAAGAACACTGACATGTCGGCGCGGCTTGAAATCGACTCCCTGAGAACCCTGAAGGCGATTGCCGATCATGGTGGCGTCACCAATGCGTCGCGTCACCTGGCCCTGTCGCAATCGGCCGTCAGTCACAAGATTCGGCGCCTGGAGGAGAACATCGACAGCGCGCTTTTGAGCCGACGCGCCGGCGCACCGCTGCTGACCGAGCAAGGCGAACGCCTGCTGCGTTACGCCGATCGCATCGTCAATCTGCATGACGAGGCCCTGCAAGCACTAGGCAAGAGCGATCTGACCGGCTCTATCCGCCTGGGCATGACTGAAGATACGAGTAGCAGCGGCTTGGCACGCATTCTGGGACGTTTCTCGCAGCTACATCCAGGGATAGGCGTCCGCACCCATGTCGCGCAGAGCCTCGTGCTGGACCGCGAGCTGGCGGCCGGTCGCATAGATCTTGCGGTCATGCAGACCTTCGTGACGGAGCTTCATGCCGGCGACATCGTCCTCTTCCGCGAGCGCCTGCATTGGGTCAAGGCGCCCGATTGGTCGTTGGCGAACCGGGAGACCATCCCCTTCCTCTCTTTTGACGAGGACTGCTTCTATCGCCACTGGGCCATGGCGAACGGCGCCGCGCGCAGCTGGAAGCTGGAAACCGTCCTCGACTGTGCCAGTGCAGCCGGAATCGGGGCGGCGATCGAGGCAGGCATGGGGGTGGCACTCTTGAACCAGCGCCAGATTTCACCGGCAATGGAGATCGTCGATCGGCATTTCGAGACAGCGCCCGACATCGCCCACATCGTGCGCACCGCCAAGGCCCGCAAATCGAGCGCCGTGGCAGCGCTTGTGATGGAGATCGAACAGAAGGCGGAGGGACTGCTTCCCAAGTCCTCCGCGTGAGCCGGCGAGACCTTCAATAGCGGTGCGGCGCCGCCTGCGTGGGCACCCGTCCGACCCAGTCGGCATAGGGCGGAGATGTCGCCAAGCCATAGAGCCGCCGCAGACGCTGCACCGGTGCCTCGTCAAAGTCCACTCGAAGATCCAACGGCGGCTGTTCCACGGCCACAATCTTCAAAGCCGCGGAAAGGGTGCCCCGGCTGTCGCTGCCGGCTCCGACACCGGCCTCCAAAACCTTGAGCAAGGTCTCGCCGAGCGGCTCTGCGTCCTCTCTCCTCTCGGCCAGGTAGGCTCTTTCCATTGAATCCAGCACGCGGTGGGACAAGAGCCAGTTCCCGGCAATCACATAGCCGTCGCCCAGAATCTCTCCCCTCGCCTCCTGATTGGCTTTGCCGGTCCAGGCGGCAACGCCGCCTTCGTTGTCGAGGATCGTGAGCTGCCGATGCTCGCGTCCGGGGTCCTGCTCGACCAGCCGAGCCAGAATCGCCTCCGCCGTCTCGCCGTCAGCCAGAGCCCGCAAGGCCTCGTCGCCCCAAAGCGGACTGACGCTCAAGCCCTGTGTGGCCACGGCACCTGCACCGGCGGCTGCCCGCAAGACCCAGGCGCCGACCGCCAGGTTCCCGGTGGCTGCAGCACAGCCGACCAGCCCTCGGTTCCGGTCATGCATCACGATGGAGAGCGTCATCTCTCCTCCTTCCTCACCGTCTTCACGCGGCCGGCCACTGGGCAACCACTCCTCCTATTTATCATGATTAACTTGCCGCTGGCAATTCAATGTGATAAATATGGCCCGAACGAATAGGGAGACGACAATGACGCTTTTCTCAAAGTGGGCTTCGCGCGCAATGGCCCTGGGTGCCGTAATGGCGGTCTCCTCGGCGCTGGCGCAGACGCCACCGGGCGTGCTGGTGGTCGGTCAGATTGCCGAGCCCAAGTCCCTGGACCCGCAAGCCGTAACCGCGGTCAACGACTTCCGCATATTGGTGAACCTCTATGACGGACTGGTGCGCTACAAGGACGGCACCCTGGAGGTCGAGCCTTCGCTGGCCAGCGGCTGGACGATCAGCGACGACGGCAAGGTCTACACCTTCACCCTGCGCGACGATGCAACCTTCCACGACGGCACTCCGGTCAATGCCGAGGCCGTGGTCTTCACCTTCGACCGCATGCTGGACGAGGCTCACCTCTACCACGACACCGGGCCCTTCCCGCTTTCCTTCTTTTTTTTTCCTCCGTCGAGGACATCGAGGCGGTGGACGACAAGACGGTCAAGTTCACCTTGGCTGCGCCCTACGCACCCTTCCTTTCCAATCTGGCCTATCCGACCGGCCTCATCGTCTCACCGGAAGCGGTCAAGGTGCACGGCAAGGACTTTGGACGCAATCCGGTCGGCAGCGGCCCCTTCCGCTTCGCCGAGTGGGAGTCCAACGCCAAGGTGGTGGGCGTACGCAACGAGGACTATTGGGACGGCGCTCCGGCGCTGGAGACCATCGTCTTCCGCCCGATCACCGATGCCAACACGCGGGTCGCCGAGATGCTGTCCGGCGGCATCGATGTGATGGTCGAAATCCCGCCCGACTCGGTCGGCGACTTCGACGGCAACGGCTTCGCGCTCCACGAGCAGGCCGGCCCGCATCTCTGGTTCCTGATTCTGAATGCCAAGGAAGGCCCCTTCGCCGACAAGCGCGTGCGCCAGGCCATCAATTACGCCATCGACAAGAAGATCATGGTCGAGCAGATCCTGCAGGGTACGGCCGAGGTCGCCTCAGGGCCGACACCGCCGGCATTCGCCTGGGCCTACAACGATCAACTGCAGCCCTATCCCTACGATCCCGAGAAGGCCAAGGCCTTGATCGAGGAAGCCGGGCACGCCGGCGCCAAGCTCACCTTCTACGTGACCGAGGGCGGCTCCGGCATGCTGGATCCGGTGCCCATGGCGACTGCCATTCAGGCCGATCTTGCCAAGGTGGGCCTGGACGTCGCCATCGAAACCTACGAGTGGAACACCTTCCTGGGCCAGGTCAATCCAGGCCTGGAGGGCAAGGCGGATATGGCAGAGATGGCCTGGATGACCAACGATCCGGATACCCTGCCCTACCTGGCGCTTCGGACCGAAGCCTGGCCCGACAAGGGTGGCTTCAATTCCGGCTACTACTCGAACCCCGAGGTGGACCGGCTCTTGGAGGCTGCCCGCAGCGCCACCGACCAGGCCGAAAGGGCCAAGCTCTATAAAGAGATGCAGGAGATCGTCTATGAGGACGCCCCCTGGGCCTTCGTCGCCAATTGGAAGCAGAATGCGGCGACCTCGGATGCGGTCACTAACTTTAAACTCCAGCCCTCCTTCTTCCTCATACTGAAGGACGTCTCGAAGGGCTAGTATCGTTCGGGCCGGAGGGACCTCCCTCCGGCCCGGCGCCGACATTCAGGCAAGGAGGAAGGATGCTCGGCTACATCGTCCAACGAGTCCTGGCCTTGATCCCCGTCCTCTTCGGCCTGACGGTCATCGTCTTCTGCATCATGGCCCTGATCCCGGGCGATCCGGCTATTGCCATTCTCGGCTCCTTCGCCACGCCGGATAACGTTGCCAAGCTCAACCGTGATCTCGGCCTGGATCAATCGCTTATCGATCGATATCTGATCTGGGTCGGTAACCTGTTCCAAGGCGATCTCGGACGTTCCTACAGCCTCAACCGACCGGTCTTGGACGAGGTGATGGAACGCTTCTCGGCCACCTTGATTCTGGCCGGAGCGGCACTGCTCCTCTGCACGCTGTGGGGCCTCTTGATCGGCATTTGGACGGCCGCACGCCAGTACGGCTGGACCGACAAGGTCCTGACCTTCACCGTGCTGATTGGGATCTCCATCCCCTCCTTCTGGCTGGGCCTGCTGCTGATCCTGCTGTTTGCCGTCAATCTTCGCTGGCTGCCGGCCAGCGGCATGTGGGCGATCTATGGCGGCGGCGACCTTGTCGACCTGCTGCGCCATTTGCTTCTACCCGCTGTAACCCTCTCCGTCGTCGCCACCGGCGTGATCGCTAGGCTCACCCGCTCGGCCATGTTGGAGGTCTTGCGCCAGGACTTCATCCGTACCGCCCGCGCCAAGGGTTTGAGCGAAAGGCAGGTGCTTTATGGCCATGCCTTCAGGGCGGCCCTAGTCAGCGTCATCCCGGTGATCGGCGTGCAGGCCGGCTTCGTCCTCGGCGGCGCCGTCTACATCGAGACCGTGTTCCAATGGCCAGGTGTCGGCCACATGCTGGTCCAGGCCATCTCCACCCGCGATATCCTGCTGGTCCAAGGCGGCGTGATCGTGGTGGCGGCCAGCTATGTTCTCTTCAATCTGCTGGCCGATCTGGCGCAAAGCTGGCTCGATCCGCGGGTCAAGTCCTAGCGATGCTGACCCTCCGCCTGATCCTGCGCAATCGCCTGGCCGCCTTCGGCGCTCTGGTCCTGGGCGCCGTGATCTTGAGCTGCCTGCTGGCGCCGATTCTGCCGCTGGCCAACCCGGACCTGACCGATCCCGCCAATCGGCTGAAGTCGCCCTTCACCGAGGGCTGGCTGCTTGGCACCGATCATCTCGGCCGCGACCTGCTGTCCAGGTTGATCTGGGGCACGCAGTTGAGCCTCGTCGTCGGCATCGCCGCCGCGGTGCTGGCTGCCGTCATCGGCTCGGCGATCGGCATCATCGCCGGGTTTCAGGGCGGGCGCACCGACGGCTTGATCATGCGCGGTGTCGATATGCTGATGGCCTTTCCCTATATTCTCCTGGCGCTGGCCATCGTTGCCGTTCTGGGCCCGGGTCTACTGAACGCGCTGATCGCCGTCGCCGTGGTCAATATCCCCTTCTTCGCCCGCAACATCCGCGGGGTCACGCTGTCCATCGCCCACCGCGAGTTCGTCGATGCCGCCCGCCTAGCCGGCATGAGCCCGCTCAGGATCGTCTGCTCGGAAGTCCTGCCCAGCGTTCTGCCGGTGATCGTGATCGCCATGTCGACCACCATCGGCTGGATGATCCTGGAGACTGCCGGTCTCTCCTTCCTCGGCCTCGGCTCGCAACCACCGCAGGCCGATCTGGGCTCGATGCTGGGGGAAGGCCGCAAGGTGCTGATCAACGCGCCGCATGCCTCGATCGTGCCCGGCGTTATGATCTTCATCATCGTCATGAGCGTGAACCTACTGGGCGACGGCATCCGCGACGCATTGGACCCGCGCCTGCGCTCGGGCGCACTCTCACGCCCCGAGGCCGTCACCCGGATCGAACGCAAGGAGATTCCCGAAACCAAGAAAGAAACCGCCCTGCTGTCGGTCCAGGACCTCCGCACCGAGTTCCAGGTCGGCCCTCGAACCTATCGTGCCGTCGGCGGCGTCGACTTCCAGGTCCGGGCCGGCGAGTGCCTGGGCATCATCGGCGAGTCGGGCTCCGGCAAGTCGGTGACCGCCCTCTCCCTCCTTGGCCTGGTGGCCTCGCCGCCTGGGGTCATCACCGGCGGCGCGGTGCGGATCGACGGTGCGGACAGCCTCTCGATGTCGTCGCAGGCCCTACGCAGGCTGCGCGGCGGTCGCGTCGCCTATATCTTCCAGGATCCGCTCTCGACCCTGCATCCACTGATCCGCGTCGGTGAACAACTTGTCGAGGCGATCCGGGCGCATCGCCCCTTGTCGCGGCAAGCAGCCTGGTCGGAGACGGTGACCCTGCTGGAACAGGTTCGGATCCCCAATGCCGCAGCTCGGGCTCGGTCCTTTCCGCACGAACTCTCCGGCGGTATGCGTCAGCGCGTTGGAATCGCCTTGGCTTTGGTCAACGATCCCGACCTCATCATCGCCGATGAGCCGACCACGGCACTCGACGTCACCGTGCAGGCGCAGATCCTGGCCCTGCTCGACGACCTGCGGCGCGAGCGCAACCTGGCCCTGGTCTTCATCACCCATGACTTCGGCGTGGTCGCCCAGCTCTGCGATCGGGTGGCGGTGATGTATGCCGGCCGTATCGTCGAGACCGGTCCGGCCGAGTCGATCCTGGAAAGCCCACGCCACCCCTACACCCGCCGGCTGATCGCCTGCGTGCCGGAACTGGGCGGCGGCCGCCGGACACTGGCGGCGATCCCAGGCCTGCCGCCGCCGGTCGATGCCCTGCCGCAGGGCTGCGCCTTCGCGCCGCGTTGCGACAAGGCCCGGCCGGATTGCAAGACGGGCGAGATCCCGCTGTCTCCCTTGGGCAAGAGCAGGCTGCGCTGCCTCTATCCCGAAGGCGTCCCCTCATGACCCCGGCTTTGACGGTCCGCAACCTCGGCAAGACCTTCGGCGGCGAGCGCCGTCTGATCGGCGGGCGCAAGGCGGCGGTACAAGCCCTGCAGGAGGTGAGCTTCCTGGTCACCTCAGGCGAGACCCTTGGCATCGTCGGCGAATCCGGCTGCGGCAAGTCCACTCTGGCGCGGATGCTGGTCGGGCTGCTGCCGCCGAGCAGCGGCTCAGTCGAGATCGAAGGCAAGGACCTCTCCCAGCAAGCCGGCGATCCCGCTGCCTTCGGGCGGCTGATCCAGTATGTCTTTCAAGACCCGCTGTCGTCGCTCAACCCGCGCAAGACCATTCGCCAGATCCTGGAGGCACCCTTAAAGCACCTCCTGGACTTGAAGGCACCTGATCGCGCCAGTCGCATCGCTGCGCTTTTCGGCGCCGTCAACCTGCGTGCGGAGTTCCTCGAGCGCTATCCGCACGAGTTCTCCGGCGGCCAGGCACAGCGCATCGGCATCGCCCGCGCACTCGCCGCTGAACCGCGGATCCTGGTGCTGGACGAGCCGGTCTCGGCCCTGGACGTCTCGGTCCAGGCCCAGGTGCTGAACCTGCTGGCCGAGCTGCGCCAAGCCTACGATCTCACCTACCTCTTCATCAGCCACGATTTGGCCGTGGTCGAGGCGATCAGCGACCGCGTCGCCGTCCTGTACTTCGGCCGCATCGTCGAGCTGGGTCCGGCCGCGCGCATCTTCAGCCGGCCCAGCCACCCCTACACCCAGCTGCTGGCCGACAGCGCGCCACAGGTCGGCCGCCCCCTGAAAGGTGAAGAGCGTGCCGCCGAACTGCCCGATCCGCTCAATCCGCCGCAGGGCTGTGCCTTTGCCGCCCGCTGCCGCTATACTGAGCCGACTTGCCGGACCTCAGTGCCGGAACTGACCGAGGTGTCCCAAGATCATGCCGTCGCCTGCTATCACCCGCTCCGATGATCCGCCCGACCGGAACCGCCGTCGCAACCGTCCGCAAGCCATCGCCGAGACGATCAAGGACTGGATTATCGGCAAAGGTCTGCAGCCCGGCGATCGTCTGCCGCAGGAACACCAACTGATCGCCGATCTGGAGGTAAGCAAGGGCACCGTGCGGGAAGCCTTGAAGGTCCTGGAAGCGCAAGGTTTGATCCGCACCCGCACCGGCCCCGGCGGCGGCGCCTTCATCACCGAGGTGGAGTGCGACCATGCTTCGGCCCTGCTCGCCAATCACTTCTTCTTCAAAGAGATTTCTATCGCCAACATCTATCAACTCCGCATCGCCCTGGAACCGGAGCTGGTGGCCGAGCTGGCCAAGCACATCGCGAACGCGCAGATCGACGAGTTGATTTCACGCATGAGTGCCTACACGGCACCGCCGGCCTCGATTGAGGAGGAACGCAAGCAACGCGTCGCAGAGCTGGATTTTCACGATGCCCTGGCCAGCTTCTCGCAGAACCCCCTGCTCAGCTTCAACTGCGCCTTCCTGGTGCGCCTCCTGAAGGAGCTGATCGTCTGCAAGCGCATTTACGCCCAGCCCAACCCCGAACTGCGCAAGCGCGGCCTCACCTATCAGGAGCAGTTGATCGAGGCCCTGCGCACCCGCGACAGCGAGACGGCGCACGCGGTCATGCAGGCCCACATGCGCGCTGCCCAGCGCCTGATGCTGGCCCGCGAGGCCGAGGTAACCAAGAGCTTCCTGGCGCTCTCCGGCGCCCCCTTAGAGCGGATCGCGATCAGGTGATGTCACCTGCTCGCATGAATCCGCTCTACTTTCAACCTTGTAGAGCATGTATCAAACGACAAAGCCTTTCGATTTGACGTCATCCTGCTCTAGGCGCCGTCCAGGACCTGTGTCAAATCGGCGATCAGGGCGTCCAGGCTCTCTAGGCCGATCGAAATGCGAAAGGCATCGTCGCCGGTCAAGTTCCGGTAGTCAGCCAGCTCCGCTGGGGTGAGCTTGAAGGAGCTGGCCTGCAGATCGTCGGTCGGAATGTAGAAGACCAGCGACTTGCTCTTGCCCATAGAGACTGCATAGCTCAGCAGTTGCAGCCCATCGGCCAGCTTGCGGGCGAGATCGGGCCCATCCTTCGTGCTGAAGGAGACCATGCCCGAGAACGCCATCTGCAGCTTGGCCAAGTCGTGCTGTGGATGCGAGGGCAGGCCCGGATAGAGCACCCGTGCGACCCGCGGATGGCTCTCCAGAAAACTCGCGACGGCCAGCGCATTTTCCTGATGAGCGCGCATGCGCAGCTCCAGGATATGCAGCGAACGCAGGCAGAGCCAGGCATTGAAGGGCGAGATGCAGCCGCCGAGGTGGATCAAGGATCCTTGCCTGAGCGCCGCCATCGCGGCCGCCTTGCCGATCACCGCGCCGCCCAGAGCATCGCCGTCGTGCCCGCAGACGTACTTGGTCAGGGAGTGAATCACATAATCGGCGCCCAATTCGATCGGCCGTGTGGCCACCGGCGTCGCCAAGGTCGAATCGATCGCCAGCGCTACCCCAACGTCCCTGGCGATCCTTGCCAGCTCCGCAATGTCGGCTAGGTACAGGATAGGATTGGCCGGTATCTCGGCATAGATCAGCTTGGTGGTGGGACGCAGTGCATTGCGGACGGCCGCTGGATCGCCGGTGTCGAGCGAGGAGAACGCGATGCCGTAGCGCGGCAAGCTGTCGTGCACGAGTTCCGCCACGCCAGCATAGCAGGACGTTGGAGACGATCAGATGGTCGCCAGCCTGCAACAGCGACAGCAACAAGGCGGAAATGGCGGCCATCCCCGAGGCGAAGCAAACCGCATCCTCGCCGCCGTCGAGCGCCGTCAGCTTCTTCTCCAGTTGGCGAACCGTCGAGTTGGCCTAGGGGTATAGAAGAAGGGTGCCTCCTCGCCGAGCGCTGCGGCGGAAAACTGCACGCCGTCGGGATGGGCATGAAAGGAGGCCGACATGGAGATCGGCGGCGCGATCTCGCCCAGGCCTTCCTTCGGCGCTTCACCGGCATGAATCGCAAGGGTGCGTAAATCAATAGAGGTTTTATCGGTCATAGGATCGAACCCTTTGGTACACGGCAGAGGGTCGGCTAAGCCTACATCGGCCCGACGCTGATCGGACTGCCGTCGTAGAAGCGATTGTAGCGGAAGCGGGCCATGTCGTGTCCGACCGGCTTGCCTTGAACCATATCGGCTATCACTCGTCCTGCACCGGGTCCGATGCCGAAGCCATGGCCGCTGAAGCCGGTGGCGATTACCAGATCTTCCAGACCCGGCGCGCGATCGATCACCGGGACCGCGTCGGGCATGACGTCGATCATACCGGCCCAGGTCTCCGCGATGCCCACCTCGGCCAGTTTCGGCAAGCGTTGTGCCAGGCGGCTTTGCATGCGCTTTACCGCGATCGGCGCTGCGACCGGATCCAGCACCCGCGTGGCCTCGAAAGGCGTGGCCTCGTCACCATGCCAACGAGTCTTTGCGGTAAAGCGCTTCAGAGTGCCGCCGAAGCGGAGCTTCACATCCTTGGCCGAGGCGCGCAGCAGCGGCAGGAAACGGCGAAACTCGCGAAAACTCTCCGGGCCGATGTAGTGCTCTGAGAGGTCGCCGAGCGCAATGGTATAGCCGCCATCCTGCCGCCGTCGGAACGCCAAACCCTTGCCCGCCGCATTGCCACGATAGATCTCCGGCGCGGGATTGGTTCGTGCGACGCTGGAGCGAACTGTCAGCTGAGGCAAGGAAATGCCTTGATTCCTAAGAAAAGTCGACGACCAGGCTCCGCCGGCCATCACTACGCTCGCGCAAGCCACGCGGCCCGTTTCGGACACCACACCGGCAAGGCGCCCGGCCTGCAGGTCCAGACTGCGAACGGCACAGCCTTCCCGGATGGTCACCCCCATCCGCTCGGCTGTCTTGGCGAGCCGCGGCACTGCCAAGGTCGGTTCACCACGACCATCGCCGGGCGTCCAGAGCGCGCCAACCCACTGCCCCTCTGCGCCGGCGATCATCTTGTCGACTTCAGCCCGTCCGATCAGACGACTGTCCAGTTGATGCTGCTTGGCAGTCTCCATCCAGTCGCCATAGCCGGCCATCTCGGCCTCGTTCTTGGCCAGGTAGAGACAACCTTCACGGCGGAAGCCGAGGTCCTCGCCGGTCTCCGGTCCCAGAGCATCCCAGATGCGGATCGACTCCATCATGATCGGCAGCTCGGCGGGGTCGCGTCCTTGCTGGCGAATCCAGCCCCAATTTCGACTCGACTGCTCACCCGCCACGACGCCCTTCTCGCAGACCAAGACGGCACGTCCGGCCTTCGCGAGGTGATAGGCGGCAGCCATACCGATGACGCCGGCGCCGATAATGACGACGTCTACTTCCTTGGGTAGAGGGCCGGTGAAGCTGCGCACGCTGTCGGCGCTGGGGATTGTCCGCGTCTGCATGTTTGGCAGTCTAGCTTGACCGGCAGAGCAAAAAAGATCCTTGTCTCTGCACAGTAAGCTCGACAGACCTGCACGGCTGCGTTAGTGCCACTGGACTGTTCCTTTGCACAACAGAGCCAGTATGCGAATCCTCTATCATCTGCCACTCGACGCCGGCTGCCGGAAAATCCGGCTGCTGCTGGCCGAGAAGGATTTGGCCTTCGAGCTGAAAACGGAAAACACTTGGGAGCGCCGTGAAGGTTTTCTCAGGCTGAACCCGGCCGGCGAGGTGCCGGTACTGATCGAAGCCGACGGCACCATCGTCCCCGACCACCGCGTCGTCGTCGAGTATCTGGAAGAGGCCTATCCGGAGAGCATCTTCCTGGGCGAGCAGGTCAGCGAGCGGGCCGAGGCGCGACGCTTGGCCAATTGGTTCGACGACAAGTTCGGCCGCGAGGTCACCGACAATCTGGTCAGCGAGAAGATCTTCAAGCGCTTCCTCAGGATCGGCGAACCCAACTCCGGCGTCGTCAGGGCCGGGCATTCCAACATCCACTATCATCTGGAATACATCGCCTGGCTGACCGACCGCCGCCTCTGGCTGGCCGGCGAGCGCTTCACTATCGCCGACATAACCGCTGCCGCCCACATCTCGACCGTCGACTATCTGGGCGACGTCCCCTGGAGCAAGCACCCGGTGGCCAAGGAATGGTACGCCCGGGTCAAGTCCCGCCCCTCGATGCGGGCTCTGCTGGCCGACTATCTACCCGGTGCCGCTCCACCCAAGCATTACGCCGACCTCGATTTCTGATCGAACTCCGTCCTCTAATCGCTTGAAAATTGACGAAAACCTTGCGCTGCAATCGGGGCAATATCGCTGTCGGGCGCAAGGTCCAACACCTGTTGAAAATCGGCCACAGCGCCGACGGCATCGCCGCTGAGCACACGCTGGTTGCCAAGCTCGAGATATAGGCTTCGGCAAAGGCGGGCGCGGCGGCAATGGCCGCATCCAGGTCGGCCAGGCCGCGGCCCAGTTGGTTAAGGTAGCGGTAGGCCGTGGCGCGATAGAGCAGATAATCTAGGTTTGCGCCGGCGATCTCGATGGCTCGCGTCAAATCGCCGACGGCGCCGCGATAATCCTTCAACATCGCCTTGGTCACCGCCCGATCGGCCAAGAGCACGGCGTCGTCCGGGCGATGCTCGACGGCCAGATTGAAGGCCTCCAGCGCTTCGGGGGCTGCTCGGCCAAAAGCCAGGCATGCCCCGCTTGTGCCCAGAGCTGACCGATGTCGCCCCAGCGATCGCCCGGCAGTTCCTGCGCGATCTGAGCGAAGCTGCGTGCCGCAGCGCTGGGATCGCCGACCGCAGCTTCGGCCACCGCCATGCAGTGGCGCGCCGCACTGCCGCCGGTCTGACGAATCCAGTCCTCGGCCAGAGACATGCCGTAGGAGAGATCGCGGGAGGCGGTCTGCAGGCAGTTCATATGCCGCTACCTGCGCCAATCGGTCAGTAGCACCACCTGGGCCGCGGCAAAGAGGTTCGGCAACGCTGCTAGGAGACAGACCGCAAGGAAAAAGAGAACGAACTTTAGGCGCTTGATGCAGGCTGTCATGCGCACCAGCTTGTCCCTGAATGGACGAGCGCGCAAGCGGCACCGTCGGGCGACTAGAGTAGGAGGACAGATCCATGTCCCGCCTCTTCATATTCGGCTTGGGCTACAGTGCAGAGGCCGTGGCAAGGCGCGCCCTGCAGGCCGGTTGGCAGGTCGTCGGCACCACCCGCGACTCCGCCAAGGCAGAGCGCCTGAAGGCCAGCGGCATCCAGGTCCTCAGGCTTGATGGTTCCCAAGTCGAAGAATTCCTGAAATCTGGCCTAACCGGTGCCACGCATCTCTTGGCCAGCGCCGCCCCCAAAGACGAGGGCGACCCGGTCCTACAGGCCTATGCCGAGACCATCCGCAGTCATGCGCAGGATCTCGCCTGGATCGGCTATCTCTCCTCGCTTAGCGTCTATGGCGACCGCAAGGGCGCCTGGGTCGAGGAAAGCAGCCTAGCCGAGCCGAGCAGTGCCGTCGGTCTCCGTCGGCTAGCAGCCGAGGAGACCTGGACGGACTTTGCCGCCGACTTCGACCTGCCCATCGCGGTCTTCCGCCTGGCCGGCATCTACGGTCCCGGACGCAACCCGCTACGCGACCTGAAGAGCGGCAAGGCCCGCCGCGTGGTGAAACCGGGCCAAGTCTTCAACCGCATTCACGTCGAGGACATCGCCGGCACGGTCATGGCCGCCATGGAGCGTCCGGAGCAGACCGGCATCTTCAACCTGGCCGACCGTGAGCCGGCCGCGCAGGCCCAGGTCGTGCTGGAGGCCGCACGTCTGCTGGGCGTCGCACCGCCGCCGGCCCAGCCGCTCGAGCAAATCGAGCTCTCACCCATGGCCCAACGTTTCTGGTCGGAGAACCGCCGCGTCAGCGCCCGCCGCCTGGCCAAGGACCTGGGTTACGCGCTGCGCTATCCGACCTATCGCGAAGGCCTCGCCGGGCTGCTCAGTAGCGAGCGTTAGCGCAACCCTGCGCCAAGCAAGCTCTTACAAATCCGGGTTGGCGCAGATCTCTCATAATCATCACTGAACTCAAAAATCATTAACGGTTATTCTTAACTTGTAATCGTACAACACCTAAAGCTAGCATACCCTTTCCATACGAGGCCAACAAAAGTTGAACGCAGCCATGGCACCGCATCACATCGATAGAACGAGGCGAAGGCGCGTGCGGCAATGACCTCATCCGTCAAGACATCGGTAATTTTCGCGCTCCTGATGATCGTACTTTCTATATCAAGCTGGGCTGCCGCAATGCGAAAGACAGTCCAAGGCAAGTGGTCCCGGAAACCAGCGTGTTGCCCGAGCTGACGCCGTATCTCTCCGGCGGCACGGCCAGCTTGACCCTACCCCTGCGACCGCGGACTTCGTCTCTGAAACGGAGAATAGGACCAACCGTCTCGAGGCCGCGCTCTTTCCATCAATCCAGCTAACTGAAGCCTTCTCGACGAGAATAAAAGCCGGTGATCTTCGTCGATTCGACAAGGACTTCGCCCCGATCAAAGCCAAGTATCCGGATATTTTTCGCCTTCAGATCTGTGGTGTGGGGAACAAGTGTTCCTTCAAAAGGCTGGCGCCGGAAGAATGGTACCTCTTTGCCACATTGAGCTCGACTGGGCCTGCTGAAGCCTTCAGCGGCTCTCCCGTTGACTGTTGGGTCTTTGTCCGAAAGCTACAACTGTCGCCGGCCCAGGACATGGCAATTGTTTTGACCCGCATTGCCCAGGTGGGGTTGAGGTTGCGCCATCCACGGTGCTGATTCATGGTTACATATCATGGTGTTGTGTCGATTGAAGCGAGGTTTTCATGGTGCATCCGATGGGTGAATCCAAGAACGGGCTGCTTCGCGTGGATTTCGACCGCCGCGTGAAGCTGGAGTTCCCTGGATCGAAGGTAACGTCGGACGGCGGCTTGCTCGCGTATCGGGAACTGGACGACGCGCTTGGCCTGACAGAGATGGCGGCCGGGGCGCTGCGAGACGGTCGTCGCGGCAAGAACGGCTGGCACGCTGTCGTCGGGATGCTTCGGCAAGCGGTGTTCGGGCGTTTGGCCGGGTACGAGGATGTCAACGACGCCGAGCGGCTTTCTCGCGATCCAGCGATGCGTTGGATTGTCGGCGGCAAGGCGACGGATCGGGGTGCGGCCTCATCGAGCCAGATGGGCCGTTTCGAGACGCAATGGCTGACGGGTGACGTCAATCTCACCGCACTCAGCGCTCTGTCCGGGCTGTGGATCGACCGCGTTCATCGTCGCAAACCGCCGAAGCTGATCATCCTGGACATGGACAGTTCGGTCAGCCCCACCCACGGCGAACAGGAAGGCACGGCCTACAACGGCCACTTCGGCTGCACCTGCTATCACCCGCTTTTTGTCTTCAACCAGCTCGGCGATCTGGAGCGCTGCGCCTTGCGACCCGGCAACGTGCACAGCGCCGATGGCTGGCGCGCGGTGCTGGACCCGGTCGTGGCGCGTTATCGCGAGCGCAAGCTGCGGCGATACTTTCGGGGCGATGCCGCCTTCGCCTCACCGGACATCTACGAGTATCTGGAGGCCGAGGGCTTCGGCTACGCCATCCGGCTTCCCGCCAACAGCGTGCTCCAGGGATACGTCGCCCACCTGCTACGGCGCCCGAGGGGACGGCCCCCGATGGAAGTCCGTCGCTACTTCGCCAGCTTCAGCTATCGGGCTGGAAGCTGGACCCAGGCGCGGCGCGTGGTGGCGAAAGTGGAATGGCATCCGGGCGAGTTGTATCCCCGCGTCGGGTTCGTCGTCACCAATCTGTCCCGGCCCGCCGAGCGGATCGTCGCCTTCTACAACCAGCGTGGCACGGCGGAACAACACATCAGGGAGGGCAAGAACGCGATCCGTTGGACGCGACTATCCTGCCGACGCTTCAAGGCCAACGCGGCTCGGCTTCAGCTTCATGCACTGGCCTACAACCTGGGCAACTTCATGCGCACGCTCGCTTTGCCAGACCCAGTGAGCAATTGGTCGCTGACGACGCTGCGCGAGAAGCTGGTGAAAATTGGGGCAAAAGTCGCGCGTCACGGACGCTACGTCACCTTCCAATTGGCCGAGGTCGCGCTCCCGCGCGACCTGTTCGCCGATATCCTGGATCGGATCGACCGCTTGCGACCACGGCCGACACCAGCGTGAGCCAACGCTATGCCAATCAAAACGACTTCACGACGGGAGACCTGTGCCCGGAACGCTACGAAATTGGCACTGGCCCGTGGGTTTCCGATCAGCGGCCCGTTGTCCTGGCCGTTCTGGGCCGTTTCCCAATCCCCGACGCCTCTCAGATTGCATCCCAGCAGCGACCAAGGCAATATGAACGTCGTGATCGGGCGCTACGTGGGCGATCCCGGTTTAATACTCGTGAACTAAAATCACCAACTGAACCTAACAAAAACATTTCTAGATAAATCTGTGGCACACTAACGTAAGATTTCAATTCCATGTGGTATTCTTCTTCCCCTAACATGTATTTTAAAGGAGGATAATTATCCCCCCAGGTTTTAATGAGGGCAATCGTGTATAACAAGTATTTCATAGCTTTTGTTAAGTTATCATCGGATAGAGTGCGAAAAGTCCCCCCTGTCTTAAGATAGTCAGCTATAAATTTAGCCGCCTCCACATTGTCTGCATCATCTGCTAAGGGATATAAAATAAACAAGCCCTTGCTGACTTCTGATTGATTTCCTGTAGCCTCACCTTTTATAATAAGACACATACCATAAGCCAGCTTAAAAGCTAGGCTGTCAACATCTGTTATTGTAGCGCCTCTTTCTGTACTCTCAAAATCCTTGCAGCCATGAATACCTCGTTTATAAGAGGTTGCTAAACTAGAATAACAAAACAGGCTCAGGACCAATGCCATACAAGACAATGCCGTACAAAACTTCATCATGACTTTTTCCTCCCTTTTCAGCCTGTCGCTCCTCCAGACGTTCAGGAAACATTCGGCAAAAGCGGAGGGTTGCCAAACATTCCCGACCTGCCCCCACACGACACTATGGCGGGGCGCGGATGCGGTGTGCTGCGATGAAAGAGGCTCTTCCCGCAAGACTAGGGACCTGCCGATGCAGCCGACCGTCATCCGCACAGCCACACTATCGTCGCACCTGGCGTCGTGCAAGAGCCGGATCGAAAAATCCCGGCCTTCTTGTCGATCGGCAGGGTGAACGCCCGGACCGTCGATTCGAGCCAGCTTCCGGGACCGGTTCAGGTGTCGTCGGGCGACCGGCGCCTGCAGCACTTCTTTCAGCATGTCCGCTTGCGCTTCGACCGGTCGGCGCCTCTGGCGGTGCAGCTTCGCGGCCGGCGGGCCCCCGGGTTGCTGTGCCTCGACCGCACCGACCGGAAGATCGGGCGCAGGGATGTCAACATCCTCATGCTGACCGTGGTCGCCGAGCGCCTGCGTATCCCCCTGCTGTGAACGGTTCCGGACAAGGCCGGCCGCAAGTCGCTGATGCCCCTCAAAGCCGCCGGCATCATCTTCAAGCCTGTCCCAAAGATCCGAGAACGCAAGGCACGATCCGCGAAGCTGCTCCAAGGTCTGGCGGGCCGGGTGATTGAGTGGGAAATACGGCAAAACCTCTCCGAATCATCTGGCGGGCCACGCGCACCTGCCGGCTCGCACGACCCCAGGCTGCAGCCCCGGTTTCGGCTGGCGGATCGGTAAAGGTGCGCTTTCCATTCAGCCCATCTGTGATCCGGCGCAGTTCATAAACCCGTTTGCGTTGACGCTCGCGAAGGATCCACAGGTATCCGGCGACCCCGACCAGCCAGCCAGGGATACTGATAATGAGTGCAGCGACATCCATGCCGGTCAGTCCGCGTAGGCTGCCTAGGTTACAAGTTTGTACAACGTCCTGGCATGAAACGCCATCTCGTCCGCTGCGCGCATGATGCCGTGGCCTGGAGGTTCGGCTCCGGTTTGCGCATAAGCGCCTCCACCCCGGGATGCGGCGCAAGCGGTCGTCAATCTCGGACGCAGCCCGCGATAGAACGACGGCGCTGCTCGATTCCCGCTCCCACCGCCTTGACCAACGAGCAAACCACTGCGTAATGTAAAATTGAAAATTTGCGCGCGAAAAAATTCTGACGCGTTGCACGGTCACGGAGCCTTCGCTGATTCGGCAAGCGGTCAGGGGTCATCTACGGAGGTCGAGGCATGGACGGGCAGAAAATCAAGAACATGCAAGAGTTTGCCAGCTTGAGCGGCATCTCTCGGCCCACTCTTTCCAAGTATTTCAACGACCCGAACAGTGTCCGCCAGTCGACACGCGCGCGCATCGAGACGGCGCTCGAACGCTACGACTATCGTCCGAACATCTACGCGATCAATCAAAACCGGCGGCTGACGAAGACCATCGGCATCGTCGTGCCTCATCTCTCCGACCCCTTCTTCGCGGAGATCGCGCGCAACATCGAACGCCGCTGTCTTAGCAAGGGGTTCTGGCCGATCCTCTTCAGCTCGCACGGCGAGAAGGACCACGAGCGGGACATTCTCGACAACCTGCGTTCGTTGAAGCCGATCGGCGTGCTGCTCGCACCGCTGGGTCGCCGGTCAGACCGGCAGGCGGTCGAGACATTCTGCAAGGCGGTTCCGACGGTCCTGTTCGATAGCAATATCGGCGGCGTTGGTGAGGCCTTCGTCGGGTCGGACAATGCCAAGAGCATTCCACTCATCGTGGAGTACCTCTGCAAGACCGGTTCGCCGCCCTGTTTCTTCGAGATGCCGCCCGTCAATCCCAACGCGAACAAGCGTCGCGTCGCCTTCGTCTCCGCGATGCGGCACCTCGATCAGGAGCCGCACATCGTCCGTGTCGAAGGAAAGACCTGGGATTTCGAGCAGATCGGGTTCGACGGCGGTCTCGAGGTTCTGCAAAGCAAGGGATTGGCGAGCGATACCGTTCTGTGCAGCAACGACCGACTCGCAATCGGCCTGATCGCGGCGGCACATCGCCTGGAGATTCCGGTCGGCCGCGGAGCAGGAAATCAGATCAGAATTGCCGGTCATGACGATCACCCCTTCTCGCGCTTCACCTCGCCGCCGCTGACGACGGTGGCGCAGGACTACGCGGCGATCTCGAACAAGAGCGTCGAGGTTCTGTTCGACCTGATCGAAGCCGGCGGTACCCTGGGCTCGCGCGAAGAAACGCTGTTCGAAGGAAAGCTGGTCATGCGCGAGTCCGCATAGCGTAGCGAAAATTAGCGCGCGTAAATTTTATCTTGACGTCGCGTCGGTTTTCAAGTTTCCTGGTGTCATAAGATTCAAGGACGTGATGACCAGGGAGGAATTCAAATGCACCTGAGAACCGCATTTTTGGCGGGCGGCGCGCTTGCGTTCGCCGCCATGACCAGCGCAAACGCCCAGACCACGGTGACCATCGCCACTGTAAACAATGGCGACATGATCCGCATGCAGGGGCTGACCGAGGACTTCACCTCAAAAAATCCGGACATCGAACTCGAGTGGGTGACACTCGAGGAAAATGTTCTTCGCCAACGCGTTACCCAGGACATTGCCGCCAAGGGTGGGCAATTCGACGTCATGACGATCGGCACCTACGAGGTACCGATTTGGGGTGCGCAAGACTGGCTGGTCTCGCTGAACGACCTTCCTGCCGCGTGGGACGCTGACGATATCCTCCCCGCCATTCGTAGCGGCCTGACAGTGGATGGCGAGCTTTACGCCGCGCCCTTTTACGGCGAATCCTCCATGGTCATGTACCGAACCGACCTCATGGAGACGGCCGGGCTGGAGATGCCCGATGCGCCGAACTGGGATTTCATCAAGCAGGCCGCCGCGGCGATGACCGACAAGGATAACGAGATCTATGGCATCTGCCTGCGCGGCAAGGCCGGCTGGGGCGAGAACGCGGCCTTCCTGACCGCCATGTCGAACAGCTTCGGCGCAAGGTGGTTCGACGAGGATTGGCGCCCTCAATTCGACAGCGAGGAATGGGCCGACACCTTGAACTTCTACATGGACCTCATGACCAGCCACGGTCCTCCGGGAGCCTCGACCAACGGCTTCAACGAGAACCTGTCCCTCTTCCAGCAGGGCAAGTGCGGCATGTGGATCGACGCCACCGTGGCGGCCTCCTTCGTGACCAACCCGCAAGACTCGGCCGTGGCCGACCGGGTCGGCTTTGCGCTGGCGCCGGATAACGGCCTTGGGAAGCGTGGCAACTGGCTCTGGGCCTGGTCACTGGCCATTCCCACCGGATCTGACGCGACCGATGCCGCGAAGAAGTTCGTCGCTTGGGCAACCAGCAAGGAATACACCGCTCTGGTTGCCGAGAATGAAGGCTGGGCGAACGTTCCGCCGGGTACCCGCACTTCGCTTTATGAGAATCCGGAGTACGCCAAGGTCCCCTTTGCAGCAATGACCCTGAGCTCGATCAACTCGGCCGATCCCACAGATCCCACGGTCGATCCGGTGCCCTATACTGGCATCCAGTTCGTCGCCATTCCGGAATTCGCGGGCATCGCCACACAGGTGGGGCAAGAGTTCTCGGCAGCGCTTGCCGGGCAGCAGTCGGTGGAAGAGGCGCTTGAGAAAGTCCAGGAACTGACGGCGGACGAGATGGAGGCCGCCGGCTACTAAAAAACTCCACTCCTGACCGGGGAGCAGCTTCAGGCTGCCCCCCAACCCCGTCCAGGTAATTGCACGACGTATGCGGCCGCGCGCCGAGATCTCGACGCTTCGCGAGGAGGCAGGTCATGGCAACGCAACACTCCAGATCCGCAGCCAGAGCGATGATGACTCCGGCCGTCGTCCTGCTCCTGGGCTGGATGCTCGTCCCGCTCCTGATGACCCTCTACTTCTCGTTCAAGAAGTTTCTGCCGCTGCGCGGCGGAGACCTCGGCTGGGTCAGCTTCGACAACTACATTCGCTTCGTGACCTCCAGCGCCTTCTGGCCGAGTGTGCAGGCAAGCCTGGTCATCGTCGGCGGTGTTCTGCTGATCACCGTTGTTTTCGGCATCCTGCTGGCGCTGCTTCTGGATCAACCCATGTTGGGGCAGGGGATCGTTCGGATCCTGGTCATCGCCCCCTTCTTCGTGATGCCCACCGTTTCGGCGCTGGTCTGGAAGAACATGCTGATGGATCCGGTGAACGGTCTCTTTGCACACCTCTGGAAATTCTTCGGCGCCCAGCCGGTAGAGTGGCTGAGCCAAGCGCCGCTTTTCTCGATCATGCTGGTCGTGTCCTGGCAGTGGCTGCCTTTTGCAACCCTGATCCTTCTGACCGCAATCCAATCGCTGGACAGCGAACAGCTGGAGGCGGCCGAGATGGACGGTGCCCCGCCGCTTGCGCGTTTCGGCTACATCGTCCTGCCCCACCTCAGCCGGGCGATCACGGTGGTGGTGCTGATCCAAACCATCTTCCTGCTGTCGATCTTCGCCGAGATCTTCGTCACCACCCAAGGATCCTTCGGCACTCGCACGCTAACATATCTCATCTATCAGCGCGTGCTGGAGAGCCAGAACGTGGGTTTGGGCTCCGCCGGTGGCATCTACGCCGTCATCCTGGCCAACATCGTCGCGCTCTTCCTGATGCGTATCGTCGGCAAGAACCTGGACGCCTGAGGAGGAAGAGACATGGCCCGCTCAGTCACCACCCGGCGCAAGACGATCAACACCATCGCCGCATGGTCGATCGGTTTGCTGATCTTCTTCCCGATCCTCTGGACGATCCTGACGAGCTTCAAGACCGAAGCCACGGCGATCGCCGATCCGCCGGTGTTCCTCTTCTTCGACTGGACGCTCGAGAACTACGCCGTCGTGCAGGAACGCTCCGACTACATGCGGTTTCTCTGGAACTCCGTGATCATCGCCGGCGGCTCGACCCTGCTGGGCATCCTGGTCGCCGTTCCTGCTGCCTGGTCGATGGCTTTCGTGCCCTCCAGGCGGACCAAGGACATTCTGCTGTGGATGCTGTCCACGAAGATGCTGCCGGCCGTGGGCGTACTCTATCCGATCTACCTTATCTTCATCGAACTCGGCCTGCTCGACACGCGGATCGGTCTCACCCTCGTGCTGATGCTGATCAACCTGCCGATCATCGTCTGGATGCTCTACACCTACTTCAGGGAAATTCCGGGCGAGATCCTGGAAGCCGCGCGCATGGACGGTGCGGCCTTGAAGGCGGAGATCCTCTACGTCCTGACGCCGATGGCCGTGCCGGGGATCGCCTCGACGGTTCTTCTGAACGTCATCCTGGCCTGGAACGAGGCCTTCTGGACGCTCAATCTCACGGCGGCGAAGGCCGCGCCGCTGACCGCCTTCATCGCCAGCTACTCCAGCCCCGAAGGCCTCTTCTACGCCAAGCTTTCGGCGGCCTCGACCATGGCCATTGCACCGATCCTGATCCTCGGCTGGTTCAGCCAGAAGCAACTGGTGCGCGGCCTCACCTTCGGCGCGGTCAAATAGGAGTTCGCATCATGGGACAGATCACTCTTGAAAAGGCCACCAAGAGTTTTGGCGAGCTGGAAGTCATCCCGCCGCTGGACCTCAGCATCGACGATGGAGAGTTCACGGTCTTCGTCGGCCCCTCCGGCTGCGGCAAATCTACGCTTCTTAGGCTGATTGCCGGGCTCGAGGACATCTCCTCCGGCAGCATTCGGATCGACGGTCAGGATGCCACGAACATTCCGCCGGCCAAACGCGGCCTGGCGATGGTCTTCCAGTCCTATGCGCTCTACCCGCACATGAGCGTGCGCAAGAACATCGCCTTCCCGCTACGCATGGCGAAGATCGACAAGGCCGAACAGAACCGTCGGATCGAGCAGGCCGCATCCGCACTAAACCTGACCGACTACCTTGACCGCCGGCCTGGGCAGCTTTCCGGCGGCCAACGCCAGCGCGTCGCCATCGGCCGGGCCATAGTCCGGGAGCCTGCCGCATTTCTCTTCGACGAACCACTCTCCAACCTCGACGCGGCGCTGCGCGTGGGCATGCGGCTCGAAATCAGCGAACTGCACAAGCGTCTGGAGACCACGATGATCTATGTGACCCACGATCAAGTCGAAGCCATGACCATGGCCGACAAGATCGTGGTGCTGCGGGCCGGGAACATCGAACAGGTCGGCTCGCCGCTCGACCTTTACCGAGCCCCCCGCAACCTCTTCGTCGCGGGCTTCATCGGATCTCCCAAGATGAACTTCATCGAGGGGCCTGAGGCAGCAAAGCAGAACGCACAGACGATCGGCATTCGACCGGAGCATATCGACGTGGTCGAAGGAGAGGCTCTCTGGCACGGCAGGATCGGCGTCGCCGAGCATCTTGGCTCCGACACCTTTTTCCATATCCACGAGACCGGCCTGGCAGAGACGATCACCGTGCGTGCGCCCGGCGAAGTGAGCTTCAAACACGGCGACCGGATCGCGCTTGCGCCACGCGACGACCAGATTCACCGCTTCGACGGCCAGGGGCTGAGGATTGCGTGACTAGGCTTGAGGGAAAAACCGCGCTCATCACCGGCGCGGCACGCGGTATCGGCCGCAGCTTCGCCGAGGCCTATGTCCGCGAAGGCGCTAAAGTCGCCATCGCCGACATCGATAGCGGCCGCGCGCGCCGCTCCGCCGCCGAGTTGGGCGACGCGGCCATAGCGATCGAGATGGATGTGACCCGGCAGGAGAGCATCGAGGCTGCGGTTGCCGAGACGCTCGCCGCCTTCGGTCGCATCGACATTCTGATCAACAATGCAGCGCTCTTTACCGCTGCCCCCCTCGTCGAGATCGCGCGCGAAGACTACACGCGCGTGTTCGACGTCAACGTGGCAGGCACGCTCTTCACCATGCAGGCCGTCGCCCGCCACATGATCGAACGTGGCGGTGGCGGTCGGATCATCAACATGGCGAGCCAAGCCGGGCGGCGCGGCGAAGCGCTTGTCGCCGTCTATTGCGCGACCAAGGCGGCGGTCATCAGCCTGACGCAATCCGCCGGTTTGAACCTCATCCGGCACGGTATCAACGTGAACGCCATTGCCCCCGGTGTGGTCGACGGCGAACATTGGGACGGCGTCGACGCCTTCTTCGCCAAGTATGAGAACAAGGTCACGGGACAGAAAAGGAAGGAAGTCGGCGCCAGTGTTCCTTTCGGCCGCATGGGCCGGACTGAGGATCTGACCGGCATGGCTGTCTTCCTCGCCAGCGCCGAGGCCGAATACATCGTGGCCCAGACCTACAATGTCGACGGTGGTCAATGGATGAGCTGATCCCACTGTCGGAGAGGTCGCTCACCGACCTTCCCGACAAGGTCCGGCGCCCGCGTTACGACCGCCGTGCACTCACCCCCGGAATAGTTCATATCGGCTTGGGTAACTTCCACCGCGCTCACCAGGCCTGGTATCTCCACAGACTTCTAAACGAAGGCCACTGCCACGACTGGGCGATCGTTGGCGCCGGCGTTCGTCCGGGCGACGCCCTTCAGCGCAAGAAACTTCTCTCCCAGGATTGCCTCACAACCTTGATCGAATTGGACCCTGCAGGCATCTCCGCCGAGGTCACGGGTTCCATGATCGATTTCCTGCCGGTCGAAGAAGGGAACGCGGCACTCATTCGCCAGATGGCCCGGCCGACGATCCGTATCGTCGCGCTGACCGTGACCGAAGGCGGATACTACGTCGATCCGGCCAGCGGCAGCTTCAATCGGAAGCACCCGGATATTCTGCACGACGCGTCGAACCCCGATAGCCCCCGGACCGCCTTCGGAGCCATGGTGGCGGCACTAAGGCTGCGCCGTGTGGCCGGCAGCAGTCCGCTGACCGGACTGAGCTGCGATAACCTCCAGGGCAACGGCAAAGTACTCCGACAGACCCTGGTCTCGCTCGCACGCCTGTCCGATCCGACGCTTGCCGACTGGATCGATAGGACCTGTAGCTTTCCCAATTCGATGGTCGACTGCATCGTGCCCGCGACCGGCCCGAGGGAGATTGCCCTGGCCCAGGGTTTCGGCATCGACGACAAGGCGCCGGTCACCCACGAGAACTATCGGCAATGGGTGATCGAAGACGATTTTTGCGCCGGACGTCCGGACTGGGACCGTCCCGGTGCAACCTTCTCCGACCGGGTGCAAGACTACGAGATCATGAAGATCCGTATCCTGAACGCGGGTCACCAGGTCATCGCCTGTCCGGGGGAGCTGCTCTCGCTGGGGAGCATCTCCTCCTGTATGGCTCATCCCCTCATCCATGCCTTCTTTCGCAAAGTTCAGGAGACGGAGATTGCACCGCAGGTGAATCCGGTCCCCCCGATCACGCCCGAGGTCTACATCGATCTGATCGACCGCCGCTTCGCCAATCCGGCAATCCTCGACACCACCAGGCGGGTCGCCTTCGACGGCTCGTCACGACACAGCGGTTTCGTGCTGCCGATCCTGCGCGACGCGCTGGCGGCCGGGACACCGGTCGCCGGCCTTGCCCTCGTCGAAGCCTTTTGGGCGCGGATGTGTGCCGGCTGGCGCGAGGACGGCTCGGCCATCGAAGCGAACGACCCACACTGGGTCGACCTCCAGGCTGCGGCGCATGAAGCGCGGCAACGGCCGCGCGCCTGGCTGGAACAGCGCCGGTTCTACGGAGAATTGGAATGTGAGCCGCACTTTGCCCATGCCTTCGAATCCTGGCTATCGAGGATTTGGAGTGGTGGTTGCCTACACGCTCTAGCAGACTACACAGGCGGAAGTCAGGCAGGCGCCGGATCCGCACAAAGCCGTCAACAGGGGCTGCGACAGGCCTCGTGCTGAAGATCGAAACCCCCAACGAGGGACAAGGGTAATCGATATGTTCGTGGTTTGCGGCGAGGCGCTGTGGGACCTCTTCGGCGTCGAGCGCGAAGGGGGCCTCATCTTCGATGCCCGGAGCGGCGGCTCGCCCTTCAACGTGGCCGTGGGACTGGCCCGGCTGGGTCAGCCCTCGGCCCTCTTCACCGGGCTTTCGAGGGATAGCCTCGGGCAACGGCTGCACGAGCTTCTTGAGGCAGAGGGGGTGATGACCAACCTCTTATTGCGCAGCGACCGCCCGACCACACTTTCCATCGTCGACCTGGGCCTTGAGGGTGGACCGGCCTATGCCTTCTACGGTGCGGGCGCGGCGGACCGGGCAATCGATGGTGACGATCTGCTGGAACTCGATCCCTCGGTCTGGGGTCTTCACGCCGGCTCCTATTCGCTGGCCGTAGAACCGGTGGGCTCGAGCCTGCTTGGCCTGTTCGAGCGTGAAGCGGGGCGGCGCCTGCTGACCCTCGATCCCAACGTACGCCTCAATGTCGAGCCGAACGCGACACACTGGTGCCAACGGGTGGAGCGCTTTGTCCGGCTGGTCGAGGTCGTGAAGGTGAGCGACGAGGACATCGACCTCCTCTACCCGGGCGAGAAGCCCGCCGACATCGCAGAACACTGGCGCGACCTCGGCGCAAGCCTGGTGGTCGTCACCCGTGGCGCGGACGGAGCCGAGGCCTTCACGGCCAAGGATCGGGTCCAAGTCTCGGCTCCTCGCGTGACGCAGATCGACAGCGTTGGCGCCGGCGACAGCTTCCAGGCAGCGCTGATCGCCGCGCTTGCCGACCAAGGGATCACCAGTCGTGCCCAGCTCGCGAGGCTCGACAGCGATACGACCGCAGGGCTCCTCAAATTCGCCGGCAATGCCGCCGCCCTGACCTGCACCCGACGCGGCGCCGACCTGCCACGGCGCGCGGATCTCACGGCCTTCGAGAAGGAAGCCCCGTAGCGCTTGCACAGGCGGAGAGAGCGGCACTGGTATCGCCGATGCTGGGCAGGAAGCCGCCGGACTGGTGCGACCAGAGCCGGGCGTAGAGGCCGTCGCGGGCAATCAACTCCTCGTGGCAGCCCTGCTCGACGATGCGCCCCTGGTCCATCACCACCAGGCGGTCCAAGGCGGCAATGGTCGAGAGACGATGCGCGATGGCGATCACCGTCTTGCCCTGCATCAGCCCGTAGAGGCTGTCCTGGATGGCCGCCTCGACCTCGGAATCCAGAGCCGAAGTCGCCTCGTCCATCAACAGGATCGGCGCGTCCTTCAGGAACACCCGGGCGATGGCGATCCGCTGCCGCTGCCCGCCCGACAGCTTCACCCCGCGCTCGCCGACCTGGGCGTCATAGCCGCGACGTCCCTGCAGATCGTTGAGATCGGCGATGAAGAGCTCGGCCTTGGCCCGCCGGGCTGCTTCCCCGACCTCCTCGACCGTCGCATCCGGCCGGCCGTAGGCGATGTTGTCGAAGACCGAGCGATGCAGCAGGGCAGTATCCTGCGTCACCACACCGATCGAGGCCCTGAGCGAGTCTTGCGTGACTCCGGCGATATCCTGGCCGTCGATGCGGATCGCACCACCCTCCAGATCGTGCAGACGCAAGAGCAGATTCACCAGAGTGGTCTTGCCCG
Organism: Rhodospirillales bacterium; assembly: GCA_965202755.1. Lineage (GTDB taxonomy): Bacteria > Pseudomonadota > Alphaproteobacteria > Kiloniellales > JACOMY01 > JACOMY01. Next base: position 450,027 of record CBDBCL010000041.1, on the reverse strand, counting down.
CACCGGAACGCCCGACCAAGCCGACCTTCTCACCCGGCTCGATCTCCAGGCTCAGGTTGTCGATCACTCCGCCTTCCTTACCGTAGTGAAAGCGGATGCGCTCGAAGGCGATGGCGCCCTTGGAGACGGTCAAGGCCGCTGCTTCGGGTACATCCCTGACGCTGTTCGGCTTGGCCAGCATGGTCTTGCCGTCCATCACCGCGCCCACGTTCTCGAAGAGCTGGGCCACCTCCCACATGATCCAGCGTGACAGGCCCGAGAGGCGCAGCACCAGGCCGATCGCCAGGGCAGCCGCACCGATGGTGACCGCATCGCCCAGCCAGAAGTGAATCGAGAGCCCGCCGACAGCGGTCAAGAGGATCGCGTTCAGGCAATAGAGCGATATGTTCAGCTTGGTCACCAGCCGCATCTGGCGATGCACCGTGTCCAGGAAGAGATCCATGGACTCCTGCGCGTAAACCTCCTCGCGCCCGGCATGACTGAAGAGCTTCACCGTCAGAATGTTGGTGTAGCTATCCACCATCCGCCCGGTCATGATCGAGCGCGCGTCGGCCTGCTGCTGCGAGAATCTCGCCAGCTTGGGAACGTAGTGGCGCATCAGCCAGACATAGGCGATCAGCCAGAGGACCATCGGCAGCATTAGCCAGACGTCGGCGCTACCGGCAACGATCAACATCCCGGCGAAGTAGGAGCCGACATAGACCGCGATATCGAAGAGACGCATCACCGTCTCGCGCACCGACAGCGAGGTCTGCATCACCTTGGTCGCCACCCGTCCGGCGAACTCGTCGGCGAAGAAGGCCGCACTCTGGCCCAGCATCTGGCGATGCGCCATCCAGCGGATGATCATGGGATAGTTGCCCAGCAGGGTCTGGTGCACCAGCAGGTTGTTCCAGAGCGCAAAGAAGGGCAGGAAGACCAGAATGAAGCCGCCCATGAAGATCAGGTGCCAAAGCTCGGTCTCCAGGAAGCTCTCCTTGTCCTGATAGGCCAGCCAGTCGACCAGATTGCCCAGCAGCGCATAGATGTAGGCCTCGCCGAAACCGATGACGGAGGCGGTGAAGGCCATGACGGCGAGGATCGGCCAGACGCCCTTGCTGTAATGCCAGCAGAAGGCGGCGAAGCTGGCCGGCGGCGTCTCCGGCGGCCGGTCGGGATAGGGGTCGATCAAGCTTTCGAAACGCGCAAACATCGGAACTGCCTCGGAACAAGAAAAAGGGATCGGGCAAGCAAGACCATCGCAAACCGATCCTTCTACGCGCTTTTGCCGCCAAAGGCTCGCGCGATGGCACGCAAGGCAGCCATTCGTGGTGATTCAGAGACACTGTGCCCGGAAGGACACGCCACTCATGCCGTCTCGGCAAAGAACAGCAGGCAACTGTCGGGGTCTTTGATGTGAAACTCGCGCTGACCGTAGGGCTGCTCGAAGGGTGGGCGCAGCGAGCCCTTCGGCAGAGTCTCAAGGAAGGGCCGGAGTCGTTCGAAGAGCCGGTCCAGGTCCTTGACCGGGATGTGGAGCGAGATGTGATTGGCGGTGGCTTGAAGGCTGGCCGCATCGTCGCTCTGCAAGAGGTGCAGCGCGGCCTCGCCGCGGCGCAGGGTGACGAAGCCATCGCCCTCGGCATATCCGGCGGCAACGAAGCCCAAGCCCTCGCAGTAGAAAGCCAGGCTGCGCGCGGCGTCGGCCACCGGACCCCCGGCACGATGGCGACGGCATCAAGGAGGGCATCCTCAGAACTCGTCATGGCGCCGGACCCTACCGACGCCGCGTGCCCAGGGCCGCCCAACGATAGGCGGTGAGCCCAATCCAGACCCAGAGCGCCCGCGATCCTCTGGGCGCTGCCGAAGAGGCGGCTCTCTTCCGCCTCTACACCAAGGCCTACTGCCGGGTACGAGACAAGACCGCCTCCTTCATGGCGCAGCTGGGCAGCGACTACCCCGGTCTTTCCGGTCACATGCATCTCTCGCTGTGGCATCACGAGGGCCGCAATCTCTTCCACGATCGCGACGATCCGGACGGCCTCAGCAGCCGGTGCCGCAGCTTCCTTGCCGGCGCGCTCAAGGCCAGCGGCGAGGCCTTTCCGCTGGTGGCCAATTCCGTCAATGCCTATCGCCGCATGGCGCCGGGCAACTGGGCAACGCGGGCGCTGGGCTGGGCCGTCGAGAACTATGCCGCCGCGATCCGTGCGGTACCGGGCTCGGCCGAAAGTTGTCGCCTGGAGTTCCGCTTGCCGGCGGCCGACTGCAATCCCTTCCTGGTCTTGTCGCTGTTCCTGGCCGGCGGCCTGGACGGAACCGAGCGCGCCTTGAGCGCGCCGCCGCAGTTTCGCAGCGGCGGCCCCGACAGCCTGCCGGAGAATGCCGAGCCGGTGCTAAGCGACCTGCTACGCGCCAGCGAGCGGATGGAGGCCAGCAGCGAGGCGCACCGTCTCTTCGGCACGCGCTTCGTCGAGCACTTCTGCCGCTCGCGCAGAATCGAAGAGGCCGCCCTGCGGCGCGAAGTCAGCGCCGCCGAGCGGGCCCGCTATCTGGAAGCCAAGGGTCGAGGGGGAACGTAGTGAGCGATCTGGAGCAGAGTGAATGCGGCCGGCCGCAGCGATGCCGTCGCCGAGGTGCGTCGCCTGATCGATACGTTGAAGATCGACTAAATCCATTACCAATACATCTCGATCACCGGCCGCATCATGGGTAAGGCGATCCCGGCACGCCATTGGGAAGCGGTCGCCGGGGAAGGCGTGCAGACCTGGCTGGGCGGTGTTGCCAACGTCTTCGCCGATCGCCAAGGCAACCTGATCGGCTTTCCGCCTAACGCCTCGGAGCTGATCGCCCTGCCCGATCCCGAAAGCTTCTGCCAGCTGCCCCGGAACAAGCGCATCGCACGGGTCTTCTGCACCGCCTTCTGGAGCAAGGAGGACCCGGAGTTTCCCGGCCAGGCGATGGATTCAGAAGCGCGCGGAAACCTGAAGCGGGTGGAGGCGCGTTTCATGGCGGCGCACGACGGCCTGCACATGCGGGTCGGCTACGAGCCGGAGATGCTGTGGCTGAAACCCGGTGACGACAAGGAGCCCTACAAGGGCACGACCAAGCCCTATGCCCACCACATCGACCAGTTCGAGCAGATCTCCGACGTTTGACTCAGGGTCTATGACTATGCCGTCGCCATGGGTCTGGACGTGATCCAGGGCGATCATGAGGACGCACCGGGTCAGATCGAGCTGAACTACGCCTTCGATCGCCCGCTGCGCACCAGCGACCGGCTGACAACCTATCGCCAGATCTGCGCCCAGGTGGCACGCGAGTTCGACCTGATCGCGGTCTTCATGTCCAAGCCCTACATGAGCATGCCGGCCAATGGCTGTCACCACAACTTATCGCTCTGGCGCGGCGGCGAGGACCAGTTGGTCGATCTGGAGCAATCCCCCCCTGCCGGGCACGGGCGAGGTCTTCACCTATGCCAAGGGCGGCGAGAATGCCTTCCGCGACAAGGCCGAGACCTGGCTACCCTCGAAGCTGGGTCGCCATGCACTTGGCGGCGTATTGACCCATCTGAATGCGCTGACCGCCGTGGGTTCCTCGACCGTCAACTCCTATCGCCGTTTGAACGACACTGGCTTGTGGGCGCCGGTCGGGGCGAGCTGGGGATTGCAGAACCGCTCCTGCGCCGTCCGGGTCTCCAGCCCCGATCGCCACGAGTTCCGCGCCGTCGATTCCATGGTCAATCCCTACCTGATGCAGGCCGTGCTGTACCAAGCCATGCATGACGGCATCGCCAAGCGGATCGACCCCGGCCCGCCCGAGGACCGCAACTTCGCCGAGGTCGCGACCTCGGGCGAAGCGGTCAAGCGTCTCCCCACCACCCTGCGCGACGCGCTGGACGATCTGGCCCAGGACGCGGTCATCCGCGAGGCCATGCCGGGCGACCTGCATCGCATCTAAGACCGGTACAAGCGCGATGAATGGGACAAGTTCATCTGGCAGGTCTCGGACTGGGACGTGACGACCTACCTCGACTGCCTGCCGTAACGGAAGACCGGAGCATGTCGGATTTCTCGCTGACCCAAGAGCAGAAGCAGGCCTTTCGCGAGGAGGGCTTTCTGATCATCGAACGCCTGATCGACCCGGCGACGGTGGAGTTGCTGCGCGATCGCTACACTCGCCTTTTCCGCGGCGAGTTCGAGACCGGGGTCACGCCGGACGAGGTGAACTGGCAAGAGGACAGCGGCGATCCCAGCCTGACCCGGCAGATCTGCAACGGCTGGAAGGCCGACCGAGCAATCGCCGCGACCGTGTTCCGCCCGGATCTCGGCCGCGCCATCGCCGAGTTGGCCGGCTGGAAGGGCACGCGGGTGATGATCGACAACGTCCTCTGGAAACCGCCCCGGCACCCGCCCCCTTGGGCTTTCACCAGGACAATACCTACCTGCGTTGGTTCAAGCCGGGCTTGCTCTTGAGCTGCTGGATCGCCTTGGACGACACCCATGCCGACGGCGGCACCATGGAAGTGGTGCGCGGCTCGCACCGCTGGGGACATTCCGCGCCGGCAGGCGAATTCCACGGCCCCGAAGACTATCAGAAGGAAATGCGCAAAGCCGCCGCCAAAGAAGGGGTGGAGCCCGACCTAGTGCCCATCGTGGTGCCGCGCGGCGGCGGCTCCTTCCATCATGGCTGGGCCTGGCACGGCTCCGGATACAATCGCAGTCAAACGCCGCGCCGCGCCCTGGTGATCCACGCCATGCCGTCCGAGGCGCGCTACGCAGAAGATCCGGCCGATCTACAGTTCGCCACCGGTACCATCTACAATCGCTACAAGCGTCTGAACGAATGCACGATGGACGAGAACTACTTCCCTGTCACCTGGACCCGCAGCGGCTACCGCACCGCAGGCCTCGAGCGCTACTACGCGGCGGCCTAGGCGAGGATCGCTGCGATGAACCTGTTCGACTTGACCGAGGATCTGGACGGCGCTCCCCTCTTCTATGACGTGCTCTCGCGTGACGGTCGCCTGCTGGCCGCCAATCGGACCGAGGCGACTGCGTTTGGCTATCGCGCGCAGGATCTGCGGCCGAAGCCGGCGAGCCTGATCTATGGCAACGCCTCCCTAGGAGCGGATCAAAGCGCATTTTGGAGCCCGAGCAGCAGCAAGCCAGCAGCAGGAGCGCCTGACCATCAAGATCCGTGAAGGCGAGGCACTCTCCGTCATTGCTACCGCCCAACGCAGCGAGCTCGGTGGCACGGAGGTGCTGAAACTGGTCAAACTGCCTCTGGACCCGGTTCTAGACGAACTGGAGCAAAGCCGCCGCGAGCTGAAGATCCTGCGCGGTTTCGTGACTGCGGCGCGCGATGCCTGCTGGTGTATCGAGTGCACTGAGCCGGTGGATTTGGGCGACAGCGAAGAGGAGATCGTGCGCCAGGTCTTCGAGAACGAGTGCTATTGGCAGCTCTGCAACGAGGCCATGGCCCAGATCTACCGCCTGCCCGAGGGTCTGGATTTCAATCGAGAGAACGTGCGCTTCGTGTTTCCCCGCAATCCGGAGAACGAGGCCTTTATCCGGCAATTGAACGAAGCCAAGTTCCATCTGGACGGCGCCCCCTCTCTCGATCAGCGCTACGACGGCGCGACCATGTTCGCCGAGAACGACGTGCGTGCAGAAATCCGCGTGGGTTACCTGCTGCGCATGTGGGGCCACGGTGCACGATATGTCGCTGCAAAAGGAGCGCAAAGCGCAATTGACTCGCCGCGCCGGCAGGACGAGCGAGGACCCATCGCATGAGCTTCTCCGGTCTGGACCTCGAGCGCAGCGCCGACGATCTGCTGGGCAATGCCAGCTTGCAGGAGTTGGCCGAGGCCTTGCCGGACGGTCTGCTACTGGTCGACGGCGCAGGCCGCATCAAGATGGCCAACGCCATCGCTCTTGGGCTGAACGGGGTGAGCGCCAGCAGATTCTCGGACAGCCGCTCAGCGTCCTGGCCGAGTTAAGCCCCTTCGCCCGGCACCAGCCCATCGAAGCCTTTCGCAAGCGCCAGCGCTGCGATGTGGTCAGACAAAGCCCGGAGGGCGCGCGCTGCCTCATCTCCATGCGCTTTCTGCGCGACAGCGAACGGCGCACCGTCGCCACGCTCTTCGTGCAGCGCGATTTAGCCAGTCTCGACCGCCAGCGGCGCAAGGCCAGCGATGCCGGTCCACGTGACGTCTTTCGCTTTGCGTCCGATGGAGAAGTCAAGCCTAACTATTTGTTACAGAAAGAGATTGCGCCCTGCACTTAAGACTCTGCTTACACGAGGTTTACGTGCCCTTAGGTAGGACACGCGCATTCTGCTGACCGGTGAATCCGGGTCGGGCAAGACTCAGATCGCCCGCTATCTTCACGAGACGACCATCGGGCGCGATGCGCCCTTCGTGCATGTGAACTGTGCCGCGATCCCCGATCCCCTCTTCCAATCGGAGATGTTCGGCTACGCCAAGGGCGCCTTCATCGGCGCGCTGCAGAGCGGCAAAGCAGGCTTGATCGAAGGCCGCCAGAGGTGGCTGTCTCTTCCTCGACGAAGTTGGAGAAATCTCCACAGCTTCTCAGGACAAACTGTTGAAATTCCTAGAAGCACTGCTCGAACACCTGCCGGCACGCCTCTTGGCACAAGAAGCCGTGAAAAAGAACGAAGGCGAGGGATTGAAGGATCGCGTGCGCCGTTTCGAAGGCGAAGTGATCAAGGAAGCAATTGCCCGGCATGGGAGCAAACGCCGGGCTGCGAAGGCTCTCGGAGTAGATATCGGGACCATCGTGCGCAAAACCCGCGTGACCGACGCGACGGGCCGGCTCCCAGACGAACAAGACAGAGAGGACCTCTAGAAAGGGAGAGAGGAAAAAGTTTGTACAAGCTTTGGCCACGGGCGTCGCCGCCTCGGCCCTGATAGCCAGCCCGGTTCTGGCCGCCGGCGAGGTCAATTTGCCCACCTTCACCTGGGAAGGCTATGCCGACGATAGCTTCATCGAGGGCTTCGAGGAGGCGTCCGGCTGCAAGGTGAGCGCCACCTACGTCGGCTCGAACGACGATTTCGCGTCCAAGCTGGCGGCCGGCAGCGTTTACGATCTGATCTCGCCCTCGATCGACACCACCAAGATCATGATCCAGGCCGGCTTCGTCGACCCCATCGACCTGGAGCGCGTGCCGCGGATGCATGAGATCTACAAGAAGTTCCACACCGCCGACGGCATCAATCACGACGGCGAAGTCTACGGCGTTCCCTTCTCCTGGGGCTCGATCCCCTTCATGTACCGCAAGGACAAGTTCGAGACGGCACCGACCTCATTGCACGTGCTCTGGGATCCGGCCTTCGAAGGCAAGATCTCGCCGTGGGACGACAAGAGCGCGCTCTATGTCGCCGCCTGCAAGGACGGCAACATGAATATCTACGACCTCAGCGACGCCGAGTTGGAGGCGGCCAAAGAGAGCCTGGTCGCGCAGAAGCCGCTGGTGCGCAAGTACTGGGCCACGGCCGGCGAGCTGGTGGATCTCTATGCCAACGGCGAGGTCTGGTCTCCAACACCTGGGGTGGCTATCAGTCCGCCTTGCTGGCCGATCAGGGGATCGAGGTCGTCGACTTCATTCCCGAAGAAGGCGCCGAGGGCTGGATGGACTCCTGGATGATCGTAAAGGACACGCCGAACGAGGACTGCGTCTATGCCTTCTTGAACATGGCCTCGACTGAAGCGGCCAGTGCGGCATGTCGAAAGTGAACGGCTATTCCTCGGCCAATCCCGTCGCCGCCAAGAACTGCATGTCGCCGGAGCAGTTCGTCGCCCTGCATCAAGATGACGTCGGCTATCTCGACAGCCTGCTGCTGTGGAAGGAACTGGGCCCGCGCCTTGAGACCTACACCAACACCTGGAATGCCGTGAAGGCAGCCGAGTAGGTTAAGGCAACTGCCGAGCGGAGGGTGCTTTTAGAGGCGCCCTCCGGGTGGTTTCTTGCGGGCGAACGGCAACCAGAGATGCGTGACATCATTGAATTGCAGGGGGTAACCAAGGCCTTTCCGGGCGACGTGGTGGCGGTCGACGACGTCAACCTCACGGTGCGGGAAGGCGAGTTCGTGACCCTGCTGGGCCCCTCCGGTTGCGGCAAGACGACGACCCTGCGGATGATCGCCGGCTTCGAGACGCCGGATCGAAGGCGCGTCTCTCTTGCCGGCAGCGATATCACCGATGAGCCGCCCTATCGACGACCGGTGAACACCGTCTTTCAGGACTATGCCCTCTTCCCCAACATGAATGTGGCCGACAACGTCGGCTATGGTTTGGACGTGGCCGGCTACAGTCGCGCCGATGCCAGGCGACGCGTCGGCGAAGCCCTGGATCTGGTCGGACTGACCGACAAGGCCAAGGATCGACCGCACAAGCTCTCCGGCGAACAGCGCCAGCGGGTGGCTCTGTGGCCCGTGCCCTAGTACGCGAACCCAAAGTCCTGCTGCTGGACGAACCGCTCTCGGCGCTGGACGCCAAGCTCCGGGAATCCATGCGGGTCGAGCTTAAGCATCTGCACGACCGTCTAGGCCTCACCTTCATCCTGGTGACGCACGACCAGACCGAGGCCTTGGTGATGTCGGATCGTATCGTGGTGATGAATGCCGGCCGCATCGAACAGGAGGGCAGCCCCGCCGCGCTCTACGACCGACCGGCTTCACCCTATGTGGCCAATTTCCTCGGCGCATCGAGCCTGCTAACCGGGCAGGTCGCCAGTGCCGAGGCCGGCAGCCTGACGGTCGAGTTCGGTGGCAGCTCGCTTGCCGCTGTGGCGCAGGGCTATCGGGTCAGCGATGCCGTCATGATCTGCATCCGTCCCGAGAAGGCCAGCCTGCACGCCGCGCAGCCGAGCGATCTGGCCGAGGACAACCTCTTGCATTGTGAAGTACGCGAGCACCTGTTTCATGGCGATGCGGTCCGGGTGCAACTGGCCAGCGGCTCGGCCTCCTTCTTCGTCGACGTGCAGCTGCAAGGAGGCCATGGGCCAGGCCAAGATCCCGCTGCCGGGTGAAGCCGCCTGGGTCATGCTGCATCCGGCTAACGTCATCGTCTTTCCCGACGGAGGTGCCGCGTGACCTTGACCGAGCGCGCCCGGCTGCGAGCCGGACTAGCGATGGCCCCGCCCCTGCTGTAGGTGCTGGTTTTCCTCTTCGTGCCCTATCTAGTTACCTTCGCCTACAGCTTCTACGAAAAGCAGTTCCCGACCTTCGTGCCGGACTTTCAGCTCGGCAACTACGCGCAGCTGGCCGAGGATCCGCAGTACTACCGGGTCCTGTTTCGTACCCTGAAGATCGCCGCGGCGACCGCTCTGCTGGCCTTGGTGATGGCCTATCCGTTGGCCTACTTCCTGGTCTTCAAGGTGCGCTCGCCCAGCCTCAGAGCCTTTCTCTACATGGCGACCATCGTACCGCTTTGGGTCTCCCATCTACTGCGTGCCTACACCTGGAAGACGATCCTCGGCAGCAAGGGCGTGCTGAACTCCTTCCTGATCTGGAGCGGCATCAGCAGCGAACCCTCGGAGTGGTTTCTCTACAGCCAGTTCTCCATGGTGATCACACTCACCTACATCTTCATCCCCTTCATGGTGATGCCGACCTTCACCTCTCTGGAGAAGATCCTGCGCAATCTGGTAGAGGCTCCAAGGATCTGGGTATCGGGCCGCTGCGCAGCTTCGTCAGGATCGTGCTGCCGCTCTCGATGCCGGGGGTGATCGCCGGGATCACCTTCACCTTCTGCCTCAGCTTCGGCGACTTCATCGCGCCCTTCCTGGTCGGCGGGCCGGACGGGGCCATGGTCGCGACCGTCATCCAGCCGCAGTTTGGCGCCGCGCTCAATTGGCCGCTGGGATCGGCGCTCTCGATCGTCATGCTGATCATCGTGCTCACCATCATCAGCCTCTCGGACCGCATGGAGCGCTCCGGCAGGCTGGATCTGGCATAGCCATGGCGAGCGAGACCGAAACCCAAAGCCTGCCGAAATCGAGGCCGATCAGCCTGGGCCGCGGCGGTGGCCAGCATCCCTGGGCCGATTGGAGCCTGGGGATCTACGCCGCCGGGGTCATGGCCTTTCTCTATCTGCCGATCGCCGTGCTGATCCTCTTCAGCTTCAACGATAACCGCTCCATGTCCTTGCCGCTAAAGGATTTTACCTGGCGCTGGTACGAGGCCTTCCTGGCCAACGAGGACATGCTGGAAGCCATCGGCAACAGCCTCTACGTCGCCAGCATGGCAACCGCGATTACCTGCCTGATCGGCGTTCCGGCAGCCATGGCACTGGATCGCTACAACTTCCCGGGCAAGTCCGCCTTCCGCCGCACCATCCTGCTGCCGATCGCCCTGCCTGGCATCATCACCGGCATCTCCATGCTGAACATGGCCAAGATGATGGGCGTAAACCTGAGCCTGGAGACGGTGATCGCCGGCCATGCCACCGCCCTGGTCTCCATCGTCGTGACCCAGGTCTATGCCCGCCTGCAGCGCTTCAACCGCCGCCTGGAGGAGGCCTCGGCCGATCTTGGTGTCGGCCCGGTTCGGACCTTCTGGCGAGTGACCCTGCCGAACATCAAATCCTCCATTATCGGCAGCGCTCTACTCCCCTTAACCCTCTCCTTCGACGAGATCCCGGTGACCTTCTTCCTTCCTGACCGGGCGCGATAATACCCTGCCGATGTACATCTATTCGACCCTCAGGCGCGGCATAACACCCGAGATCAATGCCGTTGGCACGGTAATCATCCTGGTGTCCCTGGTGCTGATCGTCCTCTCGGTCCTCTTACTGCGCGACCGCAACGACAAGGCTTGATCGCCGGGCGCTGAGCGGCTAGGAGCAGCAAACTCGACGGTGTGGTATCGAGGGGTCGGCGGTCCGACGGCACGCCGACGGTAGGCAAGACTGCAGCGAGCAACTACACTCAGCGGCCGTTCTTAGGAGGAAAGCGATGGCGCTGTCCGGGGCCCCTTTGGCGAATCCAGTCGATGTCTCCCGTCTTCTCGACAAGGGATTGGCCGGCAATCCCAACGCGAACGCACTGATATCGCTGGAAACCAGCTGGACTTGGCAGGAATTGAGCGAAGACAGCGCGCGGATGGCCGGCAACCTTCTGGACCTGGGTCTGAAGCCGGGCGATCGGGCCGCCTGTCTGATGCCGAACCGCTGCGCCGTCCTAGTTTTCTACCTAGCCTGCCTGAAGGCCGGCCTGATCACCACCCCGATCAACTACCGCTCGTCGCCGAACGACATCGACCAGGTCCTGAAAGCCAGCGGCACATCGTTACTCCTGGCGCATCGCGAGCGTGCGGCGGATCTGGCAGCCGCAGAGCGCGCCCGGTCCCTACCCTTCGGCTTGATCGGTTTCGGTCAGGGCTCGCTGGCCGGCGGCCGCTTCGGCGAGTTCATCGAAAACGAGCCCAAGACCGACAGCTTCCCCGAGCCATCGCCGGATGCGCCTGCCTTCCTGCTGTTTGCCCAAACCTCGGATGGTACCCGCCGAGGCGTCGTCCATGGTCGCCGCGGGCTCGGATGGAGCCTCGCCAGCGTCGCTGCCGGCTACGGCTTTCAGCCGGAGGACATCTATATGACCGGCACCGCCTTGTCGCACTATGGCGGTGCTGTGCAAGGCTTGGCGGCCTTGGCCTGCGGCAGCCGCGTGGCGATTTCCCGTAATGCCGACGCCGAGGAGATCCTGCCACTGCTGCGCGCCGAGAAGCCGAGCCTGGCGTTCATGCTCCCCTCCTCCATGGTCCGCCTGGTGCGCGACCACGACACCACCGCCAAGGACTTCTCCTCGCTTCGCTATCTGGCTTGCAGCGGTGACCAGACCCCACTCAGCCAGGTGCGTGACTTCGAACAGCACACCGGCGTCACCCTGCACGAACACTACGGCATGGCCGAGGTGGGGCCGGTAACCGTCCAGGACACCAGTGCCAACGGCAGCGACGAGGAGATGGTTACCGGCGCCGTCGGCCGGCTGCTGCCCGGCTTCTCGGCGGAGATTCGGAGCGAGACCGGCTATCTGCTGCCGGCCGGCATGCCGGGCAAACTCTGGATCAAATCGCCCGGTATCATGTTGGGCTATTGGGACGGTCAGGCGGCCAAACCGGCCGAAACCCAGGAGGGCTGGCTCGACAGTGCGGAGACCATGCGGGCCGACAGTACCGGCACACTCATTCTCGCCGGCAAGAAGCAACAAGTCTGCATCTACGATGCCGCCGACACCCTACCGATCGAGGTCGAGGAGGTCTTGGCCGAGCACCCCAGTGTCACCGCCGCAGGCGTCGTCGGCATCCACGACCTGCTGCATGGCGAGACCGTACTGGCCTTCGTCACCCTAGACGACGAGGAGCAGCATCCGACGGAGCAGGAGTTGATCGCCTTCGCCCGCTCGCGGGTCGGCTACAAGGCGCCCGAGCAGGTGGTCGTCGTCGAGGCCATGCCGAAGGGTGACAGCGGCGCAGTCGATCGCAAGGTTCTCAGGCAACTGGCCGAGACCGGTCTGTCGCAGGACGCTCCCATCGACTGAGCGCGAAAATTTGCGGCCGCACGAGACGATTGACGCGCCCAACCCCGCTGGTTAGGATTCTCTTGGCCCTAGATTCGATTCGGCTGTGCCAGCGACCGTCTAGGGTATTGGCAACGATGCCACTTGCGAGACAAGAGAGCGTGCCCCTAGCAGGCCGGTACGACACCGGCTGGCAGATCTGCTTTTGCCGCCTTACTCAGAACCCGCTTCCCGAACACCTTGAATGCGCCTTCAAAGATCACTACTCTCGTGCGTCTTTAGGGCTGACGCAACCCCTTTCCCTTGGGAGAACAACAATGCTTCATGGAGATATTTCCAGCAGCGACGATACCGTCGGTGTCGCCGTCGTGAACTACAAGATGCCGCGTCTGCACACCCGCGACGAGGTCTTGGCCAATGCCCGCAACATCGCCGACATGATCGAAGGGATGAAACTGGGATTACCGGGCATGGATCTGGTGATTTTCCCGGAGTACTCCACGCACGGCATCATGTACGACAAGAAGGAGATGTACGAGACCGCATCCTCCTGTCCCGGAGACGAGACCGACATCTTTGCCGAGGCCTGCCGCAAGACCAAGACCTGGGGCGTCTTCTCGCTGACCGGCGAACGCCATGAAGAGCACCCGAACAAGGCACCTTATAACACCCTCATCCTGATGAACGACGAGGGCGAGGTCGTGCAAAAGTACCGCAAGATCATGCCTTGGGTGCCGATCGAGGGCTGGTATCCCGGCAACTGCACCTACGTGTCCGACGGCCCCAAGGGTCTGAAGATCAGCCTGATCATCTGCGACGACGGCAACTACCCCGAGATCTGGCGCGACTGTGCGATGAAAGGGGCGGAGCTGATCATCCGCTGCCAAGGCTACATGTATCCGGCCAAGGATCAGCAGGTGATCATGTCCAAGGCCATGGCTTGGGCCAACAACACCTATGTGGCCGTCGCCAACGCCGCCGGCTTCGACGGCGTCTATTCCTACTTCGGCCATTCCGCCATCATCGGTTTCGACGGACGAACCTTGGGCGAATGCGGCGAAGAGGATATGGGCATCCAGTATGCAGCCCTCTCCAAGGGACTGATCCGCGATGCACGACGCAACATGCAGAGCCAGAACCACCTCTTCAAGCTTCTGCATCGTGGCTACACCGGCAAGATCGGCTCCGGCGAGGAGGCCGAGGGCGTGGCCGCCTGTCCCTACGACTTCTACAAGAAGTGGATCACCGATCCGGACGGCACGCGTGAGATGGTCGAGGCCTTGACCCGGGAGACCATCGGCACCGACGAGTGCCCGATCGAAGGCCTGCCCAATCAGAAGACCGGAACCCACCGCTAGGCGGGGACCCAGCCGGGCCGGCGCCTCCTCCCCCTGTCCGGAGATCGCCGGCCCAACCTTTTTCCTGTCCCCCGAGTTTTTCCTGTCCTTTGAGCCAAGCTGAGCCATGACCTTGGATGACTATCTGATCGGCGAAGAGCCCTTCTATCGTGCTCTGGGTGAAGAAATCGCCCTCTTCGAAGCGGCTTGGGCCGAGCGCCTACCGGTCATGCTGAAGGGCCCTACCGGTTGCGGCAAGACACGGTTCATCGAGCACATGGCTTGGAAATTGAACCGCCCCTTGATCACCGTCTCCTGCCACGAGGACATGACTGCATCCGATCTGGTCGGCCGCTATCTTCTCGATGCAGAGGGCACGCAGTGGCACGACGGCCCGCTTACTTTGGCCGTCCGGCATGGTGCTATCTGCTATCTCGACGAGATCGTCGAGGCTAGGCAGGACACCACCGTCGTCATCCACTCGCTCACCGACGACCGGCGTATTCTGCCCTTGGAAAAGAAGAACGAAGTGGTGCGCGCACACCCCGATTTTCAATTGGTGATCTCCTACAACCCCGGTTACCAGTCCGTGCTGAAGGACCTGAAGGAGAGCACCAAGCAGCGTTTCGGCGCTCTCGACTTCGGCTATCCGCAGCGCGAGGTGGAATGCGAGATCGTCGCCCATGAGTCGGACCTCGGACCGGCCGAGGCGGCGCGCCTGGTGACCATCGCCGAGCGCTCGCGCAATCTGAAAGGCCATGGCCTCAGCGAAGGTGCCTCGACCCGCATGCTGATCCATGCGGGCCTGCTGATCGGTCGCGGGGTCAGCCTTAAAGCTGCCTGCAACATGGCCCTGGTCCTGCCGCTGACCGACGATCCAGACCTGCGCGACGCCTTGAGCGCAGTGATTGCCAGCTGTCTGCCTTAGTCCTGGCATGGCGCATCGCCCCCACACCTCCTTGTTGAGGCCGGTCGAGGCCGCAAGCGGTCGTCCACGGCCCAACGCTATGGTGAGCAGCCTTAGCGAACCCACCAAACGTGTCTTCCCCGATGCCTTGCTGGCCCGCTGGCTGCACCACTGCGAAGAATTGGAACGTGCCGGTCTCGGCGGAGGGATCCTGGTCTCCTTTCAGCGCTATGGTCCGAGTGTCGCCGAAACGATCGACCCCGAGGCGGCACTGGGCTTGATGCGGGTGGTGAAGGATCTGGCCTTCACCGCCGGCCGGCAGGCGGCGATCCTAGGCTGTCAAGCTGCCGCCATCGCCGCCAACCGCCTGGCGAGCTCGGAGGCCTTTACCGCCTGGGGCCGCCTCATGGCAGAGACGGCCGAGCAGGCACCCGAGTCGGCGCCCGCCATCCTCGAGCGGATGGACATGCTATTGCGCCGCCTCGATCTCGCCGGGCTCGAGGGCTGGATCGGGACCGGACTGCGGGTCGGCGGCAGCGAACGCGCGCGCCGGCTGCAGTTCTTCACCTTCGCCGATCCCACGGCCGAGCAGGCGCTGCTGCGAGAGACCGGCGATGCCCTCTTCTCCGACCGCGAGCGTCGCCTGCGCTTCTATACGACGGCACTTTGGGGGCAGGAGATCGTGGTCCGCGAACATGGGCTGCAGGCTGACGGCAGACCAGTGCGCCGCGCCAGCTTCGACGGCGCCTTCGTGCGAGTCCCAGCCTCTTATCCCGGCGTGCGCGGCGGCCAAGCCGAAGCACTCTATCGGGCCTCGCTGGCGCATGTCGCCGCCCATCTGCGCTTCGGCCGCGGCCGCTTCGAGGTCGGCAGCCTCAAGCCTATGCAGATCGCCCTGGTTTCCTTGGTCGAGGATGCCCGCATCGAGTGCTTGGCCATGGCCCAGCTGCCGGGGCTGCGACGGCTCTGGTTGCCCTATCATCTGGCCGAGGCCGGCAGCAGCCTGACGGCCGAGCTGTTGCTGCCGCGTCTGGCACGGGCGCTGATCGATCCCGACTACCGCGATGACGACGCCTGGGTCGCCAAGGGGCGCGCCCTCTTTTACGACACCCGGGCCGACCTCGAGGACCCCACCACCAGCCGGCGGATCGGCAACCTGCTGGGCAACGACCTGGGCCAAATGCGTGTCCAATTCAATGCCCGCACCTACGTCGTGGAGCCAGCCTATCGCGACGACAACCTGGGCCTCTGGAACCTCGATCCCGAAGACTCCGAAGCCGCCGAGAGTCTTGAAGACGTCATCGAGTCCCGACGCCTGGAGCGGCGGGAGGAAACCGATCAGCCACCTCAGCAGGATCAGCAAGACGAACCGGAGGAGGCGCCGCAAAAGGTGAACCCGGAGCGCATGCCGGAGGACAGCGGTGTGCCGGTCGCCCGAGTACCGGAATGGGACTACGCCGCCGGGCGCAGCCGGCCGCAATGGGTCACCGTCTGGAACTGGCCGACCAAAGCCGGTTCCGCCAATTGGGTCGACGAAGTCCTGCAGCGCCGTTGCGACACGGTCAATCGGATCGACAATTTGGTCCGTGCCGCCAGGGTTAGCCGGCCGATCCGCATCAAACGCCAACCCGAGGGCGAACAGCTCGATCTCGACGCCTGCATTGCGGCCGAAATCGACCGCCGGCAAAAGCGCCAACCCGATCCGGGCCTCTACAGCATCACCGAGCGGCGCCAGCGCGACCTCTCCATCCTCTTGCTCCTGGATGCCAGCCAATCGACGACCGCTCGGGTCAGCGGCTCGACCGTCAGCGTACTGCAGATGGAGAAGGAGGCCGCCGCCTTGCTGGCGCATGCTCTGACCGCCTTGGGCGACCCCTTCGCGCTGCATGCCTTTGCTTCAGACGGGCGCGAAGAGCTGCGATATTATCGCCTCAAGGACTTCGCTGCGGCCTACGGAGCCGAGGCTCAGGCCAATCTGGCCGGCGTGGAGAGCGGCCTCTCGACCCGACTGGGAGCCGCCATGCGCTTCGCCGCGCGCGATCTGGCACAGCAATCGACCCATCGGCGCCTGCTACTGGTGGTCACCGACGGCGAGCCCTCCGACGTCGACGTACCCGACCGCCGCTATCTGGTGGAGGATGCGCGCCAAGCGGTCCAGGCTCTGGCTTTGCAGGGCATAGACTGCTTTTGCGTCGGCTTGGAATCGGATGCCGACAGCTACCTCTCGCGGATCTTCGGCAGATACAATAACCTGACGATCGACCGCCTGGATCGTCTGCCGGACCGCTTGCCCCAGCTCTACTTCCGACTGACGAAGTGAGCGCTGTGGCGGGCAGAGGGCGGCGACGAACGGAGGCGCTGACTTGAAGGGGTTTCCTGGGTGAGAATGGATAGAGCATAGTGACCAGAGCGCCGAAAGATGAAGGGCCGGTGAGAGTCGGGGTTCTCTTTTCCGAGACCGGCGTGACCTCGCTGGTGGAGCGCTGTCAGCGAAACGCCACCCTGCTCGCACTGGAAGAGATCAATCAGGATGAGGGCCTGGAAGGTTGGCCGCTGGAGGCCGTCGCTATGGATCCGGCCTCTGACCCGGAGACCTACGGTCGGATGGCCGAAGAGCTTGCCGGCAAGCAACGCATCTCCGTGATGTTCGGCTGCTACATGTCGAGCACCCGCAAGGCGGTGTTGCCGGCCGTCGAGAGACACCAGGCGCTGCTGTTCTACCCCACCCTCTACGAGGGCTTCGAGTACTCCAGCCACGTGATCTACACCGGTGCGGCACCCAACCAAAACAGCGTCCAACTCTGCCAATTCCTGCTTGAGCAGTTCGGCAATCGCTTTGCCTTCGTCGGCTCCGACTACATCTACCCACGGGAATCCAACCGCATCATGCGCGATCTGGTTTCGCAAGCCGGCGGAGAGATCGTGTTCGAACGCTATCTGCCGCTCTCCGCCCGGGAAGCCGACTTCGCCGACCCGCTTGCGGCCATCGCCGAGCGGCGCCCCGACGTGATCTTTTCAACCGTGGTCGGACAGTCCACAGTGGATTTCTATCGGGCCTATCGTGCGGCCGGCCTGGATCCGGCCCGCTGTCCGATTGCCAGCCTGACGACCACGGAGGCTGAAGCGGAAGCGATGGGAAAGGAGGCCGCAGAAGGTCATATCACCTCTGCGCCCTACTTCTCCAGTCTCGAAGGCGCGAGCAATCGGCGATTCCTGAAAGCCTATCGCGATCACTACGGCGAGACGGCTGCCGTCAATCACTGCGCCGAGGCGGCCTACTTCCAGGTGCACCTCTTTGCCAAGACCGCACGCGAGGCCGGAAGTTGTGCCTTCGAACCTCTTTCGAATGCACTGCGCGGACAAGGCTTCGAGGCTCCGCAAGGCCCGGTCAGGATCGATCCCGACAATAACCACACGCACCTCTGGCCGCGGTTGGGACGTGTCGATGCCAGCGGCCGCTTCGAGATCCTGGCCGAGAGCAAGGCCCCGGTGCGCCCGGATCCTTACCTGATTACGCACAAGATCGATCGCTGGTCGACGGCACTGCTGCAGAGAAATCCTGCGCGCTAGGAGGCAGCGGCTTGTCCTCACCGATCCTCACACAGCTCCGCGGGTTGAACGTCCTGGTGATTCATCCGGCCGATCGAGAGCGCGACAACCTCATCCAGCATCTGCATCGGATCGGCTGCCAGGTCCGTGCCCTCTGGCCGCCGCCCGACTCGCTTGATGAGCGGGTCGATATCCTCTTATTTGCGATTAGCCATGGTGTTCGAGATCGCTTCCTCAAGCTGCGCCGCTCTTGGTCCGCCGACCCGCCGACCTTGCTGGCACTTGTCGACTACGAGGATCCCTCGACCCTGCAACTGGTCTTAGAGAGCGGTGCGGTCACCTCCATCGGCAAGCCGATCCGCCCCTTCGGCCTGTTGACCAACCTGGTGATCGCACGGGCGACCTGGCAGCAGCAACGCAACGATGGGATGAAGCTGGCGAAACTGGAGTCCAAACTGGCCGGTATCCGCAAGATCAACAAAGCCAAATCCATTCTCATGCAAAGCCAGGGCATCGCCGAGGAAGAGGCCTACAACTCCATTCGCGCGCAAGCGATGTCGAAGCGCCTGTCTATGGATGAGATCGCCACGGCGATCATCAATGCGAACGAGCTCTTGAATTTCCGGCCCAAGCGTTGAGCGCCGGAACCGGCAAGTCGCCTTGCTCGGGCGCAGTTGCCGAGGCGTAGATCCTGAGGTATGGTATCACAAACTGGCACAGTCACAAAATGTGATGGCCGCTCCGCAATGGCGCGGAGCGGCCGATAGCCGGGAGGCAAGAACGCACCAGAGTTGTGAGCGGACCGACGCCCCATGGGACTTGGTCTTGTGCATTTAGGGTCCTTGGCAGTGAGGCCAGTCCTAAAGCGCGTGAAAACTTCGAGTACCCTTATCAACCACCTAGACAGGGCGGTAACGTTATCGTTTGGCCTAACGGCCGATCGAATTTCGCGACTACCCTACTTTCTGACGCCAACGGGAGACATTTCGATGCCTTTGACCAGACGCAGCTTCGTCACCACCACAGCTTTGGGCGCCGCAACGCTTGCCGCGCCCTATGGATTCCTGCGCAGCGCCCAAGCCGCCGACGAGATCGAAGTCGGCGTTCTGTTCTCCCTCACCGGGGGCCTCTCCATCATCGAGAAGTCGCTGTCCGACGTGACCTTGATGGCCATCGCCGAGATCAATGCCAATGGCGGCGTCTTGGGTAAACAGATCAAACCCATCGTCGAGGACGGGGCCTCCGATCCCAAGACCTACAATGAAAAAGCCAACAAGTTGGTGCTGCGCGACCGCGTTCCGACGACCTTCGGCTCTTACACCTCCGCCAGCCGCAAAGCCGTCCTGCCGGTCTTTGAGAAGCGCCGCAATCTCTACTTCTACCCCACCTTCTATGAAGGCTTCGAGTGCTCGAAGAACGTGGTCTACACCGGCGCCGTCCCGAATCAGCAGCTCAGCAACTATATCCCCTGGATCATCAAGAATCTGGGAAAGAAGAAGTTCTTCATCGTCGGATCGAACTACATCTACCCGCGCGAGATGGCGAAGGTTTGCAAGATCCTGATCGAAGCCAACGGCGCCGAGTGGGTGGCCGACGAGTACCTTGAGCTCGGCCATTCCGAGTGGGGAGCCATGGTCAACAAGATCAAGGACAGCGGCTGCGATGCGGTCCTGTCCAACGTCGTCGGCGACAGCATCGTCGCCTTCTATCGCGAGTTCAAGAACCAAGGCCTGACGCACGACAAGCTGCCGATCTGTGCGACGGTGACCTCCGAAATCGAGATTGCCGCCATGGGTTCGGAGTTCGCCGCCGGCAGCTACACCTCCTTCCCCTACTTCCAGGCAATCGACACGGATGTGAACAAAGCCTTCATCGAGCGCTATCGCCTCTATGTGAACGACCCCAAGGCGGTGACCCACCATGCGCTGGAATCCTCTTACTTCGAGGTCTTCCTCTGGGCGCAAGCGGTGGAGAAGGCCGGCGAGGCCACGCCGCAGGCCATCGTCGAGGCGGTCAAGGGGCAGGAGTATGATGCGCCCAACGGGCATGTGAAGATCGACCCCGATAACCTGCATACCTATCTGACGCCGCGGATTGCGCAGTGGCAGGCCGACGGTCAAGGCAAGATCATCGACGACTACGGCGCACCGATCAGGCCGCTGCCCTACGTCGCCTATGGCGAGACCGAAAGCGATCTCTTCTGTAAAGAGAGCGGCTTGGACACCTCGAAGCTCTAGAGATAGAGCGAGAAAGGGCCGGGCGCCAAACGGCCCCGGCCCTTTCGCTTCGGGCGTCGCCGCCGCTGGCAGGCAAGGGCGCAGGTGAGCCATCTATGCGGAAAGTGTGTCCCTCATGGCAGAGGTAGTTTTCATCGGCCTATCCCTGGCCTCTATCCTTCTACTGATCGCACTGGGCTTGACGATCACCTACGGCGCCATGGGCGTGATCAACATGGCGCATGGCGAAATGGTTATGGTCGGTGCCTACACCGCCGTCTGGACCCAGATCTACCTCGACCTAAACATCTTCTTCGCCATTCCGCTGGCTTTTGCCGTCACGGCCGCCCTAGGGTTGGTGATTGAGAAGGTCGTGGTGCGCAGGCTCTATGGGCGCTTGTTGGACACCTTGCTGGCCACTTGGGGGGTAGCCATCCTGATCCAGCAAGCCATCATCCTCGAGTTCGGATTCAGCTTCTTCAACATCCACATCGAAGGCTTGGGACCGGGCCTGCAGAAGGTCGATGTCCCCCAAGTCTTGCTGCAGTCCTTCAGCATCGGCGGCTTCGTGGTTCAGCCCTATCGCAGCTTCATCATTCTGCTCACCATCGGTCTGGCGGTGCTCACCTGGTGGCTGCTCTATCGTACGCCCTACGGCATGCAAGTTCGCGCCATCATGCGCAATCCCTCCATGGCCGCGGCCTGCGGCATCGATGTGGAGCGCTCGAATGCACTGACCTTTGCTTTCGGATCGGGTCTGGCCGGGATTGCCGGGGTGATGATGGCTGGATTCAAGACGGTTTTCCCCGATATGGGAACGCCGATGGTGGTCGACGGCTTCATGGTGGTCGTCGTCGGTGGCGTCGGCAGCCTCTTGGGCTCGATTGCCTCGGCCGGGCTGCTCGGCCAGTTGAACGGCATCGTCGCCAGCTACAGCAACGACATCCTGGCGCGCGCTCTGGTGTTCGGTACGGTCATTCTGATCATAATGTGGCGGCCCAAGGGCCTCTTCTCCTTCAAGGGGCGCTGAGGCATGGCCGTCAAAATCAGGCTGGACATCCTCGTCTACCTCCTGTTCATCGCCGCCACCTTCGCCATGCCGATGTTTCTCGACGAGTTCTGGCTGAACCGCGTCTCCAAGTATCTGATCTACGGGATGCTCGGTGTGGCGATCGCACTCTCCTGGGGCTATGCGGGTGTGCTGAATTTGGGTCAGGGCCTCTTCTTCGGAATTGGCGCCTACATGCTGGCCATGTCCTTGAAGCTGGCCAGCTACACTTCGCTGCAGCAGGGTTCCGATCAACCGGTTCCCGACTTCATGCTGTGGAACGCCGAACCGGGCGCGCCGACCGAACTCTGCTGCATCACCCAGGGCTCCTTCCTTTGGGTGCCCTTCCAGGATCAGTGGTTCGGAATCCTGATGGGGTTGGTCCTGCCAGCCCTGCTGGCCGGCCTCCTGGGCTATGCCATGTTCCGCAATCGGGTCTCCGGCGTCTTCATCGCCATCATCACGCTCGCCATGGTGCTGCTGGTACGCCTTTTGGTTATCGACGCGCAGCCGCTCACCAATGGCTTCAACGGCCTGACCGATCTCGGCTGGTTCACCATCGGCGGCTTCGAGTTCGACCCCTATCTGGTCGAGACCTACTATCTGGTTGCCGCCTGCCTGGCAGTGACCTTGATCGGCACCCGCTGGCTGGTCAGCACCCGCGCCGGCCTGGTCCTTCAGGCCATTCGCGACGACGAATCCCGGGCCCGCTACCTGGGCTTCAACATCGCCGCCTATCAGGTCTTCTTCTTCATGGTCTCGGCCGGCATCGCCGGTGTTGCCGGAATGCTCTATGTGATCTCGGCCGAATTCGCTTCGCCGACCTTCATGGATCTCAGCTTCTCCATCACTATGGTGGTCTGGGCTGCCGTAGGCGGACGCCACTCACTTCTGGGGGCCTGCATCGGCGCCATCTTGATCAACACCATCGAAGCCGCCGTCAGCGAAAGCGAGATGTTCGTCGAGGCCTGGAAGGCGATTATCGGGCTGCTCTTCGTGTTGGCCGTCATCTTTCTGCCGCGCGGGCTGGCCGGCCTGGCCAACGATATCGGCGACCGCCTGACCGGTCAGCGCAAGAAGAGCGAGCAGGCGACAAGCAGCCTCGCACAAACCAGCCAGGCGGAGTGAGCGACATGGTAAAAACGAGGGACATGCTCTCCATCGAAGGCATCGGTGTCGACTTCGGCGGCTACAAGCCGGTCTCCGACTTTTCCATATCGATAGAGGATGGCGAGTTACGCGTCCTCCTTGGGGCGAATGGCGCCGGCAAGACCACCCTGATGGACCTGATCAGCGGCAGGACCCGCGCCACCGAGGGCAAGGTGACCCTTGACGGGCAGGACATCACCAACTGGCAGGAGCACAAGATTGCCCGGGCCGGGCTCGGCAGGAAATTCCAGATCCCCAGCGTCTTCAAGCATCTGAGCGTTTTCGAGAACCTCGAGGTGGCCGGCCTGCGCGATCGCTCTGTTCTCGGCAATCTGCGCTCGCGCAGCCGCGCACGCGCCCGGCGCGCCATGCACGAGGTCTTGGAATTGACGGGCCTACTGGAGAAGGCTGACCATGAGGCCGGCACGCTGTCGCATGGCGAGACCCAGTGGCTGGAGCTGGGCATTCTCATCTGCCAAGATCCCAAGGTCATTCTGCTGGACGAGCCGACGGCCGGTATGACCCAGGAGGAGACCCTGAAGACCTCGGAGATCTTCAAGGGTCTGAAAGGCCAGCACACCCTGGTCGTCGTCGAACACGACATGGCCTTCGTCCGGCAGATCGCGGAGCTGATCACTGTCATGCACCTGGGCAAGGTCTTGGCCGAAGGCTTGATCGCCGACATCGAGACCAACGAGGCGGTCAGGGAAGCCTATCTCGGCAGTGGAGGCATTCACTGATGCTAAAGCTGTTTGACTTCAACAGCTTCTATGGCGGCAGCCACATTCTCCACGACCTGTCGCTCGAGGCGCACAAAGGCGAGATCCTCTCCGTGCTCGGTCGCAATGGAGTCGGCAAGACGACCTTGCTGCGCTCCATCATGGGCCTGACCGATACCACGACCGGCAACCTGTACCTGGAGGGCGAGGAGATTTCCAAGCATCCCACCCATCGAAGAGCGCGCGCCGGCATCGCCTATGTCCCGCAAGGCCGCGAAATCATCCCGGACTTTTCCGTTCGGGAAAACATTCTGATGGGTGGCTTTGCTGCCGGCGGCACTGGACTGAAGGGCACGATCCCGGAGGTCGTGGGAAAGCTCTTCCCATACCTGACCGAGAATCTGGAGCGCCCCGGGGGCTTGCTGTCCGGCGGCCAACAGCAGCAGTTGGCGATCGCCCGCGCGCTGGCGCAGAGTCCGAAGATGATGCTGCTGGACGAGCCGACCGAGGGCATCCAGCCCAATATCGTCGCCTCGATCGAGGAGACGATTCGCGAGCTGAACAAGGACTTGGGCTTGACCATCGTGCTTGTCGAACAGAACGTAGCCTTCGCACGCCGCGCAGCGGATCGCTTCGTCATGCTAGAAAAGGGGCAGGTGGTTGCGGGCGGGCGTTCGGAAGAACTGAGCGACGCTTTGGTCCACCGGCACATGGCTATCTAGGACCCGATTTTTGACGACAGCAACGAGCGAAACACAGCTTTTCACCGAAATTCTGGGCGCGGCGAGCGATGCCGAGATGCATGAGGTCCTGCACCGCCTGGAGCATGCCGACGGGCTGGACAGCCTGACCATCGAACCGACCGATCTCGCCCGCCGGCGCATGCGTCTCACCAGCGCCAAAGGACGCGACTGCGCGCTCGCGCTGCCACGCAGCGAGAAGCTCTTCAACGGTGCCGTCTTGGCGCTGCATGACGACTGGGCTCTGGTGGTGCGGGTGAACGAAGAGCGCTGGCTGCGACTGCGGCCGCGCGATACTCCGGCGGCGCTCGAACTCGGTTACAACGCCGGCAATCTGCATTGGCGCGTGCGCTTCGACACCGGCGACCTTCTGGTTGCACTGGAGGGGCCGGAGGAGACCTATCTGGCCCGCTTGGAACAGCAGCTAGCCGAAGGGCTCTGCCGGGAGGTGGTGGGCGATGAGTGAGACCGAAGCCGCCAGCCTCTTGGCGCTCACCCAGATGGCCGATAGCGCCTTCCCCAGCGGCAGCTTCGCCTTCAGCCAAGGGCTGGAAACCCTGCTGGCCGAAAAGCGAGTCCAGGGCGAAACGGCGCTCGCGCGCTATTTCGAGCACCAACTGCGTGACCGCTGGCTGGTCTTCGACCGCTACT
This sequence comes from Rhodospirillales bacterium, assembly GCA_965202755.1. GTDB lineage: Bacteria > Pseudomonadota > Alphaproteobacteria > Kiloniellales > JACOMY01 > JACOMY01. The sequence goes on along the minus strand of CBDBCL010000041.1, from coordinate 425,198 downwards.
TTCTGAGCGAAGGCCACACCCACGCCGATACGGCCGAGGTTCTCTTCGAGCTGGACGCGGAATGCGAGGCCATGACGCCGGTGGCCAGCCTGCGCAAGGGGTCGCGACGCAACGGCATGGCACTGCTGACCAGCCACGAGAAGATCGGAACCGAGGGCGCCGCGGCCTACAAGCGCGCCATCCTTCAGGGCCAGGCCCCGGGCCATCTGCCTCTGGTACAGGGGCTGTTGTTCCGCGGCCACGGCCTGGCACTACTGCCGGCGCTGGTCGCCGCGGCGCATGGCTTCCTGGCCGGACAGGTCTCCGCCGCCGTGCGCCTGGGGGCGATCGGCACCTTGGCCGGCCAGAGGATTCTCGCCAGTCTGCATCCCAGCCTTGCCGCTACCCTGGCCCGGCCGCTGCCGCCCGAGGCGCCCTGGAGCTTCACGCCGCTCAGCGAGATTGCCGCCATGCGCCACGAGACGCAGGCCGTCAGGCTCTTCACCAACTAATCCGCTAACCATCTAGGAGGCGCCGCCGATGCTGCTGACCCCGACTGAAATGGAAAGGCTGACGATCTTCGTCGCCGCCGAGATGGCGCGCCGGCGCAAGGCCAAGGGCCTGCGCTTGAACCATCCCGAAGCCGTTGCCTTTATTGTCGACGAGATCCTTGAAGGCGCCCGCGAGGGCCGCAGCGTTGCCGAGCTGATTGCCTATGGCTCGACACTGTTGAACAGCGACGAGGTGCAAGAGAGCGTGGCCGCACTGATGCCGATGATCCAGGTCGAGGGCACCTTTCCCGACGGTACCAAACTGGTCACCGTGCACGAGCCGATCCGCTCAGGTAAGCAGCCCAGCGCCAAGGACATACAGCCCGGCGAGATCCTGGTTGCCGAAGGCGAAATCGAGATCAATGTCGGGCGTGAGAAGACCAGCTTGGTGGTCGTCAACAGCGGCGATCGGCCGATCCAAATCGGCAGCCACTATCATTTCTTCGAGGCCAACAAGGCTCTGGATTTCGACCGCGCCGCGACTTTCGGCAAGCGCCTGGACATCGCCGCCGGCACGGCCGTGCGCTTCGAGCCCGGTCAGAGCAAGAAGGTGGTGCTGGTCGCTTTCGGCGGTAGTGGCGAAATCAGCGGCTTGAATGCACTGGCCCAAGGCGAGGTGCGCAGCGACGATGCCCGCGCGGCCGCCTTGCAGCGTGCCCGTGCAGCCGGTTTCAAGGGAGCCTGACATCATGGCAAAAATCAGCCGCGAGGCCTATGCGGCCCTCTACGGACCCACGAAAGGCGACTGCGTGCGCCTCGGCGACACGGCATTGCTGGCCGAGATAGAACATGATCATGCCGTTCCCGGCGAAGAATGCCTGCACGGCGGCGGCAAGACCCTGCGCGACGGTATGGGATTGGCGTCCGGTGTGACCAGCGCCGAGGGCGCGCTGGACATGCTGATCTGCAATGTCGTGGTGATCGACCCGGTGATCGGCATCGTCAAGGCCGACGTCGGCATCAAGTCGGGCCGCATCATCGGCATCGGCAAGGCCGGTAACCCGGCCATCATGGATGGCGTCGACCCCAGGCTCATCATCTCTGCCGCCACCACGGTGCGCGACGCCGAGGGGCTGATCGCGACGCCCGGAGCGATCGACGTGCATGTGCATTTCGATTCGGCACAGCTCTGCGAGCACGCCATCTCGTCGGGCGTCACCACCATGCTGGGCGGCTCTCTGGGGCCGATCACCGTCGGTATCGATTCCGGCGGTCCCTTCAATGTCGGCAAGATGCTGCAGGCGGCCGAGCAATGGCCGATCAACTTCGGCTTCCTCGGTCGCGGCAACTCCTCCAAGCCCGCCTCGCTGGAAGAGCAGCTCTACGCCGGCTGCCTGGGCCTGAAGATTCACGAGGACTGGGGCTCGATGCCGGCGGTCATCGACTGCTGCCTGGGGGTTGCCGATGCTCTGGACTTTCAGGTGCAGCTGCACAGCGACACCCTGAACGAGTCGGGCTTCGTCGAGGACACCATCGCCGCCATCGCCGGGCGTACCATCCATATGTATCACACCGAGGGTGCCGGCGGCGGCCATGCACCCGACATCATCCGCGTCGCCGGGGTCGCCAACTGTCTGCCGTCCTCGACCAACCCGACCAATCCCTTTACCGTCAACACCTTCGACGAACACCTTGACATGACCATGGTGTGCCATCACCTCAATCCAGCGATTCCGGAGGACGTGGCCTTTGCCGAGAGCCGCATCCGTGCCCAGACCATCGCCGCGGAAGACGTGCTGCACGACATCGGCGCCATCTCCATGCTGGGCTCCGACAGCCAGGGCATGGGGCGGATCAACGAGGTGATCTGCCGGACCTGGCAGCTGGCCAGCAAGATGAAGCAGCAGCGCGGCCGCCTGGCGGAAGAGACCAGCGCGCGCGGCGACAACGAGCGGATCAAGCGCTTCATCGCCAAGTACACCATCAACGCCGCTCGTACCTTTGGCATCGACGACCACATCGGCTCGCTGGAGGACGGCAAAATGGCCGACGTTGTGCTCTGGCGCCCGGGTTTCTTCGGCATCAAGCCGGAACTGGTGGTCAAGGGCGGTTTCATCGCCTGGGGCACGATGGGCGACAGCGCCGCCTCGCTGATGACCTGCGAACCCTTGGCAATGCGCCCGCAATGGGGCGCCTTCGGCCGCGCCAAACAAGCGCTCAGCGCCTGCTTCGTACATCCCTTGGCGATCGAGGCCGGCATCGCCGCCGACCTGGATCTCGCCAAGAACCTGCTGCCGGCCAGCGGCACCCGCACGCTCTCCAAGTCCGACATGCTGCACAACGCGACCTGCCCGGAGGTCCGTGTCGACTCGGCCACCTTCGAGGTTTTCGTGGACGGCACGCTGGCAAGCTGCGAGCCTGCGGACAGGCTCCCCCTGGCACAGAGATACATGCTCCGATGACACCCAACGAAGTCTCCCCACTAGAGCGCGAAGCGCAAGACCAACGGCCCAAGGAAGCCGCCCGCGTCGGTATCGGCGGCCCCGTGGGTTCCGGCAAGACCGCCTTGATCGAGCGCCTCATTCCGGCCTTGCAGGAACGGGGGATCGAGCTGGCCGTGGTGACCAACGATCTGGTGACCAAGGAAGACGCAGAACGCCTGCGCCACTCCGGCTTGATCGATCCCGCGCGCGTCAGTGCGGTCGAGGCCGGTGCCTGCCCGCACACGGTGATCCGCGAAGATCCGACCCTGAACATCGCCGCCGCCGACCTGCTCTGCGCCACCTTCCCGAGCCTCGATCTGGTCATCATCGAGAGCGGCGGCGACAACCTCGCCTCGACCTTCTCGCTGGACCTGGTCGACTATTGGCTCTTCGTCATTGACGTGGCCCAGGGCGATGACATCCCGAGGAAGCGCGGACCCGGAATCGTTACCTGCGATCTGCTGATCGTCAACAAACTGGATCTGGCGCCCTATGTCGGCGTGGATGCCGAGGCCATGCTGGCCGAGGCGCGCAGCATCCGTGAGGACCGCCCGGTCATCGCCTGCAACTGCAAGACCGGCAAGGGCATCGAGGCCGTGGTCGAGACCCTGAGCCGCGCGGTGCTCTTCACCGCATGAACGCACCGGGCACCTTCGCCGCCACGGCACAGGGGGAGACCCACGCCCATCTGACCTTCGCCAAGGCTTCCGGCGGCCGCAGCTATCTGGTCCGGCAATACCTGCCCTATCCCTTCCACATCACACGGCCCTTCTATCTGGACCGCGAGCCGGCCGATCTGGCGACCGTCTACCTACAGTCCGCCGCCGGCGGTGCCTACCGCGGCGACCGCCTGGCGCTGAGCGTCGCCGTTGGGCCTGGGGCCAAGGCGCATGTGACCACCCAGGCCTCGACCCTGGTGCACGCCGGCCGCGGCGGCCTGACGGCTCTGCGCCAGGACTTGAGCCTGGCAGAAAGCACATTCTTGGAATTTCTGCCCGATCCACTGATCCTCATGGCCGAGGCCGACTGTGAGAGCCGCACGAAGATTCGTCTGGAAGGGAGTGCGACTCTGCTGTTCAGCGAGGCCTTTCTCACCCACGATCCCGAGGGCCGCGGGCGACCGCCCAAGCGCTTCCTGAGCGAGGTCATCGTCGAGGACACGGCCGGAAGACGCCTCCTCATCGACCGCTTCGTCCTGGGCGCCGAGGGCCGCGCCTTCGGTGGGCAGGACTGGATGCCGTGCCAGGCGAGTTTCATCGCCTTGCCCAAGGCGCCGTTCGGCCGCCTTCTAGAAAGACTGCGAGCGCAACAGGACGAGACCGGCGCGCTCTATCTCGGCTGCTCGTCCTTCGCCGGCGAGCGCGGTCTCTTCGTGCGCCTCCTGGCTGAGAACGGCGCCACGCTCACCCGCGCCCTGGCCATGCTTTGGCAAAGCGTGAGAGAAGAGCTCTTCGAGATACCGCCGGTGCCGCGTCGTAAGTGACGGACCGCGAGGGGGGATCGGGAACCGCTCGTGCTTGGCATTGCAAGGCCGGCGCGCCACACTGTCGATCTCGCCGGCTCACCGCATCCAACCCGAACGGACACCCGCATGACCAATCGCCCAGCGCTGCGCATCGCCGTTCTCCCTGGCGACGGTATCGGCCCGGAAGTGATGGCGCCCTGCCTCACCCTGCTGCGAGAAGCCGTCGGCCACGACGAGCAAGCTGTGCTCTTTTTCGAGACCCTGCCTGCCGGTGCCGACCACTACCAGGCCTCTGGCGAGACTTTGCCGCAAGCGACCCTGCAGTGGGCCCGGGCGGCGGATGCCATCCTGCTGGGTGCCATGGGCCTGCCCGATGTCCGCTACCTCGACGGCACCGAGATCGTGCCGCAGATCGAGCTGCGCTTCGAGCTGGACCTCTATGCCGGTGTCAGGCCGCTACCATTCCGGGTCTCGCCGGAGCGCTGACCCATCCCCGCGCGGCCGAGATCGATCTGGTGCTGATCCAGGAATCGACCGAAGGCCTCTTTGCGTCCATAGGCAAGGGCATCCTCGAGGGCGAGCACGAGGCTCGCGAAACCCTGGTCATCACCCGCGAGACCACCCGGCGGGTTTCCGACTTCGCGCTCAGCCTGGGGCGCCAGCGACTGTCGAAGGGTGGCAAGGGGTGCGTGACCTGCTTAGACAAGGCTAATGTCTTCAAAGCCTTCGCCTTTTTTCGCCAGGTCTTCGACGAGCGCGCCGTCGCCTTTCCGGGTCTCACCATCGATCATGACTATGTCGATGCTGCAGCCCTGAAGATGGTGAACAGGCCCTAGGACTATGACGTCATGGTGACAGAGAACATGTTCGGCGACATTCTCTCGGATCTGGGCGCCGGCTTGATCGGCGGCATGGGCGTCGCCCCTTCGGCCGACATCGGCGACAAGCACGCCCTTTCAGCCCTGCCACGGAACGGCACCGGACTCGCCAGCCAAGGCAAGGCCAAACCCACCGCCATGTTCCTCTCGGCTGCGATGATGCTGGACTGGCTGGGGGAGCGTCACGGGCGATCCGACTTGGTCGAAGCCGGCGCAGCTATCCGCTCAGCCGTCGATCGAGCCTATCTGGAGGACGGACTCCGGCCTTTCGAGTTGGAAGGACGCAACGGCACCCGGGTCATCGCCGAGGCTGTACTGTCGAAGCTGTAGGACCGGTGATCCTAACTTCACTCCTGCATCCAGCCGAACCGCATACATCACCCACCGTAAATAAGTCAAGGGTCATGCCTATCAGAGTATAGCCAATCAAGGCATAAAGATCTGTATGGCAATGAAAAACAGAAAGTTCGAAACTTTCCGAAGCCCAAGTTCGGGCCGTCGTGAAGTGCTTCGCGGCTGATCTCACGGCCCTTCAGACAGCCCAGATCTAGACAGCCCTCTGCAGCTTGAACCGCAACACGGTGAACCGGACTATCGCGGCCTGCGGGAGCGGATCTTCGCAGCCTGTGAGGCTCAGCGCCCCTTCCTTGGCATCGTCGAGGTGGATGAGAGCGTCTTTGGGGCGAGGCGCGTGAAGGGCAAACGGGGGCGTGGCGCTTATGGCAAGACGGTCGTCTTCGGCATCTTCGAACGCGATCGCGCAGGTCTGCACGGACATCGTCGCAGACTGCTCAAAGGCCAGGCTGCAAGGGATCATTCGGGGTCGGGTCGACCCAAGTCGCCTTGTCAACTCCGACGCTTGGCGCGGGTACAACGGCCTTGTCGATCTCGGCTATGGTCACTTCCGCGTCGATCACTCCAAGGACGAGTGCGTCAGGGGCACGGTCCATATCAACGGCATCGAGGGCTTCTGGGGCATGGCCAAGGTCCGTCTGGCGCAGTGCAAGGGCCCCTGCCAAGGCACACCTGCCATCTGCACCTCAAGGAGACCGAGGGGCGCTTCAACCACCGCGCTTCCAACAAGGTCAGGATCCGGCTAGGATACCTCCGAGAAAAACCGCTCTGCTAGGCATGACCCTTCTTGTTTACTGCCCTGTTCAGGGCGCTGGCGCCACGCTGCTTGTAAGCGGTCCAACAAGAAGGCCCGGGACGGCACAACTGGCTTGTGCGCGCGTGTCTGATGCCAAGCGCAAAGCCAGCAGGCATAGTGCGGCCATGTCCAGATCTCAACCGCAGGAGCTTGGGCCGGCAGCCCCTTGGGGCGGTCTCATCCTGATCCCGCTCCTGCTGCTCCTCCTCGGCTCGCTCTGGGGCGCCAGCTTTTCCATCGCCAAGCTGGCGATCGAGGGCGGCGTGCCCGAACTCGGCTTTGCCACCTGGCAGGCAGGCGGCTCCGCGCTGGTCCTGCTCGGCGTCCTGAAACTGCGCGGGGTTTCGCTGCCGAGCGGCGGGCGGGCCTGGCGCTTCTGCCTGGTCTCGGGCCTCTTGGGGATCTGCGTTCCCAACCTGATCTTCTACTTCGTGATCCGCTACCTGCCGGCCGGCCTGATGGCCGTGGTCGTCACCACGGCACCGATCATCACCTACACGCTCGCGCTGGCCACAGCGATGGAGAGGATGAGTTGGCTCAGGAGCTTCGGCATCGGCTTGGGTTTCATCGGCGCCCTGGTCATCGTTCTGCCCGAGAACAGCCTGCCCGAGGGCATCGATCCGATCTGGGTCCTGCTCAGCTTCATGACGCCGTTTTGTTACGCGCTCTCCAATCTCTATACCGGCCGCTTTCGCCCGCCCGGCCAGTCTTCGCTCGGCCTGGCCTGCGGCATGCTGATCTGTGCCGGCAGCACCCAGACGCTGTTGATGCTGAGCTTCATCCCGCCCTATCTGCCGCTGCCGCCCTGGGGCATGGCCGAGGCCGCACTCTTCGCCCAGATCGCCATCTCCTCGGTCGCCTATGTGATCTACTTCCACATCGTGCAGACAGCAGGCGCGGTCTATTTCAGCCAGGTCGGATACATCGTGACGGTCAGCGGTCTGCTCTGGGGCATGGCCTTCTTCGGCGAACAGCACAGCCATTGGATCTACGCCGGAACCGCCCTCATACTCGGCGGCTTTGCCTTGGTGAACGCCAGCCGCGGCCGGACAAAGAAGCGCGTTCAGCCCTCGGCAGCCGAACCCAAGTAACCGCGGAGGACCCCAGCCAGGCGTTCCGGAGTGACGCGATAGTCGAGCTTTCTGAGGAAAGCGCCGTCCGGTGCCATCAGATAGAGCGAGCTGCCATGATCGATCGTCCTGAGCCCGCTCTCGTCTTCGCGCGCCACCCGGTCAAAGGCCACCTGGTAGGCGGCAGCTGCAGCCGCGATCGCCTCGGCCACGCCGGTGAGACCGCGGAAAGCCGGGTGAAAGTTCTGCAGATAGCGCGCAAGCTCATCGGCCGTGTCGACCTCAGGGTCGATGGTGACGAAGAGCGGCGCCAGACCGGCAAGCTGCTCCGCGCTCAATCGCCGCAGGGCCTCCGAGATGGTCCGCATCGCCAATGGACAGGCCTCGTTGCACTGCGTGTAACCGAAGTAGAGCAGCAGATGGCGTTCGCCCAAGGCCGTGCTGTCGACCGCTTGACCGAACTGATCGTTCAGTAGGAAGGCCCCGCCGGGCGCGCGCTCCAAGCCACCGGCAAGGCCCTGGCTACCCTCCCGCGCCTGCTGGCCGCCGCCGCCAAGGTACCAGGCGCCGGCCATACCGAAGGCGAACGCCAAGCCCATCGCAGCCAGCACCACCAAGGCCAGGCGGAACCGTCGCACGCCGCATTGCGCCTAGCTGTTGAGGGCTTGGCGAAAGCCCTCCGCCTGGCTGTTCGCAGCCGCACTGCGCAGCACGATGTCGGCAGCAGAGAGGCGCTTGCCGTAGTAGTAGTTGTTGCGATCCCGATCCTCGCCGATCGAGGCACCCTCGAAGTTCATCCCGGCATAGAGGCCTTGCGTCGAGGCGAAGGTATAGACGTCTGCCTCGAACTCGCCGCTGCTGCCGGCGCCGATCTCCTTGCCGATCGGACCGATGGCGACCGAGGCGCCGGCGCCCAGCTCGATGTTGTTCTCCAGGATTCGCTTCAAGGCGGCCTCGTGCATGATCACCATCATGACCTGCGAGATCTGGCCGCCGATCTGCAGGCCGATGGAGGCGCCGGCCAGATGGAAGAAGGCCGGATAGCTCCAAACTCTGCCATTACGCGCAGACAGCACGCCGCGGCCACCTTCGGCTCCGATGATGAAGCCTCCCTTCAAGACCGAGGGAAAGATCAGCACGCCGACGGCCTGCGTCATCAAGTCCTGCAAAGTCTTATAGTTATTGGCCGAGAGCATGGAGAGTGCAGTGATTCGCGCCCGGTCCACCAACTCCTCTTCGTCGGTGAGCGCAGCGGCGGGCCGTGCCACGGCCGAGAGCGCAAGAGCGGCACCGGCGGAGGTCAGCAGAGAACGGCGGCTTGTGATCGTCATCGAAGGACAGTCCTCACTTGCAGGATCGTGTTCGTCGCGACGCCTCCCCTGGACGAGAAATGAGGGCGTCAGAAAGGTGCGACAGCTTCAAGCCTCTACCCTACCTCGCGATTCGAGCCAAGAGTGCGCTGACGAACAGCCGCCCAAGCCAGGGCCGGCATCGCCTTCTTCTGCGACCTGGACTTCGCCGCGCCGGCAGCTCCCCAGACCCCACTAAAACAGCAAGGAGGCCTTCAGTCCGCCGCCACAGGTCTGTGTGTTGCCGGAGATCCTGCCCACGCCCAGGGCCTGGATGTCGACGTCGTAGGCGATCAGCACGTCCAAGCCGATCTCCAGATCCGCATAGGTACGGTCCAGATCGCTCACCGTGCTCAAGCTGTCGGCCGAGCCGACGAAGGAGGCCGTCGCGGTGGGCGAGTTGCCGGCGAGGAAGGCGGTCATGCCGAGGCTGATCCAGGGCCGCGCCACGGTCCCGGAATCGAAGACACGCTCCATGCCGATCTCCACGGCCGGCTGCGTGCAGACAGACATCGCCGTCCTGCCGGACATCCAGATCGAGGCTACCGGCGCCGCTCTCGGTCAGGCCGCCGGAGGAGATGCAGTCGATGCCGAAATCGCCGCGCGGCTTCACATACCAGTCCTCGAAGTCGAAGGCATGCTCGGCGTGCAGTTCGCCGGAGACCAGTCAGACGCTCTGATCACCGCTGGCCGTGCTGCCGCCGAAGACGTTGCGGCTGGCATCGAGGCTGGCATAACCGCCGGAGAAGGCGCCCGAGATCAGGGTGTTGGCGAACTCGCGCGGCCACCAGACCGCTCTGGAACTGTCAGCCGTCGGCATCGGCAAAGCCGCCGTCCTCGTCCAAAAGAGCGACACTCAATGGAGAGCCCGCCACCTACGAAGGTAGTGTCCAGGATCTTTCGCACATTGGGGTTGGCGGGCTGTTCCATCAGGCAACCCTGTCCCGCTGCTTGAGCAGGTCCATGTTCATGTAACGCAGATCCAATGAGGGAGACTGAACGCTGGGAGTCCGTTTCGGGACAGACCTCAGTCGCAGAGGGTCTTCTTGAAGAACTTCATGGAGTGGCCGGGCGGATAGTCCGGCAGCTCGCCGAAGAGCCGATAGCCATGCCGCAGATAGTAGTCCGGCGCCTCCAGGTCAGGCTCACCAACCAGGAGCGTTTTGCGCCCAGCGCCATTGCCTGGCGTTCCGCCTCGCCCAGCAGGGCCGCGCCGATACCGCCTCCTTGTTGCTCCGGCGCTACCCAAAGGGTGTCCACATGGAGCCAGGTGTACTTGACGTAGCCGAGCAACCCGCCCGGCAGCGCCTCGCCATCGCGGGCCACCAGGCGCATCTCGTGGCGTTGCAGCTGCGCCAGGTCCAGTCCCTGCGCCTCCATCTTGGCGCGATTGCTGTCGCCGAGCCCTGTCACGATGGCTCCGAGAGTCTCCCGTTCACCAGCGCAGAGGCTGTCGATCCTGAGAGTCATCGAGCCCTCTCGAAGTAGTGCGCCAGTCGCTCCAAACCGGCGCCCATGGTGTCGGGGCTCGAGGCAAAGCAGAGCCTGAGATGACCCTCGCCGCCGAGCCCGAAGGCACTGCCCGGGGCCAGTCCCACGCGGGCCTTGGCCAGGATCTCCTTTGCGCCGGCCAGGCTGTCGGTCATGCCCTCGACGGCGAAAAGCGCATAGAAGGCACCCTCCGGGGCCTTCAGGGTGATGCGGGGCAGCGATGCCAAGGCCTGCACCACCCGGTCGCGCTGTTGGCGGCAGTGAGCCACCTGCTCCGCAACGAAGGCCTCGCCCTCGGTTATCGCCGCCAGGCTGCCGTACTGCGAGAAATGCGAGGCGCCCGAGGTGGTGTACTCGATCAGCTTCTCGAAGACCTCACCGAAGCCCGGAGGATGCACCAGCCAGCCCAGGCGCCAGCCGGTCATGGCCCAGGTCTTGGAGAAGGACTGCAGAACCACCACGGGATCGTTCGGCTCGGCCAGCGACAGCAGCGAGGGCGCCGCCCCGCCCGGCCCTGGGTTGGAGCCATAGTAGAGGCGGGTGTAGACCTCGTCGGCGATCAGCCAGACGCCGTAGCGCTTGCAGAGCGCCAGCATCTGCGCCTGCTCTTCGCGGCTGGCGACCCAGCCGGAGGGATTGCCGGGAGAGGCGCAGAAGAGCGCCTTGACTCCAGTTTTCAGAGTATCCTCCAGAAGATTCATATCGAGGTGGAAGCCGCCGTCGGCAGCCTGACCCAGCGGGACGGCCAGGACCTCGGCGCCGCGCAGCGCGACCGCGGCCATGGCGTTCGGCCAGATCGGCGTCACCACCGCAACCTTGTCGCCCGCCTCGGCGAAGCAAGCCATCAAGGTCGCGATGCCGGCCATACCGGAGGAAACGACGCTGATGCGCTCGACTGCGATCCTGGTCCCGTGCAGGCAGCTCTCATAGCTGGCGATGGCGGCGCGCAGCGGTGGGATGCCGCGCTTGGGTGGATAGCCGGTGTGGCCCGCCTCCATGGCGCGCGTGGCAGCCTCGGCGATGAAGGCCGGCGTCGGCTTGTCGCCTTCGCCGACCCAAAGCGGGATAACGTCCTTCTGGCCATAGCCTTCCAGAAAGACTTCGTGAATGCCGGAGAGCTTCAATCCGGCAACCGGCGCCGTGATCGGCAGGGGGAGCGCGTTTGTCACGCCCTGGTCTCTAGCGCTCTTTCGCCCAGGCGGCAAAGGAGACCTTTGTTTCGAGACGATTGCCGAAGGTTCACGAGCCGGCGGCGCCTTGCGATAATGATAGCGGTAGATTTCTCGGGTGAGGCCAAGCTTGCGATAGAGCGCGCGCGCTGCCGGGTTCTCGGCTTCCACCTGCAGGCAGACCGCGCCGGCGCCGCGCGCGACACCCCAGTGCAACAAGGCCTCCAGAGTGCGCAAGCCCAGGCCTCGATTGCGCTGGTCTGCAGCCGTTTCGACCGAAGCGATGGTCAGGAGGGTGCCCTGCAGAACGGCATGGGCCATCGCCTCTGTTCGACCCTTCTGGCGGAAGGCGGCGAAGACCGCGGGCAAGGCGATGCCGGAGACGATCCGGCGATGGATCTCGGCCCGTCGCGGTGCGAAGCCGGCCAGTCTGGCACGGGACCGAAACCATTCCTCGCTCGCTGTCTCGTCCAGGGCTACCTGGCTGTCCTGCTCGAAAGCCAGTCCCTCCAGGGATCGATAGAGGGACAGGGTCACGGCCTCGGCGGTGTAGCCGCGCCCGGCCAAGTCCCGATCCAACGCCGGGTCGAGGAAAGAGGGAACGCGGACGTAGATGCACTGCCCGATCCCTTCATAGAGGTTCTGCGCCCTATCCAGAACCGAGGCGAGCCCGGCGGCTTGCGGTCGGAGCGGATTGACCGAGTTGGCGCGACGCGTGAGGCCCTGGGACAGGCGGATGCTCCAATCGCCGTCAAGCACCTGGCGCAGCGGCGGCCAGGCATTGCTGCAGAGCTCGTCGATGCGCCATGCCAGGTTGCTCGTCTCCATTCCGACCTCACTCAATTTCCGCCTGCGACTTGGCTGCTCTTTCATTCCAATGCCGAACCTCTTAAGAGAAGGGCGGCTGCCGACCGCGGGTTCGGTCGCTACCGCTCGCGGCGCGTGAACGCCAAATGGCGTTCGACGAGTCCCCAGTCTCAAGCCATGAGGAAGAATCTCATGTCCCTCGGTCAAGACACACTCGGCACGCGCCGCACCTTGGAAGCTGCCGGTCAGAGTTATGATTACTACTCCCTTCCCGTTGCCGAGGAAACGCTCGGCGATCTCTCGCGCCTGCCCTTCAGCCTGAAGGTGCTGCTGGAGAACCTACTGCGCCATGAAGACGGCCAGAGTGTGACCGTCGAGGACATCAAAGCGCTGGGCGCCTGGCTCAAGGATCGCAAGGCCGACCGCGAGATCGCCTATCGACCGGCCCGGGTCCTGATGCAGGACTTCACCGGCGTGCCGGCGGTGGTCGATCTGGCGGCCATGCGTGCTGCCATGCAGGAACTCGGCGGCGATCCGAACAAGATCGATCCGCTCTCGCCGGTCGATCTGGTGATCGACCATTCGGTCATGGTGGACGAGTTCGGCACCGCCAAATCCTTCGACGCCAACGTTGAGCGCGAGTTCGAGCGCAACGGCGAGCGCTATGCCTTCCTGCGCTGGGGGCAGAGTGCCTTCGACAACTTCCGCGTCGTGCCGCCGGGCACCGGCATCTGCCATCAGGTCAATGTCGAGTACTTGGCGCAAAGCGTCTGGACCCGGGAGATCGAGGGCAAGACGCTGGCCTATCCCGACACCCTTGTCGGCACCGACAGCCACACCACCATGGTCAATGCGCTTGCCGTTTTGGGCTGGGGCGTAGGCGGTATCGAGGCCGAGGCGGCGATGCTGGGCCAGCCGGTCACCATGCTGGTGCCGCAGGTCGTGGGCTTCCGCCTGACCGGCAAGCTGAGCGAGGGGGCGACCGCCACCGATCTGGTGCTGACGGTGACCCAGATGCTCCGCGCCAAGGGAGTCGTCGGCAAATTCGTGGAGTTCTGCGGGCCTGGCTTGAGCACGCTCTCTCTGGCCGATCGCGCGACCATCTCCAACATGGCGCCTGAGTACGGTGCCACCTGCGGCTTCTTCCCGATCGACGCCGAGACCCTGCGCTATCTGCGCTTTACCGGGCGCGAGGAAGCCCGGGTCGCCCTGGTCGAGGTCTATGCCAAGGCGCAGGGCATGTGGCGCGAGGACGCTGCGCCCGATCCGCACTTCACCGACATGCTGGAGCTGGATCTGGGCCGGGTCGAACCCAGCCTGGCCGGTCCCAGGCGACCACAGGATCGCGTTGCACTCTCCGGCATGAAGGAGAATGCGCTTGCCGCCATGACCGGCGGCGGCGACCCCTCGATCCGGGTCGCGGTCAGCGGCCAGAACCACGATCTGGGGCATGGCGACGTGGTGATCGCCGCGATCACTTCCTGCACCAACACCTCCAACCCCTCGGTCCTGATCGCCGCCGGCCTGGTCGCCCGCAAGGCCCGGGCCAGGGGTCTTGCGGTCAAGCCCTGGGTCAAGACCTCGCTGGCGCCGGGCTCGCAGGTGGTAACCGATTACCTGGAAGCGGCTGGTCTGCAAGCCGACCTCGATGCTTTGGGCTTCGACTTGGTGGGCTATGGCTGCACCACCTGCATCGGCAACTCCGGGCCCTTGCCGGAGCCGATCCACGAGGCCATCGAAGCGAACAATCTGCATGTGGCCGCGGTGCTGTCCGGCAATCGCAATTTCGAGGGTCGTGTACACCCCTTGACCCGTCTCAACTATCTGGCTTCGCCGCCGCTGGTGGTCGCCTATGCGCTGGCCGGCAGCACCTCGGTAGACTTGACGAAGGATTCCCTGGGCAGCGGCAGCGACGGTCAGCCGGTCTATCTGAAGGATATCTGGCCCTCCAGCAAGGAGGTGCAGGATATGCTGGATGCCAGCCTGTCGCCGGAGATGTACAAGGGCCGCTACGCCAATGTCTTCGAAGGCCCCAGGCAGTGGCAGGCCGTGCAGGTCGAGGCGAGCCAGACCTATGGCTTCGAAGACGGTTCGACCTATGTCCGCTTCCCGCCCTTCTTCGCCGGCATGAGCCCGGAGCCGGAGCCCCGCGAGGACATAAAGGGCGCGCGCGCACTGGCCGTTCTGGGCGATTCCATCACCACCGACCACATCTCGCCGGCCGGATCGATCAAGCGCAATGGCCCTGCCGGCGACTATCTGACCGAACATCAGGTGCGCCCGATCGACTTCAATTCCTATGGCTCCAGGCGCGGCAATCACGAGGTCATGATGCGAGGCACCTTTGCCAACATCCGTATCAGGAACGAGATGGTACCCGGCATCGAGGGCGGCATCACCAGGCACCAGCCCTCCGGCGAGGTGCTGCCGATCTACACCGCCGCCATGCGCTATCAGAACGAGGGCGTACCCCTGGTGATCCTGGCCGGCAAGGAGTACGGCACCGGCTCGTCGCGCGATTGGGCGGCCAAAGGCACCTCGCTTCTGGGTGTCAAGGCGGTGATCGTGGAGTCCTTCGAGCGCATTCACCGCTCCAACCTGGTCGGCATGGGCGTGCTGCCGTTGCAGTTCAAGGAGGGTGCGACCCGCAAGAGCCTGGGCCTCACCGGCGAAGAGACCTTCGATCTGGAAGGAATTGCCGGCGAGATCATGCCCGGCATGGACGTGGCTTGTCGTATCCACCGGCCGGACGGCAGCAGCGAAGAGATCAGCTTGCTCTGCCGCATCGATACGGCCGACGAGGTGGCCTACTACCAGAACGGCGGCATCCTGGCCTACGTTCTGCGCAACCTGATGGCGGCTTAGGGGACGGCCAAGGACGAGAGTCCTGCTTCTTGAAAATGGAGCCGCGTCCGCCTTCGGCATGTGCTTGACCGGATGAGGATCCGGAAGGGGCTCCAGGTGGCCGAGTCCAACCGATTGATCGCGAGGAGGCCGGGACGCTGGATCCATCTTGTCGGCGTCCTGGGTTTCCCGACCCATGCCGGCTGGATCATGGGGCCTGATCTGCGGTCGATCATCGTGCGCGACGCGACCGTGACCACCTGGCTGGACTGATCCACTTCGCTCATCGCGGGAAGGGTCATGCAGTTGCCGTTTGCCGTCGGCCAAGCGGTCTGCGAGGACGGTATCGTTGCCCTGGTCGAGAACCCGCACCTCATCCGGCACGACGTGGAGGAACACAGCTTCCGCGTCGAGCTTGCCGCTGCTCGCGTGGAGGAGCTGGAGAGCCTTCCTGGGAGAGATCGAGGCGCTGGACGCACAGCGTGCCGATGCGAAGGGTGGTTTCGCCGAAACCTTTCGTGCGCAGCTGGACGTCGAGATCGTGAGCTTGGAGTGCAAGATCGAGCTTTACGGTCAGCGGCCTGCCCTGATGCGCTCGATCACGGGCCGCAAGGAGACCTTGGCGCGCCAAGGAAACGCCGCCCAAAGCGCCGCCGACGAAGATGCGTTACGGATATCCAACCTGGGATTCGAGCCTGCCGAGCGCCTGAGCCGGACCCGGGTGCGCCGGCAGGCTGCAGACAGGGGTGTTTTCATCAATCAGGACGGAGAGGATCCGCCTTGGGTCCTCGAGTCGCGCATGGAACCGAGACTGGAGAAGAAGCGCACCCGTTTGGAGATCGGACAGGCGCAGGCGGAACCCGGCCAGGCGCGGACCTACCTCGAGGCCACCCCTGCCTTGAGCCCGCCGCCAGCTCCGAGTTGCCGGAGATCGGGTCCACGCGCTTTGCAGTGGCCATGGATCCAAGCGCGCATCGGCTTGAATTTCGGCGCCACTTCAAAGCCGGATCGCAGACCGGCGCAACAGCGACCCGCGGTGCAGATGCGCAGAATTGCGGTCTCAGAGAGCGAAGAAAGCCGGCGCCTCAAGCGCGGCGATTGACCAGCGCGACGCCGAGCCCGGCAATGGCCATGCCCAGAAGTTCCATCCAGCCCAAGACCTCGCCGAACAGCACCCAGGCCATGACCGCGGTACAGGGTGGTGTCAGGAAGAAGAGGCTGGAGACCTTGGAGGCCGCGCCTTGGCGGACCATGAAGAGGAAGAGCCCGACCGCACCGATGGACAGCACCACGACCAGCCAGCCGATCGCGATGATGAAGGGCCAGGCCCAGACGATCCTCGCCTCGGACTCGAACAGCAGAACGGCCAGCCCGCTGGAGGCGGCGGCGAAGAGGAATTGCAGGCCGTTGCCGGTGATCCGCGACATCGCCCCCAAGCGGCGCTTTTGATAGAGCACCGCCGAGGTGATGGCGAAGAGCGAGACGACGCAGAGCAAAGCCGCCTCCAGACCCTCGGCCGAGAGCCCGGCCTTGCGCCAGACCACCAGGATGACGCCGGCCAGTCCCAGCACCAGACCCAGCCACTGCAGGCGCCCCACCCGCTCGCCCAGCAGGGCGCCGGCGACAGAGGCGATCAGAATCGGCTGCAGGCTGACGATCAGGGCGGAGGTGCCGGCCTCCAGGCCCCAGGAGATGGCGACGAAGACGCCGCCCAGGTAGATGGTGTGCAACAGGGTCCCGACCACGGCCAGATCGAGATGGAGCCGCCAGCCGCGCGGCCAGACCTCGCCACGCAGCAGGCCCCAGCCCAAAAGCAGGACCGCGGCGATGGCAAAACGCACGGCCAGAAACAGCAGCGGAGAGGCATAGGGAACGCCCAGCTTCGCGCCGATGAAGCCGGTCGACCAGAGCAGCACGAAGACAGCCGGCACGAGGGTCTGCAACCAATCGCCGGGCGCGCCTTCCGTCTGTCCGCTGCGCTTGCTCATGGCGCGCAAGCTGCCTTAGGGTCGGGCGCTACGCATCCCGTCATGCTCGCAGTCCTGCCCTGCAATGGTCGCCGAGCGGTCATCGAGTGGACGCAGCCAGGCTGCCCACTTCGGGCCCACCAAACGATTGATCTGCTGGGCCGATTCACGCAAGGCCTGGGCCCCAGGCCTCGCAACCGGATCACAAGACTGAAGACGCGGACTCCGTGCAAGGCCGCGCGCGTCCGCAACAGCGAACAGGAGGACTTGACCACGATGAGCCTGCTTCTTGCCAAGACGGGTTTGGCCGCGGCCGTCGCGCTGGATTTGCAGCGCGTCGCGCTATCCACCGGCGGCCTCGGTTACTTCGAATACGAGACCCAAGTGACCGGCAATGCCACGGTCGAACTCAAGGTGCCTTTGGCACAGGTCGACGACGTGCTGAAGTCTCTGGTGGTCTACGACGACAAGGGACGGATCGGCACGGTCTCCCTGCCCGGCCGTCAGCCTCTGGCGGAGATCTTCAAGGGCCTGCCCTTCGACGAAGCCGCCCTGGCCTCGCCCACGGCCCTGCTGCGCGCGCTCTCGGGCGCCGAGATCCGCGTCTCCGGCCAGCAGGCAACCAGCGGCCGCATCCTCTCGGTCGTGGCCGAAATGCAGGAGGACGACCAGGGATGCGTGACCACGCGCACCCGGATGACGCTTATGGGCAACCTGGGTCTCAGCCAGTTCGTGCTGGAGGATGCGCAGGAGATCGCCTTCGCCGATCCTGCCCTGCAGGCCAGCGTCGGCGAGGCCTTGGCGGCCATGGCCAGGCACAGCGAGCGCGACAAGCGGGTCCTCACCCTGACTGCGCCCGGCGAGGCTACGCGCAGCCTTCGGGTGGCCTATGTGGTCTCGGTGCCGCTGTGGAAGACCAGCTATCGCCTGACCCTGCCGGAGGCCGCCGGCAGCGGTACGGCGGCCCTCCAGGGCTGGGCCGTTCTGGAAAATCAAAGCGGCGAGAACTGGAAGGAGATCGAGCTCAGCCTGGTCTCCGGCAATCCCGTGGCCTTCCGCCAGGCGCTCTACGAGAGCTACTACCTCGATCGCCCGGAAATCCCGGTCCAGGTTGTCGATCGGATCCAGCCGCCGGTGGACCGCGTGCAGTCCCTCAAGTCCAGGAGCTACGACCGCGCAGCAGCTGGGATGGAGGCCGACAGCATCACCACCGGCATGCTGGGGGAAGCACCGGCGCCCGAGCCGACCATGCCCGGTTCAGCCGGCATTCCGGAGGCCGCCGCGCAGGAGGGCGTGAGCCAGGCGATCTATCGCTTCCCGACCCCCGTCACCGTCGAGGACGGCCATTCCCTGCTGGTTCCCTTCCTCGATCGCAGCCTGCCGGTCGAGCGCCTCTCCTTCTTCCAGCCCGACATCGCCGGCAGGCACCCGCTGGCCAGCCTGCGCCTCGAGAACGACGGCAAGATCAGCTTCCCGTCGGGCCTGATCACCCTTTACGAGCGTGGCGCGGACGGCCGCGTGGCCTACCTGGGCGATGCCCGGATCGCTCTGCTGCCGGCCGGCGAGAGCCGCCTCGTCAGCTTCGCGCTCGATGGCAGGGTCGATGTCGATCTGCGCAATGATGAGCAGCAGTCGATCACCGGCATCACCTTGCACGACGGCATCATGACCATCGAGCAGAAGGAGCGCTGGAGCCGGATCTACACGATCAAGGGTGCCTCGGACGCCGCCCGTGTCGTTCTCCTGCAGGAGCCGCTGCGTCGCGGCTGGAAGCTTCTGAAGCCAAGCGAAGGTGTGGATGAAACGGCGGCCGGCTATCGCTATCCGGTCTCCTCGAAGGCCGGCGAGACCCGCGAGGTGACCTTCCTCTTCGAGCGCCCGACCGGCCAGCGCGTGGTCCTGGCCGACATCGACGAGGAACATCTGGCCCATCTCATCGAGGCGCGCTTCGTGCCGGACGAGATGAAGCAAGAGCTGTCGACACTCAAGGACCTGAAGGCCGGCCTGGCCAAGGCCGAACGTGACTTGAGGACGCTGGAGCGGGAGGAAGCGGAGATCGTCCAGGATCAGGGGCGTCTGCGTGAGAACCTCTCGGCCGTGCCCAGCGACAGCGACCTCGGGCGCCGCTATCTGCGCCAGCTCTCCGACCAGGAGGACCGTCTGGATGACCTGCGCGCTTCGGCCAAGACCGGCGAGGCCAAGGTGGCCCGTGCGCGTAAGGCACTCAGCGACTACATCGCCCAGATCTCATTGCAGCAGAGGCCGTGAGACAGAGAGGCCCGTCTTGGCACCGCCATGACGGGCCCTCGCCTTATTCCATCGGTCATGGAGCATGTCCGATTGATCCCGTCGGCACCGGCCCGCCTCCCCCTCCCGGCTGCCCTCTGGAATACTGGCGTGGGCGGACGGGAGGGGGAGCGGGCCGGTGCGATGCGGTGAGTCACACGCACCGCACAGCGGTACTAGGCCCGTGTGCTCCCAGGAATCCCGCGCGGCAGCGGCGCCTTTCCAGCCTCGTCGTCGCCGCTGCGGCACAGATGGCGCATCAGGCGGCGTTCGACCCGCTTGAAGACGGCGAAGATCAGCCCAGACAGCAGCAGATAGACGAAGCCGGCGAAGATCAGGGTCTCGAAGTGGCGGAAAGTATCGGCGATGACATCGGTCGCAACCCCCATGAGGTCCAGCAAGGTGACGAGCGACACCAGAGAGGTCGACTGAAAGAGGAAGACCACCTCGTTGGAGTAGGCCGGCAGCGCAATGCGCATGGCCTTGGGGAAGATGATCCGTCGATAGAGCTTGACGCCCGACATGCCATAGGCGCGCGCCGCCTCGACCTCGCCGGCCGGCACGCCCAGCATTCCGCCGCGCAAGATCTCGGCCGTGTAGGCCGCGGTGTTCAAGGTCAGAGTGAAGAGCGCGCAGAAATAGGCTTCGCGGAAGCCGCCGCGCCAGAGTCCGATTTCCTGCAGCTCCGGTCTGAACTGGCCGCTCCCGTAGTAGATCAGGAAGAGCTGCACCAGAAGCGGCGTGCCCCGGAAGTAGAAGGTGTAGGCCAGCACCGGCCAGTTGACGAAGGGATTACCCGACAGGCGCGCAAGCGCAATCGGAACCGCCAGGGCAAAACCGATCACCAGCGCGAAGATCGTCAGCTTCAAGGTGAGCCAGGCGCCGCCCATCAGACGGCAGAAGGCCGGCACGATCGCCCCGCCCTCGCCGAAGACTTCGGCGAGGGCGGCCTGCACCACCATGCAGGCCGCATGTGCCTGCTCGCCGATCCCTTGCCAGAGCCAATCCATCGCCGCCCCCTATAGCCGCCGAGCGACCCCGCGCGAGGCGCGCTGTTCGGCGCTCCGGATCACCACCAGAGAGGCCGCGGTAATGCCGAGATAGATCAGCGAGGCGCTGAAATAGAAGGTAAAGGGCTCACGTGTCGCCCCGACCCCGATCGAGGTCATGCGCATCAGTTCCGGTAACTGAATGACAGAGACCAGGGCCGTCGCCTTCAACAGCACCAGCCAGAGATTTCCCAGCCCCGGCAGCGCGTAGCGCCACATCTGCGGCAGGATGATTCGGCGAAAGGCCAGGGACGAGCTCATGCCATAGGCGCTCGCCGCCTCGATCTGGCCGCGATCGACGGCCAGGAAGGCGCCGCGAAAGACCTCGGTCGCAAAGGCGCCGTAGATCGAGCCCAGGGCGATGGTGCCGGTGATGAAGGGATTGAGGTCGATTTGCTCGCGCTCGCCGGTGATCGCCGAGGCGATGTCCTGCAGGATGATGGTGAAGCCGTAGTAGACCAGGGTGATCAGCACGAGTTCCGGCACGCCGCGCACCACGGTGGTGTAGGCTCCGGCCAGATTGCGCAGAATTGCATTGTTCGAGAGTTTGCCCCAGGCGCCGAAGAGACCCAGTACCAAGGCGACCGGCAAGGAAGCCAGGCCGACCGCAAGGGTCACCTGCAGACCATCGAGAAAGACCCAGCCATAACCTCGATAATCGAACACCCCTCAGGCCTTCAAAACAAGGGGGGAGCAACGCCCGCGCATCGCTCCCCCCAATTCTACCGGTTACTCGGCGCCGTAGGCGTCGAACTCGAAGTACTTGTCGTTGATGGTCTTGTAGGTGCCGTCGCCGCGGATCGTGACGATGGCCTTGTTGAAGCCCGCGACCAGATCGGGCTCGCCCTTGCGAATGGCGATGCCTGCACCGTCGCCGTGGTACTGGGGATCGTTGTAGGACGCACCAAGGAACAGGCAGCAATCGCCGCCCTCAACCTGCAGGAAGCCTTCCTGCAGGACAACGGAATCGGCCATCACCAGATCGACGCGGCCGTTGATCAAGTCGGCGTTGGCCTCGTCCTGGGTGCCTTAGGTCACGACCTCGGCCTTCGGCCACTTGGCCCGGACGAAGTCCTCATGCGTGGTGGCACCCTGGACGCCGACGCGCAGGCCGTCCAGCCCGCTGCCTTCGGTGACGTCGAACTCATCGCCCTTCAGCACCACGAAGCGGGCCGGGGTGTTGTAGTATTTCTTGGTGAAATCCACGACTTCCTGACGCTTGGGCGTAATCGACATGGAGGCGATGATGGCGTCGTACTTGTCGGCCAGCAGGCCGGGGATGATACCGTCCCAATCCTGAACCACGAAAGTGCACTCGAAGTTCGCGGCAGCACAGAGTGCAGTGGCCATCTCCACGTCGAAACCGACCAACTCGCCGTTGGTGTCGATGTAGTTGAAAGGCGGATAGGCGCCTTCCGTGCCGATGCGCACCTTGCGTTTATCCTCGGCCAGGGCGGCACTTGCAACCAGGGTGGCCAGGGCGGCAAAGGCCGCGGTCTTCAGTAGGGACATGGGATCAACTCTCCTCCTTGCGATGGACCGCCAGTCAGACCAGCCAGTCAGACCAGGCGGCTTGCCATGAATTGACGGAAGCGTTCCGAACGGGCCTGGGTGAAGACCTCGCCGGGCGGTCCGTCCTCCTCGATCACGCCTTGGTGCAGGAAGATCACGCGGTTGGAGACCTCGCGCGCGAAGCCCATCTCGTGGGTCACCACGATCATGGTGCGTCCTTCCTCCGCCAGGGCACGCAGCACGCGCATGACCTCGCCGACCAGTTCGGGGTCGAGGGCAGACGTGGGCTCGTCGAACAACAGTGCCTCCGGCTCCATCGCCAGGCCGCGGGCGATCGCCGCGCGCTGCTGCTGGCCGCCGGACAGCTCGGCCGGATAGGAGGCGAATTTGTCGGCCAGGCCAACCTTGGTCAGATAGCGCTGGGCGCGCTGCCGGGCCTCCTCCTTCGGCACCTTCAGCACATGCACCGGCGCCTCCATGACGTTCTCGATGACGGTCATGTGGCTCCAGAGATTGAACTGCTGAAAGACCATGGAAAGGCGCGAGCGGACGCGATCGACCTGGCGGCGATCCTTCGGCTTCTGCCCACCGCCAGCGGTCGGCTTCATGCGCAGATCTTCGCCGTGCACGATGATACGGCCCTGGTTGGGCACCTCCAGCAGGTTCATGCAACGCAGCAAGGTGCTCTTGCCCGAGCCCGAGGCACCGAGCACGGCGATGACGTCGCCGCGGTGCGCCTCGAAATTGATGCCTTTCAAGACCTCGTTGTTGCCGAAACGTTTGTGCAGATCGGTGACAGAAAGGACCACCTCCCCACCGCCCGCCTGTCCCGGCCCGGCCTTTTCCGTGACCAGTGCCACCCCGAACCTCGTTCCTGACCGCTTCCGGCCGCCGACCTGCCTTGGGCCAGCGCTCTCAGTTGCTGCCACGTTACAGAGTGTGCGGCGCAGCGCAAACCAGAAATGTGAAAGCCTGCTTTTTGCCAAGCGGTTCAGGAGCCCTCAGCGGTGTCTGGTCTGCCAGAGCGACTCCGTCAGCGCCTGGAAGTCGTCCTCCTCGGTGTTGAAGTAGTGCACCGAGGCGCGGGCCAGGTCCGGCAGACCGCGCCGTCTGGCATCCAGGAGCGTACTCCCCGGGTTTGTGACGGAGATGTTGATGTCCCTGGCGCGAAGGTCGCGCCGAACCTCCTCGGCAGTCCGATCCGGCACCGAGAAGGTCACAATCCCGCACTTGGCCTCGCCGATGTCATGCACCGTCAGCCTGGAATGCTCGCTCAGGATGAAACGCAGGCGCCTGGCCAGCCACTGCACGCGGGCCTCGATCGCCTCGGTTCCCAAGGCCAGCGCATAGTCGACGGCGGCGCCGAGGCCCAGGATCGCGGCCTCGTTGAACTCCCAGTTCTCGAAGCGGCGCGCCGAGGCCAGAAGCTCATAGCGGTCCGGCTCGACCCAATGCGCGGCATGCAGATCGATGTTCAAAGGCTGCAACTGCTCCAGGACGGCCTTGCGGACATAGAGGAAACCGGTCCCGCGCGGCCCGCGCAGATACTTGCGCCCGGTCGCGGACAGCAAATCGCACCCCAAGGCCTCGACGTCGAGATGAATCTGCCCGGCGGATTGGCAGGCATCCAGCAAATAGAGAATGCCGTGCTTGCGGGCGATCCCTCCGACCTCGGAGGCAGGATTGACCAGGCCGCCATTGGTCGGCACATGAGTAATGGCGATCAAGCGCACGCGCTCGTCCAGCAGGGCCTCCAAGGCGGCGACATCGATCTGCCCGCTGCTGTCGCTGGGGACGACCAGAATCTCGATGCCCAGGCGCTCTTTCGCCCGCAGGAAGTTCAAATAGTTGCTGGCATACTCGGCCTCGCCGGTCACGATGCACTCTCCCGGCTCGAAGGCAATGGCGTTGAAGGCCGCTATCCAGGCCATGGTCGCGTTTTCCAGAAGCGCGATCTCATCACGCTCCGCGTTCAGCAGGCGAGCGATGGAGTCGTAGACGGCCTCGATCCGCGGCAGTACCTCGGCCTTGGCCTCATAGCCGCCGATTCTGGATTCGAGACGCAGGTGATCGATCTGCGCAGCCATGACAGGTTCCGGCATCAGGGATGCGCCGGCATTGTTGAGGTGCACAACATTTCCGCACCCCGGCGTCTCTTTTCTCAGCGCCTCCACATCCACGGCCTCACCCTCCCAGCTGCAATTTGCCATGCGATCAGGGTTTTAGAGGCAGCGAGGCGGTCGAAACAAGCCTCCTGGACTCGAGATGAATTTTTGCAGTGCAACATAAATGGTGCAGGGTCGACATCTTTTCTCTAAGAAAAAATACACAATCTCAAAGAGATGATCGATTTCGCTTGAACTCCGAAGTCGGGCTCAACATATTGTGCAGTGCGGCATAGGTGCTTTGGCGCTGAGCCGTACGTCTCTATGGCGTTTCCTCCCTGAATTCGGGCCGTGCCTCGCGCATGGCCCTTTTTTGCCGCTTGCGAGGGCTCGGCACCGACTTGCCTGGGTCAGGTTATGGGCCCTACTTGGCAGCGCGGTGGATCGGCAGAGCGTTAACGGTCCAGTCGGCCACTTCGGCCAAGACCCGGCCGATATCCTCGCGTAGACCCGGCAGTCCCGGCCCGCGCTCGAGGCTGGCTTCGTTCATGTAGAGGCTGCGGGCCAACTCGATCTGCAAGGCGTGCACGCAGCGCTCAGGCCGGCCGTACTGGCGGGTCACGAATCCGCCGGCATAGGGGCTGTTGTAGCCAACACGGTATCCCAAGCCTCGAAAGGCCTGGAGGGTCAAGTCCACCAATGCCGGACTGCTGGAGGCGCCATGGCAATCGCCGAGCACGATCTGGGCTGCGGGCTCACCGATGGGGCCCGCTGCCAGGCTCGGCATGGAGTGGCAATCCAGCAGAACGCAGAAGCCGAAGTGCCGCACGCGCTCGTCGATCAGACCATGCAGAGCATGATGATAGGGAATGTAGCAGCGCTCCAGCCGCTCCAGGGCCTCCCGGACGGCAAGCTTGCGGCGATAGATGGGGCGTCCGTTGGCCACGACCCGGGCGATGGTGCCAAGCCCGGCAGCAACCCGCGGGCTACACGCGTTGGCATAGCCGGGCAGCGGCTCGTCGAAAAGCAGCGGGTCCAGTTCATTGGGCTCGCGGTTGGCGTCGACGTAGGCGCGCGGGAAGAGCGCACGGATCGCCACGATCCCCAGATCGGCGGCTACCGCGGTCAGCTCATGGACATAGCAGTCCTCCGATCGCCGCAGGTCCTGCGGACCCAGGCTGGAGGCCTCCAACAGGTCCGGCGGATAGTGACTGCCGGAGTGCGGCGAGGCCACGATCAGCGGCAGTTCGCCGGCGCTCGGATAGTCGATTGCGAAGGCGGGACCTTCCCACATGGATTGTCTTGCCTCCAAGCGATCCGAAACCGAGGTTACACTCAAGCGTAGCGCCGGCGCGGCGCCGGCGCGATCATTTCGCGGCAGACGGCCAAGCCGTCCCTTCGGATCGGACGATAGCGCAGGCAATTGCGCGGTGTCAGCAGCTTCGACAAGGCAGGCATCAAGATTCCTTTGGTCTCGGCACTCGATTGCCTCTTGCAGGGTCGCATTCGCGGGTGCTACATCCAGCGCCCTCGACAGCGGCCGGGCGCGTAGCTCAGCGGGAGAGCACTACGTTGACATCGTAGGGGTCGCTGGTTCAATCCCAGCCGCGCCCACCACCGATACTGTCGAGAAGAAGAGGTTTCTTGGGGAATGTCCCGGGTTCTGTTGAAACCTTGATCTGGTGTGGCATGGTTTCCCCTGAGCCCTGGGCTCGGGGTGTTCGAACCGAAGAAGGAAGCAATGCCATGAAGACGACCGCCCTATCCCCTGGCCTTGGCTACCGCTCTCTGCAGGTGCCTTCGCTTGTGGATGAGGCCCATGGCGCACTGACGGAGAGCTTCGAGTAATTCTGTCCGATGGCAGGCATTGAAAGCCTGATCCGGTTGATGAACGAAGACGTGACGCGGCTTGCCGGGGCGCGCTGTGAGCATTGTCCGGACAAGCTAGGCTAGCGTTGGAGCCATTGGCAGGCGCAGGTTGGCTTTCACGGCGGCAAGATCGACGTCGATCGCCCTCGGGTTCGCAGCAGGACCACAGGCAAGGAGATGCCGCTGCCGAGCCGGGAGGAGGTTTCGGCGGGTGAAGGTCTCGATCGCTGGGTGATGAACCCGATGGCGATGAAGGTGGCCACAGGCACGTTCCACCGCGCCGTTCGGGTGTCCGCGACCGGCGTTTCGGCCGCGGCGGGCAGCGGTTCGTCCAAATCTGCGCCATCCCGACGGTTCAAGGCGCTGACGCAGGCCACATGCGATTGCGTGGATGGGATTCCGATCTCTCGCAGCCGGATCTTGTGATGATCCAGCTCGACGGGCTGCATCCGGACGACCCTCTGTTGACGATCGGGGCTGTCGGCATTGACGTTTCCGATCACAAGCACCCACTGGGCGTCGTCGAGGGAGCGACAGAGACCGCTGCCACACTACAAGCGCTGCGCGACACTCCGATCGAGCGCGGGCTCGATCCCGAAGACTGCCATCTCTTCATCCTGGACGCAAGCCAGAGCGCTCGGCAAGGCGCTGCGGCGCACCTTCGGAGCAGACATGCCCCTCCAGCGTCGTCAGATACACAAGGCACGCAACATCGCCGACCGGCTGGCGCCCAGGCACCGTGCCGCCGGGCGCCGCGCCCGGAAACAGTCCTGGGAACCCGACGACGCCGACAAGGCCGAACGCCCGATGCGCAAGCTCGCGCGGCGCTTCGAGCAGGACGCAGCGGATGTGTCCAGCTCGATCCTCGAAGGTCTCGACGAAATCCCGACCGCGGTCAGGCTGGGCCTGCCTCTCGAATGGCGCTGCTCCCCGGCCGGCACAAACATCGTCGCAGCCATGAACAGCGTCATCCGGCAGGTCAGCGGCAACGTGAGACGCTGGCGGGACGCCAAAATGGCCCGGCGCTGGACAGCAGCTGGACTGTTCGAAGCCAGGAAAGGCTTCCGTCGCATCCAGGTCTGCAAGCAGCGACCCCTTCTCAGGCAGGCTCTCATCGAGCACCTCCAAAAGCGCCAGCTTGACCGGATCGAGGGCGCCGCATAATCTCCCATCGAGCAGCGCCGCGCAGGCGAGTTTCAACATCGAACGGGACAACCCCTGACACGCGATTCAGTTGGTCAACCAGGTTGCTGCCATATGGACGACTTCGGCCAGTCTGAGCCGTTCGTCGGGCGCTGATCAGAGGCGCCTGGTCACCATCGAGCGCGACTGCAATGCCGCTGGTGTCGCTTGCGCGATCGAAAAATCGTCAGCAAGATGCGCCGCAGGACGGAAAGTAGCTCAAAGCAGGCTCATATGCACAGAGAATTAAGGATGGTGACTTCTGATCTTGCGAATTTTTTGCAACAGAAGCTTCCCGATCTCTCCCCTGAATGGTGGGAAAATCGTGTTGTTGGCCGGTTGAGCTTCCAACAACAGCGGATCGTCAAGGAGAAGAGAATCTCCTCACTACGCGAACTCGACCTTGCGGCTTTGCTGCGCGTGTTTGACCAGAATTGGTTTGATCTTGCAAACGGCCTTTCTTTACCTTGGGAGGCCAGAAACTGGGTCAAGGAGCTTCAGACCGTCCGTAACAAGTGGGCGCACATGGCCGCCGAGGAGACACCGGCCAGCGAGATTTATCGCGACGCCGATACTTTGGGACGGTTCCTTGATCTGATTGATGCGGACACTTCGTTGATCGAGGCCGTAAAGGCTGCAAAAGACAACGCCCTCGCAAAGATGGCTGGTCGAACCGGTACTGGCTCTGCTTCCGGTAAAAAGCCCGCCAATGCCGTTCCGGAACAGCCCGATGCCGGGCCGACGCATTTGTTCAAAGTGGGTGACGTTGTTGCGCTTCGTTCCGATAAGAGTGTCCGGCTTCCTGTGTTGGAGGTCATCACCAGTGGCCCCGAAGTCCGGTACTGCGTCTTTCAGGATGGGGCGAAGGCTACCTACTACGAAATCCAATTGCAGGCGGTTGCCATGACAGACACAACCAAAGTTGACGCTGAACCTGTCGAGCGACCCGAACGCCATAACCATCTCACGACAGGCGCCGATCGCATCAGGCTGTACGCTCTGAACCGTTTCATCGAACCCGCCCGGGAACGGGGCGCCAAGGAGGTCTCCATCCGCGCAGGCGATATCGCGGCTGCGATGGGGTTGATGGCTTTTCCGAACATTTGTCAAGCTCTCGGCGGTAAGAAGTTCCAGCGATTGGCGCAAGTGCCGCCGCCCTTGATCGAAAGACCGGACCCAAGTAGCTCCACCACTTTCACCTACAAGCTCAATTCCAAACCGGAGGAGGACGACATGACAGACGCTGATCGCATCAGGCTGTGCGCTCTGAACTATTTCATCGAACCTGCCCGGGAACGGGGCGCCAAGGAGGTCTCCATCCGCGCAAGCGATCTCGCGGCCAAGGTGGGGTTGATGGCTTTTCCGAACATTTGTCAAGCTCTGGGCGGTGAGAAGTTCCAGCGATTGGCGCGAGTGCCGCCGCCCTCGAGTACAAGACCGAACCCAAGTAGCTCCACCACTTTCACCTACAAGCTCAATTCCTGACCGAAGGCGGACGCCATGACAGACACAACCGAAGTTCCAGCGCTTCGGCAACGAATTTGATTCTCCATGGTCCGCCTGGCACGGGCAAGACGTATCGAACGGCGTGAGAAGCCGTTCGGCTCTGTTTGGGTTACGAGGCTGCTGCAGCGCTTCAAGGCGACGAGAATCGAAACACGCTCACCGGTTCAGGGCGGGGAACTGCGCTTCTCTTCGAGATGAATGCGCTTTTCGAAAAGTACATCGGCCGGTTGATTACCCGCGCACCAGCAGGAACCGAATAGGAGGTGACCCTTCAGGATGGTGGGCGGTGCTGCCTGACATCGCTCGACGATGAACGTGCTGTGTTTCGGACGAAACCCGATATTCTGATTCGGCGCGCGGGGCAGATGCAGATGGCGCATGTAGTCGATACGAAATGGAAGTGGATATCCTCGCGGATCGAAGAGGGAGATGACCGTAAAAAGGGGGTTTCCCAAACCGACGTCTACCAGATGATGGCTTACGCACATCTCTATAGATACACAAGGCACGCAACATCGCCGACCGGCTGGTGCCCAGGCACCGTGCTGCCGGGCGCCGCGCCCTGAAACAGGCCTGGGAACCCGACGACGCCGACAAGGCCGAACGCCCGATGCGCAAGCTCGCGCGACGCTTCGAGCAGGACGCAGCGGATGTGTCCAGCAGGCTGTTCAGTGTCTCCTCGACGCTGCCTCGCACGATCTGCCTCGGATGATCTTCTATCCGACCGGCGTCGATAGGGACCACGTTCGACAGGCCCTTCGTGTCATCCTCGTCCAGGGTGACTCTGGCCTCCTCTATTGGCTTCTCCGGCTGGCGACTGAAAACCTGAGGGATTCGGGGCCATCAACCCCACACAAATGTGCGAAACTTTCTCTACGTCATCGTTCAAAAGCAAATCACCGGCGTGGACCCTTCCATCTGCCTGGGTTTTGCTCCAGGCGGCTGCGGTTCTGGCCGAGGCAGCATGCCTCATCGCACCCTGCCTCTCCTCTTGCGCTGCTTCCCCTCAAGACCCTTCGGCGGGCGTAGACGGCTGTCGGAATCCCGTTACGGGCGGCTTGATCCCCTGTGACGGCTTTTACGAACTGGTCGCACCGCCCCTGGGGTCGCCGCTCCGAGGCGACAAGCGCGACCGAACCAGCCTGCTCGGTTCAGACAATCGCCGAACTGCAGTGCGAGCGTCCCCTGCCAGGCTTCTTCCCGTGCCTTCGATCCGCCGGCGTGAAAGGCTGCGACTCCGGGCTGCCCGGCAGCCACGGCCATCGGCCGCCTCATACTCCAAGGTGGCCTGCACCCGCAAAGCCTCCAGCCGGGCCGACTCCAGGACGCTCTTCGGCGATTCATCCGTCAGACCGGATCTCGTGCAGGCACATTTGGCGGCCAGGACCTGGGTCTCCGGCGGATCCTGCAGGCAGGCGACAGCGCGCGCAGCCACCGCCGCCGCATAGAGGTGCCGTCGTGGTGCAGCATTGCCTGGAGCCTCATTCTCGCTGTAGTTTCCTTTCATTTTTCCCTCCCCGGAATGCCTAGAGATAACTGCACTCCCGTGAATGCCTCACATCAAGAGATAAAGACCATGCATCCTCGAACAAGAGCGGTTAGGCTTGGTCATCATGAAGGGGTTATCGCTGCAACAGAAGGTTCAGAGCTTTCTCGACGCTCGCGGTTGGAGTCAGATTCAGCTTTCGCGAGAGGCCGGGCTGGGCGATATGGCGGTGCGGGACATTTTGAACGGTCGTTCGAAGAGTCCGCGGCGCCGCACGCTCTTGCGGCTTGCCGGAGCCATGGGCTTGTCTTTGGACGAGTTGCTGGACAGTGCGCCGACGCGCACGACCCTGGCCACGCCCCTGGATCGTTTCGCCCTGGACGTACCGCTCTGGGCCTCGGAGCCGGCGGCAGGCGGCGATGGCTTCTTCGTCAAGCCGCGGGCCACGCATTTCGTGCATAGACTGCCAGGCCTGATGTCCTTCGACGATGCCTTTGCGGTGACCGTCCAGAGCAAGGAGATGCAGCCCTGGCGCGCGACCGGAAGCTGGATTCACTGCGCGCCCGGCTTGCGCCTGGAGCAGGGCGGGCATTGTCTGGTGCTGTTGCGCAGCACGCGTGACGATCTGTGGATGCATGCCAAGGCACGCCAGTTCCTGGGCCGCAAGGACAGGCGACTCTACCTCCGGCGCTACTGGCCACGCGAAGAGGAAGAGTGCCTCTCCTTCGAGGACATCCAGACCATCATGCCCATCCTGGATTTACAGGACCTGCTA
Organism: Rhodospirillales bacterium; assembly: GCA_965202755.1. Taxonomy (GTDB): domain Bacteria; phylum Pseudomonadota; class Alphaproteobacteria; order Kiloniellales; family JACOMY01; genus JACOMY01. The sequence continues at coordinate 394,285 of CBDBCL010000041.1, read as the reverse complement.
ACCCCGGCGGGTAGCCTCACCGACACTTCGTAGCCCAGAATGCGTTCGAAGAGGGCCAGAATGCGTTCGAAGAGGGCCAGAATGCGTTCGAAGAGGGAATGTCCCGTTTGATGTTGAAACTCGTCCGAGTGCCGCTGCTTGATGTGAGGTTGTGCGGCGTCCTCGATCCGGTCAAGCAGGTGCTTTTGGTGTTGCCCGATGAGAGCCTGCTTGAGAATGGGCAGTTGCTTGCAGGCCTCGATGCGCCGGAAGCCCTTCTTGGCTTCGACCATGCCCGCCGCGGTCCAGCGCAGGGCCATCTTGGCATCTCGCCAGGGCTTCACGTTTCGGCAGACCTGCCGGATGACGCTGTTCATGGGCTCGATGATATTGGTGCTGGCGAGCGAGCGGCGCAATTCAAGCGGCAAGCCGCGCCCGACCCCTGTCAGGATTTCGTCGAGACCTCCGAGGATCGATCGGGACACATCCGGTGCTTCCTGCTCGAAGCGCCGCGCCAGAGTACGCATCGGGCGTTCGGCCTTGTCGGCATCGTCCAGCTCCCAGGCCTGCTTCAAGGCGCGTCGCACGGCGGCAGGGTACTTGGGCGCAAGCCGGTCGGCGATGTTGCGTGCCTTGTGGATTTGGCAGCGCTGGATGGGGATATCCGCGCCGAAGGTTCGCCGCAGAGCTTTACCGAGAGCCTTGGTACCATCCACGATGAAGAGGTAGCAGCCTGCGGGGTCGAGCCCGCGCTCGATCGGATCGTCGAGCAAGGCCTGTAGGGTTGCAGCGTTCTCCCTGGCCCCGTCAATGACGCCCAGGGGGTGTTGTTGCCCGGAAACCTCGATGCCGACAGCCCCGATCATCAAGAGGCGGTCGTCCAGATGCAGCCCGTCGATCTGGATCGCAACGAGATCCAGTTCCGATAGCGCGGACCCCATCCACTCTTCGAATGTGGCCTGCGTCAGCGCCTTGAACCGTCGCGAGGCCGCAGAGTTGGACAGGCCGCTGCCCGCGTCCGCCGGAACGCCGGCCTCGGGCAGCCGAACGGCGCGGCAAAACTTGCGCGGGGCCACATTCATCACCATCAGGTTCATGGCCCAGCGGTCGAGAAACTCTGTGGCCGAAATCTCTTCCCAATGCGGCAAGGGCCTTGCCTTGCCCGTGCCCTGGCTGCGCACCCGAGGGCGATCCACGGCGCTCTTGCCGCCGTGAAAGCCAAACTGCGCTTCCGAATGGCCCCAACGCTAGTCGGGCTTCTCAGGTGAATGCTCGTAGCGCTCACCGGCAAGCCCGTGTCACGTCCTCGTCCAGCAGTCGGGTCAGGCTTTCCATGCCTGCCATCAGACAGCATTGCTCGAAGCTCTCCCTCACAGCTTCAAACGCTTCATCGACAAGCGAAGGCGCAGTCGGCGCTGTGGCCAGAGCAAGGGGGATATGGTCGTCGTCTTCATGGTGTTGCTTCCTTCCTTGGTTCAAGCACACCGAGCCCAAGGCTCAGCGGAAGCAACGCCACACTAATTCGAAGATTCAACATCCCGGGACATTCCCTCCGCCACCGTCTCGGCCTTGGCTCGGCCTTGGCGGTGTCGCCGAACACACCGGCAGCGCCATCCAGCAACTGCCGGCGCCACTGGGTGATCTGCTTGGGGGGGTACGTCGAACTGCCGGGCTCACTCGGCCAGCGTCCTCTCGCCCTGGATGGCTGCCAAGGCCACTTTCGCCTTGAATGCTGGACTGTGGTTCCGGCGCGGGCGTCTTGCCATGCTCTCTCCTCGCTCTCGGCTATCAGGCCGATCTCACGCGAAAACCCCACTTGACTCACCTGTCCAGCTTTCCCGAACCACCTCTCCCTTCCAACCGAGCCCGATGCCTTGACCGTGCCGGGCCGCTTCGATTAACAGCGGCAGAGCATTGAAGCTCAGAGTCTGCGTGGTCTCGGGAAGCTCGACCCCGGCCTCTGCCAGCCACTGTTGCCAATCCACCCAGTCCCAGAGATCGCCCTTGAGATCCAGCAGTAGGCGATCCAACAGATTCTCTAGCCTGCCAATACCTTGTTCGCTCGCCAGGAATTCCGGATTGCAGACCGGAAGGATCTCCTTGCGGATAAGAAGCCCGGCATCGAAGCCGGGCCAGTTGCCGTCACCATGGAGAAGCGCAAGATCGACGCCGTCGCCGAGGCACTCACTCTCCCGGTCGGATGCCAGGATCGAGGCTGCAATGTTGGGGTGTTCGGCGCCAAGGCGCGGTAGCCGCGGCAGCAGCCAAAGGTGCGCCATGGAGATGTCGGCGCCGATGGTGAGGTCGCTGCTGGTGACCTCGCCGCGCAGATCGCTGGCCGAATTGGCTACCAGGCTCCAGGGCCACCGAGACGGCGTGCTGAAAGCGCTTCCCCTCTTTCGTCAGAGAGATCTGGCGATGGCCGCGATCGAAGAGTTTGACGCCCAGGTTCTCTTCCAGTACGCGGATCTGCCTGGAGATTGCCGCCTGGGTGAAGCTGGGAAGCTGCGCCGAGGCCTCGAAGGCCGGCAGGGCGGTCGGGTTGGGCAGTCGATGTCGAGATCTCTGCATAAGCAATCCTGATGAGATGACCCTGGAATTCCTCGCTTGAGGAATGCTCCAAACGGCCGCAGGTTAAGGCCAAACCATTCGGCAGGCGACGCTTGGCCAACCGCTGCTCCGGAGGCTAGGTGCCGTCCGGATGACAGCGTCGAGAGGAGTGACGAGCATGGCAATCGTACCGGTGTTCCAGCCCAAGGTTCATGCGCTGGGGCTGCCGTTTCTCGGAAGCGGCATCGAGCGCTATCAGATCCGCGGCGGCGGCGTGACCGCGATCGACCTGGCGCCCGGTGACCACCTCGACATCATCGATCCCGAGGGCCTGCAGCCCGGTGTCCTGACGGTCTTCGACCGCGACGGCAAGGAGGATGCAGCCCTGATCGGAGCCAAGGCCGACCGAACGGCCGATCCCATTTGGCAGATCATCACCGGGCCGGGCGACGATGCGCGCAGGATGGCGCGCCGGCTCAAGCAGTGGAACATACTGCCGCAAGGTTGCTCTGCCGTGACGCTCTTCAGGCGAGACTCGGAGCCGGGCGAGACCGCCAGCTTCACAGCCGAAGAGAGCGCCATCTGTCTGATCGCTGCCCCTGGTGACGCCATGACGCCTGACGGCCAGCGACCGCCGACCGACCTGGTGGCTCTGGTCACGCGGGTGACGCGGCGTCCGAAGGATCAGCCGGATCTGCCGTCGCCCCTGGCCGACCCGCGGCTGGATTTTCGGGTCAATCGCGCCACGGCCGAGAGCTACGAGGTGAAAGCAGGGGAGTTCATCCAGATCATCGACGTGGCCGGACGCCAGTGTTCCGACTTCGTTGCTTTCAATACGCACCAACTCGAGGCCGGCATCGAGCGGGGCCTTGATCCCACCACCACGCGCTCTCTGACCGGTTCCGCCTATCCCGAACCGGGGCTCTTGTCGAAGTTCTTCGATCAGGACATGCAGCCGATGGTGGAGGTAATCCGCGATACGGTCGGGCGCCACGACACCTTCCACCTGGCCTGCACGGCCAAGTACTATGACGATCTCGGCTATCCCGGACACGTGAACTGCTCGGAGAATTTCAACGCCACCCTGAAGCCATTCGGCGTGCAGCCGCGCAAGGGCTGGCCGGCCATCAACTTCTTCTACAACACCAACGTCGACGCTCAGAACGCGCTCTCCTTCGACGAGCCCTGGTCGAGGCCCGGCGACTATGTCCTGCTGCGCGCGCAGACGGACCTGGTCTGCGGCTCCTCGGCCTGTCCCTGCGACGTCGATGCAGCGAACGGCTGGGATCCGACCGACATCCATGTCCGGGTCTATTCGCAGGAGAAAAGCTTCTCCAAGGCCATGGCCTTGAGAAGGTCTCCCGAATCGGAGGCAGAGCTGACCCGGGAAACCGGCTTTCACCCACGCACCTCCGAGAGAACCCGCGCGTTCAGCGACTATCGCGGCTTCTGGCTGCCGTCTTCATTCGTCAAGAGCGGCGCCATCGACGAATACTGGGCCTGTCGCGAGCGCGCCGTGGCCGTCGACCTCTCGGCCTTGCGCAAGTTCGAGGTCTTCGGCCCCGATGCCGAGACCCTGATGCAGTTGACCTTGACCCGCAATGTGCGCAAGCTCTCGGTCGGTCAGGTGGTCTATTCCGCCATGTGCTACGACACCGGCGGCATGCTGGACGACGGCACGCTCTTCCGCATGGGGCCGCAGTCTTTCCGCTGGGTATGCGGCGACGACTACTGCGGGATCTGGCTGCGCGAACAGGCCGAAAAGCGCGGTCTGAAGGTCTGGATCAAGTCCTCGACCGATCAGCTGAACAACCTCTCTGTCCAGGGTCCCAAGAGCCGGGAGATCCTGAGCCAGGTGGTCTGGACCGAGCCGGACGCGCCGACCGTCGAGGCATTGGGATGGTTCCGTTTCTGCGTCGCGCGCCTGGGCGATCACAACGGCCCCCCGATCCTGGTCTCACGGACCGGCTACACCGGCGAGTTGGGCTATGAGGTCTGGTGCCATCCCAAGGACGGCGTGGCGGTCTGGGATGCGGTCTTCGAGGCCGGCGCGCCCCACCGTATGCTGCCCATGGGCCTGGATGCCCTGGACATGGTGCGGATCGAGGCCGGCCTGATCTTCTATGGTTACGAGTTCACCGATCAGACCGATCCCTTCGAGGCGGGTATCGGCTTCGCCGTTCCGCTCAAGTCCAAGGATGAAGATTTCATCGGCCGCGAAGCCTTGTTGCAGCGCAAGGCGCATCCGCAAAGGAAGCTGGTCGGCCTGGAGGTCCACGACAACGACCTGGTCGCCAATGGAGACGGCGTGCATGTCGGCCGCAACAAGGTGGGCGAGATCACCAGTGCGACCCGCTCTCCCATTCTGCGCAGGAACATTGCGCTTTGTCGCATGGCCGCCGAGTACAGCGAGCCGGGAACCAAGGTCGAGATCGGCAAGCTGGACGGCCTGCAAAAGCGCCTGCCGGCCACAGTCGTGGCCTTTTCCTTCTACGATCCGGACAGGTCGCGCGTCCGGGCCTAACGGCAGGCTGGCGAGCCCTCCCATGCACTAGGATTTAGCGAAGCGCAGGAGGGCGACGCCGATCAGGGTGACCAGGGTCGAGAAGACCTTGGCCAGGTCGATCCGCTCCTTCAGGACGAAGACGCCGATCAGCAGGGCGAAGATGATGCTGGTCTCCCGCAAGGCCGTGACCAGTGCTATGGGGGCTTGGGTGAAAGCCCAGACGACCAGGGAGTAGGCCGCGAAGGAGGCGTTTCCGCCGATCAAGAATATTCGTTTGCCATGCAGTGGCAGTCGCGACAGGACGCCTGGCTTGGTGATGGCGGTAAAGAGCGCGAAGAGTGGTGCGTTGGCCATGGTGAGCCAGGCGAAGAATCCGAGCGCCGATCCGAAGGCCCTTGCCCCCAGCCCATCGACCAGAGAGTAGCCGGCGATAAAGCAGCCGGTGCAGAGTGCCAGGATGGTGGCGTTCCAGTTCTTCAAACCATCCCGCTGGCGTACCAGGCTGATGCTCATGATCCCCAGGCCGATGCAGACGACAGCCAGGATCTGCAGGCGATCGAGCTGAACCCCCAGCACCGTCAGGGAGATCAAAGCGACCAGAAGCGGGGCAGAGCCACGCGCGATCGGATAGACCTGAGTCAAGTCGCCGATGCGATAGGACTGCAGCAAGAATATCTGATAGCCCATGTGCAGCAGGGTGCCTGCCAGCAAGTAGGGGAGGCTCTCCAGGCTCGGCAGCGGTACGAAGGGCAGGAACAGCAATGCCGGAGGCAGGTGCCCCAAGACCACGGCCGACATCGCCAGGTGCTTGTCGGCGCCACCCTTGACCGCGGCATTCCACAGCGCGTGGAGGAGTGCCGCCAGGATAACGGCCGAGAAGACGGTCAAGCTCATGGGGTCGATGTGTGCCCTGCCCTGTTTGACAAAAGGTATAGACCTATTCTCGTTCGCCCGACAAGGCGGGCCCGACAAGGCGGGATTGCCCCGTTCGATGTTGAAACTCGCCTGAGCGGCGCTGCTCGATGGGAGGTTATGTGGCGCCCTCGATCCGGTCAAGCTGGCGCTTTTGGAGGTGTTCGATGAGAGCCTGCTTGAGAAGGGGTCGCTGCTTGCAGGCCTCGATGCGACGGAAGCCTTGCCTGGCTTGGAACAGTCCAGCTGCTGTCCAGCGCCGGGCCATGTTGGCGTCCCGCCAGCGTCTCACGTTGCCGCTGACCTGCCGGATAACGCTGTTCATGGCTTCGACGATGTTTGTGCCGGCCGGGGAGCAGCGCCATTCGAGAGGCAGGCCCAGCCTGACCGCGGTCGGGATTTCGTCGCGACCTTCGAGGATCGATCCGGACACATCCACTGCGTCCTGCTCGAAGCGCCGCGCGAGCTTGCGCATCGGGCGTTCGGCCTTGTCGGCGTCGTCGAGTTCCCAGGCCTGTTTCAGGGCGCGGCGCACGGCGGCACGGTGCCTGGGCGCCAGCCGGGCGGCGATGTTGCGTGCCTTGTGTATCTGACGACGCTGGAGGGGAATGTCTGCTCCGAAGGTGTGCCGCAGCGCCTTGCCGAGCGCTCTGGCTTGCGTCCAGGATGAAGAGATGGCAGTCTTCGGGATCGAGCCCGCGCTCGATCGGAGTGTCGCGCAGCGCTTGTAGTGTGGCAGCGGTCTCTGTCGCTCCTTCGACGATGCCCAGTGGACGCTTGTGGCCGGAAACGTCAATGCCGACAGCCCCGATCGTCAACAGAGGGTCGTCCAGATGCAGCCCGTCGAGCTGGATCGCCACAAGATCCGGCTGCGAGAGATCGGATCCCATCCACTCAATCGCATTTGGCCTGCGTCAGCGCCTTGAACCGCCGGGATAGCGCAGATTTGGACAGGCCGCTGCCCGCCTCGACCGAAACGCCGGTCGCGGACAAACCAACGGCGCGGTGAAACCTGCCTGTGGCCACATTCATCGCCATCGGGTCATCACCCAGCGATCGAGACCTTCACCCGCCGAAACCTCCTCCCAGCTCGGCAGCGGCATCTCCTTGCCTGTGGTCCTGCTGCGAACCCGAGGGCGATCGACGTCGATCTTGCCGCCGTGAAAGCCAACCTGCGCCGGCGAGTGGTCCCAACGCTAGCCAGGCTTATCCGGACAATGCTCACAGCGCCCCCGGCAAGCCGCGTCACGTCTTCGTTCATCAACCGGGGTCAGGCTTTCAATGCCTGCCATCGGACAGAATGGCTCGAAGCTCTCCGTCAGCGCGCCATAGGCCTCATCCACAAGCGAAGGCACCTGCAGAGAGCGGTAGCCAAAGCCAGGGGGATATGGCGATCGTCTTCATGGTGTTGCTTCCTTCTTCGGTTCGAACACCCCAAGCCCAAGGCTCAGGGGAAGCAACAGCACACCAAATCAAAATTTCAACAGAACCTGGGACATTCCCCAAGGCAATCAAGAGAAGACCGCGACGAAACATTTATCCACGCGCACCGGATCCGAATCCGGTCGAGACCCTCTTGTCCGGACCCTCTGGCAGTTCCTGTGCGATAAGGATATCTCCGACAGGCTGTTCAAGTGGGTGGAACAAGGCGCGCCAATCAAAAGGTGAGCCTGTTAAAGCAGTGGCCGTCACATGATTCAAGATTCCACCTGCATCTCTTGATTCGGGCGCTGAAAGTCGGCTGGTGAGGCCTGCCTGCAGATCGTCGTATTGCTGGTCGATGACCTCCAGCATGCGGGTGCGGCTCATGATGCCGTAGTGGCCCGGATAGACGGTCTCGACCGGCAAGGCCCGCATCCGCAAGAGGCCCGGCAGTAGGCCTCGGGCTCCGGCGTTGGCCAAGAGGAACCCTGCTCGCCGTCGTAGAGCCTATCGCTGGTGAAAAGGCTGCCGCTTGCGGCCTCCCAGATAGCCAGCCCGCCGGGAGAGCGCCCCGGCAGATGCAGCACTGCCAAACGCCGATCACCCAGGTCGAAGACAGCGCCCTCTTCGACCTGGCGCGTCGGCTTGGCCGGAGCAAGGCGAAACTGCTCGAGGCCCGCGTGCGGCAAGGCCCAGAGCGTCGTCGCATCGAGATAGACCGAGATCGAAGAATTCTCCTCGTCCGGCGCCGCCAGTTCGGGGGCGTCCAGGGGTGGCAGGCGCGATCTTGAAAGTGAGACCAGGCGCCGGCGTGGTCGTAATGGGGATTGAGCGCGACGACGGTGACCGGCTTGCCGGCGATCGCCGAGACCAGCGGGGCAAGGGAGACGATCCCGGTCCCGCTATCGACCAGCAAATGCCTGGTCTTGCCGCGCAGCAGCCAGAGGTCGTCGCCACAAGCCTCCATGGAAAACCGGGTCTCGGCGAGCGGTTTGTCGGTGCGCTCGCTCATGCTGTGCTGCTCCTTGCATCCTGGGGCTCTTCCTCGAAGAACACGCGGTCGTGCTTCAAGGGGTTGTCCCGATCCAGCGGCTCCTCCAGTTCGCGCGCATAGCGATGACCGGCATAGACGGCAGCGGCGATGATCGCCGGCGCCTCGCAGTCGCCGATGCGCTTCAGCGTCTGCGGCGCTCCCTCAGGTCCTGTCGCCAGCTTTGCCGCCAGCGCCTGATAGAGATCGTCGTCGGGGCGTCGTGCCGTGACCAGAACCAGGGATTCGGACTCGAAGGACCGCTTTTTGCCACTGTACTCACAGCTCAAGGTCACCCGGCCCTGGCCGAATGCCGCCAGGTTGTGGGCGACGACGAGGTCGCAGTCCATCTCCATCAGGCGGGTCTGCGCGCGCCAGCGGTCGTAGGTGTAGCCGCCCCAGGCCGAGAGCGTGTCGGCCGGCGTTGCCAGAGTGACCGGAAGGCCGGCCGAGCGCAGCAGCTCGGCCAGGACGCTGCCCAGGTAGTAGTGATCGTCGTCGAAGATTACGGTCGGGCCGCTGGGCAGGCGTCCGGCCATTATGTCATCGGCAGTAAAGACTTGCTTCTCGGCGCCCAGCGCCGCGATTCCGGCCGGGTTGCGTGTCCCGAATCCGTCCCGTCGCCAGCTTGAACCGGTCGCCGTCACCACGTGATCGGCGCCGAACGCCAGCACGTCCTCGGCGGTCAGCTCGCTCTCGCGATAGATCTCGACATGCGCCATTTTGTCGAGCTGTTGCAGACGATAATCTCTGACCCGGATCCATTCGCTCAGGCCCGGCAGCTTGGCTTCCCGGGTGACGCGGCCGCCGAGTTCGCGGGTCGCTTCGGCCAGCACCACCTCGTAACCGCGCTTGCCAAGGGCGTGCGACGCCTCGAGACCCGCCGGGCCGGCGCCGACGACCAGGACGCGCGTATCGGATTTACGCGCGGCAATTCGCTCCGGGTGCCAGCCGCGTCGCCATTCCTCGCTCATGGTCGGATTCTGGGTGCAGCGGATGGGGACGCCCATGCCGTCGCCCGTGTAGCAGACGTTGCAGCCGATGCACTCCCGGATGTCTTCCAGTCGGCCCTCTTCGATCTTCTTCGGCAGGAAGGGATCGGCGATCGAAGGGCGGGCGGCACCGATCAGATCCAGGATGCCACGTCGGATCTGACTGGCCATGCTGTCGGGCGAAGTAAAGCGCCCGGTCGAGACTACCGGCTTGCTGGTGATCGACTTGATGCAAGAGACATAGGGCTCCAGCGCGCCCTCGGGCACGAAGCGCGAGAGGCCCATCTCCAGCGAGTAGTCGTTGATGTTGATGTCCCAGAGGTCGGGCAGCTCGCCCAGGATCTCGAAGATCTCGCGGGTTTCGCCCGGCATGGGGTTGCCGTCGTCGCCCTCGTAGCCGCCGTTGGTCTCGGCCGAGAAGCGCACCGCCACCGCCATGCTGTCACCGACCGCCTCCTTGGTGTCCTCGATGAGCTCTCGGATGAGGCGGACGCGGTTTTCCAGAGAGCCGCCATACTCGTCGCTACGACTGTTGTGGACCGGCGAGAGGAAATGGGAGAGCAGGTAACCGTGCGTGGCATAGACATAGGCGATGTCGAAGCCGGCCTCCCTGGCCCGCAGCGCGGCGTTGCGATGCCAGCGCCGAACCTCGCGGATGTCGGCCCTGTCCATCGCCCGGGTCTGGAAGGGATTGCCTGCCGTGTTGGGCATCGAGGTGACGCCCAGCGCCACTTCTCGGGTGATGAGATTGGCCGTGCGCGCACCACCGACCCAGAGCTCCACACCGGCAAGTGCGCCGTGCGCATGCACCTTGTCGGTCATCAGCGTATGCGCCCTGATGTCGCCCCTGTCCCACAGCGTCGCCGAGGGGTAGGGGCTGTCATCGCTGGCCGGGTGGATAGAGCAGTACTCGGTGTTGACCACGCCCCAGCCGCCCTCGGCCTTGACCTCGCGCAGGCTGGCCAGGATGCGCGGCCGCTCCCAGCCGCTGCCGGTGCAGTGCGGGACTTGATAGAAGCGGTTTTTGGCCGTAACCGGTCCGATCCTGACAGGTTCGAAGAGGATGTCGTAGCGGGGGTCGCGCGGCATGGGCCCTCAGGTCTCGTGTTCGGCAGTGCGGTCGGATTGCGCGCCGGCTGCCTCAGGCTTCAGATGCGGCGGCGAGAGGTGGCGCGGAAAGGCAGCGGCCAGATAGGCCATCGCGTCGTTGCGGGCCTTCTGGCGGTTGGACCCCTTCGGATACATCAGGAGACTGAGCCAGAGGCCGTCGATCAGCGCCTCGAGGCCGCGGGCGACCGAGGCCGGATCGACCGCCTCATAGCCACCCTCCTTGGCGATCTCCGAGCAGAGTCGCGAGATCTGCACGAAACGCAGCTCGTCATGGCTGCTGTGGATCTTGATGTAGTTGGGACGATACTTCGCCTGTCCCCAGAAGGCGTACCAGACCGCCAGCTTCTCCGGCGAGCAGACCCTGCTGTGGAAGGCGGACTCGACGATGGCCGTCAGCTGCTGAACAGGCTCTGAACCGGCATCCAGCATGGCTTCGTACCAGAGGGTGTCGTGTTCTTGAGCGAGGAACCCCAGGGCCTGATCGTAAGGATCTTCCTTGCTCTCGAAGTGGAAGTCGACCACGCCGTGGGAGAGCTTGGCACCCTTGGTGACCGTCTCCAAGGTCGTGCCTGAGAAGCCATGCTCGAAGATCGAGGAGATCGTCGCATGGATCATCTGCTGACGGCGCACGCGACGGTTTGCGAGGCGGCTCTCGCTCAATTTGTTCGACTGTTCTTGGTTCATGGCAGATCCTTTGAAAGCGGCCTTCCTTGCCGTAAGGCCATCGGATAGGGGACTTGGAGATGCGCTGCTTCCCCGAACCATCGCAATGCCCCTTGAAGGTCTGAGGATCGTCGCAAAGGGGTCCCGTCGTGCTGCGTCGCTGTGGTTCAGCCAAGCTGCCTGAAGGCATGATTTAGGCAGGGTCTTATCTGACTGGTCAACCAGAATATGGAAACCGACGGGATCGGTCCACCTGTCCGGCCGTCACCCTGTTCCGGTTGCGTGATCGGTTCCTCTGGAGCACATTCATTTCATGCAGTGTCATGGCCTGCTGGTGCGAAATCGTTTGCGCACTCGTGCGGCTCGAACAGACCGATGATGTCGCCCACGTTATTCCAGAGGGTGCTGACGCTTCTTTCGGCCTTTGCGCGGATCGGTGATTTGAGCTTGGCGAATGCCATCTCGATCGGGTTGAAGTCGGGACTGCAGGGCGGCAGATATGTGAGGGTGGCGCCTGTGGCCTCGATGGCCTGGCGGACGCCGGCGGCCTTGTGCGCCGGCAAGTCATCCATGATCGCGACATCTCCGGGATTGAGGCTCGGCGCCAGCGCCTGCTCGCTGTAGGTGTAGCGCGCCAAAGTCTTTTCAAATCCGGGCGATTTCGGCTGGAAAATGGGCTGGAAAATCCGGGCGATTTCGGTCGGGAAATTCCCGACCTGGGGCGCCGGATTTCGGGTCGGGTTCCCGCCGCTGATGGGCGCCGGTTTCAGGGCGTGAGGAGGCGGAGGTCGTCCAGGAACCGCAGGGCGTGATAGTCGGGATCGCCGGCGTTGGCGATGGCGTGATCGATGCTGCCGCCGCCGCCGGCGCCAGGCGCGGTGGCGCCGGTAATCGGTCGGGGGCTGTCCCGGTCTTGCGGCGTGAAACAGAAGGTGACGCGCCTGCACGCGGCGGCCTGTCTTGCGTGCTGGAGGCTCCAGCCGTCGGGGGCGGCGGCGGCGATCGCGATGCGGCTGCCCGGGGCCGCTTGCGGGGGCGGGTCGAGGCGGAGGGTTCCGCCATCGCCGCCGACCTCCCGGCGGCAGGCACCCTCGAGATCGGCAGCGGCAGAAAGCCCGAAGGCGAAGGCTGGACCCTCGTCTCCCGAGACCCCGGCAACGCCCCCCACGAATAGGTCCACCACCTGCAAGCCGCCCTGCCCGCCCTCGACCGCCTCTTCCGGCAACGCCACAGACGACGCACCGCACGACCCGAGGGCGCGCGCGATCCTGTCCTGAAGCTCACCGACTACACCAGCACAGGGCGGAAAGATCAGTACGCCGACGCCTACTTCGGACGGGAGTACGGCAAGGCCATGCTGCAATCCCTGGAATACGACCCCGAACGCCCCGCCATCGAGGTCATGACCCGCGCCTTCCAGCTGCTCTTCCACAAACTGCCGGGGGACCGGCGCGTCGATCTCGACAAGCTGGCGCGCGACGATCCCGAGATGCTGGATCTTGTGCTGGGCCTGCTCTTCCACTACGACCCGGTCTGACCGATCGACCACCTACGAGGCGCAGCCATGGCCGTCCACACCATCATGCTCCCCGACAGACTCTACGGGCGCGAGCCGCGCACCGTCATCTGGGACGACGTCGCCGGCACCGTGGAGGGCACGCATTCCGATGTGCCCGGCATGCAGCGGGACCTGGCGGCGCCCAAGCCGCTCGACCTCTCCTCCGAAGGGCGCGTGCTCTACCTCGAAGACCCCGGACACGATCCCGCCGAGTTCCTCTGGCTGCTGGTCACATCCTTCTTCCCGATCCTCGACGAGCCGCTGCGCTCCACCCTGCCGCCCGTCTTCGATGGCGTCGAACTCAGCCCCATGGCACCCGGCCCCAGGGCCGAACGCGATGCCGACGGTAACCTCACCGGCTACCTGGAGAACGGCTGGCCCATCGGCTTCGATACCTACTACACCTGAGCGCACGCCAGTCCCGCAGATCGGGAAACGAGCCCGAAAGACCAGACAGGCGAGCAGGCGGCCCGCCCGGCCTGACATGGCTGCGATCTGTTGAGGGTCTGCGCCCTGTCAGGCCGCGCTTCCTTGAGCGCCGGTGCGGCCTCTCATCTGCCTTGCACGAACAGCGGCGCTTCCAGCCTCTTGCAACCCCGCTGCAAGCCGCCTGCAAGGACGTTGCAGACCCCTGACGAGGGCCGCGCAGGGGCGCCCTTTTCCCGACAAGACGAGGGGTGCGAAATGGCCGGATTTTCCAGGCCTTTCGCACCCCTCGAATTGCGCCCCTGAAACCGCTTTTCCAGGCGATTCCGACCCCTGAATCGGCTGGATTTCAAAAGACTTTGGCGCGCCCCCTCCAGCGCGCCGAACGCCGCCTTTCACCTGACCTCTCGATTTGACGCCCTTCGGGCCGGATAGGTCCACTTCAAAAGACTTTGGCACTGCACATCAGGCTTTCCGTCGCCAGACGGAGAAGCCAATAGAGGAGGCCAGAGCCACCCTGGACGAGGATGACACGAAGGGCCTGTCGGGGTTCCGTGAAGCTGGCAGCCAACTCCTCCGGCTCGGCCGGATCGAGAGTCTCGAAGTCGAGATCGGTCTCTAGAAGATTGCGCTGCGCTGCTGCGATCATCGCGCTTGCCGCCGGTCCAAAGCCGCCACCGGCCAGCGCGACGGCTTTCATAGAACGCAAGCCGACGACGGCCTGCTCCGGATTGGGTTTTAAGAGATTCGCGACTGCTCCCCTAACGGCTCTCCAAAATCGTCCTGTTCCGACTGTAGCATTTGCACCGGGGTATGCGGCGCCCTCATCGTTGCTCTCCGCCGAACTGCTTCTCAGGTGGACGAGGTCTTCGACAGCGCATTTTCGGAACCCGTCCGTCCGGAGACACGATGATGTCACGGCAGGAGCCAGGGGTGCCTTTCTCCCGATGCTCAATGCTTCGCTCTTGGCTGCTGAGGTCCAGGTGACGCGATGATCGAAACTCTGCTCTGCTGATCTACGGCCCGCCCCTTATGGCCCTTTTCGTCTCCTGGGCCTGGGTGACGCGTCTATGGTCCTTTTCCGGACTGACCTTGGTTCTCATCGAAAGCCTGACGCCGACCGATCCCGACCCGAGATTCGGTCGCGGCCTAGACTTGGTGTACATCCTGACGCTGCTCATTGTCTTGGGGCTGCTTCTGTTGGGTCGCTACATCGTTACGGCCTGGTGGGCCGGTCGGGACGGCCAACGCTTGCAGCCATCCCTTCGGGGTGGCAAGGCAGTGTCGATTTTGGATGGTTTTCTCTGCTTCGCATTCGGGGCCTGGCTCAGTCTTCTCGGCATTGTGATTCTGGTCGGACTGTGCGAAGGAGCCAAGCGGGGCTTTCTCCTACACGGCTTGGTTTCGCCTGTCTCCTGTTCGCCGGTCTTGTCATCTTGCTCATCGTGCGGTCGAGGCTGGCGGTCTGGCGATCCGCAGTGATCGCCGTCGGATTTGTGTCGGCGATCGCCTTGGTGTCCGGCTTGGGGATCCTGCACCCCCTGAGCGTGGTCGCGGGCGCCGAGACGATTGCCAAGAGCAGGCCCTACTGCATCCTGCTGCTAGAAGCGACGCCAAGAGCCGCGCTCCTGAGAGGACCTGACGCTCTTTACCATGGATAAGCGGAAGAGGCAGCATCACGCAGCACTTCTAGTCGCGTGAGGTTATGGACTTCGGCCCTATCACTGGTCCTACCGAGCCCAGCGCTTTCGGCCGGGCGTCGTAAACTGGCGATCTGGTCGTTGCCTGGACATTCAGTGCAATCCCCTATCTGGATTTGCAGGGTCTTTGCCGCTCTTCGACGAATGATGTGGCCTGTAGTTCTAGCCTCGTACAGAAGTTCCGTGTTCCCGGTCAATTGCGGATCGGCAACCTCGGACCGGGATTTGGGAAGATGGGGAGCACGAAGCCCCTCACCACCTCGGTTACAGCCAGACGAAGTCGCTGGATGTCAAGAGGTTGGCTGCGGTGACGCCGTCTACCAGGAAGGCTTGGTCGATATTGCAGTCGCTGTCTTGGTCGACCTGAATGCGCCTCGGAGTCGCCGCCGCCGGAGATGGCCGAATTGCCGATGTAGGAGAAGCTGCCTGTTTCCAGGCCCGTGGCAAAGACGATCTTGTCTTCGCCATTGGCCGCATTCGCCAAATCACCGTCGAAGTCTCGAATGACCGGACTGGAGGTACTGCCGATTGCCACCGGCAAAGCGGAAGTCGTCCATGCCCGACCCGCCGAAAGCGATGTCGCCCTGTCCGATGTTGATGATGTCGTCACCACTTTGGCCGCGCATCACGTCGCCATCTCCGCCGCCGAAGAGGAGATCCTCACCGTCGCCGGCCAAGAGACGGTCTTCGCCCCGGTTGCCGGTGATCGAGTTTGAACGATCATTGCCGCACAGGTCCGCATCTCCGGCAATTTGATTAATGACGGCGCGCTCGAAGTATCCGTTCGAAAGGTCGCTCAAGGTGTAGTCTTCGGCGCCCAAACGCAGCACATCGTTCAGCCCGCCGCCGGCGGTTTCGATGACCAGATCGGAGTTGGTGTCGACGACGACGGTGTTGTTGCCCATGCCGCCGATGAGGGTGTTGTTGCCGGTCAGGCCGTAGATGGTGTCGCTTGCGCTGGTCCCGGACAGGCTGTTGTCGAGAAAGTTGCTGTAGATAACCGCCATGATCCGCTACTCCTCATGTTGGGTGTCAAACACTGGTCAACCGCGTACAGGTACTTGGGTAGACGCCACAATTGTCACATTTTGTTTTTCCTTGGTATGCACCCATGAAAGCGGTCAACTCAGATAACGCGACGCTCTCGTCTCTGTGAAAATCTTCCAAAATGGTGGCGACATGATGGTTGTCAATAGCAGAACCGCCAAATTCGAACGATTTTTTCTCGCGTGGTAGAATGTTTCGTCAGGCTACCCCAGGAGCCTGGATGACATGCTAAGCAGGCAGATTTCCTGATCATTGAGTTTGAGATCACACTCTCATGCATCCGTGATCGTTACCTAATCTGCGGGTTCTCGGTGAATTTCCAAAGCCAGCCGCAGCCGTTCTTGGCGTAAGCATCCTGATAGCCTTCGGCCAGAGTGACCACCACCTTGGCCGACCCGCTGGGCAGTATGTCGCCCGGGTTATTGAGGTCGGGGCCGATGGCGTCGCGGCGGAAGTCGGCCAGGTATTCGGTCGAGGTCTGGCCGCGTACCACGATGAAGCAGAAGGCCCAGACGTCGCGAATGTAGTTCAACTCGAATCCGCCGTCCGGCTCGTCGCGCTCCTGCTTGATCGCCGTGGTGACGTAGAGCTTGTCGTCCGGAGTGAGCACCAAGGGCGCGCAGGGCCGTTCGCCGGTTCCGGTCTTGGGTTCCTTGTTGCGACAGGCCAGGAGGCCGCGTTCGTGCGCCGTCTGGCGCAGCAGGTTGGGGATGTCGCGCGACCAGGCGCCGGGATCGGCCTCCTCGGCGATACGGGCGTGGCCGCAAGCGGCGAGCAGAAGCGGCAGCAGCAGGATGAGGGGGAGTGGGCGAAGCATAGGTGTCTTGTCGAGGTCCAGGCTATTGCGTCCTTGCGACCACGTTGTAGGACAGAGCCCTCGTATCCTTCAATGAGGGCCTGTCCATGTCGTCTGACCTCGCACTACCCGGACCGCAGGAGATCGAAGCCGCCGCTAGCAGAATTGCCGGCTGCGTGCGGATGACACCCATCCTAGATCCGGGCATAGCTGCCTTCGCTCCGGCGGCCCAGGTGAGCTTAAAGCTGGAGTGCCTGCAGCACTCGGGGTCCTTCAAGGCGCGCGGTGCCTTCAACACGCTTCTCGGCAGTCAGGTGCCGGCGGCGGGCGTCGCTGCGGCCTCGGGTGGCAATCATGGGGCGGCGGTGGCTTTTGCCGCAAAAAGCCTGGGCATTCCGGCAAAGATTTTCGTGCCGGAGATCGCGAACCCGACCAAGTTGGCGCGTATTCGTGCGGCCGGCGCCGAGATCGTTGTCTCCGGCGCGCGCTACGCCGATGCGCTGGCGCTTTGTGAAGCTTATCAGCATGAGAGCGGTGCCATCGGCATTCATGCCTACGATGCCCAGGCGACGATAGCCGGCCAAGGTACGCTCGGACGCGAGTGGGAGGCGCAGATCCCGGAACTCGACAGTCTTTTGGTGGCGGTTGGAGGCGGCGGGTTGATCGCCGGCATCTCCGCTTGGTTCCAAGGCCGCAAACGCGTGATCGGGGTCGAGCCGGAGGGCTCAGCGGCGCTGCATGCAGCGCTGGCTGCCGGTCGACCGGTCGATGTCACAGTGGATTCGGTGGCGGCGGACTCGCTGGGTGCCAAGCAGGCCGGCCAGCTCACACATGCCTTGGCCGCGCGTCACGTCGAGCAGGTCGTCTTGGTGTCCGATTCCGCAATCGTCGAGGCCCAGCACCGCTTCTGGCAAGACTGTCAGCTTGCGGTCGAGCCCGGTGGCGCAGCGGCGCTGGCCGCACTGCTGTCCGACGCCTACCGGCCGGGCGAAGACGAACGCGTCGGTGTTTTGGTCTGTGGCGCCAATATCGATCTCGCGACTTTGGTCTAGGCTTCGGGCAGTTCCGCTACCAAGCTCTTGCCTTTTGTCCGCGGTCGGTCAGCGCGCCGTCACAGCGGTTGGCCACGGCGTCGTAGCCGGGATCGCGCATGTGGAAGGTGCGTGTCGTCGGGCAGATAGGGCTCCGACAGGCCGGCCGGCACATAGCCTTCGGCAGGCGGCTGCATGCCAAGTTCCTGCGCGGATAGCCGCGTCACGTAGAGCGTGTCGCTGCGCTCCAGGCGATAGCAGATCTCCCAGTTCTGCGGCTCGGCGTCCAGCTCGACCCCGGCCAGCGGCACCGGGCTGGCGACGCGGATGCCGATTTCCGGCGGGAAGAGCGCGCTCTGGTCGCCCTCTTCGATCCATTCGCACGAGGAGGTCAGCGAGATCGCCGGGCAGATCAGCATGGGCTCGCGCTCCAATCGCTCTTGCATGGCCACGACGACCTGGCCGCTCGACGGCTGTGCCGGCGTCTCGCCGATGCCGGTGATGGCCACGCTGCTCGGAGTCTGGCTGCCGGCACAGGCACTCAGAACCAGATCTGCGGTCGCAAGTAGGCTGAAGAAGCGCAACGTCGACTTTCCTCGCTTCGCTGGAAGCCCCTGGATTCTACTCCCTTAGCGGCGGCATTGCGAGTCCTTGAGAAGATGGCGGCTCTGCTGCTTCTGCGCGGCCGGCTGGCCAATTCGATCTAGGCTCCTGCTGGCGGGCTGGTGTAGTCTACGGCCTATGACACCTCCCGACAGCAGCCGCGCCGATCATCGCGTCCGAACGGACGACGGCGCCAAGCATCGCCCGACCGTGGTCCTGACCGGGGCCAGTCGCGGCATCGGCCATGCCACGGTGAAACGTTTCTCCGACGAGGGCTGGCGCGTCATAACCTGTTCGCGTGAGCCGATCCCAGACGAGTGCCGCCGCGATTGCAACTGGACGCACCACATCACCTGCGATCTCTCGGACCGCCGCTCTTTGCAGGCCTTCGTCGACCAAGTGGAGGACCAGACCGATCAAGCGCCCTTGGAGGCCCTAGTGAACAATGCCGCGGTCAGCCCCAAGACGCCCTTCAAGGAGCGGCTTGGGTGCCTCAACGGCGATCTCGAT
Organism: Rhodospirillales bacterium; assembly: GCA_965202755.1. Classification (GTDB taxonomy): domain Bacteria; phylum Pseudomonadota; class Alphaproteobacteria; order Kiloniellales; family JACOMY01; genus JACOMY01. The sequence continues at coordinate 375,450 of CBDBCL010000041.1, read as the reverse complement.
GACTGGCGTCTGGTCTTCGAGCTGAACTTCTTCGCGCCCTTGGCCTTGGCGCGGGGCTTCGCCACATCGCTGGGTAAGGCCAAGGGATCGGTCGTCAACATCACCTCGATCGCCGGCCATTCGATCCACCCTTTCGCCGGCTCGGCGTATTCGACCTCGAAAGCGGCACTCTCGGCACTCACGCGGGAATTGGCCGTGGAGTTTGCCCAGCTCGGCGTCAAGGTCAACGCGGTAGCACCCGGCGAGATCGAGACTTCTATGGTTGGCGAGGAGTACGACAGCCTGATACCGCGTATCCCACTGCAGCGGATGGGGACGCCGGACGAAGTGGCTGCTGCCGTATATCAACTCTGTACCTGCGATTTCGCCTATGTCACCGGGACGGAAATCTTCGTCACCGGGGGGCAGCATCTATTCTAGTGGTCCGATCGTAACGCTTGTTGCCCAAGCGTTACGTGAATCAGCCCACCAGATCAGCACCACTAGGAGATGGCCATGACGAGGGCGCGGTAGCGGACCACTATGCGCACGACGACCTGGAAGGGGTCTTGTTGGCGGAGTTGACGGCGGCCGGCTTCGATACGAATGCTCTGACGGTACGTGATCTGGCGCCGGTGGACGAATTTCATATCTGCGGGCTGGAAGCCAGTGAGGCCCTGCTCAGGCATTTACCTGACGGCCCGGAGTGCCGAGTCCTTGACATCGGTTGCGGCATCGGTGGATCGGCTCGCTTCTTTGCCGAGCGCTTGGACTGCCAGGTGGTCGGCATCGATTTGACGCCGAGCTTCGTCGAGGTGGCCAAGCGGCTGACCGAGAGGGTAGGCTTGGGCGGGCGTGTCTCTTTCGAGGCGGCCAGTGCCTTGGACCTACCCTTTCAGGACGCCAGTTTCGACTGTGAGACCCTGCTCCACGTCGGCATGAACATTGACGACAAGCGCGGGCTTTTCGCCGAGGCGGCGCGGGTTCTGCGTCCGGACGCTCCTTTCGTGGTTTACGATGTCATGCGCCTGGCGCCAGGCGAATTGCCTTTTCCGCTGCCTTGGTCGTCGCGCGCGGAAACCAGCTTCGTTGCCTCGCCGGAAGACTATCGGCGCACCTTGGCTGCGGTCGGCTTTGACATCAAGATGCAGCAGTCTTGGGGATCAAAGGGCCAAGACTTCTTCCGGCGCCAACGCGAGCGGATGGCCGGTGGCGGCGGTGGACTGAACCTCCGAGCAATCATGGGCCAGGATTTATTGACCAAGGTCGCCAACATGTACGCACTGGTGGAGGCGGACATTCTGGCTTCGGTCGAGATGATCGCGATCCGCAGCAGTGCCTGAGCGGGGATGCCTGGGACAGCTGGCAAGAGCAGCAAGGCTTGCTCGTTAAAGGGCCACTAGCTGTGGAGTCTCGCCAGGTTGTTCACGTTGGTGCCTGGTCGGCTGATTGATGTTTTTCTGTTTATCCCGGCATGTGGCCGGTGCCAATCGTATTGGTGCAGCCAGTATGGCAATTCGTTCTTTCGCTGATCAGATGAGGTATATGCCTTGGCATAGGCCCATTCGCGCAAGGATGACTGGATGAACCGCTCCGCCTTGCCGTTGGTCTTCGGTGTGTAGGGTTTGGTTCGGATGGTTTGATCCTCAACGCCCTGCAAGTCGCTGCAAAGGCTTTGGAATGTTAGCATGATCCATTATCGGTCATGACCCAGTCAATGGTGATGCCAAGCTTTCGATACTAGGCCACGGCTGCCTTGAGGAAGGCGATGGCGCATTGCTTTATTTCGCTTTCCAGCAGCTGTGAGAAGGCGATGCGGGAATGGTCGTCGACACATACGTGAACGAATTCCCAACCGCTACCGCGTCCCCTGGACTGGCCATGGCGATCACCGGTGATACGATGGCCCACGCGGTCGAACTTGCCCAGCTTCTCGATATCGATGTGTATCCTCTCGCCGGACGCGGCGCGCTCATAGCGAACCACCGGCTCCTGCGGTTCCAGGTCCCGCCAGCAGTTGAGACCGTGGCGCTTGAGAATACGCCCTGCCGTCGCCCGCGAAACAACGGTCTGTTTAGAGAGATGTGGCTCAGGAAAACTGGACAGGTGAGTTAAGTGGCGTTTTCGCGTGAGATCGGCATGATAGCCGAGAGCGAGGAGAGATCATGGCAAGACGCCCACGCCGGAACCACAGTCCAGCATTCAAGGCGAAGTGGCCTTGGCAGCCATCCAAGGCGAGAGGACGCTGGCCGAGTGAGCCCGGCAGTTTGACGTACCCCCAACCAGATCACCCAGTGGCGCCGGCAGTTGTTGGATGGCGCTGCCGGTGTGTTCGGCGACACCGCCAAGGCCGAGACGGTGCCGGCGGTGTATGTGAAGACCCTTCATGCGAAGATTGGCGAGCTGACGTTAGAGAAGGATTTTTTGTCCTCAGCGCTCGGCAAGGTCGGTCTGTTGGTGCGCGCAAAGCGACGATCGAGCGCGACGACAGACTGAGCATCGGCCATCAGGCGCAGCTGCTCGGCCTCAGCCGAGGTAGCGTCTCCTATCTGCTGCGCCCGACCTCGCAGACCGACCTCGCGCTCATGCGCCGGATCGACGCGTTGCATCTGGATGACCTCTTTGCCGGCAGCCGGGTGTTGCAAGGCCTGCTGAAGGCAGCAGGCTATGAGGTGGGGCGGCTGCGTGTTTCGACGCTGGCAGAAGATGGGGATCGAGGCGCTCTACCGCCGCCCGAAGACCTCGACGCCGGCGCCGGGACACAAGATCCATCCCTCCCTGCTGCGCGGCCTCACGGTCAGGCGCCCTGACTGGGTCTGGGCGATGGACATCGCCTACCTGCCCATGGCACGGGGCTTCGTCTATCTTGCTGCTGTCCTGGACTGGTTCAGCCGCAAGGTTCTGGCTTGGCAGGTGTCGATCACGCGTGAGGCAGAGTTCTGTATCGAGGCCCTGGAGGAGGCGCTGGCAGGCCAGAGATCCTCAATACCGACCAGGGCAGTCAATTCACGTCGCTGGACTGCGTTCAGGTCCCAAAGGACGCGCAGATCGCGATCTCCATGAGGGCAAGGGAGCCTGGAGGGACACCGTTTTTGTGGAGCGCCTCTGGCGCAGGGTCAAGTATGAGGAGATCGACCTGCACGCCGACGCCACCTGCCGGAGGCGCGCGCCTCGATTGGGCGCTACCTGGCCTTCTACAACAGCACGAGGCCACATTCGTCGCCTGATCGGGCAGACGCCCGATCAGGCGTACATCAGCGCGCTGCAGCAATCCCGGCAACGGCTTGACCCAGACGGAAATCCACTTGGCGATCGCTCGAACCCTGTTCAAACAATCCGAGCCACCTCTTTACCTTTTCTCTCGGCCAGTTTCGGTCCCACCAAACAGCGTATCGTCGCCTTCGCCGGCATTCAGGGTGAGCGCTTTGATCGAGCGGATCTCACTGCCGGTCGAACCACCGCCGCTGTCATTGACGAAGCCGTTCCCGTTCGCCGACATGGTGAAGACCAGATCGTCGGAAACCGAACGCCTGTCCAAGCTGCCGATGTCGCTACCGCTGCCGTCGTCGATCATGTCGATTCTGGTTCCGCCGGCGACCATATCGTTCCCGGAACTTCCGAACACCTCGTCGCCGCCGGCACCACCAAATCCCCGGTTGATTCCGCATGCCACCGTAGAGGCTATCGTTGCCGCTGTTGCCTAAGAGGTTGGCAAGGCCGCTGCTGTCGACCGATATGGTGTCATCGCCATCCTGGCCGCCGCCACGGTCGGTACCCGTGGCGACACCAAGCTCAATGGTGTCATTTCCACTTCCGCCGTTGATCGAGTCGGCTCCGGAGCCGCCGAAGACCGGTCCTTTCCGGTATCGTCGAAGATGCTGTCGGTGTTGCTGTTGCCGTAGACTCTGTCGTTGCCGATGCGTCCGAAAAAGACGCTTTTTCGTCTCCAACGTAAATGGTGTCGTTGCCGTCTCCGGAGGTGAAACTGAGGGTTTCGGCCGAGAAAATTTCACTGCCGGTGGAACCGCCTCCACCGTCGTCCACAAAGCCGTTGCTTGTGCCGCTAACGGTCAGGACCAGTTTGCCAGCCTCGTCGACGCGATTCATGACGATGTTGTCGATGCCGCTGCCACCGCTCAGGGTCCCCGGTCCCGTCCCGCCGTCCACTGTATCGTTTCCGATGCCTCCGAAGAGTGTGTTCGGTCCTGCATCACCCCGCAAAACGTCTTTTCCGGTCAGGCCATAAGCTGTATCATCGCCCGATCCGCCGCGCAGAAAGTCGCCGCCGTACACGATATCGTCGCCGTCCGAGCCATAGAGATTGGCCTGGCCGGAGGAGGAGGCGGTCATCGTGTCGTTGCCAGTCGCCCCGAAGGCGCGGGCAAAGGCGATGCGAGGCCCAGATCGATGGTGTCGTCACCGTTTTCGCCATAAACTTGGTCGTTCCCACTATCCCCGTACAGCCGATCGTTTCCACTGCCACCGCGTAGAGTATCATTGCCACTACCACCGAACAGTCTGTCGAGGCCGTCACCGCCGGAGATACGGTCGAGGTCGTCCAAGCCATAGAGCCGATCATTGCCGCTCAATCCGGCGATGGAGTCGGCGAGATCGGTGTCGGTCAGGGTATCGTTACCGCTGGTACCTACGATGACAGCCGTGGTCTTGCTTCTTAGTCCCCGTGTCGAGGTGGTGAAATCGCTGCTCACCGCAAAACAATTTTTCTCGGGCATTGTGCCATAGCGGGCGCCAGGCGATCCTTTATGATCCCTTGCCGCACGGAACCGCTGGCGTCCGGAGCGAGGGGCGGAGACCACTCGGCCTCCGGCCTCGAGAGCTCATCCTCCGTTGTCCGGGGCTCTTCGCCCAAAGCTTCCGGGGTCACGTCCTCGGCCTCGTCACGGCCCTTGCGCACTTTGGGTGCCGGCGCCTGCCAAGCCTTCAGATTTTTGCCGACCGTCTCATAGAAGTCGCAGATCAGGGCCTCCAGGTCGAGGATGAATTTCTTGCGCTGGCCGAAGCGGGCGCCGGTGTCCTTCACCAGGCAGACCTCGAAGGAGTGGGGCACGCTATCCAGTCGCTCCCGCCGCGCCCGGGCCAATGCAGGCGCAGATGGTAGTCCTCCTCGACCTGCGGCAGCTGTCGCAGCAGCCAGTTGACTCTTGCCTTGGTCCCTTTGCGATCCTCCGGCGCGCGCAGGCGCATCGCCACCGAGATCGCGCGGCTGCGCAGGTCGGCCTGGATTTCCAACAGCGCGGCTGCACTCGGGATCAGAACCTCGGCGCAGAGGCTCGAGGTCTCGGCCAGGCGCCTGGCGTCGTTGCGCTGGCGCTGCTCCGTCTCTTGCCTCGGCGCGCGGGAGTTTCACCTTCGCAGTAACGGCAAACTCGCGCGAGAGGATGAGGGCGAGGTCGCGAACCTCGGTATGCCAAGCCTGCACGACCTCGCCGACCGTGGCCGACTTGGTGTGGATCTGGCCCTCGGCCACGACGACCTGCACCAGTTCGCTCTAGGCCGGCGGCATGGTGGTGAAACCGGCCACCACGCCGGTGCGGGGATTGTCCAGAAAGAGCTTCAGTTCGTGCAGAATGAGGTGCTGGTCCTGGTTGGCCACACCCTCCGTGGTCAGCAGCAAGTCGGCTTGGGTCAAGAGATACATCCAAGACCAGTGATAAGGCTTCACCTTGCCCAAGGCTTTGGCCGGCAGCGCAAGGGGGCGATGTGCCGGCTGCAGTGCGAATTGATTGGAGAGGGTGGCGACCGCATCGATGTCGTTAGGGCGGGCCAGACGCAGGTAGGCCTCGACCTGTTCGGCGTTGCGCGCGCCATTGCCAATCTTGCTCTCCAGCAGGGCCGACCAGCTGCACCCGCCGATCCAGACCACGATCAGGTCGTCCGGCCGGCGACCCTTATCTTCACCGGCCGTCTCGAAGACCACTTCGGTGAAGCAATCGACGCGCGCCCAAGTGCCGATCCGCCGGCCGAGCGAGGTCAGCAGCAGGTCGTAAAACTCCCGGACAGAGGCCAGGCAAGCCAAGAGGATCGAGGTCGCGCGCCCTTCCTTGGAGGTCTCGGCTAGTACGGGAAGGAGTCGGCACGCTCGCCACGCTCCAGGAACTCAGGCCGCAGTTCGCTCATCGCTGTCTCCCCAGGACAATCACGCAAGGATGTGCATCCAAAGGACGAATTATCAATAAACAAAACGATCAATAGGTATGCTTGGCCTAGAGAATGCCCGCCTTCTCGAGCTTGGCCGACAGCCTGTTCGTGGTAGGAGTGAGCGCTACCCTACAACCAGATAAAATCCTTTTCTGTCAGCAGGTTCACCGCGGTAACGCCGTCTTGATCCACCTGGATCTGTCGGGAGCCGGCATAGCGGGCCTCGGAGTTGCCACCGCCGGAGAAAGCGGCAGCTTCGATGTAGGTGAAGCTGCCGACCTCCAGTCCGATGGCGAAGACCAGCTTGTCCTCACCATTGGCCCCGTTCGCCAGTTCTCCATCGAAATCGCGGATGACGGGTCCGCCGGAGCCGCCGAAAGCCACGTCCCCGCCGCCGCTGAGGAAGATCTGTCGTCGCCGCTCTCTCCCTCCATGCGGTCGCGATCGGCGCCGCCGTTGAGGCGATCGTCACCCTTGCCACCGAACAGAGCGTCAAGACCGGAGTCGCCGCGAAGCAGATCGTCCCCGTTGTTGCCGAAGAGACGATCATCACCGTCATGGCCTTCCGCGGTGTCCGACCCGGTGCGCGTCTCTATGCGATCGTCGAGCGATCCGCCGGCGATGAAGTCGTCACCCAGACTGGCCGTGAAGGTCAGAATATCGATCGAAAGCAGCTCGCTGCCGATCCGACCATCCTGGCCGTCTGTCACGAAAGCGACCGAAGTTCCACCTATATCGAGCGTCAGATCCTGGGTCAGATCCCAGCGTAACATGATCAGCAGATCGATGCCGGAACCGCCGACCATCACGTCAATGCCGGAATCGGGCCGTATAGCCACTTGAAGGACTTCCTGCGACGCTTTCGGAGAACCGCAACACAATATCTCGCCAACTATCTGCGATGGTTTCAACGCGTTTGTCTCGAAAACGCATCCCCACGCATATGCCTCGCCGCTGTCATCGACAGATCATACATACGATTTGTAAACTGAGCCAAAGAAAATCATTGCCACTGCGTCCGTGAAGGAAATCACCGCCGCTCCCAGACTTTATCAGGTCATTTCCGCTGCCACCGTCATCGGAGCTACCGCCATAGAGGCTGTCGCTGCCTGCGCCACCGGCGAGGATCGCGCTGCCACTGCCGAATATGATAAGCGTATCGTCGCCCTCTTGGCCCAATGCCTAGTTGAGGGTGTTGGCATAACCGAGGCCGATGACGTCGTCACCGCTGCCGCCGACGATAAAGTCAACTCCAGAACCGCTATAGATCCGTTAATTTTCTGTGCTATCACGCAGGGTATCGTCGCCACTACCGCTAAAAGCAAGGTCATCGCCCGTGCGCCCCACGACTTGGTTCTTCTCATCCGCGCCAAAGACCGTATCGTCGCCATCGCCGCCTTCGAAATAGAGTGTCTCGGCGGAGGCGATTTGACTTCCGGTCGCGCCGCCGCCGCCGTCGTTGATGAAGGCATTGCCTGTTCCGCTGGCAGTTAGGACCAAGTCGAGGGATTCGTCTCAGCGTTCCATGCTGACAGAGTCGGTTCCACTGCCGCCGTCCAATGTACCTGCGCCTGAGTTCCCATCCACACGGTCTTGACCTGTACCGCCGAAGAGCGTGTCGGTACCCGATTCCCCGCGGAGGCTGTCGTTCCCGTCTGCTCCATAGCCGAGATCATTGCCCAATCCACCCCGGAGGGGGTCGCCGCCACTGGCGCCGAAGAGGGCGTCGGAACCCTTGCTGCCGAGCAAGCTGTCGCTGGCGTTTCGGCCATAGAGAAGGTCGTCGCCCGCGAGCCCATAAATTCTATCGAAACTGCTCGTCTCGAACAGCGTGTCGTTGCCACTGGTGCCTACGATGCTTGCCATCTCTGCCTCCCCTGATCCCAATCGAACGGTCTTGGCCGCCCTAGGACCCTTGTGCCGATCTTCATCGAGAAGCATGCCACAGACTGCGGAGGTGCGGACAGAAATATCTCCCTCGATTTTGAGACCGGCCTGACCGTTACTTCTCGCGGTGCGAGGAAGCCGACCTTCGAAGATCCGCGGACACTGCGATCGCGCGCTCGAGAGCTACATGCTGGGTGTGTCGCTCTTCAGGCTGGTCAGCACGCGAAGCAGCGCCATTTTGGTGCTTTCGATGCGCGCCGCATCGCCGGACTCGATGGCCTCCAGATGGGCTTGGACGAGACCATGCGGCGCGCCGGTGGCGCGGCAGAGCGCTCGCGCGATCTCTTCGACTGCCGAGAGGCACGCCCAGGCGGCTTGCTTTTGATCCTTGGTCATGAGAACAAAGATAGAATAAATTCCTGTAGACAAACAGACCGAGCCGAGCGGCGCGACAAAAAAAGTCCCTCCCGGCAGACCGCCGAGAGGGACTCGCAACCGATTCTTGGATCGGCTCGGGTCTTGCGCTAGCCGGTCTTGCCGTAGCGGTAGGGCGGGCCGGCCTTCAGCATGGTGGCGCGATAGTCCTTCAGAATCTGCACGACCTTGGCGTTGCGTGGGCTCTTGGCGGCGATCTCGTCCCAGAACTTCAGTGCCTCGGTCTCCACGGTCTGCCACTCTTCTTCGGGAATGGAGGTCAGCTCCAGCTTGCCGCCGGTGGTGCGGTAGTGCGCCTCGCCCCACCAGTACCAATACTGCCGATAGTAGTGCGACTGGTCGATGCAAAGCTTATAGAGGGTCTGCAGATGCGCGGGCAGGGCCTCCCAGCGTTCGCTGTTGACGAAGTAGGAGCCGGCCCAGGCGCCGGAGATGTTGTTGGTCAGGTAGTAGTTGGTGACGTCGGCCCAGCCCACCGTATAGTCCTCGGTGATGCCCGACCAGGAGATACCGTCCAGGTCTCCGGTCTGGATCGCGACCTCGATGTCTTCCCAGGGCAGGGTCACCGGCACCACGCCGAAGCGGCTGAGGAAACGGCCGGCAGTGGGGAAGGTGAAGACCCGCTTGCCCTCCAGGTCCTTCAGGCTGCGGATCGGGTCGACGGTAGCGAAGTTACAGGGGTCCCAGGCCCCGGCCGAGAGCCAGGTCACGCCCTCGACCTCAGCATAGGCCTCTTCCCAGATCTCCTTCAGGCCGTAGTGATTGAAGAGAACCGGAACGTCCAGGCTGTAGCGCGAGGCGAAGGGGAAGTAGCCGCCGAAGACCGAGACGTCGACCGGGGCGGCGATGGAATCGTCGTCACTCTGCACCGCGTCGATGGTGCCGCGCTGCATGGCGCGGAAGAGCTCGCCGGTCGGCACCAGTTGATCTGCGTAGAAAAGCTCAATCTCCATCTCGCCGTTGGCCGCCTTGTTGAAGGCGTCGATCGAGGGCTTGATCACATGGGCGGCCAGCGAGGGGCCGGCATAGGTCTGCAGGCGCCACTTGATCTTGGACTGCGCATGCACCACAGGTACAGCCAGGGCCGAGGCACCAGCTGCTACGCCGACGGCACCGGCGCCCTTCAGGAATTTCCGTCTGTCAGTCACTTGAAGTCCTCCACTTTATTGTTGTGTGCCGACCCAGCGCGCGCCCTCGTCCTAGCGAGCGTAGTAGACCTCGGGCAGCCAGAGCGCGATTTGGGGGAAGGCGATCACCAGGGCCAGGCCGAGGGTCATCACCAGGACGAAGGGTAAAATCGAGCGATAGATATCGCCCAGAGTGACTTCCGGCGGCGCCATCGCGCGCATCAGGAAGAGGTTGTAGCCAAACGGCGGGGTCATGTAGGCGATCTGGACCGTGATGGTGTAGAGCACGCCGTACCAGACCGGATCGAAGCCAAGCGCCATGACCAGCGGCACGTAGAGCGGGGCGACGATCACCAGCATGGCGGTGTCGTCCAGAAACATGCCCATGACCGATGTAGGAAAGCTGCATCATGATGAGGATTTCCCAAGGGCCCATCTCCCATTGGGTGACGAAGAGGCTCTCGATCGCCTTGACTGCGCCCAGACCGTCGAAGACCGCACCGAAGCAGAGCGCGGCCAGGATGATCCAGAGGAACATGCAGGAGATGCCCAGCGTCTTGCGCACCGTGTCCTCCACCACCTTGCGCGTCAGGCGGCGCTTGAAGAGGGCGGCAAGCGTGGCGGCCGCGGCGCCGACGGCGGAACTCTCGACCAGACTGGTGACACCCAGCAGGAAGAGGCCGGTCATGCAGAAGAAGATGAAGAGCGGCAGCAGACCGGCGCGCAGCAGGCCCAGCTTCTCCGCAAAGGGCATCTGGCGCTCTTGCTTCGACAGGGCAGGGCCCAGCTCAGGCTGCAGTCTGCAGCGGATGATGATGTAGGCGATGAAGAGGCTGGCTAAAAGCAGGCCCGGAAACACGCCGGCGAGCCAGAGCTTGCCGACCGGTTGGCGTGCGATCATGCCATAGAGCACCAGCACCACGCTGGGCGGCACCAGGATGCCCAAGGTGCTGCCGGCCTGTACCACGCCGGTCACCATGATCTTGTCGTAGCCGCGGCGCAACAGTTCCGGCAGGGCGATGGAGGCGCCGATCGCCATGCCGGCGACCGAGAGGCCGTTCATCGCCGAGACCGCGACCATCAGGCCAATGGTGCCGACCGCCAAGCCGCCCGGCATCGGTCCCATCCAAACGTGGAACATACGGTAGAGATCGCTGGCGATGCCCGATTCCGACAGCACGTAACCCATGTAGATGAAGAGCGGCAGGGTCAGCATCGGATACCAGTTGAACAGCACGAAGGAGGCATTGAAGGGCATCTCGAAGCCGCCGTCGCCCCACAGCAGCAAGGAGGCCGCCGCTGCCACGAAGCCGATGGCGCCGAACACCCGCTGCCCGGTCAGCAGCATCAGCATCATGGTCGAGAACATGAGGATGGCGATCAGGTCGTAGCTCATCCTAGAGCTCCTGCCCGCGCGCCTTGGCCAAGTCCTTGAAGAACATGGAGATAGCTTGCAGCAGCATCATGAAGATGCCGGAGGTCATGATGATCTTGATCGGCGCCAGGGGCGGTGCCCAGGAGGAGTAGTTGGTTTGTCCGTACTCCAGGGCATACTGCGTGCTGCTGAGGCCGCCGAGGAGCAGCATGATCAGATAGAAGATCAGAAACAAGATGGTGAAGACGTCCATGCCGGCCCGGGTCTTCGGTTGCCAGCGGCTGTAGAGCAGGTCCATGCGGACGTGCGAGCCCATCTGCATGGAGTAGCTACCGCCCAGAAGGTAGTAGCCCGCCAGCATGAACTGTGCAACCTCGACCACCCAAATCAGCGGCGCGTTGAAGAGCGAGCGCGATAGCGCCGAATAGAGCAGGACTCCGCCCATGGCGAAAATCAGGTACATGACCAGCCTGCCGACGACCCGATTGAAGCGGTCGACGCCATGCACGTAGAGCCGGATCGCCTTTGGCATGCGTTTCCCGTCTCTGCCCTCCCATATCGTTCGCGCTATCCTCTCAGAAGCGCGCGCGCTGTCAAGCACCTGAACGGGGGGTCGCGCAGAAGCGCGCAGACTCGACCAAAGGGATCGGCCGTAGGGTGTCGCTGATCGAGAGCGCTTTGTGGACCATCCAGGGAGTGAAGAAACCGTACGGCTTGGCGGCTGATGCACGCTTCTTGAAGAGAGCAGGGTACGCTTACCCAAGCCATTCGGCCCAGAGGTTGCTGCGCCGGGTACCCAACGCATCTGACCCCTCCATTGTCGTCCTACGGCTTGATCGGAGGACTGGATGCCGCCTGCCCGGAGCGGATAGTGATCCTCCGGTCAAGCCGTAGGACGACAATGCGGAGGAAGCACTCACTGTGCGTGGTGTGTCCGATAGCCGCCCGCCGTCTTCAGAGAGTGGCCATTCCCCAGCGGTAGCCTGTCCTAAGCGGTGAACCGATAGAATTGTTAGGGAAGCCAGAGGAAGTCTGTGCCGGTGAGCGGATTTGCGGCGGTGGGACCCCCGACCAAGATGGAGATATCGGTGGCGCCGTCCCCATCGTGGTCCACCTGGAGCTGTTCGCCGCCAGCAAAGCGCGCCTCGCTATTGCCGCTTCCGCCTCCGATCAGATCATGGCTCGAGTGACCGATCAGGCTGGTGTCGCTGCTATCGTAGACGTAGATCCGATCATCGCCATCGCTACTGAAGAGGCAAGTATCGGCGTCGCTGCCGCCGAAGACCGCGAGGTCGTCTCGTTGCCACCGAAGAGCAAGCCATTTCCCGATACCCAAGTGATCAGATTGCCGCTGGAATCGCCCATCAAGGTGTCGGATCTGCTACCGCCGTAGATCACATCTGGGCGGACGCACAAGCGCTGCCTCGAAGGCGCAGCAAAATGAAGCCAGTGCGAGCCATCCGATGGAGGACACCGGTTCAGTCGACCAGCCCGCTTTCCACCGACCGAAGACCCAATTCTACGCCAAGGGAGCGTGCGTCCTGCAGCGCCGTCAGGACAGCGGCCTGGTTGCGGTCGCTGCAGGCGGGGGCCTGGCCGCGTGCGATCCTGTCTCTGATCGCCTCAAGCCGGCCGGGCAGGGTCGGGCACCGCCAGGTCTCTGCCAGCTGCTTGGCCATACGCTGGAACAGCGTCACGAACTCCAGGCGGCTGTCTGCCGGGCCGTAGCGGCAGCGTTCGGCCAGACCGACTGCGGCTGCAATGCCGGACAGGCGTTGCTCGAGATAGAGCTGATAGGATGTTTCGGGGTTGTAGGCCGGGCCGCCCAGATCGCGGTTCAATGCGACCACCATCTCGCTGCTCGCCTCGACCATGGCGCGAGCCATTTCCTGGCAGGCGAGTGGGTCCGAAGCCTTCTAGGCGGCGCGCCGGAGACGCCTGGTCCAATCGGCTCCATAGGCTTACCGCATGGCTTTGTTCATCTGGGCGACCAGAGTTTCGAAGGCACGGGCATCTGCTTCCTCCAGGAAAGCGCAGCGACGCTCCAGCCACCAACCGCCGGCGATGGTGGCAAAGCGATCGGAATGGACGCCGACCTTTGCCAGCGCGCTGGGTTGTGCCTCCTGCGCCAGGACGGCGCAGGCGAATAGGGGGAGGGCCAAAAGGAGAGAAACAATGTCCGCAAAGGGCGGTCCTTCCCGCGAGCCAAGCGAGGCTAAATCCCGAAAGACAGCCCCCCGGCGACCGGTAGGGCGATGCCGGTAGTATAGCCCGAGGCTGGGCCGGCCAGATAGAGAATCGCGGCGGCGACCTCTTGCGGCGTCGCGGCACGACCCAGTGCCACGCCGGCATAGCGCTCCTGGTGGATGACGTCCAAGTCTAGAGCACATCCATTTTATGAAGGGTCATAGCCTGCTGCGGCGAAATAATTTGCACACTCGTGCGGCTCGAACAGACCGATGATGTCGCCCACGGTATTCCAGAGGGTGCTGACGCTTCTTTCGGCCTTTGCGCGGATCAGTGATTTGAGCTTGGCGAATGCCATCTCGATTGGGTTGAAGTCGGGACTATAGGGCGGCAGATAATTGAGGGTGGCGCCTGTGGCCTCGATGGCCTGGCGGACGCCGGCGGCCTTGTGCGCCGGCAAGTCATCCATGATCAAGACATCTCCGGGATTGAGGGTCGGCGCCAGCGCTTGCTCGATACAGGCAAGAAAAGCGACGCCATTCATGGCGCCGTCGAGCACCATCGGCGCGGTCATTCCGGTCAGCCGAAGCCCGCCGGTAAAGGTGGTTATCTTCCAATGCCCGTGGGGGGGATACCCGCGCGACAGCGCTCGCCCCGCCTGGAACGCCCACGCAGCCGCGCCATCTTCGTCGACAGGCCCGCCTGTGATGCCTTCAAAACACGAACCCGCAGATCGCCACTCAATGTTCGTCCCATCCAGGACCTCCATGTCTGGAGACCTTCAATCAGACATGCATCATCCCGTCACATCACAATCGATTCAGTGATTGGTGGATCTGCTCTAGGACACGAATGCCAGGATCGCCGCGTTGACGTCGCTCGCCTTTTCCATATGCGGCAGATGGCCGGTGTCGGCGTAACGGGTGACCTTGACGCTGTCCGGCAAGGCCTCGGCTTGGCTGGCCGATAGGATCTGGTCGCCCTCGCCCCAGAGCGCCTGCACGGGAACCGAGAGGCCGGCGAGCTTGCCCGCATCGAGGGGCGCTTGCGATCCGCCGGGAAACAGCCCGTCGCGCAGGCTGGACAAGGCTTCGACCGCACCGTCCAGGCGTTTGAACTTGATCACCTCCTCGACCATGTCGTTGGTGATCATGCCGGGATCTGCGACCAGCAGCTCCAAGACGCCGCGCAGCTTCTTCGCCCGCTTCTGATCGATGAAGCCGTTGATGAAGGTCATGTTGATCTCCGACCCCAGACCGGCCGGTGCCAAGAGGCTGGCCGAGGCCACACGGCCCGGGTGCTCCAAGGCCAGCGCCAACGAGATCGCCCCACCCATCGAGTGGCCGACAAGATGCGCCTTGTCGATGCCGCGCTCGTCCAGAAAATCGACGACGGCCTGGACCAAGACCGAGAGACTGCCGTCGCCCACGTTCTTGCTGGAACCTCCGTGCCCCGGCAAATCGAGCGCGTAGGTGCTGTGGTTCTCGGCCAAGGCCTCCTGATTGAAGAGCCAGCCCAAGCAGTCGCCGCCGAAACCGTGGATCAAGAGGAAGGGCGTCCCCTCGGCGTCGCCTTGCTTCAGGAAACGCGTGCGCTTGCCGGCGACCTCGATGGTTTCCGGTGAGGGGCCGGCGGTGCCGGCGGCCGCATCCCAGTCGAAGTTGTCGACGAAATCCTTGACGTAGGCAGCGACCTCTTCGTCGCTGACCGAGACCGGTGCGCAGACCCCAAGCAGGGCGCCGACCGGCACGGTTTCACCGCCGGCAACCACGATTTGGCGCAAGGGCCCCTCGACTGGACTTTCGAAGACATTGGTGATCTTCGAGGTTTCGATCTCCATGATGTCTTGGCCGGCTGCCAGCTCCGCACCGACCTCCGCTTGCCACTCGACCACGGTGCCTTCGATCATTGCCAGGCCCCACTTGGGCATGACGATGGGACGGATGTCGCTCATGGACGCCTCCTCTTTCCTGTCAGGGTCGACGGCCGGCTGCTGAGCCCCGCCAACGTCTCATTCGAAGCCAAGCGGGGCGCGGCGCCACCAGCGCCGCCCCGGCTCGGTCCTGCTAGTGACCTTTGCCCATCACCTCGCGCACCGCCGCCTCGATGCGCGGGATGCCCGGCACATAGAGGTCCTCCAGCGCTGGCGAGAAGGGTACCGGTGCATGCAGTCCGGTCACCTGCTTGATCGGCGCCCTCAGATCACTGAAGCAGTTCTCGCAGATCAAGGCCGAGAGGTCGGTCGCCATGTTGCAGCGCGGGTGCGCCTCGTCGATCACCACCACGCGGCCGGTCTCGGACGCGGTCTCTAGGATGGTTTCCTTATCCAACGGCGAGGTGGTTCGCGGGTCGACCACGGTGCAGCTGATGCCAGCCTTGGAGAGATTGTCGGCTGCCTCGTTGGCGAAGTTCACCATGCGACCGAAGGCGATCATGGTGACGTCGTCGCCCTCGCGGGTGACATTGGCCTCACCGAAGGGGATCGTATAGGCCTCGTCCGGCACGTCGGCCTCGTCATCGTACATGACCTTGTGCTCGAAGAACATGACCGGGTCGTCGTCACGGATGGCCTGAGCCAGTAAACCTTTGGCCTCGTAGGCATTGGACGGCACCGCCACCTTCAGTCCGGGGATGTGGGTGAAGAGCGGGTAGAGGCACTGGCTGTGCTGCGAGGCGGCGCGGAAGCCGGCCCCGTACATGGTGCGGATCGTCAGCGGCGTCACCGCCTTGCCGCCGAACATGTAGCGAAACTTGGCCGCCTGATTGAAGATCTGATCGAAACAGACCCCCATGAAGTCGACGAACATCAGCTCTGCAACCGGGCGCAGGCCCGTGGCCGCGGCACCAGCCGCACAGCCGACGAAGGCACTCTCGGTAATCGGCGTATCCAGGACGCGGTCGCGCCCGAAGATTGGCATCAATCCCTTGGTCACGCCCAAGGGACCGCCCCAGGCATCGTCCTCGCCCGGCGCCCCCAGGCCGCCGGCGACATCTTCGCCCATCAGGATCACGCGCTCGTCGCGCTCCATCTCCTGACGCAGCGCCTCGTTGATGGCTTGGCGAAAGCTTTTCATAGGCATGGTTTCAGCCCCCTTAGAACTTGTAGTCGACGTAGACGTCGGTCATGAGATCGGCTTCGCCCGGCATTTCGCCGGCCTTGGCGGTCACTAGGCAGTCGACAATCGTGGCAGCGGCTTCGGCCTCGATCGCTTCCAGCTCGTCCGGCTCCAGCAGCTTGGTCTCGGTGACCCGTTGTTTGAACATCTTCAAGGCATCTTTCTCCGCCTTCACCTTCTCGACCTCGCCCGGCCCCTTATAGGTGACGGCATCGCCCTCGAAGTGTCCGTAGTAGCGGTTCAGCCTGACATGCAGCAGGCTGGGACCATTGCCGGCACGGGCGTGCTCGATGGCCTGACGTGCGGCCTCCCAGACGGCGAAGAAGTCGTGGCCATCGACCTGCTGGGCCGGCATGCCGAAGCCCTTGGCGCGATCGACCTGGCTGCCGCCGACCGACCAGGCACTACCGGTCGATTCGGCATAGCCGTTGTCCTCGACGATGAAGACCGCCGGTAGGTTCCAGACTTTTGCCAGATTGTAGCTCTCGAAGGTGGTTCCTTGATTGGAGGCACCGTCACCGACGAAGGCGATGGCCACACCGCCGGTCTTCAAGGTCTTGGCCGAGAGCGCGGCACCGCAGATCAACGGCGGACCGCCGCCGACGATGCCATTGGCACCCATCATTCCCTTGGAGAGGTCGGCGATGTGCATGGAGCCGCCCTTGCCGCCGCAAAGACCGTCCTTCTTGCCGTAGATCTCAAGCATCATGGCCTTGGGATCGCAGCCCTTGGCGATGCAGTGTCCATGGCCGCGGTGGGTCGAAGCGATGGCATCGCGGTCATCCAGATGCATGCACACGCCCACGCCAGAGGCCTCCTCCCCGGCATAGAGATGCACGAAGCCAGGGATGTTACCGGCGGAGAATTCCTCATGCAGCGTATCCTCGAAATTTCGAATCACGCACATGCGTTGATAGGCAGCTCTCAGTTCGTCTCGACTTAACTGCATAAACTCCTCCCTTGCTTATTGCGGCGCGTTGGCCGCCGCGGTGGTTTGCTGACCGTCCAAACGGACCGGCTAAAAGTAGGCTTGGCCGTTCTCCTTGGAGAAGAGATGCCAGCGTTCCCGGTCGAAGGTCAGATAACAAGTATCGACACTAACACCGTGATAGCTTGGCTTGGCCTTTACCAAGAGTTTCGAGCCTTCGAGCGCCACGTCAACCAGAAGATCGCCGCCGAGCGGCTCAGTGAGTTTGACCTCACCGACGAAAGCCCGCTTTCCTGTTTCGGCATCGATGGCAATTTCATCCGGTCGTATGCCCAAGGTGACGGCCTTGACGCTGCCGGCGGCGCGAATGATGGCTGCCTGTTCGGGCAGCAAGGCCGTGCAGAAACTGGCATGCCGGACGCAGAGCTCACCGCCCTCCTCCACCACTTCGCAGTCCAGAAAATTCGTCGGCGGCTCGCCGACGAAGCCCGCAACCCATTGGTTGGCGGGCTTGTGATAGACCTCCTGCGGCGGGCCGAACTGTTGCAACACGCCTTCGTGCATGACGGCAACGCGATCAGCCATTGAGAGCGCCTCGAGCTGGTCATGGGTCACATAGACCATCGTGGTTCCCAGTTCGCGCTGCATCAGCTTCAGTTCGACGCGCATGCGTGCGCGCAGCTTGGCGTCCAGATGCGCGATGGGTTCATCGAAGAGGAACAGCTCCGGCTCGCGCACGATCGCCCGGCCAATCGCGGTACGCTGTTTCTGGCCGCCCGAAAGCTCGCCCGGTCGGCGATTTAAAAGTTCTTCTATATCAAGCATATGAGATGCTTTCTTCACCTTCTGATCGATGGTAACCTTGTCCATGTGGCGCAGGCGCAGAGAGTTGGCGATGTTGTCGTAGACGGTCTTGTGCGGGTAGAGCGCATAGTTCTCGAAGACCATGGCGATGTTGCGGTCTTTGGGCGGGATCTCGTTGATCCGCCGATCGCCGAACAGAATGTCCCCGGCGGAGATGTGCTCGAGCCCGGCCAGCATCCGCAAAGTCGAGCTCTTGCCGCAGCCCGAGGGCCCCAGCACGCAGAGGAACTCACCATCCTCACAGACCAAGTTTAGATCACGCACGGCGGCGGTCTTGCCGTAGTACTTCCAAACGTTGGTGATGGTAACCGATGCCATGCCCTCTCCTCGATCTATTCGCGCACCGCGCCCATGGTCAGGCCGGCAACCAGATAGCGGCGGATCAAAAGACCCAGAAACATCATCGGCAAGGTCGTGACCACACCGGCCGCCATGATCTTACCCCATTGAATGTTCTGCGGCTGCACCAATTCGCGGGTCGCCGGCGGCAGGGTCTTGGCCCCGCCCGAACCGATGATCGAGGCGAAGAGAAAGTCATTCCAGGCGAAGAGCACGCAGAGTACGAGGAAGGCACCCACGCCCGGGGCCACCAGCGGCAGGATGGCCAGGAAAGCCTGGAAGCGGGTGCTGCCGTCGCACATGGAGGCCTCTTCGATGGCGTAAGGCACATTGTCGAAAAAGCCCTTCAGCATCCAGATTGCAAAAGGCAGGTTGAAGGTCGTGTAGGCTAGGATCAGACCCGGCAGGGTCCCGACCAGTCCGGCGCCGCGGAAGATGGCATAGAGTGGCACCATCACGGCCACCACCGGCGCCATACGGGTGGAGATGATCCAGAAAAAGAGGTCCTTCTTGCCGCGGAACTCGACCCGCGAGAGGGCATAGGCCGCCATCGACCCCAGCACCACGGAAACAACTGCCGAGCCGCCCGAGGCGACGATCGAGTTCACCAGATAGGCGCTGAAATTGTTGACTGTGAAGAGTTCGACGTAGTGCTTCACCGTAGGTTCGAAGTCGAAAAAGACGCCGATATCCAGCCAGGCACCCACCTCCGGCAGAGTGAAGGCCGCCAGCAGGTCCTTGCAGGAGGAGATGAACATCACGAAGAGCGGCAGGATGGTCCAGATCAGATAGATCGCCAGAAAGATCACCGTGGCGATCGAGAGCGCGCGGCGCAGCGGCGAGCGGTAGCGGACGATATCGCTTGATGCCATGACCTAGCCTTCCTCGCCTTGTGTCTTCTTCGTGGGAGCGTCGAAGACCTTGACCAGGATCAAGCCCAAAATGATGGTCACGATCAGCAGGGTCAGCGCAATGGCCGCTCCGCGTCCCAGTTTGAAGAACTGGAAGGAGACGTCGAAAAGATAGGTCGGCAGGATCTTCGTCGAGTTGGCAGGCCCGCCCCCGGTCAGCACCAAGATCGCGTCGATGAAGCGGAAGTTATCCATGAAGCGCAGCAGG
Organism: Rhodospirillales bacterium; assembly: GCA_965202755.1. Classification (GTDB taxonomy): domain Bacteria; phylum Pseudomonadota; class Alphaproteobacteria; order Kiloniellales; family JACOMY01; genus JACOMY01. Next base: position 355,935 of record CBDBCL010000041.1, on the reverse strand, counting down.
ATCGCGATCAAGAGGAAGGGATAGAGGTTCGGCAAGGTCACCTGGACGAAGTTCCGCACCTCCCCGGCGCCGTCCACCATATTGGCCTCCATCTGGTCGCGCGGCACGCGTTTCAGCCCGGCCAGGGTGATCAGCGCGATCAAGGGCGTCCATTGCCAGATGTCGACAATCACGATGCCCCACATGGCGGTCCCGCGATCGCCAAGGATCGAGGTCTCGCCGAGAATTCCGGCGCTTTGCAGCAGCCAGTGATACCAGCCGAAGGTGGAGTTATAGAGGTAGTACCAGACCAGACCGGCGACCACCGGTGCCACCATCATCGGCATCAGGAACACCGTCACCAGGACATTCTCGAAGCGGCTGTTGTTCAAGACCACGGCCAAAAGCACGCCGATGCCCACCTCGAAGGCCATGCAGAGCGCCGAATAGTGCAGCAACAGGATCCAGCCGTCCTGAAACTTGCGGTCTCGGGTGAGGCGGGTCCAATTCTTGAACTCGTTCCACACGTCCCCTGCCCCGCCGATGTCGACGCTGTGCAGACTCATGTAGATCAGCCAGAAGAAGGGGTAGATGGTGATGCAGGCCAAGACGATGATGGCCGGCAGCATGAGGTAAAGGTAATAGCGCCGAGAGGTCTCGGGATTGAGATCCGCGGCCTCGTAAGTCAGGGTACGCGCACCCTCCGGCGTGAAGCCGATCCCGCTTTGGAAGGCTTCATCACCGGAGCGTGCCGGACGCGATACCGAACTCTTTGGGTCACTCACGCCCGTACTACCCAGCGAGCTTAGATGCCGTTCATATCGTCGACCTGCCAGCGAATTTCCTCGCAAGCCTCTGCCGGCGAGTTCTCGCCGGTAACACAGCGCTGCACCTCGGTCAGCACGATGTTGTGGTACTCGTTGGCTTCCGGAATCTTCGGTCCCAAGACGAAGTTGGGATCGCGAATGCCGACGTCGTAGACGGCATGGAAGGTCAGCGCGTTCGGCATGCTGGTCGGGCGGGTTTCCGCCGCCTTCACCTCCGGCACCTCCAGCACTGACTTGCGGGTCGGGGTTCCACCCAGCTTCTTCAGAACATCCAGCTGTGTGCCCTTGGAGGTCGCCCAGCTGGCAAAGATGAAGGCAGCCCGCTTAAGATCCTCGGAAGCGGCCGCGTTGATGCCGATGCCGCCGATACCGCAGTTGGTGCCGTTGACCGGCTCCAGACCGGTGGTGATCCAGTCCTTGGCACCTTTGGGGCAGGGCGCATAGGCAGTTTTGCCGCCGGCCGCTTTGGAGGTATTCGGGTCCTCGATGGAGGCCGCGAACTCGTGGTACTGAACTTGCATGGCAATGTCGCCGGCCTGATAGACCGAGTTCAGCTCCAGGGTGCCGTTGGCCAGATTGTCCGGATGGCTGACCTCCGCCTGCTCCTTGTACTTCTGCATGATCAGCACCGATTGCTCGTCGCCCCAGTTAGTCGGGCCGGGGTTCTTGGAGCCGAGCTTGTCGTCGATCTCGAACTCGGTCCACTGCCCGTGCGAGAAGAGCATGCGTTGAATGTCGAGCTGCGTGGTCCAAGCGAAAGAGCCCTGGTGCTGCGCATAGCCGTAGGGGATGTCCTTGTGGCCGGCCTCGCGCATCTTCTTGAAGAAGGCGGCGAAGTCATAGACGTTTTGCCAGGTGGTATCGATGGTGAACTCCATCGTATAGCCGTATTCGGCCTCGAAGTCCTTGCTCAGCTTCTCGAAGAGGTCCTGGCGATAGAAGGTACAGGCGACCGCACAGTCATAGGGAAAGGCGACGATCCGTCCCGGCTCATAGTAAACGCCGCAGGCGCGCAGGAAATTCTCGAACCAGACGTCTTCGTTATAGCCCTCGGGATCCAGCGGCAGGGTGTCGTCGTTGGTATACTTCAGCAGATCTTCGTAGAAGTCCGCGAAGGGCGAGCCGATCGGCTTGTCCTGCACATAGTTCAGCTGGAAGTCGGCATTGCCGCCACGCAGGTCGATACCGACCTTTTGCTGAACCACCGGCAGGTGATCGGTCAGGATCTCCACCTCGATCCCGGTCAGATCGTAGAAGGTCTTGAGGTTGTCGCGGATGGCGAAGGAGGGTGGCGTGTTCTCCGACATGAAGACCAGCTTCGAACCAGCGTACTGCTTCCATTTGGCCTCTTCGGATGACTGCGCCATGACAGGCGTTCTGGTGATCATGGAGTTCATGCCGACCGCCAGCGAGCCGGCTCCCATCGCGGTCGCCACCCCGCCGCCCAATTCCAAGAATCGACGACGCGAAACAGTCTTGTAGACTGGATTCTTCGGTACTGCGAACATGCACATCCTCCCTGGTTATGCCGCGCAGGTGCAACAAGACAACGCGCACGCTCTTCCTGGCCGAGTCCGACACCGCCCTTAGACGGGCCGCGACCTAGCGTGCGTTCGTTGCGTTTCCCCAAACGGCGTTCGTTAACTTGGTCAATCAATAAATAGCTTAATCGGGGGATTTGCGCTAAGTCAAGCGACCTCGATGTCACCGATCCCGGCCAGCCTCGGTTCCTTTACCAAGCGGTCCTGCAGGGTTCGGTTTGCGCGTTCCACCCGGTCCTTGGCTTGGCTGGAGTTGGCACAGAGGGTCTCGATGTTCAGCGCGCCCAGAGCGCGGCCGAACCGAGTCATGCCGGCCACGGCCTTGGCGTCTTGCTTGGCGACACGGAAAACCGAGTGCTTGTCAGAGTAAAATGCGACAGGGCGGCCATGATCCTGCAGATCCCTCCAGCACTTCGAAATCGGCGAAGGTGCTCTCCGTGGGTACGAAACGTAGCGCCATCAGGCTGCCGCTGGCGTCATCGATGAAGATGAGCAAGCTACAAGAGGGGCCACGATCCTCGAACCAGTGGTGCTCGCTGCCGTCGATCTGCACCCATTCACCAAGGCATTCCCGGCGACGGCAGGGCCGATGAAAGCTTCGTCGCTACTTGCGTGACAGCCAGATCCCGGCTTCCGACATCCACTGTCGCAAGCTCTCTCGCGAGACCCTGACACCGTGGCGCTCCGCGAGCGTCTCGGCTGCCAAGGTCGGACCGAAGTCGGCATAGTTCTCCCGAACCAACGTCAGGGCATAGTCGCGCTCGGCGGCATGGATCTTGTTGTTCGGTGGCTTTCCGCGGGCCTCATGACGGATCGCCGCCACGCCATCCTCACGAAATCGCTTGAGCAGCCTGTGAACCTGCCGGCGACTCAGCCTCAACACAATGCAGCACCGCCTGCCGTCATTCGCCCCGAGACGCCTTGGCTTAAACCCGCATTGCCCAGGTGGGGTTGAGGTTGCGCCATCCACGGTGCTGATTCATGGTTACATATCATGGTGTTGTGTCGATTGAAGCGAGGTTTTCATGGTGCATCCGATGGGTGAATCCAAGAACGGGCTGCTTCGCGTGGATTTCGACCGCCGCGTGAAGCTGGAGTTCCATGGATCGAAGGTAACGTCGGACGGCGGCTTGCTCGCGTATCGGGAACTGGACGACGCGCTTGGCCTGACAGAGATGGCGGCCGGGGCGCTGCGAGACGGTCGTCGCGGCAAGAACGGCTGGCACGCTGTCGTCGGGATGCTTCGGCAAGCGGTGTTCGGGCGTTTGGCCGGGTACGAGGATGTCAACGACGCCGAACGGCTTTCTCGCGATCCAGCGATGCGTTGGATTGTCGGCGGCAAGGCGACGGATCGGGGTGCGGCCTCATCGAGCCAGATGGGCCGTTTCGAGACGCAATGGCTGACGGGTGACGTCAATCTCACCGCACTCAGCGCTCTGTCCGGGCTGTGGATCGACCGCGTTCATCGTCGCAAACCGCCGAAGCTGATCATCCTGGACATGGACAGTTCGGTCAGCCCCACCCACGGCGAACAGGAAGGCACGGCCTACAACGGCCACTTCGGCTGCACCTGCTATCACCCGCTTTTTGTCTTCAACCAGCTCGGCGATCTGGAGCGCTGCGCCTTGCGACCCGGCAACGTGCACAGCGCCGATGGCTGGCGCGCGGTGCTGGACCCGGTCGTGGCGCGTTATCGCGAGCGCAAGCTGCGGCGATACTTTCGGGGCGATGCCGCCTTCGCCTCACCGGACATCTACGAGTATCTGGAGGCCGAGGGCTTCGGCTACGCCATCCGGCTTCCCGCCAACAGCGTGCTCCAGGGATACGTCGCCCACCTGCTACGGCGCCCGAGGGGACGGCCCCCGATGGAAGTCCGTCGCTACTTCGCCAGCTTCAGCTATCGGGCTGGAAGCTGGACCCAGGCGCGGCGCGTGGTGGCGAAAGTGGAATGGCATCCGGGCGAGTTGTATCCCCGCGTCGGGTTCGTCGTCACCAATCTGTCCCGGCCCGCCGAGCGGATCGTCGCCTTCTACAACCAGCGTGGCACGGCGGAACAACACATCAGGGAGGGCAAGAACGCGATCCGTTGGACGCGACTATCCTGCCGACGCTTCAAGGCCAACGCGGCTCGGCTTCAGCTTCATGCACTGGCCTACAACCTGGGCAACTTCATGCGCACGCTAGCTTTGCCAGACCCAGTGAGCAATTGGTCGCTGACGACGCTGCGCGAGAAGCTGGTGAAAATTGGGGCAAAAGTCGCACGGACGCTGCGTCACCTTCCAATTGGCCGAGGTCGCGCTCCCGCGCGACCTGTTCGCTTAAATCACTGGATCGGATCGACTTGCGACCACGGCCGACACCAGCGTGAGCCAACGCTATCCGACTTCACGCGCAGCTACGAAATTGGCACTGGCCCGTGGGTTTCCGACAGCGGCCCGTTGTCCTGGCCGTTCTGGGCCGTTTCCCAATCTGATTGCATCCCAGCAGCGACCAAGGCAATATTCGTGAGGGCGCTTTGGATGAACGTCGTGATCGGGCGCTACGTGGGCGATCCCGGTTAAAACCTCGATGCGATTGAGCGCGCGCTCATCACAATCCAGCCCTAAATCACACCACTTTGCCGCTATCCGATAGCGCAGGTGTCACCTTTCTGCTTCGCTCAACTGAAACATATTAGCTTTGCGTGTACACTACCGGTATAGTTCTACTGAATAGCGGGAACTTTGGATAAAAAACACTAAATCTGAGTGTTGTTTATGCGCTTCCGTGAGCGAATTTATAATGAGACTGCCTCGGCTTCTGGCCGATCAAAGGAGCCGACCCGCTAGCCTACCCCCTGGCTCTCTTATCGACCTTCGAGAATCTCGCCCGTTCCGCAGCAGTCGGATTAGACTTCGAGTCAGTCCGACCCCACGCGCAGATTGCGACGTTGGTCCTGGAGATTATTCTGATTTTGAGATTTGGGAATGTCCCGTTTGATGTTGAACCTTTGAATTAGTGTGGCGTTGCTTCCGCTGAGCCTTGGGCTCGGTGTGCTTGAACCAAGGAAGGAAGCAACACCATGAAGACGACGACCACATCCCCCCTTGCCCTGGCCACAGCGCCGACTGCGCCTTCGCTTGTCGATGAAGCGTTTGAAGCTGTGAGGGAGAGCTTCGAGCAATGCTGTCTGAGGGCAGGCATGGAAAGCCTGACCCGACTGCTGAACGAGGACGTGACACGGGCTTGCCGGTGAGCGCTACGAGCATTCACTTGAGAAGCTCGGCTAGCGTTGGGGCCATTCGGAAGCGCAGGTTGGCTTTCACGGCGGCAAGAGCGCCGTGGATCGCCCTCGGGTGCGCAGCCAGGGCACGGGCAAGGCAATGCCCTTGCCGCGTTGGGAAGAGATTTCGGCCACAGGGTTTCTCGACCGGTGGGCCATGAACCTGATGGTGATGAATGTGGCCCCGCGCAAGTTTTGCCGCGCCGTTCGGCTGCCCGAGGCCGGCGTTCCGGCGGACGCGGGCAGCGGCCTGCCCAACTCTGCGTTCTCGCGACGGTTCAAGGCGCTGACGCAGGCCACATTCGAAGAGTGGATGGGGTCCGATCCATCGGAACTGGACCTCGTTGCGATCCAGATCGACGGGCTACATCTGGACGACCATCTGCTGGTGATCGGGGCTGTCGGCATTGAGGTTTCCGGGCAAAAACACCCCTTGGGCGTCATTGACGAGGCCACGGAGAACGCCGCAACCCTACAGGCCTTGCTCGACAATCCGATCAAGCGCGGGCTCGACCCCACAGGCTGCTACCTCTTCATCGTGGATGGTACCAAGGCTCTCGGTAAAGCTCTGCGGCGGACCTTCGGCGCGGATATCCCCATCCAGCGCTGCCAAATCCACAAGGCACGCAACATCGCCGACCGGCTTGCGCCCAAGTACCCTGCCGCCGTGCGACGCGCCTTGAAGCAGGCCTGGGAGCTGGACGATGCCGACAAGGCCGAACGCCCGATGCGTAATCTGGCGCGGCGCTTCGAGCAGGAAGCACCGGATGTGTCCCGATCGATCCTCGAAGGTCTCGACGAAATCCTGACAGTGGTCAGGCGCGGCTTGCCGCTTGAATTACGCCGCTCGCTCGCCAGCACCAATATCATCGAGCCCATGAGCAGCGTCATCCGGCAGGTCTGCCGAAACGTGAAGCCCTGGCGAGATGCCAAGATGGCCCTACGCTGGACCGCGGCGGGCATGTTCGAAGCCAAGAAGGGCTGCCGGCGCATCGAGGCTTACAAGCAACTGCCCATTCTCAAGCAGGCTCTCATCGAGCAACGCCAAAAGCACCTGCCTGACCAGATCAAGGACGCCGCATAACCTCACATCAAGCAGCGGCACTCAGACGAGTTTCAACATCAAACGGGACATTCCCTTGGAGATTTTGAGCTATCTGGTAAAAATCCTGGGCTTACCGGCGGCGATCTATGTTTTCGTGCACGAGCAGCGTCGTCAGCGGGCCGATGGTATCAGCGAAACCCACCGCCAGTTTTCGGAGGAGTACGACAACTTTCTGCGACTGGCGCTCTCCAACGCCGATCTCCTGCTCTTCCGCAACAGCGTCGACCATGCGGCCTTCACCGAAGAGCAACGCGAACGCCGCGACATCCTCTTTCGCATGTTGGTCTCGCTCTTCGAGAAGGCCTACATCATCCTCTATAAAGAGGGTATGGAGGACGAAGCCAAACGGCACTGGCTCTCTTGGGAAGACGACGTGAGTGAATAGGTGCAGTCGCGATGATTTCCGCGAACAACTGCCCCGGCTGCTTGATGGCGAGGACGATGCTTTCGGCAGCCACATTTTGACCGTTGCTTCGGCAGCCAATGACGATGCCGTACAGGGCAGGAGGACCTCAAATCCAATCAAACATTAGCGGATCTTTCTTGAAAATTTTGCGCATAGAGTACGTTCACGCCCGGAGCAAGAGCCGTTCGTGCGAGCCGCTTTCCTATGAATGACCTTTCGAACCCAGTCCAAGTCGCCGCATCTTCCGATGCAAAGTAGCCCTGCTGATTCCCAGGAGTGCCGCGGCGGCCGTTACATTTCCCGCTGTCTGCATCAGAGGTAACCATCCGGCGAGCGCCGCGGTGGAGGTTGATTTGGAGCCCGAGTGCGGTGTGGAGCGTCAAGCGGCCAGAGTTTCGGCGGCCTGAGCTTTTGTCCAGTTCCAGGGTGGCAATTTCTCGAGCCGCCGGAACGGATTGCTGGCGATGCGGTCGAGGACTTCGGCGAGCCAGGCTTGCGGGTCGACATCGTTCATCTTGGCGGTGACGATGAGGCCGTACATGAGAGCGGCCCTTTGTCCGCCTCGATCGGAACCGGCGAACAGCCAGGCCTTGCGGCCCAGCGCGATGGCGCGCAGGGCCCGTTCGGCGGCGTTGTTGGTCAGGCAGATGCGGCCGTCCTCGAGAAAGCGGGTGAAGTCCGGCCAACGCTTGAGGAGATAGTCCATGGCCTTGGCCAGCGGGGCATGGCGTGACAGCCGCGCGCGTTCTCGGCGCAGCCAGGCTTCCAGCGCGGCGCCTCGGCGCTCAGGCCGTTGCTCTCCCGCTCTATGTCGAACAGAGCATCGATGCGTTTGACCGCCTCGACGGCCATTGGAGAGATGACCGTGCTCTGCTTGCTCCTTTTCGCCTTCGAGGCAATGTTGGCCAGGACGAAGAACTTGCAGCGCGCATGTGCCCAACAGAGCGCTTCGGCGAGCGGCTGCGGTTGCCGGCTCGGCTCATAGAGCCCGTTGTAGCCAGCATAAGCGTCGGCCTGCAGGATCCCGCCGAAGTACGCCAGGTGCGGCTCGGGATGCTTACCCGAGCGGTCGCGCGAGTAGAAGAACAGGGCCGCCGGCGGATCGGCGCCAGCAAACGGCCTGTCGTCACGCACATAGACCCAGGCGCGGCCGGTAGCGGTCTTGCCCTTGGCGAGTACCGGCACCGTGGTGTCGTCGCCGTGCAGGCGCTCGCCCACCAGCACATGGGCGGCGATCGGATCATAGAGCGGTTTCAGCACTATCGCGCAGGCACCGACCTAGAGCAGATGCACCAATCACTGAATCGATTGTAATGTGACGGGATGATGCAAGTCTGATTGAAGGTCTCCAGACATGGAGGTCTTGGATGGGACGAGCATTGAGTGGCGATCTGCGGGTTCGTGTTTCGAAGGCATCGCAGGCGGGCCTGTCGGCGCGTGGTGCTGCGGCGCGGTTCGGTGTGGCGCCATCGACCGCGATCCGCTGGATATCGCGGGCCAAAGCCGGTGAGGTGGAGCCGCGACCGACCGGTCGTCGACGGCGGGTCGAGCCTTGATGGGCATGAAGGCTTCATCGTGGGCCTGGTTGAGATTGACAAGGACATCACGCTCAATGAGATGGTGGCGCGCCTCGCGGACGAGCGCGACGTCCGGATTGGCCGGGGCGCGCTGAACAACTGGCTGCGCGGGTGCGGCTTCACGTACAAAAAAAACCGTGCACGCATTGGAGCAGGAGCGGCCGGAGGTCTTGAGAAAGCGCCAGGCCTGGTTTGACAGCCAACTCGATTTCGATCCGGTCAGGCCGGTCTTCATCGACGAGACGGGCCTGTCGACGAAGATGGCGCGGCTGCGTGGGCGTTCCAGGCGGGGCGAGCGTTGTCGCGCGGGCATCCCCCACGGGCATTGGAAGACAACCACCTTTACCGGCGCGCTTCGGCTGACCGGAATGACCGCGCCGATCGTGCTCGACGGCGCCATGACATGAATGGTGTCGCTTTTCTTGCCTATATCGAGCAAGCGCTGGCGCCGACCCTCAATCCCGGAGATGTCTTGATCATGGATGACTTGCCGGCGCACAAGGCCGCCGGCGTCCGCCAGGCCATCGAGGCCACAGGCGCCACCCTCACATATCTGCCGCCCTACAGTCCCGACTTCAACCCAATCGAGATGGCTTTCGCCAAGCTCAAATCACTGATCCGCGCAAAGGCCGAAAGAACCGTCAGCACCCTCTGGAATACCGTGGGCGACATCATCGGTCTGTTCGAGCCGCAAGAGTGCGCAAACGATTTCGCACCAGCAGGCTATGACACTTCATAAAATGAATGTGCTCTAGTCGGCCAGGGTGGAGAGGCTGAGCGCCACACCCTCGCGCACATAGCGCTCGCTCTGGCGGTTCAACGGCTGATGCTAACCATACTTCTCGAACAAGATCATCGCCAGCAGGCCCCGCCCAGCCGCGCGGTACGGGGCGAAAGGGTGCGGGCGGCTGTGAGATCGTCTCGCAGGCCCGGCAGGAGACTTTCTCGCGCACCGTTGAATCACCTTCCACTGTCGCGGCACTACCTCCAAGGTCTCGGCGACGTCTTCCCCCAGTTTGCTAAGCTTAGTCCGAACCGCAGCAGGGGCAGTGCTCGGGTGCCGGGATCACCATGCGCTTCGCGCGGCAGGTGCGCAGGTAAGGGCTGGCGCGAGGGGCGCTTGCGGGTGAAAGCCTGGACCGTGGTGGTCTTGGCGGCCGCTTGCTCGGCGGCCAGCTCGTCCGCGCTGGCATTGGCCGCCAGCTCCTCCAGCTGCAGTTCCAGTTGATCGATCAGCCGCGCCTTGCGCTCCAAGCGCTGGCCGTAGAGCGCGTGCCGCAGCTTCTCGATCGTCAGCTTAAGCGCGGCGATGACCGCCTCGGCACTGGAGGCCTCCGCCGCCAAGCATGCCGCCCTGGCCTCGGCTGCCGCCAGAGCCGCGCGCAGAGCCTCGATGTCGTCCGGCGGAGCGCTTGTCATGGCGACCAGCCAATCACAGCCTGCCCGTGCGCAACAGGCTTTCTTGCACCGACAGCAAGACCGTCGACTGTCAGCCGGCCCGCTCCGGCCGCCAGCTGTGCAGCTGGTTGCGCCAGTCGATCCCCTCCAGCAGATAGCCCAGCTGGACAGTGGAAATCGCCACCACGCCGTCGGCCGGCGAGGGCCAGATAACGGCCCCGCTCCAGACGCCTGGCATAGAGCGAGAAGCACAAACCGTCGTGCCAGAGAACCTCGATCAGGTCACCGCGACGCCCTCGGAACACGTCAAGATCGCCGCCATGCGGGTCAAGCCCCAGGGCTTCCTGGACCTGCAGCGACAAGGCTGTTCATGCCACGGCGCATGCCCCTCACACCGGTCGCAAGCCACACACGCACGCCGCTGGAAACCGGGATCATCGCCCCTCCAAGGCCGCGACCACCCGCGCCAGCACCTGGGCATCGACATCCGCAGCAACAATGATCCAGTGACCCCGCGCGGTCACCACCTCCATCCGACCACCCCGGCCCTATCCGCCTCAGAGTACATCTCCTCGGGCACAATCGGCGCTGCGGCGAAACCCCTCTGCTCAGCGTCTCTCCGTGACCCCGCGGCAAAGGCCTTGCGCCAAGAGTAAAGCAGCGAAGGCGAGATCTCGTGCCGACGCGCCGTCGCCGAGACCTGACGGTAGCCCTGATAGCTCTCCTCGACGATCCGAAGCGTCTCCGCCAAACTCCAGCGTCGCCGACGACCGGTGTTCACCTCCTCCAGACGGTGAACCTCAAATCTCTCCTTATCGCTAGTCATAAGGAGAGTCTTGCAAACCCTCAGGACCGATCACAGGCGGTCCACACCGGAGGCTTACCATAAAGATGTCCTGTTTATCTGTCATCATTGCCTCCTGATTGAACTCCAAGAGATCCAAGAGAGACGTTTTCTCCACTGTACGCAGTGTCTTACTGCACCGCAGCATTAAGCTAGGCAGACACCTTCAAACAGTCAATATATCAAGAGCAACCTCTGTCCCTAATTCTATTGTAATTATTGGCAAAACCGAACACATGGCAGCCATCGAAATAGGTCTGGGGTATTGACTTAAATCTGACCGCAATGATCGGAACTTCCTCCGCTAGCGGCAGAATCGTTGGACGAGATTGCGCATGATCCTAGCCACGCTCCGACTTTCATCGGCTTGGAAGAGTGACCCGCAGAAGGTGATAGAGCCGACGGAAAAGACGATCCCGCCCGCCGGCGTTTCCCAATAGAGGATCTCCGCACGGATCAGATCCTCCTCCGTCTCGCCGCTGATCGTTTCGATATGCGAGAGGATCTCCTCGGGCACGGCGACGAAATGCTCCGGGTGACCTTCCGAGCGCGCCAAAACCACGGCATCAGGATGCGTGCCCAGCGCCACATCGGCCCGGTCCAGCTCAAAGCCGGCCGCTCCGCCGCCGCAGAGACCCTCCACACCGATCTCCTCGCCTTCGACGCCCTCGAAGAGCCAGGCGAATTGCGGGTCATAGAAGGCCGGCATGCGCCGGTAGCCCTTACCCTCGAAGAGACCCTGAGACGAGAAGCCGACGCCGGCCAAAGCCTGCGGCGGCCGGCCGTTGCGGCGCCAAAGGCCGCCGTAGCCTCCGTCCAGCATGTGATAGTACTCGCCCGGCTCCGCCGCCCAGGCACGAATGCCGCCCTCGGCGCGGTGCACTTCAATGGCATCGCTGAGCTCGGGATGGCGGCCGATTTTCCAGTAGAAGCCATTGCCGCCGAGATAGGCTAGGTTGCCGCCGCTGTCGCGATAGGCTTGGATCGCATCCAGGGTGTTCGTCGTGTGGTACTCCGGGTGCGTGCAAGTCAGCACGGCCTTGTAGCCAGCGAGCGCCGCGACGCCCTCCTCGTCCAAATCGTGGTCGCTGATGACGTCGTAGCGAAAACCCTCGGCCTCCAGCCAGGCCAGAAGATGCGTGTCGGCCTGCAGGTGCCTGAGCCCAGAGCCCTTGGCATCGAAGAGGTTCATGTAGCCAAGCTTGGTGGTGAAGACCGGCCGCAGATGTGTGGCCAAGGCGATGCCCGAATCGTCGCTGTGCCGATTGTAAGTTGAAAGTCCGTACTCGGGATAGTCGCCCGGAAAGTGCGGATAGGCGCCCCACTCCGCCGCGCGGTTCCGTGTGGCCTCTGCGAAGTCGTAGCGCCGATAGTTGGCATAGACGACAGAGGTGAAGGTCGGAATGATCACGCAGAGGTCGGCCTGGCGCTGCCCCAGCGGTGGCGGCACCACGAAGGGAATGGAGTCTTCTGCCCCTCTCCGGAAAGGCGCAGCGCATAGAGACCGCTGCGAAGATCTGCCGGCAGTGTCAACCGAAGGGTCTCGGGCCAGCCGGCATCGCCGAAGTCGCTATCGTGAAAGTGCACCGCGGCGTAGTGGTCCGGGCGGTGCCGCCAGCACATCTCCTCGCCGTCCCAGCTTGCCCCGGTCACGCCGCGCAGTGGGCGATTCACCAGCTCTCCGGTCAGGCCGAGGGGGCCGCGGTCGGGGGTCTGAAAGCTGGCTATCTCCTGACCGAAATCCCAGGCTGCCAAGAGCTCCTCACCAGCGGAGAGGCAGGGTGCCTCGATCTTGCCGTTAAACAGTCCCACGCGCGCCGGACTATCCAGCGCAGCGACCGTGACGGCTGCAATCTCGAAGGCACTGCCGAGGTCCTCCGCGGTCAGTTCCTCGCTTGCCGCTTCGCCCAGGCTCTCGAGCTCCTCGTAGGAGAGTGCAAGCCGGCCAATCGCGAAGTCGATCTCGGCCGAACAGGATAGCCAGCGCTTGGCGCGCAGAGGACCAGCGATTCTCAAAGCCACAACACTGCCGCCCGAGAGCGCCAAAGACAGGCAAGCATCCTCGTCGAGGCTCAAGGCCAAGCGTCGACCGTCAGCAGCCCGTAAGGTCATGACCGCCTGCTCGCCCTTTCCCGGCAGGGTTGGCAAGATCGTCGCCGACAGCGTCAGCCTTTCGTGCCGTCCCAAGGCCTCGGCGCCGGGCACCTGCATGTAGGAACCGCGCGGCATCTCCTGCCAGTCCGCTCGATAGCCGGAGGCCAGATCGGCCGCGACCTCTTCCTCCTGCAGGCCCGGTCCCTCCGGGTTGGGATCGCTGCAAATCACTCGGACCAAGCGGGCCTGAAAGGCGCCCTCGAGGCGGGAAGCGATGTGGAATCCAATGGACTCGCCCGGACGCGCGGTCAAGCGGTCGGCATAGCCGAGCAGGCGAATGGCAGGCGGTTCGAAACTCACAGGCGGGCTCCATAGACGAGGTCGGGCAGGAAGGTGGCCAGCTCCGGCAGGACGATGAGAGCCACAATCATCAACATGTAGGGAATGAGCATGGGCAGAACGCCGACAGAGACCTCCTCGATCGAGATGTTGGCGATTCTGGCGGCGACGAAGAGATTGACCCCGATGGGTGGCGTCAGGAAGCCGATCTCGCAGGTCATGACGGTGAAGATCCCAAAGGTAATGGGATCGACACCCAGTTCAGTTACCAGCAGCAGGAAAACGGCAGTGAAAATGATGATTTGCGGCGCCGACTCCAGCCACATGCCGACTATAATGTAGAATATCCCGATCAGCAGCAGGACCAGCCAGGGATGCTCCTTGAGCCCGGCGAAGAGCGCCAGCACACCCTCGGGGATGTCGTAGAGGGTCACCAACTGCCCGAAAGCCTTGGTCGAGCCCAGGATAAAGAGCACCGTACCGATGGTGAGCGCGGTAAACTCGAGGCCCTCCAGAACGGTCTTCAGGGTGAGACCGCGGTAGATGAAGAAGCCGACGAAGGCGCCGTAGAAGACCGCCGCGGCAGCCGCTTCGGAGGGCGTGAAGATCCCGGCATAGATTCCGCCCAGCACGATCAGCGACGCACCGATGGCCCACTTGCCGTCCCAAATGGCCTTCAGGAGCGGAAGCCTTCGCCGCCGCCGCCGTAGCCGGCCCGCGCCGCCACGATGTAAGCGGCGATCAGCAGCAGAATGCCGAGCCCGACGCCGGAGATAATTCCGACCAGGAAGAGCCGAGGAATCGACTCGTCCGACACCAAGGCGAAGATGATCAAGAGGTTGGAGGGCGGGATTATGCTGCCCAAGGCGCCGCCGGCGGCCGAGACCGCAGCGGCAAAACGCGGGCGATAGCCCTCGCGCTGCATCACCGGAACGGTGATCGAGCCGATCGCCGCCGTGGTCGCCGGACCGGAACCGGAGAGCGCTGCGAAAAACATGCAAGCCAGCACGGTCATCAGACCGAGGCCACCGCGATAGGCACCGACCAGCCGCTCGGCGATGGCGATCAGGTGCTGGGACATGCCGCCCTTCTCCATCAGCTGACCGGCCAGGGTGAAGAGCGATATGGTGACGAAGGGAAAGGGCTCGAATGCGGTCCAGGCCGACTGCGCCAGAAGCGTCAGCGGAATGTCGGCGATCAGGATGCCGGCTGCAGCGGCGATGCCGGCGGCAAAGGGCACCGGCACGCCGGTGGCCAAGGTGCCGACGAAGATGAGCGCCATCACGCAGGGGACCGCTCATAGCGGCAACCCCTTCCAACCGTCATGCACCCAGCGCCAGTAGACCTGCAGAATGCGGAACAGCATCAGCGCGAAGGCAAGAGGCACCACCGGTCGGATCCAACGCTGCTCCAGTCCCAGACCGGGAGAGATCTGGATCACACGGAACAGCAGCTCCATGTATTCGATTCCATGTATTCGATCGACAGCAGCACCATCAGCACCACGAAGCCGGCCCAGAGCAGGTCGGCCAGGACCACCAATGCGACCGCAATCGGGCGCGGTGAATGCTTGATCAGGATGCCGATGCGGATGTGCTGGCGCTCACGCGTGGCCATGGTGGCGCCGAAGCAGACGGCAAAGATCATGCCGTAGACCTCCAGCTCCTCTGCCCAGGGCGAGGCCGTATCGAAGACGAAGCGCAGAATGACCTGCAGCATAATCGCAAGGCCACAGAGAACCTCCTCGAAGCGGCGGTCAAGGATTGCGAGGAATCGCATGGCCGCCGCCCCGAGGATCGCTTTAGTTGGCGGCGTTGCGGACGGCCTCGACGAAGGTGGTGAACTCCGGCCCACGCTCCTTCGAGAACTTGTCCTGGACTCGTTTGGCGGCCTCGATGAAGGGTGCCTTGTCCGGATAGGTCACCGTCATGCCGCCCTATTCGCCGAGGAAACGACGGATCTCGGCGATCTGTTCGGCCATGGTCTGGCGATGATGGGCGCCGGCCTCCTTGGCCGCCCGCTTGACCGCTTCGCGCTGCGCATCGTCGAACTTGTTCATAACGCGGTCGGAGGCCAGCAGGGGTGAGAAGTAGCTGAAGTGCTCCAGGATCGTCAGGTGCTTGGCGATCTCATAGAACTTCTGGCTCTTGATGAAGGAGGTCCCATTGTCGGCGCCGTCGATCGCACCGGTCTGCAACGCCGGCGGCATCTCGGCCCAGGCCAGGGGGATCGGCGAGGCACCGAACTCGGTGAAGGTATCGATCATCACCTCGTTCTTCGGCACTCGGATCTTAATGCCCTCGGGCGTGTTGACGTCGCGGATCGTGTTGTAGAAGTCGCGGTCGCCGACGAAGCCATAGGCCAGCAGGTGCACGCCGGTCGCCTCAAGAAGCTTCTGGGAGAAGGAGGCGCCGATATCGCCTTCCAGGACCGCATAGGCATGATCTTTGCTCTGGAAGATGTAGGGCAGAACGAAGGCGTCGGTCAGCGGGAAGTGCGGTGAGATGTTGTTGCCGGTGATGATGAACATGTCCACCGTTCCCAGCTGCATGGCCTTGAAGGCCTCATCCTCGGTGGCAAGCTGAGTGCAGCAGCGCACCTTCACCTCGACGCTGCCATCGCTGTATTTTTCGACCAGCTCCTCGAACTTGTTGGCGAGGATGGCATAGGCCGAGGTCTTGGCCGCGGCATAGCCCAGGTTGACCGTCACCTTGTCGACCTGAGCAGCACCGGCCAGGCCGAAAGACATCAAGGCAGCGGCACAAAGGCCCCAGATACCTGGAGGAGCAATTCGGGTCATCGTCAGCCTCCGTTGGGGTTATTCTTGGTGGTTGCTGGCAAGAAGGATAAGCCCATCATGCTACCAGGTAAAATATCAATCCAGCAAGATTTGATGCTGCAAGGTTATCGATCTTCCCTCCCCTCTTGACGCTTCTTCAGGTAAGCGGCAAAGGTCGCTGTAGTCTGCGAAAGCTCCTCTCGCGACTAGGCCGCAAAGGTTGGAATAACCATCGAAAAATCGCTGATCGGGCGGATGACCAGATCGGGATGCAGGTAGTTTCGAGCGGTTTCTGCGGTGAGGATAATCCCCATGCCGGCCGCAATCAGACCGAAGAGAGCAACGGAATTGAAGGCCCGCTGCACCACACGGGGGCGGAAGCCGACGCGGCTGCACTCGCCATAGATGTAGGCGTGAAAGTGCTGCCAGTCCTTTTCGTTGCCCAGGATGAAGGCCTCCTCCGAGAGTTCGGCAAGGCAGACGCTGTTGCGCGCAGCCAACCAGTGCTCCTTGTGCGCGACCGCAACGCAGCGGTCGCTCTGAACCGGCAGGCACTCGAAGACCTGGCGGTCGACCGGACCGGTGACGAAGCCCAGATCTATGCTGCCGTCCTGCAAACCCTCGTTTTGCAACCAGGTCACGGCATGGCGCGTGGTGATCCGCACGCCCGGATAGGTCGCGGTGAAGCCTTGGATCAACTCCGACAGCACACCGGCGATGGCAAAATCGGTGTAGGCGACGGTCAGGACCCCATGCTCGCCCTGACCGGCGGCCAGAGCGCGCCGCTCGCCGCGCTCGATTCGCTCCAAGGCCGGGCGCCACTCACGGGCCAGGGTCTCGCCGGCTGCGGTCAGGCTGACAGCCCGACTGCTGCGCTGAAAGAGCTGTAAGCCCAATCAGCCCTCGAGATCGCGGATCGCGCAGCTGAGCGCCGGCTGAGCAATCTCCAGGGTCTCGGCGGCGTGGTGAAAGTGCAGGCTGTCGGCGACCGCCAGAACACAGCGCAGATGTCGGGGATCGCTGATCAAAGCCGGCTCAAGGTCTAGACACAGCCTAGACTGGAGAGGGCTTTGGCCGATCCGCGCAAAGGGAAGGTCTTGTCGAGGCCAATGGTCTGGTCGAGCAGTTGCACGCTGCTGCCGCCCTTCATCGAATTGGCCAATTCCTTGGTGACGCCGCCGCCGTAGCTGTTGTCGGCGAAGCTGAAGGGCCCCCCAGGGACTTGTCGAAGAGGGTCTTGCTGCCGCCCTTGACCAGGAAGAGGATGTTCGACTGCGACGTCGGGCCGTTCGGATAACGGGCCGTTCGGATAAAAGGAATCGACCCTAAGCGCGATCACCGTCTCGTACGAGCAATAGACGATCAGACCGGAATCAGCGCCGCAAGAGACCGTCGCCGTCGTATGGTCGATGCTGTCTTGGTCGAAGCGCAAAAGACCCACGGTCCACTTGGCCGTGTCGTAGATTGCAACCAAGGAGTCTTGCGCCCGGGCTTCGGCCAAGCAGACGGTGAATCCCAGCAGAACTGCAGGCAAGGCAGCCATAAAGCGGCGGATGGGATGGCCTTCGGCCATAGGATCGCTCGGCTGTTTTTGATCGCAGGAGTTTGATCTGGCGCGCCGGCAAAGGCAACCGGCAAGAGCTCTATCCGCTGTCCGCCAAGCTCTGTGCGATGGTTTCGCTGGCTCGAAGAAAGGCGCGACGGCGGCCGGCGTCCAAGGACTTCGGCCAAGACGAGAGGGCAACCACGACGGTTTCCCGGCTGGGGTCGACATAGATCATCTGACCGTAGATGCCCAAGGCAGCGAGAATCCCGGCATCTCGGTCCAAGACCCACCATTGCCGGCTGTAGCAGGCCTGCGGCAGGTCGCGCATGGCCACGTTGGGGGCCTCGGCAAAGGCAGCGACATCGCCCGTCCGACAGGCCGCTACCCAGGCCGGAGGCAGGATCTGGCGCCCGCCCAAAGCACCCTCGTTGGCATAGAGCAAGCCGAAGCGGGCATAGTCGCGCAAGGTAGCATTGAACCCGCCGTCGGCCAAGCAGGTACCGGCACGGTCGATAGTGAAGCAGGCTTCGGCCTCCGCCCCCATGGGCTGCCACAGCGCCTGCGAGAGGAGATCGGCCAAGCTCAGACCGCTGACCCGCTCCAGCACCCAACCGAGGACTTCCGTCTCGATGGAGCGATAGCGGAAAGCACCGCCGTGCGGGCGTTCCTGCTTCAAGGTAAGGACAAAGTCGTAGGTATCGAAGGTCTCACCGGGACGGCGCTCCTTCCAAGCCGAGGCTCGCTCCAGCCCGCCGATATCGCAATCCGGATCTTCGTAATCCTCGACGAAACCGACGCCGCTGCGCATGTCGAGAACCTGCCATAAGCTCGCCCCCTTGTAGCCGCACTCCGACAGCTCCGGTACGTAGTCGGCCACCGGCCGCTGCAGATCGAGCTGCCCGCGCACCTCCAGCAGTCCGACCAGGGTGCCGACGAGAGATTTGGAGACCGACTGCGAGAGGTGCAGGTCGCGCTCGGTCATGCCATCGAAATAGCGCTCAAAAACGATTCTGCCGCGATGCAAAACCAGGCAGGCATCGGTCTCGTTTTCCCGCAATAGGGCACTCAAAGTCGCCGCTCGCCGATCCCTTGTCGGCAGTTCCAGGTCTTCCAAGCGTTGCTCGGCTCTAAGCAGTTGAAAGGGCGTCGCGGCAGGAACGGCCCGCGTCGGCAGGACGGAACGGACATTGCGGAAGCTCCAGCGGTTGGCCGGCGGGCGATCCCAAGTCTCGATATCGATCCGTTGATCCGGTGGCGGCGGAAAGCCCTGCATGGTCGGTGCCTCAGCCTTTTCCATGTCCCCTCCTTTGCTATCCCAGGCGCCCCCTCTTATCACAATGGGTGTTCGCAATGAAAAGGGCCGCTATGACGCTGCGGTCACCCCGGCGAGAAACTCCCCTTTCCGGCCTCGAATCCGTTCCACCAGAAACTCGACGAAGATCCGAATGCGGGCCGCGCCGCGCAGATCCTCGTGCAACAGCAGCCAGATCGAACGATCCAAGATCGGCACCTGAAAGGGGGCCCGCACCAAGCCCGGATAGGTATCCGCCAGGAAACAGGGCAGGTAGCTCAAGCCCAGCCCGCGGGACGCCAGCATGGCCTGAGCAAGCGGTTCCGCCACCCGGTGGTGCAGATGTGCCTTGGGAAAGGGGCTCGACTGAACCCAGAGCGGCACCTCCGCACCAAAATCCTCGTTCCAGTCGATCCACTCCAGACCTTGACCGCCGTCATTCTTCATATCCGCAGCATAGCTGGCCGTGCAGTAGACCGACTTGACACACTGTAAGACACGCCGGCCGACGACGTCGTCGCTGACGCTATGGGCATAGCGCAAGGAGACACCGACCTTGCGCCGCGCCAGGTTCGAGAGCGCATTGGTGGTAACGATCTTCAGCTCGATTTCGCGATGGCTCCGCATGAAGGCCGCCAGGTCGTCGACAAGCGAGTTCAGACTCATCGCCGGTGCGAGGCTGACGGTGATGTGGCCCGAGGGTCGCGCATCCTGGCCGGCCACCAGACATGCTGCCGCTTAGATCTCGCCCTCTATCCGCTCAGCATGCGGGCGCAAGAGGTCTCCCAGAGGCGAGCTCAAGAGACCAGCTCGCGTTCGATCAAAAAGTCTAGATTCAAGCTCACGTTCCAAGGCTGCCAGGCGCCTGGACACGGTTGCGTGATTGGTGCACAGCACCACGCATAGTACCGCTGCGTGCCACGGCCAGGAAAAAGCGGAGGTCGTCCCAATCCATCCGCGCGAGAATTTCCTTCACCGATCTCGGCCGTTTTACCGGACGTTTGTGGTCCCAAAACGATCCAAGCCGGATCGCAATTGCTCACTGCAACGGCAGCATAGGAGCACCAAATCTTTGTTCAACGGAGATCGGCAGCGTTCATGCGAGCGTGAGCATGTCACACGAAGATAGGGGACTGGAAATCTTGCCTGTTCAACGTCGGGAACTCTTGGCACTGGCAACCGCGCCCTTGGCGTTGGCAGTGCTCGGCACGCCCGCGTTGTCGGCGACCGAGCCGCAAGACAAGGCCGCCAGCAGCCCCTATGGCTTGGAAATCTCGTCCGAATTTCCCTATGAGAAAAAGCGAGTCAGGGTGAAGCGGACAGAAATGGCCTATGTCGACGAGGGCAGCGGTCCGACCCTGCTGTTCTTGCACGGCAACCCCACCTCTTCCTACCTCTGGCGCAACATCTTTCCCTATGTCCTGAAGACGGGCTACCGAGTGGTGGCGCCCGATCTGATCGGCATGGGCGACAGCAGCAAAGCGGACATCGCCTACAGCTTCTCCGATCACGCGGCCTACCTGGATAAGTTCATCGTGGCTTTGAGACTCCAGGGATTCATCCTGGTCGTCCACGACTGGGGCCCGGTTCTGGGGATGCGCCATGCTAGGTTCAATCCAGCCGACCTGCGCGGCTTGGTCTTCATGGAGGCGATCATCCCGCCGGCGATGTCAGTGCCGTCGCTCGAGGCGATGGACGAGCCCATGACCAGCCTGTTTCGCGATCTCAGGACCGAGGGCATCGGCGAAGAAATGGTGCCGGAAAACAATTTCTTCGTCGAAGAGATCTTGCCCAAGATGGGCGTGGCGCGCGACCTGACCAAGGCTGAGATGGTGCACTATCGTGCCACCCTACCCGACCCCGGAAAGCCGCCTGCTCACTCTGCAGTGGCCGCGCGAGCTGCCGATCGGCGACGAATCCACGCCGGTCCACGAAGAGGTCTTGGCGAATGCCATCTGGCTGCTCGATTCGCCGCTGCCAAAGCTCTTCTTCTACGCCGAGCCAAGCGCCCTCAATCCGCCGCCGGTCGTCGCCTGGCTGGCGGCCAATGTGCCGAACATAGAGACCCGTTTCCTGGGTTCTGGCGTGCATTACCTGCAGGACGATCACCCGGATCAGATTGGCAGCGACATTGCCGATTGGCTACGTCGAACCCAAAGATATTAGTGATCCTGATCTTTCTTTAAGGCACAGTCCTCTTTGTCTTTAGCTACCCTCTGCTACTCCAATGGAGCCCCGGATGTCCGACGTCACGCCCCTGCCGCACCTGGATGTGATCCGCAATCCCGGCAACGCCGCTCACTTCATGGCCATGAAACCGCTGAAGCAGCGCATCCGCGTCTACGCCGGCGACACCTTGTTGGCCGACACGCTGGACGCAATCCGCCTGATCGAGGTCGGACGTGACGTCTACGACCCCCTGGTCTATGTGCCAGCCGGCGACGTCACCGCCGAGCTGAAGCGTCTGGATAAGAGCAGCCATTGTCCCTTGAAGGGCGATGCCTCCTACCACGCCTATCGCGGTGTGGAGATCGCCTGGTCCTATGACGCGCCGCTGGACTTCGCCCGAGATATCGCCGGCCGCCACGCCTTCTGGCCCGCGAAGGTCAGAATCGAAGAGGGCGAGTAGACATAGCTCACTCCACTTGTTCGCCTGAGGTTAGGCGGTCTAGCCTCTCTCGGGCCGCGTTCTGAATGCGACGGAACGCGGAGTGAACAAGTCCTTGTCGCAGCAAAGCGAGACCGACGCGAAGAGCCGCTATGCCGTCGGGCTCGGCTGGCTGGTCTGTCCCTCCGCTTCGGTCAGCTTCCTTCCCATCACCGCCAAATTCGCCTACCAAGGCGGCAGCGACCCGACCACTCTGCTGCTCCTGCGCAGTCTAATTGGCGTGGTCTTGCTGGCGATGGCTCTGGCCTTTGCCCGCCAACAGCCGGCCCTCTCGAAACGTCTCCTCTGGCCCAGCTTCCTTGCCGGCGTTGGTGCTGCTGGTTTCGTCTTCGGTTTCTACAATGCGATCCAGACCATCGACATCGGCATGGCGATACTGATTACCTAGTCTCTACCCAATCCTGCTCGCCGTCCTGGAGCACCTGTCCGGTCGGACCCCTTTTACCCTCTTTCGCGCCTTCTGGAGCCTTGCTGCCTTGCTTGGGCTCGGCGTTATGTTGATCGCCGATTTGGCCGAGGTAGATTTGGGAATGGTCGCTTACGCCTTCATCGGCATGCTGTCGGTCACCTTGGGAACGGTCGTCAGCATGCGCTTGGTGTGGGATGTGGGTGTTCTGCGCGCCAAATTTCTGGTGGCGCTGTGGAGCCCGCCGATCTTCGCGCTGGCCCTGTTGCTGGTCGGAACCTTGGCTCGTCCGCACAGTGGGCTTGGCTGGCTGGGAATCGTCGGCAACGGCATTGCCGCGACCACGGCTTGGCTGACATTCATCCTGGTGCCAAGATCATCGGCACCGCCAGGGCCAGCATGATCACCATCGTCGAGCCGCTGATCGCAGTTGCTCTGGCCTTTATCTTTTTCGACGAGTTGCTCGGCGCCTGGCAATGGATCGTTTTTGCCATGGTGTCTTTGCCCCGGCTGTTCTGGAGAGCCCAAAGGCCTGGCGCGCGAAGCTGCGGGCTTCCGGCGCGAAGGGCAGCAAGGGAGCCGACAGATGAACCCCAATTCACCGCGGCGGCGTCTACTTTCGACGGCAGTCCACTTGCCATCGTCACCAGGGGCGCGTTAGTGAAGCAACTGGCGATGGCGGTGAAAAGGAGCGACGCCGCCATGCGTCTAGAGAACAAGACAGTTCCGATCGCCGCTGCCGGCCAGGGTATGGGGCGTGCGGCGGCTTTGGCCTGTGCCGCCGAGGGTGCCCAGGTCTTCGCCAGCGACATCGCCGGCGAGGCCCCGGAGAGCCTGAAACGCGAAGACCCATCGATCCGGACCCGCCGGCTGGACGTCACCAAGCCCGAGGAGATCGCCGCAGCGGCGGCCGAGCTTCCCGACCTGGACGGGCTCTTCAACTGTGCCGGTTTCGTCCATCAAGGGACGATCCTCGAGGTGTCGGATGCCGAGTGGGCCTTCAGTCTGAATCTGAACGTCACCTCGATGCTGCGCATGATCCGCGCGCTACTCCCGGGAATGCTGAGGCGCGCAGAACGGGGCGGTGCGTCGATCGTGAACATGGCCTTCATGGCCTCGTCGGTTAAGGGCTTCCCGCGACGCACCGCCTACGTCACCACCAAGGCCCCGTGATCGGCTTGACCAAGGGGCGTTGCCGCGGATTTCGTCACCCAGGACATCCGCTGCAATATGCTCTGCCCGGGCACCGTAGACACGCCCTCGCTGCACGGCCGCATCGCCGAGGCCGCCGATCCGATCCAGGCGGAGAAGGATTCCATCGTGCGCCAGCCCATGGGGCACTTGGCCGGCGTCGAGGACATATCCCCAATGGTCGTCTATCTACTGTCGGACGAGAGCCGCTTCGTTACCGGCCAAGCGCTACTGGTCGACGACGGCGTCACGATATAGGTTTCGAAGGAACAAGCATGAAACTTCTGCGCTATGGGCCGCGAGGCCAGGAAAAGCCGGGCCTACTCGATGGCGAGGGTCGGGTTCGCGATCTCTCGGCCTTCCTGCCCGACATTGCCGGCCGGGCGCTCTCGCCGGAGAGCCTGGTGCGCTTGCAGGGTTTCGACCCCACCTCCCTCCCCCTCGTCGAGGGCCGGCCGCAAGAGGAACTGCGGCTGGGCGCTTGCGTCGGTGGCATCGGCAAGTTCATCTGCATCGGCCTGAACTATGCCGATCATGCAGAGGAATCCGGCCTGCCCTTGCCGCCGGAGCCGGTTATCTTCAGCAAGTGGACCTCAGCCATCATCGGACCCGACGACGCGGTCCAAATTCCGCGCGGATCGTTCAAGACCGACTGGGAGGTCGAACTGGGCGTGGTGATCGGCAAGGGCGGCAGTTACATCGAGGAAGCCGATGCCTTGTCGCACATCGCCGGTTTCTGCGTCGTCAATGACATCTCGGAGCGCGAGTTTCAGATCGAGCGTGCCGGCACCTGGGACAAGGGCAAGGGTTGCGATACCTTCGGCCCGATCGGGCCTTGGCTGGTGACGCCGGACGAGGTCGGCGACTTCGATAGGCTCTCTATGTAGCTGGAGGTGGACGGCAAGCGTTACCAGGACGGCTCCACCACCACCATGGTCTTCAAGGTGCCTTTCCTGGTGTCTTACTGCAGTCGCTTCATGGGCCTGCAGGCCGGAGAAGTCATCTCGACCGGGACGCCGCCGGGTGTGGGGATGAGCCAGAAGCCGCCGCGCTATCTCAAGGGCGGAGAGGTGATGCGCCTGTCTGTCGAGAGCCTCGGCGTACAATGCCAAAAGGTTCTGCCATCTGTCCGAAAAGCGGCCTGCGTGAGCAAATAGAGGACTTCAGTGCCCCTGCGCCGCGGTTCGGCGTTCACAGCCACACAAAGTCCGTGGCCGTCAGCAGGTCGGCCGCGGTGACACGATCCACCAAGAAGGCTTGGTCGAGCGTGCCGTCACCGTCCTGATCGACTTGGATCTGCCGCGGCCCGGCATAGCGCGCCTCGGAGTTTCCGCCACCGCTGAAGGCAGCGGAGCCGATTTAGGCGAAGCTGCCGACCTCAAGCCCCGAGATGAAGCTGTCGTTGTTGGCGCCGCCAAATGCTATGTCCGTGCCGGTCGAGCCATCCAAACGATCCCGCCCCTGAGACCCAAGGAGCACATCGTCACCGTCGCCATCGACGAGGCGATCGTTCCCGCTCCCACCATTTTGATAGTCACCATGCGCACCGCCGAATAGGGAGTCCTCGCCGCTCCCACCGAAGAAAGACGTGTCAGCCAGGTTTCCACCAATGATTTTGTCGGCGCCACTGCCGCCGTAGAAGGATTCGTTAGAGATTTGACTACCGAACAATCCACCAGATCCGAAGATGCTGTAGCTGCCGCCACCGAAAAGGACATCGTCGCCAGCATCCCCGAAGAAGGACTGACCGTAACCGAACCAAGCACCACTTAGCCGGTCGTTTCCACTGCCGCCAAACAGGCCTTCGTTGCTTTCGTTGGAGCCGATTCCGCCGCCACTGCCAATCCGATCATCACCGCTACCTCCGAAGAGGAGCCTGTCATCGCCACTGCCGCCATAAAGGGAGTCGTCACCCAGACCACCCCAGAGCAGGAAGTCGTTCCTGCTGCCTCCATAAATGCGGTCAAGGTCTGCGCCGCCGTAGGCCTTGTCGATCCCATCTTGACCGAAGAGACTGTCAGGACCGCTGAGGCCGAACAGTTTGTCGTCGCCCTCCTGTCCATAGATGTGATCAGCCAGATTCGTGCCCGTGAGCGTGTTGTTTACACCTGATACACCGATGACGACGGCCATAGTATCACCTCCTCGCATCCCAGGTTCGGATCGCGCTCGCTGCAGGCCTCTCACAAGGCAGCCGTGGCGCCGGCCTGCGGATCAGGAGTCTAGCCCGGATGTTTCACCAGTGTAATGAGATGAGAGGGATTTCAGAGCTGTGAAGGAGCCGCGTGGTGGGGAAGAATGTAACGCATGGGACGGTCGGCGAGTCGGTGTCTGCGTTTCGGTCATCGGATCCGGTCCCTCGGTGGTGTGCGTTCGGTCGGAGCGCTGCTGGGAAGCGGTCGAGGGCAGAGCCTGGCGTGGGCGATAGGGACCTCGTCTTCGTAGGGGCAAGCGGAGGCCATGGGGATGCGGCTGCGTCTGACGGAAAGGGTGATCTGCGCGCCGATTTTGAGGCGTTTGTTTCGGAGAGTGGCGCAGGTGGCCTTGGCGAGTTGGGTGTGTGGCAGGGCGATGCGACGCAAGGCAGCGCGTAGGACATAGGCGAAGGAGGCGAACCGGAGGCGGAGCCGATTGGCCCGCATGTTGGCAGCCGAGGTGCGGGCGGCGAAGAGGTCGCGCTGGCAGTCCTCGATGCGGGGCGAAGCCCGGCGCTACGCGCTCCCTATCGCCGCGCGAGCAGTCGCGGTCTTCGTAGAGGGTGCGGGCGTCGTAGTCCTTGGGCTTGAGCGAGGTGACGACGAAGCGCGGAGTGGCGCCCTTGTCGCCGCGTCCCGCCATCCACTCGGCCTTGGCGATCGCGCGCCGTCGCCGGCTCCGACTGGCTCTCGTGGTCCAGCGGAAGTCGGCAAAGCGGCGGGCGGGCTGTCCGGTCTTGAGCGCTTCCTCCTCGGCCCAGGCAAGCGTGACATGGATGTGCGCGACCGGCCGGCTGTTGCGGGCCAGGCCAAAGAGGTCGTGAACTCGATTAGCCTCCGCCCAGGCCACCAGGTCATCGCGGGCAAAGCCAGAGTCGGCACACAGGATGATCTTGACCCTGGGCCAGCGCTGACGAATCTGGGCGACGATGCGGGCCACCTCCTCCTTTGCGCCGGCAGAAGCATCGATGTTGGATCGCCCGGGCTTGGCCACGAGCAGCTGCTGGCCGCAGAAGATGTAGAGCGGCAGATAGCAGTAGCAATCGTAATCACCATGGAAGAAACGGCCTTCCCGGTGGCCGTGGATGGGGTCGTCCGTGGCATCGAGATCGAGGATGACCTGCTTGGGCGGCTTCTCATGGGCCTCCGGGAAGAGGGTGACGAAGAGATCTTCGATAGCCGCCGCATCATGGCCGATACGGTGGTAGCGGTCCGGCCCGCCCGGGGCGTGCTCCAGGCGGTTCGAGGTGCTCTTGCCGGCCAAGGGCGCACAGTCTGGCCGGCGAGCCTGCAAGCGACCCAAGACTGTGCCCAAGGCAGGATCATGACGCAGAGCATCGTGATCGTCGAGGTCCTCGTAGCCAAGCGCGATAGCAAAGAGACGCTGGCCGACCGGGGTCGCCAGGGCGTGAACCGCCCTATCGGATCGGCGCCCATCTTGGACGCAAGCGGCAATGCGATCCACCGCCAAAGTCAGCGACACCATTGCGTCCTTCGAGGCGTGCAAAGACCATCAGGTCTGAGCGACAGTCTGTCGGCATCGTGGTGCTCTCCGGATTCGGCGTAAACGTCTGTTCACACTCACATTTTCATTGATCCGAACCCCCGATGCACCTAATTCGGTGATCTATCCGGGCTAGACCCGCCTCGGGCGTCCTGGCAATAAGAGCACCCTTGTAGCAAAGGAGAAAACGAGACTTGAAGAGCGACGACATTTATCATGCTCTATGGATCGGCGACTCGCTACCGGCATCGGCAGCCGGGTGTCTTGCCTCTTTCGTCCGCCACGGCCACCGCGTGCAGCTCTATGTCTACGACGAGCTTCGAGGAATCCCCAAGGGCGTGGAAGTCCTGGACGCAAACAAGGTGGTATCGTACGATCGCATCTTCCGACACCCGCGGACCGGCTCGCTAGCGACCTTCGCCAATCACTTTCGCTACACCCTGCTGCACCGCCAAGGCGGCACCTGGATCGATTGCGATCTCTATTGCTTGAGACCGATTCCGGCGGATGAGGAGATCCTGCTCGGGTACGAGAGCCCGGATGTTATCAACAATGCTTTGCTGCGCTTACCGAAAGGGTCTCAGGTCACGAATGACCTGCTTGGGATCTTCGAACACCGTCAGTCTTTCCTGCCCTGGCTGCTACCCTCCGCCCGTCGGCGTGCCTGGTTTCGACATCATTTCATGCGAAGACCCTATTATCAGGTGGCAACGTTCGGCACAACCGGACCCGGCGCCCTGACTTGGATCATGCGCGAACGCGGATTGGCCCATCTGGCGAAGCCGCCGGACGTCTTCTACCCCTTCAAGTACGCTGACGCCGAGCGCGCTGCTGATGCGGACTATGACGAGAGAAGCTTCATCGTGCCCGAGAGTATGACCTTCCACCTCTGGAACGAAGTCCTACGGCACCGTAAGGGTCCGCCGGAGCCGGGCAGCCTGATGGCACGCATCCAAGATGAAGGGCGCGGCGGCCTGCCCGCGGTCGTTTTGGACTGAAGCGCAGGCATTGAGGAAGAGTTCGTTTCACGACAGGCACAGAAAGATTTGACGGGGTCGCGTCTCTTCGAGGGTGACAGGACAGTATTGCTGACTTATATATCTTAAGAGACGATCGTGCTTTGCGCGGCGGACATCTCTGCGACAAGATGGAGGGGCCGACCGAACGATTGCCAGCCTGAGGATTCCGCACATCGGAACCTGGCTGCCAGATCTTGAGGAAACGACATGCCAGACGCCGCCATTCACCTTGACGACAAATACGCGCTGGAAAGCGGGCGCATCTTC
This sequence comes from Rhodospirillales bacterium, assembly GCA_965202755.1. Lineage (GTDB taxonomy): Bacteria > Pseudomonadota > Alphaproteobacteria > Kiloniellales > JACOMY01 > JACOMY01. The sequence continues at coordinate 327,697 of CBDBCL010000041.1, read as the reverse complement.
CTAACCGGTACGCAGGCGCTGGTACGCCTGCCGATGATGCAGCAGCAGCGCGACCGCGCCGCCGGTTTGAGCACGGGTGGCTACATCACCGGCTATCGCGGCTCCCCGCTGGGCGGTTTGGACCTGCAGCTCCGGCAGGCCAAGCGCTTCCTCGACCGCAACAACATCGTCTTTCGCCCCGGTCTGAACGAGGATCTGGCGGCAACTGCGATTTGGGGTACCCAGCAGACCGACCTCTTCGACGACGCGAAGGTCGATGGCGTCTATGCCATGTGGTACGGCAAGGGGCCGGGCGTAGACCGTTGCGGCGACGTTTTCCGCCATGGCAATCTCGCCGGCAGTTCCAAGCACGGGGGCGTCCTGCTGCTGGCCGGCGACGATCACGCGGCCAAATCATCGACCGCAGCCCACCAGTGCGAGTACGCCTTCATGGACGCGATGATCCCGACCCTGGCGCCAGCCGGGGTGCAGGAGTTTCTCGATCTCGGCCTTTATGGTTGGGCGCTCTCGCGCTACTCCGGCTGCTGGATCAGCTTCAAGTGCGTAGGCGAGACTGTGGAGTCCACCGCCTCCTGCAGCGTCGATCCCAATCGCATTCTCATCACCCAGCCGAACGACTTCGAGATACCGCCGGAAGGCCTCAACATTCGTTGGACCGGAGCTCTCGACATGGTGCAGCAGGAGGAGCGGCTGCATTTCCGGAAGATGTATGCAGCCCTCGCCTTCGCCCGCGCCAATCGCTTGAACCACACGGTGATCGACGCCCCCAAGCGGCGATTCGGCATCGTGTCGGCGGGCAAGTCCTATCTGGATGTGCGCCAGGCCTTGGACGATTTGGGAATCGACGAGGCGCTAGCCGCCAAGATCGGCCTTGCTGTCTACAAGGTCGGTATGGTCTGGCCGCTGGAACGCGACGGCATGCGTGCCTTCGCCGAAGGCCTGGATGAGATCCTGGTCGTCGAGGAGAAGCGAGCGGTCATTGAGAACCAGTTGAAGGAGCAACTTTACAACTGCGACGCCGACACCCGGCCGCGCGTCGTCGGCAAGTTCGACGAAAAGTTGAACTGGATACTGCCGTCGAACGGTGAGCTCACCCCGGCCCGCATCGCCCGGGTGATTGCACAGCGCATTTCGCGCTTTTTTTCCAGCGAGACGATCGCCGAACGCTTGGCCTTCCTGGAGCGCAAGGAAGCCGCACTCAAGGCTGAGCCTGAAGCCCTGAAGCGAGTGCCGACATTCTGTTCCGGCTGTCCGCATAACACCTCGACCAAGGTTCCCGACGGCAGCCGCGCGCTGGCCGGCATCGGCTGCCACTACATGGTGCAGTGGATGGACCGCAACACCGAGACCTTCACCCAGATGGGCGGCGAAGGCGTCACCTGGGTCGGCCAGTCCCCCTTCTCCGGCGCCAAGCATGTCTTCGCCAATTTGGGCGACGGTACCTACGAGCACTCCGGCCTGCTGGCGATCCGCCAAGCCGTGGCCGCCGATGTTAACATCACCTACAAGATCCTCTACAACGACGCCGTCGCCATGACCGGCGGCCAGCCGCACGACGGCGCCTTGAGCCCCGCCATCATCAGCCGTCAGATCGCCGCCGAGGGCGTCAAGGAGATCGTCGTGGTCACCGACGAGCCGGAGAAGTACCCCATGGGTACCAATTGGGCGTCGGGCGTCACCATCGAACATCGCAGCGAACTGGACAAGATCCAGCGCCGGCTGCGCGAGGTCTCGGGCGTCACCGCCATCATCTACGACCAGACCTGCGCTGCGGAGAAGCGCCGGCGGCGCAAGCGCGGCCTCTATCCCGATCCGCCCAAGCGCGCCTTCATCAACGAAGCGGTCTGCGAGGGCTGCGGCGACTGCTCGGTGAAGTCGAATTGTGTCTCGGTGATCCCGGTGGAGACCGATTTCGGACGCAAGCGCGCGATCGATCAATCCACCTGCAACAAGGACTTCTCCTGCGTCACCGGATTTTGCCCCTCCTTCGTCACGGTGCACGGCGGCAAGCCGCGCCGCAAGAAATCGAAGGGCGCCAAAGAGGTTGCGGCCTGGCCGGTGCTGCCGCAGCCGAAGCTGCCGAATCTTGAAAAGCCCTACAACATTCTGGTCACCGGCGTCGGCGGGACCGGCGTAGTCACCATCGGCGCGCTCTTGGGCATGGCGGCCCACATCGAAGGGCGCAGCTGCTCGATCCTGGACCAGACCGGCCTTGCCCAGAAGGGCGGCGCGGTGATGAGCCACATCCGCCTGGCAACAGCACCAGAAAATCTGCACGCTGTGCGCATCGCCGCCGGCAGTGTGAACTTGATGCTGGGATGCGATCTGGTGGTTGCCGCCTCGATGGAAGCCCGCGGCAAGCTGGACGAGGCGCGCAGCTGGGCCATCGTGAACAGCTACGAACAGATTACCGGCGACTTTGCCCGCAATCCCGACCTCTCCATTCCCGGCAAGCGCCTGGCCGAGCAGATTCGCCATGCCGTTGCCGACGAACATGCGGAGTTTCTGGATGCACACGGGCTGGCCCAGAACCTGATGGGCGATTCCATCGGCACCAATCTCTTCATGCTGGGATTCGCCTGGCAGAAGGGTCTGGTTCCGATCTCGCAGGCGGCCTTGATGCAGGCGATCGAACTGAACGGCGTTGCCATCGACTTCAACAAGCAGGCCTTCCTCTGGGGGCGCCGTGCTGCCGAAGACTTGCCGGCCGTCGAGCGCGCTGCCAAGGGCAGCCTAGCGGAGACCGGCCCCGAAGCGAGCGACACTGACAGCCCGGAGGAATTGCTGTCCCGCAGGATCCGCTTCCTCACCGACTATCAGGATGCCAACTTGGCGCAGCGCTATCGGCGTCTGGTCGAGCGCGTGGCCGAGGCCGAGCGTAAGAACACACCCGGCCTTACCGGCTTGGCCGCGGCGGCCGCGCGCTACTACGCCAAGCTGCTGGCGATCAAGGACGAGTATGAGGTCGCAAGGCTTTACACCAACGGCATCTTCGAGGCCAATCTCAAGGAAGCCTTCGAAGGCGATGTCAAGCTGACCTTCCATCTGGCTCCGCCGCTCTTCTCCAAGCGCGACCCCGAGACCGGCCGGCTGCTCAAGCGGGAATTCGGCCCTTGGGTCTTCAGAGCCTTCCGGACTCTGGCAAAGATGCGCCGCTATCGCGGCACCTGGCTGGATATCTTCGGCCGAACCGAAGAGCGCAAGATGGAGCGCCAGCTCATTGCCGACTACGAGGCCCTGGTGACCGCAGTCCTGTCCGAGTTGACTCCCGGCAACCATCAGACAGCGGTGGCGATCCTCTCCTTGCCCGAGAAGATCCGCGGCTATGGCCACGTGAAGGAGGCCAACATCGCCGGGGTTCGCCAGGAGCAGGAGCAGCTTATGGCGCGCCTAGGCGGCAGTGATTCCCCGCCGGCAGTCGCCGCCGAGTAGAATGCGTCCAATGAGCTACCATATTGTGTAAGCTTCGGTCCTTAATGTTTTGAAAAGAATACGCACGATGGGGCACCACGGCGGTGCAATGGTATATCTGGCGCTGACCGGCCTCCTCACCGTCGGCTTGAGCGGTGTCGCGTCCCTGCAACCGCTTGATGAGGATCGGGTGTGAATCGAGCCCGAGAAGGTACGGCGGACGCTGCCGCGACCGTTGACCGAGAACTGGACCTACGAGCGCCAGGACGACGACACCCCGGTCGCCAAGAGCTGCAGCGGACCGCCCAGCAACAGGGTCTGCGTGGCGGTGACCTGCCGCAGTGAGGCCGGTCTCACCTTCGAGTACTTCGGTCCGGGCAAGCCCTCGTCCGAAGACGAGGCCGGTGGCAGCATCTTCGTCAGCACCCTGAACGGCGTCAGGAAGGTGGATATCGACTGTTCCCTCCTCAACCGCCCCTTCACCCGCCGGGCGCCGCTGGATAGTGGCTTGGCAGACCTCTTGATGTTGTGGGGGACCGCGGCCTCTACGAAGACCAAGAACGCAAGCTGCCTTTCACCTCGATTCACCTCGATCGGATCGGCAGATGCGATCGACGCGGTCCGCTTGCGTTGCCGTTGAGCTTGGGAGGCGCTGTCCCCTTTTTTGCAAGGGGCAGCAGTGTCGCCATAGCTTAGGGTGAAACCTTGCTCGTCCGCCCCCGAAAAGATCGAGACGATTAGGCCCTGACAACCCTATTTTGAGCGCCATGACCAAACTCGACGAACTCCTGAACTCCCGCGGGTGGCTGCTGGCTGACGGCGCCACAGGGACTAACCTTTTCCTACGCGGCCTGCAGCAAGGCGACGCGCCCGAGCTGTGGAACCTCTCTGCGCCGGAGAAGGTCCGCGCCCACTACCGCGACTTCATCGAGGCCGGGTCGGATTTGGTTTTGACCAACACATTTGGCGGTACCGCCCACCGCCTGCGCCTGCATCAGGCCGAGAACCGGGTCTATGAAGTCAACCAGAGCGCCGCCAAGCTGTTGCGCGCCGAGGCCAAAGCGCTCGGTAAAGAGGTCTTGGTCGCCGGATCGATGGGACCGACGGGCGATCTCTTTCAGCCGCTGGGACCGCTCACGCAAGAAGATGGCGTGGCCGCCTTCGCGGCCCAGGCCGAAGGTCTGGCTGCCGGCGGCGCCGATCTGCTGTGGATCGAGACGATCTCCAGCATCGAGGAGATCCGTGCCGCCGTCGAGGGCGCTGCCGGCGTTGGCCTGCCGATCGTCGCCACCCTCTCCTTCGACACAAACAGCCGCACCATGATGGGTGTCACTCCGTCCGATTGGGCAGCCTTGGCCCATGACCTGACGATTCCACTTGCGGCCTATGGCGCGAACTGCGGCACCGGTGCCGCCGAGCTCGTGGCGACCCTGGTCGGACTGAAGCAAGCGGCCAAACCCGGCGATCGGCTGGTGGCCAAGGCCAACTGCGGCATACCGCAGTGGGTCGAGGGCACCATCCGCTACGACGGCACACCGGAACTCATGGCCGACTATGCCTGGATGGCCCGCGATGCCGGCGCGATGATCGTCGGCGGTTGCTGCGGCACCGGGACCGAGCATCTGCGCGCAATCCGCCGAGCCTTACAGGACCATGTTCCAGGCGACCCGCCAACTCTGGAGGAGATTGCGCAACGCCTCGGTACGCTGACCTCCGCGACCCTTTCGATGATGGACCCGTCGGGCACCGAGGATACGGTTGAGAGTGGTGGCAGATCGCGACGGCGCGGACGTCGTCGCGGCGCGCCCGGGTTTTGAGTTTGACTTAGCCTCTCGATGGCAAGGACTGCCGTTCTCTATCAAGCGCACAGCGTGAACAGCGAACTGCTTCGCCGATTTCGCAGCGTTGCGGAAGATCCTCCCGAGGGGATGGACACATTATCTGGCGCTGAATGCAACGCGCTCTCGCGTTCGCCAGAGGATTAACAAGCAGCTCGCCCGGACGGTGAACCTCTTCCTCTTCTCGCGCAGCCTGCTGTCCGCACTGCCCTATCGCCACGCGCGCGAACACTGGTCCGGCCGCAGCATCATTCTCGGCCTGCAAGACTTGGTTCCGCCTCTTTCGTCGCCCGAACCCAGGCTACGACTTTATCTACGTCATCGAGTACGATGTACTCTTCACCGGCCGCTGGAGCGACCTCTTCAAAGCCTTCCAGCCATCTGATGCAGCCCTCTTGGCCACCAACATCTCGCCCAAACCGGATGTGCCCAAGTGGGACCACTTCAACAGCTTCCACACAGACAAGCCGCTGTCGGAAACCGACATCACTAGAGCTTTCTTGCCGATTTGCCGCTACTCGGACATTGGTCTCGAAGCATTGGAGGAGCGTTATGCACGCGGCTGGTTCGGACACCCGGAAATCCTCGTACCGACCAGCACGACCGACGCCGGCCTGACCCTTGAAGACTTCGGTGGCGACAAGCCTTTCGTGTCGCCTCAGAACGTCAACCGCTTCTACACCGCGTCTCGCTGAGCGGAAAACTACGCGCCTGGCAGCTTCGTCTTCATTCCCGCATCGTCGGAAGTGCCAGATGACCGCACAGTGCTAAAGCATTCCTGCAAGGCTCCGTTAGGGCTCGATGCCGGTTCTGCTTCGGCCTCTTGCGCCATGGTCGTTACGATGTCAGCGCCTACCTATAGAGACCTTAATCCCGCATTTCCCATATCGGCCGCAGTTCCGCGGCATGCTGAGGCGTGATCATACAATCGGCATCCTAGAGCAGATGCACCAATCACTGAATCGATTGTGATGTGACGGGATGATGCCAGTCTGATTGAAGGTCTCCAGACAAGGAGGTCTTGGATGGGACGAGCATTGAGTGGCGATCTGCGGGTTCGTGTTTTGAAGGCATCGCAGGCGGGCCTGTCGGCGCGTGGTGCGGCGGCGCGGTTCGGTATGGCGCCATCGACCGCGATCCGCTGGATATCGGGGCGAAAGCCGGTGAGGTGGAGCCGCGACCGACCGGTCGTCGACGCGGGTCGAGCCTTGGTGGGCATGAAGGCTTCATCGTAGGCCTGATTGGGGCTGACCCTGATTAAGACTGACAAGAACATCACGCTCAATGAGATGGTGGCGCGTGTAGCGGACGAGCGCGACGTCCGGATTGGCCGGAGCGCGCTGAACAACTGGCTGCGCAGGTGTGGCTTCACGTACAAAAAAACCGCGCACGCATTGGAGCAGGAGCGGTCGGAGGTCTTGAGAAAGCGCCAGGCCTGGTTTGACAACCAACTCGACTTCGATCCGGCCAGGCTGGTCTTCATCGACGAGACGGGCCTGTCGACGAAGATAGCGCGGCTGCCTGGGCGTTCCAAGCGGGGCGAGTGTTGTCGCGCGGGCATCCCCCCACGGGCATTGGAAGACAACCCCCTTTACCGGCGCGCTTCGGCTGACCGGAATGACCGCGCCGACGGTGCTTGACGGCGCCATGAATGGCGTCGCTTTTCTTGCCTATATCGAGCAAGCGCTGGCGCCGACCCTTAATCCCGGAGATGTCGTGATCATGGATGACTTGCCGGCGCACAAGGCCGCCGGCGTCCGACAGGCCATCGAGGCCACAGGCGCCACCCTCACATATCTGCCGCCCGACAGTCCCGACTTCGACCCAATCGCGATGGCTTTCGCCAAGCTCAAATTACTGATCTGCGCAAAGGCCGAAAGAAGCGTCAGCACCCTCTGGAATACCGTGGGCGACATCATCGGTCTGTTCAAGCCGCAAGAGTGCGCAAACTATTTCGCACCAGCAGGCTATGACACTTCATAAAATGGATGTGCTCTAGGTTAGTCATGACGGAGCAAGGCAGTAGCGGCGAACGTGACGGGAGACGCGCCACCTAGCCATCTTCGGCTGCAATTCGACCAGTCGGCAAAGCGCGCGTTCCAGGGCGCCTCGATCGGCTCCGACGGCGGCCTGCTGCTTCACCGCGCGCTCGACGACGCCTTGGGTCTGACTGAATTGGCTGCAAACCTCATCGCCGATCCACGCACCGGGAACCAGGGTCGTCACTGTCTCGCTGCACTGCTGCACCAGTCGATCTTCTCTCGCCTTGCTGGATACGATGAGGTCAACGATACGGATCGGCTGCGCCGCGATCCGGCGATGCGCTCGCTCGTTGGCGGACGCGCCGTGAAGTGCGGCGCGGCATCGGCCTACGCCCTGGGGCGGTTGGAGACCGGGATGCCGACGCGGCCGGAGAACCTCGCTGCCCTGCCGGGGCGCTGGATCGATGCGGTGCAGGACCGCCGGTCGCCAAAGAGCATCGCGCTAGACATGGACAGTTCGCAAAGCCCGGTGAATGGCGATCGGGAGGGCTCTGCGTGGAATGGCCCTTTTCAGTCGAAGTGCTGACAGAGGTGGCTCGGATTGTTTGAACAGGTTTCGAGCGATCGCCAAGTGGATTTCCGTCTGGGTCAAGCCGCTGCCGGGATTGGCTGCAGCGTGCTGATGTACGCCTGATCGGGCGGCTGCCCGCCAGGCGACGAATGTGGCCTCGTGCTGTTGTAGAAGGCCAGGTAGCGCCCAATCGAGGCGCGCGCCTCCGGCAGGTTGGCGTCGGCGTGCAGGTCGATCTCCTCATACTTGACCGTGCGCCAGAGGCGCTCCACAAAAACGGTGCCCCTCCAGGCTCCCTTGCCGTCCATGGAGATCGCGACCTCCGCGTCCTCTGGGACCTGAACGCAGTCCAGCGACGTGAATTGACTGCCCTGGTCGGTATTGAGGATCTCTGGCCTGCCAGCGCCTCCTCCAGGGCCTCGACACAGAACTCTGCCTCACGCGTGATCGACACCTGCCAAGCCAGAACCTTGCGGCTGAACCAGTCCAGGACAGCAGCAAGATAGACCAAGCCCCGTGCCATGGGCACGCAGGCGATGTCCATCGCCCAGACCCGTTCAGGGCGCCTGACCCGCGAGGCCGCGCAGTAGGGAGGGATGGATCTTGTGTCCCGGCGCCGGCGTCGAGGTCTTCGGGCGGCGGTAGAGCGCCTCGATCCCCATCTTCTGCATCAGCGTCGAAACACGCAGCCGACCCACCTCACAGCCTTCTGCCTTCGGCAGGCCTTGCAACATCCGGCTGCCGGCAAAGGGGTCATCCAGAGGCAACGCGTCGATCCGGCGCATGAGCGCGAGATCGGTCTGCGAGGCCGGGCGCAGCAGATAGGAGACGCTACCTCGGCTGAGGCCGGGCAGCTGCGCCTGACGGCCGATGCTCAGTCTGTCGTCGCGCTCGATCATCGCTTTGCGCGCGCCAACAGACCGGCCTTGCCGAGCGCTGCGGACAAAAATCCTTCTCTAACATCAGCTCGCCAATCTTCGCATGAAGGGTCTTCACATACACCGCCGGCACCGTCTCGGCCTTGGCGGTGTCGCCGAACACACCGGCAGCGCCATCCAACAACTGCCGGCGCCACTGGGTGATCTGGTTGGGGGGTACGTCAAACTGCCGGGCTCACTCGGCCAGCGTCCTCTCGCCCTGGATGGCTGCCAAGGCCACTTTCGCCTTGAATGCTGGACTGTGGTTCCGGCGCGGGCGTCTTGCCATGATCTCTCCTCGCTCTCGGCTATCAGGCCGATCTCACGCGAAAAACTCACTTAACTCACCTGTCCAGCTTTCCCGTGCCACCTCTCTCGACGGCGCGTCCATGCAACAAACCATCACCCAATAAGAGTATGACAAACTAGCATAGACCTGATGTCCTAAACCCACTGCCTCACGGCACCGCGTCAAAGGTGTCCGGATGCGCCGGAATACGCGGACTTAGACAGAATTTTAATCTGGAGGTTGTTTGCGATCATGGGGCGCTTCGAAAGTAGGACGGTTCTACGCGCAAGTCAGCTCAACGAGGCGTTCGACAGCGCAGCTGACGAAGCCCATCTCGCCGCTGCCGCGCCGAAGGCGGAGGGCCTATTCAGGCCGTGGTGGTGCGACGGCCCAGTCAACACGATTCGACTCTCCGGCGATCGGATCGAGGTGGAAACCCTCTACGCGAACATGCCGCATGGCAGGCCCGTGCACGTGGAAAAGGCCAGCATAGAGTCGCGATCTCGTGCATCCCCTTTCTCGACGCGGACGGCGCGCTGAGGATTGCGCCGTCCCACAAGAAGGCGCTGGTGCTGGCGCGGCGCGGCGAGGGCGTTTTGAGGCTCGATGCGCCTGTCGCAACGCTCGACGCCGACCACGCGCTTGTTCGACTTGACTTGCAGATCCGCGGCGTCGCCGATGACTGGCGCGTTCGTCTCGAACAGAGCCTCGATCTCGGAGAGCATGCTCTCGCGGCGACTTTCGCTGCTGTCGGACGGGGCGGCGGCGGCGCCAAGGACTGCTCGCGATGTCTGCTGACGGCGGGTCGGCGGAGCAGATCGCACTCTCGCGCCAGCTAAACCGCGGCGAAGACATCGCGATTCGCCTTCGCGTCTCAGCGACGCGGCGCGCGCGCTTTCGGCGCGGTTCGCCGGGGACGACAATCGGCTGAAGAGGCTGTCGGAGGGCACCGCGGAAGGCTTGGCGCATCATCGCGTCGTCGGATTTCTGGAGAGGTGGCACAAAGCATTCCAGGACGAAACGCTTTGGGAGCGATGTTTCGGGCGGCGCAATTTCATCAAGCCGGCCGAGGTGTCCCGAAGCGGCGGCAAGCACGGAACGCGCAAACTCCGCTTCGACCTCGCCCGGCTCGACGGTCCGGACGTGGAGATTGTCGCCGGACAGCCGCTGGAGCCTCAGCGACGGCAAGAGCCTGCGCCCGTTTGACGACCAGAGCCGTCTGGGCGGCAATTTCCTTGCCTGGATCGGGATCGGGGGCGCGCCGTCCCTCTATGTCTGGACGACACAATCCGATCTGCGCATTCGGACTGCGCTGAGCGACAGACAGGAGGATGCAGGATGACCGGCGAAGAGGCGAGGCAGCCATTGGCGGCGGGGGACGGAGGAGCGCCGCGAACCGGCGTCTGTGACGAAATCGACGATGCAGTCGCACCTCTGGTCGAGGCGCTGGATGCGCCCAGCATGGATCGCGTGGACGCGTGGCGCGCGAATCTGCTTTCGGCGATGCGGGCCGTGGCGAAGAGGATCGGCGTGGTGCCGGTAGAGGCGGCGCCCCCAGAACACGACTCGCCGACGGCGCCTGACGTCGATCTAGTCTACCGCGTCGCTGCGGAATTCACCAGGGTCTTTCCTTGCCGGGACAAGAACGGCTTGGGGAGCGATGCGCTGAGCCGCGGGCTGTTGCTCTATTTGTGGGACCAGTGCTGGCGCGCGATGCGCAAGGATGGGCTTGGTGGCAACGCCTTCGGGCCGGAAGCCTATTTGGCGCGCCCGGTCGGGCCCGAGGACGGCCGGATCGTCCAGCCGATGCTAGTCCGAGACGCATTCTGCGCATGCGACGACGATCTCTCACACGCGCTGAGCGGCGGAGGTCATGGCGGCGATGCCGACCTGCGGGTCCAGCTCGACTGGATGCTTCGGCGGCTTCACCGCACGGACTTTCAAAGCGCGGACCGGGCGGCACTCTACATGATCTTGCGTTTGCGCCACAGCCGCAGCGCTGATCGGGAACAGGACTTTCCGGAGATGACGGTCCAGACGCTGGTCGACGCGGTGCTCCAGACCGAGCAAGCCATCTTCGACCGCGGAAGGACCGACATCGCCGAAGTCCCCGAAACAGCCTTTTCCCGCGAACGCCCGGAGTCAGGCGAGGACGACCAAGGATTGATGCTGGAGACGCTCCAGGCCCTACAGTCGGTGGTGCTGCGCGACGGAGCGAAGCTGGCCGACGTCCCGCGCCGGCTGCTCGACGCGGCGCGCGCATTCAAATGCGACCTCGCCATCGGCGAGGTCGCGCTGGACGAACCGGCGTTGCGCCGGACAATTATGCGCTTCGGGGCGCGCTTGCGCATGATTCGCCATGCCTTCTCCGATCTTTTCGGCTATCACTTTCCGGAGTACCGGCGACCCGAGGCGACGCCGCAGAAGGGCGGTCCAGGCTGCGACTGCTGGGTCTCGGTTATCGGACACCGCCAGACCGGCAAGACCTCGTTCATGACCTCGCTTTCAGGCGCGTTGCTGCCGGACGGCACTGATCTCGCCCCGAACAGCCCTCCCGACTGGACCGCGGGACGGGCGCAAGTTATGGAGACCGCGAAACTGTAGATCGGCGCCGACCGGATCGCCGCCCGTGCGACCGCCGGCGCTAAAGCGCTTCTTGACGATTGGCTCCGCGAGGAAAGCAAGGAGGGGAGATGACGTAGAGAAAGTTTCGCACATTTGTGTGTGGTTGGTGGCCCCGAATCCCTCAGGCTTTCAGTCGCCAGACGGAGAAGCCAATAGAGGAGGCCAGAGCCACCTTGGACGAGGATGACACGAAGGGCCTGTCGAACGTGTTCCGTATCGACGCCAGTCGGATAGAAGATCATCTGAGGCAGATCGTGCGAGGCAGCGTCGAGGAGACACTAAACAGCCTGCTGGAGGCAGAGGCGGATCGGCCTTGCAATGCAGGGCGCCATGAGCGCAGTGAGGCGCGCTGCGACACCCGAGTTGGCAGCTACGAGAGCAAGCTGCACACGCGCGCCGGAGAGGTGCAGGTGCAAAGTGCCAAAGCTTCGCAAGCAGACGCATCGACGACGGCAATCATCGAGCGCTATCGCCGGCGCGAGCGCTCGCTCGAAGAGGCTTTGATGGAGATGTATCTGGCTGGTGTGTCGCTACGCCGGGTGGAGGACATCACCGAGGCCCTGTGGGGCACGCGGGTGAGCCCCAGCAGGGTCTCCAATCTCAACAAGAAGCTCTACTCCCAGATCGAGACCCGGCGGAACCGGTCGATCGAGGGCGAACACCCCTACCTCTATCTGGACGGCCTTGTCCTGAAGCGCAGTTGGGCAGGTGAAGTGCGCAACGTCTCGCTGCTGGTTGCGGTCGCTGTCAAGGCCGACGGCTACCGCGAGACCCTCGGCAACCTCGAGGGAGCCAAGGAAGACAAGAAGGGCTGGAGCGCCTTCCTCAAGCACCTCAAGGAGCGCGGCCTGACGGGTGTCGCGTCGATCGTCTCGGATGCCTGCATGGGGCTCGTCGAGAGCGCGACCGAGTTCTATCCGGACGCCCAGTGGCAGCGCTGCGTCGTGCATTGGATGCCTTCGTGCCCGGTGCCGACCGGCAAGATGCGTGAAGTCGCTCTCATGCTGAAGGCTATCCATGCCCAGGAGAGCCGCGAGGCGGCCCGCGCCAAGGCCACGCGGCCAAACTCAGAGCCATGCGCCTGACCAGGGTCGCCGACTGGCTAGAGGAGACGGTCGAGGAGACCTTGGTCTACCATGCCTTCCCCAATGAGCATTGGCGACGGATCAGGACCAACAATCCTCTGGAGAGGATCATGCGAAAGATCCTGGACACTACCAGCCCAGGATGCTTGTGGCTGTCGTTCTGGCCAACAGGATGGCGCGCGCAATCTGGGCAATGCTGACGAAAGGCGAGGATTACAGGGATCCGGCGATGACCGCCGCCTGACGGGCGGCACAGAAAGTGTCAGACACCGGTGAAGGAGGTGTGAGAAGGCGATAACCCGAATGGATAGAATGATCGAACAGATCTGGATCGGGAAAACCAGAGCGGTCACCGGAGCGCGAAGCTCTGGTAGAAGATTTGGACCCGGTCCGCAGATCACCATACCGACCCGCGGCACCAGGACAGGTCGCGCATCAGAGGCCTGACACAAGACCGCGATGGTCGCGGTCCGAAAACGGAGACGACCCCATGACCAAGCTTTCCGATACCCAGACGATCATCCTGTCGCGCGCGGCCCAGAACGAGGACCGCATTGCCCTGCCGCTGCCCAACAGCCTGCGTGGTGGACACCGCCGCCAAGATGGTCGGCGCGATGATTGCCAAGGGGCTGGTCCAAGAGGTCGACGCAGACATCCGCAACGGCGAGACCGTCTGGCGCGAGACCGGCGACGGCCACGGCGTCACGCTGGTCGCGACGGACGCAGGGTTGGCCGCCATCGGCATCAAATGGGATCAATGCAGCCGCCCAGCTGCCTCTGCTGGCGATGGCTTGGCGGCCTTGCCATAGGAAATTTGCGCCATAGGAAATTCGCGCTTGTACAAGACGGCGGCAGGGTCTAACGGCGGCGGGTAATCGCAGCCAAGGGTGGCCTGGCCCATGTCGTCTCTGTTGCTCCTTCTCGGACCGCTCATTCTCTCGTTTGGAATCCTCCTGGCCGGCAGCAGCCTGCAGTTCGTGCTGCTGGGCTTGCGCGCGCCGATGGAGGGCATCTCGGTCGCCTGGATGGGAATCGTATCGGCAAGCTACTTCGCCGGCTTCGGTATCGGCAGCCTCTTCTGCCCAAAGCTGGTTCGCGACATCGGCCACATTCGTACCTTCGCCGTGCTGGCCTCGGTCGCCTCCGGTCTGGCCTTGCTGCTGGCAATCTGGCCAGGTCACATCGGTTGGGTGCTGCTGCGCCTGGTCACCGGATTTTGCTTCGCCGGCCTCTACACCGTGGTCGAGAGTTGGATGAATGCCCGCTCGCCGAACAACCTGCGTGGACGCATCCTCTCAATTTATGGCGTCACCGTCTTTGCCGGGTTTGCGGCGGGACCCTTGCTGGCCAATCTAGGCGACGCCGGCGGGCTCAAACTCTTCGCCATCGCCTCGATCCTGATTTCCTTTGCGCTGGTCCCGGTCACCCTGACCAAAGCCGGTGCGCCGGTACAGGTTGAGGACGAGACCGCGCCGCGGCGCTTCGGCCTCCTGCGGCTCTTTCGCGAGACGCCATTGGGCCTGGTCGGTTCCTTCTGCGTCGGCGCCCTGCAGGGCTCATTCACCTCGCTGGGCGCCGTCTATGGCTCCAGTGCCGGATTCGATGCGGAGGCAACGGCCTGGCTGGTGACGGTCGGCCTGCTCGCCGGCCTGGTCGCGCAGTATCCCCTGGGCTGGCTTTCGGACCGGCTGGATCGCCGTGCCGTGATCGTCGGCATCACCTTGGTCGGCGGCGGTTTGCTGCTGCTGCTCTATCTGGTGGCGCTCATCGGCACGCCGGATTACAGCCTGGTCTTGCTGGCCTGCGTGATTGCCGGCGCAACCATCTTCCCGCCCTATGCCCTGATCATCGCCCACACCAACGATTGGCTGCCGGAAAACAGCCTGGTCCCGGCTGCGGCCGCGCTCTTGCTGGTGAACTCGATCGGCGGGGTGATCGGCAACGTCACAGCCTCGGCCAGCATGGGCATCTTCGGGCCCAGTACCTTCTTCCTCTTCATCGCCGTGGTCTGCCTGCTGTTCGGCAGCTTCGTGCTGGATCGCATGCGCCGGCGCCGCGCGCCCCTGGTCGAGACCGCCGCCTACGACTTCACGCCGGCTGCCCTCGGGACCCTGCCGCTGGGCGGCGGCTATACCGTTCCGGACGAGGAGGCGAAGACTCAGCCCTGACGCCAGCCCGGCTGACAGACGACGGCAACGGCGATACGCCAAGAGTCGTCGTCCCGGCAGCGCAGCACGTAGTGGGCGTCGATCGATTCGATCAGGCTGCCGTCGTGACGCACGCGGTCGACCGCGGTGGCGTCCAGAAACGCGGTGCTGTCGCTGCAGGGCTTTGCGTCCACTGCGGCATAGCAGCGCGAATGCGAGAAGTTCTCGGCGTTCAAGCCCTCGAACACCAACTTCAAGAGCCCCAGAGTTGCCTCCCGATTGGGCAAAGGGGGCTCTTGTCCGGCAGAACGAAGAGCGTGGCGGCAGCCTCGAGGTCCTGGGCGTTCCAAGCGGCCAGGTAGGTTTCGAAGAAGTCCTTGGCCTCATACACATTCATCTTGCCGCCCTCCACCACTCGTGTGGTTCGCTTAAGGCACCGCTAACCCTCGACCAGATCGAAGCGAGCTACCCGGCTCATCGTGGCTTGAATCGCCTTCAAAAGGCGCAAGCGATTGGCACGCAAACCCAGCCCTTCGATGTTCACCGTGACCTTGTCGAAAAAGGCATCGACCGGTGCCCGCAGTCCGGAGAGATCGGTCAGCGCGGTCTCGAAGTCCTCCCGGCCCAAGGCCAGGTCCAAGGTCGGGCGCACGGCCTCCAGGGTCATCCAGAGTGCCTGCTCTTCATGCTGCTCGAACAGATGTTGGTCGGCCGGACCCTCGAGGGCGGCGCCATCCTTCTTCTCTTCGATGCGAACGATGTTGGCGGCGCGGCGATAGGCAATCAGCAGGTTCTCACCGGCCTCGCCGGTCAGCCAAGTCTGCAAGGTACGCACGCGTCCGACCAGCCGGGTCAGATCATCCTCGCGACCGCCGTCCGGCCGCTCCAGTGCGAAGACTGCGGCAATCAGATCGTGCCGCAGACCCTGACTGCGCAAGGCTACCTTCAAGCGTTCGGCGAAGAAATCCAGCAGCGCATCGGCATCGAAAGCTGAGGCGATCTCGCCGTAGCCGCGCGCCGCAATCGCAAAGAGATCGCGCAAAGAAAGCCGCAGTCGGTTCTCCAGGACAAGACGAATGACGCCCAGCGCTGCACGACGCAAGGCATAGGGATCCTTGCTGCCGGTCGGAGTCTCGCCGATCGCCCAGAAGCCCACCAGGCTGTCCAGCTTCTCGGCCAAGGCCAACGCCACGGAAACGGGCGCCGTCGGACAGGGATCGTCCGGCCCTTTGGGTGCATAGTGATCGGCGATCGCCTCGGCCACGACATCCGGCAAGCCCTCGGCCAGCGCATAGTAACGCCCAATCAAGCCTTGCAATTCGGGGAACTCGCCGACCATGCCGGTCACCAGATCGGCTTTGGCCAAGCCGGCCGCCCGGCGCACCAGGGCGGAAACGGCCGTCTCCAGCTCGCCGGCGATCGCCTCGGCCAGGACCTCGATCCGCTCGACGCGCTGATCGAGGCGACCGAGCTTGGCATGAAAGACGATGTCGGCCAAGGCCGTGCGGCGCGCCGACAGCGGCGTCTTCAGATCCTGCCGCCAGAAGAATTCGGCGTCCGACAACCGCGCCCGCAGCACACGCTCGTTTCCGGCGATGATGTTGGCCCGGCGCAGGCTATCCTGCGGCGCGTCGCCCTCGGCCACCAGAAGAAAGGCCGGGGCCAGCTCGCCGCTGGCGGTCTCCAAGGCGAAGTACTTCTGATGGCTGCGCATGGCCGTCACCAGGACCTCCGGCGGCACCGCCAGAAAACTCTCTTCGAAGCGCCCGAGAAGCACGCTCGGCCATTCGACCAGGCCGACGACCTCCTCCAAGAGCGCCTCGTCAGCGCGCAATCGCAAGCCGGCCTCGGCGACGAGTCTTGCCGCCTGTTCGCGGATCGAGGCTGCGCGCTCGCTGCGATCCAGCATGACACCGGCCGCCGTCAGGGCTGCGACATAGTTGGCAAATCCGTTCACATGCAGCGGCTGTGCCTCGCGCTGAGGATGCCCCAGAGTGCTGTCGCCGAATCCCAGGAAAGCCGCATCCTTGCCGTGGCCCGAGAGATCGATCCCGCCGACCAGTGGCTCACCGTCTAAAAGAGCTAGAATCGAGCGCAGCGGCCGCACCCAGCGGAAGGCGTTCTCGCCCCAGCGCATCGACTTGGGCCAGATCAGACCCTGCAGCGCTGCGGCCAGGATCTCCGGCAGCACCTCGGCCGTCCGGCGACCGGGCACCTCGCGCACGGCAAAATAGACCGCACCCTTGTTAGTCTCGCGCACCTCGGCATCCTCGAGCGAGACTAGGCCTGCTGCGCGCAGAAAACCGGCAACCGCCTTCTCGGGCGCACCGACCTTCGGTCCCTTGCGCTCCTCGCGGCGATCTTGCTGGCTCTCCGGCAAGCCCTCGACCAACAGCGCCAGGCGGCGCGGCGTGGAGAAGCTGCGCGAGCCACTAGCTACCAGGCCGACATCCTTAAGACCGGAGAGAACCAGACGCTCCAACTTGTCAGCGGCACGGACCTGCATGCGCGCCGGGATCTCCTCGGAGCGCAACTCCAACAGCAAATCAGGCATGTTTCGCCTCCTCCACCCAGGCTTCGCAGCAGCCCTTTGCCAAGGCCCGCACCCGGCCGATGTAGGCCTGACGTTCGGTAACGGAAATCACGCCGCGCGCGTCCAGCAGATTGAAGAGGTGGCTCGCCTTCATGCATTGGTCATAGGCCGGCAGTGCAAGGGGGCGCCCGGCGTAGCGCCGTTGCAGCAGATGCGCGCAAGCCGCCTCGGCATCCAGGAAGTGCTGGAACAGCGCCTCGGTCGCCGCATGCTCGAAGTTGAAGGCGGAGAACTCCTGCTCGGCCCGCAGGAAGACATCGCCGTAACTCTTGCCGCCGCACTCGGTCGGTACCCCGTCCCAATCGAGGTCATAGACGTTTTCGACGCCCTGCACATACATGGCGAGGCGTTCCAGACCGTAGGTCAGCTCGACCGGAATGGGATCGCAGTCGATGCCGCCGACCTGCTGGAAGTAGGTGAACTGGGTCACCTCCATGCCGTCGCACCAGACCTCCCAGCCCAGACCCCAGGCACCGAGGGTCGGGCTCTCCCAATCGTCCTCGACGAAACGGATATCGTGCTCGGCCGGCTCCAGGCCGATGGCGCGCAGCGAGCCCAGATAGAGATCTTGGATGTCGGACGGCGAAGGCTTCATCAGCACCTGAAACTGATAATAGTGCTGGAGACGATTGGGGTTCTCGCCATAGCGGCCGTCAGTCGGCCGGCGCGAGGACTGCACATAGGCGCAATTCCAAACCCGATCCGGTCCCAGAGCGCGCAGGGCGGTGGCCGGGTGGAAGGTACCGGCACCGACCTCCAGGTCGTAGGGCTGCAGGATGACGCATCCCTCTCCCGCCCAGTAGGTCTGGAGATTCAAGATCAAGCGCTGAAAAGAGGTCGCGGGGTCGGCCGCTCTTCCCTTGGCTGCGGTCATGGCCTCTGGGTGCTCCTCAATCAAACGCTAAGCTGTCGTCGGCGCGCGAACCTAGCCTTGCACCTTGAGGCACGGCAAGAGTGTCGGCAAGCATAGGCTGCTTGCTGTCAGCGCTTGAACAGGAACTCCGGCTCGGTGCGTCCGGTCACACGCGGCATACCCTCCTCGTTTGCGCGCGGGTCGGCCGAGAAGATGACGTCATCCAGTCCACTCAGGTCGCCGGCAAGTGCCTTTTCGGCCTCCTCCTCGCCGAAGAGATTGGAGCCGATGAACTCCGAGAACAGGCCGCCTTCGGCAGCCATCAGGCTGGGCAGGCCGTCGTTGACGAAGACCGGATCTTCCCGTTCGGGGAGTTGCGGCATGGTCTCGGCTTCCGGTGGATCCTCATCTTCTGGCAGGCGTCTGAAGGTCGGGACCGGCGCCTGAAGACCCTCTTCGGCACGACGAAAGGCGCTCTCGAAATCCTGGCCGCTGGCCCCTTCGAGTTTGAACACCGGTGCTTTGCCCAGTTGCCTTTTGCCGTCGTCGCCGCTCATCGTTCGCTCGTACTCCGACTTTCCTCTGCTTCTCCTTGCCCCTCGTTCTAGCGCAGGCGCGCGGTCGGGACAAAACCGAGACGCGCTTAGGCCGATTTGTAGGGACAATCGCGCCGGCCGCAGCCACCGGCCTCGGCGGCGATATAGGCACCACAGCGACCGCAGGCGGCCATGTCTTCGATCTGCTTCTGCCCAGGATTGGATGGCGGATCCTGTCGGCGCCCGCGACGGCTGCCTGCTTGGTTCCGCCGGGCGATCTCCTGCTGGCGCTTCAGTGTCGATATCAGACGAAAGGCGGCGATGATCCCGACAATCACCACGCCCAGGACCAAGAGTTTCTGAATAGAGAGCCCGAACACGCTTGCTTCGCCTTCTCGCTTCCGCGACCGCCGTTGAACTTGATTTGGGTTGTCGGCGCTTGTACGCCAAGGTGCAAGCCTATCCGAGGCGCGGGCTGTTGTCTCCAGGACGCGGCGGCACTAGTGTCCGCGCGCCGACCCCGATGCCATGTCCCTCTCGTAGGAACCCTCGATGCAGCTTGCGCGCCTCGCCCTCTTGGCCCTCCTGTCCTCGTCGTCAGCGGCCCTGGCACAAGGCCAGACCGGCCTGCCCAGCTATGACATGGAACTCTTTTGCACCTGGGCCGCCTTGAGCGAGGTCGCGGTGAAGCCGAAGGCTGACGCCGGCAAGATTCGCCAAGCCTGCCGGGTTCGCGAATCCACGGCATTGGATGCCTTGAACACCCTCTGGACGGATATGCCGGACCGTGCGCGGAACTGGTGCAGCGGGCAAATCGACAATGCCATCGCACAGGTCGAGGCGCCGACCGGTAGCTACGAGTTGCTCTACGAATGCCTGCTGGACCAGACGGTGGGCTTCGTCCCCTCCTGGAACTAGAGCCCCAGTCGCTGCCATGCCATACGCTCCTCGACCGCATTGAGGGCGGCCGGCGCCAGGTCTTCCAGGCGCTGCTCGGTATTGCCGCCGCCCAAGAGGCCGGAGAGGAAGCCACGCTTAAGCTCGACCGGGACCAGCTTCACCTTCTTGCCGAAGCGTGCCCTGAGAACCTCGCGCATCTGGCCCAATCCATCGGCCAGGCCCAGCTCGACGGCACGGCGGCCGGTCCAGAAAGCACCGGTAAAGAGCAAGTCCTCCTCGCCCTTGAGGCGGCTGCCGCGTCGTTCCTTGACCCAGCTCTTAAAGGTGTCGTGGATCTCGCCCTGTATGGCCTTCAGATCGGCGACGTCCTCCTCGCGTTCCGGCTGGAAGGGATCCAGGATCGCTTTGCGGCTGCCGGCCGTGTGCAAACGCCGCTCGACGCCGATCTTCCCCATGGCCTCCTGAAAGCCGAAGCCGGCCGAGACCACGCCGATCGAACCGACGATGGAGCTGGCGTCGACGAAGATTTCGTCGGCCGCACAGGCCAGCCAATAGCCACCGCTGGCTGCCGCGTCCTCGACGAAGGCCAGAACCGGAAGGCCGCTCTCGGCCGCATGCGCACGGATGCGGCCGCCGATCAGCGAGGACTGCGCCGGCGAACCACCCGGAGAGTTGACGATCAAGGCCACTGCTTTGGCCCCCTTCATCTTGAAGGCGCGCTCCAGGGGTGTCGCGGTGCGTTGCAGTGACAAGCCGCGGCGAAAGGCATCGCCGCCGGTGAAGATCGGACCGTTCAGGCGAACCACAGGAACCAGCGGGCGCGATACCCCGACCAGACGAGCAAGAGAGAAGGCCATGGATGAGTTCGCGATCCTCGAATTTTGGTGAGCGGGTTTAGCAGGGAAATGGCATTATCTTGGCGACGCGACAAGGCGCGACGGCGGAATCGCCTCGCTTTCGGGTTAATCTCTTGGCTCTCCGTCAAGAAAAGATAGTAGTCAGGATACGATCACCCCTCCTCGGCTTCCTCTTTCGGCACTGCATGATCAGCATTGCCGCCGGCTGGCTGCTGCTGACCGGGCTTCTCGTCAGCGATGCCATGGGCCTCGCCAGCCTGATCTTCACCACCACGCACTGGCTGGAGACCATGGTGCTGCTGGTCGTCTTCTTCGCCATCACCTTCGACTCCCTGGCCATGGGCACCGGGGTGATGCTGCTGCAAGGCAGAGATACGGATCCGCCGAGACGCTCGTCGAAGCCCGCCCGCCCGCTGTCGCTGCTGCCGGCAGCCGCCAAAATACGTCGCCGCTAACTGTCTCGCGCGGTTTTGCCAAGAAGCCATTCGATGCGCCGTGTCGCCGCCATCCTCTTTCCCGAGTTCGAGTTGCTCGACCTCTACGGCCCTCTGGAGATGCTCGGCATGTCCTCGGAGCACTGCGCGCTTACCCTGGTAGCCGAGGCGGCCGGTCCGGTGATCAGCAGCGCCGGCCCCGCGAGCCTGATCGAACTGGCCTTCGCCGACTGCAGCGGCTTCGACATGCTGTCGATTCCGGGCGGAGCCGACACCCGGCGGGAGGTCGACAATCCTGCCATGACCGACTTTCTGTTGCGCAGTGCCGCCGAGGCGGAGGTGGTCTCTTCCGTCTGCACCGGAGCCACGCTCTTGGCCCGCAGCGGCCTGCTCGACGGGCACAAAGCCACCACGAACAAGAAGGCCTGGGCATGGGCAACCAGCGGTAGCCCGGCGGTGTCCTGGCAAGCTCGCGCACGTTGGGTCAATGACGGTGCCTTTTGGGCCTCGTCGGGGGTCGCAGCCGGTATCGATATGACCCTGGCCCTCATCGCCGCCTTGGCGAGCCAGGAGGAAGCCGACACCGTCGCCAACTTCGCCGAATACGATTGGCATCGCGATCCCGACTGGGATCGCTTCGCCGCACTCTACGGCTTGGCCTGAAGTCTTTCTTTCTCGGCAATCGGGAGGCTGGCTCCGCACCTTAGAACGGCTTCCGCTTGCTCGGTGTAGCTGCCATCCGCCCGATGCAGCACCAGGCCCGGCAGGAGTGCGCCGGGCGCGCACGAAGCTTTGCGGGCTGAGACCAGCACGCGTTTGGCCGGAAGCCCGGTCTTCGGCCACAGCGGCATGACGGCGATGCCCCCGGCCCGCCCCTCCAGCGCGGACAGCACCGCAGAAAGGCGGTCGGCGCGATGCACCAGAGTCAAACCACCGCGCGGCTTCAGGCGCCGCAGCATGGCATCGATCCAGGCCGCAAGATCCAGACTACTCTCCTGATTGGCGCGACTCTTGGATTCGAGCGGAGAATCACCGCCGCTGCCTTGGGCGAAGAAGGGAGGGTTGCTAATCACCCAGTCGAAAGACTGCTCGCGAAGGTCTTTTGGCGGCGCGGCGATATCGCCAAGAATTGGGAAGAAGGCACCTGCGCAACGATTGGCGTCGGCGTTTTGCCGAGCCAGCTCCGCCAAATCCGCTTGGATCTCGATGCCAACGACTGTGAGATCGGGCCGCCTGGCCAAGAGGCACAGTGCGGCGGCCCCGGCGCCACAGCCGAGATCGAGAACGCGGCCTTCCGGCGGCGGCGATGCGGCAGCGGCAAGCAAAAGGCTGTCGATTGCGACTCGGAAGCCCCTCGAGGGCTGCAGCAGTCTAACGCGACCCTCCAGGAGGTCGCAGCCTGCAGTCCCATCCCCGCTCACTAGAGGGGGTGCACTGCTGGTAACGATCCGACCCCTATGCCGCGGTCAAACCGAAGAGGCCGATCAAGGCTGCGCCAATCAGAAATATTAGAACCAACCGTCCGTCGCATTCGGGGCGCTCTCGCCTGTTTGCCGCCAGTCCCGGCGGCCGCGTTCGGCCTTCCAGACGGCGTTTGATGACAAGATCTACCATGGCTGTCGTGTTCCTCAAATCTCGGAACCACCGCGTCCCTCATCGAAAGGGCGCGACCCATGCTGCTAGCCTTGAGATATCGTCAGTCGAGGGTTGCTTGTCAAGGAAGGCACGGTCCCGCCAAGGCCGTTATGACGCCACTGCGACACATCTTGTACGGCTTGAAGTGATCCGGGGGACGGGGACAGAGGGTCTCACCAGCCGCGCTTTGGGACTGGCTTGACGGCGGGGTGCGCGCCTATATCTTGCGGGTAAATCCACGCGATGCTTGGGAAGGGATAGGAATTTGTCAGTTCGTGCCGGCGCATCGTCGCTGGAGATGCCGAATGGGTCGGCGGCGCCCGAGAACGGTCTAGAGCAGCTGCTGGCCTTGGTCGGTGGCGACCTTAAGATCGTCAACCGCTTGATCGTAGAGCGCATGCATTCTCCGGTGGTACTTATTCCGCAGCTGGCCGGCCACATCGTGGCCTCCGGCGGCAAGCGGATGCGCCCCCTCTTGACCTTGGCTTCGGCCAAGCTCTGCGGCTATGGCGGCGAGCGGCACTGTAGGCTGGCAGCCTGCGTCGAGTTCATTCACACCGCCACTTTGCTGCACGACGACGTGGTCGACGAAAGCGGCCTCCGGCGCGGCAAGTCCACTGCCAATGCCATTTGGGGTAACAAAGCCAGTGTGTTGGTCGGCGATTTCCTCTTCTCACGGGCCTTCCAGCTGATGGTCGCCGACGGCTCCTTGGAAGTCTTGCGAATCCTCTCCAATGCCTCGGCGGTGATTGCCGAGGGCGAGGTCCAGCAGCTGCTCACCGCCAACGACACCGGAACCACCGTCGAGGTCTATCTGGAAGTCATCGGCGCCAAGACGGCCGCACTCTTCACAGCGGCTTGTGAGGTCGGTGCCGTGGTTGCCGAGCGGCCGGCAGCCGAGCAAAGCGCACTGGAGACCTACGGTCGCTGCCTCGGCATGGCCTTTCAGCTTGTCGACGATGTCCTGGACTATGCCGCCAGCGAGGCCGACATGGGCAAGGCCGTCGGCGACGACTTCCGTGACGGCAAGCTCACTCTGCCGGTGGTGTTGGCGATTGCACGCGGCAGCGAGGAAGAACGGGTCTTCTGGCGGCGCTGCCTGGAGGATATGGAGCAGAGCGACAGCGACCTGGCGGATGCCGTGGCCTTGATGCGCAAGTACGACACCTTGAATGCTGCCCTGGCAGTGGCCGCCGAGTATCGCGACCAGGCCCTGTCCGCGCTGGAGATTTTCCCCGAGTCGGAAACCCGTACCGCCATGCTGGAGGTCGCGCGTTTCACGGTGGATCGCGGTTACTGACGCAGGGGAGGTGCTCACTCCTCCAAGAGGTCCTCCGGCAAGGGCCAGTAGACAATGTGATCTTCCAGATCCCGGTCGGCGACCTTGCGTTCGTCGACGACCTTGCCGCAAACCGAGATACCGGCCTCGTGGACGCTATCGGGATCGCCCGAGACCAGAGGATGCCACCAGTAGAGCGGCCGCCCTTCGGCCAGTATGCAATAGGCACAGCTGCGCGGCATCCAGGCGATGCTTGCTGCCGTGTCGGGCTCCAAACTCGACGCAGTCCGGCACACAGGCTTGGCGATTGGGATAGTCGCGGCGGCGGCAGGTTTCGCTGTCGAACAGCTTGCAGGCCACATCGGTGTCGTCGATCTGGCCAGTCTCCGCATCCTCCAACTTGATCAGACAGCAACGGCCGCAGCCGTCGCAGAGGCTCTCCCACTCCGCCGGCGTCATCTCGGCCAACCGTTTGCTCTGCCAGAAGGGCTTCATGCCGAGGCCGCCCTAGCTGCCGATGAAGAGCAGGTGCACTTGGCGCCGATGCGGATGGGCGCGGTGCTCCAAGAGGTAGAGCGCTTGCCAGGTGCCCAGCAGAGGCATGCCGCCGGCCACCGGGACCGTCAGGCTGACGTTGGTCAAACTGCTCTTCACGTGGGCCGGCATGTCGTCCGGGCCCTCGTCGGCATGCCGCCAGGTCCGATCTTCCGGGGCGAGATGATCCAATGCGTCCAACAGGTCGCCCTGAACCCGTGGGTCGGCGTTCTCCTGAACCGTCAAGGACGCTGATGTGTGGCAGCAGAAGAGCGTCAGCGCGCCCTCCTCCACAGCAAGCTCGTGCAGCCAACGCCTCACGCTGGCGGTCAGGTCGATTGCCTCCCGGCCACGGGTCTCGACGGTGAGGCAAGCCGAGGCTTGGCGGGTGACCGGCATCGGGTCTGACAGAGATTCCAGCGAAATGGCCATAGAACTTGACCTGGCAAGCCTGGCGTCCCGCTGTCAAGCAGTCGCGCGGAGCTTGCGTCGACGACGGCAGCCATAGATGGTCGCGCCATGACTCTGAAGGCTAGCGAACCGAGATCCAGCCACGACAAACGAGACCTCCTGGTCGCCCTGCGTGGCGAAGCGGAAGCACTGGGTTTCGATGCCCTGGGAATCGCGCCTGGCACCTTGCCGGAGGAGATCGGGCGCAACCTCGACGGCTATCTGGAGGCTGGACATCAAGGCGAGATGACCTGGATGGCCGAGCATCGAGACCGCCGCAGCCAACCCAGGGCCTTGTGGTCCGAGGTACGCAGCGTGATCGCCCTGGCCATGACCTACGGACCCGAGGGCGACGCTCTGGCCGGCCTGGCAGCGCCGATGACGGCCAACATCTCGGTCTGCGCCCGCGCCCGCGACTACCACGACCTGGTCAAACCCAGGCTCAAGCGCTTGGCCCGCTGGCTCTTGGCCGAGGCCGGCGGCGAGGTAAAGGTCTTCGTCGACACGGCGCCGGTGATGGAAAAGCCGCTGGCCGCACTCGCCGGTCTGGGCTGGCAGGGCAAGCACACCAACCTGCTCTCGAGAAACCTGGGCAACTGGTTCTTTCTAGGGTTTATTTTCACCACGCTCGAGCTACCTGCCGATACCCCGAGTGAAATCCGCTGCGGCCGCTGCCGCGCCTGCTTGGAGATCTGTCCGACCGAGGCCTTTACCGCGCCCTATCACTTGGACGCTCGGCGCTGCATCTCCTACCTGACCATCGAGCACAAAGGGCCAATCCCTCGACACCTGCGCGCAGCCATGGGCAACCGGGTCTATGGTTGCGACGATTGCCTAGCCGTTTGCCCCTGGAACAAGTACGCCAAAACCGCCAGGGAGACGAAGCTGCAAGCCAGAGCCGACCTCACGGCACCGGCGCTGCTTGCATTGGCGCAGCTGGATGACGCGGCCTTTCGCCGTTTCTTTTCCGGCAGTGCGGTGAAGCGAATCGGGCAGACGCGCTTTCTACGCAATCTCCTGATTGCGCTGGGGAACTCTGGAAATGCGGAAGCCCTTGGGGTGGTGGAGGCGCAGTTGATCTCCGAGTCCCCATTGGTTCGCGGTGCCGCCGTCTGGGCCCTGTCTCGACTGGATCGAGAGCAGTTCGAGGCACGGCGTACAGTCGCTCTGGCCCTGGAGGGCGAACCCGGCGTGCGGGCTGAGTGGCGTGAGGAGGAGGTCGAATGAGCGATACACGCCTGCCCAGCCACCTCTGGATCATGGGAATCGTCCGGCAAGAGAATGCAGCCGGAAGACCTGTGCTCCTGCTTCGCAAAGGAGAACGGATGAGCGGCGGGCTTCTGGTCAAAATCAACCACTTGGATGGATGCTTTCGAATCCTCGTACAGCAGCGCGATCTGAACGGGCGCCTGGGCTGGATGGCGGCCATGAACGAGGCAAGGGTGGGTGAAGCAGAAGCCGACTCCTACATCGAGCGCGCCTGCAATCGTGATCCTGACCTCTGGGCCGTCGAGGTCGAGAGACGCGATGGCGTCAACCCCTTTGCGATCGGTCCCGAACTCGACCAGCAAAGTCGCTCTTGAAAGCGGTGGCCGGACGAGGAGACTCGCCTGCAATGTCAATGCGACTCCAAGATGCGACAATTTGAAACAGAAACGGGCGA
The DNA here is from genome assembly GCA_965202755.1 of Rhodospirillales bacterium. Classification (GTDB taxonomy): domain Bacteria; phylum Pseudomonadota; class Alphaproteobacteria; order Kiloniellales; family JACOMY01; genus JACOMY01. The sequence continues at coordinate 301,098 of CBDBCL010000041.1, read as the reverse complement.
AGGCTGACTTCGAGAACCCGGGGACGCGCAAACAGATCGTCGATTTCTGGCGGCATCTTTCGGAATCTGTCCCAGAATTGTCGCATTTGCGAAACATTCTGATCTTTAACGACAGTATGTAGTCCAAGGGAGCTCCTCCCCTGTTTTGCGTTGAATTTCAGTCTCTGCCGTTTGAAATTTCGCTTGTTTCACTTGTCATGCCTTGCTGACTGTCCTAGTATTGTGCGATGAGCGAGAGTGACCGACATTCGCATCGTGCGAACGATACGGAAACGGGTACGTCGCAATATCTCGCTGGACGAAAATTCGACCTGCCCTTTTGGTCAGGTATAGAATTGGCGGTTCGACCAGTGTGGGGCGCTTAGGCAGGATGCCTATGCTATGCACGGAGGGTTTGAATTGTGAAGGCGGGAGCGTCTTGTGCTAGGATTGGGAAGCGTTGGAAGACATTTTGAGCAAGGATGCCTTAGTACAGCAGACCGTTGCCGACGCCAAGCGCTGGATCGGAGTTGTAACAGTATGGATAAACCTGAACGGTCCGGAGGGCACCTGACACCGGATGCCATTTTGGACGCTGCAGAGACGGTTCTGCGGCGCTTCGGCCCGAAGAAGGCCAGTGTCGTCGATGTCGCACGCGCGCTTGGCGTCAGCCATGGCAGCATCTATCGGCATTTCCGGAGCAAGAAGGCTCTGCGCGACGCCGTCATCGGACGCTGGCTCTCGGGTGTGTCCGAGCCCTTGGCAAAAATCGCCGGTAAACCGGGCAAAGCCGACGCCAAGCTCTCGTCTTGGATGCGGCGCCTGGTCACCATCAAGCAGCAAACGGCCAAGGAAGACCCGGAGATGTTTGCGACCTACCGCACCATTGCGGAGACCGCGCAGGGTGCCGTGACCACGCATATGGACGAGATGATCGATCAGCTTGCCAAGATCCTGGCCGAGGGCCGCGATCAAGGCCGCCTGAGCTTCGAGGACGATCCGCAAGTGACCGCGCAGGCGATCTTCGATGCCACGGTTCGCTTCCATCATCCCTTGATGTTCGAAGACTGGCAGGACCTGGACATCGAGAAGAACTTCGCCTCGGTCGAAGCCCTGCTGATGAAGGCGCTGACCGCCGACGAAGCTGCGACGGCACCGGCCAAGAGCTAGCGACACAAGCCGGCGGGCGGCTATCGCCCGCCGGCTTGTTCGCGTTGATCTTGTAGAGTTCGGACTGGCCCCCTCATCAAGCTCGAGGGGCCTTTTTCCGTGCCCAGCCGAGCATCGCGAACTCCGCTGTAGGAATCCAGGAGATGGCTGCCCCGCGTGTGCGCCCCTTGGCGAACGCAGCGACATCGGCCAAAATCCGTACCTCTCGTACAACATATCGAAGAGGCCGCGCCCGCCGTGATTCCTCGCTACAGCCGTCCGGAAATGGTCAAGATCTGGGAAGCGGAGAACAAGTTCCGCATCTGGTTCGAGATTGAGGCGCATGCCTGCGACGCCCTGGCGAAACTGGGCGAAATACCCGCAGAGGCCGCCAGAGCGGTCTGGGAACGCGGCGGCTTCGAAGTTGTGCGCATCGACGAGATCGAACGCGAGACCAAGCACGATGTCATCGCCTTCCTCACCAACCTGGCCGAGCATGTCGGCCCCGAAGCCCGCCTCGTGCACAAGGGCATGACCTCGTCGGACGTGCTGGATACCTGCCTGGCCGTGCAATTGACCCAGGCCGCGGATCTCCTGCTAGCCGACCTGGACCGCCTGCTGGCGGCCCTGCGCCAGCGGGCTCTGGAGCACAAGCTGACGCCCACTATCGGCCGCAGCCATGCCATCCATGCCGAACCGACCACCTTCGGCGTAAAGCTGGCCGGCCACTACGCCGCCTTCGCGCGCAATCGCAAGCGCCTGGAAACGGCACGCGAAGAGATCGCCACCTGTGCCATCTCAGGCGCCGTCGGCAGCTTCGCCAACATTGACCCCTTCGTCGAAGACTATGTCGCCGAAAAGTTGGGCCTGGTGCCAGAGACCGTTTCCACCCAAGTCATTCCGCGCGATCGCCACGCCGCCTTCTTCGCCTGCTTGGGCGTGATCGCCAGCTCCATCGAGAACCTGGCGATCGAGATACGCCATCTGCAGCGCAGTGAAGTTCGCGAGGCCGAGGAGTATTTCTCACCCGGCCAGAAGGGCTCCTCGGCCATGCCGCACAAGCGCAACCCGGTGCTGACCGAGAACCTGACCGGGCTCGCCCGCCTGGTCCGTTCCGCCTTGGTTCCGGCAATGGAGAACGTGGCGCTGTGGCACGAGCGCGACATCTCACACTCCTCGGTCGAACGCATGATCGGCCCGGACGCCACCGTGACCTTGGATTTCGCGCTCGCCCGCCTCGCCGGCGTCGTCGAGAAGCTGCTGATCTATCCCGAGCGTATGCAGGCCAATCTCAATTCGCTAGGTGGCTTGGTGAACTCGCAAAGGGTGCTGCTGGCGCTGACCGAGGCCGGCGTCAGCCGCGAGGAGGCCTATCGCCTAGTGCAGCGCAATGCCATGCCGGTCTGGCTGGAGGGCGCCGACTTCTTGACCCTGCTCAAGGCCGACCCGGAGGTCCTGCTCTCCGACGCGCAGCTCGAGGCATTGTTCGACCTCGGCTATCACTTGAAGCAGGTGGATCGCATTTTTGCGCGGGTCTTCGGCACCGACATTGCCCAGGACGCCGCCGTTTAACGTCCAAGCCAAACACCTATCTTTGGAGAAAGTGATCATGACCGACATCGCCCTGCAGCCGGCGCACCTGCTCGCCCGACGCATCAAGGCCAAGGAGATCGGCTGTTCGGAACTGCTGGAGGCTTCGCTCTCCCGCCTGGAGCGCTTCAATCCCACAGTCAATGCCGTCATCTGGCAGGATCTGGAGCAGGCCCGCAGCCGTGCCGCCGAAGCCGATGCGGCGCTTGCTCACGGCGAGGACTGGGGGCCGCTGATGGGCATCCCCACGACGATCAAGGATTCCTACGACTTCACCGGTGCACCGACCACCTGGGGCATCCCCGCTCTCGCCGACAACATCGCCAGCGCGCACGCGGTTGCGACGCAGCGCCTGCTGGATGCCGGTGCGGTGATCTACGGCAAGACCAATGTGCCGATCTATCTCTCGGACTGGCAGTCCTTCAATGCGCTCTATGGCACCACCGGCAACCCCTGGGACCTCAGCCGCACGCCGGGCGGGTCCTCGGGTGGATCCGGCGCCGCGCTTGCCACTGGCATGTCGGCCATGGAGATCGGCAGCGACATCGGCGCCTCGATTCGCAACCCGGCGCACTACTGCGGCGTCTGCGGCCACAAGCCCACGCACAACATCGTGTCGCTGCGCGGTCACAGCTCCGACGGCGGACTGTCGATTCCGGATATCTCGGTCGGCGGGCCGCTCGCCCGTTCGGTTCGCGATCTCGAAATTGCTCTCGAGGTGCTGGCCGGCCCGGACGAGATCGAGGCGGCGGGCTGGCAGCTGGAGCTGCCGCCGGCGCGCGCGGAGAGCCTGAAGGATTTCCGCGTCGCCGTCATGATCGAGGACGACTGCGTTGCCACCGACACCGAGTATCAGCAGAAGATCCTGGATCTGGCGAAGGAGCTCGAGAAGGCTGGCGCCCGGGTTTCCTACACCGCCAGGCCGGCGCTCGACACGGCCCGGGCCTACTGGGTCTATCTGCGCCTCCTGCGTGCCTACACCATCGCCTGCCTACCGGACAAAGATCGCGCCGTCTGGGCCGATCGCCTGGCCAATCTGAGAGACGACGACGACAGCGCCATGGCCGTCGTGGCCCGCGCTTCGCATCTCAGCCACAAAGATTGGCTGGAAGTGCATGAAGAACGCGAGCAGCACCGCTGGACCTGGCATCGCTTCTTCAAGGACTGGGACGTGCTCTTGGCACCGGTCGCCGCCGGTCCGGCCTTCCTGCACGATCAGGGGGTCGAACGCATCTACCGAGAGATTCCGGTCAATGGGCGCCAGGAGAACACCACCGATCAGCTCTTCTGGGCGGGCTTCTTCGGCGTGGTCTCCCTGCCCTCGACGGTCTGCCCCCTGCCCTTGCACAGCAGTGGCCTGCCCCTGGGCCTACAGATCGTCGGTCCCCAATTCGGCGACCGCACCACCCTGGCCTTTGGCAAGCTGATCGAAGAGGCTTTCGGCGGCTACCGCCCGCCGCCCGGCTACGAGGGCTAGAGTGAGCGATCATTTCGACAAGGCGGCCATCTCTTCAGGATCGGCCTTGACGAGGCTCCGCCCGCAACATTGGCCGGGCTCGTCGCCTTGCATTGGGCGCAACTTACCGAAGTGGTGTTCGAGAATTTGGACATCGCCATGGGCCGCAGCATCGACCCCGCCCCGCAGCGCGTCTTTGCCAAGCTGGTGACGGCCGGACGCGGCGGCTATTGCCACGAGTGCAATGGCTTGCTGCTGCAGGCGCTCGCAGCCTTTGGGTTCGCCGCCCGGCCGCTGGTGGCGCGGGTCATGCAGGGCCCGGACAGCCCGGTGACCGGCCACAGCCGCACCCTGACCCTGGTCGAGCTTCCCGAGGGTCAGTTTCTCACCGATGCCGGTTTCGGTGCGCAGACGCCGCGCGTGTCCCTGCTCCTCCAGGACGGTCAGGCGGCTGGGCGCGGGGACCTGACATGGCGTCTGGACCGCGACCAAGGTTTGGTTGGCGCCTCTCAATCGCCGAGAATGGCGGTTGGAAGCGACTCTACCGCTTCGATCTCGGCCGGATCTATCCCGCCGATCTGGTCGTCTCGAACCATTGGAGTTGCAGCCATCCGGAGAGTCTCTTTACTCAAGGCCCCTGGCGGTTCGCCACCTTGAGAAGGGTCGGACTGTGCTGGTGGGAGGGCGCATCGGCAAGCATCGAGGATCCAGGAGCCAGACCATGGCTCTCCCCGATCTCGAGAGCCTTCTCAGCCACTTGCACCAAGACTGCGGGTTGGGGACCTGCAAGCCGAGGAAACGGAACCCGAGACCCTGGATCGGGCGCTCACCCGCAGCCGCCGCGCTGCTGAGCGGCGCCCCTGAAGAAAGTTCCGTCGTGATCTGGCGGCTCCAGTCCGTCGCCAGCTCGATTTCCATTGGGCTGTTGGGCTCGATCGCCTTCCAGCGATCGATGTCCTCGTCCAGCGGTTCCGAGACCAGCAGGTCGTAGCCCTCCCCCGCCGTCCCGTAGAGGGTCGGAGGCTGCGCGTCGGAGGCCCAGCGTACGGCCCAGAAGCGCCAACCGTCGCTCAACGCGAAGGTGGCTCGGAAGGCCTCTTCGATACCGGCCTTCTGGCGCTCCTCCTCGATCGTTGTGGTGACGCGGCGCAAGGCCGCCGCCGGATCGCTCTCCAGCCCATGGCTGACCATCGACTGCAGGATCAACTCGCTGTCGGTGCCGCCTTGCAAAGCCGCAAAAGAGGCGTCCGTCAGCAGAGAGGTCGGATAGCGCCTGATCTGCGCGAAGCCGCCGATCTGGCCTTTGTGCATAAAGAACCATGGGCCTTGGCGGAAGGGATGACAGTTCAGGAAGATATCCGGCGCCCCGCTGGGCGCACGAATGTGGGCGAAGGTCATGCAGCTTTCGACATGGCGCGCCAATTCCCTGAGATCGGGATCGACTAAGGCCGGCCCGGCGTTGCGATAGAGCCCCGATCGCTGCGGTGATCATACCAGCCGAGGCTGCCGCCGTCGCCCTGTACGACCAAGCGCGACTCGCAGGAATGGCGCGCCAAACCAGCCAAGGCATGCGGGCCGCCATAGACCGGATGCTCGATCGAACGCGGTACGACCATGTAGGCCAGCCATCGACACATGGAATCTTCCTCCCGACACGGCAGCGACCAGCCTGCGAGCGCCGAGCCCGGAGGGTCAAGCCTTCATGCCCGATGGTAGGGATGCCCGGTCAGGATCGATTGCGCCCGAAACAGCTGCTCGGCCAGAAGCGCCCTCGCCAACATGTGCGGCCAAGTCATCGGCCCCAGCGACAACAGGCGATCAGAGGCAGCTTTGACGGTGGGATCGTGCCCCTCGGCGCCGCCGATGGCAAAGGCCAACTCGCCGAGACCGCTGTCGGCAAAGTCGCCCATCAGTTTGGCAAGAGCCTCGGACCCCATAGCCTTGCCGCCTTCATCGAGGGCAATGAGGCTGGCCCCTTTCGGCAAGGCATCCAGCAAGAGCTTGCCCTCGCGTGCCTTGCGCTCGCGCCCGCTCAGCGGCCGGCGCTCCTCCACTTCGATGAGACGGAGAGCGCCCCAGGGACCGCCGTCGAGGCGTCGGCGGTAATCCGCGAAGAGGTCGCGCAGCGGGCCGGGCTTGGACCGACCCACGGCCAGTAGGGTCAGGCGCAGTGCCCAGGCCGCCCTAGGCCAGGATGCGTGCCGGCGCCTCTGTCGGGCCTGCCCACATCTTCTCCAGATTGTAGAACTCGCGCACTTCCGGCCGGAAGAGGTGGACGATGACATCGCTGCCGTCGACCAAGACCCAGTCTGCCCGGGTCATGCCTTCCGTCGCCGGTCGCTTGCCGCCAAGACTGGCCTTCATGCGTTCGGCCAGATGCTCGGCCATGGTGGAGATCTGACGGCTGGAGTGGCCGCTGGCGATCACCATGAAGTCGGCAAGACTGCTTTTTTCGCAGAGATCGATGACGACGACGTCTTCCGCCTTGTCGTCTTCCAGAGATGCGAGAACCAAATCCCGGAGTTCCTGGTTTGCTTCGGCTTGCGCCAGACCGGGGGTCGCCGCATGCGTCTCTAGGTTTGGCAGGGTTCGGTTTCCTCCATGTATTACGCCCGCGAGAACGCACCCGATGCCCACGCGGGACCACTCAAGATACCTTGCGATGCGGCTCACCCTGACCGGGCCTGCCGCAGCCCCGTGGCCGAAAGCTTGCTGAGTCGAATCCGCACGAGAGCCCAAGCCGGCGTCGGCCAGAGCGCCAAGTCTCTGGCCCGCGACCCGGAAAGCCGCCCTTTGTGAAATCGCACGGCCGCCTTCGACGAGGAAGCCCTGATAGAGTAGGAAGGTCGGGCGAGAACCGCAACGGGTAGCTGACGAAAGATTTGCGGCCAGTCTTGCCAAAGGCAGACCTGGATCATGTTGTCGGCACCCATCAGCCAGACGAAGCGCCGGCCCGGCAAGCGTCTGAGAAGGCGCTCTAGGGTGGCGACGCTTCGCTGCGTGCCCAGGAGCGACTCCAGCGCCGTCACCGTGATGCGCGGATCCTTGGCGAGCGCATGCGCACTGGCCAGCCGTGCCTCCAGAGGCACCATCCCAAGCTTGGCCTTGAGCGGATTCTGCGGCGAAACCAACCACCAGACTTCGTCGAGATTCAACCGCTCAAGTGCCTGCCTTGAGATATGAAGATGACCCGCATGGGCGGGATTGAAAGAACCGCCCAAGAGTCCGATCCGCCGCCCGCGCGCTGGCAACCGACCACTCAAAGCAGCCGCCAGGCGCGCCGGCGTGGGAACCGGGTGCGACAAGGCAGTCCTAGGGTCTGACTTGTCCATTGCCTCGCACGAGGTACTTGGTCGTGGTCAGTTCGGCCGCGCCGACCGGGCCGCGCGCGTGCAGGCGACCGGTGGCGATGCCAATCTCCGCCCCCATGCCGAACTCGCCGCCATCGGCATACTGGGTCGAGGCATTGGCCAGAAGAATCGCCGAGTCGACCTCGCGGAAGAAGCGCTCTTGCGCCGCCTCCTCCTCGGCCAGAATGGCATCGGTGTGGCCGGAACCGTGTCGCTGGATATGCTCCAGAGCCTGATCCATGTCCTCGACCACACGCACCGAAATCACCGGCGCCAGGTACTCCCTGTCCCAATCGGCGGCGGTGACGGGCATTACCCGCGAATCCAATGCCTGGGTGTCGGCATCACCGCGCACTTCGCAACCACTCTGCAGGAGCACATCCACGACAGCCTTCAGGTGGCTCTCGGCAACGGCGCGATCGGCCAACAGGGTTTCCGCCGCGCCGCAGACCGAAACGCGGCGCATCTTGGCGTTCAGCACGACCTCTTGGGCGGTCTCGGGATCGGCGCTGGCGTGCAGATAGACATGATTGTTGCCCTCCAGATGAGCCAGGACCGGAACCCGGCTTTCCTCCATCACCCGCTGGATCAGGCCCTTGCCGCCACGCGGAACGATGACGTCGACGCTGTCGTGCATGCGCAGCAGGTGACCGACGGCGGCCCGGTCGTATGTGGGAACCACCTGGACCGCAGCCTCGGGTAAGCCGGCGGCCGCCAGACCTTCCTGCAGGCAGGCCAGAATCACCGCCGAGGAATGCTTGGATTCGGAGCCGCCGCGCAGGATCGCGGCATTCCCCGACTTGAGGCAGAGCCCACCGGCATCGGCGGTCACATTGGGCCGGCTTTCATAGATAATGCCGATCACCCCCAGCGGCACCGCGACCCGGGCGATGTCCAGTCCGTTCGGACGCTCCCAGCGCGCAAGTTCGCGCCCGATCGGATCGGGCTGGGCGGCAATCTCCTCCAGTCCCTCGGCCATGGCCTCGACCCGCTCGGGCGAGAGCGCCAGGCGATCGACCAGGGCCGCACCGAGGCCGCGCGCCTCGCCGGCGGCCACATCCTCGGCATTGGCCGCCAGCAGCTCGGCCACGCGCGCGCGCAGTGCCGCGGCCGCGGCCAGGAGCGCCCGGTTGCGCGCCTCGCCGCTGTTCGCCAATACGGCCGCCGCCTGGCGGGCCGCCCTGCCCAGAGCCTGCATGGCGATAGCCAGATCGTCACTCTCGGGTTTGCTCTCGGCCAAGCTTGCCATATCGCTCTCCTCTTTCCGTTCACGAACCCTGGCCAACGCCCCGGCGGACGCCAAGCGGGGCCCTAAGTCAATCGCCCGACAAGACCATGTCGTCGCGATGAATCAATTCCTTGCGCCCGGGATAGCCAAGCAACCGCTCGATCTCGCTGCTTTGCTGCCCCATCAGACGCGCGGCATCCTCCGAGCGATAGGCCGAAAGGCCGCGCGCCACTTCCTCGCCGTGCTGATCGCGCAGCACCAGAAGGTCGCCGCGCTTGAACAGACCCTCTGCCGCCGTCACGCCGGCCGGCAGCAGCGACTTGCCGCGCCGCAAGGCCGCCACGGCGCCCGGGTCCAGGTGCAGACATCCGCGCGGATCCAGCGCTGCCTTGATCCAGCGCTTGCGCGCCGTTATCGGCTCGGTGCCGGCGGCGAACCAGGTTGCCTTGCCACCGGCTGCCAGTTTGGCCAGCGCATGCGGCTCGTGACCGTCGGCGATCGCTATGCGACAACCGCCCTCGCCGGCCAAGCGTGCTGCCACCAGCTTGGTTGCCATGCCGCCCGAGGAGTAGCCGCGCGGCGCCTTGCCGCCCATGGCCAGGACCTCCGGCGTCAGGCGCTCGACGAAGGGGATGTGTCGTGCGTCGGGATACAGCCGGGGATCGGCGGTATAGAGCCCGTCGATATCGGACAGCAGCACCAAGGTATCGGCATTGATCATGACCGCCACTCGGGCGGCCAGGCGGTCGTTGTCGCCGATACGGATTTCGCTGGTGGCGATGGTGTCGTTCTCGTTGACCACCGGCACGGCACCGAGGCGCAGCAGTTGATTCAATGTGGCGCGGGCATTGAGATGGCGGCGCCGCTCCTCGGTATCGTCCAGGGTCAGCAGGATCTGCGCCACGGCAATCTCATGCTGGCTGAGCGCCACGGTGTAGGCCTGCGCCAATTGGATTTGCCCGGTCGCGGCCGCCGCCTGCTTTTCTTCCAGGTAAAGCGCCCGCTCCGGCAAGCGCAGCTGCGTGCGCCCGACGGCAATGGCACCCGAGGAGACCAGGATCGCCTCGATCCCGCGCGCCCGCAGTGCCGCAACGTCGGCGGCAAGCGCGGTGATCCAGTCGTGACGCACCAGCCCCACCGGATCGACCAGCAGTGCCGAGCCGACCTTGATCACCAGGCGTTTGGAGGACAGCAGCGAGTCTCCCTTCACGCATCTTCCTCCGGACGCCGGGCCGAGACCCGCTCAGCCTCGAGGTCGCGGCCCGCACGGATCATCTCCAAGAGCTTCGGCAGCAGCGTGTCGAGGCCGGCACCGGTGACCGAAGAGACCCGCAGGGGCGCTTGCCCGGCGGCCTCCGCCAACCAATCGGCCTGTACCCCCCGGTCCTCCTCCGGCAGGGCGTCGCATTTGCTGAGCACCAGCAACTCTGGCTTGGCGGCGAGCTCGGCGTTGTAGCTCTCGAGTTCATGGCGAATGGTGCGATAGGCAGCAGCGACGTCGTCCTGCGTGGCATCGACTAGGTGCAACAGTGCACCGCAGCGCTCGATATGGCCGAGGAAGCGATCGCCCAAGCCGGCACCCTCGCTGGCGCCCTCGATCAAGCCCGGAATATCGGCAAGCACGAATGTGCTGTCGTCCTGGGTGACCACGCCCAGGTGCGGCGCCAGGGTGGTGAAGGGATAGTCGGCGACCTTGGGCCGGGCCCGGCTGACGGCAGAGAGGAAGGTGGACTTGCCGGCATTGGGCAGGCCGACCAGACCGGCGTCGGCGATCAGTTTCAGCCGCAGCCATACCCAGCGCTCCTCGCCCGGCCAGCCGGGATCGGCGCGGCGCGGTGCGCGATTGGTGCTGCTTTTGTAGCTGGCATTGCCGAAGCCACCGTCGCCGCCGCGGCAGGCAATGGCCCGCTGGCCCGGCTCGACCAGATCGAACAGCAGGGTCTCCCTGTCGTCGGCCAGGACCTGGGTTCCGACCGGGACGGTGATCACGGTGGCAGCCGAGGAAGCACCGGTGCGGTCGGCACCGCGGCCATGCTGGCCGGACTTGGCCTTGAAGTGCTGGCGATAGCGAAAGTCGATCAGGGTGTTGAGGTCGGTCGTGGCCTTGAAGACTACGTCGCCGCCGCGCCCGCCGTTGCCGCCATCCGGTCCGCCGAACTCGATGAACTTCTCGCGGCGAAACGAGACGCAACCGGCCCCGCCGTCGCCTGAGCGCAGATGGATCTTCGCTTCGTCCAAGAACTTCATCGTCTTGCTCTACTCATCCCATCAAACAGCAAAAAGGGCGCCCCCTCGCCTGTGGAGCGCCCCTGCCGTCTCGCTTGTAAGAGGCTCTGGGGCCCCGGCTCAGCGTCCGCGAGGCTAGGCCTCACCCACCGGCGCCGTATCGCCGGCCTCGGGATCGACCGAGATAAAGGTCCGACCCTTGGCCTTGCGGGCGAAGCGCACCTTGCCCTCGACCAAGGCGAAGAGCGTATGGTCGCGACCCATGCCGACATTCGTGCCAGGATAGAATTTGGTGCCGCGCTGGCGAACCAGCACGTTGCCGGCCAGGACCGCCTCACCGCCGTAGCGCTTCACGCCCAAGCGGCGGCCAGCCGAATCGCGTCCGTTGCGCGAGGAACCGCCTGCCTTTTTATGCGCCATCTCGTCTATTCCTTCTCTGGTGCCGTCTTGCCTAGGCGACGATCCCGGTGATCCGCACCACCGTCTGCTGCTGGCGATGACCGGCGCGCCGACGATAGTTCTGACGGCGCTTCTTCTTGAACACGATGACCTTGCGGGTGCGGCTCTGCGCTACGACCTCGCCGGAAACCTTGGCGCCCTCCAGCAGCGGGGAGCCGACCTTGACCCCCTGCTCGCCCTCGACCATCAGCACCGCGTCGAAGGAAATCTCCCGACCCGGCTCTGCGACGAGGCGCTCGACGGCGACCTCTTGATCCTTGGCGACCCGATACTGCTTGCCGCCTGTCTGGATGACTGCGTACATCGTTTCCACTCTTTGTCCTGGTTTCGCCCAAGCAAAAGGCCCAAGGCACGCCCTAGGCAATCCCCGGCGCGAGATCTGCGTTATGTAACCTTTGGCCGGGCGCCTGTCAACGCCGAACCGTCACACACTTGAACCGCAGCAGAGATGCGTTGGGGTGGCACGTCCGACAAGGGGAGGAGATGCATTCGCATGTTGCAATTCGATCGTGTCAACATCCGCACCGCCAAACCGGACCGCGCCCGGCGCTTATACGAGCGCGTGCTGGGCATGACCAGCGGCTGGCGCCCGGATTTCCCTTCCCCGGACACTGGATGTATCTGGGAAAGCAGGTCTATGTGCATCTGGTCGCCGTCGATCAGGCCCCCGATACGCCCAAGGAGGCCCCGCGCCTGCGACTCGAGCACGTCGCCTTCACCGGGGCCAGGACCTGGAGGAGCACCGCCAGCGCTTGAAGGACGAAGGCGTCGCCTGCGATGAGGTCCGCGTACCCGGCACCGACCTCTTGCAATCGCACTTCGATCCCGACGGCAACCGCATCTGCGTGGATTTCCAGGTCTAGTGCTTCGCATCTCACAAGGTTGCAAGGCGATACAAGCCGCGTAGCTCGCGCACACTCGGCACCTTGAGAGCAGACGGTGCGCGACGGCGATAACGGTTTGACCGGCGCTTCGTCGTGACCGGCCTTACTGCCGCCAATCGGCCGACTTCGTCTGGTTGTAGCGCCGACCTGCACGGGAGAAGCCGCTTTTTCAATAGCCTGCATTTGCACCTTGGGAAAGAACTCAGGCCATCGCCTTGAAGGCCTCCGGCGCCGTCTTCTCGCGCTTCCCCAGCAGCTTGTTCAGCGCATTGACGTAGGCGCGAACCGAGGCGACCAGAGTGTCGTGATCGGCGCCGCGGCCGTTCATCGTCTTGCCGTTCTCCTCCAGCCGCACGGTGACCTGGGCCTGGGCGTCGGTACCGCCGGTCACGGCATGCACTTGATAGAGCTGCAGCCTGGCATCGTGCGGGACGATCTTGCGCACGCAGTGGAAGGCGGCATCGACCGGGCCGTTGCCCTTCGACAAGGCCTCCTTGGTGCGTCCGTCGACCTCCAGCTTCAAGACGCAGTTCTGCGGGCCCGTGGTGCCGCAGACCACGTGCATGGCGTTGAAGCGAATGCGGTCGCCGCCGCCCAGCAGGCTGTCGTCGATCAGCGCGACGATGTCCTCGTCATAGACGTTCTTCTTGGCATCGGCCAGATCCTTGAAGCGGGCGAAGGCATCGTTCAGCTGATTGTCGCCCAGGGCGATCTCCAGCTCCTCCAGCTTGGCCTTGAAGGCATGGCGGCCGGAATGCTTGCCCATGACCAGGTTGGTCCTGGTCAGGCCGACCGATTCCGGCGTCATGATCTCGTAGGTCTGCGCATTCTTCAGCATGCCGTCCTGATGGATGCCGCTCTCGTGCGCGAAGGCATTGGCGCCGACGATGGCCTTGTTCGGCTGCACCGAAAAGCCGGTGATCGAGGACAGCAGACGCGAGGCCTTGGTGATATTGGCGGTCTCGATCCCGGTCCACTGCGCCATGACATCGGCTCGGGTGCGAAGCGCCATCACGATCTCTTCCAGCGCAGCATTGCCGGCCCGCTCGCCGATCCCGTTGATCGTACATTCGACCTGGCGCGCGCCGGCATTGATCGCCGCCAGGGAGTTCGCCACCCCCAGGCCCAGATCGTTGTGGCAGTGGGTCGAGATCCGCGCCTTGTCGATGTTCGGCACCCGCTCGCGCATACGCTCGATCATGCGGTAGTACTCGTCCGGCACGGTGTAGCCGACGGTATCGGGTATGTTCACGGTGCTGGCGCCGGCGTCGATCGCGGCCTCGACGCAGCGGCACAGGAAGTCGAAATCGGTGCGGGTTCCGTCCTCGCAGGACCATTCGACATCGGCGCAGAGGTTGCGAGCGTGGGTCACGCTGTCGATCACCGCCCGATAGACCTGCTCCGGCTCCATCCGCAGCTTGTGCTTCATATGCAGGGGGCTGGTCGAGATGAAGGTGTGGATGCGCGGGTTCCTTGCACCCTGCAGGGCCTCCCAGGCGCGGTCGATGTCCTTCTTGGTGGCCCGCGCCAGGCCGGCCACCTGCGCCTTCTCGATGCGTTCCGAGACGGCGCGTACGGCCTCAAAGTCGCCCTTGGAGGCGATCGGGAAGCCGGCTTCGATGACATCGACGCCCAGATCCTCGAGCGCAGCGGCGACCTGGATCTTCTCCTCCAGGTTCATCGAGCAGCCGGGCGCCTGTTCGCCGTCGCGCAGGGTGGTGTCGAAGATGATGACGCGGTCGGCTTCGCTGCGCGTCTTGGCGGTTTTACCGGTCATGGTCTGGTCCTCTTTCCGGGCCGGAGGCGCTGCCTCATCGGCCAATCATCCGATTTGTGCTCAAGGTCTTGGCTGAGATGACCCCCCTGCCCGCTTGCCGATGGCCGTGTCGGCTGCAGCGTTCAGGGGCAGATAAGGAGAAGGGGAAGCCCGCCGAGGCCAAGGGCCTCCGGACACAGCAGAGCAGCGGCCGAAACAGCCGTCTCGCACGCATTGCCGGTCTCTTGCTGACTCATGTACTCCACGCCGGTCGAACGTTGCTGCCCGAATGTTGCAACACTGTCAGCATAGGTAAGCCAGCAGCGCAGCGAAGACAAGTCCGGAATGGAGCGACTCAAAGAATCGGCAGTCCCAAGATTGCTGCACCGGCGATCAGTCCACAGGCGATCCGCCTGAAGGTCGGCTCGGAAGCAAAGCCGAAGAACCTGGCGCCGAGAAAGAGGCCCAGAGCATAGAGCGGCGCCACCGCCAGGGCATCCCAGGCGACCGACAGTCTCAGCAGCCCGAATGCGCCGTAGCAAAGCCCGGCGATCAGGCCGATCACCGCCAGATAGACCAGGATGTTGGCGCGCACGATGCTGCCGCTGCCCTGGCCACCAAGCCAGAAGAGCGCTATCGGCGGCCCGTAGAAGCCGGCCAGACCGCCAAGTCCACCGGAACACCCGCCGACCGCAGCCGAGAGCAAGGGCGTCGGCGCCCGATGATAGCGCCAACCCGAAGCCAGCGCAGCGACCGCCGTGAGCGCCAGGCCGGACAGAACCCAGCGCAAGGCCGTCTGGTCGATCGAAACCAGAAAGTAGGCGCCGATCGGAAAAATCAAGGCTGCCCCCAGCGTCAGTGGCGCCACCTCTCGCCAGACACAGTGACGCAAAGCCCGAGGCAGCATCGGCAAGGGCAGCACGATTTCCAGGAAGAAGAGCATCACGACGGCGCGCCAGGGCTCGATCGTGATGCTGGCCAGCGGCATGAAGACCATGGCCGGGCCGAAGCCGGCAAACCCGCGGACCAAGCCTGCAAGGAGGGCGGCCAGGGCGAGAAACAGCCAGACCGACCATTCAAAGGGCATAGGCCGCCCCCGACGACCTTCGCTCGGCGGGGGCGAACCTTGGCAAAGCCAGAGCAAATCCCGAGCAGACCGCAAGGTCTGCAACGACGATTTGCTTTTGAAGCAACGCGCTAGTGCGGTTCAGGCGGCGCTGTAGACGACTGAACCGCTCTAGTTCTTGGCCTTGTCCACCAGCTTGTTGGCGGCAATCCAAGGCATCATGGCGCGCAGACGCTCGCCCACATCTTCGATCGGATGCTCGGCACTGCGCCGACGCATCGCCTTGAAGGAAGGGGTGCCGGCCTTGTTTTCCAGGACCCAGTCGCGGGTGAAACGGCCGGACTGGATGTCGTCCAGGACCCGCTTCATCTCGACCTTGGTCTCGTCGGTGACGATCCGGGGGCCGCGCGTGTAGTCGCCGAACTCGGCCGTGTTGGAGATCGAGTAGCGCATGTTGGCGAGGCCGCCCTCGTAGATCAGATCCACGATCAGCTTCACCTCGTGCAGGCACTCGAAATAGGCCATCTCCGGTGCGTAACCGGCATCGACCAGGGTCTCGTAACCGGCCTGGATCAGCGACGTCAGGCCGCCACAGAGCACAACCTGCTCACCGAAGAGATCGGTCTCGCACTCTTCCTTGAAGGTGGTCTCGATGATGCCGGCGCGGCCGCCGCCGATGGCCGAGGCATAGGAGAGCCCCAGCTCCTGCGCGTTGCCGCTGGCATCCTGCTCGACCGCGATCAGGCAGGGCACGCCGCCGCCGCGCAGATACTCGCTGCGCACCGTGTGGCCGGGGCCCTTCGGCGCCACCATGAAAACGTCGAGGTCCTTGCGAGCCTCGATCAGATTGAAGTGCACGTTCAGGCCGTGCGCGAAGGCGATGGCGGCACCTTCCTTCATGTTGGCGGCCAGCTCGTCGCGATAGATGTCGGCCTGCAGCTCGTCCGGCGTCAGCATCGTCATGACGTCGGCCCAGCCAGCAGCCTCGGCCGGGGTCATGACGGTGAAGTCGGCACCCTCGGCCTTCTTGCGCGTGGCAGAGCCGGCACGCAGCGCGATGCGGACTTCGGCAACACCGGAATCGCGCAGGTTCATGGCGTGGGCGTGGCCTTGGCTACCATAGCCGACGATGACCACCTTCTTGCCCTTGATCAGATTCACATCGGCGTCACGGTCGTAGTAGACGCGCATGGCGATCCCCCCTTCGATCAAACTGCTTAGATTTTGTACGAAGCAGCGTTCTTAGAGGGCCCGGGCCGCCGAATGCAAGCACTTGCGACGCCGATCTGCCTTGCAAGGCTGACGTTGGCCGCTTTTCAGCTCCCAAACATGAGGTCATTACAATTTGACGAGACGAACCGTCTCGTCATGCTTCATCGCATGACATCTCCCCTGCCACAGCGATTGGGCCAGGGTCGGAAACGATCGAAGCAAACCCGATCGGCCATCCTCGAGGCGGCCGCCGACCTAGTATAAGGAGCGCGGCTACGATGAGCGACTATCGGCCGGGCGCCCTGGCGCAGCCGGTCGCATCGCATATGGACGACTACGCCGAAGTCTGGGGCTTCGGCCTGCCGTTCGAGACCCATGTGGCCGGCGGGGTTTCCGCCTTTCTGGATCGCAAGGACTCCGATAGGGATCTTTTCCGCTCGAAGCGGAGATCCAGGCAAAACGCCCAACAAGCAGCACGGCGCGCATGCCAGAGCGAGCCCAGGAAGGCCAAGAGGGCATCGCGCGCCTCCTTGGCCTCTTGGAGAGCAAGATCGCTGCATGACGCGAGGTTTGCGCATCACCGCCATGCCAGAGGATGGCCTCCAGCAGCGCGCGCGACCGTCGTGCAGGAAGAAGCTGTGGCCGCTGACCTCCTCTGGTCAGGCCGATGCCCCAGAGCGCTGCGCTGCGCCACTCGCGCCCGGAGGCATCGCCGACCGGCCGCCCGTCGGCCAAACCCTCGCCCATGTCGTGCAGCAAGCAATCGCTGTAGGGCCAGATCGGCTGGAAGGCGTGCTGCGCCTGGTCGGCGTCCTGCCCAGTCACGCCTTTGGGACGGTGGCACGCCGCACAGCCGGACTCGTAGAAGACCCGCTTGCCTACCGGCACCTGCGGATCTTCGGGAGTGCGCCGGGCCGGGACCGCCAGATTGCCGGAATAGCCAGATTACCGGAATAGAAGGTGACCGGATCCAGTAGCGGATCGGGTGCCTCGCTTTCTCCAAGGTCTGCCTGCTCACCATGCGGAGCGCCACGGCAGAGCGCCTGCGCTGCGGTGCAATCGCCGAAGGGGCCCGGTCGGTCGGGCGTCGAAATCCCGATGTCGCCGGCGAAGGCAGCGGCGCTCTGCGCTCGCAGGCGCACGGCCGAAGCCTTCCAACCGAAGCGGCCGAGCAGCGGCGTGCCGCTCTTCGGGTCGTGCAGCCAACTGGGCTTACCGGAAATGCCGTCGCCGCTGGCATCCTCTGGGTCGGCCCAAGCCAGGATATCGCCCGGACGAATCGCCTCGATCGGCCCCAAGCTGATCGTCTGCGGTGCGACCCGCGACGAAAGCTGGACCTCAGGGTGGAGGGGACCATAGCCGAGATCGGCCACGCTGTAGCGTGGCTTGCGTAGAGAGACCTCAGTGCCGTCTGCCAAGGCCGGCGGCAGCTCTACATGGTCGATGACCATGCGGCCTTCCGACGGGATCCCGGGGAGCGCGAAATCCTGCAGCTGGCCACCGTAGGTGGGCGCCGGCAGCCGCAAGATACGCTTCTCGGCCAGGGCGCAGCCCATCGCGCTCTCAAGAACGCCCTGCGCCTCGGGCGACGGGACGACATCCGCGATCGTACCGCCGAGGGGCGGCACCACCCTACGGTCGGCCTCGACTTGCGCGCGGCCATCCTCGTCGACTGGAACACAAGGCCTCGCGGGAGGGCAGTCGCCGCCCGAAACCGCGCCGGATCCGGACTGCCCTCGGCAGCTTCCGGCGCAGATCCCGCCGCCCGGATGGGCCCACATCACTCCGCGCGGGCGGGTCCAGGCGGCAAAACAAGGCCTTGGGGCGTCATTCCGTCCCCTGTGGCGGACGCCACCCCGAAGACCCCTTGCCAGGACACCCTTGGCCGGCTGGCTTCAGTCTCACCGGGCATCCTTCAGGCGCCAGTTCCGACGATCCAAGCGTCGCCTGGGATCCGGTCGAAGGGGGTGTCGCCATCCTGGTCTTTTGCCCCCGCATCGGCTCCGCCGGCGAGCAGCGCCTTAATCTCGGCGGCACCGCTCGTCGACGCAGCCTCGTGCAGATGGATAAAGACATTGAATCCGAGCTTCTTGGTTTGTGCACCGGGATCGGCGGCGGCTTCGCCCTTCCTCGCAGCCTCGTGCAGCGGGGTGGGGCCCTTCTTGGTTCGTGCACCGGGACCGGCACCGCCTTCGAGCAGCGCCGCAATCGCGTCAACATTGCCATCACGTGCAGCCCGGTGTCGACATAGTCCCTCACAACGTCATCCTCCTTCTAACCCCGATTGCGGACACGGGATTTTACCGGGAGCGCTCCACGACCCGCGGCTGGCGCGACGCGAGATCCTGTCTGCCGCAACGAGGGCGATCCCTTTCGGACCCCTGTCTAGCACCGCGTCGTTCTGCTGTCACGACGTTCTTGCCAGCGCGTAAGAATGCCGGGAACGGCATCGGCCGATCCCATCGGGTCGCAAACCCCGGCGCAAGCCGCATCGCCGTTGCCCTGAAGGTCGGTTCCGCCTCGACTGTCTATCGTGCGATAGACATAGACCCTGCGCGGTCGCCATGGAAGAGACGCCTGAGCGTCCCGAAGCCCCGACCTCCTCGGGGACACTCTGCTCGGCCAAGAGCCACGGAAAATTAGCGCGCCCAAGCCCCCTCTTCTTCCGCTGCCGGATCGATCGGTCGCCGTCCGCCGTCAGGTTCGGTCTATCGGGACCGCTACAACGTTCAGCAGGCCAGGGCCGCTGTCGCACAATTTCCACTTGTCAGCCTTGGGGATTGGAGTCAAACTGGCCCTGCAATCCTGCGGCGCGTCGAAAGTTTTCCGAAATGCGGGCGATCTTGGCCGGAAAAGGGGCCTGGAAATCGGGGCGTTCCGGGCTGGACAATTCCCGTCCGGGGGCGCCGGTTTTCGGGGCGCCGATGTCAGGCCGTGAGCAGGCGCACCTCGTCGAGGAATCGCAGCGCGCGGTAATCGGGCGCGTCTGCGTTGGCCACGGTGCGATCGGTGCTGCCGCCATCGGCGGCGTCGGGCGCGGCAGCGACGGTAATCGGTCGGGGGCTGTCCCAGTTTTGCGGCGTGAAGCAGAGGGTGACGCGCCTGCCCTGCGGGTTGGAGGCTCCAGCCGTCGGGTGCGGCGGCGGCGATCGCGATGCGGCCTTGCAGTTGGCTGTCGAGGCGCAGGGTTCCGCCATCGCCGCCTCGCTCCGCTTTGCAGCACTCACATTTTCACCGAATTCGAACCCCCGATGCGCTTGAGTTCGGTGACCCATCCGGGATAGCCGCCGCGCTGTACGGCATTTGCTGTGAGGGAAGGGGGGGCGGGTCTGCGGTTGGCAGTCCCGCCTCAGGTTGGTTCTGTCGCCTGCTTGACAGGTTCCTGTCGGGTTGCTGACATGGCGATCCGGTCCAGGCTGGCGCATGCTCGTCGCACCGAAGTTCAAGGTCCCGAGAGGTGCTGGCCGAGGTCTCCGGCCTCAGCGTCCGCACCATCCAGCGGATCGAACGTGGCGGCAATGCCAGCCTGGAAACACTCGGCGCTCTGGCTTCGGTTCTCGAGGTGGATATCTCCACCCTTTCGACGGAGACGCGCATGTACAGGCAAAGAGACGTATCCGATCTCGAGCGCGAAGCGCTGGAGCATGTCAGGGATATCAAGGGCTTCTATGACCATCTGATCCTCTATCTGATCTCGATCGCGGCGATGACCGGGTCGAACCTGTTCTTTTCGGGCGGTTACCTCTGGTTCATCTGGCCGGCGCTGGGCTGGGGGCTGGGCGTTGCCGCGCACGGTCTCTCGGTCTTCAAGGTCTTTTCCCTCTTCGGCGCCGGATGGGAAAAGCGCCAGGTCGAGCGGCGGCTGCAGCGCCGCACTCGACCGGACTGACGCCAGGCTCGGGTGGATCGGACTCGCTGCTCCGTCGGCCCCGAGGCGCGACCGACGGCGTGAGCAGAGCAAGAGCGCTGGATCTTCGAGACGAGCGCTCTTGCGTGCGATGGAGGGTCGGGGCGTTACATCCAGAGGAAGTCGCTGAACGTCAGCAGGTTGGCGGCACCTCAATCCCAGCGCGGAAGGCGCCAGCAGTGCTGCGGTCGACGTGGATGAGATGAGAGAGTCGGCAGATCGAGTTCGGGAAAGATGCGCTCTGTCAACTGACGGTGTTTTCGGTCTGTTCATCCGTGTATCCATTGGCTACACTTGACGCATGAACAAGGATACAGGACTGCGCATAAGGGTTCAACGCGAACTGCGGGACCGATTCCTTAGCACCTGCTGGGCTCAGAATAAGCCGGCAGCGCAAGTGATCCACGAGTTCATGCGCGCCTATATCGGCGAGCATGAACACACGCCAGACAGCCAAGCCAAAGAAGAAATCCATCAAGGGGGGCTGAGCAGTGAGCATTGAGACCAGGTTTGATATTCCGTTCGTGGCCGGGATGGCGCTACGCGAGAAGCAAATTCAGCAGAACTACAGACCCATTATTGCCGTCCACAAGTGGTTCGCACGGAGGCCGGGCAGCCTGTTCCGGGCGCTGACACTCGCTGAATTCGGCGAAGCGCCGCTCGCCGAGATCTATTTTACCGGCAACGATTTTCCCGGCCGCAAGGTCGCAGATCCCTTCATGGGTGGCGGTACGCCTCTGATTGAGGCCAACCGTGTCGGATGCGACGTGACCGGCTTCGATATCAATCCGATGGCGGCGTGGATTGTCCGAGAGGCAATCGAACACTTGGACCTTAACGCTTACCAGGCAGCAGCTGCGCGCCTTCTCGTAGAGCTGCGCAGCGAGATTGAGCATCTCTATTTGACCGATTGCCCGCACTACGGCGATTCCGACGTGCCAGTGAAGTACTTTCTTTGGGTAAAGGTAATCGACTGCGCCAAATGCGGAAAGGACGTGGACCTTCTCCCCGGCTATCTGGTCGCCGAAGATTCGCGTCATCCCAAGAATGTGCTGGTGTGTCCGGCGTGCGGCGATCTCGACGAGGTCGTCGATAGGTCCGCACCCGGCGCGTGCAAAAGCTGCGACGCCGAACTACGCACCGAGGGTCCGGCCAGCCGGGGCCGGTGCGCCTGTTCGCACTGCGGCCATGAGAACCGATATCCGCGATCTGGTGAAGGTCCGCTACGGCACCGACCGTTCGCCATGGAGTACGACAACCCGCACTGCAAGGCGCAGCACAAGGGGCGCTTTTTCAAGAAGCCGGATGCAAAAGACCTGGCGCGCGTGGCGGAGGCTGAACGACGCTTGCAGGACGCAGATGCCCGCTTCGTCCCCGACCAAGAGATTCTCTCCGGCGATGAAACGGATCGGCTGCATCGCTGGGGCTACAGCCATTACCGGCAGATGTTCAGCGCCCGGCAGCTTCTCGGGCTTGAGCTTAGCTGTCGGCTGATTTCAGAGATTGAGGATGAGCGCGCGCGCCATGCGCTGGCGACGAACCTCTCCGACCTGCTTCGTTATCAGAACCTTCTGTGCCGCTACGACACATGGGCGCTAAAATCACTCGACATCTTTTCAGTGCATGGCTTTCCCGTCGGCCATGTTCAGTGCGAGTCCAACCTTCTCGGAATCGTCAACGGCAACGGCACAAGTGTTGGCTCGGGCGGCTGGACCAACATCATCGACAAATACGCGAAGGCCAAGCGCTACTGCTATGCGCCCTTCGAGGTGCAGCGGCAGGGATCGCGGAACGTCCAAGTCCCTGTGAAGGGCGAGTGGATCGGCGAAAAGCTTAACGGCAGCCGACGCCGCAGCATCGCTATTCATTGCGCGGACGCCACAACCGTCGAGTTCGCGCCCAACGGCCTCGATGCGGTCTTTACCGATCCGCCATACTTCGGGAACGTCCAATACGGTGAACTGATGGACTTTTGCTATGTTTGGCTGCGACAGCTTGTCAGTAACGAGTCCGAAGGTTTCTGGCGGCCCTCGACCCGCACCGAGGAAGATCTGACCGGCAACGTCACGAAATCGCGCGGTCTTGCCCATTTCACGGAAGGGCTTGCCCGCGTCTACCGGCACATGGCGGATGCCCTCAAACCGGGCGCGCCGCTCGCCTTCACCTATCATCACAACAAGCTCGATGCTTACTTCGCGATCGGCGTCGCCATTCTCGACGCTGGGCTAACCTGCTCGGCCTCCCTCCCGTGCCCTGCCGAGATGGGCGGCTCCATCCATATCCATGGCACCGCCTCTTCCATCGTCGATACCGTCTTCGTCTGCCGCGATACCGGGCAAACCCCGCGGGAATGGCTGTTCGCATCCGGCGACGAACTTGCACCCATAATCGCCCACGACCTTGCCCAGCTGACCGAGGCGGGCCGCAAGCCGACCACTGGCGACACGCGCTGCATCGTCTTCGGCCACCTGACGCGGATGGCGATCTGGAATCTCAGGAAGGAATGGGATCCGGCGCTGCCCACCAAGGAGAAGCTTGGGCACTTTGAGGATGCGGTGCGCGGCCTTGCCGATCCCGAAGATCTGCTCAGCAGGCTCAAGGTCGACCCGGCAACGCGCGTGCCCGACGGGCCGCTCTTCTCCGCGGCGACCACACTGAAAAGGACCCGCGATGCCATTGCGTTTTGATGTCGATTACGACGATCCCAGCATCGCCTGGGAGCCGCTTGTCGATGAAGTGTTTGGCGAGCTGACTTCCAGTTTCCTCGAGATGCCGAAGGGCGAGGGGTTCATCGATTATCCTACGTTCGAGAAGGGCTACCAGGCGCTCAAGCGCCGGACCGACTCCTTCGCGGCCCTCACGCCGGATAATGTGCTCGCCGCGACTCGCGAAGTTCCCATCGCCTTCATCGTCTTTCGCTGCATCCTGGGCTTCTCCCCGCCCGAATGGGCTTACGTTACGACCGAGATGACCGGCGTGACCGTGGATCAGGGCGCGGCCAGATCGACCGACCGAAAGTTTCGCATGAACCCGATCGGCCCGGCGAGCGAGGGTAACGGCGTCACGGCCACGCGCATCCGCGCGATGATCGAGGCCGGCGTGCGCACAATCCACCAGGGTGCGGGGACTGTTGCACCAGGCATCGTGCACCGGCTTGACAAGGCCGACACTGCAAAGGGTCAGCCGAGCCTGCAAAGCATCGCTGACCTGGGCGCCCCATACCCGGTGCTGCTCTACGAGCGATTCCTCGGCAGGCCCTACGCCACCCACCGCGATTCGGTGAGTGAACTTGTCGGCGAAGCGGTGGAGGTCGCGGTCAAGAAGGTGCTCTCGGACGCAAAGATCAGCTTCCGCGAAACGAAGCGCGCCGAGCGCATTCCAGGCTTCGACCAAGCCCCCGATTTCATCATCCCGGACGAGTTCACGCCGGTGGCGCTTATCGAAGCAAAGCTGACCGAGGATGATGGTACGGCGCGGGACAAGGTTTCCCGGGTGCAGCGCCTGCGCACGCTGCGAGACGCCGAAGACAGGGATTACAATGTGATTGCCTGCATTGCCGGCCGTGGCTTCAAGGTCCGCAGGGAAGACATGCGTCGCTTGCTCCAAGCCACCGACGGCAAAGTGTTCACGTTGACCAGCGTGCACCTGCTCATCGACCATACCCGGATCCGGGAGTACAGGGTTCGGTAAGCAATGGTGAGGCGATGGGATCAAGCCGCAATCCACCCATCCCGACCGGGCGGCGCGCGAGCGACTGCAGGCGCTCTGGCTGCACTGGACCGATCGCGCCGCTCCGGACGGGCTGACCGACTTCTACGGGCTGCAGGCCATGATCGTGCGCGCGATGGTCGAGAGCGGCGAGAGCTTCTCCCGGCTGCGTGTGCCGTCCGAGGTTAGCACCATGCCACTCCACATCGAGCTTCCGGATCGCGAGCAGATTCCCATGGACCTGCACCGCGAGATCGACGGCGGGGCGCGGATCCGCGCCGACATCGTTGCGATCGAAGATCTCTAGGCCGAAGACAAGGACAAGTACTACATCTACCAAGGGCATTTCCTCTATGGCTGTCATAAGAAGTTCGAACAGCCCTGTCTCTACTTCGGCATCATCCGCGATCCGATCGAGCGCATAGTCTCGAACTACTACTGCTTACGCGAGAGGGGCGTGCCGAAGCGGAAAAAGTACGCGCTCTCCGTCTCTCTGGAGGAGTACTTTCAGAATCGTTTTGACAAGATCGGCAGGGATTTCGGCGCTTGGCAGACCGAGTACATGACCGGGTCAACCTCCTTCGAGGAGGCCAAGGAGATCATCCAGAAGGAGTACTTCCTCTGCTGCACCACCACGCAATTGGACGATTGCCAGCGGCTGCTGTCGCGGATCTATAAGAAGAACCTGCAGGCAAAGAAGCGCAACAGCATTGCTTGGGACGAGAAATCCGGCGAAATGCTGGATGCGCTGAAAGCCAAGCATCGCGATCTCTTCGAGGTCGATTACAAGACCATGCGCTTCGTGCGCGACTTCTTTGTCGAACGGCGAGACGATATTCGCCAGCAGCTGGGAGTAGAGGTCCAGAAGAAGCCCAAGCCCGCATTGCCCAGGTGGGATTGAGGTTGCGCCATCCACGGTGCTGATTCATGGTTACATATCATGGTGTTGTGTCGATTGAAGCGAGGTTTTCATGGTGCATCCGATGGGTGAATCCAAGAACGGGCTGCTTCGCGTGGATTTCGACCGCCGCGTGAAGCTGGAGTTCCCTGGATCGAAGGTAACGTCGGACGGCGGCTTGCTCGCGTATCGGGAACTGGACGACGCGCTTGGCCTGACAGAGATGGCGGCCGGGGCGCTGCGAGACGGTCGTCGCGGCAAGAACGGCTGGCACGCTGTCGTCGGGATGCTTCGGCAAGCGGTGTTCGGGCGTTTGGCCGGGTACGAGGATGTCAACGACGCCGAGCGGCTTTCTCGCGATCCAGCGATGCGTTGGATTGTCGGCGGCAAGGCGACGGATCGGGGTGCGGCCTCATCGAGCCAGATGGGCCGTTTCGAGACGCAATGGCTGACGGGTGACGTCAATCTCACCGCACTCAGCGCTCTGTCCGGGCTGTGGATCGACCGCGTTCATCGTCGCAAACCGCCGAAGCTGATCATCCTGGACATGGACAGTTCGGTCAGCCCCACCCACGGCGAACAGGAAGGCACGGCCTACAACGGCCACTTCGGCTGCACCTGCTATCACCCGCTTTTTGTCTTCAACCAGCTCGTCGATCTGGAGCGCTGCGCCTTGCGACCCGGCAACGTGCACAGCGCCGATGGCTGGCGCGCGGTGCTGGACCCGGTCGTGGCGCGTTATCGCGAGCGCAAGCTGCGGCGATACTTTCGGGGCGATGCCGCCTTCGCCTCACCGGACATCTACGAGTATCTGGAGGCCGAGGGCTTCGGCTACGCCATCCGGCTTCCCGCCAACAGCGTGCTCCAGGGATACGTCGCCCACCTGCTACGGCGCCCGAGGGGACGGCCCCCGATGGAAGTCCGTCGCTACTTCGCCAGCTTCAGCTATCGGGCTGGAAGCTGGACCCAGGCGCGGCGCGTGGTGGCGAAAGTGGAATGGCATCCGGGCGAGTTGTATCCCCGCGTCGGGTTCGTCGTCACCAATCTGTCCCGGCCCGCCGAGCGGATCGTCGCCTTCTACAACCAGCGTGGCACGGCGGAACAACACATCAGGGAGGGCAAGAACGCGATCCGTTGGACGCGACTATCCTGCCGACGCTTCAAGGCCAACGCGGCTCGGCTTCAGCTTCATGCACTGGCCTACAACCTGGGCAACTTCATGCGCACGCTCGCTTTGCCAGACCCAGTGAGCAATTGGTCGCTGACGACGCTGCGCGAGAAGCTGGTGAAAATTGGGGCAAAAGTCGCGCGTCACGGACGCTACGTCACCTTCCAATTGGCCGAGGTCGCGCTCCCGCGCGACCTGTTCGCCGATATCCTGGATCGGATCGACCGCTTGCGACCACGGCCGACACCAGCGTGAGCCAACGCTATGCCAATCAAAACGACTTCACGACGGGAGACCTGTGCCCGGAACGCTACGAAATTGGCACTGGCCCGTGGGTTTCCGATCAGCGGCCCGTTGTCCTGGCCGTTCTGGGCCGTTTCCCAATCCCCGACGCCTCTCAGATTGCATCCCAGCAGCGACCAAGGCAATATGAACGTCGTGATCGGGCGCTACGTGGGCGATCCCGGCTAGGATGATGCGGATGTCCTGATCGATGCGTTCTGGCGTGTCGCCGGCAAAACCCAGGATGTAGCCGGCATAGGCGATGACCCCGCGATCCTTCCCTCTCCAACTTACTAGATTACGGGTCGCCGCTTTCGCTCGCAAAGTTTTCTTGTGTTTGGTCTTTCCCCGTTGAAGCGAGGTTTTCATGGTGCATCCGATGGGTGAATCCAAGCCAAGACCGCGGGAGCCAAGGCCAAGCAGGCCAGCACGACCGGTACGACTGAGGCCGTCTAGCCCTGCTTATTCATCACGCGCTGGCGTGTCCGTTGAAGTCGCATCTGATTGGGTGATCGGACAGGGTTGACGGTAGCGCGGTCCTGCGAGCGCGGGCGTCAGAGTGTGTCGGATTTCGGTTCCGGGTGACTGGGCCAATGGCGATGGTTTGTCAGGGCGCTTGTTGGTCTGGAGATGGCGCGCCCATGAGGGTTCACAGAAGGTCGATAAAGGCAGCCTTGTCCGGACAGGCGGCCGCGCACGCAATGCGGATGCAGATGGCGGTCTCGATGACGCGGGCAGCTGTTTTGACGAGATGGCGCTGTAGGGTGGCGGACCCGGCCTGGCGCAAGGGGTGTGCCTGCGCAATGGCCCGGCGTACGGAGCAGAGCAAGCAGTATACGGCGGTATGCAGGATCAGCCTGACCTGATTGGCCAGTGCCGAATGACAGGACGCCGAATGACAGGACGTGGGGTCGCTTTTGAGCTGGGTCTTGTGGAGTTCGATGAGGTTCTCGGCTTGCCCCCGCGCGCAATAGTCGAACTCCTAGGGCCGCTCGGGTGTGCTGCCGGTCAGCGAGGTGACGAGGGCACGTATGTCCATAGCCAGCGTCGTGGCGTTGATGCGGTCGTTGATGCGGGCGATGGTTCGGCGCTTGAGGCCGCCCCGGCTTTTGGCGGCATGGGTCGTCTCGCCATGGGTCCGGTTCAGGGGCAGGTTCTTCTCGGCCCGGAACAGCGCGCAGGCGTCCGTTGCCGCGGCGAGCAGCGGGTCGCGCCGCTCGCCACGGCATTGATCGGCAGGCCAAACAGGAAATCGACGCTGTTGTCCTCGCACCATGCCATCAATGCGGGCCGAGCATGGTGGCCGTCACCGCGCAGCAGGATGCCTGTCTCGGGCCAGTGGCGGCGGATGCGCCGGATCGGGCGGCGGACAGGGGCGCGTGTCTCGACGCCCGAAGGTGTCCTGGCAGGGCGGAGCACGCAGGCGAGGGGACGCGCGCTCCCGGCTTCACGGACAGGGATCGGCGCGAAACCCCGCGCGCCGTGGAACCCGTTCCAGAACGCCAGTTGCCGGTCGCCCTGTGCGGCATCGAAGGTGTCATCGATGTCCGGTGTGATTGTCTCGGGCGGCGCGGCATGGCTGTCGCAGTAGAGAGCGATCGTCGCCTATGCCATCGCGATCACGCTGCGCAGGTCCGGAGCATTCTTCCAGCCCGACAGGGTTGGCTGACTGGCCAGACCGGGCCCCGCTTCCGGCGTCTTGCTCAACGCCATCCTGAATGCCGGGTCATGGCGCAGCGCGTCCAGATCGTCGGCGTCTTCATACCCTGTGCCAATCGCCAGAATGCCTGCCCGCAGGATATCCCCCAACAGATGGCGAACCCGCGTCGGATCACGCAGTCCAAGCATCGGTTCAGCAAATCTGTCGGCGATGGCGAGCTTGCGTTCCGCCTCCGCCAGCAGCACGACACCGCCATCCGACGTGATCCCTCCGCCATCGAAAGCGGCAGTGACCTGCTTTCCGGAAAGCGCTCGAAGTGAGGGAAAAGGCGGGGCGGTTTCTGTCCAACGCAGGGAGTGGCTTCGACACCCGATTCCCTACCCTGGATCAGAGGCTTATGCCATCGGCGCCAGCCTGGTGAACAATCAGGGCTAGGCGATCCAGGTTTACCTTCTGGACCTTTAGACCGATCAAGGTAGTCAAATGACTCCTGATCGACAAACCAGAAAGAATTCTCCTGAGCGTCCCATCTCCATTTCTCCCATTATGAGTGTTGAACGGCGCCACTCGAAAACCAGGAGGATTCCACCGTTCCGTCTTCGAACCAGGTAACATGATCTGCATCCATCTCGGTCTCAAAGAGATCTCTAATCGCCAAAGGCGGCTTGCTAGCCCGCTCGACCGAGTCAGCCGCTGCACCCTGGCCTTATCGGGCAGCCGACGATGGGAGGGCTATCCGGCGCAAGTCGCACGCGGCCTGCTGTTCGACCTCGAGGCCTGGGACATCAACTGCAAGCAGCACATTCCGCTTCGTTTCGACGAGGCAAGCCTGTAGAGTATCGTTGACAAATCGATACAGCAGCCCGTCTCCCTCGAGGCTGAACTGGCGGCGTTCGAGGGTGGTGTAGCTCAAGACCGAGGGCAGCGGCCCGCTTCGCGCTCACGGGGCGCTAGGACGCTGGCCTGTCAGCCACGCAACTGCGCCATCTTGGCTTCCCACACCTTGCCGCAGAGATCCAAGACCTCGTCGCGGTCAGGTGAGCGGATCGCCTTGCGCCCCCTCTGCCGATAGGGTGCGAAGGGCCACTCGGATTCTCCGTTCAAAAAGCGCTTGTTGAACTCCTTCATGTCCTCCAGCAGGCTCTCGCGCAGCGCCGTCGAGATCTCCTCAGGGACCAAGATTCCTTCTTTGTCAGACAGTTGCGCGCAGATCTCGTGCAAGTCGGCACGCAGGGGATTGATCCTGTTTTCAACATGGCGGGGCACCCGCTTGTTCACTTCGCGCAGAAAGCCGGCCATGACGTGGTCCAGACTCCGGTTCGCCCGCTCGCCGGCGGGATCCTTGAAATCCAATCCCTCGCTGGTGACACCGACAAGATCCAGAAAATCCTTGCGGATATCGCCTTCGACCAAGGCCTCGCGCGCATAGACCCGCGCCACCAGGTTCTCTTCTCCGAAAACCCGCGCCCAGCGTTCGCAGATGTTCAGATAGTTGTACTTCCGGCCCAAGACACGCCTGGTCGGGGATCGCATCTCGTGGGTTTCGCCGATCTTCAACAGCGTCGAATAGGTGCTGGCTAGGTATTCGCAGGGATCTCTAAAATAGATGATGACTTTAACTTCATGCCCTGTCGACTTCAGCAGGTCGTGCAGCCGTGACATCTCAGGTCCCGTGTGAATATTTGCGCTGCAGTGCTCACTCGAGAGAATGTAATTATTATCTTCTTTGATGTCCCTCTTGAACTGCTGATCCAATTGACGGCGGAAGGCACGGATCGGGCCCGGTTCCGTTAAACTGAGCTGAATCTTGGCCGGGACGATCGATTCCACATCCAGAGCATAGACAGCCAGCTTCCTATGGTTACCAGAACTTTGGCTATCTTCCAAGAAGGCCGGAAAGACGTGCCCTTTGCTGGCCAGCGCTTCGCGGTTGTTTGCCAAGAATCGTTGCAACGATGTGGTGCCGGTCTTCGTTGTACCGGCATGAAACAGGATCGCCACTCAAAACTTCCTCTCACTGGCGTCGGCCGCATGAGCCGCTGCTGCCCAAACTCAGGCACCTGTCCAATCCTTACCATTAGGGATGTGAATTCACAACACGCATCCGAGCGTCATTTGATCCTGCCGCATCGCGTGATGAACCGCGTGACCCTCGTGCAGGACCGGCGGGTCGGGTGCCTGCGCGAGACGGCCCGACCTTAAGCCCTTGGGCCTTGCCGACGACGCGCTGCAGCGGCTCGTGTCTCAGAGCCTGCTCGTCGCCTTGACTACTCGGCCGCAAGCTTCGGCCTGAACATCGCCTCCATCTCGCGCCTGACCCGGACCGCCTCGTCGTTGTCGCCGATGTCGACGTCGGCCCAACCGACGCTGTCGCCCTCGGCGATGTCGCGCTTCAGGCGCACGCCGCAGGCAAGACCGATCGGCAGGCAGCCCCGGGCGAGGCTGATCTCGGCCGGCAACAAGCGACCCCAGACGCAGTGCCCGCCCTCGCCGTCCAACATCTCGCCGGCCTTCAAGCCACGCTTGGCCGTCGCCGCGACGTCGCCCTGAAAGCCCTGCGTCTGCCCCGTCGGCTCGCCGCGCAGTGCGACGGAGAGGACGGAGATACCCAGCTCCAGCCCGATCAGATGATAGGGCTTGTACATGGCCGCATAGCGGCCGCTGGAGTCGGTCGCCAGCCCGTACTGCCGGAAGCAGCCCTCTGCATAGCGCCCGCCGATCCCCTCGCCGCCACCGAAGACCACATAGACGCCCCAGCGCAGATCGCGGAATACCGGGCGGCCATCGCGCTCCAGGCAGGAGACCACCTCGACCATACCCGCCTGCTCCAACTGACCGCCCTCGGCCTTGGGCCGCAGCACGTGCGGCAGATCGTCGACGCCAGCAGGCGGAAAGGCCAATCCCTCGGGCGCGCGAAGCCCGGTGGCATTGGCGATCGCTGCCATCTCCAGCGCCGACTTGGTGCCGTCGAGGAAGGAGTTGAACATCTGCGGGTTCATGCCGGCCGCGGCCGCCTGTTCTGGCATCAGCCCGTAAAGGGGCCAGACCGTATCCGGCGTCGAGGCATGATAGACCGGCAGGTACTTGGTGCCCTTGCCGGCCGCCACCACCTCGAGGCCCGAGGCCCGGGCCCAGTCCACCATCTCCACCGCCAGGGCCGGCTGGTCGCCGTAAGCCATGGAGTAGACCACGCCGGCCTTGCGGCAGGTCTCGGCAAGCAGAGGGCCGGCCAAGACGTCGGCCTCGACGTTAGCCATGACGATGTGTTTGCCGTTCCTGGCCGCGGCCAGCGCATGGCGGATGCCGGCAGCCGGACGACCGCAGGCATCGACCACGACCTCGACATCGTCACGCACGATGAGATCGGCCGAATCCTCCAGGACTGCGACTGCGGCGATGGCCTCGGCGCTCCATCCGGTGGTTTCCAGCGCCTGGCGTGCCCGCTTGCCGTCGAGGTCGGCCAAGGCAGCGAGCTTGAGCCCGCGCGTCTTGGGGATCTGCGCCAGGAACATGGAGCCGAACTTGCCGGAACCGATCAGCCCGACGGACACCGGGCCGCCGCCTGCCTCCAGGCGACGCTGCAGTCGGGAATAGAGGTTCATGGCCCCTACTCGGCCGCCCGGCGGCGCTCGTCGACCAGGGCGCTCAGACAGTCGTCCGGCAGCGCCTCGATCGGGGTGAAATCGCGATGCGCGATCCAGGGCTTGCGATTGAACTTGCGGATATGATTGTCGGTCCGGCAGAGCGAGAGATAGACGATGCGGCGATCATAGGGCGAGATGTTGGGTGGGCTGGCGTGCACGATGTTGCAGTGGAACATGAGGATCCCGCCCGGCTTGCCGACTGGCGCCACGATCCCGCCCGCGTCAGCCAGCCGCCTGACCGTGGCTTTGTCCAGAGTCCAGAGCGGGTAGGAGGTGGTTTCCAGGTCGTGCCCGGCGGCCAGCACGCCTTCGCGATGACTGCGCTGGATCAGGAAGAGCGGGCCGTTGTAGGCGGTTACCTCGTCCAGGAAGACGGCAATGTTCATGGCCAGGGGCTCAGGCATCTCGTCATCGCGATGCCAGGTGCCGAAGTCCTGATGCCACTGCCAGACCTCGCCCTCGAAGGCCGCCTTGGCGTTGACCTTGTACTGGTGCATGTAGAGCTTGCCGCCGAGTAGCTGCTCGACCGACTCGATCAAACGCGGGTGTGCGCCCAGGCGACGGAAGCCCTCGTTGTAGGTATGGGCGGCGAAAGCGGTACGGGCAACGCCGGAGGACTCGCGCCAGACCTCCTCGCGCTCGCTCGCATAGACCGTCTCCGCCTCTTGTCGCAGCAGGGCCACCTCCGCTTCGCTGAAGGCCTCCGGCAGGAAAAGCCAACCTTCGCGCTCGAAGTCGGCCAGCTGTACGTCGGTCAGTTTCATGGTGCTTGCTCTCGATCTCCTGCGCCGCACCCGCCATCGGGGCCAGCTTCCGATTGGCGATCTGGGCGGCGTTCGTCGGGTGGTCCCTGGCCTCCCGAACGGCCGGTTCCGGGTTTCCCGTCGGCAACGTCCTCGACGATGGCGCGGCGGTCCTGCCAGACGCGCCGGAGGTTGAAGCCGCGCAATCGGAACGGCTTACATGGCACGGCGCAGATGCCCCATTGGCGTTCGGCGGTCGCCACGATCGCCGGGGATTGCCGGAGCGCCGGTTCAGGGCCTGATGAAAGGCCATGTCGGCCTGCACCGACTGCTTGATATCGTCCTCGGCGATCGCCTCGCCAACCTCCGATGCCACCTTCGGGGCTTCCAGTTCCTGCCAGGCCTGTCGGCTGCCTTGCGCCACACCTGCCGCAGCCAGCCGGGCCGCCGCCAGGGCGACCCGCACCCGATAGAGTGCCAAAGTGTAATCCGGATCCAGCAGCGGGGCCTCCAGGCCGCGCCGGCCGGCCTCGACCGGAAAGCCCTCCTGCTTCAGCAGGGCCATGGCTTGGCCGATCGGTTGCCGCGATACTTGCAAGGCCTCCGCCAGAGCCTCCTGGCGGAGGCGCATGCCTGGTGCCGAACGGCCCTCCGCAATCTCGTCGAGCAGCGCGCGATAGGCCTCCTCGACCAGAATGGGTCTATGTCCAAGCGACGTCATCGAGGATTCCGAATACTTAATTCGATAATTCGCTAACAGGGCCGTTGCGCGCCGTCAACGTCGAAGTGGGCGCCATCGCTCGACGGGGGTCGCATAGGCGTTTGCGCTGCCGGGTTTCCGACCGTCAGGATGGCCCGCAGATAGGACAGGGACAGACCTACTGACCGAGGGTAGAATGGAGACCAGGATCGGCCGTCCTTGTCTCGCCCACGGTCAGCCGTCGCTATCGGCCTTGCAGTCGGTGACCTATGCGAAACCTCGAACGAGAGCCCCTGGGAAACCTCTATGCAGACGATAGACGCTGCGACCTGCTGGAACGGATCGCGATCCGGGCCGAAGCGGTTGCGATTGCATCGGGCGGCAAGCCCCTGCTTGCCATGGTCCCGCTCGACATGATACCGGGGACGCCTCACACAGCCCTGCCGGGCGACATGCAAGCGGCCCCCTTTCGGGATCGTCTGCGCGACATGAAACGCTCAATCGAAGCCCACATCCGTCTCCGCCAGATAGGGCTCCAGACAGGGGTGCAGCTTGGCGATCCGGCGTTTCGTTGCGCCGTAGTCGCCTTCGCGCAGCAAGCGCTTGAAGCGGCGCTCCTGATCCTTCGACATGTGGTTGCGATAGTCGCCGACGATGCCCTTGCGCATGAACCGGCCCGGGCCGGAATCCTTGTAGGTGGAGAAGTCGGTCTTCTCTCTGACCAGGTCGACGTCGAAGACCTCGGGATCCGGCAGTCGAAGGGCAGCGCGGAAGTCGAGAAGGGCCGCTGTCGGGTCGGCCTTCAGGTACTCATAGGCCGTGGTGATCGGCCCCCGTCCCGGCTCTGCATACCAGAACGAGGCATATTGCAGGATATTCTTCGTGCGCGGCTCGACGAAGAAATCGAAGTAGCGCTCGAAGCTCAGATCCGGATGGATGGTCTGCCGGAACTTGTCAAAGTGGAACCAAGAGACGAACTGATCGCGGGTGTCGCGGATGATGCTGAGCACCCGAACCTCCGGCATGTCCAGAAGCCCGAGCGCCCAGTCCCTGTTAGCCCCGCCCCTGTTAAACAGGTGTGTTTTGGTGAAGACATGCCGGCCTTTGTAGAAATCATGGTCGCCGATCCGCGCGAGGAATTTCTCCTCCATCGCCGCATTGGGTTTGTCCTTCCTGTTGTACTCAGCCGGCGAGGGGGCGAAATCCTTCTTCTGCACTGTAAAGAACCTAAAAATCCATGTGGTTCCCGATTTCCCCGATCCATTGCAGATAAAAAGCATTCTCTCAACCTTTACGACCCAGGCGGCAGGCGATGGCACTGCGTGAGGCAGGATATGGACGTTAGCCGTTCGCCCTAATGGCACCGGACGAGGTGCCTAGCATCGCTCACCGGTGAGAGTCAAGGCGAAGCCTACCTGGACCGGCCGTTCCTGACTCGACCAGACGAAGTCCATGGCCGTCGATTGGTTGGCCAGGCTTGCACCGTCGAGCGGAAAGCCCCGGTCGGTGAGACCGTCGCCGTCGCGATCGATCTGGATCTGCCGGGACGCAGCGAAGCGTGCCTCCGAGTTGCCGCCGCCCAGGCTGACCCCGTCGAAATCACGGATCGCCGGGCCGCCGCTGCCGAACGCCTGCCCTGTCTGCTGGCGCTCGAACTCGCCCTCTCCGCCGAGGCCTTGGAACAGCGCGGTCTGACGCAGATCGCACCCAGGATGCACGAGGCATTGCTCTTGATCCGAAGCTGCGTCGTCCCCCTGGCGGACGACCGCTCCTTCAGTGCCGAGATCACCGCCTTGGCCGAGGGTCCGATCGCCGACGGTCGGCTGGCGGCACTTCTGCCGGAAACCTAAAGCAGTTTCTGCCAACGGCCGACGTCGTGCCAACGATCGAACTTGAAGCCCACCTCACGATAAACCCCCACCGGGCGAAAGCCCAGAGCCTCGTGCAAGGCGATGCTGGCGGGATTGGGCAAGGCAATGCGGGCAAAGGCTGCGTGAAATCCTTGCGCCGAAAGCTTGGCCAGCAGCACCTCGTACAGCCGCCGACCGACACCTTGGCTGCGTAAAGTCTCGGTGACATAGGCGGTCACATCGACCGACCAGCGATAGGCGGGGCGGCTTCGATGCGGTCCGGCGTAGGCATAGCCGATGACGCCCTCCTCGCTCTCGGCCGCCAGGAAGGGATAGCCTGCAGTGGTCGCCTCGATACGCTCTGCCATCTCCCGCACCGTCGGCGGCACCTCCTCGAAAGAGATGACCGTTTGCAAGACGATAGGTGCATAGATCCGCTGAATTGCTTCCGCATCATCCAGACGCACCGGGCGAATCCTGACATTCAGTCCGGCCATCGCCGCCTCAGCCGATTGGATCGCGCTGCAGCGGAGAGGTGGAGCAGTGAATGCCGCCGCCGCCCTCGAAGACCTTCTCGTAGGCCACCGGAAGGATCTCGATCCCGATCTTGTCGAGGTGATCGGCGGTGCGCTGCGCCGCGCCTGCCTGCATGATCACGCGACCCGGGCGCACCGCCAGGCAGTTCAGCACCCCCACTGGATCATCGGGATGGACCGAGACGGTTCGGATCCCCAGTTCCTCCAGTTTCTCCAGAAACCAGAAGGATATCAGGGTCGGATTGACGATCGCAGTATCGACATCGATCATCACCAGCATGCCGTCGATGTGCAGGCGATAGCCGGTGAGATCGACCCGGATCAGTTCGGCACCTTGGGCGGCCAAGACCTCTTCGACCTGTCGGGTCCCCTCTTCGTTGACCCGGGCCGAGCGCCCGATTACCGCCAGGTTGGGCTTCAACCAGACGAAACTGCCGCCCTCCATCAGGCCGGTTCCGTGTACCGTGCGCAGAATCGGCATGCCGATGCCGGCCAGGGTTTCGGTCACCGGCGCTTCCTCGCCGCGGCGCACTTTGGGCCCTAGGCGGGTGACGATGGCCCCACCCTTCACGCCGATGCAGGAATCGCGGGTATAGATCGCCTTGTGCCGGCCGGGCGCACAGCGCTTCATCAACACCACCTCGACTCCCTCGGCGCGAAGCGCCGCAGTCAAGGCGTCGTGCTGCGCCTGCAGCTCTTCCAGTTCCGGGATGTGATCGCCGCGCCAGTACCAGCTTTCGCCCTCCAGGTCGCCGAAGGAGCCCAGCTCCTCGATCCGCTTGGCACGATCCAGGATCTCCAGCTCGGCGCCCGGCCGATGCATCAAGACCTTGCGCAGGCGGCCGACATCATTGTCGCAACCCCAACTCTGGCCCCAGATCTCCTGCTGCTGCTCAAACGTTTCGAAGGCCGGCTCGGCATGCGAGGGAAAGGCCTTGATGGTCATGTTGTAGCGATACTCGAACTCACTTAGCGCAGACATGCTTCCTCCTTGGGACGCTTTCAGGCCCCGAACGAAATCCTCGACCGTCGCGACCGAACCGAAGACTCCCTCTTCGATCAGGACCGAGCGCAAAGACCAGGCGTGCAAGCCCGGCTCGATTGCACCGCAGGCATCACCGAGCAGGAGACCCTGATAGCCGCGATCGTTGGCCTCGCGCAGGCTGGTGTGGACGCAGACGTCGATGGTGTTACCGGCAAAGGCCAGCGCCCGCACCCCGAGCCCGTTCAGAATGCGCTCCAGATCAGTGCCGGTGAAGGCACCATTCGCGGTCTTGTCGAGGACGATCTCGCCCTCCAGCGGCTGCAAGTCTTCGATGATCTCATGCCCGGCCTCGCCGCGGATCGGAACGCGGCCGAGCGGTCCGTGACTGCCGACGACGCTTCCTCTGCGTTCGGCCAGCAGCGCCCGCCACTTGGGCCGGTCGGCAAGATCGGGGCGATAGCCTTGGCGGGTATGGATCACCGTCAGACCGACCCGGCGCGCCGCTTTCAGACAGCGATGAATGCCCGCGATCGGTGCCCTGAGCGGCGCCAGATCGTGCCCCAGCTGACCCACATAGCCGGCCGGGTCGCAGAAATCACGCTGCATGTCGATGACGATAAAGGCGGCCTGGTGCGGCTCCAGGGGCTCCAGGGGCCAAGGATAGGGATCGGCTGCTACTTCGGCTAGAGCCATGCCAGCCCACCCATCCTCCGCACAAATTCTCTGGTCTTGCCGTGCATGGCGACAGACTATGCGTGCGTTCATCGCCGCTTGCCAAGAGCCGCGGGCCCGGTCGGAAGCCCGGTCGGAAGAAGGAGTACTCCATGGCCAGACTCTACGCAGACCTCATCGTCTCCGGCGGCAAGATCGCGACCATGGATCCCAAGCACCGCTTCGTCTCGGCCCTTGCCGTCAAGGAGGGCCGAATCGTCGCGCTCGGCAATCCGGAGGATCTGGAGGGTCTGAGCGGGCCCGAGACGCGGCAGATCGCGCTCGAGGGTCGCATCCTCATCCCCGGCATCGTCGATAGCCACTGCCATCCCGACGCGCAGGCCGCACGGCTGGCCTCCTGGTTGGATCTCAGCCCCGAGGCCGTCCCGGACCGCAGCGCCCTGCTCACGGCCATCGCCGCGGCCGCCGAGCACGGTTCGGGTTGGATCGCCGGGACGCGGCTGAACGAGAACAAGTCCGGCGGCTATCCGACCCGGGCCGAGATGGACGTCGCCGCCAAAGGCCGTCCCCTCTTCATCCTGCGCACCGACGGTCACATAGGGCTCGCCAACTCGGCAGCCCTGGCCCGCCTGGGCATCGACGAGGCCACACCCAACCCACCCTTCGGACAGTTCGACCGCCATCCCGAAACCAGGAAACTGACCGGCCTGCTGCGCGAGACGGCGGCGCACATCTTCCTTGACGAGATCCACGCCGAGGACACGGCTGAAGCCCTGGCCGCCGGCCTGGTCGAAGTCTTTCGGGATTGGAACAGCCTCGGCATCACCACGGTCTACAATTCGCTGACCGGCAGCCGCTCGATCCAGGCCTATCAGCTTCTGCGCGAGCGAAGGGCGACGCCGATGCGGGTCGGCATCATCGTGTCCGGCCGCGAAGAGGGCCTGGTCGAGTCCTTCGTGGCCGCCGGTATCCACAGCGGCTTCGGCGACGAGCGCCTGCGCGTCATCGGGGTGGAGTGGTGCCCGGACTGTTCGACCTCCGGCCGCACCGCGGCCTACTACGAGCCCTACATCGGCAAGACCATCAAGGGCGAGCCCGTCCCCAACAGCGGTATGCTGCTTTACGAGTTGGAGGATCTGAAGGATCGCGCCCTGGCCGCCCATCGAGCCGGCTTGCAGGTCATGATCGAGGGTGTCGGCGACCGCGGCATCGACTTCGCGCTTGACGCCATCGAACACTGTCTGACCGTGGCGCCCCGTTCCGACCACCGTATGCGCGTCGAGCATTGTTGCTACGTAACCCCGGCGATCATGGAACGCTTGCAGCGTCTCAAGGTCGTCGACAGCTCGGCGACCGGCTTCATGTACGACCTGGGCGATGCCTACCGGGCCAATCGCGGCGAGCCCGCCATGCAGCACATGTGGCCGCACCGCAGCCTGATCGACGCCGGCATCCCTGCGCCCGGTCATTCCGATGCGATGGTCTGCAACCCCAATCCCTTCGTCGCCCTTTGGTCCATGGTGACCCGGAAAAGCGACAGCGGCGGCGACCTCGACCTCAGCCAGGCCGTGACCCCGGCGGAAGCGCTCAATGCCTATACCTTGCTCGGCGCTTATTCCGGGCGGGAGGAGCATGACAAGGGCTCTCTGGAAATCGGCAAGCTGGCGGATTTCGCCGTGCTCGATCGCGACTACTTCACCATTCCGGTCGAAGAAATTCGCGAGATCAAAGTCGAGCAGACCATCATCGGCGGCGAGATCGTCTAACGGCGTTAGAAATCGGCCTCGCCGGGCGCGAAAGCATGATCGTCTTCTCTTGCCAGGCGTCACCTGCACTGCGCTATGATCACGCCCGCGGGACCGAGCCCCCCCAGAAGAAGGTCCCTGGAAGAACAGCAACGGAGGAATGACCTATGGCCAATCGATTGCGATCCGTCCGCCGCGGCGGCGTCCTGCTGTTGGGTTTGAGTCTGGCAGCCGGCGCAGCCCTGCTGCCTGCACAAGCGCAAGACAATCCGGACGTCAAGGCGCGCAGCCAGCTGATGAAGGCCATGGGCAAGTCGATGAAGACCATGGGCCCGATGTTCAAGGGCAAGGTTCCCTATGATGCCGAGGCGGTGAAGGCCGCAGCACTGGTGATCCAGGAGAACAGCGGACCGGCGCTAACCAAGCTCTTCCCTGAAGGCAGCACGGATCCCAAGAGCTATGCCCTGCCGGCGATCTGGACCGATTGGGACCGCTTCGCCAATCTGGCCGGCGACCTCAAAACCTATTCGGCCGGTCTGGTAGCCGCCGCCGACAATCCACGAACCCCGGCCGAGGCACCCGCCGAGGGCGGCACCTTAGGATCGCAGGCGACCTTGGGTGACGCAGCAAAGCCGGCCATGACCTTGGAAGCGGCCGAACTGGCGGCCATGTCGCCGGATGTGGTCTTTCAGGCTGTCGCCGAGACCTGTGGGACCTGTCACACGGATTTCCGCAAGGACGACGATTGACGGCGCAGAGGCGAAGCTGACCTCACGGGCCGGGCATGACTTGCTCTGGCGTATAGATCTGCCTGTGCTGAAAGTCCCTAGAAGCTGATCCGATCGTCGGTCGACTGCGTTGGGTTCTCTATGCTGCTTCGCCTGCTGCTCCTGTCTTTCTTCGCTCTCGGGTCCTACGCTCACGCGCACAAGGCCCACCAGCAGGCGATCGGCGTCGTGGCGGAGCGCACGCAGGTGATGAAGGAGATCGGTCAGGCGAGCAAGCGGCTGAGCGACATGCTGCGCGGCAAGCAGGCCTATGATGCCGAAGCGGTGCGCGCGGCCGCTCAGTTCATATCGACCAGCAGCGGAGCGTCGCTCGCCGATCTCTTTCCTGCGGGCAGCGACGGGGAAACCAGCGACGCCCTGCCGTCGATCTGGCAGGATTGGAAGCGCTTCTCGGCCGAGGCGGAGCAGATGGCTGCCGTCGCCGATGCTCTGGCGCGGGCTGCCGACAACCCAATCGCCAATGCGAGCGAAGAGGCCTCCGCTGGGATCTTGGGCGAGCAAAGCCTCGGCCTGGCCACTCCTACCCCTGTCGGCTTGACCCCCGACGCGATCGAAATCCTGGCAGAGGGACCGCCGCAAAGCGCCTTCGATGTGCTAGTGAAGACCTGCAACGCCTGCCATAGCGCGTTCCGCAAGCCACAGTAGGGAACCGGATTTGTTTCGCTTTATCTCGACCCTGATCCTGCTTTGCCTGCTCGGCGGCATCGGCCTGGCGGGCTACCTCTTCTTCGGCGGGCCGGAGCCGCGGCAAATTTTGCTGACCGCCGATCAAGGCGACGCGGTGCGCGGCACCTATTTGGCGCGCATGGGCGGCTGCATTGCCTGCCACACCGACAGCAAGTCCGGCGGCGCCCTTCTGGCCGGCGGGGCTGCGATCAAGACGCCCTTCGGCGACTTCTACGGCCCCAACATCACACCCGACAAGCGCACCGGCATCGGCAGCTGGACCCTGCAAGATTTCGCCAACGCGCTCACTGCCGGGCAAAGGCCGGACGAGCGCCCCTACTATCCGGTCTTTCCCTACACCTCTTACACCTTGATGAGCGATCAGGACATCGTCGACCTCTGGGCTGCCTTGCAGACCGTCCCGGCCATCTACGGCCGCGCCGAACCGAACAAGGTCGATCCCCTCTACAATCATCGGGCCTTCCTCATTCCCTGGCAGACGCTCTTTCTCGAACCCGGGCCCTATCGTCCCGATCCCAATCGCTCCGACGCCTGGAATCGGGGCGCCTTTATCGTCGAAGGCCCCGGACACTGCGTTGCCTGCCATACCCCGCGCAACATCCTGGGCGGACTGGAAGAAGATCAGGCACTTCAGGGGGGTGCCGGCGGTCCGGGTGGCGAGAAGGTTCCGGCCATCACCGCCGAGGACCTGACCAAGGCCGGCTGGACGGCAGCCGACATCGCCTATGGCCTGAAGACCGGTTTGACGCCGGAGGGCGATGCCCTGGGCGGCAGCATGGGGGAGGTGATCAAGAGCGGCACCGCCTGGCTCACCGACGAGGATCGCCAAGCCATCGCCACCTACTTGCTGGCGCGCTGAGTCGGTCGAGAGACAGGGCTGTACGTATTCGACCGGAAGAGACACCGGCTCGCACGCCCAACTCTCGTCATGCCCGGGCTTGACCCATTGCTGTCCGGTTAACCATGTGGAGCACCTGATAAGAGTTCTGGATGATGTTTCCATCTACTATTGATCGTCATGACCGTGCTTGTCACGGTTATCCACGTCTCGCCATTGGCACTTAACTTTCCACAATCGTGCAGCTTGGCCACGTGGACCCGCGGGTCAAGCCCGCGGGTGACGGGTAAGGGGTGAAAGGAGGGCATTTTGTGCAATCCATTTGTCTCAACCGGACAAGAGTGGGCTTGACCCGGGCATCCACGCCACTCCTGGAAGATCGCCGGATCAAGTCCGGCGATGACGCCTGTGGTTTGAGCCGCAGGCGAATCCGTCTGCCAGAGAACTGCCCTATCCCGCGATCCCAACCATCAAGCCGCTGGGATTGACCGGCTTGGCATCTTTGCGGATCTCGAAGTGTAGCTGTGGTTTGTCGACGCTTCCGGTCTCGCCGACGCGCGCGATGACGTCGCCGCGCCGCACAGTTTCGCCCCGCTGCACCAGAATCTGGCTGTTATGGGCATAGGCCGTGACATAGCCGTCACGGTGCTTGATCAGCACCAGCTTGCCGAAGCCCTTGAGGTCGCCGCCGGTGTAGGCCACGACGCCGCTCTCGGCCGCCCTGACCGGCGTCCCGGCCGGTGCAGCGATGTTGATGCCGTCATTGTGCAGCCCGCCTTTCTTGGGTCCGTGCGAAGAGATCACCTTGCCGGTGACAGGCCAGTCGAAGAGGCGCCCCTGACGCTTCGGCGGTGCCGGAAGGGCTGCATTTGTCGGCGGTGGCGGCGGTGTTTTGGCAACGCTGGGCAAGGCCACATCGCGCGCCGGCTTTGAGTTGGGGACCTGCAGAACGGCGGTCTGCACCGCCGCCGCTTCGGTGGCGCTGCCGTCCGCACTAACCTCTTGCACTACGGTGGTTCCCTCACCCTGGCCAAGGGTCTCGACAACTGTGGTCTGCTCGACCGCCGTCACGTCGGCAGCCACTGCCGGCGGAGAACCCTGGAGGCTACCGAGGAGATCCGCCGGTTGGCCTGCGTCCGGGACGGCGGCTTGGGTACCGGTATCGCTAACCGTCCCAACACCTGCCGGAACCAGCGGAGCCGGTGCCGGAGTCGGCGCAGCAGCCAAGAGAGTGGGATCGCGAAGGTCGGCCGGCAGGCTCAAGCTCTGGCCGACCTGCAGATCGTAGGGCGCGGTCAGGCCATTGGCTGCGGCAAGGGAAGACACCGGGATGGCACTGCGCCGGGAGATGGCATAGAGCGTATCGCCGGGCTGGACCGAGTAATCGCTGCCTTCGATTGGCGTCGCCGCATTAGCGGCGAGCGCAGCCTCGCTGGGCTGCAGGCCGGGGATTCGGATCTGCTGCCCGACCTGCAGAACATAGGGTGCCGGCACGCTGTTCGCGTCGATCAGGGCCTGTAACGGCACACCGTGCGCGCTGGAGATTCCCCAGAAGGTGTCACCGGCCATCACCGTGTAGTCGCCGCTGGACGCAGCGCCGTCGGCGGTTTGACTGTAGCTGCCCGACCCGAAATTGCCGACACAGCCCGCCAGGATCGCCATCCCGAGTCCGGCCATTGTCAGAGCAAGTCCCCTCGCCGCCTTCATGAGCCTCGATTGCCTCCTTCGCTGCGCAAAAACCCAGAGCGCCGCTGCAACGGCCACACATCCTGCTTCATTGCAGATAGGCTTCGCGTCGGTCCAGGCAATCCGTTGCGCTCGCTTCACATGTCAGCGTGTCCCTTTGGTCTCAGGTTGGCCGGATCGTAGGGTGGCTCTGCCAGCACCCGAGCCGAAAAGCTGCGCCCCAGGACGGAGAGCGTGACCGCCTCGGCGTCGGCTGCCTCCGGTCGTAGATAGGCCAGCGCCAACGGGCGGCCAACGCGATGACCATAGGCGCCGGAGGTCACCATGCCGACCGGAAGATCCCCCACG
The DNA here is from genome assembly GCA_965202755.1 of Rhodospirillales bacterium. Lineage (GTDB taxonomy): Bacteria > Pseudomonadota > Alphaproteobacteria > Kiloniellales > JACOMY01 > JACOMY01. Next base: position 257,898 of record CBDBCL010000041.1, on the reverse strand, counting down.
GTGACGAGATGCTGGTAGAAGAGATCGATATCTTCTTGTAACTCCAGGAGAATGAGCCGCCATGCCGATTCACTTTCCTGCCGTCGCAGCATTGCATCCCGACCGATGAAGTCACGTCCCTCGCTCCTCACGAAAGACGCCAAACCGGACTCCAGCGGGCTGCGTTCGCTGGTCAGATCACTGCCCCAGGCCGGGTATCCCTTCTCCAACCGCATGGCGTTGATGGCATAGACTCCGAAATGCGCGAGGCCGTGCGGCTCGCCGGCGGCGACCAGAGCATCGAAGATCACGGCCAGACGATCCAGGGGCGCATGCAATTCCCATCCCAGCTCGCCGACATAGGAGACGCGCAGCGCCAAGAGGTTTTCATCGACCAGCTTCAGCGCGCGTCCACCCAGCCAGGGAAAGTCCGCGTTCTCCAAGGAGGTATCGACAAGGGGCGCCAGGAGTGCCCGTGACCTTGGTCCCATGACGCCCAGAATACCCATCTCGCCGGTCTTGTTGACGATCGTCACCCCCTCGAAGGGGGCCGCCCTTGTTCGCAAGAGCTGTTCGTCGTGACGCTCCGCAACGGCCGCACTGGTCAGGTAGTAGCGGGCCTCACCCAGGCGCGTGACCGTGAACTCCGAGGCCAGGCCGCCGGCTGGCGTCAGGACATGCAACAGGCCGAGGCGTCCGACTGCTTGGGGCGGCTGCTTGATACCCAGTCCTGACAGAAAGGCCTCGGCGCCGGCTCCGGAAACCTCGAACTTGGCGAAGGCCGAGAGATCCACAAGGCCGACGCCCTCGGCCACCGCGCGGCACTCACGACCCACCGCCTCGAACCATCCGGGCCGCCTGAAGGTGAGCGGAGCCTTTTCGCCGCCGCGCCGGAACCAATTCGGACGCTCCCAGCCGTAGGCACAGCCGAAGACCGCCTCCAGCGAGGCCTGGCGATCGTAAAGCGGGGTCACCCGCCTTGGTCGCCCGGCCGGGCGCTCTTCGTAGGGGTAATGAATGCCGAACTGCAGCCCGAAGCATTCGATCGCCTTGTCCAGGCGGTAGCCCCGATCGGCAAAGCCGCCGAAGCGCCGCCCGTCGATTGCCAGGGCATCCATCGGCGGCGCCCCCTCGCTCATCCAGTGGGCCAGGAAGGCCCCTGCCCCGCCACCCTCCATGACACCCATGCTGGAGCCCGTCAGGATCCAGGCATTGGGCACGTCGAAAGCAGGTCCAATCAAAGGGTTAGCGTCGGGAGTGAAGGTAATGGGGCCATTGACGATGGTCTTGATGCCGGCTTCGGCCAAAGCCGGCACACGGGCCATGGCCTGGGCCACGATCTCTTCGACGCGCTCCAGATCGGGGGGCAGCAGTTCCATACCGAATTTCGGCGGCACACCGTCAACCGACCAGGGTGGCGCATTCTTCTCGTAGGGGCCACAGATGAAACCGTCGCGCTCTTGGCGCAGGTACCAGCTCTCCTCCGGGTCGCGGATTATCGGTAGCTCCGGCAAGCCAGCTGCCTGCCGCTCGGCCACCGCGCCCACGCGGTCGGTCACCAGATACTGATGCAGCATCGGTACCACCGGCAGATCGATGCCCATCATCGCCCCGATCTCGCGGCACCAGGTTCCGGCGGCATTGACGATCTGCTCGGCTTCGATCTCGTCATTCCCGGTACTGAGGCGCCAGCGCCCGCTGCTGGTGCGTCGGATCTCGCGGACAGCCGCGTGTCGGCGGATCCTGGCGCCCTTGGCGCGCGCGACCTCGGCCATTGCATGGGTTGCCTGGCTGGGATCCACATGACCGTCGAAGGGCTCGTGGATGGCACCCAGGAGTCCGTCCAGTTCGCAGAGCGGATAGACCTCGGCCAATTGCTTGGGGTTCAGCAGGCGAAACTCATAACCCATGAAGCGGCCGATCCCCTGCATGTGGCGGAACTCGTCCATACGCTCAGGCAGACGGGTGACGCGCAGCGCACCGCAGGAATGGAAGCCGACCGAACGACCGACCTCGGCCGGCAGGATATCTCTGTAGAGCCGGACCGAGGTCGCCCGCATCTCCATGATCGTCGGATTGTGCACGAAGTGGGTGCAGAGGCCGGCAGCATGCCAGGTCGATCCGGAAGTCAGTTCATTTTTCTCAAGCAAGACAATATCTTGCCACTCTCTCTTGGCGAGATGATAGAGCAAGGATACGCCCATGGCACCACCGCCGATGATCGCCACCCGCACAAATTCGACCATGACCTCTCTCCCAGGTAAACTCAGGCAGCAGCCTTCAGGCGGAGGCCATCGGGATCATAGGGCGGTCGGGCCAGAGCCTTGGCGGGGTAGCGAGTCCCCGCAACCTCGATCTCATAGTCCGCCGCCAGGAGGGCTGCGCGAGACTGATCCGACGCGCAAGCCACATAGCCGAAGGCCAGAGGCAGATCGCAGCGAAAGCCGATGCCGCCCGAGGTCGTCTGGCCGACCAGGCGTCCGGCGCTGTAGATCGCTTCATCATGCAGCAGTAGCGGCTCTTCGGCCTCTAGAGCAAAGAGCAGCAGGCGGCGGGAAAGGCCCACCTCACGCTGGCGCAGCAAGGCGTCACGGGCCTCGAACCCACCGGCCTTGTCCCAGGCCAGGGCAAAGCTCAGGCCAGCTTCGAGCGGGCTATCCTCCGGCCCGATGTCGTGGCCCCAATGGCGAAATCCCTTCTCCAGACGGCAGGCATCCAGCACAAAGAGACCGGCCGGGCTGAGGCCGTGCCCTGCTCCCGCCTCCTGCAGGGCCTCCAAGGCCGTGCAGGCGAGCTCGTTGGCTATGTAGAGTTCCCATCCCATCTCGCCGACGAAGCTGATGCGCAGTGCCCGGCCCACCGCCATGCCGATCTCGATGTCTCGTGCGGCGGAGAAGGGAAAGGCCGCAGCAGAGCAGTCGGCGCCGCTAACCTCTTCCAGGATGGCCCGCGAAGCCGGCCCCATCAGGCCCAGAACGCATTCGCCGGAGGTCGCATCGAAAATCTCGGCCCGGAGGTCCAGACGGTCGCGAGCCGAACACAGCCAGGCAAGGTCCCTCGCGCGGGTAGGCGCGGCACCGACCACCCGGAATCGAGTCTCCCCCAGGCGGGTGACGGTTACGTCCGCTTCGATCCCGCCGGAGGGGGAGAGCAGTTGGCTGTAGACTGCGCGGCCGGGCGCCACATCCAGATCGGCACCAGCCAGTTGCTGCAGCAATGCAAGGCTGTCCGGCCCGGAGACGTCGAACTTGCCGAAGGGCGAGAGATCGAAGAGCGCGGCTTGGCGGCTCAGCGTCAGAGCCTCGCGCCGCGCGGCCGGCCACCAGCTCTGCTTGCAGTGGCTGTAGGCGAATTCAGACGGTTCCTCGCCTTCAGCAAACCAGAGCGGACGCTCCCAGCCCGCCGGTGAGCCGAAGACGGCGCCGGCCTGCTGCCAGACGTTGTGCAGGGCCAAGCGGCGCAAACCGCGCGCGCTCTTCTTCTGTTTGAAGGGCCAGTGCATGGCAAACTGATCGCCTACCGCTTCGCGAACACGACGATCGAGAAACCGCCGCGTGGCCTCCGGCGCGGCAAAGCGGGCGGCATCGACCTCCCAGAGATCCATCGGCGCCTTGCCGTCTGCGACCCATTCCGCCATCGCCTTGCCGGCGCCGGCAGAAGAGACGATGCCGATGGAATTGAAACCGGCGGCGACATAGAGACCGGCCAAGCCAGGCAGGGGCCCCATCAGCTGCTTGGTATCCGGCGTGAAGCCCTCCGGCCCGTTCATGAAGTGCTGAATGCCGGTCTCCCCCAACAGCGGCAGGCGCGTAAGTCCTGCTGTCATGAAGCCCTCGAACTGCTCCCAATCCTCCGGCAGTTCCAGGAAAGGAGTATCGCCGTTCGGTCCCGCGGCATCCCAGGGTTTGGCATCGGTCTCGAAGCCGCCCAGGACGAGGCGGCCGGCATCCTCCTTCAGATAGATCCCGCCCTCCAGATCGCGCAGGATCGGGAAGGGTCGCGGCAGGCCGGAGACCGGCTCGGTTACGATGTACATATGCTCGGCGGCCTGAACCGGCACTGCAGCTCCAACAGTGGCTGCCAGATCGCGCGACCAGACACCGCCGGCCAGAATGACCGTCCCGGCCTCGATAGGCTCGCCTGCCGCGGTAACCAGCCCGGTTACGCGATCACCGCGACGCTGCAAGGCCGCCACTGCGCAGGATTCGCGCAAACGCAGTCCGCCAGCCTTGGCACCCTTGAGGTAGGCCATGCAAAGATCGACGGGATTGACCTGTCCATCCTCGGTGACCCAAAGCCCCCCCAGGAGATCGTCAGTCCGCAGTTGCGGTACGGCTGCCGCGATCTCTGCGCAATCGACCATGCGGACATCGAGACCGGAGAGCTTGCCGAGGGCGGCGGTGCGCTCGAGCTCCGTCAAGCGTTCCGGGTGAGAGGCCAACCAGAAGCCGCCGGTGCGCTTGTAGCCTGTGGCCTGCCCGGTCTCGGCCTCCAGCGCCCCGAAAAGCTCGGTGCTGTAGATCGACAGCTTGGTGAGGTTCATCGAAGAGCGCAGCGGCCCGACGATGCCGGCAGCATGCCAGGAGGTGCCGCTGGTCACCTGGTTGCGCTCCAGCAACAAGACGTCGTGCCTGCCCAGCCTGGTCAGGTGGTAGGCGATCGAGAGGCCGATCACCCCGCCGCCGACGATCACGATTTCAGCCGATTGACCCATGCGCACCCGCCCCAGTTCGTCACCGCTCTTCTCTCGCCGTATCGAGCACCCGATGGCAATGCTGGCGCGGTAGCATTAGATAAACTAATATGCTCTGTGCTGCCGAACAAAGAACTGCAGACAGAATGGCGCAAGGCAAGACCTTCGAATTCAACCTGCTGCGCACGCTGGAGGTCTTCTCCACGGTCGTGGAGCAGGGCCAGGTCACCCGCGCCGCCGCCCATCCTGGACATTACTCAGTCAGCCGCCTCGCAGCACCTGGCGAGCCTGGAACGCCATTTCTCCTGCCAGCTGATCGATCGCAGCATTCGCCCGATGCAGTTAACCAAGGCTGGCATCGCCCTGCACCAGCGTGCCCAGGCGCTCTTGGCACAAGCCGAAGATCTGCACTCCGGTCTGCGGCGGCTCGACGGCACGTCGATCCCGGATCTGCGCCTGGCCATGCTGGCCTCGATCGCCACAACCCTGATCCCCGTGATTCTGCAGGTGACCCGCAAGCTCTACGGCATTCCGGCAATCTCGACCTATGCCGGCCTGGCCGCGGACCATCGGCAGGGGCTTTCGAGCAAGCGCAGGGACCTCGCGGTGACCTCGGACACCTTATTATGTGGACGGGCTGGAACGCCTGAGCATCCTCAAGGAGCGCTATCTGCTGGTTCTGCCCTGCGGCTGCCAAGGCCAGAGCGAGGACTTGCCGCGCCTGGCCAAAGACCTGCCCTTGGTCCGCTTCTCGCCGGACTCCGCCGTCGGACGCCGCGTCGATCAACACCTGCGCCGGGTGCGCCTGAACCTGCCGCGCGTCATCGACGCCGACCGTGCCTCGATGGTGGTCTCTGCGGTGGCCTCGGGCTACGGCTTCACGATCCAGACACCCACTTTGCTGCTCGATGCGATCCGCGAAGGCTGGCCGATCGAGACTCGGCGGCTGCCGCTCGCCGACTTCTCGCGCGAGGTTCATCTGGTCTACCGTGCCGGAGAGCTGGAGGATCTGCCACTTCGCTTTCTGCAGGCCATACGCTTTGAACTCAATCGCGCGATCGAACCACTGCTGCCGAACCTGCCGGACGACACTGTGAAATTGCCGGGTCGGCAGGCTGAAACCGGCTATTAGAAAAAGCGATTGAATCGCTCTCTTGCAGCGCCTGGGCAGAATTTGCGGCAAAAGGAATGCTGAGACGCCGGCGATGAGCCTGCGCAGATTTGGAGAGCGGGCGAGATGGCAGAGGTGAGGCAAGAAGAACGCAGCAGAAGACGTCGACGCCGTCGCGAGGAGCCCTTGGAAGAGGCCCCGCCGGCAGCGCCCTACGTGCAGCGCCAGATCGGTGTTTTCACCCTGCTGGACGAAGCCGGCCTGCAGCTGATCGAGCGTAACGCCGACCGCATCTTGGCCGAAATCGGCATGGAGTTCCGCGAGGATCCGGAATGCCTGGAGATCCTGCGCAAGGCCGGCTGCAAGCTCGAGGGCGAGCGGGTCCGCTTCGAGCCCGGCTTCTGCCGCAAGACCATCCAAGCAACGGTGCCGAGTAGCTTCGTCCAGCATGCGCGCAATCCCGAGCGCTCGGTCATGATCGGCGGCAAGAACAGCCTCTTCTGCCCCTCCTTCGGTCCGCCCTTCGTGCACGACATGGAGCAAGGGCGGCGCTATGCCACTATCGAGGATTTCCGCAAGGTCACCAAGCTGCACCACAGCCTAGAGCAGGTGCACCACTCCGGCGGCGTGGTCTGCGAACCGACCGACCTGCCGGTGAGCGAACGCCATCTCTCGATGCTGCACGCCCACCTTACCTTGAACGACAAGCCCTTCATGGGCGCAGTGACGGCTCCCGAACGGGCGGAAGACTCCCTGGCCATGGCGGAAATCGTAATGGGCAAGGAAAGGGTTCGGCAGAACTGCTGCCTCTACTCTGTGGTGAACAGCAATGCGCCGCTGGTGCTCGACGCCACCATGCTGGGGGCGCTCAAGGTCTATGCCAGAGCCGGGCAGTGCGTCGTCGTCTCGCCCTTCATCCTGGCCGGAGCCATGAGCCCGGTGACGGTTGCCGGCACCCTGTCGCAGCTGCTGGCCGAAGCCATGGCCGGCCTAACCCTGATCCAGCTCATCCGGCCGGGCTGCCCTTGCGTGTTCGGCACCTTCTCGAGCCCGATCTCGCTGAAGACCGGAGCGCCGACTTTCGGCACGCCCGAAGGCATGCAGATCCAGATGTGCGCCTCGGCGCTGGCCCGGCGGCTCGGCGTGCCCTTCCATTCGGTCGGCGCGCTGACCGCCTCCAAGGTCCCCGACGCTCAGGCGGCCTACGAAAGCGCGACGCAGCTGACCGGCGCCTTTCTCGCCGGGGTAAACTTCATCATCCACGCCACCGGCTGCCTGGAGGGCCTCTTGACCCTGGGTTACGAGAAGATCGTCATGGATGCCGACCGCTGCGGCGCGCTCGCTGCCTTCGCCGGCAACGTCGATCTCTCGGAGGAAGCGCAGGCGTTGGACGCCATTCGCGAGGTCGGGCCCGGCAACCACTTCCTGGGCAGCGCGCACACCTTGAAGCACTTCAGATCGGCCTTCTTCATGCCGAAGCTTTCTGACAATGCCACCTACGAACAGTGGTCGGCTGAGGGCGGCCTCTGGCAGCACCAGCGCGCCACGCAACGCTGGCAGCAGATTCTGGCCGACTACGAAGAACCGCCCATGGCAAGCGATACCCGTGAGGCCTTGGACGATTATGTCGCCAGACGCCTGACCGAGATCCGGGCGACCGGACACTAAAACCTATCGCCAGGAGAGCGACGACCATGGACGCAAGCCCAGACAATCTGGGACAACCCCTCCCCCTCGACTGGTCGAGCGAGGGCATTATCGAGCGGCGGGACCGCTACCATGCGGCCTCGCAGCGCAAGTTCGTGCCCTATGCCGATCCGCTGATCATGTCTCATGGTGAGGGCCAGTACCTCTGGGACAACGAGGGCAACAAGCTGATCGACCTGCTGGCGATGAACCTCTGCATCTCGGTCGGCCATGCCCATCCGGTGGTGAATTCCGCCGCCCGCGCCCAGGCCGACGCCCTGCCGCACTGTACCACCATGTTTCACCATCCGGTCCCGGCCCACTTCGCCGAAGAATTGGCTGCCACCATGCCGAAGGCCGAAGACTGGGTCTGCCACTTCACCAATTCCGGCGGCGAGGCCATCGACTTGGCGCTCATCATGGCCCGCGCCTATACGGGAAATGTCGATCTTCTCTCGCTGCGCGGCAGCTATCACGGCCCGACCATCGGCGCCCAGTCGCTTACCGGGATCAGCGGCTTCCGCCATCGCACGCCACTCTTGACCGGCATCCAGTTCGTGGCCGAGCCCAATCCCTACCGCGGTGTCTTCGGCGAGCGCCTGGAGCCCTATCTGGGCGAGGTCGAGCAAACCATTCAACTGGCGACCAGCGGCCGCCTGGCCGGCATGATCATGGAGCCGCTGCAGGGCTACGGCGGCATCGTCCCGCTGATCGACGGCTATATGACCGGCGCGGCAGAGCGCGTGCGCGCCGCCGGCGGGCTTTGCATCATCGACGAGGTGCAGACCGGCTTCGGGCGCAGCGGCGAAACCTTCTGGGCCTTTGAGCGCGAGGGCCTGGTGCCGGACATCGTGGTCATGGCCAAGGGCATCGGCAACGGCTATCCGCTCGCCGCCGTGGTCGCCAAGCGCGAGGTGGCCGAGGTCCTGGCCGACAAGTTCCTGTTCCACACCTATGGGTCCAATCCCATGTCCTGCGCCGCCGGCCGTGCCGTGCTACAGGTTCTGCGTGAAGAAGGTCTGCAGGAGAACGCCCGCAAGGTCGGCGCCGCTCTGCTCGCCGGGCTGAAGGACCTGCAGCAGCGTCATGCCATCATCGGCGACGTCCGCGGCCGCGGCCTCCTTATGGCCATCGAGCTGGTAACCGACCGCGCCAGCAAGACCCCGGCGAGCGAGGCGACCGCCAAGGTCTTCGAAGAGTCGCGCCGCCAGGGTCTGGTGCTCAGCAAATCCGGACCCCACCGCAGCGTGCTCCGCATGGTCCCGCCGCTCTGCTTGAGCGACGACGACGTGGGTCCGGTCCTAGAGAAGCTGGACCGCTCTCTGGCCGCGGCAAAAGATTGAGCGCTTTATCCCTGATGCATTCTATTGATTGTGAGCTTTTGCCACATACAGGATACCCCGCACAAGATGATAGTAAAAAATGTAATCTGTCCTTAAGGAGACGCTCATTCGCGCAATCATAGTATCCAGCCTGCTGCTGGCAGTGACTCTGTCCGCCTGCACCAGCCGGTCGACGGTCAGCGGTTCCACATCCGGGGCCAGTGGCATGACCGCGAATCTGGTGAGTGATGCAGACTTGAATTGCGATCAGTTGCAACCCTTGTATCAGTCCAATCTCGTCGCCATCGACAAACACACGGATGAACAGCTCGCTGCCGATGCCCGGAACCCCAGAGTCATTGGGCTTGCCGTCGTCGGCGGCGTTGGTGTCATGATGCAACTTCAGAGGGCGTTCGAGGAAAGCCAGAGAATGTCGAACGCTTTCATTAAGCGGTATCGCACCTTGGAAGGTTACTCCCAAGAGAAGAACTGCGCCCCGTTAGAGCCAAGCATGGACAATTTCATCGCGGCGAACAGTGCGAAGTACAATGCACAGGTGGCGGCCTGGAAAGAAGAGAGATTAGCCCAGGCGAAGCTGGAAGCGACCTTCAAACGCTCAGATGATGGTCCTCGGCGTTCTCCGCGAACCAAGGGTCCAGAGTGCCAATCCTAGAGTGCGCGCGAGGTAGGGACTAACCGATCCCCATCTCCTCGGCCATGGCCCGATCCCAGAAGGTAGCCTCGACCTTGTGGCCTTCGGGATCGCGCAGGAAGGCGCCGTAGTAGGGTGCGCCGTATTCCTCGCGCGGACCGGGAGCACCGGCCGAACTGCCGCCGGCCGCCAGACCGGCGGCATGGAAGGCGTCGACCTCTGCCTGGGAGGTCGCAAAGAAGGCGATGTGGGTGCCGTTACCGGCGGCTGCTCTGCCGTCGTCATAGGGGCGCTGCACCCAGAATTCTGGGAAGGCCTTGCCGTAGGCGCGGGCGTCCTCATGCTCCATGATCATACGGATTCCCATGCTGGCGAGCACGGCGTCGTAAAAGGCGATTGCACGGGGGTAGTCGTTCACGCCGATGGAGACGTGGGATAGGATGCTCGGATGCTCGTCGCTCAAAGGTCGGACTCCCCTATTGGTTTTAACCTGATGGGAGAAATAGCCTCGCCTTGGTGGGCGAAGCAAGCTGCATTCGGCTATTCGCTGATGACCTCTGCGACAGAGGTCATGCCGACCACGTCGGTCATGTCCAGATAGAGCGGCGTCACTGCGATCTGGCCTTCGCGGACCGCCGTCAGATCGGTGTTCTCGCCCGAGGTCTCATTGGTCAAATACTGGCCGATCCAGATGTAGGGCCGACCGCCCGGGCTGCGTCCCTCGATGATCTCGGTGCCGCTGTCGCGCCGCCCCAGCTTGACCACCTTCACCGGACCCATCTCGGCGGCGCCCACGCCCGGGAAATTCACGTTCATCAAGGTCTCGTCGCGCCAGGTCAAATCGCAGAGCGAGCGCACGATGGCCGGCCCGCGCGCCTCGGCGCCTGAGAAATCCATCGTACCGTCCGGCATGCGCACCTGGCTCATGGCGATCGCCCGCACGCCCAGAGTCGCGCCCTCCATCGCCGCCGCCACCGTGCCGGAATAGAGCACGTCCTCGGCCATGTTGGCGCCGAGATTGATGCCCGAGAGCACCAGGTCGGGCTGGCGGTCCTTGAGGATGTGATAGCAGGCCACCAAGGCACAGTCGGTCGGCGTCCCGTCCACGGTGAAGTGCCGCTCGCCCATCTGCTCGATGTGCAGCGGCCGGCGCAGGGTCAGGGAATGGCTGGTGGCCGACTGCTCGGTCGCCGGCGCCACCACCCAGACGTCGTCGCTGAGACCGAGGGCAATCCGCTCCAGCGCGCGAATGCCTTCGGCGTAGTAGCCATCATCGTTGGTGACCAGGATTTGCGCCTTCGAGAGATCGTCTATCGGCTTAAGCATCGGGGCGCAGCACCTCTTCGCCATACATGTAGGGTTGCAGGACCGCGGGAATGCTGATCGTGCCATCGGCCTCCTGGTGATTCTCCATGACCCCGATCAGCGCGCGGCCGACGGCAACGCCGGAGCCGTTCAAGGAGTGCACCGGACGCACCCCCTTGCCTTCGCTCGGCCGGAAGCGGGTCTTCATCCGCAGGGCTTGGAAGTCACCGCAATTGGAGCAGCTGGAGATCTCGCGATAGGCCTTCTGCCCCGGCAGCCAAACCTCCAGATCGTAGGTCTTGCGCGCCCCGAAACCCATATCCCCGCTCGACAGCAGCATCTTGCGATAGGGCAATTCCAGCGTCTGCAGCACGGTCTCGGCGCAGGAGGTCATGCGCTCGTGCTCCTCTTCGGAGCGCTCGGGATGGGTGATGGAGACCAGTTCCACCTTCTCGAACTGATGCTGACGCAGCATGCCACGGGTGTCCTTGCCGGCGGCGCCGGCTTCGGAGCGGAAGCAGAGCGTATGGGCGGTGTAGCGCAGCGGCAGCGCCTCTTCGTCCAAAATCTCGCCGGCCTGCAGATTGGTCAGGGTGACCTCGGCGGTCGGGATCAGCCAGTGATCCTCGGTTGTGCGGAACATATCCTCGGCCAGCTTCGGCAATTGGCCGCTGCCGTAGAGCGGCTGCTCGCGCACCAGCACCGGCGAGTTGATCTCGCGATAGCCGTGCTCGCGGGTGTGCAGGTCTATCATGAACTGCGCCAGCGCCCGATGCAGGCGCGCGACCCCGCCGCTCAGCAGTACGAAGCGCGAGCCGGAGAGTTTGGCCGCCCGCTCGAAATCCATGCCGCCCAAGCCCTCGCCCAGCTCGAAGTGCTGTTTGGGCTCGAAGTTGATCTCGCGCGGCTCGCCCCAGCGGCCGACTTGCTCGTTGGCGGCCTCGTCGGGACCGTCGGGGACCTCCGGCGCCGGGCGATTGGGCAGCGTCGCCAGCAAATCCTCGATCTGCCGCTCCAGACCCTGCGCCTCGGCCTCCAGTTCCGGCATCCGCTCCTTGAGGCCGGAGACCTCGCCCTTCAGCGCCTCGGCAGCGGCGGAGTCGCCCGAGCGCATGGCCTGGCCAATGTCCTTCGAAGCCGCATTGCGGCGCTGCTGCATTCCCTGCAGCGCGGTCTGCGCCTCGCGCCATCTCAGATCGAACGCCAGAACCTCCTCGGCGCGTGCGGGCAGGCCGCGGCGCGTCAGGCCGGCATCGAAGTCCGCCGGGTTATCCCGGATCCATTTCAGGTCGAACATGGAAAGCCTCTCAAGACCCAAAAGCCCTCAAGGGGAGCTTAGGGAGCGCTCTTATAGAACTCGCAGCCGCGGCGGTAAACAGACGCTCGGGCAAAAGCTCCTATGCAAAATGCTGATCCAGGAGGGATTAATCCTCGTCGGCTTCCTCTTCCGCCTCGGCCTGCGCCTTGGCGCGCTTCTTCTCCACTGCGCGGGCCATCCAGATGGAGGCCTCGTAAAGCAGGATCACCGGCACCGCGAGCATCAGCTGCGACAGCGGGTCGGGCGGCGTGAAGACGGCGGCAAAGACGACCACGCCGACGATCGCATAGCGCCGCGTCCGCGCGAGTCCGTCAGCGCTGACGATGCCGACGCGGGCCAAGAGGACGATCACCACCGGTAGCTGGAAGGCCAGACCGAAGGCGAAGATCAAGGTCATGACCAGTGAGAGGTATTCGTTGACCTTCGGTTCCAACACGATCGGCAACTGGTCCGGGCTGGCCGGTTGCTCGAAGGAGAGGAAGAACTCCCAGGCCAGCGGCATGATCAGGTAGTAGACCAAGGCCGCGCCCAGGAAGAAGAGGATCGGCGTCGCCGCCATGAAGGGCCGCAAGGCCGCGCGCTCGTTCTTGTAGAGCCCGGGCGCCACGAAGGCCCAAACCTGGGTCAGGATCAAGGGCGCACAGATGAAAGCCGAGAAGAAGAAGGACACCTTCACATTGGTGAAGAAGACCTCCGTCAGATTGGTGAAGATCATGCGGGCGGCCTGATCGCTGCCACGCTCTTCCATCACCCGGGCCAAGGGATCGACCAGGAAGTTGTAGATATCCTGCGAGATCAGCAGGAAGGTCAGTATGAAGACGACGATCAGCCCGGCAACGCAGTAGAGCATGCGGTTACGCAGCTCGACCAGATGGTCGAGCAGGGGCATCTTGTAGTCGTCGGGATGGCTTTCCGCGTCTGCTTTCATACTTGGCGCCGTTCGTCCTCTTTGGCACCCTTGGCCAGTTCACTACTCTCTGCCACCGTGGAAGCCTCCTCGACTTCGGGCTCGGCTTTCGGTGGCTCGGCGGCTGCGGCCTCTTCCCTCGGCGGCGTGGCGGCGAAGATATCCGGGCCGGCGGGCGGGCGGATCGAATTGCCCGGCGCGATCGCCTCTGGCGCCTTCACGATCTTGGCACCTTCCGGTTTTTCTTCGCTGCCGCCCTCGGCCTCCTCGTCAGCCTTGGTCTCGGCTACCACAGAGGAAGGCTTGGCTTCGATCGAGGGATCGGTTTGCTTCTTGGTCGTGTCTTCCAGGTCTTTCATCTCCTTGTCGACCTCACCTGTAGGATCGACAAGGTCGGACAAAGCCTTGGATGGATTGACACTCTTCACGCTTTTCAACGCATCGCGCGCTTCTTCGAGTTCCGCCTCGCGCACGATGTTATCGATGCCCGAGCGGAAGTCTTGCGCATAGCGGCGGGCTTTGCGGGTGAATTGCGTTATGGTCTTCAAAGCCTCGGGCAGCTGCTTGGGTCCAAGGACCAGCAAGGCAATAACCACCACGACGGTCATTTCCGACCAGCCGATATCGAACATGGAAGCGTCCTGTTAAGGCTGGGCTAAGGCCACAGCCCTTAGCTGCCGGCAGTGGTCTTGTTGTTGGTCTCGCTGGTCGCGGTCGAGGCCACGGCGCCATCCTGCTCGATCTTCTTGGAGTCGGTGGTCTCGCCCTCGGCGTCCTCGCCCTTCTCCCCTTCCTTCAAGCCCTTCTTGAAGGACTTGATGCCGGTGCCGACGTCCTTCATCAGGCGCGGAATCTTGCCGCCGCCGCCGAACAGCAACAGCACGACGGCCAGCACGATGAGCCAATGCCATATGCTCATGCTGCCGATCAGCGCCAGGGTTGCGGGTTCGCTCGCATTCTCGATAATCTTCATGCTTATTCTCGACTCCCTTAGCCGCGCCGTCTAATCTGGCCGGCCTCTATCTCAAAGTTGGACTACTGCCCTTTGGGTCTCGCCCATAGGGAGCTTTCCCCGTGACAAGGTGGTGCGGACTATGGCCCAAAGCCATCCCGGCCGCAACGCGATCCCTTCATTTCCCAATCTTGCGCCTTCCCATACGTCACTTGGCCGGAAAGAGGAAGACCAGATCGGGATCGAATGCGATCGGAACCTGAGTTCCGGCCTCCGGCAGGAAGCGACCGGGAACGCGCGCGTGCAGATGTATATCGTCATCCTCGCCGCCTTGCGCCAGGCTCAAATGCACCAGAGAGCTTCGGCCCAGCAAGCGCGAGGCATCGACTTGAGCCGTCACCAAGGGCCGCCGCGAGCCGGCGGCGGCTAGGGCATCCAGCAACAAACCCTCGGAGCGGACAAGGACTTCGAGGTCGCTGCCGTCCGCAATCCCCTTGGCCTCGACCCGCCCCAAAGGGGTGATGACCCAACCATCGCGGACATAGCCGGGCATTACGTTGACCTCGCCGAAAAAGCCGGCGACGAAGCGATCGATGGGCTGGGTGTAGAGTGCGTCGGGCGGCCCCTCCTGCACCACTCTGCCGGCCCGCATCAAGGCAATGCGATCAGCCATGAACATGGCTTCCTCGGGATCGTGGGTGACCATCACGCAGGCGATGCCGGCCTGCTTCAGGACATGCAGGGTCTCGTCGCGCACTTCCCGGCGCAAGGTGGCGTCGAGGCCGGAAAAGGGTTCGTCCAAGAGCATGACCCTGGGTGCCGGCGCCATGGCACGGGCCAGGGCGATGCGCTGTTGCTGCCCGCCGGAGAGCGTGTGCGGATAGGCCTTGGCATAGTCCGACATACGCACCTGCTGCAGCATGGCATCGGTGCGGTCCTGCCGTTCTCTGGCGGGTCGGCCACGCAGGCCGAAGGCAACATTCCGGGCAACATCCAGGTGCGGAAAGAGCGCGAAGTCCTGAAACACCAGACCCACACCGCGCTCTTCCGGCGGCAGATCCCTGCCATTGCCGGCGACGGTGCGCCCGGAAATCGTGACGGACCCTCTCTGCAGGCTCTCCAGCCCGGCTGCCAGTCGCAGAAGGGTCGTCTTGCCGCAGCCCGACGGCCCCAGCAGACAGAGCAATTCGCCTTCCTGCACGCTGAGGTCGACCCCATCCACCGCCAGGCGCTCGCCATAGTGATGCACGACGCCCTGCATCTGCAGTTCGCTCATTGCGAGGAGCGATCCAGGGGCTCCGGCAGCTCCGCCTGATCGCTGTCCTCGTCGGGCACCAGGGTCTCGCCGAAGTCCTCGGCCAGCGGTTCCTCGCCCTCGCCCTCGCCTTCGCCCGAAGCTTCGGCGATCTCGAAGAGCCCGGCACGTTCGCCCAGAGCGGTGATTGCCGGGCGGGTGTCCAGAAGACCGGCCGCCTTCAGCTCGTCCAGGCCCGGCAGGCTGGTCAGGTTCTCTAGGCCGAAGTGATCGAGGAAGGCCTGCGTCGTGCCCCAGAGCATCGGCTTGCCCAGGGTCATGCGGCGCCCACGCGGTTTGATCCAGCCGGCCTCGAGCAAGACGTCAAGCGTGCCCTTGGACAGCGCCACCCCGCGCACCTCTTCGATCTCGGCCCGGGTCAAGGGTTGGTGATAGGCGATCACCGCCAGGCTCTCGACCGCCGCCCGTGAGAGCTTGCGCTCCACGGTCTTGCTGCGATTGAAGAGGTAGGCCAGATCCGGCGCGGTGCGAAAGGCATAGGCCTTGCCGACACGCTGCAGCACCACGCCGCGGTTAGCATAGAGATCAGTCAGTTCGTTCAGCAATTCTGGAATATCGGGTAGGGTCGGCAGCGACTCCTGCAGATCCTTGGCCGTCATCGGCTCGACCGCCGAGAACAGCAGGGCCTCCAACGCGCGCAGATTCTGAAAGCGCTCGGTCTCGCTCATTGCCTTTCGCTCTCGCGCTGCAGATAGAGAGGACCGAAGGTGCTGTCTTGGCGCAGCTGTGCCTTACCCTGGCGGACCAGTTCCAGGCTGGCGGCGAAAGTCGAAGCGACGGCCGCGCGCCACTTCAGTCCGCCGGAAAGCTCGCCCGGCAGAAAGCTCATGAGCGGCTGCCAGCCGGGCAGACTGCCGATCATGCGTTCCAGGCGCTGGATCGCCGCTTCCACCGTATGCAGTTGGACTGCGGGAATGTCCAAGCACCCGCCGCCGACTCTTTGGCGGCAACCGCCATAGGCCTTCAGCAGTTCATAGAGCGACAGCTCGAAGACATTGTTCTTGTGGACGGTCACGGCCTCCGGCGCGCCGCGCGGCAGGCGCCCCTGGCCAAGTCGCGGCTGCTCGAGCAGGCGTTGACCGGCCCTGCGCATGGCCTCCAGGCGTTGCAGCTGAAAGGCAAGTGCTGCCGCCATCTCGGCACCGGTCGGCTCGTCGGAATCGCTCTCGGGCTCGGGCAGCAGAAGCCGCGATTTCAGATAGGCGAGCCAAGCCGCCATGACCAGATAGTCGGCGGCCAGTTCGAGCCGCAGCTTGCGGGCCTCCTGCACGAAGGTCAGATATTGCTCGGCCAGAGCCAGGATCGAGAGGCGGGCCAGGTCGACCTTCTGGTCGCGGGCCAGATTCAAGAGCACGTCGATCGGCCCCTCGTAGCCCTCCAAGGCCAGACGGAAGCGCTCGTCGCCGACCGGCTGGGGTGCGGCGTCCTCTTCGAAGTCCTTCGATCCTGCGCTTTCGTCGCTCACGGGGCAGCTCCCCTCCGGCTGATCCGAAGACGGGCTGTAGTGCGATGCTTCGGTCCTTGTCTTGGCTCTAGTGACTGCCTAGGTCGCTTGCAAGAGACTCTCAAGGTCTTCCCCAAAGGATCGCCGAGCTTCAGCCGACAAGGTTTCGGCCGGTCCGAGACCTCTCAGCCCCTGTTCGAAACGCGCCTGAGCAGACGCGCTCATCGGTCCAACTGCGAGCGCCAACTCCGCCATCTCTTCCATCTGGCCGTTGCAATGCAAAGCAAGATCGCAGCCCGCCGCCAGCGCCGCGCGGGCCCGCTCAGCCAGGCTTCCGCTCAGGGCCTGCATCGAGAGATCGTCGCTGACCAGCAGACCCTCGAAGCCCAACTCGCGACGAATGATGCGATCAATCATGAAAGCGGATGTCGTGGCCGGCGCCTCGGCATCGAGCGCCTCATAGACGACATGCGCCGTCATCGCCCAGGCCTGATCGCACAACAGCCGAAAGGGCAGAAAGTCACTGGCCGCCAATTGCCCTGCCGGAACCTCGCAGACCGGCAGGTCCAGATGGCTGTCCACCAGGCCACGACCGTGGCCCGGAATGTGCTTGATCACCGGTTGCACGCCGCCATCGAGCAGGCCCTGGCAGGCGGTGCGCCCCAGATCGGCTACCAGGATCGGATCGCCGCCGAAGGCACGGTCGCCGATCACCTCGTGGGCGCCTGCATGCTGCAAATCCACATCCGGTGCGCAGTTGACGGTGATGCCCAGCGCAATCAGTTCATCGGCCAGAAGTCGGTGATTGAGGTAGACCGCGCGTCTTGCCGCTGGAAGGTCCTGCAAAGCCAGTTTGCCGAAGCTGGCCGCCGGCGGTGCTGCGCGCCAATGCGGCGGTCTCAGCCGCTGGACCCGCCCGCCCTCTTGATCGATCAGGATCGGCGCATCGGGCCGAGCGACCAGTGCTCTCAGGTCGCGGGTCAGGGCTGCGACTTGGCTTGGCCTGTCGATGTTCCGGGCGAAGAGAATGAATCCCAAGGGGCCGGCCTCACGCAGGAAATGCGCTTCTTCACGGCCGAGTTCCTTGCCGGCCAATCCCAGGATCAGGGCACGGCACTGTCTGGTCACGCTTTGCTCCCCAAGGTCAAACGCAGCCTCAGGGTGCCACGACGATGCAGGCCTGCCCGGCATCCTTCAGCTTGGCGCAACGCGCCTGGGCCGCAGCCCGATCGGCAAAGGGTCCGGCCCGCAGGCGGTAGAAGGTACCGCGACCTTCGATCTCGACGCGCTGCACGGAGTGGGACAGGCCCGAGAGTTGCGCTGCTTGGCGCGGCGACATGGTCTTCCAAGACTGCTCCGCAGCCTCCGCCGAGTCGAGAGAAGCAAGCTGGATCAAGAAGGCACCCGAGGTCGCGGCAGAAGAAGCCGTCGTCGTCGTGCTGGCCGTCGCCTCTGTCGTCTCCTTGGGCTCACTTGCCGCTGCGGAGGCTTCACTCGCGGCCGGCGCGCTGCCGCCGGCAAGAGCAGCAGCGACGGCATCCTCTCGCCCATCCAGCTTGGCACTGGGACGTGGCGGAATGACCAATCCGGGACCAGCCAGACGCCCGTCCGTCGGTGCTGTTCCCTCCAAGCCGCCCTCGGACTGGCTCTGTTGGATCACCGCAGCAATCTGATCCTCGGCCTCGCTCGCGCTAACGGCCGGATCGGGCTCCGTAGCGACTTTCGGCTGCGGCACCGGCGGCAAGGGGGCGGGCTCCTCAGGCGGTGGTTGCAGGACCACGGCCTGCAGCTCGCTGCGGCTCGCCGATTGGTCCAAGACCTGGACATCGCGATTGGGGATCTGAAGTCCGCCCGGTTCGCTGGGTTTGACCTTGTCGACCTCGACCTGGGCCTTCAGGGTTGGCGCTTCCATGCTGGGCCCGATCCCCTTGCCCTTGAAGCCGTAGAGATAGGCCGCGGCGAGGCCGGCAAGAGCCAGCAGCACGACCAAGAGCGGCAGAAGAATGCGTCGACGCCGGCGCGGCGCGGGTGCCTCCTCGGCGAGGTCTGCTTCAAAATCCCGCTCTGGTGCGCCCAAGGGCGGGCCATCGTAACCACCAAGGTCGGTCCCGGCATCAGGCTCTTCCTGCCAGCGGCCGGGTTCCGGGGGCGGTTCTGGCTCCAAGGCGGGGGTCGGCTCGACAACCCGCCGCTCCGGAGTCACGGCAGAGGGCGGATCGATCCAGCCACCCGGCGGTCCGGCGGGCTTGTCTTCAGTCTCGCTGACGGAGGCCTCCGGTCCCCGTAGCGAAGGTTCGGTCAAATCTGGTTCGGCGAGTTGGGGTGCTTCCACCGCCGCGCGGCGGGTCAGTGGCGACGGTTCCCTTGCTTCGCCCGGCTGACGGCGGTCGCTGTCGGATATGATCCGCCTGATGTCTTCCGGGCGGATCATATCCGCCATCAGCGCAACTCCTCTAAGGGCTCGACACCGAAGACCAGCAGCCCGGAGGCCACCACAGTTGCCATCGCCTTGACCAAGGCCAGACGCGCCGCCGTGACCTCCGGCCTATCCGGCAACAGGAACCTGAGTTCCGCTTCGTCCTTGCCTCTGGTCCAGATACCATGGAAGCGAGATGCGACCTCGTAGAGGTAAAAGGCCACTCGATGCGGCTCTTCAGCTTCTGCGGCACTTTCCACGATTCGCGGCCACTGTACCAGAGTTCGAATCAGCGCCAATTCATCGGAGTCGGTCAAGCAGTCCAAGGGAACCTCGGCCAGGGCCGCCGAATCGCCGGGAATCTGCGGGAAACTCTCGGCAGCGTGGCGCATGACGCTCATCGCCCGGGCGTGCGCGTACTGGACGTAGAAGACGGGATTGTCCCGGCTCTGCTCCGCCGCCTTGTCCAGATCGAAATCCAGCGGCGCATCGTTCTTGCGGGTCAGCACGATGAAGCGCACCACACCGCCGCCGACCTCATCGATCAGGTCGCGCAGAGTGACGAAGTTCCCTGCCCGCTTGGACATGCGCAGGGGCTGCCCGCCGCGGGTGAGCTTTACCAGCTGGCAGATCTTGATCTCGAGGTTGGCATCGCCCTCGCTCAGCGCAGTCACGGCCGAGCGCATGCGCTTGATGTAGCCGCTGTGATCGGCCCCCCAGATGTTGATTTGCCGGCGAAAGCCGCGACGATACTTGTCCAGATGATAGGCCATGTCGTTGGCGAAGTAGGTCCAACTGCCGTCCGACTTCTTCAAGGGCCGATCGATGTCGTCGCCGAACTCAGTCGCCCGATAGAGCGTCTGCGGCCGCGGCTCCCAATCCTCTGGTGCCTTGCCCTTCGGCGGCTCCAGGGTGCCGGTGTAGATCAGGTCGCGCGCTTGCAGATTGTCGAAGACTTCCTGGACGGCGCCCGCCTCGACTAGACTGCGCTCGGAGGTAAAGACGCTCTGGTGAATGTCAAGGCGCGCTAGATCCTCTTTGATCCAGCCCATGATCTCTTCGATCGCAAAGGCCCGCACCGGTACCAGCCATTCGCTCTCCGGCCGATCCAGCCAGCACATGCCATCACGCTTGGCCAAGGCCGCTCCGACCGCCTTCAGATACTCGCCCGGATAGAGGCCTTCTGGAATCTCTGCAGCACCCAGGCCAAGCGCCTCGCGATAGCGCAGGTAGGTGGAGCGGGCCAGGGTATCCACCTGATTGCCGGCATCGTTGATATAGTACTCTCGGGTGACGGCAAAGCCGGCCTTTTCCAGGAGCCCGGCCAGGGCATCGCCGACAACGGCGCCACGCGCATGGCCCACGGTCAGCGGTCCGGTCGGATTGGCCGAGACGTATTCGACATTGATGGCTTGGCCGGCACCCATGTCGCTCTGGCCATAGGTCGTGCCTTCGCGCAGCACCGTGCGCAAGGCCTCCAACCAGGCCTCGGGTACGAGGTTCCAGTTGACGAAGCCGGGCCCTGCGATCTCCAGATCACGCACCTGCTCGTCCGTCTCCAGCCCCTCGACCAGCAACTCGGCCAGCACGCGCGGTTTCATCCCGGCCGACTTGGCCAGGACCATGGCCGCGTTGCTGGACATCTCCCGGTGCAAGGGGTCGCGCGGCGGCTGCACCACGGCGCGGGAAAGATCGAGGTCGGCCGGCAGCGCGCCGGACTCCATCAGGCCCTGGATCAGGCTGCGAACTCGCGCGCTATAGCTCTTGTAGAGGTTCATCCGTCACATTCATTTATAGAGATCGAAGAGTTTGGCATGCTCGGCCATGGCGTAGCGGTCGGTCATGCCGGCGATGTAGTCGGCGATCAGACGCGCCTGCTCGGCCTCGTTGCCCGCCGCCTCGGCCCGGTGGCGCCAGTCGTCCGGCAGGCACAGAGGCGCTTGTTGATACTGCTCGAAGAGTTCGCGCACAATGCGACGCGCTTTCACCATCATGCAGTTGACCCGGTAATGTCGATAGAGCCGCTCGAAGAGGAAGCGCTTGATCGCCAAGTTTGTCGTCTGCATTTCCGCCGAGAAGGCTGCCAGAGGTCGGCCCAAGGCCCGCACCGCCGCGACGCTCTGCAGCTGTGCTTCGGCGATGCGCCGCTGCGTTTCCGCCAGCAAGTCGTTCACCATGTCGTTGATCATGCGCCGCACCACCTCGTGGCGCAGCCGTGCCGGCTCCAGTCCCGGATGCAAACGCATGACCTCGGCGAAGATGTCCCCCACCAGCGGCAGTTCGGCCACCTCCTCCCACTTCAGGATACCGGCTCGAAGGCCGTCGGCGATGTCGTGGTTGTTGTAGGCGATGTCGTCGGCATATGCTGCGATCTGCGCCTCCACCCCGGGGTAGGAGGCAAGTTCCAGGTCGTGGCGCTCGACATAGGCGGCAAAATAGGGGCGCGGATCGAGGATCGGGCCGTTGTGCTTGGCAAGGCCCTCCAGGCATTCCCAGGTGAGGTTGAGGCCGTCGAACTGGGCATAGTGCGATTCGATCTCGGTCAGGATGCGAAAGGCCTGTTCATTGTGATCGAAGCCGCCATAGGGTGCCATGGCCGCACTCAAGGCATCCTCGCCGGAATGGCCGAAGGGCGTGTGCCCCAGGTCGTGCGCCAGAGCGAGCGCCTCGGCCAAATCTTCGTTCAGGCCCAGCTGCCGGCAGATCGAGCGTGCGATTTGCGACACCTCCAGGGAGTGCGTCAGCCGGGTGCGATAGTGATCGCCCTCATGATAGACGAAGACCTGGGTCTTGTACTGCAAACGCCGGAAGGCGTCGGAATGGATGATGCGGTCCCGATCACGCTGAAATGGCGTGCGAGTCGGGCTTTCGGCCTCGGCGACGAGGCGGCCGCGAGACTGTTCGGGACGGCAGGCGAAGGGGGCGGGCTTGCTCATGATTTGTTGGAGCCTAAACGATATTAGCGACGGGTGATATCGCCGGTAGGGCTTGCCAAGCGCGATCTTTTCCGTCACAGCCCTTGAACCCGGTCGCCGCAGGCAAAAGTGAATGCGCCAAGGCCTCTTTGATCCGAGCGCCAAGCGACTTACATTAGCAAGCGACTTACATTAGAATGTGATCAAGAGACTGGAGTTGCGCCTGTCGGAGCGGGCGCCCCTGATGGAGACGAGGACGGGTATGAGCGACCCACGCGTGACCTTGACCGCCAATGCCGCCAAGCGCGTTGCCGAGCTGGCAGTGGCCGAAGGCGATTCCGGGCTGAAGCTGCGCTTGGCCGTGTCCGGCGGCGGCTGTTCCGGCTTTCAATACGGCTTTTCCTTCGACGAGGACGTGAAGGCCGACGACCATATCTTCGAGACCGACGGCGTCCAGTTGGTGGTCGACGAGATCTCACTGGAGTTTCTCTCCGGTGCGGAGGTCGACTTCGTCGAGGAGCTGATCGGCGCCTCCTTCCAGGTGCGCAATCCTCAGGCCACCTCCTCCTGCGGCTGCGGCACCTCCTTCGCGATCTGAGATCGAGCACGTTTTGCCGACCCTCGCCTCCTGGAACGTCAACTCGATCAAAGCGCGGATCGGCAACGTTATCGCCTGGATCGAGACCTTCAAACCCGACGTCCTGCTGCTGCAAGAGCTGAAGTGCCAGGAGGAAGGCTTCCCGGCGCTGGAGATCCGCGGCCTCGGCTATCACTATGAGATGGTCGGCCAGAAGAGCTACAACGGCGTCGCCGTCTTCTCGACCCAGCCGATCGAGGTACGCCGCAGCAGCCTGCCCGGCGACGAGAGCGACCAGCAGGCTCGCTATCTGGAAGTCGAGACGTACGGCGTCGTCACCGCGTCGATCTATCTGCCCAATGGCAACCCCGTCGCCTCCGGTGACAAGTTCTCCTACAAACTGGCCTGGATGGATCGCCTGGCACGCCACGCGGAAGACCTTCTGAAGGAAGAAAAGGCGCTGGTTTTGGGCGGCGACTACAACGTCATCCCGCAGCCCGAGGACTGCTACGACCCTGAGGCCTGGCGCGGCGACGCCCTGTTCCGGCCCGAGAGCCGCCAAGCCCTGCGGCGCCTGGTCAATCTCGGCTTCACCGATGCCTATCGGCAGATCCACCCCAAGACCCGCGGCTACAGCTTTTGGAACTATCAAGGAGGTGCCTGGCAGAATGATCTGGGCATCCGCATCGATCACCTGCTGCTCTCTTCGCAAGCCGCCGACTGCTTGCAAGACTGCAACATCGATCGCGAGCCACGCGGTAAGGAGAAGGCCTCCGACCACACGCCGATCTGGTGCCGTCTTGATCTCTAATCGGCCCTCTCTGATCTAGGTCAGGCGCGATGCCCTTCCTGCCGCTCGGTGACAGCAATCCGCGCCTGCGTATCGACCGGCCCTATGTCAGCTACGCGCTGCTGGCCAGCTGCTTCTTCATCTTCCTCTTTCAGAGCACCTTGACAATCCGGGACGGCGCCATCCTAGTCTATGGCTTCGGCCTGATCCCGGCCGTTCTGACCGGCGAGGCGCAACTTTCCTCCAACCTGGAGGAACTACCTGCCTGGGCAACTCTGTTCAGCTATCAGTTCCTGCACGGCGGTTGGGATCATCTGATCGGCAACCTGCTGTTCCTCTGGGTCTTTTCCGACAACGTCGAGGACTGCCTCGGGTATCTGCGCTTCCTCATCTTCTATCTCGTGACCGGCGTCTTGGCGGGCCTAGTCCATGTCGTGCTCGATCCGGGTTCGGAGGTCCCCTTGATCGGTGCGTCCGGGGCGATCTCCGGCGTGCTCGGCGCCTATCTGGTGCTGCATCCCTTCGCCCGCCTGGTGGTACTTCTGGTCTTCGTCCCTCTGGTACTGCCGGCCTGGTTGCTGCTGGTCGGCTGGTTCGGCTTTCAGTTCTTAGCCGCACAAACCGACGGCACCGGTCCCGTCGCCTGGTGGGCCCACATCGGCGGCTTCGCGGCTGGCGCCCTCCTGGTCGCGGTTTTCCGCCAGCGCGGTGTCCCGCTCTTCGCTCGTCAGCCGCCGCGGCGCATCCGCCTCACGGTACCGCGCAGCGGCCACCACGGTTTTGCACAGCCCGACCAAAGCCGAAGCGACGAGACACCATCGCGAGACGGCCCATGGAGCGCCAAACCCTCGACCGAAGAGGAGAGGCCAAAAGGGCCTTGGGGGCATCAGGACGACTAATTCTCACGACCTTGGCATCCTCGGCACACCTGCCGATACCGGGGATCGTGTCCCTAACGCTTTCGTGCGCTGCGGTCGCCTAAGCCCGCATTTCCCATATCGGCCGCAGTTCCGCGACATGCTGAGGCGTGATCATATAGTCGGCACGCTAGAGCACATCCATTTTATGAAGTGTCATAGCCTGCTGGTGCGAAATCGTTTGCGCACTCGTGCGGCTTGAACAGACCGATGATGTCGCCCACGGTATTCCAGAGGGTGCTGCCGGTTCTTTCGGCCGTTGCGCGGATCAGTGATTTGAGCTTGGCGAATGCCATCTCGATTGGGTCGAAGTCGGGACTGTAGGGCGGCAGATAATTGAGGGTGGCGCCTGTGGCCTCGATGGCCTGGCGGACGCTGGCGGCCTTGTGCGCCGGCAAGTCATCCATGATCACGACATCTCCGGGATTGAGGGTCGGCGCCAGCGCTTGCTCGAGATAGGCAAGAAAAGCGACGCCATTCATGGCGCCGTCGAGCACCATCGGCGCGGTCATTCCGGTCAGCCGAAGCGCGCCGGTAAAGGTGGTTGTCTTCCAATGCTCGTGGGGGATGCCCGCGCGACCAGCGATCGCCCCGCCTGGAACGCCCACGCAGCCGCGCCATCTTCGTCGACAGGCCCGTCTCGTCGATGAAGACCCGCCTGGCCGGATCGAAGTCGAGTTGGTTGTCAAACCAGGCTTGGCGCTTTCTCAAGACCTCCGGCCGCTCCTGCTCCAATGCGTGCGCGGTTTTTTGTACGTGAAGCCGCACCCGCGCAGCCAGTTGTTCAGCGCGCTCCGGCCAATCCGGACGGTAGTGTCCAGGATCTTTCGCACATTGGGGTTGGCGGGCTGTTCCATCAGGCAACCCTGTCCCACTGCTTGAGCAGGTCCCTGTTCATGTAGCGCTTGCTGGACCCTTTGGTGCCAGCGATGTGTCTCAACCTGGCCGCGGCCAGGTTGAGGGCCGATTGGCCGTCGGGGAAGGCTCCGACGACGCGGGTTCGCCGCCGGATCTCCCGCATGATCCTCTCCAGAGGATCGCGGTCGATGGCGCCACACCGAACCGCACCGCAACACCACGCGCCGACAGGCCCGCCTGCGATGCCTTCAAAATACGAACCCGCAGATCGCCACTCAATGCTCGTCCCATCCAGGACCTCCTTGTCTGGAGACCTTCAATCAGACTTGCATCATCCCGTCACATCACAATCGATTCAGTGATTGGTGCATCTGCTCTAGTCTACGAGTTGGCCGGCGAGCCGCTCAGCATCCTCAACCTGCATCTTTCCTGCGCCGTCTCGATGGAGCGGCGCCGCGCCGAGTTATGAGGCATTCTGGACGCGGTCGAGCTGGCTCCGCGGGCCGTGGTTCTGGGCGACTTCAACAGCTTCGAGCGCTGGTGGAGCTTGCTCTTCTTGGCGCCCTTGACCGGCGCCAGGCCCAAGCCATTCGGCTTCAATGAGGTGGCCAATCTTGCCACCTGCTTTCGCGGCGCAGGCTTCGAGCGTATCGCAAACCGTCAAGCGACCTTGCCGAAGCTCCATCTAACTTTGGATCACATCTTCTACCGCAGCTTGGCAGCTCTCGGGCAGAGTGTCTCGTCCGACACCCAGGGCTCGGACCATCGCAGCCTCCTGCCTTTTTCGCCTCTCCCACACCCGCCGAGCGATAACGGTCCGGCTAGGTCGCAACCTGCGTCAAGAATCCGCGACGGTCGCCAAGGCCTGTTCCACCAAGGCGATGACGGTCTTCTTGTCATTCGCCTGCAGGGCGGCCTTCGGCATCAGCTCTCCGCCCATGCCGACGCAGAGCGCACCGGCAGCCAGATAGGCGGCGGCTGTCTCGGGGTTCACCCCACCGGTCGGCATCAAGGGGATCTTCGGGAAAACCGACTTCAGAGCCTTCAGAAAGCTGGGGCCACCCAGCAGCTTGGCGGGAAAGACCTTCACCAACGCCGCTCCCTCCTGCCAGCGCGCCAAGACCTCGCCGGGGGTCGCAGCACCGGGCATAAAGGGAATGCCCTCGGCCTTGGCCAGGACCTGGACTTCGGGCACGGCCGAGGGCGCCACCAGGAAAGCGGCACCGGCATCGATACAGCGCCTGGCATCCTCGCCGCTCAGTACCGTGCCGGCGCCGATCAGGGCGTCGGGCTCACGCGTCGCCAGCTCGGCGATAAGGTGCTCAGCACCGGGGACCGTCAAGGTGACCTCCAGCACCCGCAGGCCGGCCTCCAAGAGCCAATCACAGGCTCGCGCGGCCTCCAGATCGCTGTCGCTGCGGATCACGGGAACGACCTTGAGGTCGCCTAGTCGGTCCAAGAGCATGTCAATTCCTTGTCAAAGTTGTCCGCTTGGCGTCGGCTTGCCACGGGTGAACCAACTTATGCCCGAACTGGGCCGCTGGAGTCCGCTAGAACAAGGCCCTGGCGGGCTCCTCCGAACAGCGAGGATACCCTACGGCATCGCCATTCGCGACGAGCGACGCCACGGACGAGGCAATCAATTCATCTCGTAACTCACTGCTTTGCCGATCGTACTAAGTTCCCAGATCTTCGTACTCCTCCGGCCTCGGTCCATGCGGGAGCGGATGGGCCGAGCGGCCGATGACGTAACCGCTCTCGCCGACGATCAAGGGATCGGGGCCGCGAACCACGCGCTCATCCTTGTTCGGGTAGGTCAGCGACCACAGAAAATGGCAGATGCAATTCAAGCGGAGAGGTGGCTCGGGAAAGCTGGACAGGTGAGTCAAGAGGCGTTTTCGCGTGAGATCGGCCTGATAGCCGAGAGCGAGGAGAGATCATGGCAAGACGCCCGCGCTGGAACCACAGTCCAGCATTCAAGGCGAAAGTGGCCTTGGCAGCCATCCAGGGCGAGAGGACGCTGGCCGAGTGAGCCCGGCAGTTTGACGTACGCCCCAACCAGACCACCCAGTGGCGCCGGCAGTTGTTGGATGGCGCTGCCGGTGTGTTCGGCGACACCGCCAAGGCCGAGCCAAGGCGGAGAGGTGCCGGTGGTGTATGTGAAGACCCTTCATGCGAAGCTTGGCGAGCTGATGTTAGAGAAGGATTTTTTGTCCGCAGTGCTCGGCAAGGCCGGTCTGTTGGCGCGCGCAAAGCGATGATCGGGCGCGACGACAGACTGAGCATCAGCCGTCAGGCGCAGCGGCTCGGCCTCAGCCGAGGGAGCGTCGCCTATCTGCTGCGCCCGACCTCGCAGACCGGCCTCGCAGACCGATCTCGCGCTCATGCGCCGAATCGACGCGTTGCATCTGGATGACCCCTTTGCCGGCAGCCGGATGTTGCAAGGCCTGCTGAAGACAGAAGGCTATGCGGTGGGGCGGCGGCGTGTTTCGACGCTGATGCAGAAGATGGGGATCGAGGCGCTCTACCGCCGCCCGAAGACCTCGACGCCGGCGCCGGGACACAAGATCCATCCCTCCCTACTGCGCGGCCTCGCGGTCAGGCGCCCTGACCGGGTCTGGGCGATGGACATCGCCTGCGTGCCCATGGCACGGGGCTTGGTCTATCTTGCTGCTGTCCTGGACTGGTTCAGCCGCAAGGTTCTGGCCTGGCAGTTGTCGATCACGCTTGAGGCAAAGTTCTGTATCGAGGCCCTGGAGGAGGCGCTGGCACACCATGGCAGGCCAGAGATCCTCAATACCGACCAAGGCAGTCAATTCACGTCGCTGGACTGCGTTCAGGTCCCAAAGGACGCGGAGATCGCGATCTCCATGGACGGCAAGGGAGCCTGGAGGGACAAGGTTTTCGTGGAGCGCCTCTGGCGCAGGGTCACGTATGAGGAGATCGACCTGCACGCCGACGCCAACCTGCCGGAGGCGCGCGCCTCGATTGGGCGCTACCTGGCCTTCTACAACAGCACGAGGCCACATTCGTCGCTTGGCGAGCAGACGCCCGATCAGGCGTACATCAGCGCGCTGCAGCCAATCCCGGCAGCGGCTTGACCCAGACGGAAATCCACTTGGCGATCGCTCGAGCCCTGTTCAAACAATCCGAGCCACCTCTGACTGCACCCTTGCCGCCAGCAATGGATTGATGGATTTTTGAGAGATGGGAATGTCCCGTTTGATGTTGAAACTCGTCTGAGTGCCGCTGCTTGATGTGAGGTTATGCGGTGTCCTTGATCTGGTCAAGCAGGTGCTTTTGGCGTTGCTCGATGAGAGCCTGCTTGAGAATGGGCAGTTGCTTGTAAGCCTTGATGTGCCGGAAGCCCTTCTTGGCTTCGAACATGCCCGCCGCGGTCCAGCGTAGGGCCATCTTGGCATCTCACCAGGGCTTCACGTTTCGGCAGACCTGCCGGATGACGCTGTTCATGGGCTCGATGATATTGGTGCTGGCGAGCGACCGGCGCAATTCAAGCGGTAAGCCGCGCCTGACCCCTGTCAGGATTTCGTCGAGACCTTCGAGGATCGATCGGGACACATCCGGCGCTTCCTGCGCGAAGCGCCGCACCAGATTACGCATCAGGCGTTCGGCCTTGTCGGCATCGTCCAGCTCCCAGGCCTGCTTCAAGGCGCGTCGCACGGCGGCATGGTGCCTGGGCGCAAGCCGGTCGGTGAGGTTGCGTGCCTTGTGGATTTGGCAGCGCTGGATGGGGATATCCGCGCCGAAGGTCCGCCGCAGAGCTTTACCGAGAGCCTTGGCACCATCCACGATGAAGAGGTAGCAGCCTGCGGGGTCGAGCCCGCGCTCGATCGGATTGTCGAGCAAGGCCTGTAGGGTTGCAGCGTTCTCCGTGGCCCCGTCAATGACGCCCAAGGGGTGTTGTTGCCCGGAAACCTCAACGCCGACAGCCCCGATCGTCAACAGGCGGTCGTCCAGATGTAGCCCGTCGATCTGGATCGCAACGAGGTCCAGTTCCGATGGATCGGACCCCATCCACTCTTCGAATGTGGCCTGCGTCAGCGCTTTGAACCGTCGCGAGACCGCAGAGTTGGACAGGCCGCTGCCCGCATCCGCCGGAACGCCGGCCTCGGGCAGCCGAACGGCGCGGCAAAACTTGTGCGTGGCCACATTCATCGCCATCAGGTTCATGGCCCACCGGTCGAGAAATCCTGTGGCCGAAATCTCTTCCCAACTCGGCAAGGGCATTTCCTTGCCCGTGCCCTGGCTGCGCACCCGAGGGCGATCCACGGCGCTCTTGCCGCCATGAAAGCCAACCTGCGCTTCCGAATGGCCCCAACGCTAGCCGGGCTTCTCAGGTGAATGCTCGTAGCGCTCACCGGCCTGCCGTGTCACGTCCTCGTTCAGCAGTCGGGTCAGGCTTTCCATGCCTGCCATCGGACAGCATTGCTCGAAGCTCTCCCTCACAGCTTCAAACGCTTCATCGACAAGCGAAGGCGCGCAGTCGGCGCTGTGGCCAGAGCAAGGGGGATGTGGTCGTCGTCTTCATGGTGTTGCTTCCTTCTGTGGTTCAAGCACACCGAGCCTAAGGCTCAGCGGAAGCAACGCCACACTAATTCAAAGATTCAACATCCCGGGACATTCCCAATGGATTTGTCGAGAAGGTCAATGTCATCAATGGTGCAGGCACCGGCAATCTCGTCGTTAAAGCGCTTGCCAACAAGCTGGTCGGCAACAACGCCGGCAACAGCCTGAGCGGCATGACGGGCAATGATGTTCTGAACGGGCGAGGCGACAGCGATACCATGATCGGGGGCTTCGGTAACGATACCTTCTTGGCCGACACCGAAAGCGACTAGGTGATTGAATTGTCCGGTGATGGCACCGACTTGTTGCGAGCATTGATCGCCTATACCTTGCCCGAAGGGACTGCGACGGCCTTCATCGAGAACCTGCACCTGGAGGGCGGCACCGGCGCTATCGACGGCGCGGGCAACAGCCTGGACAACAACATCTACGGCAACTCTGCAGCCAACACCTTGGTCGGTCTTGGCGGCGATGACCGAATCTTCGGGCTGGATGGAGACGACAGCCTGTCGGGTGGAAGCGGCAGCGATCAGCTACGCGGCAAAAGCGGCAATGACACCTTGCCCATGGAGATCGGCAATCTTCTGTTCGGCGCAAGCGGCGCCGACAGTTTCTTCTTCGACGGCGGCAACCTCACTCCCGACGGCAGCGGTGCCGCGGTCGTGCGCGATTTCGACGGCATCTCCCTGGGTGCGGGAAACGGAGAAGACAATCTGATCTTCGCCAGCGGCCTGGAGACCGGCAGCTTCGCCAACATCGGCGATGCCGCCTTCAGCGGAGTGGGCAACAGCGAGGCACGCCACAAGGGCAACCAGCAGGTCGAGGTCGACCAGAACGGCGAAGGCGTCGTGGATCAGGCCCTCCTCATCAGCAGCCTCTCGGCTGCCGACCAGCTGACGGCCAGCGACTTCCTTTGGTTATAGAGATTGCGATAAGGCACCCAGCTGGGTGTCAGCGGTGGCTTCAGTATCCGAGTCTACGCTCGACCTCGTTCAGGAGCGGCCTCCCATCCTGCAGGCGTCGGTAGTTCTCAGCCACCTGCTCGAACCCGCCGCTTAAGTGCCAACCGGCGACATGCGGGGTCAGGGTCACCTTGGGGTGCTGCCAGAAAGAGTGATCGGCCGTCGGCGGCTCCTGACGCAGGACATCCAGCACGGCACCGGCCAAGTGACCTTTGTCCAGGCTTTCGCGCAAATCCTCTTCCACGACCAAGTTACCACGGCCGACGTTGATGAAGACGGCACCCGGCTTCATCGCGGCAAAGGCATCGCGGTCCATGAGATCGCGCGTCTCGGGCGTCGAGGGCAGGCAGGCCACCAGATAGTCGCTCAGCTGGAAGACCTCCTGCAGCCCTTCCGCCCCGCTGAAACAGGTCACGCCGGCGATCTGCTTGGGATTGCGGCTGTGCCCGACCACGGCGAAATCGAGGCTGGCAAAAGTCTCAGCAATGCGCCCGCCGATGTGGCCCAACCCCAGAACACCGACGCAGACCTCAGGCGCCTCGCGCGGCTCGACCTTGTTCCAGCGCCCAGCCGCCTGCTCGCGGTCATAAAAACGCAGGTGTCGATGCTCGCGCAGGACATAGGCGAGCGCGAACTCGGTCATCTCGCGGGCTGGCGCATCGGGTTTCAAGCGGGTGACCCGGATCTCCGGCAGCAGGTCCAGCTGGGCGACGATGCGCTCGACACCCGCACCCAGCTTCTGCACCAGGCGCAAGGCAGAGAACCGGCCGGCCTCTCCCGGGTCCAGACGGTCGACCACCATCATCTCGATCTCCTCGTGTCGGCCCGGATCGCTGGCCAGACGCAGATCGGCCTCGGGGAGCAAGCGGCGAAGTTCACCCAGCACCATCTCCGGTGCCATCCAATCGATCGTCTTCACTGAGATTAGAAGGGCCATCTTTTTCCACTCCGCACTGACCAGGTCGTGAGCTAATAAGTCGGTGGAACCTGCCAGGCAACCCAGACCATCATCGAACCCATCACCACCACGGCAAGCGCTCCGGTGACGGCGAGGCCCTGGCCCAGCCTGGCGCTCCAGAGGCTGTCGCGCGGCACCAGCTTGAATGCGCCGCGGCGCACCAAGACGGCAACCAGCGCCAGCGCCCCCACTGCCAATGCCGTTCCCATTGCCATCGCCAAGGTCGCGGTCATCCCGGCCAGAATGAGCCCCTGGCCCAGTGTGAAGAGCAGCACGATGACCGCTCCGCTGCAGGGACGGATGCCGATCGACAGAACCATGGCCCAGAAATCGCGTTTGGGAATGGTCTCTACGTCTTGGTGAGGGTGGTGCGCGTGCCCCTCATCGTGGACGTGGCTATGCCCGCAGCAACCGTGCTTTCCCATCAGGGCACGCACCAGCATAGCCAGGCCCAAGAGCAGGATCAGGGCATAGCTGGCGAGTTCCAGCCAGTAGATGTTGCGCGTCGTCGTCAGCCGTCCCTGCCCCAACAGCAGCACCAATCCGCCGATCAGCAGGATCGCGCTTGCCGCCTGAGCCAGCGAGGAAACCAAGGTAAGCAGCAGGCTGGAACGAATGGCGCTGCCGCTGGCGAAGGCATAGGAGGAAATGATGAGCTTGCCGTGTCCGGGGCCCAAGGCATGAAAGACGCCATAGAGGAAGGCGCCGCCAAACAGACCGAAGAGAGCACCGGACTCGCCCGCCTTGAGCGCCCGCATGAGGCCGACCAATTCGCGATGCAAGCTCGCCTGCTGCGACAGCAGCCAGGCATAGCCGCGCGCCAGGAACCCAGGATCTGCCGATGCGCCAGCGGGACTCTCCAGACCCGGCAATCCCTGCGCAAAGGCGGCGCCATCGACCAGCAGCAAGACCGCCGAGAGCGCCACAACGGTCCGCACCCTTTAGACGCTCCCGCAGGCCAGATGGTAGTAGGTCGGGTAGACTAGGCCGTAGTAGAGCGGTTGATCCAAGGCCTCCCTGGGTACCAGACGACACGCGGGATCCGCTAGAGAGATGGCCTTGGAGGCCAGGGCGATATCGACGTAATAGCCCTCGTCGAACAGACCGATTGCCAAGGGTGTCTGGCCGATAGCGACCGGTTCCTGCAAGGGGACGCGGAAGCGGTAGGAGATCTGGATGCCGTCGTCCTCGGCATAGAAGTCGCGCACGGCCGCAACCCGCGGCCGCTCTTCGCCGATCATCAGGTGGGTGAAGAAGCTGTGCTCGGCCAAGGAGACTGCCGAAACGCCGACCAGCGCATCCACCTCTGACTGCGACAAGGTACCGTCGCCGTTCTGGTCGAAGTCCTGGCGCACAAGTTCGCTGTAGAAATCGTCGAAGAGCCAAGTGATGGAAAGGCCGGTCACCTTGCCCTCTTCCATCTCCAAGGCCAAGGTCGCATCGACCCAGACATGGGGATGCGCCGCAGCCGGGCGGACCGCCAGACTCGCCAAGAGAATGAGCGGCAGAAGCAGGAGTCGTGTGTTCATGAGCCTAGACTACTAGCAGATTCGGGAGGATTTGCGGCAGTCCTCATCGCCCCGGGAGTAGCATTCGTCCCGCCGCCGGCAAGCTCTGGGCCAAGATGAAGAGGACCAAAGCCGCAACCACGATGGACGGACCGCTTGGCGTATCCCACAGCAGTGAAGCTTCGAGACCGCCAACCACCGCGGCCACACCGAAGCCTGTAGCCAGCGCCACCATCCGCTCCGGCGTTTGCGCCAAACCCCGTGCCGCGGCAGCCGGCAACAGCAACAAGGCGGTGATCAGCAAGACGCCGACCAACTTCATTGCGGCAGCGACCACCAAGGCTAGCAGCAGTAGGAAGACCACCTCCACCAGATTGCCCGAGCGTCCCTCGGCTGCGGCCAGATCGGGGTCCACGCTGGAGAGCAGCAGCCGACGCCAAATCGCCAGGAGAACTGTGAAGACCAGCAGGCCGAGGCAGGCGATCACCAAGAGCTGATGGCGGGAAATGGCCAGAATATCCCCGAAGAGATAGCCCAAGAGATCGAGCCGCAATCCCTCCATGAAGGAGAGCGTCAGTAACCCGACGCCCAGCGCACCGTGCGACAGCAATCCCAGGGCAGTGTCGTTCGCGAGGCGCCCGCGCCGCCGCAAGACCAGCAACAGCAGGGCCATGATCGCCCCGACCAGTGCCACAGCCAGGATGGTATCGACGTTCAAAAGCAACCCCATGGCGATACCCAGCAGCGCCGAGTGGGAGAGGGCATCTCCGAAGTAGGCCATGCGGCGCCAGACCACGAAACAGCCCAGCGGTGCTGCGATGAGCGCAACCGCGCTGCCACCGAGCAACGCCCGAACGAAGAAATCGTCAAGCACGATCGGCGCGGCTTTCCATGGCGATCACCTGGCCATGCTTGTGCTGGCGGTAGAGGGCGAGGGCCTGAACCGTCTGCGGCCCCAGGCTGCGATGATAGGCCGGATCGCCGGCGACCGATTCCGGCGAGCCGGCGCAGCAGATCGTTCGATCGATGCAGAGCACCCGGTCGGTGCAGGAAAGAACCAGTGAAAGATCGTGCGATATCAAAAGGATAGCACTGCCGGTGTCGCGTCTCTCGGCCAGGATCTGCGAGAGCTCGCCCTGCCCTTCCAGGTCCAAACCCTGGCCCGGTTCGTCTAGGACAAGCAGGTCGGGGTCGCGCGATAGGGCCCTGGCCAGCATCACCCGCTGCTGCTGCCCACCCGAGAGCTCGCGCATCTGTCGGCGGGCGAGGTGCTCGACCTTGAGGCGCTGCATCGCCGCTCGGCCTCGGTCGCGCGCCGAGTTGCCGAGAGCCACGAAGCGGCCGACAGTCAGCGGCAAGGTCGCATCGAGGCGCAGGTGCTGCGGTACATAGCCGATGACCGTAGCCTTGGCGAGAGTGAAGCTGCCGTGCTTGGCCTTCAGCACGCCGATCAGCAGTTTTGCCAGAGTCGACTTGCCGGCACCGTTCGGCCCGACCAAGGTCACGACTTCGCGCCGGCTGAGCGTGATGTCGATACCTTCCAAGACTGCTTCACCTTCGTAGGCGAAAGCCAACTGGCGTCCCTGCAGCAAGATGTCGTCCGCCTTGAGCTTCATCGGCTCTCCTCGGTCAGGCAGCTGGGGCAGAGACCGCTAAGCTCCACCGTGAACCTCTCGACCTTGAAGCCCATGGCTTCCGCGCTGCGCTGCAAGACCGCGAGCCCCTCCTCCTCCTCCAGCTCGGCGGCATCGCCGCAGGCGCGGCAGAGCAGGATTTGACCGCAGCGGTGCTCGCCCGGTAGCGGGCAGCCAACGAAGGCGTTCAGCGACTGCACGCGATGCACCAGGCCCTGGTTCTGCAGAAACTCCAAGGCGCGATAGACCGTCGGCGGCTGCGGTTTGCAACCGCGATCTTGCGAGAGCGTGGCGAGAATGTCGTAGGCGCCGAGCGGGCGATGCCCCGACCAGATGACCGACAAGACCTGGCGCCGGAGCTCCGTCAAACGCATGCCACGCTCGCGACAGAGCTGTTCAGCACGGGTCATGGCGGAGACAAGGCAACGCTTGTGGTCGTGGTTGGCGACAGTGAAGCGCCCCTCGCTCCCGCGCCCCAAACTGCTCTCCCCTTGGGCTTGGCCCATTTTCGCTCCTCTCACGTCGCGCCGCCCTGTGCTTGGCAGAATATCGATTGTTATACTATTGCATTCTTAGATCGTCCAGAGGCATGTTGGGACCGCTGCGCAGTGCGCGCGTTCAATAGCGAGGAACCTAAGACCATGCGCCTTCGAAAGTTACTGCCTGCCGCTTTGCTCCTGCTCGGAAGCACCGGGTTAGAGGCTGCGGCACCGCCGGCGGTCGTCGCCACCATCAAGCCATTGCATGGCCTGGCGAGCGCAGTGATGGAGGGGGTCGGCGAGCCCTACCTCCTGCTGGATGGCGCCTCCTCGCCGCACGGCTACAGCCTGCGCCCCAGCGAGGCGCGACGGATCGACGATGCAGACCTGGTTCTTTGGATCGGCCCCTCTCTTGAGCGTTTCTTGATCGAGCCCCTAGAAAGCCTGGGCGAGGACGCCACCCTGCTAACCGCGCAGGATCTGCCGGAGGTGCAGCTGCTTGCAGCGCGCGAAGGCGGGCTTTGGGACGAACACGCCCATCACGAGCCTGTAAATGAGGACGCGCATACCTCGGAAGAGGAGCAGCATGATCACGCAGAGCCGATCAACGTCGACCCACACCTCTGGCTCGATCCGCAGAATGCGCTGATCATCGCCGAAGCCCTCGCGCAGACTCTGAGCGAGCAGGATCCGGCCAACGCACAGCAATACCAGACCAACCTCAAGGCTCTGAGCCAATCGATCGTCGCGCTTGACCAGCAGCTTTCAGAGACCTTCCGAGCGATCAAACAGCGACCCTACATCGTCTTCCACGATGCCTACCACTATATCGAAGCCCGCTATGGACTTTCTCCGGTCGGATCGATCGTGGTCTCGCCCGATCGCCGCCCCGGCGCGCGCCGGATCGCCGAAATGCGAGACCTCATCGAGGCACGCGGGGCCGTCTGCATCTTCACCGAGCCGCAGTTCTCGCCAGCACTCATCGACAGTCTGATCGAGGGCAGCGAGACGGCCAGTGGCACCCTGGATCCACTCGGTGCCACCGTCATCAAAGGCAGCCTAGCCTATCAGCAGACCCTAGAGGGCCTTGCCGATGCTTTGACCTCCTGCCTGTCGGTCTCGGGGTAGCGAGGGTTTGAGCGGATATCGCTCTAGCCGCGCAGGTCGCGCATCGCCTTCTGGAAGCCTTCTTCAAGAGAACTCCAGGCGGTCTTCATGCGCTCCTGATAGGCCTTTGCCTGCTCTTGATAGGCTTTGGCTTGCTCGCTGCCGGCCGACTGCGCCTGCTTGAAGTCCTCTTCGGCCTTCTGCACGCGCACCTTCATGTCATCGATGTGGCTCTGAAAGGTCGCCCTCGACTTCTCCGACAGCTGCTCCATATCGGCCAAACGCTTGCGCCAACGCTCGAGTTCGGCATGCCCGTAGTCGATGTAGTCGTCGCTCTTGCTCATGTCTGATCCCTCCATTCACGGGCCGGACAAGTCCGACGCCCTCTTTGGAGGTAGGGAGAAGCAGCCGAAATTCACAGGACCGACGACATGCCTCTGTGACGCAAGACCGGGCTAATGGTTGCTCTTCTCGAACTGATCGTAGACGTAGCCGGTCCGGCCCCCACGAC
The DNA here is from genome assembly GCA_965202755.1 of Rhodospirillales bacterium. GTDB lineage: Bacteria > Pseudomonadota > Alphaproteobacteria > Kiloniellales > JACOMY01 > JACOMY01. The sequence continues at coordinate 220,995 of CBDBCL010000041.1, read as the reverse complement.
ACCGCCGATGGCAACTCCGCAAGCGATACAGCCGCCGGTAATCACCGTGCCGACGACACCGACACCGGCGCCCAAGGCACCGCCGCTCAAGGTGCGCTCTTGCGTCGTGGTCAGACCGGAGCAAACGGCCAGAGCCAACAGGAAAACCACTACGACACCCGTTCTTGCCAAAGCCTGCATAGCCGAAACCCCCATCTTTTCAGACCTTCCCGATAGGGAGCGGTACGCAGAGGCGGTGACAATTGCCGAGGCTGTTCGGCATTTGCCACCAAATGACCTTCGATGTGTCGAAACTGGGGCAGACCCCGCAAAGACGAAGGGCGACCGAACGGCCGCCCTTCTCAGAGTAGAGAGCAAATCCCGAGTTGATGGACTCATCGGCAACGGCGATTTGCTTGCTCAAACAACAGCATAGAGCATTACAGACGAGCGCATGCAAGGCGAAGATACTCTAGCGCAGAACCTCCAACTAGGAGCCGATGACCTCACCGTCTTCCTTGGTGACCACGACCACCGACGGCCGGAGCGGCATGCCCGCCTGGAAGTCGGGCCAGCGCGTCGCCGGATCCTCGAAGGTCGAGGTCCTGCCGAAGGGCGCGTAGTCGACCACGCCGTCGGTTGCCGGGTGCTGGATGGCCAGGAAGAGCGTCTTGCCGTCCGGGGTGAAGTGCGGGCCGCAAAGCTCGGCTCCGACTGGAACGCGAAAGAACATCTTGCCAAGACCGCGCTCGGCGCCCTCAGTGCCCAAGGCATAGAGGCCGTCGGCGGTGCTGCTCTTCGACCAAGTCTTGCCCTGATCGGTCGAGACCCAGGGCACTCCCGCCGGCGAGACCACGCAGTTGTCGGGTGCAGCGAACCAGCCGTTCGGGCTGATGTTCTCGTTCCAGACCGCCTTCACGTCGGGATCGGCCGGGTTGCCGCACTGCACCAGAATGTTCCAGGTGAAGTAGTCCGCGGCATGATCGCCATCGGGCGCGAGCATCTCGACGATGAGGCCGAAAGCGTTCGGCGTACGCGGGTTGGCCTGGTTCTCCTGACCCGGCTGACGCTTCGAGTTGTTGGTAAGCATGACGAAGACCTGACCAGTCTCGAGATTGGCCTCGATATCTTCCGGGCGGTCCATCTTGGTGGCTTCCATGAGGTCGGCCGCCAGTCGCGCCTTGATCACGACATCGCCCTGGTCGGCGAAGCCCGCCTCGGCCGTAAGCTTCCCCTGGCCCTGCACCAGCGGCAACCAAGTCACGGAGCCGTCCTCATCGTAGCGGGCGACCGAAAGAGTGCCGCTTTCTAGCAGGTCCATATTGGCTGCACGGTCGTTGGGATCGTAGGCCTTGTCGGAGACGAAGCGATAGACATGGTCGAAGCGCTGATCGTCGCCCATGTAGACCACGGTGGGGCCGTCCTTGGGATTGATCAGGCATTCCGCGCCCTCGTGCTTGAAACGGCCTGAGGCGGTTCGCTTTTTCGGCTTGGCTTTAGGATCGCTGGGGTCGATTTCCACCACCCAGCCAAAGCGGTCGGCCTCGTTCGGGACGACGTTTATGTCGAAGCGGTCGTAGAACTTGCCCCAGCCATGCCAGTTTCCCGGCACGCCGTAGCGGGCGAAGTTGGCTGCATTGGGATGCCCGGCATCCAGGGTGCCCCAAAAGTAGCCGTGGAAGTTCTCCTCGGCTGTCAGGTAGGTGCCCCAGGGCGTGATCCCGCCGGCGCAGTTGTTGACGGTGCCGACCACGGTCTTGCCGGCGGGGTCGGACGGGGTCTTCATCAGCGCGTGGCCGGAAGCCGGTCCGGAGATGTCCATAGAAGGTGTTGGCCGTGGTGATGCGGCGGGCGTAAGGGCTGTCGGCAACCACCTGCCACCGGCCGGCGACCGTTTTCACCTCCAGGACCGAGCAACCGTGGGCCACCTGCTCGATATCGACCTGCTCGCGGGATAGACCGTCGAACTCCTCGCCTTGCTCGCCGACACCGGGGAACATGACCTCTTCTCTGGTGTACTCGTGATTGACGCAGAGCAGACCGTGATCGGAGCTGTCCGAGCCCAACGGCAGCGGCACAAAGCCCAGAAAATCGTTATTGTAGCCGAACTGCCGCGACTGCGTAGCCGCCGTCTGCCGCATGGGATCGAAGTTCGGCGCATCTGCCATCACCCTGTCGCCCCAGCGGATCAGAATCACGGCCTTTGTAGCCCGGTGCCACGTGATGGGTCTCGTCGACGCCGTGTTCGATCTCCTGGAAATCGGCGCCCTTCAGGTCGGCGGCACCTGCGGAGCGGCTCAAGAGGACCTGGCTGGGGAAGCCAGAACCGAGAGTGCGGAAACCGCGAGCGCACCCTTGAGGAAGCCTCGGCGACCGAGGCGCGCGGCGATCACATCGCCCAAAGTCGCGTTCTGGGTGAGATTGCCGGTCTGGTCTTCCGAGCGCTCGAAGGCTTGGGCGCGGGTCAGGCCACGCTCGGTCCAATGGATCACGGGCTGCTATCCTCCGATAGAACTTGGCGGGTGACGGGAGGCTGGCAACTAGAGCCCTGCATACGACAGGAGGCTGACCGATAGGTGAATTATTTATTGCGCCTCTGCACGTGCATTGGGCCAAACGAAAGCAGAAATCTCTGCAAGCCCGAAGCCTGGCACCAACTAGGGCCACCTCTCACGAGCAAGCGGAGACCGGATCAGTCTCATTCTGCGGCCTGCTGCTCTCCCTGTGCTTCGCGACGGGCCTGCGCGCGCTCCCACTCGAACATGTAGTCGCGGGTTAGCGGCAGAGATTCCTGGCGCTTGGTCAGCTGTACCTGCACCACCATCAGGCCTTGGTGGCGGAAGCCCATTTCGCAACCCACCAGATAGAGTTCCCACATCCGACAGAAGCGCTCGTCATAGAGTTCAGCCACGGCCTTCCGGTTCTCGTTGAAGCGCTGGCGCCAAATCTTAAGGGTTTCGGCGTAGTGCAGCCGCAGAATCTCGATATCAGTGACGAAAAGGCCATTCTCCTCGATGACCGGCAGCATCTCCGACAGGGTCGGCAGATCGGCGCCCGGAAAAATATACTTGCGGATGAAGGGGTTGATCGGGCCCGGCTCGTTGAAGCGCGCGATTGTGTGCAGCAGGCAGACACCATCCTCGCTCATCAGCTCGCGCAGCTTGCCAAAGAACTCCTCATAGTTCTTTTTGCCGACATGCTCGAACATGCCCACCGAGACGATGCGCTCGAAGCGCTCGGTCAAGGTGCGGTAGTCTTGCAGACGGAAGTCGCAACGCTCGGCCATGCCGGCCTTCTCGGCACGCTCTCTCGACAGTTTGTGCTGCTCTTGCGACAGGGTGACGCCGGTGACCCGGGCAGAGGCGACGGACGCCAGATACAGACCCATGCCGCCCCAGCCCGAGCCGATATCGAGGAGCCGCAGGTCCGGCTTATTGAGCAGCAGCTTAGCGGCAATATGACGCTTCTTGTCGAGCTGCGCACGCTCCAGATCCTCGTGCTCCTCTTCGAAATAGGCGCAGGAGTACTGCCGGTCGCGGTCGAGGAAGAGGTCGTAGAGCCGACTGGAGAGGTCGTAGTGATGGGCGACGTTCTTCTGCGCCTTGCCGATGGGGTTGTACTGCTTGAACCAGCGCCCCTGCCGCTGCAGTCGAAAGGCCAGCTTCACCAGCCAGTGCGCCTCCATTTGGCTGTAGTTCCGGGCCACGACCTCGCTAAAGTCGCCGATGTCGCCCTCTTCTATGGTCAGGGTGCCATCCATGAAGGCCTCGGACACACGCACCGGTGGGTTGATTAGAATGCTCCACTCCAAGGATCGCTTGTGCAGCTTGATCTTGCAACTGGGCTTACTGCCGTCGCCGACGACGGTCACTGCGCCGCCCGCATCCTCGATTGCCAGCGCGCCGTCGCGGATCATGAATTTCAAGAGACGCTTCATCATGGCTACAACGACCGCCGACCTCGTCCGGCCGGGCGGCTCCCTCTACCCTTTCCAAACCGAACCTTACCATTGGAAACGCTAGCAAAACTGTCCGGCACCAGACAAGATGCTGCTGTTCGCCACTGCTTTTCCTGAGCAGCGAGGCTAGTCGCTTTGCTTGCGCTCTTTCTCGATCTTTCGCCAAGCGCGTACATTGGCTTCGTGCTCGACCAAGGTCTCGGAGAAGGCGTGTCCGCCGATGCCGTCGGCGACGAAAAAGATGAATTTCGTCTCTCCCGGACGGATCGCCGCTTCCAGGGCCTCCCGGCCGGGATTGGCGATCGGGCCGGGCGGCAGACCTTTGTTGGTGTAGGTGTTGTAGGGGTCGTCGCTCTTCAGTTCGGACTTCCTGATGCCGCGCCCCAGCGGCCCGCCTTGGCCTTTGGTGACCGCATATATCACCGTCGGGTCGGACTGCAGCAGCATGCCCTGGTTCAATCGATTGACGAAGACCCCGGCAACTAGGCCACGCTCCTCGGCCAAGCCCGTCTCCTTCTCGATGATCGATGCGAGGGCAATCCATTCGGCTTGCGTGTCGAAAGGCAGGCCCTCGGCACGGGTCGGCCACAGGGCCTCCAAGGCCTCCCGCTGGGCTTGGCGCATACGATCGAGCACATGCTGGCGCGATTCGCCGCGCTGAAAGAAGTAGGTATCGGGCAGCAGGCTGCCCTCAGGCGGTATCTCTTCGATCGCTTCGCCGCCCAGATCGGTGGCGGCATTGACAATCTGCACGATGTCCCAGGAGGTCAGCCCTTCCGGCACGGTCACCCGATGCTGCACGGTCTTGCCCTCGACCAAGAGGGCCAAGACTTCCTGCATCGAAACCTCTGCCGGGACGGCATACTCGCCGGCCTTCAGAGCGCCCGCCTGGCCTTCGATCTTGGCCGCTAGCGAGAAGATCTCCGTGTTCTCGATGACCCCTTCGTAGAAGAGAGTCTGGGCGATGGCGTTCAAACCGCTGCCGCGTTCGATCGTCACGGTGGTCTCCGTCTGCAAGGGACCCGGACGTTGATAGAGATCAAGGGCGTAGATGTAGAGGCCGACGCCAGCGCCGACCAGCAGGACGGTGACCAGTAGGCTGAAGCCCAATAAGAGCTTTAGGCCGCGGCGGCACTTACGCGGAGGCGGCTCTTTACGCGGCGCCTCGTCGGACGTCGCCGCGTTCTGGTCAGGAAGCACGTCCAATCACCAGGCTCGCGTTGGTTCCCCCAAAACCAAAAGAGTTGGACAAGGCGATGTCGATATTGCGCTCGCGCGCCTGCAGGGGCACGAGATCAATGCCCTGACAGCTTTCCGAAGGGTTCTCCAGATTGAGGGTCGGCGGTGCAACGCCATCGCGTATCGCCAAGAGGCAGAAGATCGCCTCGACCGCACCGGCCGCGCCCAAGAGGTGCCCAATTGCCGACTTGGTCGAAGACATGGAGAGCGACTCGACGGCGCTCCCGAACAAGCGCTTCACGGCATGGAGTTCGATTTCGTCGCCCAAGGGCGTTGAGGTGCCATGCGCATTGACATAGTCGATCACATCCGGGCCGATCCCGGCACGCTTTAAGGCCGCACGCATGGCCCGGAATCCGCCGTTTCCATCCCCGACAGGTGCGGTAATATGATGCGCATCGCCGGAGAGTCCATAACCCAAGACCTCACCATAAATCTTGGCGCCACGCACCTTGGCCTGCTCCATCTCCTCGAGCACGACGATCCCCGCACCCTCGCCCATGACGAAGCCGTCGCGACCCTCGTCCCAGGGACGCGAGGCGCGCTCGGGTGTATCGTTGTAGCTGGTCGAGAGCGCACGCGAAGCAGCAAAGCCAGCGACACCTAGACGGCAGATAGCCGCCTCCGCACCGCCGGCGACCATCACGTCGGCATCGCCCAAGGCAACCAGCCGCGCGGCATCGCCGATTGCATGCGCACCGGTCGAACAAGCCGTCACCACCGAGTGGTTGGGCCCGCGAAAGCCGTGCCGAATGGAAACCTGCCCTGCACAGAGGTTGATCAGGGCGGAGGGAATGAAGAAGGGACTGACGCGCCGAGGACCGCGCTCTGCCAGGATCAGCGAGGTACCATGGATCGATTCCAACCCACCGATGCCGGAACCGATCATGACACCGGTTCGTTCCTGAGCTTCTTCGCTGTCGGCGACCCAACCGGAATCGGTGATCGCCTGTTCGGCGGCGGCGACGCCAAAGAGGATAAAGGTATCGACTTTGCGACGATCCTTGGCCGCCATCCAGCGGTCGGCGTCGAAATGGCCCTCGCCCTCATTGCCGCGCGGCACCTGCCCGGCGATCTTGGCCGGCAGATCCGATACGTCGAAGCCCTCGATCGCGGCGATCCCTGACTGGCCGGCGATCAGGCGCTGCCAGACGGACTCGGCACCGCTGCCAAGGGGATTGACTAGGCCAACACCGGTTACGGCAACACGACGCATTCTAACGCTTCTCCACGCACCATCGCCAACGGCACACAGGCTAGCCTGACGGCCGGAACCCGCGAGGCGCCTCAAGCAGCAAACCCGACCGCCTGGCGCTCAAATCAGGAGATCGGGTCGCAAACGACGCCGCTGCCGTTGCTGGCTTCCCTGTTAAGAGCTCGCTTGGATGAAGTCGATCGCATCCTTCACGGTCACGATCTTCTCGGCAGCGTCGTCCGGGATTTCACACCCGAACTCCTCCTCGAAGGCCATCACCAGCTCGACCGTGTCCAGGCTATCAGCCCCCAGGTCGTTGATGAAACTGGCCGTATCGATAACCTTGGCGTCCTCGACGCCGAGATGCTCCACCACGATCTTCTTCACGCGATCGGCAACGTCACTCATGCCTCTAGATCCTCTGCTAGACGTTTGCTTTTGCTTTGTCGGCCGAAACCCACATCCTCACCTGCTGCAGGCGCCACCTCTACGAAAAAGCCTCGTTCTGCGCCCTGCATGCGGGCCCAAAAACGCGCGACTATCCCCCCTTGCGGCATCCACCAGAGCCGCCCTCTTAACACGATTCCCAAGCCTGTCCAATCGGTCATGCGATCACCGGAGGCAAGCCCCGTCGGTGCTACTTGTCGGGCCGGAGAGCGGCCACAGTCACCTTTCACCCTCTGTTAGCGGGCTATATCATGACCATGCCGCCATTCACGTGCAAGGTCTGTCCGGTCACATAGGCGGCCTCTCGGCTGGCCAGAAAGACCACGGCAGCCGCCACGTCGGCCCCCTCACCTAGCCTCGCTGCCGGCACCGCGCGCAGAATCGTCTCGCACTGCTTGTCGTTCAGCGCATCGGTCATCGGGGGTGGCGATGAACCCCGGTGCAACGCAGTTCACGGTTATCCTACGCGAGGCAACTTCGCCCGCCAAGGACTTGGAAAAGCCGATCATTCCGGCTTTTGAGGCGGCGTAGTTCGCCTGGCCGGGATTACCGGTCACGCCGACGATCGAAGTGATCCCGACGATCCGGCCGTGGCGTCGGCGCATCATCCCACGTAGGGCGGCGCGAACCAGACGGAAGCCGGCCGTCAGGTTCACCGCCAGGACCCGGTCCCACTCCTCGTCCTTCATGCGCGCCAGAAGATTATCGCGGGTCAAACCGGCATTGTTGACAAGGATGTCCAATCCACCCAACGCCGCTTCGGCGGCGCTTGGCAGCGCGTCGCAGGCAGCAGGGTCGCTCAGGTCGCGTGGAAGCACATGCGCGCGCTCGCCAAGCTCCTGAGCCAAGCTCTCCAGGGCCTCGGCGCGGGTCCCGGTCAAACCGACGGTCGCACCTTGAGCATGCAGGGCACGCGCAATGTCACCGCCGATACCGCCCGATGCTCCGGTCACCAAAGCCTTCTGATCACTAAGATCGAACATTGTGCTTCTTTCCCAACTCGTTTGTCCCGGCAGCCCAAGTCTCTAGAGCCGTTGCATCAGCGCGTCCAGATCCTCCGGTGCACCGCAAGCCTGCCCGACCAGGTCGGGGTGAATGCGTCGCGCCAGACCAGAAAGGACCTTGCCCGCGCCCAGCTCGATCAGTTCCTCGACGCCGGCTGCCTGCATCGCCAGCACCGACTCGCGCCAGCGGACATGGCCGGTCACCTGCTGCACCAAGAGGCGCCGGATCTCGGCCGGCGCATCGACCGCTTCGGCCGTGACATTGGCGACCAGCGGCAAGCCCGGTGGCGCCAACTCACTCTCGTCGAGGGCAACCTGCATGACCTCGGCCGCCGGTGCCATCAGGGCACAGTGGAAGGGCGCGGAGACCGCCAGCAACACCGAGCGTCGCCCGCCCCGTCCCTTGGCCAGTTCCATCGCTCTTGCCACGGCTTCGCTGTGGCCGCTGATCACCACCTGGCCCGGCGCATTGTCGTTGGCGGCACTGCAAACCTGGCATTGGGCAGCCTCTTCGGCGACCGCCTCGACCGCCGCGGGCTCCATACCCATGATCGCCGCCATGGCGCCTACCCCCGGGGCGACAGCCTCTTGCATGGCCTGGCCGCGGCGCTTCAGCAGACGGGCTGCCTCGGCAAGGCTCAGGCTGCCAGCCGCCGCCAAGGCGGAATATTCTCCCAAGGAGTGCCCGGCAACGAAACTGGCCTTGTCGGCAAGGGCGATGCCGCCTTCGCGCTCCAGGACGCGGCAGACCGCCATGGAGACGGCCATCAGCGCCGGCTGCGCGTTCTCCGTCAGGGTCAGCTCTTCGGCCGGACCTTCCGTCATCAGCCGAAAGAGGTTTTGCTTCAGCGCCTCGTCGACCTCTTCGAAGACCTCCTTGGCCGGCCGAAAGGCCTCCGCCAAAGCGACACCCATACCGACGGCCTGACTGCCCTGGCCCGGAAACACGAAGGCTCTCGTCATATTTGCCCCTCATCTCGCTCATAGCCGCCATGCACCAAGCGACGGAAGAAACGGGAAGCTAATCTCTAGCGTTGCCCTGTCAAGCGGAGTTGCAAAACCTATCTCTTGCTTTGTCGAAACGGGACTGTATAGTCTCGCGCCTTCCCGAGCCTACTCGGGCCTCCTTGCCGGCCGGCGCATCCGCCTGTCGGCTATGGGTCTTGAAGCGACTGCCGGACCCCTCATGAGCCACAAGGAGTGGAAGAGAAACGATGCCATTTTATGAGTGCGTGATCATCGCACGACAGGACATCTCGGCCCAGCAGGGCGAGGAACTGACCGAAAAGCTGGTCCAGCTGGTCTCCGACAACGGCGGCGAAGTCGCCAAGAAGGAGTACTGGGGCCTGCGCAACTTGGCCTACCGGATCAAGAAGAACCGCAAGGGCCATTACATCCTGTTGAACCTGGAAGCGCCACCGGCCTGCATCGCCGAGGTCGAGCGCAATATGCGCTTCGACGATAACATTCTGCGCTATCTGACGGTCAAGGTTAAGGCGCTGGATCCCAATCCCTCGGCCATCCTGCAGCGCCGTGATCGGGACGACCGGCGGGACGATCGCCGCGGCGGACGTGGTCGCGACGATCGCCGCGACGACAGGGGCGGCGACCGCCGCGATCGGCCGCCGCGCGATCGCGGCATGCGCGAACAGGGCGTTCGCGCCGCAACCCACGGCACGGGAGAGTAAGCCATGTCGATCGAAGTCGTTACCCGCAATACGGCGGTCCGCAAGCCCTTCTTCCGGCGCCGCAAGTCCTGCCCCTTCTCCGGCCCCAACGCGCCGGCGATCGACTACAAGGATGTGCGCCTCATGTCTCGCTTCGTCTCGGAACGCGGCAAGATCGTTCCCTCGCGCATCACTGCGGTTTCCACCAAGAAGCAGCGTCAGCTCGCCCGCGCCATCAAGCGTGCCCGCTTTCTGGCGCTCCTTCCCTACGTCATTCGCTAAGGAGGCCGGACCATGATGGAAGTAATCCTTCTCGAGCGTATCGAGGGCTGGGGCCAGATGGGCGATGTGGTTAAGGTGCGTCCGGGCTATGCCCGCAACTACCTCTTGCCGCAAAAGAAAGCAATGCGCGCCAACAAGGCGAACATGGCCTTTTTCGAGACCCAGCGGGCGCAGATCGAGGCCGGCAACCTGGCCAAGCGCGAAGAGGCCGAGCAGGTCGGCAGCAAGGTCGACGGCTTGGCCGTGGTGCTCATTCGCCAGGCCAGCGAGACCGGCCAGCTCTACGGCTCGGTCACCGCGCGCGACGCCGCCGACGCTCTGCACGAAGAAGGCCTCACGGTGAAGCGCACCCAGGTGGTTCTGGATCGCCCGATCAAGACCCTGGGCCTGACCCCGATCCGTGTGCGCCTGCATCCGGAGGTCACCGTCATCGTCACCGCCAACGTCGCCCGCACGGCCGAAGAGGCCGAATTGCAGGCCACCTCCGGCGAAATGGTGACGGCCGAGAGCCTGCGCCGCGCCGCCGAGGCCGAAGACGAGGCTATCGAGGCCGCCCTTGCCGCAGCCGAGGCCAGTCAGGCCGAGGAGAGCGAAGCAGAGGACGGCGAGACCGAGACCAAGACCGAGTAGCCAACGGGCGAGCAATCGCTCCAAATCAAGGGGTGCCGTCCAGTCAATCTGGAGCACCCCTTATTGCTTGCCGGCAGCGTGAAGGGGCCCGTTCGAGTCGGCAGTGCCGACATCCATCCCCGCCTTTCACAGTCGGGCCTGGCAAACTGGGCTCGGCTTGACGGTCAAGCCTGCTAGACTGCCGCCTTCAGGTCAGGCGAGGTGAAGTCGACGAGATGGCGATAGAGAACTGGCTGCCGGCAAACCAGGATGGCGGCATTCTGGGCGGGCAAGAGACTGCTGCCCTCATGCGAGAGGTGCCGATCAATCTGGAGGCCGAGCAGGCCTTGCTGTCGGCGCTCCTGGCCAACAATCTGGCGCTCGAGCGTGTCGGCGACTTTCTGCGCTCGGAGCACTTCGCCGACGGCGCCCACCAACGCATCTTCGAGGCCTGCCAGCGTCTGATCGACCGCGGACAGGCGGCCAATGCGGTTACCCTGAAGAATTACTTCGAGCGAGATTCCGGCTTGGCGGAGATCGGCGGTGCCGCCTACCTGGCGCGCCTGCAAGCCGTCAGCGTCGGCATCATCAATGTCACCGACTACGGTCGCCTGATCCACGATCTCTTCCTGCGCCGGCAGTTGATCGAGCTGGGCGAGACCATGGTGAACGAGGCGCAAAGCCACGAGCTGGACCGCAACGCACAGAACCAGATCGAAGAAAGCGAGCAGAGACTCTACGCGCTGGCCGAGTCCGGCGAAGCCGGCCGCGATTTCACCCCCTTCGCCGATGCGCTGGCGCTCTCCGTCACCATGGCCGAGACGGCGATGTGCCACGACGGCGTCTCCGGCGTCAGCAGCGGCTTTACCGGAATGGACAAGCTGTTGGGCGGCCTGCATGACAGCGACCTCTTGATTCTGGCGTCACGCCCTTCCATGGGCAAAACCTCGCTGGCCACCAACATCGCCAGCAATGTCGCCAATGCGATGAGAGAGCAGCGAGCAGCCGACGAGACGGTCAGCAAGGAGCGCCAGGTGGTGGCCTTCTTCTCGCTGGAGATGTCGTCGGAGCAATTGGCGACCCGCATCGTCTCCGACATGGCAAACGTAAGCTCGGACCGCATCCGCCGCGGCGACATCACCACCGATGAGTTCAACCGCGTGTTCGAGACCGCCCGCCATCTGGGCAGCCTACCCCTCTTCATCGACGACACCCCGGCAATCACCGTGCCGGCGTTGCGCACCCGCGCCCGCCGCCTAAAGCGACAGCAAAAGGACATCTCGCTGATCGTCGTCGACTATCTGCAGCTGATGCAGGGTGTGGGATCCAGATCCAGCGACAATCGCGTGCAGGAGGTCTCGGAGATCACCCGTGGCCTCAAGGCCGTTGCCAAGGAACTCTCGGTTCCGGTGATCGCCCTCTCGCAGCTCTCGCGCGCCACCGAGCAGCGCGACGACAAGCGCCCGCAACTGTCGGACTTGCGGGAATCGGGATCGATCGAGCAGGACGCCGACGTGGTGATGTTCATCTTCCGGGAGGAGTATTATCTGGCCCGCGAGAAGCCGGTGCAACGCGCCACCGAGACCGGAGAGAAGTTCATCGAGCGCGAAGAGGCGCATCGCCAGAAGCTCTTGGACCTGGCGAACATTGCCGAGGTCATCGTCGCCAAGCAGCGGCACGGGCCGATCGCCACGGTGGAGATGCACTTCAACGGCGAATTCACGCGTTTCAGCGATCTGGTGCGCGACGACCACTTGCCAGCACCCATCTAGACGCTAAACAGAGGGTGGTTTTTTCATAACCTGCCCGAGTGTCCCGACCGCAATGTCTTCGCCCAGCGCCATTTTGACAATCGCCCTCGAGGCCATCGCCGCCAACTATCGCCTGCTCTGCGAGAAGGCGAAAGGGGTTGAGGTGGCGCCGGCGGTGAAGGCCGACGCCTATAGTTTGGGGATCGGCCCAGTATCGCAAGCGCTCTGGCGCGCCGGCGCGCGCAGCTTTCACGTCGCCCAAGCAAACGAGGCCGCCGCCTTGCGCCAAGTCCTACCGGACGCGCGCATCTTCGTGCTGAACGGCGCTTTGCCGGGCGATAGCCAAACCATCCTGCAGGCCGATGCCATCCCGATGATCAACAGCCTGGTCCAGCTGGCACTGTGGCGCACGACTGCCGAGACAAGACCCAATCAAGCGACCGCACTCCATCTCGACACCGGCTTGGCCAGGCTGGGCTTTCCACCGGATGAAATCGAAACCCTGGCACGCGAGCCCGGCCGACTGGACGGTCTGGACATCGTTCTGGTCGCCAGCCACCTCGCAGCCGCGGAAGACCTGCTCTCGCCGCAAAACGACAGTCAAGTCGAGCGCTTTTCCACTCTTGCCGACGCACTGCCGCCGGCAGCCGCGGCAGCGCCGCGTTCGCTCGGAAACTCCTCCAGCCTGACCAACCCGGCACTTCCCACTTACGACATGGTCCGTTCGGGCTTTGCCCTTTACGGCGGCAATCCCAGTCCGGGACAGCCCAACATCATGCAGCAGGTGGTCACCCTACAAGCGCCCATCGTGCAAATTCGCAGGGTACCGGAAGGCGCGACAATAGGCTACAATGGCACCTACGTCACGAAAGAGGCAACGCGGCTGGCGACACTGGCAATCGGCTACGCTGAAGGCTATGACCGCAGTCTGAGCAACCGAGGGAGAGTGGTCATTGCCGCTAGGTCAGCCGCCATTGTCGGACGCATCTCCATGGATCTGACCATCGTCGATGTCGGCGAGATTCCAGAGGCCCTTTGCCAGGTTGGCAGCTTGGCGACCCTGATCGGCCAGGATCCGAGCCTGGAGGAAGTCGCAGAGACTGCCGGCACCATCGGCTACGAAGTTCTGGGCCGTCTGGGCAACCGCCTGGACCGGCGCTACCTCGGCGGCTAGGACGGACGCTTGCATGAGCTTGTTGCGCACGCTTGGGCGCCCCTTTCTTGCCTTTCTAGGTGCCGTCGGCCGTCTCTTCCTCTTTGCGGCGAAAGCGATATGGCAGACCCTGCGACCACCCTACTATCTGACGCACGCGCTGCGCCAGATCGTCGAGATCGGCTACTACTCGCTTCCCGTGGTCGGCTTGACCGCCATTTTCACCGGCATGGTGCTTGTCCTGCAGAGCTATACCGGCTTTGCCCGCTTCTCAGCCGAAAGCGCTATCCCACAAGTCGTTGCCGTCTCCATCACCCGCGAGCTTGGGCCGGTGCTGGCCGGCTTGATGGTGGCCGGCCGGGTCGCCGCCGCCATGGCCGCCGAGATCGGCACGATGCGTGTAACCGAACAGATCGATGCGCTGACGACGCTCTACACCGATCCCTTCAAGTACCTGGTAGCGCCGCGGATCATCGCCGGCACCCTGACCATGCCCTTCCTGGTGTTGGTGGCCGACATCATCGGCGTGTTCGGCGGATTTCTCGTCGCTGTCTACAAGCTCGATTTCAATGCTGCCAGCTATCTGCAGAACACCGTCGACTCGCTGGTGACCCAGGATGTGGTGTCCGGCTTGGTGAAGGCAGCCGTCTTCGGCTTCCTGGTCACCCTGCTCGGCTGCTATCACGGCTACAACTCCAGCGGCGGTGCGCAGGGCGTCGGCAAGGCCACGACCAACGCCGTGGTTTCCGCCTCGATCTTGATCCTCTGCTTCAACTACTTCATCACGGAACTCTTCTTCGCCCGATGAAATCGCAAGACCACCCAAAGATTAGGGTGCAGGGCCTGCACAAGCGCTTCGGCGAGAAGGTGGTGCTCGACGGCCTGGACCTCGAGCTGCACCGCGGCGATTCCATGGTGGTAATCGGCGGTTCGGGGTCTGGCAAGTCGGTGCTCTTGAAGTGCATACTGGGCTTGCTCAAACCAGACTCGGGCAGCATCGAGATCGATGGCGAGTCCGCTGCGCAATCTATCCATCAGGATCGTGACGAGGATCGTGCCAACATCGGTATGCTGTTCCAGAATGCCGCCCTTTTCGATTCCCTGAACGTCTGGCGCAACGTCTCCTTTGGCCTGATGCACGGCAAGGGCGTTTCGGTTCGCCAAGCCCGCGAAGTGGCCATCGACAAGCTTGCCTCGGTTGGGCTCGGCGCCGACGTCGGTGAGCTCTTTCCGGCGGAGATCTCGGGCGGCATGCGTAAGCGTGTCGGTCTGGCCCGTGCCATCGCGACCGAGCCCCGAGATCCTGTTTTTCGACGAACCGACCACCGGTTTGGACCCGATCATGGGCCATGTCATCGACGAGCTGATCGTGGCCTGCGTTGAGGAACTGGGCGCGACCGCGCTCACCATCACTCATGACATGGCCAGCGCCCGGCGCATCTCCAATCGGATGGGAATGCTTTACGAGGGAAAACTGATCTGGGACGGGCCGACCCGTTCCATCGATCGCTCTGGCAATGACCATGTCGATCAGTTCATCAACGGCCGCTCGGAAGGGCCGATCAAGATGCAGGTCACTAAGAAGTAGGGCGGTGCCTAGGACGGAAGAGTCACTGGATCAGTCGTCGTTCGAGAGGAGGCCAGGGCTTGGCCAAGGCCAGATCACGTTATGTCTGCCAGAGCTGCGGTGCCGTTTCGGCGCGCTGGGCCGGTCGCTGCGATGTCTGCGGCGACTGGAATGCGCTGGTCGAGGAGGCGATACCGACCGCCGCCCCGCTCGGCGGCGGTAAGAAACTGGCGAAGGGCAGCAGCGGCCTCGCCCTGGAGCAGCTCAGCGGCGCCGGCGAACCGCCGCCGCGCCTACCCAGCGGCCTTGCCGAGTTCGACCGCGTGACCGGTGGCGGTCTGGTTCCGGGGTCCGCCCTTTTGCTCGGCGGCGAACCGGGCGTTGGCAAGTCGACGCTGCTGCTGCAGGTCGCCGCTCGGATTGCAACCGCCGGCGGTCGGGTCCTTTATATTTCGGGTGAAGAGGCCATCGATCAGGTTCGCCTGCGGGCTAGGCGAATGGGCTTGGCCGAGGCCGAGGTCGATCTCGCTGCCGCCACCCAGGTGGAGCCGATTCTTGCCACTCTCGAGACCGGCACGCCGCCGCAGATGGTCATCGTCGATTCGATCCAGACACTCTGGGTGCAGGGTCTGGAGTCGGCACCAGGCACGGTCAGCCAGGTGCGCGCCAGCGCCCAAAGTCTGATCCGCACCACCAAGAGCCGAGGCTTCGCCCTGGTCCTGGTCGGCCATGTCAACAAGGAGGGCGCGATTGCCGGGCCCAAGGTGCTGGAGCACATGGTCGATGCCGTGCTGAGCATCGAGGGGGAGCGCGGTCACAGCTTCCGCATTCTCCGCGCCGACAAGAATCGCTTCGGTGCGACTGAGGAGATCGGCGTCTTCGAGATGACCGAAGCCGGCCTGGTCGAGGTCGCCAATCCCTCCGCCCTCTTCTTGTCGGATCGTGACGAGGCGATTTCCGGGTCCGCCGTCTTCGCCGGTATCGAGGGAACGCGTCCGATCCTGGTCGAGGTTCAGGCCCTGGTCGCCGGTCAACCGGCCGGCAGCCCGAGGCGCGCCGTGGTCGGCTGGGATTCCGGGCGTCTGGCGATGCTGTTGGCCGTGCTGGAGACCCGCTGCGGGCTGCAGCTTTCGGCCAAGGATGTCTATCTGAACGTCGTCGGCGGTCTCAGGATTGCCGAGCCGGCCGCCGACCTGGCGGTGGCTGCCGCGCTGATCTCGGCCGCCTGCGACAAGCCGGTCCCGGCCGAGGCGATCCTCTTCGGCGAAGTCGGGCTTGGCGGCGAGGTTCGCGCCGTTAGCCGCCTCGAGTTACGCCTGAAGGAGGCGGCCAAACTGGGCTTCGCTCAAGCGCTGGGACCCAGCCCCAGGGGACAGGCGGGTAAGGCCGCCAAACCGCCCGGGGCGTCGCCCGGTGGCTTGCGTTTCGAGCCACTCACACATCTGCGAGATCTAGTGGCGCGCTTGGCAAGCGGCGGCGGGGACGCTAAGACCCTGTCAAGGCATGACCGCAGTCATCGCTCGGGACGGGAAGCCCTCCGGAGCGGTCGTGCAACGCAGGCGACGGCCGATGGTCGGCCACGCATCACAAGGGGCGGAGAGCGCTGATGGAGGACGGCTTCGGCGTGCTCGATATCGCGGTTTTGGCGGTGGTGTTGCTATCGGCGCTGCTGGCCTTGATGCGCGGCTTCGTGCACGAGGTTCTCTCCTTCTCGGCCTGGATCGGCGCCGGCATCGTTACCGTCTATGCCTTCCCCTTCGTGCAACCCTATGCGCGACAGCTGGTCGACATCTCGATCCTTGCCGATATCGCGTCTGGAATCGCGGTGTTTCTGGTCTCCCTCGTGCTGCTCACTTTGTTCGCCAAGCTATTGGCAGAGCTTGTACAGGGCTCCAGTCTCTCGGCCATCGATCGGCTCTTGGGCCTACTGTTTGGTCTGTTGCGCGGGGCCGCCCTTGTCTGCCTGGCATGGCTGATCTTCGCCTGGATGGTGCCGGAAACGCAGCGACCAGATTGGATTCGCACCGCCCGCACCCTACCCTATTTGCAACAGGGCGCATCCTGGCTTCAGGATCTGCTGCCGCGTTCCTTCCTGACCTCGCTGGGCGAAACTGCAAAACGCAACATCGAGCTGGAGGGAACCGACGCGGTCAGCCCGACAACGACGCCGCCGGCAGTATCGACAGAGCCGGCACCGCAGCCCAGTGTGGCACCCGTGGAGGAACCGCAAGAGCCGGCCTACGATGACTCCAGCCGCGAGTCGTTAGAGGAGGCTATCAAGAATCTGCCTGAAGATGACACAGTGACGCCACCGGAGAGCAGCCAATGACCACGCCGTCTGCAGATTGGACGGATCAGTTCCACCCTCCGCTTTCAGGAGCCTAGAGTGTCATGAGCCAATTGTTCGAGCAGACTGCGGCACCCGACCCGTCGCAAGACGACGACCATTCACGCGAGAAGTGCGGTGTCTTTGCCATCTGGGGCGACGGTGATGCCTCGCGCAAAACGGCACTGGGTCTGCACGCCCTGCAGCATCGCGGACAAGAGGCTGCCGGCATCGTGTCCTTCGATGGTCGGCGCTTCCACGCGCATCGCGATATGGGACAGGTGAGCGACATCTTTGGCAGTGAAAACGTCATGGTCGGTCTGAAGGGTAAGGGCGCGATTGGCCATGTGCGTTACTCCACGACCGGCGGCACCGCGCAGCGCAACATCCAACCGCTGTTCGCCGACCTCGCCATCGGCGGCTTTTGCCTAGCGCACAACGGCAACCTCACAAATGCCACCACGGTGCGCAATCGCCTGGTCGAGAGCGGCGCCATCTTCCAGTCGACCACCGATACCGAGGTCATCGTCCACCTGATTGCGCAGACGCCCGGCAAGACCATGATCGAGCGCCTGATCTCTGCCCTGCTGCAGGTCGAGGGTGCCTATTCCTTGGTCTGCATGGGCGACGACTGCGTGATCGGCGTGCGCGACCCCCTGGGTGTTCGTCCGCTGGTCTTGGGACGGCACGGCAAATCCTACATTCTGGCGTCCGAGACCTGTGCGCTGGATATCCTGGGCGCGGAGTTCCTGCGCGACCTCGATCCGGGTGAGATGATCATCATCAGCGAGGAGGGGCTGCAGTCGGTCAAACCCTTCCCCTGGGCGCAGCATCGCTTCTGCGTGTTCGAGTACATCTACTTCGCCAGGCCCGACTCGCTTCTGGAGAACCGCTCGATCTATGCCGCGCGCAAGCAGATCGGCTCGGAGCTGTCGCGCGAGGCGCCGGTTGCCGCCGATGTGGTGATCCCGGTCCCCGATTCCGGCGTGCCGGCGGCGCTGGGCTACAGCGAGGAAAGCGGCATTCCCTTCGAGTTGGGCATCATTCGCAATCACTATGTCGGGCGCACCTTCATCGAGCCGGCACAGCGCATCCGCGATTTCGGGGTGAAGCTGAAGCACAACGCCAATCGGGCCATGATCGAAGGACGCCTGGTGATCCTGGTCGACGATTCCATCGTGCGCGGCACCACCTCGGTGAAGATCGTACAGATGGTGCGGGCCGCCGGAGCGCGCGAGGTTCACATGCGGGTTGCCTCGCCGCCGACCATCCACTCCTGCTTCTACGGCATCGACACGCCCGCACGCGCCGAGCTGCTGGCTTCCCGCATGACCGAGCAGCAGATGGCCGAGCACATCGGTGCCGACAGCTTGGCCTTCATCTCGATCGACGGCCTCTATCGGGCCATGGGTCACGAGGGGCGCGACAACGCGCGGCCACAATTCTGCGATGCCTGCCTAACCGGCGACTATCCCACGATCCTGACCGACCGTGACGCACGGCGCAATGCCGACCGTCCCGACGGCCAGCTCTCGCTGCTGCGCGAATTCGCCTAGCTGCCTATCGTGCCGGGATAGGGTGCGGCGATGGCGATCTTCGGTCGAATCGCCGACGCACTGGCCGGTACCGCCGGGGCCGCGCTCCTCGCCCAGTTCCCCGCCTTCTATCAGCAGTATGTGCAACGCCTCGGCGGCCGCCTGGATCAGGCCTTGCTGGCGGTCGAGCGTCTGCAGGAGGCGGCCAGCGAACAGGGGCTTAAGCTCAGCGCCTATGTCCGCTACTTCCTTGACGCCGAAGACCCGATCTTTCGCCGCGAAGGACAGAACCTCGTCACCACTCTGAGCGAGGCGCAGGATCTGAAGCAGGCACATGCGGCGCTATCGGAGGCCGGGCCTCTGTCGCGGCCAATGGTCTTCCTCGATCATCTGGATCCCGATCTGGTCAGAGCAACCTTCGAACGCTACGTTCCTGCCCTGCCGATCGACAGCGAGGGTCTGGTCTACGCCGCGCTCGGTCTGCTCCTGGGATTGGTGCTACTGGCCGGCTGCCAAGGCTGCGGGCGCCTGGCGCTGCGGCCGCTTCGCCACCGACGCAGCGGGAAAGGCGAGATGAGGGAGGACGCGTGAGCCAGACGAAACCCTTGAAGGACAAGCTGGTGCTGGTGACCGGCGCCTCGCGCGGCCTGGGCCGTGCGCTGGCGCTCGCCGCCGCCGGTGCGGGCGCCCAGCTGGTGCTGATCGCGCGTACCGTCGGCGCCTTGGAAGAGGTCGACGACGCAGCTTGCAAACTAGGTGCGCCAGCCTCTACACTGGTGCCGCAAGACCTGCGCGAAAGCGATGCCATCGATCGGCTGGGTGCCGCCCTTTACGAACGTTACGGCAGGCTCGACGGCTTGGCCGTGGCGCATGGGACTCTGGGACAGCTTTCACCGGTGGGGCACGTGCAGCCCAAGACCTGGATCGAAACCCTGGAGGTGAACTGCACGGCCAGTTTTCGTCTCATTCGATCCCTGGCGCCCCTACTGGGACTGGCAGAGGCACCGCGGGCCCTCTTCGTGACCGACGAGATCGGCCGGGAGAGGGCCTATTGGGCACCCTACGCGGCCAGCAAGCGTGCTTTGGAAGCCTTGGTCGAGAGCTTCGCCGCCGAGAACCTGAACGGCAAGCTTCGGGTCAATCTTGCAGTACCACCGCCGATGGCGACCAGGTTACGCGCCGTCGCCTATCCAGGTGAAGACGCAAGCAAGCTAACCAAGCCGGAAGCGGTGGCCCCCTTGTTGCTGCCGCTGCTGCTAGCGAAGGAGGAACGCCACGGTATCTACCTCCGAATCGCCGGCGATGCTTCGGGGCCCGCACCGGTGAAATGGAAAGCATCCACAATATCTGTTGATTAACCACCCGTCTAATCATGAATTTGGATAATCATATCTGTTGTATTTCTTACGCTCAAGGTTGTGGACATTGAAATTGTCTGGGCGGCTGGTGCGGACGTTGGTCCTCTTTTGAGGATAGAGCAGTCGGAGCACATGCAGGCTGGGATGGATATTGCGGGGGAAGCAGCCGGAGAAGAAGTGCAGAACTGCACGCTGCCCTTGCCGACGCCCGGTCATTTATTGAGACCGGTAAAAATCAGCTTGCAGAGCGTGCAATGGCCAGAGCCCGTGCACTCAATCCCGATGATCCTGAGTTGAACTTCCTACTGGGAGCCCGCATTTCCCATATCGAGGGCAGTTACGCGACATGCTGAGGCGTGATCATATAATCGGCACACTAGGTTAGCCATGACGGAGCAAGGCAGTGGCGGCGACCGTGACGGGAGACGCGCAAACGGGCCATCTTCGGCTGCAATTCGACCGGTCGGTCAAGCGCGCGTTCCAGGGCTCCTCGATCGGCTCCGACGGCGGCCTGCTGCTTCACCGCGCGCTCGACGACGCCTTGGGTCTGACTGAATTGGCTGCAAACCTCATCGCCGATCCACGCATCGGGAACAAGGATCGTCACCGTCTCGCAGCACTGCGGCGCCAGTCGATCTTCTCCCGCCTTGCTGGATACGAGGACGTCACGGCACAGTCAATCGAGGCAACGTAAATGAAGAATCCTCGCTTACTGTAGACTAGAGGAAAACTATGCCACGCAGAGTTCAGCAGCTTGTGAAGCCGACCAACACGACGATGGACACTCTCACCGCTGCGGTGTTTTCTGACAAACGCACAGTCCACGCGCCATCGCTTGATCTGCCCGCCGCACTCAAACCTAATACGCGCCTAAAGATGAATGGCCTTGAGTTTCTGGCCGCGCTTCCCTCTGATGCCATCCCTGTCGCATTTTTCGATCCACAATATCGTGGTGTGCTGGAAAAGCTGGCTTACGGAAATGAAGGTAAAGCGCGCGAAAAGCGCCGCGGCGCTTTAGAGCAAATGTCGGAGGACGTGATCGCTAATTTCGTCCAAGGCATAGATCGCGCCCTAATTCCGTCAGGTCATTTGTTCCTGTGGGTGGACAAGTTCCACCTGTGCCAGGGCGTTCATCCGTGGTTGGATGGAACGAATCTCGACATCGTGGATCTTGTGACTTGGGACAAGGGCACATTTGGCATGGGCTACCGCACCCGACGCAGGGGGGAATACTGCGTCGTGCTACAGAAACAGCCGCGCAAGGCCAAGGGCGTTTGGAAAATACACAACATTCCCGACGTGATTCACGAACAAGTGTCTCGGCGTGACCATCCCCACTCAAAACCCGTTGATCTGCAAGGTGAACTTATGTCCGCCGTGACCCATGAAGGCGATTTTGTAATCGATCCAGCGGCAGGATCATTTTCGGTTTTACAAGCCGCTAAAAACCGGCGACGCACGTTTCTCGGCTGCGATCTGAATGGTTAGGCATGCCGTCAGTCGTTTCCTTAAGCAATTTGCGAAACAGCGATCGAAACTGCTCGATCGGCATTTGAACGCGTCCGTCTCGATCAAAGCGGTCGACTCGAGAGCGCAACCGATCGACCCCCGCAATCACCCGACCGATGGTTTCCACGGCAGCCTCCAGGCTGATCTCCGGCATCAATTGGCTGGGATACCCCATATCCCTGACCACTTGCCCCATGCAGGTCGCCCGCGGGACAATCAAAAAGCGCTCCAATTGAATCGCTTCGTAGAAAACGCCCGAGCCGGAAACCGTATAGCGGTCTCGATAGGGCAGTATCATCACGTCGATGTGCCGCATCGCATCGTAGTACTCTTCGACCGACAGGCGATCTTCGTACCATTTGCAGGTCCCCTTGCGCACCGCCTGCTCCAAGATCGCGACCTCATACAGGCCGAGAGACTGCACATAGCGGCGCCTTAACTGCAAGATCCAGTTGACCTCCGGCGAACCGGAAAAGATCTTCACCAATCGGGGGAAGAGATCCGAGCCTCGATCCGGCGTCGAAGTCCCTAAAGTTCCGAAGGTAATGCTCTTACGCCGAAAGGGCCTCTGAATCGGAAAGGCAATCCGGTCCGCCAGGGCTGCGGGCAGATAGGAAATCTGGTGCACCGCAGTTTCCGATCCCATCAGCTTGCGGAAATGCGCCCAGGCTCGCCGAGTCTCGCAGTAGATGAGAGGGGATTGGCGCAAAATCGAATGCAGTCGATTGATGCCGCGCCTGTTGGCCTGCGACCAGACCTGCTTCTCGGCAGTCGGTAACAAGAGGTAGTCAATCTCGAGGATGCCCACCACAACAGCGATTGCTCTGTGCTTGAATGTTCGCGCCAGCCAACGGCTGAAGCCATCGATCATGTTGGCCTTCATCGAATGATGATAGATGACCTGACAGGCGCTCAGGTCGATCCGTTGAAAAATCGCACATAAATCCTGGTAGAAGGCTTCATTCAGATTCCGGACGGCCTCCTCCGTCACCGCCATCTCGGCGTAACCGTAAGGCTGGAAGCGAAATACGCGCTTCACACTCCTCTCCAGCGAGAGATCCGCTTCATCATCTCGGTTTTCGCCTGTCAGGATCCAGACATCATCTTTCTCACATCCAAGTTCTTCGGAAAGGAACTCAACCGATAATTTTCCAGAGTTGAAATGATGGCCGGAACGATAGTGAAATCCTGGATCGATGACGACCGCTTTGGGCCCCGGCGCTTTGGGGCCTGGCGCTTTGGGGTCTGGGTCGCTCGGCAACTGGGTGTCGGGAGTCTCGAAGAGGTCGAGTTTGCCGAAAGCCGCTGCCTGCGTGCGGGCCAATTGGTCGCGCTGATCACCCCGGTAGGTTTCCAAATGCGAACATGCGGCCTCGACGATCGATCTGGAGAATGCATAATCGCCCAATTTTCTGGCCTCCCGGGCCAGCATCGGCAATGCCGGCGCGTAGAGCGCATCGGCAAGGTCGATGGTCGCGCTCACCTCTGCCGCAGCGTCCTTGTCCGCGGCGCGAGCGAAGGCACGGTAAGCATACGTGCGCGGCCAGTGATAGCTACCGGCAAATGTCTCCAAGGCCTTCCAGGCCCGGGCCGCACGCGGCCTATCTCTGGCCGCCATATAAACTTTGGCGACGCAGCGCGCGCCTCGTTCTTCGGCCAAGAGGTTCTTCGCCTCGCGATCGCAAACCTTCGCCGCAACAGGGGCCTGATCGTTCTTCACCAAGCCATCCAACAGCTCGATCAGGCAGTCCAGGTTTTTCGGGAAGCCGGCTTCTCGAACAAGGTCAAGCGCCTCAAAGACTTCGGCTTCCGTCTCGAAATGACCCATCTCTACGCGTAGACCAAGAAACTCCAGACCCGTCCCCTTCCGGGATACCACGGCCGCGACCCAGTCCCGCATGAAGAGGCTTCCGGTCTCGCCCTCCCGATCGATGGCTCGGCGAAGCAATCGAGTGGTGCCAAACACGTCGTCGCGCGCAACCAGGATGTCCAGTGGTGCCGTGGGAAGCTGCCGCTCGGGTAGCCAGGCACAGTAGGTCAGCAGGAGCAAGATGCCGGTATCGAACGCAGTAAAGCACTGGCCCTCCAGGCTGACGGCTATCTCCGAGGCTAAGGCCAGTCGAGCCACCTCGCTGTCTTCGCGGAGGAAGGTTTGCAGATCGCGATACATCGAGGCTGGGCCAGAGCCATGAGGCGAGCGCAAAATGTAATTCTCTTTGTCGCCGAACGAGGCACTGACAACCGAGAAGTTCCAGATCAGCCTCTGGCGGTCGGAAACCGCTTCGTCGTCTGCCGCCGAGAGAAGTGCAACATGGAGAAGGCGCAAGCACACTGTGTTCTCAATGATCGTCCCCAGCGTCGCTGTTCCGCAGCAATCCACAACGAACAAGGCAATGTCGAGACTATCAGGACCCTCCGTGGCGGTCAGAAGGCTCTCCACAGACTTGGCGACTTCGGCAATCCAGTCGGATCGCACGTCCCAACGTCTTATCAGGCCAGCACAGTAACCGATCACATGGAAATGCGACGCTTCCTCTACGAAGGAGCGGAAGATCCGCTGCTCCCCGCCCAAAGGGCCAAGCCCCCTGCGAATCATCTCGCAGACGATCCGACGCTCCAATTCCCGCTCACCGAGGCTGTTGAGCAGCCAGGAGAGATCGCGAAGGAAGGCTCGGCTGCCCTTCTGTTGCAGATCCTCCTTGACCGCCCGGGTCACGACATCGATCAGATCTCGACTGAGCCCGGAGTTCGCCTGCTGGGCACGAACGAGTGTCTCGACGACTGAGAGGCATCGACCCCTAACGGCGGCCCGAAGTGCATTCTCGAGCAGAAGCGTATCTCGACTGCGGATCCGAAGCACCTGGGAAACAAGGCTTTCGAGATCGGCAGCACTCATGCCACTTGCCGGCTCGTCCTTGCACAGCAACAGCTGTGCGCAGGACGAGGCCGGTCCCGACCCTTTCGAAGCCTTCGCCAGCGCTTGTTTGAAGGGCACGCTCCACATTGCAGCCTCTCGACCTCCTCTAGATTCCCAATGCTCGAAGCCAAGCAAACTTGCCTGGCCCGTCTCCAACCCCAGAACCCGCCCCACCTGGGCCCTGTCACTCAATCTATTCTGTCACCCTTTCCAGGAGCTTCGGTCATAGCCAAAGCGATCGAATTCAAAATCATAGTCTGCTTGCACCTTTTCCGCGCACTCTCGATCATAGTATTTGCTAAAATGTAATTTATTGGATCGAAATTTAGTTTTGTATTTTTCTAAAATATCAAACTTTTCTCCAATATTTGCACAGATTTTTTCAACACCGCTCTCTAAATTTTCGTAGAAAATCAGATAGTCTACCACAAGCTCACTGTCGATACAGTAAACTTCTCTCGAATCATTTTTTGATCGAGTATATCTATTTGGTAGCTTATCATTAAAAACCCAGTTTTTAAAATAATTACAGAGTGTATTATCATTTTTATTAAAAATAATTTTTCGTTTTTCATAATAAATACACATCCAAAACAAAGAAACTACTTGATCGTAAGGATTTCTAATGGTGCAGAACTTCAAGTAACTGTCCCAAATATCAGGGCCAAGAGCGTTTCTAAGCGCCCTCGCCGGCATGTGATTAAAGTAGGTCGCAGCCTGTTTTTTGGCTTCGTCACCGGTCCGTGTGCCGACGATACCGACATCGCTTATGAGTTCCTCACATATAGGACTGATGTTCTCGGGATCCGGACGGCAGAAGCGCTCGAAGTAGATTTCGACCGATGTGCCGGCCGTCTTCGCCGCCTTGAGGTAAATAAACTTGTGCGTATGGCTCACCAGCATCGTTCTTCTCTCATGTAACACCTGCACCGGGACGTTTGATCCCAGGAATGCTGCTTCAACGCTCGTCGATTGAGATCGTGTGGAGCCGGCAAGCATGGCCGTGAATACCCTACGCCGCCACCCTCTTGAGCTTTTGCGCCAGTCTTGCATCCCTCTCAGCCAGCAGATTCTCGCACAGCATGCTGTGGCGCAAGGCGCCCATTCGCATGCGAAGCAAGCCATCGTATGTCGGCAAAATGCCGGCGAACTTTTCGTTCAGGAAAGCGATCTGATCGGCGGTCAGCTGCTCGATGTAACGATCCGCTATCCCCTTGTTCCACTCAGGCGCCGACGCCTTTCTGCCGTCCATGGTTTCGGCAAGAAAGCGCCCGACCCAGCCGTAATTGAGGTGGGCAGCCAGGATCTCGACGACCGGCGACTGACAAAGGACGGTGAGGTAGTAGGGAATGCACAGGACGTTCGAATTCATCGCCCAGGGAACGGTGATGTTGAATTGACTGATCATCGGATTGATCAGCTGCTCGATCTCGGTGTATCCCGTGAACCAGCAGGTTAACCCCTTCTCGCGAGCGGTAGCCCCAGCGTCGAGCGTCGACAAAATCGAATCGCGAGGATCGCGAAAGGAGGAGAAAGCGAGGATCACGCCGTTATCGATCATCTCCTCTAGCTCCGGAGTGAGCAGCCCATGCGTTTTGAGCACGACATAATCGGTCGGGTCGATCCGAGAGGACACGGTCTCGACCAGTTTCACTGTGACATTGGCGCTGTAATCCTCGATGTCGTCGCCAAGCCGTTCCCTCTTGAACCGATAGTACTCTTGACCGTTGGCCAGCGATGCCAACTCCATAGCAGATCTGAAGAGAAACGTGCTCCCGGATTTGGGTTGGCCATGGGCCACAACAACAGGCATCGTCACCCCCCCCCCCCCGCTGCTCCGGGACTCAGGCATAGGATCCATCTTTGCGTGCTCTCAAGCGCCGGCAGTCTCACCGTTATCCTAATCGCCCTTGGGTTTCACCTCGACGGGTTCGGCGCCGCGTCTGACAATCGAAAATGCCCTCCTCAACAGGCGATAGACGTCTGTTGGATCGCTGCTGGTCCACTTACCGGTCACCTTGCGCTTGCCTTCCAAGACGGCAAGCTCCTTGAAGATTGCATAGACTAGATCATCGTTCATTTCACTTAATCCTTCTACCGGCAAGGCATGGGCGGCTGGCGGCTCCTGTGCCGGTGATCACGACAGCCGCCAGCCGCCCATGCCGGCAGCCCTCCAACAGCCCCAACGCCCTGCAAGTGCGTGGCGCGATAGCTATTATGATATGGGTGGCCTCGGGTCAACAGCCTCTGGTTTGGGAACAGGATCCGGTTCGTCAGGCTTGCCCGGCTGCAGGCCTATTGAAGAGGTAACCAAGGCCATGCAGTGTGACGATCCACTCCGGTGCCTTGGGGTTGACCTCGATCCGCTTGCGCAGCCTGGCGACCAGCACATCGATCGAGCGATCGTCGTGCGTCCACTCCCTCTGGCAGACCAGACGGGTCAGCAGGTTACGGTCCAGCCCCTCGTCGGGGCGGGAGAGGAAGATGGCAAAGAGCCGGGTCTCGGCGCGGGTCAGCTGCTGGACCCGTCCGAAGGCTTCCAGTCGTCGGGTCGGTTGCACCAGGGTAAAAGGACCCAGCGTCAAGGGGCCGCGCTCATTGGGCACGCTCGGCGCATCCTGCGATCTGAGGAGATTGCGCACCCGCAAGGTCATCTCGCTGACATTGAAGGGCTTGGTCATATAATCGTCTGCGCCCAAGCCAAGTCCCAGCATGCGGTCGCGCTCGTCATTCATGACCGTCAGCACGATGACCGGGCAATGGCAGCGTTCTTTCACCGATTGCAACAGCAGCAGGCCGTCGCAGTCCGGCAGGCGTCGATCCAGAAGCACGAGGTCCCAGTCTCGCCGCTGCAGATGCCGCTCGGCGGCGGCGGCCGAATCGGCCTCGTCGACGGCATGCCCGGCGTCGCTCAAGAGCTCGCGCAACAGCACGCGCACGACCGGATCGTCGTCCACCACCAGCACATGCGCCGGCTGGCGACTACGCGGCAGGAAATCCTGTCCGAGGTTCTGGCCCATCAGGCCGCCGCCATCTCGGCAATCGCGCGGGCTTGGCGCAGTACATCGCTGCGCGCCTCGGCGATACGCCGCTTCCAGGCCTCTGTGTCGAGATCGCTTTCGCGGTCCTGACAGAGGTGCTCCAACTGCCGAAGCAATTCAGCAGCCTCGGCAAGGCCCATCACGGCACAGCTGCCGGCCAAGCGATGAGCCACTGCAGCCAGCTCTCGGCGGTCGCAACGCGCCAGTGAGGCTTCCAGCAGCGGCAGACCGCGCGTCCAGCTGCTCTCGAATTCCGCCGCCATCGCGCGCTTTACTTTCGGCGAGAGTCCCGACAGAGCCTCGCCGGCAGCCCCGAAGAGGTGATTGGAAACCGGCGGCTGGACGCCCTCTATCGCCGCAAGCAGCTCCTCGCCGGTGGCCGGCTTCGACAGCAGCGCATCGAAGGGATGGTCGCGGCCTTCCACTTCCGCCAAGCGATCGGCATTGGCGGTGAGGGCCACGAAACGCGATCTCGTCCCAGACAGCGTCTTCCGAAGGGTCTTGACGAGAGCCGCGCCATTGGCATCGGCCAGGAAATAGTCGACGACGAAAACGTCGAAGGTCCCTTGCGCAACGGCCACGCGCGCAGCCTTGGCCGAGTGCACTTCGGTCACCTGGAAGCCCCGCCGGCGCAACTGATCGGCCGTGATCAGCCTGCCGACCTTGTCGTCGTCGACCAGCAGGCAGCGCCAGCCGGCCGTCGCCTCGGCGAGGCTCGGCGTCGCCTCCTCGTGGACGATACCCCTGGCCTCGCGGGCAGCTATGCGTCGGTAGGGGATCTCGAACCAGAAATGCGAACTCTGCGCACGACGCCGATAGCCGATGCTGCCACCCATCACCGTCACCAGGCGTTTGGAGATCGCCAGCCCCAAACCCGACCCGCTGCTGCAGCTTGCCGTCCGACTGCGATTGGCGAAGGGTTGAAACAGCAGACCCACCTGATCTCCTGGTACGCCGGGCCCGCGATCCACGACCTCGAAGCGCAGCGCACCATCGGCTGCTCCGCGGCCCCGGCGAGAGACCGCTATGCTGACCCCCTCTCCCCCATCGTGGCGAATGGCATTGGTCACCAGATTGGTCAGTACCTGCTGAATTAGCGGCCAATCGACCGCCGTGAACCGGGCGATCTGGCCGGAGACGGTCAGACGCAGCGTCACGCGTTGCTGGTCGGCCCAGATCCGGGCGACGCGTGCATAGTCCTCCAAGACGGCTCTGAGGTCGCAAACCTCGGGTCGCGCTTCCGGCGGGCGGGCCTCGAACTTGGAGTAGTCGAGCACGTTGTTCAGGGTCCCTAGCAGCGTCCGTCCGGCGCTTTCGATGGCGTCGACATAGGCGCGGTGCTGGGCCCCATCGGCATCGCGCAACAATTCCGTCGCCCCCAAGACACCATGCAGCGGCGAGCGAATCTCGTGGCTCATGGTCGCGAGGAAACCGGACATGGCACGCTGGGCGCGCAGGGCCTCTTCTGTCGCCAGGCGGTGCGAGGTCACGTCGTGCAGGATCACCACGTGACCCAAGGTCATGTTGCCCACGGCATCGTGAATCGTGCGCTCGCCGACGTCGAAGCAGCGGCGGCCCTTCGGCGTATCCAGCCAGACCGAAGGATCCCCGCTCGAGAGCGCGGCGGTGGCTTTCAGCAACAGCTCTTCCAGCGGCGCCATGCGCACCTCTGTGGAACGCAGGTAGACGATCTCGCCGGCATCGGCACGGTCGGTGAAGAGTGCGGCCGCGGCTTGATTGGCGTTTACCAGCAGTCTTTGCCGATCCAGCAGCAAGGCCGGGTCGCGCAGGCTTTCGAAGATCGAGAAGTAGCGATCCTTATCCAGTGCGATCGAGCGTGCGCGGGCCTGCAGCTCCTGCAGGCGTTCCTCCTCGCTGTCCTCCGTCCAGTCGCTAACGATGGAGAGTTCGGCGGCATCGAAGAAGGCGCCGATCCGACCGCGCGCCGCGGCTCTGACGGCGGCAACGCCGGGCAGATCGCCCACCGCTTCCAGATAGATGTTTCGAAAGTGCTTAAAAAGGCCGACATAGAGCTGCAGGGTCACGCCCATGGAGCGGTGGCGCTTGGCATTGGCGCGTAGTGCCTCGAAGCGTGGATCGCGCACATAGTCGGCCTCGGCGTGCAAGCCCATACCGACTGCCAACGGGCTCTCCAGATAGCTTGCGAAGGAGGCCGTCAGGGTTTCGATGGCCTCGACCCAGGCAGCACGGATCGTGGTGGTGTACTGCGCATAGCCGTAGGACTTCGCTACGGCGATCGCCTGCTCGACGAGGACCTCCTGACGCACGACCAGAAAGCTGGTCAGGCTCACCTCGATCGGGCTGGCTGTGCCGACCTCTTCCACCCTTTGCATAGAAGCAGTTGACATCTGGCTTGGCGGCCGCCGGTGGCCGCCCCCCTTTAAGGAATTCACCCCAATACAGCACCTGGGCGCGGCCGGAGCAACAGAACCGTGCGAGGTGATTACATTTAGATTACATTTTTTCACATCTCGGCAGCCTTTGCCGCCTCGGATCTTGATATCCTTTGTGATGACGTGAACCGGAACGCTCGCGCCCGATGTCTTGGCGAGAAGAGCGGAGGACGACAAAGGGAGGCAGGCATGCTGCGCATGAAGCGTCGGGATTTCCTGAAGGGATCGTCGTTGGTCGGGGCTGGGGTTTTGGCCAGCAGCAACACCTGGGCGCTTAACCGCCTGGAACCCTTGGGCGACACCCTGGACGAGGCCTATCCCTATCGCGACTGGGAGAGCCTCTACCGGCGGGAATACACTTGGGACAAGGTCGGTAAGGCCGCGCACTGCATCAACTGCGTCGGCAATTGTGCCTTCGACGTCTATGTCAAAGACGGCATCGTGCTGCGCGAAGAGCAGTTGGCAAAATACCCGCAGATCAATCCCGATGTCCCCGACGCCAACCCACGGGGCTGTCAGAAGGGGGCCATCCACTCGGCCGCGATGTACGAAGCCGACCGGTTGCGCTACCCGCTGAAGCGCGTCGGCGCGCGCGGCGAAGGCAAGTGGCAGCGCATGAGCTGGGATGCCATCACCGAGGAGATCGCCGACAAGGTCATCGATATCTTCGAGAAGCACGGCCCCGGAAAACTGATGACGCACACCGGTTCCGGCAACCTCTCGTGGGTGCGCTTGGCCGCCCCTTATCGTTTCGCCTCGCTGGTCGGCGGCGTGCAGCTGGACATCTTCACCGACGTCGGCGATCTCAACACCGGCGCGCATCTTGCCTACGGCAATCCGCTGGAGAGCTTCACCTCGGACGCCTGGTTCGACGCCGACTACATCATGCTGTCGCTGTTCAATCCCAATGCGACCCGAATCCCCGATGCGCACTACATCTGGGAGGCCAAATACAACGGCGCGCGCGTCGTCTCGATTGCGCCGGACTACAATCCCTCCTCGATCCATGCCGATCTCTGGCTGCCGATCGAGCCGGGCGCCGATCCCTTCCTGGCCATGGCCTTCGTCAATGTCATCATCGAGGAGAATCTCTACAAGCCGGCCTTCATGAAGGAGCAGACCGACCTGCCGGTGCTGGTGCGCAAGGACAACGGCAAGCTGTTGCGCGAGGCGGACGTGAAGGAGGGCGGTTCGGACCAGATCTTCTACGTCTGGGATCTCGCCAGCAAGGCTCCGGTCCAGCTCAAGGGCTCGATGGGCTCGGAGGAGAAGACCCTCGCGCTTGAGGGCGTCGATCCGGCCCTGGAGGGCAGCTTCGAGGTCGAGGGCATCGCCGTCTCTCCGGTCTTCGAGACGGTGAAGGTCGAGGCCGCCAAGTTCACCCCGGAATCGACCGCAGCCGAGACCGGCATCGCCGCCGGGACGGTGCGCGAGGAAGCCCGCCGCTTCGCCAAGGCGAAAAAGGCCATCCTGATGACCGGCTTCAACATCGGCCGCTACTCCAACGGCATCTTCACCAGCTGGGGCCAGACCTTGATGCTGGCGCTGACCGGACACGGCGGCAAGACCGGCGGGATGGATACCTCCTGGATCGAGTGGAACCACGGCAAGCTGCTGGAACTGGCACTCTTTGGCTTCCAGAAGTTCCCGCGACTGGAGGCCGGCGGGCTTGGCGAATTCCAACGCGGGCACATGATCGAATACGCCCGCAAGCATTTCGACAAGGACAAGCTGAAAGAGCGCGTGGGCTTCGATCTGGATGAGATGGAGCAGATGATCGACGAGTCGATCTCCAAGGGCTGGATGCCCTACTGGGGCGACATGAAGGGCCTGATCTCCATCGCCGACAACAAGTTCCGCCGCAACAAGAATGCCGACAAGTACCGCGAGCGCATCCTGGCCGAAGTCGAGGAACTCTTCGTCGATATCAACGTGCGCATGGATTCCACCGCGCAATGGGCCGACTACCTGTTGCCGGCAGCCAGCCACTACGAGGCCTGGGATCTGCGCTCGGTCGGCTTCCATCGCTTCGTCAATGTCTTCTCCCGCCCGGTCGATCCGATCGGTGAGGCCAAGCCCGACTGGGACATCATGGTCTTGCTCACGGAAAAAATTCAGGCCCGCGCCAAGGAACGCGGCGTCGGCGCCTATCCGGACGGCGCAGTCAGCCGCGACCTGCACACGATCCATGACGACTTTACCTTGGGCGGCACCCTGCTGACCGACTACGACGCCACCAAATGGCTGGTCGACAACAGTCAGGAGTTGGGCGGCGTCAGCCTGGAGGAAGGCGCCAAGCAGGGCTTCTTCACCATGACTGCAGCCGGCGGTGCCAATCAGCCGATCCCGGTGCACGAGCCCTACAATCCCTTCGTGGCGCAGACCGAAGGCAAGAAGCCCTACGACACCCTGACCGGGCGCATCACCTTCTACTGCGACCACCCGCGTTTCATGAAGCTGGGTGCCACGACACCGACGGCTCGCCATCACGCCGGCCGCGAGGCCTCGAACTATCCGCTCTCCTTCTATTCGCCGCACACGCGCTGGGGCATTCATTCGAACTGGCGGTCGAACAAGTTCATGCTGCGGCTGCAGCGCGGCGAACCGAACATCTACATCAACCCCAAACTGGCGGCGGCTCGCAACATCGTCGACGGTGGCCGGGTGCGGGTCTTCAACGGCATCGGCGAGTTCTTCGCCCAGGCCAAGTTCTATCCCAGCCTGCCCGAGACCTCGATCATGATGGAGCACGGCTGGGAACCGCATCAGTACGAGCAGAACAAGCCGATGAACGACGCCATGGCGACCCTGATCCAACCATTGGAACTCTGCGGCGACTGGGGCCACCTGGGCTTCAAGCTCTGGAAGTACAACGCCAATCAATTGGCCCACGAAAGCAGCGTCGACATCGAAGCGGCCTAAGGCGACAGCGCAAGGGAAGAGGGCGGAGACAAGACAATGGCTGTGAAACGTCAACTCAGCATGGTCATGGACCTGAACAAGTGCATCGGCTGCCACACCTGCACCTCGGCGTGCAAGCTGCAGTGGACCAACCGCAATGGTCGCGAGCACATGTATTGGAACAACGTGGAAACCATGCCTGGCACTGGCTACCCAAAGAACTATGCCGATATGGGCGGCGGCTTCGACGAGGACGGCGCGCTGAAGCTGGGCACGGAGCCCAGCACCGAGGATTACGGCGTCCCTTGGGAGTACAACTATGAATCGGCGCTGATGACCGGTACCGATCCCTGGCTGCGTCCCAACGTGAAACCGACCTGGGGCGCCAACTGGGACGAGGACGAGGGCGAAGGCGACTATCCCAACAGCTACTATTTCTATCTGCCGCGACTCTGCAATCACTGCGAAAACCCGGCCTGCCTGGCCGCCTGCTCGCGCAACGCCATCTACAAGCGCCAGGAAGACGGCATCGTCCTGATCGACCAGGAGCGCTGCCGCGGCTATCGCTACTGCGTCGGCGCCTGCCCCTACAAGAAGGTCTACTTCAACGAGGAGATCTCCAAGTCGGAGAAGTGTATCTTCTGCTATCCACGGATCGAAAAGGGCCTGCCGACCGCCTGCGCCAAGCAGTGCGTCGGCCGCATCCGCTGGATCGGCTATCGCGACGACGAGGCTGGCCCGATCCATCTGCTGGTGGAGAAGTACAAGGTCGCCCTGCCGCTGCATCCCGAATGGGGCACCAAGCCCAACGTCTTCTACGTGCCGCCCATGTCGCCGCCGAAGATCGGCGAGGACGGAGCGCCCACGTCGGAGTCCCGGGTACCGCTGGACTATCTCGAAGGCCTTTTCGGCGACGGGGTCGCAGCGGCCCTCGAGACCCTGGCGGCGGAGCGCCGGAAGAAATCCGACGGGCAGGACAGCGAACTGATGGACACCCTGATCGGCTATCGCCATGCCGAGATGTTCAAGCTGAGCTGAGCCGGCGCATGTCCCTGCCCCTGTCCCGCTCCGGATCGCTGCCGGATGGCGATTCGGCCGAACGTGCCGGCGCCAAGGAGACGCTCTGGCGCCTCTCCGCGGCAGCCTTCTGCCACCCGGCCGAAGAGCTGCAGGAAGCGATCGGCAGCGGCCGCTTTCACCAGGCCTTCTCGGAAGCCTGGTGGACGGTTTCGGGACAGGCCTGGCCGCCTTGCCGTCCCTCCAGCGACTTCGCCAGCCTCGAGGCCGGCTACATCGTGGCCTTCCTGCACGGTCGCAAGGGCAAGCCGCTCGCCTCCCTGCTGGCCGGCGAGTACGAGGAGCTGCTGGCCGGACACACCCGTCCGGTCTTCATGCTGAACGTCTCGGCCTTCTATCGGCACTTCGGGCTGAAGGCGGCCAGCGCCGACGAAGGCCGCCACGACGAACCCGACCACCTGGCCAGCATGCTGGAGTTCATGGCGGTGCTGGCGCACCTGGAAGCCCGCGCCTTGGCCGGCGGCAAGATCCCGGATCCCTATCGGCGGGCGCAGCGCGACTTCCTCCACCGTCATCTGCTGGGCCTGCTTACGACCATCCGCAGCCGCTTGCGCGAGCAGAGCGGGCTGCTCGAGCTGGACCCGACCTTGTTCCAGCTGCTGCAGGACCTACCGGACTTTGCCGAACGCCTGACCAGCGAGTTGGAGCTGCGCGTCGGCCCCTATCGCGACCCGGATGCCAAGACACAAGGGCGCGAGACTACCGCAGCGCCCGGACCGGGGCGCATGCTCGACCAGGATCTCTGGGGACAAGGAGAGCGACGATGAGACTGAGACAAGCCCTCTTCACCGCCACGGCCGCCGGCCTGCTCTTGGCGCTCGGCCACTCGGCAGGTGCCAGCGACAGTCTGGTCGACGCCAACATCAAGCTGATCGAGGCCGGCGAGAGTGTGCAGGCCGCACGAATCCCGGACGGCATCTATCTGCGCAGTGTCAACGACCCGGACGACATCATCTGGCAGCACCTGCCGGAGTATCGCGCCAAGCTGATGCCCGCCCCGCCGGTGCATGAATCGGTCGATCTGCGCTACGACTACGAAGACGAAGGCCAGAACGTCTATTTCAACGTTGCGCGGACCTCGGATCGCTTCTATGTGCGCCTGCGTTGGCATGACGCCACCCGCGATACGGTGACCAGGTCGGACCGCTTTCGCGACGGCGCCGCGGTACAGTTCGCCATCGGCGACGCCGAGACCTCCTACATCATGGGGAGCGGGCCGGAGGAGCCGGTGAACATCTGGTACTGGCGCTCGGACCGGAACGACGTGCAGAACCTGGCGGCCGGCGGCCCCGGCAGCACCACCATGCTGGACCAGCAGCCCGTCAGCGGCGCCAGCCTCTACCTTCCGGACGAGGATGCCGCGGCCAATCAGTGGATCCTGGTCATGTCTCGGCCGATCCAGGCCGAGGGAGACTACCAGGTCTCCTTCGATCGCAAGCAGGTGCCGATCGCCTTTGCCCTCTGGGAGGGCCACAAGGATCAGCGCGACGGCCTGAAGAACGTCTCGGAAGACTGGATCCTCGTCGATCTGTCCGGCGAGTAGGCCCATGCAGTTCGGCGAGACGGGAGCCAGCATCGACTGCGGCCTGGGCCATGCCTGCAGCTTCTGCCCGCAGGAAGAAACCTGCGCTCTGGACAAGCCCAAGCATAACCGCGTCCTGATCGAACGGCGGCTGCAGGAGATCGACCAGATCATCGTCGTGTTGGCCAACAAGGGTGGGGTCGGCAAGTCCACCGTCTCCGCCAACCTGGCGGCCGGCCTGGCCGCGCGCGGCTTTCGTGTCGGCATGGCCGACGCCGATGTGCATGGGCCCAACCAGAGCCGCTTCTTCGGCTTCGCCGGCCGCAAGGTGCGCCTGAACGATGCCGGCTTGGAGACCCTGGAGTTCACCCACGAGAGCCTGGAGCATCCGCTGAGCGTCGGCTCGCTGGCCTTTCTGCTGCAGAGCGAAGACACCCCGGTGGTCTGGCGCGATGCCTACAAGCACGACTTCATCCACCACCTGATCGGCAGCTTCGATTGGGGGCCACTGGACTATCTGATCGTCGACATGCCGCCCGGCACCGGCAATGAACTGATCACGCTCTGCGACATGCTGGAGGGCGCCAATGTTTCGGCCCTGCTGGTCACCACCCCGCAGGCCCTCGCCCTGATGGACAGCCTGAAGGCGATGCGCTTCTGCCGCGAGCGCGGCCTGCCGCTGGTCGGTGCGCTGGCCAACATGGCAGGCGTCGTCTGCCCGCACTGTGAGCAGGGCTTTCACGTCTTTCCCGACGGCGATCTCAAGACGGCTTTGAGCGCGGCCGAAGTGCCGCTCCTGGGAGAAATCCCACTCGCCATCGAGCTGGCCTCCTGTTCGGACGACGGCATGCCGCTGCTGCTCTCGGCACCGGAGAGCCCGGCCGCCCTGGCCTTCCAGGGCACCATCGAGGCCTCGCTGGCAATCGGCCGCGCCGACTTCGACGGTGCCGTCGCGCGCAGCCTCGAGGATGTCTTCGACGAGAACCTGACATCGGCTGAGTTGGAGGCGGCCCTTGCCGAGATTCCAGACGCCGAAAGGAAGACACTGGAAGCCGCCATGGGCGACCTGCTGTCGGAGGAAAAGGCGAGACTGCACGAGGCCGCCTCACCGGCTCGAGATTCGTGAGCGCCTTGAGCGAAGCCCCCAAAGCACACGGACGACGCCGCTTCTTTCGTGACCTCTTGAAGGGCGATCCCGAACACCCGCGCCATCGTACCTGGGAGCAGGTCGAGGGCCTGGCCGCCGGGTCCGGCGATGTGCTCTGGGCCGGCTGGTGCGGCGAGGGAAAGCTCATCGTGGTCGGCGACGAGGGGGCCATCTTTGTCTGCGAGGCGGGTGACTGGCGCCGCATGGCCTCGCCCGTCCCCCTGCCCCTGCATGCGCTCTGGGGGCGCAGCGATGCGGATCTCTTTGCCGTCGGCTGGATGGGCAGCGTCCTCCACTTCGACGGCTCGGAGTGGCAACTGCTGCGCGGCTGCAAGCTCGACGCCGAGGGCCGCTACGCCGCCGATAGCGAGAACACCCCCCTCTTCGACGTCACCGGCGATGCGACCGGCAAGCTCTGGGCGGTCGGCGACAGGGGGTGCGTCCTGTACTTCGACGGCAGCGACTGGCATCAGGAGCCAAGCGGCAGCGAGGCACACTTGAGAACGATCGTCCCCCTGGGCGACAGTCGCTACCTCGCCGCCGGCGGTGACGGCTGCGTGCTGCTGCGCGACCCCGACGGCAAGTGGCAGCCGCTCGACTGCCCGCTGCGCTCCAACTTTCAGGCAGCACTGACACTGGGATCGGACCGGGTCTTGCTGGCCGGCGGGCGCTACTTCATCGAGGCCAACCGCTTCCGCGGCGACCTCGTGCTCTGGCAGGACGGCGCCTTCCAGCGTTTGGGCGAGTCCCGGAGCTTCTCCCGCTTCCGCGATCTGGCCGCCTATCGCGGTGCTGCCCTGGCGGTCGGCGACAAGGGACAGATCCACCTGATCGAGGGCGCGCGCATCGAGCGTCTGGAAAGCGACACCACGCACGATCTGCTGGGGATTCTGCCGCTGCCGACCGGCGAGGCCCTGGCGATGGGCGACTTCGGCAGCCTCCTGACCGCCGCCCCGGACTTCCACGAGGTCCTGGCAGCACCGGCGAGTCTCGGCGCGGAGATTCCGGACTGGGAGGTCATGGAGAGTGGCAGCGACCGTCAACTCTGGGGCGCCTGGTGCGCCCCCCGCAATGGCCGGCTTTATGCCTTCGGCGAAGAAGGCCTGGTCATGACCTTGCAGGACGAGAGCTGGGAACCCCTACCCCGTCTCGGCGATCTCGGCCTCCGATGCCTGGCCGCCGAGGGCGCAGAGGGGCTCTACGCCGCCGGCCAGCTGGGCGAGATCCACCACTTCGACGGCCGAAGCTGGCGCAAGCACTTCGATCTGCATGTCGACATCACCATCCTCGGGCTTTGGTCGGACGCAGCCGGCACGGCCTTCGCCATCGGCGACGAGGGTCTGGCTCTGCAGTGGGACGGAGCCGAATGGCAGCGGATGACCAGCGGCACCAAGTCGGCACTCTACGGGCTTTGGGGCCAAGACGCCCAGCACCTCTTGGCGGTCGGCGACTTCGGCATGATCCTGCGCTGGAACGGCACGCGCTGGGACGAGTTCCACGCCGGCACCGAGAACTTCCTTTTCGATGTCTGGGGCAGCGCCCTGGACGACATCTTCCTGGTCGGCCTCTCCGGCACCATCGGCCATTTCGACGGCCGCCGCTGGACCCTGACCCCGGCCCGCGCCCGCGCCGACCTTTTGGCCGTGACCGGTCTGGAAGGCAGCGTCTATGCCGTGGGATCGGCCGGCACCGTCATGCACCACCGCGACGGCCAGTGGCGCGCGGAGAACAGCGGTTTCGACGGCGGCCTGCGCGGCGTCGCCGCCAGCCCGACCCAAGGTGTCATCGCGGTCGGCGACGGTGGAACCATCTTGCGGCGGCGAAGCGCCGTGCAGGCGCATTCTTGAGGCTGGTCAAACAGTCGTGCACCAGGGGTCTCGTTTCGGTCAGCGCTTGTTGGCCCAGACGTACCAGTTCGGCACCACCCAGACCCAGTAGCCCGCACCCACCGCGCAGATCGCGTGATAATGGGGTGCAGGCTCTTGCCGGAGGTCTGGAAAGACGGCGGCGGGCCAGCGGTTGCAGGCAATCGATGGCAGGCCGACCGGGCGATGGCAGGCCGACCGGGCGATGGCAGGCCGACCGGGCGATGGCAGGCCGACCGGGCGATGGCAGGCCGACCGGGCGATGGCAGGCCGACCGGGCGATGGCAGGCCGACCGGGCGATGGCAGGCCGACCGGGAGGTCGGGATCCTCCCTCCGCGATCTCCCGACCCCAGAAGAAAACCTCCTTGAGATCGTGCGTTGCCGAGCCCTCCATGCGGGCCATCCAACCGCGCTGATTGTGCGATCGACCGCGATGCTCGCTTTGTCCGTCTGAGACAGGGCGAAGAAGCGCTGGGCAACGGCAAGGGCCTGGTCCATCAGCGCCTGTGGAATGCCGTACCCAACGAGATGGAAAAAGCCGATCCGGGTGGCGGCATCGTGGATCGCGGCTGCAAGCGTCGGCTCGGAGCGGCTGCAGTCCACGACCGGAATTTCGCCAGGCGGCAGCCTTTCGGCGGCAGCAAAATCGGCGGCGGTCATTCCTTCGGCCTTTCGATCCTGTCCTCCTGGACCGGGATGCACCATTCCGGACCGCGGGCAGAGGTGACGTACTCCGGCCAGCGGAACTGCAGGGGCGGCGGATCCGCGTCGGTCAGGAGGGGCGGCAACCATTTGGATCCGCCGATGCCGCCACCGCTACGCTCGCGGAACTCTTCGGTGATGGCGGCCAGATGCCGGGGATCGGTCAGCAGGTCGATGGCGGTGGACGCGATGGTCCGGCCGGCGACGGCCGTCATGGGATCGATGCTGGGCGGATAGCCGCCGAGTGCGTTCATCGCCCAATCGGGATAGCGATAGCCGGCCTCCGGGGCTGCCAGCATCGGCCGACCGGCGAAGAAGCGCACCGTCGGCGTATGCCAAGTGTATTCGACATAGTCGTCGTTGGTGAAATGCTCGACATCGGCTTGCATCATCCGGCGTACCTGATCGTCGGCCTCCTTGGGATCGATCAGCTGGCTCACCTCCTCGATGAAGGGCTCCGCCATCGGCTCGAGGCCGAGATTGCCTTGAATCTCGCGAGCGAAGGCCTTGGCCGCCTCCGGCATCACCGGGCCGCCGATGCGCTCCATGTTGGCATAGGTGAGCGATGCGAAGGCCAGATTGGGCAGGCCCGGCCGGGTGCGCGAGACCCAGCCCTCCTCCACTCGGCAGTGCGCCATTTCGGCGGCCAGACGAGCGTTGCGGTCCAGAACCGTGTAGATGCGCTGCAGCATCTCCAGCTTGGGCGCGCGCGCGGCAAAAGCGATCTGTGAGATGTGCGGCGCCAGATTGTCCGAGGTCGCCTGCCCGCCGATCAGGATGGCCTCATTCAGGCTCCAGGCACCGGAGTGGGCCCACATGGATTCCCGGGTCAGCTTGCTGGACAGGTACATCTGTACCAGCGCGTCGGTCGCGCCCGGTGCGCGCGCGGTGGCGTGGGCCATGGGGATCGGCGCGCCGGGGTCGACGCTCCAGTCCTGCGGCCGATCGCAGAGGAATGTATAGACCTTGCCCCAATTGGCACCGCAGTGGACGCTCCAAGCGACAGTGTTGGTGAGCGGCAGCATATAGGCAGGGTGGAAGGAAAAGGCGGCATCCAGGCCGTCGTAGTAGCCGCGCGAAGCATGAAAGGGCTTGGAGCCGCAGACCTTCTCCGCCGGCTCGCCGAAGAAGACCAGGCTGCCCTTGAGGTTGCAGGTCTGCATGACGTGCTTCAGGGCCAGGAAACCGGTCAGAGCGCCGATTCCGAGCGCCGAATGCGGGTCGGTGTGACCGGCGGCAAAGCGCGAGAGACCGGCGCGCGGCTCCTGGCGCGGCACCGCGGCCTGGCAGTTGCCCGGCACCGCATCGTACTCGGCATAGCCGCCGAGCACCGGCCCCGAACCGTTCGACCAGCGTGCGCAGAAGGCCGTCGGCATGTCGGCCGAACCTTCCTCGACCTCGAAGCCCTCGGCCCGCAGCAGATCGACATAGAGCCTGGCGAGCGATATTCGCGCCAAACCGACTCGCCGTAGTCCCAAACTTGCGCGCACCAGGCAGACCAGCGCGGCTGGTTCTCGGCCACCCAGGCATCGGCCAGGGTTTTCAGTTCCTCACTCTTCATCATGCTTCCTGACGCCTGCAGACGACTGCGGAGAATGACCGCAAGGGGCAGAAGGTTTCCAGCCCTCTTTGCTAGGCGGCAGGCCGATCGTCTTCGATATAGGCTCGAATGATGGTGTCGATGCTCTCGTCCGGGCCGGAGCCCGGCAGCCAAGAGCACGCTCAGAGGTGATGCCCTTCGGCCAGGACTCGACCAGGGCTTCGACCCGCGGATCGCGCTGCCAGGTGATCAGATCGGGCAGCTTCACGGCCGGCGGCGCGCTTCAGCGCCTCGGACCGAATCCGCCATCGATACCGAAATGCCGGGCAGGTTCATGACCCGCCCCGGTCCGAAGGCCTCCGCCGGCAGCTGCGCCGCTGCGATCAGCCCCTGGATCGTGCGCCGCGGTGAGATCATCGCCATCCTGGCCGCAGGCGCCACCGGGCAGACTGCCGGCAGGCCGGAAAGCGGCTCGCGCAGCATGCCGCTGGCGAAGCCCGAGGCCGCCTTGTTCGGCCTGCCAGGACGCACCACGACGGTCGGCAGCCGCAAGGAGCGTCCGTCGAACAGCCCCCCGGCGCGACAAATCCTTGACCAGCAACTCGCCCATGACCTTCTGCGTGCCGTAGGAGCCGTCGGGCGTGACCAGCGTGTTGTCATCCACGGTTTCCGGCAGTTCGCCGCCGAAAAGCTGCGACCGAGGACGCGAAGACCACGCGCGGGCTCTGACCGGACGCGCGGATCGCCTGCAGCACATTCATGGTCCCGGCCAGATTGACGGTCAGCCCCAGATCGAGATCGGCCTCGCACTCGCCGCTCACCGCCGCTGCCAGATGCCAGACGCAATCGACCGGCTTGGCGAAGATCTGCTGCAGCAGGCCGCTGTCGGAGAGATCGCCGACCACCGCGTCGAGGCGCGAATCCTCGAAAGCAGGCGCCACACGGTCGAGACTGACAACCTCGGTAACCTTGCCGAGCCCAGTCTCGGACCCGAGGAGAGCGGCAATCAACTTTCGCCCAAGAAACCCGCCGCCACCGGTTACGACACTGCGCATTCGCTCTCCCCTCGCTTCATTTTGGCTCAGCTGGCCCGGATGTTTCACCAGTGTAATGAGATGAGAGAGATTTCAGGGCTGTAAAGTAGCCGCGCGGTGGGGAAGAATGTAACGTGTGGGACGGTCGGCGAGTCGCTGTCTGCGTTTCGGTCATCGGATCCGGTCCCTCGTTAGTGTGCGTTCGGTCGGAGTGCTGCCGGGGAGCGATCGAGGGCAGAGCCTGGCGCGGGCGATAGGGACCTCGTCTTCGCAGG
The DNA here is from genome assembly GCA_965202755.1 of Rhodospirillales bacterium. Taxonomy (GTDB): domain Bacteria; phylum Pseudomonadota; class Alphaproteobacteria; order Kiloniellales; family JACOMY01; genus JACOMY01. The sequence continues at coordinate 178,980 of CBDBCL010000041.1, read as the reverse complement.
AGCAGGCGGAGGCCATAGCAATGCTTCGGCGTATGTCAGCCGCAAACACATTCGATCCCCTGCTGCCGATCACTCGATAGTTTTGTCGATGAAGCCCAGCGTCCTTGCGTTCTCACGCAATGTTCTGACCCTGGCGCGATCCAGACCGGAGGGAACCTCGGCATCGATCTCCAGTTTCAGAGACACTTCACTGTCTGGAAGTGCGGTCAGCTGCTCGATGATCGCGTCCACGATTTGGTGGATGTCTCGCGCCGGTCGGTCGGCCGAGATCATGACGGTACCGACGAAACGCGTAGGCTTCCTTTCGGGGTCGGGAGCCGGGTCTCCGCCCGGATCGCCACCTGGCGTCGGCGCAGGGCCCTTAGGGTCCGTGGGGTCCGCTCCGCCCGGCCCAGCGGGCTTTTCATTCGGTTTGGGCCGGTGAGCCTCTGCGACTTTGGGATCGACGATGACCGAATCGCTGTCGATCACGACCTGAACATGGCTTGCGCCCGATATCGCCAGACCGACGTAGCTCTTATCGGTTTCATCCCATCGATCGGCGTATGCAAACGGACCGGGAAACATCCTACCGACCGCTGCTTGAACGGCTTTCGCAAGTACGCTGCGGTTCTTGACGCGAGGCAAGTAGGTGTAGCGGTTCATGTACTCCCACACGTCTTGCAGGAACAGGTGATCTTTCCCGTTCCAGATGTATTTTTGCAGTTCGCGATCCAGTCGGGCGGACCCAAGTTCGAGCATCAGCCCTTCGTCACGCACAAGCTTCTTGCTTGCACGTGCCAGCAACCCGTCCTGAGCTGGCACTTTGGCCGCTGTCCACTCGAGGTCTGCCTGAGCGCTCTCCTGCATCGGATACAGCAGACAGCACCATGCCTCTTTCAGGCGGGTTTTCAGCGTCTCATCGCCTTCCGTCCGTTTTTCCTTGGCGAGCGCGCTGTCGCTTTGCGTCAGGTTGAGACGGTCGGTGTCGCGAACGATCGACGCCCACGCGAGAGCGAAGCGCATTGCAGCCTTCAAGTTGTCGAGCTGACGCTGTTCTGCCGCCAAGAACACAAGCATGTTCCGGTAAACACGCGGCGTGCTGCCGCGCTGCATCAGTATGTCCCTGGCTTCGGCCAGCGCCTCGGAGCCTTCTCTGCCGGTGTGGGGGTGGGCCACGCCCAGAATGACGGCACGCACGCCGCCCGGTTCATCGGGCACGTCAGACGAACTGCCGGGCGCCACCTGCACGGCATCGAAGTGCCCACGGTCACCGAGGCCCTCGATGTAGCCAACGAGCGCCTTGTCGATTTCCAGCAGGACAAGAGCTTCCTCCAGCTGTCCTGCGCGATCGGCAGCAGTCCGGTTCAGGCTCGCCGACATCGAATACCGATAGCGGCCAAGATCGCTATGCATGAACCTGGCCCGGTTGGTCAGGCGTCTGAGGGCATCGCCAAATATCGCCGGGCGCTCACCCGGTTGGACGACGCCAAGATTGATCCGTTTGTCGTCGAGGCCGTTGTTCTCCTGGCCATCGGTGGGTGCCGATCCCATGAAGACGGCGCGCGCAACTCTCCGCGTCGCAGAACAGCGGTTCAGGTTCGGGGCAGACCGGTCGATCTCGTGGGGCGTCGAGGTCGCACCATCCACGTCGCCAGCGATGATCGACTGCCAGCTTGCGTCGAGATAATGGAGCAGTTCCGGCTCCACACGGGCCGTGCCGATTGCCACGCTACCGGGCATGATCATGACGGATGGGTCATTGCCCATCCAGAGTTCGTGGATCACCTGTGCCATCAGCCGCAACACGCCGCGCGTACGCTGGAATTTCTCCAGGGACCCCCAGCTCGTGTAGAGCTGGTCGAACAGTTCGGGATGGATCGGATAGGCCTTTTCCAGCTTCCGGCGATAATCCTGATCCGCGCAGCCTTGCGGAAAGTCGTCGGTGTTCTCGCGGTAAAGCTTCGCGAACTGTTTCAGCGTGTTGTCACGGTGATGAAACCTGTCGCCCGGAATTTCCTTGAACAAACGTCGGCGGACGATCTCATAGCTTTCTTCCTGCGATGCCGGACGCCACGAGGATTCGACGCGGCTGAATGTTTGCTGCAATCGTGCCAGCGCCTCCTGACCGCCTTCGCCCCCGACCTCGATTTGCGAGGCTGGCAACGAGGCGACCAGGAGCGTGCCCGGGCTTGCCTTGACCGCCTCGGTCAGCGCCTGAACGAAGGTCAGGTTGGCGTCGAAGGAGCCGGAGGGCAGTCCCTCGACCTTGTAGATCTGGCGCAGATAGGCGACCCATTCGTCGATCAGGATCAGACACGGCGCGCAGGTCCTGAAGATCGCTTCGAGCAGACCCGAGCCGGGCGCAATCCCGCTCGCGTCCTGCCTGGCGATCGTGTCGAAAGCCTCGGCCCCGCCCAGCTGCCACGCCAGATCGCCCCAGGTCGTGCGGATTTCCCGACCGCCTTCCAGGCTGACGACGTCCTGCGGGCCACGTGACGTCCCCACCAGTACGGCACGCTTGATCTTCCTGCGAACGGTCGGCCCGTGCCTGGACAACAGCTGGTCGAGCCCCGGCAGCTCCTCCACCGGCGTCCCGCCCACCATGTGGTAGAGCGCCAGCATCGAGTGGGTCTTGCCGCCGCCGAAACTGGTCTGCAACTCGACGATCGGATCGCCACCCGCGCCAGACAGCCGCCTGGCGGCCCCGATCAAGAGGTTGCTCAAACCCTCCGTCAGGTAGGTGCGGGAGAAGAAATCGGCCGGGTCGCGATATTCCGATGGCGCGCTGCCGTTGTGGACCTTGGCAAGGTCGGCGGCGAACTCGGCCTGCTGGAATTCGCCGGTGGCCACGTCCCGGTGCGGCTCGACCACCTCGCGCCACGGCAGCAAGCCGCCGACGGTCTCGACCGAGATATCCAGCCGCGCCGTCTTCCGTCGCTCCTCATTGCGCCGAAGCTCGGTGAACTTCGTGCGCAGGATGGTGTCACGCATCTTCGAAAGCTGCTCGGCGGTTTCGCCCGCGCTGATCGCGTCCATCAGCCGCCGCATGCTGTCGAGCGCGCGCTCGGCGTCGTCATAGGTGAAGCTCTCGTTGTGGGAGAGCCTGTTGCGAACATCGACCAGCTCGTTGACGATCGAACGCTCCGCCCGCCCGAGCACGGATCTGAACGCGCCCATCCAGAAACGGTCCATGGCGTTCAGCAGCGCCGCCTGGTCCCAGGCGATCTCGCCTTTTCCGTCGGACTTCAGCCCCGGCAGCTTCTCCACGACCTGAACCTGCCAGTGGCCGGTCAGCGCGCTTTCCAGGCGCTTCTCGACGAAGGGGATCAAGGCCTCCGGCAGCAGCTCCATGCCCTCGAAGACGTATTGACGGGTGCTCTTTGCCATGATCGTTCCCTCAGAAATCCATGCCTGTCTGGCCGGTGCCGCGAACGTCGACGATCGCGGCGGCCTCTCGGGTCAGGTCCGGCCAGTCGGCAATCAAGCCGTTGTAGGCGGTCGCCTCTTTCGCATCCTGCCGCTTGTTGGCGCAGATGTCGTAGAGGCAGTAGGCGAGGTCTTTGACCGCCTCGGCCTTGCCGTCGATCTTTCTCAGCAACAGCGCGGTGTCGTACGAGACGCCGACCTTCTCGTGGCTGCGCACGAGATACTGGAGGCATTCCCAGACCGTCGGATGGGTGTCCGTTTGCGGCTCCCACCCCGGGTCGAGCTCGTCGCGCTTCAGGATGCGCACCTTGCCCGCCCGGCTTTCGACGATCCCCGCGCGCTCGATGCTGTCGACGGCGATACCGCGTGCGCGCGCCAGGTTGTCGGCCACGCCATAATCGCCCCTGCCCATGCCGTTCTGTTCGAACCAGCCGATGGCAAAGCGCGTGTCGGGGTCGAAATCGCCTAGAATGCCTCCGAGATAGTCGTCGAGCTCGGCATTGATGAGCTGCAGGGCGGTCTTGACCGTCATTGGACTGTCGTTCGATTCCAGCACGGCCCGGTAGCGGGAGAAGGCGCCCATGCCTGGACCGATCGCCGATTGCGGCATGTCGGCCGGGGCAATGTTCGCGGCCTGAAGTTCGGCAATGGCCGGAGGCAGCTCACGCTTCAGAGCCCGGACAAACTCTGCGCGGGTGACGGTTTCCGCCGTCTCCTGCTTCTTGCGGCAGACGAGGACGACCGAATTGGCGAGGGCGTTGGCGCCGAAGGCATTCATGCGGTTGGCCATTTCGGTGCGCATCGGCCATGTGCCGACCACGGCGTAACCCGCCTCGATCACGGCTTGCAGGAAAGTGGCCCAGCCCGTCGAACTGATGCCTTCCTGCGCGATCTCGCTTTGCTTGAAGGCGTAGTAGATCGTCGCCGGGAAGCGTTCGGACGATTGCTGCGCCATGTTGGCGATCGCGCGGCTCATGCCCTGCAGGAAGAAAGTCTCGGCGTTCTCTTTTCCCCCGTGCCGGTACGGATTTGCGACGAGTTCTTCGGATTTGGGCGTCGCCAGCACGCCGAACGCCTCGGGAAAGACAGGGCGAACAAGAGGTTTCATCCAGGCGAAGAAGAAGTCGGACAGGTTCGCGTATCCGATGTTGTCGTAGTAGGGAGGATCCGAGGAGATCGCGGCGTTCGAGGGATAGACAAGGGTTTGCGCATCGTGCTGCACTTCCGTTCCTTCTGCCTTGGGCACGAAGGCGCCGACAGCTTTCCAGACCCAATCGCGCATTGCTGTCCAGTTGCCCGTCGAACTCGAAAACGGATTTGCCTCGGCGTAATCCCACGCCATGGGTATGGCCTGCCGGCCAAAGGTATGCCGCATTGTCTCGCGGGATCTGTCCCAAGTGCAGATCGAAGACCAGTAATCAGCGCATTTATCGACGACAAAGCCCAGATACACGCTCACCGCCTCGCCGTAGGCTCTTGCGCCCATGCCGCCGTCGCGGAGCGGTGTCCGGTCGGAGGACAAGACCCGCCGCCAGGGAGTCCGCCTCAATCCGCGCCCGCGCCTCATGCACCAGATCGCTGAAAGCGTTCAGCGCAACAAGCTGGCGGTCGGTGAAGAGGTCGCCGAAAGGTTGTGAAGACCGTACGCTTGAGTCAAAATTTCTCGCATATCGTCTGGTAATCTGGGCTTTCAGGTCTTCATGTCAGGTTTGGCCGCGTGGGCGATTTTGGCGATGTTCGGCCAAAGGCTCGACATACTTGCGACCGCCTTTGCCTTCGGCAACGATGGCAATCAAAGCTTGGCCCATTTTTCCTGCACAGCCAGATGCCTTAACGTAGTCCGGCGTGATCGCCGTATCAGAAATTAGGCAGCGAAAATTCGCACCACGTCCCGCCTTGGTCCCTTCATTGGCCTTGGCCCAATCCTCTTTGCTACCGCCGGTGTGAACTCGATAGGTGATCGTCTTGGCGAAACGGTCAACCAACGGCTCGATCCAGGCCTCCTTGCCGGTCCTCGAACTCAGCACGAAGCTCGAAGCGGACCAATGGCACCTGCACATCGGCAAAAGCCGGGTCGGGGCTCGGCACGGTGCGCGCCCAAAGCCAGGCGATGACATTGGCCTTGCCGCCGCCGTATTCCTTCGGCAGGTCCACCCGCGGATAGAGATGCCCGATGCGCGTCCACGCCTTTTCGCGCATCCATTCGCCGTAATGTTTCACGTCCTCCGCCAGCCCTTCGGCATTGCGGTAGAACCGGCGCTCCCTGGTGCCGGGGTGGACCGGTTCCTTGTCCTTGAACTTCGGCGGGATCTCGATCATCGCCTTGCCGATCGTGACCGCGACCGGGTTCAGGTCGGACCCATGGGCGGGCAGGCCCAGCCGCTGCGCCTCCAGCGGGATCGACCCGCCGCCCGAGAAGGGGTCACAGACCGGCGGCAGCGCGCCGCCGCAGGACCGCCGGATCTCGGCCCGCGCGCGATCCAGCACCTCCTCGTTGGTCGAGTTCTCCCACTTCACCAGATCCTCGACGATCGCGAACAGCCGCCTGCGCTCGACCTCCTGCGCCTCGGGCGTCGGAAACGCCTCCGGCAGGCTGGAGGGATCGTCCACCAGCTGCGCAAACAGCACCGCCCGACAGGCCGCCAACGGACGCCGCGCCCACCACAGATGCAGCGTGCTGGGATGTCCATGCCGGATCGACTTCTCCCGCACCGAAGCCGCATTGATGGCCTTCAGCGGAATGGCGACCTCGATGAGTTTCCTTTTGTAGGGTTGGGACATGGGAATTCAGCTGGCTCGCGTTGAAAGGTGAGAGGGAAGCCAACCGACGACAACCTGCCTCGTCGTGTCATCCCAGCAAAAGTAGAGGCGGAAGCAATCGCGTGGGTCGCGTCTGTTGCCCTTTTTCAGGTGCCGGTCCAGTTCGACGCGGCGGCCCCCCACCCTGATGAAATATGTATCGCCCTGTTCCCCGGCGCGTTTCCCGGCGAAGGACGACCGTTCCTCTATGCCCAGTTCCTCGCAACGCCGAAGGAACGCCTGTTTGAGTTCCAATCCACCTTTTCGGCGCATCGGAACGTAGTAGTCGCGCAGCAGCAAGAGGGCCTGGTAGATGACCGATGTGCATTGGTATTCAGAGTCCTTTGCGCCCCGAAGCGCACGGTGATGAAGTTCGACGGTTCCGGCCAGATGCGTTTCTGCCCAGTCCTCCAGTTCGGCAAGGTCGTCCGGAACAGGTATATCCGTCGCTTCGCCACGGTCGGTTTCGAGCGATTGGAGCCGCTGCTGAAGATGATGGAGCGTACCCCGCAGCCGCTGAACCTCAGCTTCGGCACCTTCGCGCTCTGCTTCGGCAATCCCGAGAAGCGCGCTGTTTTCCTGTCCCTGCGTCGCGAGATCCTTCTTGAGTTGCTCGATTTCCTCTTCGGCGAGGGCGAGAAGTTCATCGTTCGAGGACCCCGATTGCCGGGCGTCCCGACGCCGGATTTCGGCAGCCGTTCGTTTCGCTTCGGCGAAACTTGGCAACCGCCGCAGAGCATCGGGTCCCTCGACCGTGCGCCGCAGGACATCCGATGCAATGGAACGGCAATAGGCATCCGGGCCTCCGTCCCGATTTCGAATGCGTCCAGCGAGGTCGAGCGGGTGTGCGAAAGGAGATTCGGTATCCGGATCGAATCCAGGCCGATAGGTGCGAACCGCTTGTTGAAAGACCGAGAATTCGCGACCGACACGGTCGCTGAGCTGGAATGCCGCTTGCCCCGAGATTACCACGACATGAGCAGCCCCGGCGAGACCGCGCGCGAGGCGGTCGCTGGAGATCGATGCGTCGGACAAGTCGTTCGAGTATTCCGGGAGCGACAGGACGACGACATCTGCGGTTCTGGTCTCCGAGCGCAGAAGATCGACCAGCTGGTCGACTTCGTCTTCCGTATCGATGAGCCAAGGCGTCAATGTCGCCCTGCGACTATCCAGCCGCGCGTCGCATGCGTCTATCACATCGCGGGCGAAGGTCGGTATCGAGCGGTCATACGGGGGATTTTCGCCGTGAGCGATGCACTGCAGTCGAAGGCCGAAAAGAACAGGCCCCTCGTTGTCCTGTTTTCCCAGGGCCGTTTCAATGACCCATGAGCGGTCCGCCACTTTTTCGTCACCATCGTCGAACCGAAGCGTCCAGTAACGCGGGTTGTCGATCGCGATGCCCTCGATAGGTCGCGCTCCGATGTCATCGGTCGAAAAGGACTTTCCGTCCCATGCGTCTGGCGGAAGCGCTCCTCCTGCGCGGCGTTCGGCGAACTTCAGGATCGCACTGCGAGCGGCTTCGAAGGCATCGGCCTTGCCAGAGCCACCAAGGGAAAGGTGGATTTGGGAAACCGGTTCAACGGCCGCCCGACGGTTTCGCGCCACAGGGCGCCTTGGGGCCAAAGCCTCGCTCATTGCGGTAATTTTCCCGTTCATCCTGGCTTCTCCGCGCGCTCGAGCAGGTTCTCGATGTTCACCTGGATCGCGGTCACGCCGAAATCCGGTTCTTGCGAGAACGGCCTGCGCACATAGCGAGGTTCCTGGACATAGCCGTCTCTGACCTGGACGATCGCGAGGATGAACCTGTCGGGCTCGTGCAGGGAAGTGATGACCTCTTGCCGCGTGATCGTGACCGTGTCGGCGCCATCGATCCGCCCCTTCACTTCGATGAAGCGAAGGCGGTCTGCCTCGGGATCGTAGGATTCGATGTCGTAGCCGACCTTCCGGGCGGACACATCGGTCGGCGTATTCCCGAGCGCCGTTTCAGCCTCGATGACGGCGGCCATGGCGGCGAGTTCGATTTCACGGCGAGCCACGGGATCCTCTGAAAACCCCTTTGCCCCGGCGTCGGCCAGTTCCGGGGTGGGGCTGAGCGTTCTGAGCAATCCGTGGGGAATGACCGCCATTCCGCCGCGCACGCGTGGAGGCTGGGCCGAGATGAACCTCTCTTGCTCCAGCACTTCCATGCGGCGCTTCAGGCGCTCTGCCAGGTCTTCTGCGCGCCGTTGAGCGTTCTGCCAGTTCAGACGGGCTTTCTTTCCGGCTCGTTCTTCCTCCTTGAGTTCGAACGCCCGCGCATCCCAGTAGTTGATTTCCTTCTTGAGGCGCGCCCGCACCGCCTGTTCGACCTTGTCGATCTCGGGCAGGCGCCGCGCCTTGACCTCGGCCACATGGCGTCGGGCCAGTTCCAGCGTTGCAAACCGGACAGCCGTTTTCTCCAGGTCGTTTCGCAATCGATCCGCGTCCAACAGGTTCTGCGCCAATGCGATCTCTTCAGGTTTGGCAGGACGCAGGTTCAGGTGCGGGGCAATGCCTGCATCGGTCGCTTCACCCTTGCTGTCGATGGCAGCGAATTGAAGCCGTTCTGAAATGATGTGCGCCTTGCCGGTCGCCGTGGGGCGCCCGTCCTGAACGCTATGCTCAAGCAGAAAGAGCGCGGCGATATCTTCGCCTGGGTCGGTGTCGTCGACCAGGATGGCTCCGCGCTTCGTCAGATGATCGTATCGCTCGCGGATCAGGCTGATGACGGCTTCGAGGAGCGGATGCCCGGGGCACACGAAGGCAGCGACAGGCTGTTGATGGATCTTGCTCTTCTCGAAGCAGATGCGTTCATATTTCTTCTGGATCGGCGCGCCCGAGCCGATCTGCCGGTCACGTTCCCTGATGCTCATGGGAACGTGAGCGATTTCCCAGCGACCCTCTTCACGGCGTTTGATTTGGCCGCGGAGGTGTTTGAAGGCCTCCAGGAAGAAGCTCTGCACGTGATGTGGTTGCAACCTTTGCGCTTCCGCTCGCTCCATCTCGATGCGCAGCGCGTGAACCCTTGCCTGGGGCATGGAGTCATTCGTCAGTGCCCGGCGCTCAAGAAGCTGCAACAGGTGGTTCCGATCGACGGTTCCATCCACGACATTGAAGAGCCTGGCCTTCACGTCTTCCTGCTCGCCGTACTGGATGGCCTCGAACAACAGATCCTTGAGTGCCGTCCCCTCGAACAGCGCGCCTAGCACATCGTAGACTCGCCCGCCCAGAGCTTCGCGTGCGGCTTCCAGCTTTTCGAGGAGGCGCGCGTAGACCTCGCCCTCACGGGTATCGGCGGCAACGAGATTCCAGAGGTGGCAGACCTCGGTCTGTCCGATTCTGTGAATGCGGCCGAAGCGCTGCTCGATCCTGTTCGGATTCCAGGGCAGGTCGTAGTTGATCATCAGATGGCCGCGCTGGAGGTTCACGCCTTCGCCTGCCGCGTCATTGGCGATCAGGACCAGCATGTCGCGATCCTGCATGAACCGCTCGACTACCTTGCGTCGCTCCTCACGGGTCACGCCACCGTGGATCGCTTCCACGGCATCCGGCTTGCCGATGCGCGCGCGAACCTTGTCCAGCAGATAATACAGGGTGTCCTTGGGTTCGGTGAAGATGATCAGCTTGCGACGGTTGCCATCGGCGTCGATCATCAGGTCGTCGTCGAGGATGCGATCGAGCTGCGTCCACTTGGTATCCTGGCCGGAGCGCAGCACACCGAGCGCCATGGTTTCCAGCCCCTTCAGGGTATGCACCTCGATTTCCAGCTGCTCGACCGTCTCGGCGGTTGTGGCCCCGGTCGAAATCATCTCCTCGATCTGGTCGACTTCCTCCTGCCCGCACTCTTCGATATTGCCAAGAACCTCGTCGTTGACGGCCGCTGCCTCGAACGCGGCCCTGCCGCCCCTGCTCGCGAGGCGGGCTTCTGCGAGCTCGTTCGCAAGCCGCTCGCGGCGGCGTTTCAGCGACTGGTAGATGGCGGCAGGCGACGACGCCAGTCTGCGCTGAAGGATCTGGAGCGCGAACCCGACAGTGTTGCGCTTCTGTCCATCCTGATCGGCGAACCTTCGCACCCGGTTCATCTCGGTCCGGACGTACTCGGTCACGGCGCCGTAGAGGGCCGCTTCTCGGGGAGACAGCTCGTACTTGCCGGTGTAGGCGCGGCGTTCCGGAAAAAGAGGCCTTCCGTCGAAACGGAGCAACTCCTCCTTGGTGAGCCGGCGCATCATGTCGGCGGTGTCGGCATAATGGACGCCGTCGCGGAAACGGCCCTCGAACCGGTCACCGTCGAGAAGCGCCATGAAGAGCTGAAAGTCCTCCTCCTTGCCGTTGTGCGGCGTCGCCGACAAGAGAAGGAGGTGCCGGCAAACCTGCCCCAGCTGCCGCCCGAGCTGGTAGCGCTTGGTGTATTTCACGTCGCCACCGAAGTAGGTGGCCGACATGCGATGGGCCTCATCGCAGATGACCAAGTCCCACTCGTTCGAACTCGCGAGCTTCTGTCGAAGGTCCTCGTTGCGGGCCAGCACATCGAGGCGGGCGATCAAGCGGTCGCGGTCGTCGAAGGCATTGCCCGAACGCGATGTCTCGATCATGTCGCGGGTGAGAATGTCGAACTCAAGCCCGAATTTCTCGCCGAGTTCGTCCTGCCATTGCTCCACCAGGCTTCCCGGCGCGACCACGAGGCAGCGTTCCAGATCGCTGCGCGCGATCAGTTCCCTGATGAGGAGGCCAGCCATGACGGTCTTGCCGGCGCCCGGATCGTCGGCGAGCAAGAACCGCAGTGGCTGCCGGGGCAGCATCTCGCCATAAACGGCGGAGATCTGATGAGGCAGAGGGTCGACCAGGCTGGTGTGGATGGCCAGGTACGGATCGAAGTGATGCGCCAACTCGATCCGATTGGCTTCCGTCACCAGCCGCAGCAGAGCGCCGTCGGCATCGAACGACCAGACCCTCCCGCGTGTCACGATCTTCAGGCGATGCTCGTCGTCCCTGTAGAGTGTGGTCTCGGCAAGCGAACCGCCGGGCACTCTGTAGACCAGGTCGATCGCTTGATCGCCGATCCAATCGGTCGAGACGACCTCGACCGCCTGCCCGGGCGCAACACCTTCCACGACTGCGCCATTCTTGATGTTTTCGAGCGCGGTCACCGGGCTGCCTCCAAATCGTTCGGCAACACGATCTGCCGGTCCTGTGGTGGCCGTGCCGGGGGGGCCGTATCGAGCCCCAAGCGCCGGAGCGCGTAATGGAGGAGTGCTTTTCGAACCTGGATTTCGGTCCGGCCACCGCGCATTCCGCAATCGAGGGCGATGACTTTCTGTTGTGTGTCGGACAGCCTCGGGTGCGGCCCTATCTCCAGGGTTACCTGCTCGTTCCAGTCGGCGTCCGCGTCAGGCCCGACCTCGCTCGGCTTGGCGCCGCGGGTCTCGACGATCGGCGAGAGCAAAAAGTCCTTGAACGTTCGGTCGATGAGGCAGCATGCTCGCGCGTGCCAGCGGAACCCGTCGAACCCGATCGCGTGCGGGGCAATCCAGCGCCAACGGGGTTCGGGCCGCGAGAGTGATTGGTACTTGACCTCGATAGCCTCCGATCGTCGGATCGCGGCGATCACCGAACGCGGCGTCCTGGCATTGACGCCCCGCACGGGGGTCGGTGCGGCGTCGCAGGACGGGAACTGGCCGATCCAGGCCTCAGCCCGGTCCAGGATGCCGGCGGCGGCGTTGCGCAGCCGAGAGAGACAGCGGCTGGCGGCGGGCTTCAGGAACGGTGGCTGGAACCCGCTGCCCCGGATGTCGGTCCGGGCGCTCTTGTCGTAGACCATGTTGTCCGGAGCCATACCGATGTAGCGGTTCAGGTCGCTGGACGCCCGGTTCACCGAAACGCCGAATGCATCCATCGGATCGCCCCGATTCACATGCCCCTCCCAAAACAGGCGGAAATCGATGAACTCGAGTCGCCGCTCGACGCCCCGCCGAAGATCTGCCTTCTCTGTTCCCACCATGCACTCCCAGTGACATGATCCGTCCCATGACTATCCCGGATAGGTCACCGACCCAGGTGCATCGGGGGGTTCGAATCGGTGAAAATGTGAGTGCTGCCGGACACTGACACCGGATCCGAAGGATTCCACGATGCCGACACACTGTAGCTCGGAAGCGATGGTCTTTGCACGCCTCGAAGGGCGCAATGGTGTCGCTGACTTTGGCGGTGGAGCCCTTCCCTCGAACGCCGGGGCCCTGCTATTGGGCGCCGATCCGGGAGGGCGATTCACGATCTGGCGACCCCGGTCGGCCAGCGTCTTTGCTGTCGCGCTTGGCGACGAGGACCGCAACGATCGCGGCGTCCTGCGTGGCGATCCTGCTTCGGGCACGGTCCTGGGTCGTTTGGAGGCCCGTCGGCCAGACTGTGCGCCCTTGGCCGGCAAGAGCGCCTCGAACCGCCTGGAGCACGCCCCGGGCTGGCCGGACCGTTCCACCCTACGGCCACGATGCGGCGGCTGTCGAAGAGTGCTTCGTCACCTCGCTCAAGGCCAAAAACTGCGACGCGCGCCCCCTCTGCGAAGACCGCGACCGCGCGCGCGGCGATAGGGAGCGCGTAGCGCCAGGCTTCGCCCCGCATCGAGAACTGCCAGCGCGCCCTCTTCGCCGACCGCACCTCGGCTGCCAACATGCGGGCCAATCGGCTCCGCCTCCGGTTCGCCTCCTTCGCCTATGTCCTACGCGCTGCCTTGCGTCGCATCGCCCTGCCACATACCCAACTCGCCAGGGCCACCTGCGCCACTCTCCGAAACGAACGCCTCGAAATCGGCGCGCAGATCGCCCGTTCCGTCAGACGCATCCGCATCCCCATGGCCTCCGCTTGCCACTACGAAGACGAGGTCCCTATCGCCCACGCCAGGCTCTGCCCTCGACCGCTCCCCAGCAGCGCTCCGACCGACCGCACACCACCGAGGGACCGGATCCGATGACCGAAACGCAGACACCGACTGGCCGACCGTCCCACGCGTCACATTCTTCCCCACCGCGCGGCTCCTTCGCAGCTCTGAAATCCCTCTCATCTCGTTACACTGGTGAAACATCCGGGCTAGCCGTTCAAAGCGGCCTGGGCGGCAGCCAGACGGGCGATCGGCACGCGATAGGGCGAGCAGGAGACATACTCAAGGCCGATCGACTCGCAGAAGGCGATCGAGGCCGGGTCGCCGCCATGCTCGCCGCAGATGCCGAGCTTCAGCCCGGCCCGTGCGGCGCGTCCGCGTTCGGCGGCGATCTTCACCAACTCGCCCACGCCTTGCTGATCCAAGGTCACGAAAGGATCGCGCTCGATCAGGCCGCCGGCCTCATAGGCCGGCAGGAAGGCGCCGGCGTCGTCGCGCGACAGGCCATAGGCCGTCTGCGTCAGATCGTTGGTGCCGAAGGAAAAGAACTCGGCCGCCTCGGCGATCTCGCCGGCCAGCAGGCAGGCCCGCGGCAGCTCGATCATGGTGCCGACCAGGTAGGTCAGAGAGATCCCGGCATTGGCCTCCACCTCTTCCGCAATCCGCCGCACGCGCTCCTTCAGCCTGGTCAGCTCGGCCGGGATGGAGACCAGCGGAATCATGATCTCCGGTTCCACCGTCAGGCCTTCTTCCTTGGCCAGCTCAGCTGCGGCCTCAAAGATGGCCCGGGCCTGCATCTCATAGATCTCGGGGTAGGTGACCCCCAGGCGGCAACCGCGATGGCCCAGCATGGGGTTGGCCTCGGTCAGCTTCAGAGTGCGGGCGCGGACGAATTCCAGCGAGAGGCCGGCCGCCGCGGCGACTTCCTTCATCTCAGCCCGCTGGTGCGGCAGAAACTCATGCAAGGGCGGATCCAGAAGGCGCACGGTGACCGGCAAGCCCTGCATGATGCGGAAGATCTCGACGAAGTCGGCGCGCTGCATCGGCAGCAGCTTATCCAGCGCCCGCTGACGGCCGGCCAACTCCTCGGCCATGATCATCTCGCGCACGGCGACGATGCGCTCGGCGTCGAAAAACATATGCTCGGTGCGGCAGAGCCCGATGCCCTCGGCGCCGAACTGGCGGGCCGTACTGGCATCGCGTGGAGTCTCGGCATTGGTGCGAACCTGCAGGCGACGCACCCCATCGGCCCAGCCCATGATGATGCCGAAATGGCCGGAGAGTTCCGGCTCGATGGTCGGCACGCGGTCCAGGAAGACCTCGCCGGTGCCGCCGTCGATGGTGATCTCGCGCCCGGCCTCCAGGACCTCGCCGCGCACCGAGACCGTCTTGGCCTCGCGATCGATCCTGAGTTCGCCGGCACCGGCCACACAGGCCCGCCCCATGCCGCGTGCGACCACGGCCGCATGGCTGGTCATGCCGCCGCGCGCGGTCAGAATGCCGGCAGCGGCGTGCATTCCATGGATGTCCTCGGGGCTGGTTTCGACCCGGCAGAGGATCACCGCTTCGCCGCCGGCCGAACGGCGCTCGGCCTCCTCGGCACTGAGCACGATCACTCCACAAGCCGCCCCCGGCGAGGCCGGTAGACCGCGCACGAAGAGCTTGCGTGGCGCCGAAGGGTCCAGCGTGGGATGCAAGAGCTGGTCGAGCGAGGCCGGATCGATCCGGGCGATCGCCTCCTGCTTCGTGATCAGCCCTTCTTCCACCATCTCGGCGGCGATCCTGAGTGCTGCCGGAGCGGTGCGCTTGCCGCCTCTCGTCTGCAGCATGTAGAGCTTGCCCTGCTGCACGGTGAACTCGATATCCTGCATGTCGCGGTAGTGCCGCTCCAGCAGCTGGCGGACCTGATCGAGCTGGCTGAAGACCGCCGGCATGACCTCTTCCATCGCCGGCAGGTCCGAGCCTTGGGCCGCCTTGCCAGCCAAGGTGAGCAGCTGCGGCGTACGGATGCCGGCGACCACATCCTCGCCCTGAGCATTCACCAGGTACTCGCCGTAGAAAAGGTTCTCGCCGGTCGAGGGGTCGCGGGTGAAGGCGACGCCGGTGGCACAGTCCTCGCCCATGTTGCCGAAGACCATGGCCTGCACGGTAACCGCAGTGCCCCAGTCGGCCGGGATACCATGCAGCTTGCGATAGGTGATCGCGCGCTGGTTCTGCCAGGACCCAAAGACCGCGGTGATCGCGGCCTGCAGCTGTTCGCGCGGATCCTGCGGAAAGGGCTTGTCGACGCTCTCTTCGACCGCCTGTTTGTAGTCGGCGATCACCGCCTGCCAGTCCTCGGCCGTCAGCTCGGTGTCCAGCCGGTAACCGCGGTCTTCCTTGGCGATGTCGAGGATCTCCTCGAAGCGATAGTGTTCCAATCCCATCACGACATCGGCGAACATCTGTATGAAACGACGATAGGAATCGTAGGCGAATCGCGCATCACCCGAGTGCTTGGCCAAGCCCAGGACCGTCTCGTCGTTCAGGCCCAGATTCAAGATCGTATCCATCATGCCGGGCATGGAGACGCGGGCGCCGGAGCGCACCGAGACCAGCAGGGGATTGGCGCTTTCGCCGAAGCGGGCGCCGACGATACCCTCGACACCGGCCATGGCGGCGTTGATCTGGCCAGGGAGATCTTCGGGATAGAGCTCACCGGCATCGTAGTATGCGGTGCAAACGGCGGTGGTGATGGTAAAGCCCGGCGGGACCGGTAGGCCGATTGAGGACATCTCCGCCAGATTGGCGCCCTTGCCGCCCAAGAGGTTGCGCATTGCCGCAGTTCCCTCGGCCTTGCCGTCACCGAAGGCATAAACCCACTTGCTCATGAAACCTTCTCGCCTCCGCACCTAAGGCGACCGCACCCCATCGGGAGACTGGCTGCCTTCACCTCGCCATCGCGCTAGACCTAGCCCTGTCTATGCTGCGCTGCAATATCCAAGCCTGCCTCTCAAAAGAAAGAACGGCGGCCAACCCTTTGGTCGTGCCGCCGTTCGCTTATCCCAAACGTCAAGACGTTTGACTAGTTCCGGGAATAGTACTCGATGACGAGGTTCGGCTCCATGCGGGCGTGGTAGGGCACATCCGCCAGCTTCGGTGCCTGCACGAAGCGGGCCCGGCGCTCGCCGATGTTGATCTCGATGTAGTCGGGAACGTCACGATCGGGCGTATCCAAGGCGGAGAGCACCAGCGGCAGGTTGCGGCTCTTGGCGCGGATGACGATCTCGTCGCCGTCCTTCACCTGGAAAGACGGGATGGTGACGCGCGTGCCGTTTACCAGGACATGGCCGTGGTTCACGAACTGACGGGCGGCGAAGACGGTCGGCACGAACTTGGCGCGGTAGATGACCGCGTCCAGGCGTCGCTCGAGAAGCTCGATCAGGTTCTCGCCGGTGTCGCCGCGGCGCCTGGCCGCTTCCTTGTAGTAGCGACGGAACTGGCGCTCGCCGATGTTGCCGTAGTAGCCCTTCAGCTTTTGCTTGGCCATCAGCTGCGTACCGAAATCGGTCGGCTTCTTGCGGCGCTGGCCGTGCTGCCCGGGGCCATAGGGGCGGTTGTTGACGGGGCTCTTCGGTCGGCCCCAGAGGTTGACGCCGAGGCGGCGGTCAATCTTGTGCTTGGAATTCAAACGCTTCGACATAGGCGCAGTCGCTGCTCCTTCAGACAGAGTTGTGGCCCGGCATTTTTGCCCGGCCTGTTGTCCCGGTAGGCTCACCCCCACAAGGGGGCAAACGGGTCGGTTCGGAAACAAAGCCCGACCACCGCATTTCCAGGAAGAGCCGTGACATGCGCGCCGCAAGCCGCGCTGTCAAGAGAAAGCAGGCGCATAGGGCCCATTCGAAACACCAACAGGGCCTTGCAGCGCTGCAACCACAGAGGTTATGGTTCAACCTCAAACCAAATACCAGAGACCCAAGGTGATCGGCAAGGAGCGTGAGGCCATCGGACCGGAGGAGCGGCTGCTATTCCAGGTCTTCAACGAGATCGGCATCATCGGGCAGTTGGCCCGGGCCCGCTTCGATGCGGTCATGCCCGAGGGCTTGAAGCAGCCGCACTTCTCGGTCCTCAACCACATGGTCCGCTTGGGCGACGGAGAGCGCCCGGTCGATCTCGCCCGCGTCTTTCAGGTGACCAAGGGCACGATCACCAACACGCTTGGCCGCCTGGAGGCCCGCGATGCCATCAGGCTGGCGCCCGACGGACAGGACGGCAGAACCAAGCGGGTGTTCCTCACACCCGCCGGCCGCGATCTCCATGCGCGCTCGATCCAGGCTCTGGTGCCGACCTTCCAAGCCTTGAAGACCAGCATTCCGCCGCAAGGCTTCGCCGAGGCCCTGCCCTTCCTCACCGAGCTTCGGCGCTATCTGGATCAGGCAGGAAACGGCTAGCCACCCGACGTTCCTCTGTCCGGCGGGGTCGGCACCGGATCGCGATCTCCCCATTTCAGCCACTCCATCCGCATGGCGTCGGCATCGAGCGCGTCGTTGGTGCGCTCGCCGCGGTTTTCCGCACCCGGCTCCAACAGGCGATGGGGATCGTCGCCATGCACGAAACCCAGGTAGGGACCGCCGAAATCGTAACCGATCAAGCGCTGCAAGCGTTCGGGATAGTCCTTTGCCACCTCGGGCGGGTTGGCGAGGAACTGGTTCTCCTCCTGTCGCAGCCAGCCCAGCGAATACTGCAAGGCGAGGCCGGTGCGCACCACCTCCGCGCGGTTCTGGCCGCTGCCATGAAAGATCCCACCCGTATAGATCAGTACCGATCCGGCCGGCATGATCGCGCTCACCATCTCCTCTGCGCGCGGGCGGCGGCGATGCTCCCAGAGATGGCTCCCAGGCGCAATCCGGGTGCCGCCGTTGACCTTGGTAAAGTCGGAGAGCGCCCACATGGTCGGCATCAGGGTCGGCGGATGGGGATGCAGGAAGGGATAGAGCATACCGTCGCGATGCAGCTCTTGGGCCCGCTCCCCCGGCAGGAGATGCATGACGCCGGAGAAATTCAATTGATACCGCGCGCAATGCGGCAGCAAGGTGCGGTCACCGAGGGCCAACACGGTCGGGTGGATGGCCAGCTGGCGCGCCGCCTTGGAATGGCGGAAGAGATCGCCCAGCCGCTTGGTCCGAGCACCCAGAAATGCAGTGTTCCCCAGCGGTGCCGCCTCGACCAGCGGCATCAGCTCCTCGCGTGCTTGGCGCACCAGATCGACGGCCAGCTCTTCCAGGATCACATAGCCCTGTTCATGCAGCGCACCCGCCAGGACATCGTGCGGCGTGTCAGGCGAAAAGGCATTCAGGGACGCGGCCATCTAGACGCTCCTCTCCTCGGTCCTACTCTTCAACGTGCCGTAGCGCTCCAGCCAGTCGAAGAGCGCCTTCGTCGGACCCGGATCATCGTAGATGTCGAGATGGCCACCACCATCCAGGACAAAGGCTGTCTTAGGGCCGGGTGCTGCGTCATAGAGCCTGCGGCCGACCTTGCAGGGCGTTATCGGATCGTCGCCGCCGTGCAGCCAGAGCAGCGGCTGGCATGCTTCGGCAATACGAGAGCGGCTGTCCCACTTATCCTTCAGAAGCGGCTCCACGATCATCCAGGGATAGCGATGCTTGGCCGAGGAGGCGAGGCTGTCGAAGGGACCGTGCAGGATCATCGGCGCCCGCTCGCCCTGGGCGGCCAGGGCCACTGCAACCGCTGCCCCCAAGGACTCGCCATAAAAGACGATGGGCGCTTCCGGCAGCCGCCCTTTGACGGCCTCGAGCGCCGCCGCAGCATCAGCGATCAGGCCGGCCTCGTCCGGCGTGCCGGGATTGCCGCTGTAACCGCGATAGCCGACCAGACAGAGACCATAGCCGGCCTCGACAAGGAATGCGTAACACTCCAGTCGATGGCCGATGTGCCCGGCATTGCCTTGCAGCAAGAAAATCAGGTCTTTGTCGGCGTCGGCCGGCGGCCAGAGCCAATGGCGGCATTGCGGCCCACCTTCGGCGTTCGATACGAGATCCTCCGGCATGCGTCCGTCCAGCGGTCCGGCTTCCGGCAAAGATCGGCTGGAGAGGTAGATCAGGCGCCGCTGCATGAGGAAGAGAAACAGGGCCGCCGCACCATACAGCACGGCGACACCGACAAGGATCCATAGAATCCAGCCAGGCATCCCTACCGCCTTTCGCACCACAAACCATTGATCTGATGAGTCGATTCACGCAACGCTTGGGACTCGAGCCTTGCGATCGGATCGCTAGGCCGCATAGTCTTCGCCGTCGTGATCGAGCAGGCGCTTCAGGGCCGCGAAATGCGCCTGGCTGTAGTCGGCCCCGGCCCGATACTGCTCGGCGGTGTGGCCGGCGATGTTCTCGCCGATCATACGCAGCGGCCGGCCGGTCTGCATGGCGATCACCTGCTGCTGACAGGCCCGCTCAAGGTAGTAGAGGCGATCGAAGGCCAAGGCGATGTCGGGCGCGGTCACCAGGACTCCATGACCCGCCATGAAGAGCACTTCGCGGTCTCCCAGCACGCCGGCCAGGCGCTCGCCTTCACTCCACTCCTGGGCCAAGCCGGAGAAGGTCTCATCGTAGGCCACCTGTTTCCAAAACCTGAGCGCAGTCTGGTGCAAAGGCAGCAGGCGCTGATCCTGCAGCATGGTCATGGCGGTGGCATAGGGCATGTGGGTATGCAGTATGGCACGGGCGGAGGGGCAGCGCTGGTGGATCGGCGCGTGGATGCAGAGCGCCGTCAACTCAGGCTCGCCGCCGCCAACCAAGACCTTGCCTCCAGCGTCGACAAGCAGGATATCGCTGGCCCGCATCTCCGCCCAGTGTCGGCCGAAAGGGTTCAGCAGGAAGCGGTCGTTATGGCCCGGCAAAGCGTAGCTGAAGTGATTGCAGATCCCCTCGCTCAAGCCGAATCGATGTGCCAGGCGCAATGCGGCAGCCAGATCCCGGCGCGCCGCAGCAAGGGCGTCCGGATCGACGTCGCTATTGGTTGCAAGTCTGGGGTCCGAGGCGCTCATCGCCCTCCTCCACTCATCGTCGGATCGAACAGGTGACGAGTGTTAGCAAGCATGAGACCGGGTTGGAAACACTGCCCTTACCGGCCGGCGCGACCAGGCTCCGCCGACATGACCGTCGTGCAAGGCTGTATCCCCAGAACGCGCTACCACGGGTGGAGCGGAATGGCGTTACCCTGAAAGCGACCGGTCTCAACGAAGAAAGAGTGCGCCGACCGACATGCACAATCGCAGCTTCCGCATCATCGAGACCCACTGGATCCCACTTGCCGACGGGACGCGTCTGGCTGCCCGGATCTGGATGCCGCACGAGGCCGAAATCACGCCGCTGCCGGCGATCCTGGAGTACCTGCCCTACCACCGCCGCGACGGCACCAGCCGGCGGGACGATGCCATCTATCCCGGCTTCGCTGCCGCCGGCTATGTCGGCGTGCGCGTCGATCTGAGGGGCAGCGGCGATTCGGAAGGCATCTTCGAGGACGAGTACGCACCGCAGGAGTTGGCCGACGCGGTCGAGATCATTGCCTGGATTGCCGCACAACCCTGGTGCAACGGCTCTGTCGGCATGATGGGAATCTCCTGGGGCGGCTTCAACAGCCTGCAGGTGGCGTCCCTCAGGCCGCCGACACTGAAGGCCGTGGTCGCGCTCTCCACCACGGTGGACCGCTTTGCCGACGACATACACTACAAGGGCGGCGCGCAGCTCTCGGCCCAGCACTATTGGTCCAGCAACATGCTCTCCTACCTGTCGCGCCCCTTGGATCCGGAGGTGGTCGGCGAGGACTGGAAGGAGCGCTGGCTGGCGCGGCTGGAGCACCTGGAGCCGCCGATGCATATCTGGCTCACGCATCAACGCCGCGACGCCTATTGGCAGCATGGCTCGATCTCGGAGGACTACGATGCCTTGGAGGCAGCGGCCTTGGTGATCGGTGGCTGGGCCGACGGCTACCGCAATGCGCCGCCGGCCGCAGCCGCCAACCTGACCAGCCCGGCCAAAGCCCTGAATGGACCCTGGATCCACAAGTATCCGCACTTCGCCTGGCCCAAGCCGCGGATCGACTTTCTTGCGGAGGCGGGCCTCTGGTGGGATCGCTGGCTGAAGGGCCAGCCGAACGGCGCCGAGTCCCTCCCCTCCTACCGCGCCTATATCTCCGAGAACGTCAGGCCGAGCCGCTGGCGCGCCGAAGAAGAGGGCCGCTGGGTCGCTGTCACCGATTGGACCGGCGCGCCCGAGCTCACGACATACTACCTGGGCTCCAAGGGTCGCTTGTCGCCGCAAGCCGGCATGGACGGGCAGCGGATCATCGACAGCCCGCAAGACTGCGGTATGGCCGGCGGCGAGTTCTTTACCCTGAAACCCGATGCCGAGATCTCGGGCGAGCAGTCCGGCGACGATGCCGGCTCGCTGGTCTTCGACAGCCTACCCCTTGAGGCGCCGCTCGACATACTCGGCCGCCCCGAGGTCACCTTGCGCGTGGCCATCGACCGCCCCGTGGGAACCCTGGTCGCGCGGCTCACAGACCTGCATCCGGACGGCTGCTCGCACCGGGTGTCGCTGGGCGTGCTCAATCTTACCCATCGATGCTCCTCTGCCCAGCCGACGCCGCTGGCGCCCGGCGAATTCTACGAGATCGTCATCCGGCTGGACGAGAGCGGCTATCGCTTCCGCGAGGGCCATCGCATTCGCCTGGCGCTCTCGACCGCCTACTTCCCCATGGTGCTGCCGCCGCCACAGCGAGCGACGGCGACCCTGATCACTGGCGCCGCCTCCCGCCTCGGTCTACCGATCCTAAAAGACCCGGTCGAGATCGACCTGCCGGAACCGGCAGACGCCGACCCCCTGCCCGCCTATCCTCAGATCAGCGAGGGCCAGGATCGCCGTTGGGTCGAGCGCGACCTGACCGCCGAGCGTAGCAGCTATCACATTCTGGACGAGCCCGGACTGCTCGAGCAGCCGGACAACGGCATGCAGTGGCAGGAGATCCGGCGCGAATGCTGGTCCGTCGATTGGGACGATCCGGCCAGCATCGAAGGCAAGACGCATATGACGGCGATCCGCCGACGCGGCGACTGGTCGGTCAGGACCGAGGTCGAGGGCCGGCTGACCACCGACGGAGAGGACTGGATCCTGGCCTATAGCCTGGAGGCCTTTGTCGGCGAGGAACAGCCATTCCGACGCAGCTGGAGCAAGACCATCGCCCGCGACCTGATGTAGGCTCCCGGCCATGCTCGAGGACTTCGAACAAACCCGGGTCGAGCTGGCAGACTCCAGCATCTACCTCCGTCATGGCGGCAAGGGCCCGCCCCTGCTGTTGCTGCACGGCTATCCGCAGACCCATGTCACCTGGCGCCTGCTGGCACCATTGCTGGCCGCGCGGTTCAGCCTGGTGATGCCGGATCTGCGCGGCTACGGCGCCAGTCGCGGGCCGGCTCCCGATCCGGATAACCGACACTACGACAAACGCAGCATGGCCGCCGACATGCTGGCGGTCATGGATCATCTGGGATTTTCGCAGTTCTTCCTGGCCGGGCACGACCGTGGCGGGCGCGTCGCCTATCGCCTCTCACTGGATCATCCGGAGCGGGTGATCGCCTTCGCCGCGGTCGATGTCGTCCCGACCATCGAGCTGTGGGAGGCACTGGACGCCGGGGCCGCCCTCGGCGCCTGGCACTGGCCGTTTTTGGCACAGCCGGCCGCAGTGACCGAGGCCGTGCTGGCCACCGCCAAGGGCGTGATCATCGAGTCCTTCCTGCGCGGTTGGGCCGGCAAGCCGGATGCCTTGGCGCCCGAGGCCATCGCCGCCTACCTGGCACAGTTCGATAAGCCGGAAGTCATCGCCGCGAGCTGTGCCGACTATCGGGCCGGTGCCACGCTCGACTGGGAATACGACAAGGCCGACCGTGCTGCGGGACGCGGATTGGCCTGCCCGGTCTTGACCCTCTGGGGCCGCGACTATATCGGCGATGCCGAGCCGACCCCGCTGACCTTGTGGCGCAAGTGGGCGGATCGGGTCGAGGGGCACGGCCTGCCCTGCGGCCACTTCCTACAGGAGGAGATGCCCGAGGCCTTGGCGGCAGCCATGATCCCCTTCTTCCTTCCTTGCCGAGAGCAGCAAGGCACCACAGATCTAGCGCAAACCCCGAGCTGATGGAGTCATCAGCGACGACGATTTGCAGATTCAGGCAACGGCTTAGAGCATTGCAGACGAGCGAATGCGAGGCGGATATGCTCTGACCGCGACCACAGCCGAAAGCCGAAAGAAAGGACGTGACCAGGATGGACGGAACCCTCGCCACCGCGTTTCCGCAGACCGCTCCGCAAGGCGAAAGGCTGCCTGAAGCCGGCCATATGACCGAGATCGCACCCGGTCTCTATTGGTTGCGGATGCCCCTGCCCTTCGCACTGGACCACATCAATCTCTGGGTCCTGGACGAGGGCCCGAGTTGGACCCTGGTCGACAGCGGTCTCCACAGCGAGGAGACCAAAGGTCTTTGGCAGCGACTCTTTACCGGAGCGCTGGCCGGCAAGCCGGTCGGTCGCCTGCTGGTCACCCATCACCATCCGGACCACTTCGGCCTCGCCGGCTGGCTCGCCGAGGAGACCGGGGCGCCGGTCTGGATGGGCGAGATCGAGTTCACCTTCGGCTCATGGCTCTACCACCTGCCGGACGCGACCTATAGCCCGAAGCTCAGAGCTCACTATATCCGCCAGGGCCTGACGGTCGAAACGGCGAGCAAGCTGTCCAGCCACGGCAACCTCTATCGCGGCCGCTGCGGTGCCCCGCCGCCAAAGGTCGAGACCCTGGAACTGGGCGGCACGATCGAGGCCGGCGGCCGGCGTTGGACCGTGGTGCCCGGCCATGGCCATGTCGAAGGCCACGCTTGCCTCTTCGCCGAAAATGACGGGATCTTCATCGCCGGCGATCAGTTGCTGCCGAAGATCAGCCCCAACGTCTCGGTGCACGCCTGGAACGACAAGGCCGATCCCTTGACCGCATTCATCGAAACCCAGGAGCGCCTGGACCGGACCTTGACCGACGCGATACTCATATTGCCCAGCCACGGACGCCCCTTCTTCGGCGGCAGCACACGTGCGCGGGCCTTGGTCGAACATCACCGCGAGCGCCTGGACCGCGCCGAGGAGGCCTGCCGGGACCGCCCTTTAAGTGCCTATGAGACAATCCCTGCCCTCTTCAAGCGGCAGCTCGACGACCATCAACTCTTCTTCGCCTTGGGCGAGAGCCTGGCGCATCTCAATCACCTGGCGGTCTTGGGCCGGGTGACGCCCGAGGAAGAGGCCGGCGTGCTGCGCTTCCGCGCCGCCTGAGGGGGCCTCCTTGCCGCATGTCTTGCGCCGTCGCGATCTCGCGTTCCTGCTCTACGATGTACTCGACGCGCAGTCTCTGACCGCCTTCCCGCGCTATAGGGAGCATTCCCGAGAGAGCTTCGACGCAATCCTCGACCTGGCGGAAAAGCTCGCCGAAGACCACTTCCAGACGCATGCCGCCAGGTCCGATGCAGAAGAACCGCGCTTCGACGGAGAGCGGGTGCACATCATTCCGGAGGTGAAGCAGGCGCTCGACGCCTATGTGGAGGCGGGATTTCTCGGCGCCGGCTTCGATGCGGAACTGGGCGGTCTGCAGCTACCCTTTACCCTCGTCCAGGCCGTCGCGGCGATCTTCTCTATGCCGCCAATGTCGCCATCGCCGGCTACCCTATGCTGACCGTCGCCGCGCCGCCAATCTGCTGGTCGCTTACGGCGACGAGGAGCAGAAGGAGCGTTACCTAAGGCCGCTGGTGGCCGGCCGCTTCTTCGGTACCATATGCCTGTCGGAACCGCAGGCCGGATCATCTCTCGCCGACATCCGCATCCGCGCCTCGATCGCGGCACAGGTCGGTGTCGGGCTTTGGAAGGGGCGCGAGGAGCGATCTCTCAGCCCGGCCAGACCTTCCTGGCGATGCCGCTTGCGCCATTTGTAGACCGCGCGCACCGACACACCCATGACTGTCGCAACATCCCGGGGGTGGTCGCCGCGGTCAAGACGGGCAATCGATAATTCTCGACCTTTCGGGGTTAAACGGGCTGTGGTGAATGTTCACTCGGTTCTCCTGCAAAAGCTGCGTTGTCATAAACTCAGCCTTTCAGAGCAGGATCGAATGAACAACCTCGTGAATAATCACATCTGGGCGGCCTCTTGCCTAGGGCAGGATCAGACCGCCTATGGCGCACACCGGCTCGCCGGTCCGGCCGGAGGTGCGGCCAGCGCAATCGCTTCGGGCCGATGGAGAGAGCTTCAAAAACCACTAGGGACGCAATTGCCTGTCGATCACGCCAAAAAAGGAAATTCGGTGCGCGGACGCCTCACACGACAGGACACACTTTAGGCGGCCTGGCGAGGCTTGCTTGCAGTCGAGACCCCACTCCTTGCCACGAGGCCGCCCGCGCCTAGCGCGTGTGGCACACCATCGAGGAGCAGAGCAAAGAGGAACGCGCAACAAGACACCCACCGCGCCAATTACCCCGAGGTCGAGACCTGCTCGGTCCGCAGGCTTGCAGCGCTACACGGCAGCGGCCACGGCCTCGCGGCGCGCGCTCTGCAGTTTCGCAAAGTCGGCATCGGCGTGATAGGAGCTGCGGGTCAGCGGCGTGGCCGAGCAGAGCAGGAAGCCCTTGGCCAGCGCCGCACGCTCATAGGATCGGAAATCCTCCGGCGTGACGAAGCGCTCCACCGGGTGGTGCTTCGGGGTCGGCTGCAGGTACTGCCCGATGGTCAGGAAATCGACCTCGGCCGAGCGCAGGTCGTCCATCACCTGCAAGACCTCTTCGCGCGATTCGCCGAGACCGACCATCAGCCCCGATTTGGTAAAGCTGTTGGCATCCAGGCGCTTGGCATCGGCCAATAGGCGTAGCGAGTGGAAGTAGCGCGCACCCGGGCGCACCGTCGGATAGAGCCGCGGCACGGTCTCCAGGTTGTGATTGAAGACATCAGGCCGCGCCCCGATGACGATCTCCAGGCCGCCGTCCTTGCGCAGGAAATCGGGAGTCAGCACCTCGACCGTGGTCTCGGCATTGAGATCGCGGATGGCCTTGATGGTCTTGGCGAAGTGCTCGGCGCCACCGTCCGGCAGGTCGTCGCGATCGACCGAGGTGATGACGACATGGCGTAGGCCCAGCTTCTCGACCGCCAAGGCCACGTTCATCGGCTCCAGGGGGTTGAGCGCGTCGGGCTTGCCGGTGGCGACGTTGCAGAAGGCGCAGGCGCGGGTGCAGATCTCGCCCATGATCATCATGGTGGCGTGACGCAGTTTCCAGCACTCGCCGATGTTGGGACAGGCGGCTTCCTCGCAGACCGTGGTGAGGCCGTGCTGGCGCACGATCTTCCTGGTTGCCTCGTACTCCGGCGAGGTCGGCGCCCGGACCCGCAGCCATTTGGGCTTGCCGCGCCTGACCGGATTGTCGGGCTTGTGCGCCTTCTCGGGGTGGCGCAGGCGGGTTTGCATATCGTTACTCTGCGGCATGCTGTTTCAGGCCTTCCGGAAGAACAGTGGTGTCGTCGATGATCGCCTGGGAGATCTGCTCCCAGGTCAAGTTGCGCGCGGCTGTCAGATCGGCGCCCTTGAGAATAGCGCCCTTGAGCTTGGCCTCGAGGAGGTCGGCACCGCGCAGCGATGCATTCGTCAAGTTCGTGCCGCGCAGGTCGGCTTCATAGAGATCGGCTCCGTCGAGGTTCACGCCCGGAATTCTGGCCCCAGGAATTCGGATCCTGAATTTCTCCCTATCTTCCCGAGGCAGTGCGATGCGAGGCATCCGCCAGTATCTCCATCATCAGCTTCAGATCCGGTCCCGACACCTCTTCCCTCCGGTCAGCCGTGCGTGCGATCAAGAAGGCCTGCAGCACATCGATGGCCGGCAAGGAGAAGTCGCTGAAATCGACTGAGACCGCCTCCAGTGTATATATCGCGGCGAGGCGAACTTCCAAACGTTCATCGGAGAGCTGCTCGACCGCGAGATTGAAGATCTCCGTCGCGTGATCGCGACGCTGCAACTCGGATTGCGCGCGCGCCGCGCTGGCTTGATGCGAAAGTGCCAGGCCACACCAGAATGCGATACCAAGGCCAAGGGCACCGCCGATGACGATCGCCCGATTGAGGGACAAGCTCGCTCCAAGCAACTGCGTCCATGGCGCTCACATGTGGATCACGCGGCCATGAGCGTCGAGCACGCTCTCGTGCATCATCTCCGAGAGGGTCGGATGCGGGAAAACCGTGTGCATCAGATCCGCTTCGGTGGTCTCCAGGTTCATCGCCACGACGAAGCCCTGGATTAGCTCCGTCACCTCGGCGCCGACCATATGCGCACCCAGCAATTGCCCGGTCTTGGCGTCGAAGATCGTCTTCACCAGGCCTTGATCCTCGCCCAGTGCGATGGCTTTACCGTTACCGAGGAAGGGAAAGCGCCCGACCTTGAGCGTGTATCCGGCCGCCTTCGCCTTGGCTTCGGTCAGGCCGACGGAGGCCACCTGCGGATGGCAGTAGGTGCAGCCGGGGATCTTCAGCTTGTCCAGGGGGTGGCTGTCGAGGCCGGCGATGGCCTCGATGCAGATGACGCCTTCGTGTTCGGCCTTGTGTGCCAGCATCGGCGGGCCGGCAACATCGCCGATGGCGTAAATGCCCGGCAGGTTGGTGCGACCGTGACCGTCGATCTCGATGCAACCCTGCGCGGTCTTCACGCCCAGCGCCTCCAGGCCCAGGTTTTCGATGTTGCCGACCACGCCGACGGCCGAGATCACCCGATCGACCGCCAGGGTCTCGCTCTTTCCCCTGGCTTCGATCGTCGCGGTGATGGTCTTGCCTTTGTCCAACTTGGTCACCCTGGCGCCGGTGCGGATTTCGAGGCCCTGCCGCTCCAGCTGCTTTCTGGCCATGCCGGCGATCTCGGCATCTTCCATCGGCATGATCTGCTCCAGCAATTCCACCACAGTGACCTCGGAGCCCAGGGCGTGGAAGAAGGAGGCGAACTCGATGCCGATGGCGCCGGAGCCGATCACCAGCAGGCGCTTGGGCAATTCCTTGGGCACCATGGCCTCGAAGTAGGTCCAAACCCGCTCCTGGTCCGCTTCCAGACCCGGCAGCACGCGCGGGCGCGCGCCGGTGGCGACGATGATGTGCTTGGCCCGATGACCTTCGACCGCCTTGCCCTCCTTGGCGACCGAGACCCTGCCGACGGCAGGGATCGTCGCCTCGCCGTCGATCACGGTCACCCTGTTCCTTTTCAAGAGCATGCCGACGCCCTTCGCCAGGCGCCCGGAGATGTTGCGGCTGCGCTTCACCACCTTGGTCATATCGAACCCGATCTTTTCCGCCGAGAGCCCGAAGTGTTCGGCATCTTCCATGTTTCGGTAAACCTCGGCGGTGCGCAGCAGGGCCTTGGTTGGTATGCAGCCCCAATTCAGACAGATTCCGCCCAGATGCGCGCGCTCCACCACGGCCACCTTGAGGCCGAGCTGCGCGCCGCGGATGGCGGTGACATAGCCGCCCGGACCCGCACCGATGATGATCACGTCGAAGGATGTTTCGGGCATCTTGTGGGCTCCTCGCCTAGTTTCGGAGTGATCGGGCAAATGAGTGATAGGGACAGGGGCGCCTTGATGGCGCCGGCTGTTGAATCACTTGTTGCAGCAAAGCGTCTGGGTCTGGCGCCCCTCCGAGCCAAAACGTCAACGATCGGAGGACCTGGTTGCGAACCGACGGTGGTTGCTCCGGCTTCTTGTACCAAGGGTGGGCCGCAGTGTGATGTTGCGAGAACAAAACCCTGTTGACGGAGAGAGTCCATCGACCATCTTTCGATCTCCGGGCGAATGCGATGTGCTCAGTCAAACTCCCGTCTGGGAAGTGGTTCCAGACAACAGGTCCACCAAAAAAACCATCGGATATCGGAAAACCTAGACAACGAGCGAAAGTTTGCAGATTCCGCCGGCGACAAGAACCCGTGGGGCTCCATCACTACGGTGTCGATCTCGGCCGTCTTCGACTGCAAGAAATCCAGATCTTGGCGGATCGAGGCTGCTTCATCATCGTTCGACGCGAACTCAAAAGCAATGTAGGGAGCAAGCGCCAAAAAGACATCGACAGTATTTGTCGGTCGAAGGACGCACGGAGGAGGAGCACCAGAAAGGCATCTGCAAAATCGAAACAGTGGTTTTCTTTCGGTGCCTGGAACAGGCTATCGGCGGCTGTGTAGAGAGCGGCCAAACGCAGTGCTTCATAGGGCGCCAAGATTCTTCTCTCGCTCGCATGCGCTGCGATCCAGTCGAGATCGCCTCGCATCTCAGCCTGAAGAGAGGTAACAACCAAGTCATTGACGGCTGCCTCTTGGCTGGCCCGAGCAGTCGGCGCCAAAAGCACCGCCACCAGGAGAGCCCAAAACAGGAACCGGCCTCCAATTTCGAGCCGTCTGCCGTGCAAGAGTTAGCCCCCCTCGCTACAGCAGCATCGTCAGCGGGTCTTCGATCAGGCGTTTGAAGGCGGCTAGAAACTCGGCACCCACCGCGCCGTCGACGACCCGGTGGTCGACCGAGAGCGTGCAAGACATGACGGTTGCAATCGCCAGCGCACTCTCGCGAACCACGGCACGCTCCTTGCCGGCGCCGACGGCAAGGATGCAGCCTTGCGGCGGATTGATCACCGCCTCGAATTGCTTGACGCCGAACATGCCGAGATTGGAGACCGAGATGGTGCCGCCCTGATATTCCTCCGGCTGCAGTTTGCCGTCGCGGGCGCGGGCGGCGAGATCCTTGGTCTCGGACGCGATGGCGGCCAGGCCCTTGCTGTCGGCACCTTTGACGATGGGGGTGATTAGTCCGGCAGGCGTTGCGACCGCGACCGAGACGTCGGCGCGCTCGAAGTAGACCAGACCGCCAGGATCGTAGGCCGCATTGGCGGCAGGAACCTCGGTCAGCGCCAGGGCCACGGCGCGCACCACGAAGTCGTTGACCGAGATCTTCACATCGCGCTTGGCCTTGGCAAGCTTCTCGTTCAGTTCCTTGCGGGTCTTCAGAAGCGCATCGATCTCGCAGTCGACAGTCAGGTAGAAGTGCGGTACCTGCTGCTTGGACTGGGTCAGACGCTGGGCGATCACCTTGCGTATCGAGGAGAGCTTCTCGACCCTGTGCGGTATCTGCATGGCCTCGGCAAAGGCAATTCCGCCGGGTCCGCTCGGCGTCGTGGCTGCTGCGGCAAGAGGCGCTGCAGCGCTGGGAACCGGCGCTGCGGCCGGAGCGGTTGTCTGCCCGCTGCCCGCCGCCAGTGCCGCCTCGATATCGACCTTGATGATCCGGCCGTGCGGACCGCTGCCGGTGATCCTGGCCAGATCCAGGCAGGCTTGGCTGGCCATCCGCTTGGCCAAGGGACTGGCGAAGATGCGTACGGCCGGTGTTGCGGCTGGCGCAGCCGCTGCTTCGGCCTCCGGAGCTGGAGCCGGAGCGCTTGCAACCGCTGGAGCCCCTGCGACCGCGTCTTCCAGGCTTGCGCCCTTCTCGGCCAGAATGGCAATCGGCGTGTTAACGGCAACGCCCTCGCTGCCCTCGGCGATGAGGATCTTTGCCAAGGTGCCCTCGTCGACGGCCTCGACCTCCATGGTGGCCTTGTCGGTCTCGATCTCGCAGATCACGTCTCCGGAGACGACCGCATCGCCCTCCTGCTTTAGCCAGCGGGCCAGATTGCCCTCGGTCATGGTCGGCGAGAGGGCCGGCATCAGGATGTTGGTCGCCACGGGTCAGCTTCCTTCTTTCTCCTCGGCGCCTGGCGGTGAAACCGCCTGGCGTCGTCCATTCCATGCCTCGATCGAGGCCGCTACCGATAACAGGCCTCTTTGGCCGCGGCCACGACGCTCTCGACCTGCGGCAACGCCAAGTGCTCCAGGTTGGCGGCGTAGGGCATGGGCGCGTCGGCGCCATGCACACGCTTCACCGGCGCATCCAGCCAGTCGAAGGCCTGCTCCATCATCAGGGCAGCCATCTCGGCCCCCATCCCGGCGAAGGGCCAGCCTTCCTCGCAGGAGACCAGACGGTTGGTCTTCTTCACACTTCCGACGATGGTCGCGGTGTCGAGCGGGCGCAGGGTGCGCAGGTCGATCACCTCCGCCTCGATGCCCTCCTTGGCCAGCGCTTCGGCTGCCTCCAGGGCACGACCGACCATGATGGAGAAAGCCGTGATGGTGACGTCGCTGCCCTGGCGCAGGACCTTGGCCTTGCCTAGGGGCACTGTCCAGTCGCCGCTCTTCGGCACCTCGAAGGAGCGGCCGTAGAGCACCTCATTCTCCAAAAAGATCACCGGATTGGGATTGCGAATCGCGCTCTTCAGAAGACCCTTGGCATCGGCTGCCGAATAGGGCGCGACGACGATCAGCCCCGGGCAGTGCGCGTACCAAGTGGCATAGCACTGCGAGTGCTGGGCGGCGACGCGCGCGGCGGCACCATTGGGACCACGGAAGACGATCGGAGAGGCGATCTGTCCGCCGGACATGTAGTGCGTCTTGGCCGCCGAGTTGATGATGTGGTCGATCGCCTGCATGGCGAAGTTGAAGGTCATGAACTCGACGATGGGCTTCAGGCCGTACATGGCGGCCCCCACACCCATGCCGGCAAAGCCGTGCTCGGTAATCGGCGTGTCGATCACGCGCCGTTCGCCGAACTCATCGAGCAGGCCTTGGCTCACCTTGTAGGCGCCCTGATACTGCGCGACCTCCTCGCCCATCAGAAAGACCCGTTCGTCGCGGCGCATCTCCTCGACCATGGCGTCGCGCAGGGCCTCGCGGACCGTGTGGGTCTCGGTCTCACCCTCCCATTCGGCCTCGGGTTCGGGCGCTGCAACGGGTGGTGCGCCGGGTTCGGATACCATGGGCGCCGGCGCAGGTGCTGCAGGCGGCGGCGGTGCGGCGGCGTTCGCTTGTGCCTGCTCCAGGCTTTCGCTCTCGACGGCCAGGAGCGCGATCGGCGTGTTGACGGCGATCCCTTCCGAGCCCTCGGGCACCAGGATCTTGGCGAGCGTGCCCTCGTCGACGGCCTCGACCTCCATGGTCGCCTTGTCGGTCTCGATCTCGCAGAGGACGGTGCCGGAGGATACCTCCTCGCCCTCCTTGATGAGCCAACGGGCCAGATTGCCTTCGGTCATGGTGGGCGAGAGGGCGGGCATCAGGATTTCGATCGGCATGAGCTTTCTCTTCCCTCCAGCCGCTTAAGCAACGTCGTGGACAAGAACTTCGGTCCAGAGTTCGGCCGGATCTGGCTCCGGCGAGCTCTGGGCGAAATCGGCGGCATCGGCGACCTCTTCCTTCACCACCTTGTCCATGGCCTTCAGATCGTCCTCGGTCATCATCCTGGCCTCCAAGATGCGGTGCTTCAGGTTCTCGATGGGGTCACGCTCGCCGCGGTACTTCTGCACCTCTTCGCGGGTGCGGTACTTCGCCGGGTCGGACATGGAGTGCCCGCGATAACGGTAGGTCTGCATTTCCATGATATGCGGCCCCTCGCCGGCCTTGACCTTGGCGATCACGTCCTTGCCGGCCTCATAGATCGCCAACACATTCATGCCGTCGACCTGTTGGCCGGGAATGCCATAGGCCTGGCCGCGGTGATAGAGTTCCTGCGCGTGCGCCGCCGCTCGCTCCACCGAGGTGCCCATGCCATAGCGATTATTCTCGATCACGAAGATTACGGGAAGCTGCCAGAGGGCGGCCATGTTGAAGGTCTCGTAGACCTGGCCTTGGTTCAGCGCGCCCTCGCCGAAGTAGGTGAGACAGCAGGCCTCCTCGCCCAGATACTTGTGAGCGAAGGCGATGCCGGCGCCGATCGGTACCGAGGCACCGACGATGCCGTGGCCACCGAAGAAGTTCTTCTCGCGGCTGAACATGTGCATGGAGCCGCCCTTGCCCTTGGAGTAGCCGCCGGCGCGGCCGGTGAGTTCGGCCAGCACGCCCTTGGGATCCATGCCGGTGGCCAGCATGTGGCCGTGATCGCGATAGGTGGTGACCACCGTGTCGCTCGGCTTGGCCGCAGCCTGCAGCCCGGTCACCACCGCCTCCTGGCCGATGTAGAGGTGGCAGAAGCCGCCGATCAGGCCCATGCCGTACATCTGTCCGGCGCGCTCCTCGAAACGGCGGATCAGCAGCATGGTGTGATAGAGCTGCGCTATGAGGCTGCGATCGTAGCTCTCCAGGCCGGTCTTGTCGGGGGCTTTCTTGGCCGTGCTCTTGCTGCTTCTCGTCGCCATCGGCTCTCCCTTTCACCAGGCATACCGGCGCGCGGGAGTGGCCGGCAAAGAGTTTCGTTAACTGCAGGATAGTGAGCGCAAGCCGAACGAACAAGACAGCGAAGCTCTCTTGCCTTCAGGTCAGCGACCTCCGGTCAATTGCCCTCGTACTG
The DNA here is from genome assembly GCA_965202755.1 of Rhodospirillales bacterium. Classification (GTDB taxonomy): domain Bacteria; phylum Pseudomonadota; class Alphaproteobacteria; order Kiloniellales; family JACOMY01; genus JACOMY01. Next base: position 145,421 of record CBDBCL010000041.1, on the reverse strand, counting down.
CCAACCGCCGCTTTCGCCGTCGGGCAGGATGACCACGACCTCTTCCGGCCGAGCATAATTGAGAACGGCTTGGGCGCGCTCCTCCAAGAGGTCGAGGTCGAGTCCATTGACGCTCAGGAAGGCCACGCGGGCGCGGGCGTCGGCGAGGTCCTGGCGCAGGCTCGCCTCCTCCGTCCAGGCCGCCTTCAGGTCCTGTCCCAGCTTGGCATAGGCACGTACCCCGCGTTCGCCCTCCACGAAGTGGAAGGCGAAGTAGGCGAAAAGCCCAAGCCCGATGAGCTGCGGCAGCAGCATCCCGAAGCGCCGGCCCAAAGCTGACAGAAGCCATCTCATAGGCTTCATGATAGCCTCCGCTTACAGTGCCGGGTCAAGCGCTTGGGCATGCTTTACCGCCCGGTGTTACCCGCGGCGCACAGTGTTGCCGGCATAGAGTGCGGCCGGGCCCAACTCCTCTTCGATGCGCAGCAGCTGATTGTACTTGGCCAAGCGATCCGAGCGGCTGAGCGAGCCGGTCTTGATCTGCCCGCAGTTGGTGGCCACCGCCAGGTCGGCGATGGTCGAGTCCTCGGTCTCGCCCGAGCGATGCGACATGATGGCCCGGAAGCCGGCCTTGTGCACCAGCTCGACGGTCTCCAGGGTCTCGGTCAGGCTGCCGATCTGATTGACCTTGACCAGGACGGCATTGGCGGCCTTCTCGGCAATACCGCAGGCGACTCGCTTGGCCGCTGTGACGAAGAGGTCGTCGCCCACCAGTTGCACCTTGTCGCCGATGCTGGCGGTCAGGTGCTGCCATCCGGCCCAGTCGTCTTCGGCCAGGCCATCCTCGATCGAGATGATGGGGTAGTTGCGGCAGAGGTCTGCCAGGTAGTCGGTCATCTGCCCGGCGTCGAGCACCCGCCCCTCGCCCTCCATGTGGTAGGCGCCGTCGCGATAGAACTCGGTCGAGGCGCTGTCCAGGGCCAAAGCCACCTCGCTGCCGATCTTGTAGCCGGCCAATTCGATCGAGGTCTGAATGAAATCAAGTGCTTCTTTGGCAGACTTGAAGTTTGGCGCAAAGCCACCTTCGTCGCCGACATTGGTGCTGTGGCCGGCCTGCTTCAGCGCCGCCTTCAAGGCGTGAAAGACCTCCGCTCCCATGCGCAGACCCTCGGAGAAGGAGGCAGCACCTAGCGGCATGATCATGAACTCTTGGAAGTCGATGGGATTGTCGGCATGCGCGCCGCCATTGATGACGTTCATCATCGGCACCGGAAGGGTGCGGGCATAGGTTCCGCCGACATAGCGATAGAGCGGCAGGCCGGCGGCCTGGGCGGCTGCCTTGGCAACCGCCAGAGACACGCCCAGGATCGCATTGGCCCCCAGCGAACCCTTGTTGTCGGTTCCGTCCAGGCTCTGCATCGTCAGATCGATGGCGACCTGGTCTTCCGCATCGAAACCCGACAGCAGTTCGAAGATGTCGTGATTGACTGCAGCGACGGCCTTGGCGACGCCCTTGCCGCCATAGCGGACCTTGTCGCCGTCGCGCAGCTCCACCGCCTCGTGGGCACCGGTCGAGGCGCCGGAGGGAACGGCGGCCCGTCCGAAGGCCCCGTTCTCCAGGGTCACGTCGACCTCGACGGTGGGATTGCCGCGCGAATCCAGGATTTCGCGCGCGCTGATATCGATAATGGCGGTCACTGACTGCCCTCCTTGAAGATCAGGTCTGTGGGTTTCTGTCTTTTGGTGCCAGGTCGACGGCAGGCGGCGGCGGCTCGCCGCGCCCGTCCCGTCGTTCACCCAGCGGACCCTTGGATTGCTTCTGTGCCGCCCACTCCTCGGGCAGCATGCGAAAGACGGCGATGTCGTAGCGATTGCCGTCGGGATGCGCCATCGCCGATTTGAAGGTGCCTTCGTAGGTAAAGCCCTGGCGGCGATAGCCGGCGAGCGCCGTGCGACAGTGCGTGACCGGGGTGCCGAAGACCCGCTTCATGCCCCAGCCGAAGAGCCAGTCCATGACCGCCGCGCGCGCTTCCAAGGCGGCCGAGGTGCCCCAAAGCTTGCGGTCGCCGATGAAGTGATGGCTGCGGGCGTTCTTGTCATCCATTGCGACATCCAGCCATAGAAACCCGACCAGGCGCCGATCGCGAAAGATGCCGATCCAGAATTTGCGGGCGTTGTCGTGCTGCTTGATGTAGCCGCGCAGATCGGCCACGGCGGACAAGGGCCGAGGACCGCCCAGGTAGTGCATCAGCTTAGGATCGGTCAGCCATGACAGCAGCAGCGGTGTGGCATCGCGCTCGTCCAGGGAGCGCAGCGTAAATCTCCGTGTCATGAGGGTGAGCGGCTGACCCACCTTCCAGGAAATCATCATCGGCTGGTGGCCAGCTTCTGCGGCTGCAGCGGTGCGTCGTCGGGCTTGCGTGCTGCCGTGGCATCTTCTGCGCGCAAGATGAAGGTCGTCATCGCCAGGCGCCGTCCGCGCGTCACCGGCAGGGCCTCGTGCAACAATGAGCAGGAGAAGATACAGGCGCCGCCGGCCGGCGGGCGATAGTGATGATCGCTGTACTCCGGAAAACGCAGGGTGCCACCGTCATAGTCGTCATTCAGGTTCAGGGACATGGCGAAACGGCGCGCATGCTCCGGCCGGTAGCGATCACGGTGCAGGCCGAAGAAGTCCTGCCGCTCGACCTCATAGCCTAAAACGATAAAATTCTCGAAACGATAGGGCAGATGGTAGGCATAGACCTTGGCCAGTTCCGGCCCCATTCGCCGCACCAGGAGAAGCGTGATGTCACGCAGCAGGTCGCGGTCGCTGACGATGTGCTCTTGATTGCGCTTCTTGCTGGGGTCGTAAAAGTTCTGCTTACCGCCGGCGGAGACCGCGCCCTCGTGGTGTTGCTGCTGCCAGGCCGCAATGATGCGCCGGCAAAGCTCCGGCGGCAGGAGGTCCGGAATCTGCAAGACGGGCGCCGAGGCCTGCGGATTCCCTGCCCGCCAGCGCCGCCAAAGCCCCATGCGCTCGACAGCCTGCGGCAAGGCCTGATCGGGACGATCGGGACTGGCGAGACCTATGACCCGCTGGTTCGCATCCAGTAGGAAAAGCCCGACCCGACCCGGCGGCATCAGGGCCAGGCGATTGTTCGGATCGGCCAGAACCAAGGCTTTGGCAGGCGGAAACTCGACGTTTGGCAGAGCCTCGGGTCGGCAGCCGATGATGACGAAGAGTTCACCCTCGCGCTCGCGAATAGGCTGTGCTTGCGTCTGCAAGGTGGCCAACCAGAGAGCCTGCAGGCTGCCGTCCAATCCCGGCGGCAAGGTGATGACCAAGGCCGGTTTGCCGCTGACTTCGCCAAAGAGATCGCGTTCCAGGCCCTCGTGATCGGGCAGGTGTGCCATCGGGAAGGGGTCGCCGACACCGAAGGGCGGTGGCAAGGGCAGTGACAGAGGATCTGTTTGCTGCATGGCTGCAGGGGTTACGCCAGCTTTGGCCGTACCACAAGTGCGCGGATCGGCGCTTTTTCGAGTCCTGCATAGGACGGTGGCACGGCCATCCTGTCGGGCAGCGACGGAGTGAACGACATGCAGATCATTGCTTTCCGTCCGAACGGCAAGACCCAATCTGAATGGCTAACGGCAGGTGAATTCCTGTGGCCCCGGCGATCCGACCGCAATGGGCGTTTCAAGAAGACATTCCGCAGACAAATGCCCTTTCTTCACCCCGCTGAAGCGTCCTGTTCTTGCGATCGTGACGAACGAGCTGCAATGCAGGCAAAAATCAGCAAGGAATGCGACGATGCCATGGGCCTGAGCGACCTCGAGAACGTCCTGAGGAGCTTGGCTACGCCAGCGGCGCTCAAAGGGATTGTTGACTGAGGATGGGCGAAAGCGGGCGTTTAACCTTCATGGTGCTCTATGAGGGTCATAAGTAGAAAGAACGAGTGCATCGCTAGGCTGAGGTTCCAGTATGAATGAAGCGGCAGTGATCGGGTTGGGCGCAATGGGAACAGCACTGGCACGTTGCCTGTTGCGTAAGCGAAGTGTGGCGGTGTGGAACCGCTCTTCAGAGAAAGCATAAGCTGCTGAGCTCTGAAGGCGCAGTCATTGCGTCGACCATCGCCGACGCCGTTGTGGCAAGCCCGGTGCTCCTGATCTGTGTGAGCGACTACACAGCCATGAAAGCCTCGTTTGCCGAACGCGATGCCACCGAAGCCCTAAAGGGTCGAATTGTGATCCAGCTCAGCACGGGAACACCTGCCGAGGCGGCCGATAGCTTGGCATTTTTCAAGAGCCACGAGGCATCATACATCGATGGTACGATATTGGCCTATCCGGCCGGCATCGGAACCGGTGAAGCCGTAATCCTCCTTGCCGGTGCCAAAGAAGCCTTCGAGCGCGCCAACCCGATACTCCGGGATCTCGTTGGCGATCCGCGCTACCTTGGAGAGAATGTGCGAGCCCCAGCGGCAATCGATCTTGCATGGCTCTGGCGACTCGAAGGCGTAATCATGGGAACGCTTCACGGCGCCAGGATCTGCGAGGCAGAGGGCATCCCGGCGTCCGCCAATGCCCGCTGCGGCAGCCAGTAAAGACCCCATGATCCAGCCTCGACTGTAACAGCCAGGCAGATCACATAGTGCTGCGGGTGGCGCACCTTCAAAGGTCCCCATCGAATGTTTTGAAACGCGGCATCCTAGGGGGGCTCCAAGGCGATCCCGTGCTCCACCGCGAGGGGTCCGAGGCGGCATCGTCATGCCAGCTGTATTCAGCGCGCCTGGCCACTTGGTGCTCAGTTTCGCGGCCGAGACGATGGGCGATGACGGCAAGACACATGTCCATGCCGGCCGATACGCCCGAGGAGGTGAAGAACTTGCCGTCCTCCACCCAGCGCGCGCGGCCGATCCAGTCGACCTCGGGACCGAACGGAAGCGTCCAGAGGCAATCCATCCTGTTGGTCGTGGCCCTGCGGCAATCCAGCAGCCCGGCGCGCGCGAGAAGCGCGCTTCCGGTGCAGACGCCCATGACGGTCTCGGTGTTTTGGGCGGCCTCTATCAGTCAACTCTCGATGGCGTCATTGCGATCTTCGACCAGCGTGCCGGGCCCAACGGGCACGAGAATGAGATCGTAGTTGCAGGACTGCCGCAACGTGCGATCGACGACCACCCGCTACCCACTGCGCGAGGTAGCCGTGCCGACCTCTTCTCCCACCAAAGTGATCTTGAAGTCCTCCGGCAGCCAACCGAACAACTCCAGCGGATCGAAGCGATCCAAGATCTGGAACCGCTCAAAGACCAGAGCCGCGATGGTTTCCATGATCGTGCTACCTTCCCGCCGAATGCCTAGGCGCTGGCCTTGCGACGCACCGCCTCTGAGTGGTCCTTGACGAAGCGCTCACGCGATGCCGGGTAATCGGCCAGAAGTTTGGCAGGGCGGATCGGCCGGCGGAGAAGTTCCCCACCACAATTCGGACAGATCCTCTCGAAAATGTCGTCCGGGCAGTCCTTGCAGAAGGTGCATTCGAACGAGCAACTCCGCGCGTCGAGGCTATCAGGCGGCAGATCGACGTCACAGCACTCGCAGTTCGGCTTCAGTTTCAGCATGGCTCCCTCCTTCGCTTGAGCTGTCTCCAGACTAGTCGGCCCGGCTTTGGCATAAATGACAAAGAACCCTCGAAAACTGCCAAAGCGATGCGAAGCGAAACGCCTCCTAAAGACGTGGTCTTCCTGATCTATCCGGGTTTCAAGCTGCTGGATTTGGCCGGGCCGCTTCAGGTCTTCAACGACGTCTCGGAGATATGCGAAAGGTCGGGGGTCTATCGGGCTGCCGTCCTCTCCCGCGAGGGCGGATCGATCAAGAGTGATACGGATCTATCGATCGCGTCCGAGTCCTTTGCGCATTGGCATCGGCAGCCGCTTCATACCTTCATTGTCGTGGGGGTGGCGGCTCGTGCGCTGCCTCCCGAGACACAGCAATCACCGACATCGTCCACCAGCTGGCGGATCGCACCCGCCGTGTGGCTTCGGTCTGCACCGGAGCCTACCTGCTGGCTGCCATCGGACTCCTGAACGGTCGCCGGGCCGTCACGCACTGGAAGTCCTGTGGTGCCCTGGCTGCCAGCTATCCGGACGTCGAGGTCGAGACCGATCCGATCTACCTCGAGGACGGCAGGATCTGGACCTCGGCCGGGGTCACTGCCGGCGTCGACCTGGCCTTAGCGATGGTTAGCGAGGATTTGGGTAAGGCCCCTGCCCTCTCCGCTGGCGCGTTCGCTGGTCGCCTACATGGTCCGCCCCGGCGGCCAATCGCAGTTCAGCACAGCGTTGAATCGGCAAACGGCGGACGGTTCCGACCGCTTCGAGAAGCTGCACGCCTGGCTGCTGGACAATCTGGACCAGGATCTTCGCGTCGAAGCGCTGGCCGAGCGCAGCAACATGAGCCCGCGAAACTTCGCCCGCCTTTGCACCGTCCAGACCGGGATGACTCCAGCCAAGGCCGTCGTAGCCATGCGCATGGAGGCGGCACGACGCCTGCTGGAAGACACCGACTTCCCGGTCGAGCGCATTGCCGGCCTTTGCGGCTTCGGCGACGACGAGCGCAGGCGCTGGGTCGTCCAACGGGCCCTGGGCGTTCCGCCACAGGACTACCGTCGACGCTTCCAGTGCTCGAGCGGCTGACCGCCCTGCCGCTACATCAACCTCGATTGCTCGACGGCGGCGCGCACGAAGTCGGTGAACAGCGGGTGCGGGTCGAAGGGTTTGGAGCGTAGCTCCGGATGGAACTGCACGCCGACGAACCAGGGATGATCCTCCATCTCGACGATCTCCGGCAGCTGTCCATCGGGCGAGAGGCCGGAAATGCGCATGCCCACTGCCTCCAGCTGCTCGCGGTAATTCACATTGACCTCGTAGCGATGGCGATGGCGCTCGTGAATCAGCTCCTCACCATAAATCCCGCGCACCTTACTGCCGGGCGTCAGCGCACAGGGATAGGCGCCCAAGCGCATGGTACCGCCGAGATCGCTGCCACTGCTGCGGCGCTCGACGCGGTTGCCCTTGGTCCACTCGGTCAACAGACCGACGAGCGGTATTTCGCAGGGACCGAACTCGCTGGAACCGGCGCCGGCAATGTCGGCCAGGCTGCGCGCCGCCTCGATCACCGCCATCTGCATGCCGAAGCAGATGCCGAAATAGGGCACCTGGCGTTCGCGGGCGAAGCCAGCCGCCCGCACCTTCCCTTCCGTACCGCGCTCACCGAAGCCACCGGGAATGAGAATGCCGGAGACCTCCTCCAGCTCGTGCAAAGGCCCCTCGCGCTCGAAGATCTGGCTGTCCAGCCAGTTGATCTTGACCTTGACGTTGTTGGCGATGCCGCCGTGCGTCAGCGCCTCGCCGAGAGACTTGTAGGCATCCAGCAGGCTGGTGTACTTGCCCACCACGCCGATGGTGACCGAGCCGTCGGGCGCGCGCAGGCGGCCTACCACATGGTCCCATTCCGCCAGGCTGGGCTGCGGTGCCTTCATGCCGAAGTGCTGCAGCACCTGCCGGTCCAAGCCCTGCTCGTGATAATCGCGCGGCACCGCATAAATGCTGTCGCTGTCGAGTGCCTGGATCACGGAATCGGGGTGCACGTTGCAGAAGAGCGCGATCTTGCGCCGCTCCTCGACCGGGATCGGCTGCTCGCTGCGGCAGACCAGGATATCGGGACTGATACCGACCGACTGCAATTCCTTCACCGAGTGCTGGGTCGGCTTGGTTTTGATCTCGCCGGCCGCACGCATGAAGGGCAGCAGGGTCACATGCACGAAGAGGCAACGCTCGCAGCCCAGTTCGTTGCCAAGCTGGCGAATGGCCTCGAGAAAGGGCAGGCTTTCGATGTCGCCGACCGTGCCGCCGATCTCGCACACGGCAAAGTCGGCCTCGTCCACGCCCGCGGTCACGAATTCGCGAATCGCATCGGTGACGTGGGGAATGACCTGAACGGTCGCGCCCAGATAGTCGCCACGTCGCTCGCGAGCCAGGACCTTGGAGTAGATCTGGCCGCTGGTCACGTTGTCTCCCCGGCGGGAGGCTACGCCGGTGAAGCGCTCATAGTGGCCCAGGTCCAGGTCGGTCTCGGCACCGTCGTCGGTGACGTAGACTTCGCCGTGCTGGTAGGGGCTCATGGTTCCCGGATCGACGTTGAGGTAGGGATCCAGTTTGCGTAGGCGCACGCGATAGCCGCGCTCCTGCAGGAGCGCGCCGAGTGCGGCCGAGCAAAGGCCCTTGCCGAGGGAGGAAACCACGCCGCCGGTGATGAAGATGAACCGCGTCATGGGTGGACAGTAACAACAGATGCCGGGCGTCTGGGCAAGCCCCCAGATCGCAGGGCCGCCCAGCTTCTTTGGGGATGGCGGGACGCCGCGTCCTACTCCACTTTCGGCGCTGAATTGTCGCTGTCGCCGACGCTGGGCAGGGTCAAACCATCAGCCGCGCTGCCGCCCAACTCGGGCAGGGTCAGGCCGCGTTGGAAATCCTGCTGCAGGCCATCGGTGATCGAACCGCTGCCGCCGACTTCCTGATTGAAGTAGATCGTCAGCGCCAGGCTGGAAATCATGAACAGGCCGGCCAGCACGGCCGTGATCCGGGTCAGCAGATTGGCGGTGCCGCGGCCGGTCATGAAACCGCCCATACCGCCACCACCACCACCGCCGCCGCCGATCCCAAGACCGCCGCCTTCACTGCGCTGAATGAGAACCATGCCGATAAGTGCCATCGCGATCAGCAGGTGGATGATCAGAAGAATGTTACTCATGTCGATCCGGAAGTCGTGTCGCCGGCCGCCGAGCGCAAGCCCCAGCCAGTCAATGCCTCTGCGGCCAAGACCGCTAGGCGGCGGGATGTCTCACAGATTGGGGCGCGCGATCAAGCCTTCTTAGGGTCAAGGCGGCTAGGTTCTGCGCTCATGGGTCTCTTTATTCGGCCTCGACGATGGCCAAAAACTCGGCCGGCTTGAGGCTGGCGCCGCCGACCAGAGCCCCGTCGACACCGGCCGTCGCCAGGATCTCGGCTGCATTGGCTGCCTTGACCGATCCGCCGTAGAGGATCGGCGCACGCTTGGCGCCCATGACCTGACCCAAGGCCGCATGGATTTCGGCGATGTCCGCCGTCGTCGCCGTCAAGCCGGTGCCGATAGCCCAGACCGGCTCGTAGGCGACGACCACCATCTCGCCGTCATAGCCCTCCGGCAGGCTTTCGCTGAGCTGCGTGCTGACCACGGCCGCGGCCTGGCCGACTTCGCGCTGGGCCCGCGTCTCGCCGATGCAGACGATGGGTGTCAGCCCGGCAGCCAAAGCCCGCTCGGCCTTGGCCCGCACCAGGGCATTGCTCTCGCCATGCCGCTCGCGTCGTTCCGAGTGGCCGACGATCACGTAGCGACAGCCGCAGTCGGCCAGCATCTGGGCCGAGATCTCGCCGGTGAAGGCGCCGGGTCCTGCCTCGTCGCTGCAATCCTGCGCACCAATGGCCAAGCCGTCGCCGGCTGACGCTTCCGAAAAAGACAGGACACGGACTGCATCAGCCAGGAGATGCGCCGGCGGGCAGACAGCGACGTTACAGTCGACCGCCTGCTCGGACAGGCGCTGGGCCAGACCATCCACCAACTCCTGCATCAAAGCAGGCGATCCGTTCATCTTCCAGTTACCGGCTACCAAGCGCATGACCTATGGATCTCCCTGGCTGTCCCTCGTCCGAGCGGCGCGAGCCTTATCACGTTCGCCATAATGGCGCCAAGACGGGCGTGCAGTTTGCCGCGTGGGCTGGCCAAAGGTCGCGACCTGAAGCCAGGATCTTTGGGCGTTGCCCAAGCACAGGCGGGCGCCTAGTATGCGCCCACAATTTCCAAGGACTCGCCCAAAGTTGCGCCCACCGCGGTGCCGGGGCTGAAACAGGTGAAGCCAACATCCCATGGACGATCTGCGTTCCAAGTCGCCTTTCGTGCGCATCACCGTCTATGCGCTCTTCGGTCTCCTCATCCTCTCGTTCGGGCTCTGGGGCATCGGCGACTACGTGACCAGCAGCGAACCTCAATACGAGATCGCCGACGTCGACGGCACCTCGATCCCGCTGGTGGAGTACGAGAACCGCCTCAGGCTGGAGGCACGTCAAATACAGCAGCGCACGCGCCAGCCGCTGAGCCAGGAGATGCTGATGGCAACCGGCGTCGCCCAGCGTGCCATGCGGGTTCTGGTCGAGCGTGCCCTGCTGGATCGCCTGGCCAGCGACCTCGGCCTGGCGGTCGCCCTGGAACAGGTGATGGAGCGTATCGCAAAGCAGCAGCAGTTTCAGAACGTGCGCGGTCAGTTCGACCAGCAGCGCTATCTGGCGACCCTGCAGAACAGTGGCATTCGCCCGGAGCAGTACGAAGCCGAGGTGCGCTCCGATTTGGAACGCCAGTACATCTTGAGTTCCATTGTCTATGGCGCTCGGATGCCGAACAGCGGCAGCGAGCGCATCTTCGCCTGGCGCGAAGAGGAACGCGCCCTCTCCTATCTCACCCTGCCGGCACCGGCGATCGAGACCCTGGAAGCACCCGCCACGGCGGCCCTCGAGGCGCTCTACGAGGAGCGCAAAGCCTCCTTCAGGGCACCGGAGTTCCGCAGCGTGACCCTCTTGCACATCACCCCAGATGCCTTTCTGGACTCCGTCGAGATCGGCCCGGAAGATCTGGCCGAAGCGGTAGCGGCGCAGCAAGAGAGCTTTGGATCGCCGGAGTTGCGCGCCTGGCGTCAGGTTATCTTTCCGACGGAAGCCGATGCTGCGGCGGCCAAGGCCGAAGTCGAGGCCGGCAAGAGCCTCGTCGAGGCCTCCAGCGCGCACAAGGGCTCGGCACCGGCAGCCCTTGGCTTACAGCCGAAGAGCCGGGTCGAAGGTCTGCTGCCACAGCTCGCCGATGCCGTTTTCGCCGACAGCAAGACCGGCGACATCGTGCTGGCCAAGACACCCTTGGGTTGGCACGTGATCGAGATCACCGAGGTGGTGGAGCGCGAAGCCGCAGCACCAGAGACGGTGGAGGCTTCGGTCGAGGAAGACCTGAAGATGGATAAGGCGGTCACGGCGATGGTCTCCTTCGTGAACGAGGTCGACGCCGAACTGGCCACCGGTGCTACCCTGGACGAGACCGCGAACCAGTTGGGGCTGAACCTGCGCACGATCGAGGCTATCGATCGGCGCGGCAATGGCGAAGACGGCCTGCCCATCGCCGAACTTCCGGCCCCGCAGGAGTTCCTGGAACTGATTCACGATTCCGACCCCGGCGTCGATTCCCTGCTGCAGGAGGCCAACGACGGCAGCTTCTTTGCCTTCCGCGTAGACGAGGTCATCCCTGCCGCCGACCGCGCCTTTGCCGATATCGAGGCGCGCGTGCTGGCGACCTGGCAACGCGAAGAGGCGCAGCGCCAAGCCCTGGCGAAGGCCGAGGCCCTGGTCCAACAGATCGAGGACGGCGCGCTCACCTTCGACGCGGCGGCGCAAAGCCTCGGCCAGCCGGTGATCAGCGCGCCGCCGATGTCGCGCGTCCGCACGCCGCCGCAACTGCAGACCATGCCCGATCTGGTGCGGGCCGCCTTCCAGCAGCAGCAGGGCGAGGCCTTTGCCGTGGCCGTGGCGAGCGGTGCCGCGCTTGCCGAGGTCACCGAAGTAAAAACGGTGGCGAGCGACAGCAACAGCGAAGACTTCGATGCACTGCAGAACGCCCTCAACCGCGATATGCGCGAGGACCTTCTGACCGGTTTCATCGCCAGTCTCGAGGCGATCTACCCGGTGCGCTACAACGAAGAGGCGCTGGAGTACGTGCTCTCCCGCTTCTAGGACCCGCGGCCATGCAAAGCCTACCCGACCATGCCGACTTTGCGGCCACCTACGAGGCTGGCAAACCGCAGGTGCTGTCGACCCGTCTGGTCGCCGATCTGGAGACGCCGGTTTCAGCCTACCTGAAACTCTGCGGCGAGCGCCCCTTCAGCGCACTCTTCGAGTCGGTCGAAGGCGGCACCACCATCGGCCGCTATTCCTTCATCGTGACCCGCCCCGATCTGATCTGGCGCTGTCGCGGCAGCAAGGCCGAGATCAATCGCAAGGCCCGCTACGATCTCGAGGCTTTCGAGCCCTTGGACGAAGCCCCGCTCGACAGTCTGCGCCAACTGGTCCGCGACTGCCGCATCGAGCTGCCGGATCACTTGCCGCCGATGGCTGCCGGCCTGATCGGCTTCATGGGCTACGACACCGTGCGCTTGATGGAGCGCCTGCCGGAGGACAATCCCGCCGTCCTGGACATCCCCGACGGCCTCTTCATGCGGCCGACCCTGGTGGCCGTCTTCGACCGGGTCGAGGACATGATCACGCTCTGCACGCCGGTCTGGCCCACGAACGAGATCTCCACCCGCGCCGCCTATGGGCGCGCCATGGAACGCCTGGCCGATGTGGTGGCCGATTTCGATCGTGCCTTGCCGCCGCAACGCGCCGGTGCCGAGGTTCTGGATGCGCTGCCGGACGACGCCGAAAGCAATATCACCCAGGCCGAGTACGAGGCCATGGTGCAAAAGGCCAAGGACTACATTCTCGCCGGCGATGCCTTCCAGATCGTGCTGTCGCAGCGCTTCTCGCTACCCTTCCAGCTTTCCCCCTTGGCGCTCTATCGAGCGGCCCGGCGGCTCAATCCTTCGCCCTTCCTGGTTTACGGCAGCTTCGGCGACTTCTCCGTCGTCGCCTCCAGTCCGGAGATCCTGGTCCGCCTGCGCGGCGATCAGGTGACGATCAGACCACTGGCCGGCACCCGGCGTCGCGGCAACGACAGCGACGAGGATCGCGCGCTTGCGGAGGAACTGCTGTCCGATCCCAAGGAGCTGGCCGAGCACCTCATGCTTCTGGATCTGGGGCGCAACGACGTTGGCCGAGTCTCCGCGCTACGCAGTGTCCGAGTGACCGAGCAGTTCGTGATCGAGCGCTATAGCCACGTCATGCACATCGTCTCCAACGTCGAGGGGCGCTTGCGCGAGGGCTTCGAGGCCATCGACGCCCTGATCGCCGGCTTCCCGGCCGGCACCCTCTCAGGCGCGCCGAAGGTTCGCGCCATGGAGATCATCGAGGAACTGGAGCCCGATCGGCGCAGCCTCTATGGCGGCTGCATCGGCTATTTCGGCGCCAATGGCGACATGGACAGCTGTATCGCGCTGCGCACCGCGGTGGTGAAGGACGGTCGGATGTATGTGCAGGCCGGCGCCGGCGTTGTCGCCGACAGCGACCCCGAATGCGAACACCGGGAATGCCAGCAGAAAGCCAGCGCCCTCTTCCGCGCGGCGGAAGAGGCCGTGCGCTTCGCCAGTCACCAGGGAAACTAGATCGCGGCCCCGGATTTCCGAAGGGTTTGGGCCCCAGCATTCGACATCGAGGCCTTCGACATCGGCGACAGGACCGATCTGCTCGATGGCAGCCTTGGCGTGGGCCTCGTCGCCAGCACCGCTGTCGCCGGCGATCGCGACGGCATCGACCAGGACGCCCTTTTCGTCGCGCAGGATGTACTCCCCCGAGCACCCTCCAAAGCGGCACTCCGGTCCGGCTTTGCGCGACCCGGGATGCACTTGCAAACCAGGTCGGCTTCTTCTGCGCAAGCTCCACGATGGCCCGCGTGGGCATGCCGATGGCGACGCAGGACCTGGCTTTGGATTCGGCGATGTCCAGCAGCTACGACCAGAATAGCAATGATCCGACAAGGGCACGCTTTTAGGTCTCGCGTTCGGAATGGGTGGAGGTCGGGGCTTCGGGACGCCCGGGCGTCTCTTCCATGGCGACCGCGCAGGGTCCGCGCGGGAGACGGTCGAGGCGGAACCGACCTTCAGGGCAACGGCGATGCGGTTTGCGCCGGCGTTTGCGACCCGATGGAAACGGCCGATGCCGTTCGCGGCATTCCTGGGCGCGGGCAAGACCGTCTTGACAGCAGAACGGCGCGGTGCCAGATAGGGGTCTGCAAGGGACGCTCGCGTTGCGGCAGACAGGATCCCGCGTCGCACCAGCCGCGGGTCGGGAAGCGCTCCCGGTAAAGTCCCCTGTCCGCAATCGGGGTTGGAAGTTGGGAGGATGCCGGTGTGAGGGTTGGACTCGTTGCGATCTTGACGGCGCTGGCGGTCTGTCTGGCCGTGCCGGGCGCGCGGGCGCAGGCCGACTGCGCAAACTGGAAGAGCCTGGCTTTCTTCGAGACAGCCAGCGCTGCGGATGTGCGCGCCTGTCTGCGGGCCGGCGCCTATCACGGTGCGCGGGGCATGTATGGCTTTACCTCGCTGCACTTCGCTGCAGTGATGGACAATGCTGCCGCGATTGCGGCGCTGCTTGAAGACGGCGCCTATCACGGTGCGCGGGACTACAATGGCTGGACCCCGCTGCACGTGGCTGCAATGATGGACAGTGCCGCCGCGATTGCGGCGCTGCTCGACGGCTTAGCCGATCCCGGTGCACGAACCAAGAAGGGCTGGACCCCGCTGCACTCGGCTGCAAGGCACGGCCAAGCCGCCGCGATTGCGGCGCTGCTCGACGGCGGCGCCAATCCCCTTGTGCGGGGCGAGTACGGCAACACCCCCTTCGACCTGATCCCAGACGACTCTCCGCTCGTCGGAACATCCGCCTACTGGCGCCTGAACAATGCCACGTGGGGCGGCAACCTGACGGTCGCCGACACTGCGACGGTCGATTACGGCCTCGAGCTCGCGACCGACGGCCGGAACGAGAAGGAGGCCCTGCCGACCTACAAGGTGGACTCACGCTCCGGGACGGTGACAACGCAGCGCAAGCGAAGGATTCCGACGGACCCAGATCTGGGATCGCCGCCGTGGGGATCGCGGTGAACCGCACACGCTTCGGAAATGACATTGGACGGCATCATTGCCCAGCAGAGCGACGCCGCCGAAGACTTCGTGCAAGACCCGACGCTCTTCCTCCCGACCGCGGAGGAGGTGGCGTGCCCGGTCGATATCTGTGACGGTTTCGCACCGGGAGAGATCTTCGCGCCCTTCGATGCGGCACTCTTCTAGCGAAGCGTTCGGAACGTTCGCTCATCCGCCGACATAGCGCTCGCTGGTCTGACCGCCGTGGCGTGGCGCCCCCCCGAGGACGAGAGACAAACCTAACGGCGCGGTTTGGCTTCAAGAGCAGCACTCTCCACGGACTGCCAATCCGGGTGGGCGCTGCAAGAGCCTTGCGACGACCAGAGACCGCCGTCGCAGAGATACATGGCGCCTCGATGACAGACCCGCGCGCCGCTCTGATAGCGGTTGGTATGGACCCGGCCGCGAATCACCTCCAGCTCGGGCCGGGTGAAGTAGAGGCAGGCCTTGTTCACATAGCGCGGATCACCCTGGCTGGATTGCACGACTGCCGCACTGGCCGCCGGCGGATTGGCCGCCACCTGCTGCTGCGCCGGCTGCACCGGCTGCGAGATTGGTTGCGACACCGGTTGCGACACTGGGGCGGAGGCTGCGCTGCGGGCGGTCAGTTCCTGGAACGACGAACCGCGCTCCTTCGGCGCCCGCGGCGGCACAGCCAGCGGCGCTTGGCGATAGAGAGAGGTCTGAGTGCTGCCGCTTAGCAGGAACGGTGTGCTGCCATCCAAAGGGCGAACGGCCGGCACGATGCTGCGCCCGACCGTCTGTCCGGAACCCTGTAGAGCATAGGATTCGGGCGTGCCCGGCAAAATCAAGCCATCGCGGTTCTGCGGCACCTGCCTGGTCGCCGTCGACTGCGGTGCGGCCGATGCCGCCGAGGCAAAGGCCTCGGGCTCCGGCGTCTGCTGGCTTTGCGGGATCGGCGCGGGCTCCGACTGCGGCGGGGATGCTTGCTGGACTGCCGCGCTTGCCGCGACCGAGGATAGGCTGGAGAGCTCGGTCGGGGCCGAGGTCGCCGGTGCCTGCGCGCCGGCATCGGGCAGGCGCGCGACGATGGGTTGTGTCGGCTGGGACTGCGACACCAGAGAGACCGAAGCTGCGGCCAGACGGGCACTGCCGCCATTGGCTTCCAAAAAAGCGTTGTGCCGGCCCGACTCCACCTCCGACTGCAGGCATGTCAAAGTCGAAAGGTATTCTTCGGCCGGACCGCTGTCCTGTCCTAGGCGTTGCTGGCGGGCTATGGTTTGGCGTAGTGTCCTGGTCGCCAGGTTCCAGTTGCCGTCGAGACGCTTTTCCACCCGGCGCACGATGGCCGCGGCGGTCCGGCCTTCAGGCAGCGGGCAGGCGGAATCCAAGCTGTCGGCCGTCGATTGCGCGGCGCTGGTGCTTGGACCCAAGAGAAGGAGAGCAAGGCTTGCAGCCAACACAATGGGCCCGAGCGGCTGCTGCCCTCTGCGGGCGGCAGTATCGAGAATCATGACCATGCCGCAGGATGTAGCGGCCAGGGAACGGCTCGACAAGCACACACTTCGTCCTCTCCTCGCCCGCAGCGACGGACCGGCGAGCCTGTGGCTTCTGGGTCATCTTTGCTTGCTGGTGCTGACCTCGCTGCTGCTGTGGGCCAGCCTTGGCAGTTGGTGGCTCCTGCTCACCTTGCCACTGCAAGCGCTGGTCCTGATTTTCCTCTTTGCGCCTTTGCATGAGACAGTCCACGGAACCGCCTTCGCCACACCCTGGAAGAACCGTGCATTGGGCTGGCTATGCGGCCTGCCCCTGGTCCTCCCGCCGAACTACTTTCGTGCCTTCCATCTGGCCCACCACGCACACACTCAAGATCCGATCAAGGATCCAGAGCTGATGACGCCGAAGCCAAAGACCTGGCGCCAGGCTCTGGCCTATCACTCGGGCTTGCTCTATTGGAAGGCACAGATCCTGGGCCTGGTCCTGGCCGCCATGGGGCACCTGCGCGGAACCTTCATCACCAGCCGGGCAGCGCCGGTCATTCGCCGAGAAGCCCGCATCGTGCTCTCGATCTACGGCCTTCTTCTGCTCGGCTCGCTGCTGCTCGACACCATCGCGCTGCTGTGGTTCTGGGTTTTTCCGGTGCTGCTCGGCCAGCCCTTCCTGCGGGCCTATCTGCTGGCCGAGCATTGGGACTGTCCCCTGGTCCCGGACATGCGGCGCAACACCCGCACCACCTTGACCAACCCGGCGGTCCGCTTTCTCGCCTGGAACATGCCCTATCACGCGGAACACCACGCCTACCCCTCGGTGCCCTTCCACGCCCTACCCAAGGTGCACGAACTGATTGCCTCGGAGTTAAGCATGATTTCCCCCGGCTACCTCTCCATGCATCGCGCTTTTTGGGCACGCATTGCCGCTAGATGGCCCCGGCAAAGACCCGTGACCTGAAGCGCTGGGCCAAAGCTTCCACCTCCGCCCCCATGGCCCGCTGCTGCAAGAGAATCGGCACCAGCGTCCGCGTCTCCGCCATCAGATTGGAGAGCGCCGGTGGCGCCTTGCGATCGCTCACGGCGAAAGCCTGACTGCAGACCGCCGCCAGGATGGCCAGCACCGCTTCCAGGCAGCGGGCTGCCTCGGCTTCCTTGCGCCAGGCCAGGAATACCGGGGTGGCGACATCGTTTTGTCCATAACCGCCCGACTCCATAGCCGGCAGCAGACTGGGAGAGGCCGCATGGCGAGCCTGCTCGACATAGCCGACCGAGGCAAAGGCAAGGCAGCCCAGATAGCCCTCGTCGATACGCAAGCCCTCCGGCAGCAGCGACACGCCGGCGTTCATCAACTTGTCGATATGGCGGTCGGCCAGCAGCGCCAGATCGGCCCAGGTGGCGGCCAGCGAATCCATCGCCGGCGCCGCCTTGGCATTGTGATAGCCACCGGTCGACATGATGCGTCCGAAGGGTGAGTCGGGTTGGGGATTCTGCGGATCGGGGGGAACATAGACCGGATTGTCGGAGATGGCCTTGAGTGAGATCTTCGCTGCCTCTTCGGCCTGGGAGACGGCCCGATCGGCTTGCCCAAGAAGGCGCGGCAGAATGCGCCAGGAGACCGGGGCTTGATAGGGTCTGCGCTCGCAGGTCTCTCCACCGGCAATAAGGCCGCGCAGGCGCCGCAAGGCCGCCGCCTCATGCGGATCCTCCCAGAGCTCCTCCAGGACGACATCGTAGTGCCCCAGGGGCGCCTTGATGGCCTCCAGCGAGAAGGCAAAGACCTCCAGCGCCAGCGCCAGGCGTCGCCCTGCTGCCAAAGTCGAGTCGGCCAGCAGGGCCGTCGCACAGGGGCTGCCGTTGATCAGCGAGAGCGAATCCTTCTCCCCCAGCTCGACCTCCCGTGCCAAGTGGCCAAAGATCTGCGAGAGCGCCAGGATCTCACCGGGGCAACCATTTCCCAGGCAGGGCACCTCAGGCAGCCTGGGCCGAGCCAAGAGGGCGGCGACGGCCTCGGCGATGGCCGGCGAGATGGCAGCATGGCCCTCGACGAAGTTGGTCAAGCGGGCAAGGACGATCCCGCGCACGACCCGCTCCGGCAAGGGCTCGCCGAAGGAGGTCATGGGGGTCACCGGCGGCCGCTTGGCCTGAAGCTTGCGTTCCTCCACATCGAGGCGTCTGGAGGCATACTGACCGTAACCGGTGGTCACACCGTAGATGACGATCTCGGGATCCTCGTCGAGCAACGACAGGAAGGCCGCCCGGGCCGCCGTCATGCGCTCCAAGGCGATATTGGACAGGGTCACGGCCTCACCCTGCCAGGCAACACGTTGAAAGGCAGATAGCGTGATGTCGGCACGACGATCGAGAAGAAGACTCACGGCGATTCCTCAGGCTGCGTTTCAGGACGCGTGAGCCTAAGCCAGATCGATCAGCCTTGGCGAGCCGGCTGCTGGCTCGCTGGAGATCCCGTGATGATTTCTTCCAGGTGCTCGGAGATCACATCCGGTGTGCTGTTGTGCGCGAAGTGGGTGACGTACTCGCCGGTCGGTCCCATCAGGAAGATGTTGCTGGCATGATCCATCAGATAGTCGCTGGAGTCCTCCGGCTGAACCTTCTGATAGAAGACCCGATAGGACTTCGCCGCCTCGGCCACCTGCTCCGGGCTTCCGGTAAAGCCTCGAAGCCGTGGATGAAAGGCCGCAACGTAGCGCCCGATCGTGTCTGGCGTATCACGCTCCGAGTCGATGGAAATGAAGACCGGAACCACCATCTGGGCTGCCGTCTGATCGACCGAGGCCAGAAGATCGAGGCCGCGCACCGCCGAAGCCAGCGCCGTCGGGCAGATGTCCGGACAATAGGTGTATCCGAAATAGATCATCGCATAGCGGCCGAGCAGATCTTTCTCGGTCACGCTGTTCCCCGCGGAATCGACCAAGGTGAAGGGACCGCCGATCGGCACCCGCCCCTCGTTGGCGGCACGCTCGGGATCGCCACCGCCGCCCAGGCGATAGCCGAGAAATCCGGCGAAGGCCGCCAACATCGCCAGCATCATGACCAGGCCGATTCGACCGGTCACCGACTTGGGAAGCAAATTCTGCTGCTCTTGATCCGCCATCTCAGACTGTCCTGGGTCCTCTTTTCAATCGCTGGGGGTGTTGTTTGACCAGAGGATAGCGGCCCGATCCAGCTTGAAGAGATAACTCGCTAGCGAACACCCAAGTATTGAGTGAGCAGCAGCATGACCATAACCAGAATGCCGCCCGTCACACCGATCACGGCAACACCCAGGTTGCGCACCCTTGCATCAAGGCTATGTGACCAGCGTCGTCTGCGCTCAAAGCGGATCATGGTAACGCCCCATCGCGAATTGCTTGCTGTCGAACGGTGAGAATGGATGACACATCCTCGTCTCTGTAAGGAATGGTGCCTCTTGGCCGCGTCGGCAAGACCGCATGAAAGCTTGCGACCGCAGGTCGCGCGTTTTACTGCAGTGCAGCATTGTGAATAGAAAAGATGCGACGCCTTGGTCTAGTCTACCAATGCTGCGGTGCAATAGCGCGCGGCAAAAAAGGAATCCACCGCGGCCTCTCGTCTTTGTGATGGTGACGAGCGGACGGCGCAATTAGTGACCGAAACACGGAGAAACCCCCATGGCAGAAGAATTCAAGGCCTTTCAGCAGACCCTTGCCCGCAGCTTTTTGACTGGCCGGGGGCCCTGGTGACTGGCTCGTCCAGCGGAATTGGCCACGCCATGGCGCGTGGATTGGCGCTTTCGGGTGCCAAGGTGATGCTGCACAGTATTAAACCGATGGAAAAGATCAAGCCCCTACGGGCGGCATTCTAGCCGAGGAAAGCGGGTGCGAGGTGGGTTACCCCAACGACGATCTGTCACAGACCGAGACCATCCAGGAGCTGATCGAAAACGTCCAGCAGCTTGGCCCGATCGATATCCTGGTGAACAACGCCGGGGTTCGGGCCGGGGTTCGGTTCGTCGCTCCGATCGAAGAGTTCCCGATCGAGAAAAACCTGATCACCGCCTTGAACCACTCCGCCGCCTTCCACACCACCCGCGCGGTCTTCACCAGCATGAAGGAGCACGGCTACGGGCGAATCATCAACACGGCCTCCGCGCACGTGGCTTGGTCGCCTCGCCCTTCAAGACCGCCCATGTCTCGGCCAAGCACGGCATCGTCGGCCTGACCAAGACCGTCGCTCTGGAATGTGCGGTGCACGGCGTCACCGCCAATGCCATCTGTCCCGGTCATGTCTGGACTCCCCTGGTGGAAAGGCAGATCCCGGACACCGCCAAGGCTCGCGGCATCACCGAGCAGGAGGTGATCCATGACGTCGAGCTGGGCGAGCAGCCGACCAAGAAGTTCGTGACCGTGGATCAATGCGCCAGCCTTTGCACCTTCCTCTGTTCCGATCTGGCGGCCTCCATAACTGGCGCTGCCTTGCAGATCGACGGCGGTTGGTGCGCCCACTAGACCAGGTTCCGAGCAGACGCTTTCGCATTCGACAGCGACTTTCTGGAGCAGCACGATAGGAGCGGTTCAGGTTATCCTCTTGACGCCTGGACCGCTCTGGCGGGTCGTGAGTCCCCTGTCGGCGCGATCGGCACCTAGATTACCTCCAGACCTTCTGCCGCTGAGGCATTGCCGCTGGGCTGTCGACTTGCTAAGGCAGGCCCCGTCAATCGCACCGATGAAATGGCCGCCTCCGTTTTGCGGCCGGGCCACCGCAACGGAGCCAGGAATGTCGAACAGCTTGCCGAAGCCGCTAGCCGAGGTGACGCCGAATACGGCCGCGTTCACCCAGATCCCGATGATCGTGCCGACCGGCTTTCGCGAGTACGATGCGCGCTGGCGCTACCCCGAGCAGATCAATCTGGTCGGCATCAGGGCTCTGGGGCTGGGCCTCGGCACCCAGTTGCACGAAATGGGCTTGCGGCCGGCGATCGCGGTGGGCTGCGACTATCGTTCCTACTCCCCGGCGATCAAAGAGGCGCTGATGGTCGGGCTCCTGGCCGCCGGCTGCGAGGTGCATGACATCGGATTGGCGCTCTCGCCGACGGCCTATTTCGCACAATTTGCGCTGGACTTGCCGGCCGTGGCGCAGGTGACGGCCTCGCACAATCCCAATGGCTGGACCGGCGTTAAGATCGGCGCCGAGCGGCCCTTGACGCACGGACCCAAAGAGATGGGGCGTTTGAAGGAGATCGTGCTCAGCGGTGCCTGGAATGCGCGCGGCGGCGGCAGCTATCACTTTCACGGCGATATGCGCGAGCGCTATTTGGCAGATGTCGCCGGTACGACCAAGATCGGCCGCAAGCTGCGCGTCGTCTGTGCCACCGGCAATGGTACCGCCAGCGACTATGCGCCCGAGCTCTTGAAGGCGATCGGCGCCGAGGTCATCCCGCTGCACTGCGAACTCGACCACAATTTCCCACATCACAACCCCAATCCAGAAGCCCTGGAGATGCTGCACGCCATCCGTGACTGCGTCTTGGAGAACGGGGCCGACATCGGCCTGGGCTTCGACGGCGACGGCGACCGCTGTGGCGTGGTCGACAACGAGGGCGAAGAGATCTTCGCCGACAAGATGGGCGTCATCCTGGCGCGCGATCTGGTGAAGAGCTTCCCCGGCGCTCAGTTCGTCGCCGACGTCAAGTCGACCGGCCTCTTCGCCGCCGATCCCAGCCTGCGTGCGGCCGGCGCCAAGACCGACTACTGGAAGACCGGGCACTCGCACATGAAGCGCCGCGTCAAGGAGATCGGTGCCCTGGTCGGCTTCGAGAAGTCCGGCCACTACTTCTTCGCCGATCCGCTCGGCAAGGGATACGACGACGGCCTGGTGGTGGCGCGCGAGATCTGCGCCCTGCTGGACCGCAATCCGGACAAGAGCATGGCCGACCTCCACCGCGATCTGCCGCAGAGTTGGGCAACACCGACCATGTCGCCGGCCTGTGCCGACGAGATCAAGTACGACGTCGTCGAGCGGGCGACTGTGGTGCTGAAGGAGATGGTGGCCAAGGACGAGACCTTCGCCGGCAAGGCCATCGATCAGGTCATCACCGTCAACGGCGCCCGCATACAGTTGAAAGGCGGCGGTTGGGGCCTGATCCGCGCGTCCTCCAACACCCCCAACCTGGTGGTGGTCTGCGAGAGCTTCGAGTCCGAGGCGGACATGCAAGCCATCTTCGCATCGGTTGATGAAGTCTTGAGCCGCTTTCCCGAGGTCGGCGCTTACGACCAAGAGATCCAGGACTGAAGCTGATGCCGTATAGGGCCGAGACCGAACGCCTACTGGAGGAGGTCGCGGCCGAGGTCCGTCCCCTGGCGCGCGAGGGCAAGGTGGCGGACTACATACCGATACTCGCAAAGGTCCCAGCTGAGCGCTTCGGACTCTGCCTGCATTTCGTCGATGGCAGCGAGTACAGCGTTGGTGATTGCGACGAGCCTTTCTCCATTCAAAGCGTTTCCAAGGTCTTCAACCTGGCGATCGCCTTGGAGTGGCTTGGCGAAGACATTTGGCAGCGTGTCGGCCGCGAACCCTCCGGCACCAGCTTCAACTCCCTGATCCTGCTCGCGCAGGAGCGGGGCATCCCACGCAATCCCTTCATCAATCCCGGTGCCATCGTCGTGGTCGACGCCTTGATCGATCGCTTTCCGCTCTACATCCAGCAGTTGCGCAACATGATACGGCGACTGAGCGGCGATGCTTCCGTCTTCTACGATCAGGAGATCTGGCGCTCCGAGGCACAGCACGGCGATCTCAATCGCGCAATGGCCTGGCTTATGAAGGCGAAAGGCAACCTGGTGGCACCCCCAGACGAGACCTTGAATGCCTATTTTCGCGGCTGTTCGCTGGCCATGTCCTGTCGCGCGCTGGCCCGGGCCGGCCGCTTCCTGGTTCAAGGCAGTGGCGACTGGCCGGTGATCAAGACCCAAGATCGACGTCGGCGCATTCTCTCCGTCATGCGGCTGTGTGGGCTGTACGACGCCGCCGGAGACTTCGCCTATCGTGTCGGCCTGCCGGCAAAAAGCGGTGTCGGCGGCGGCATTCTGGCCATCGTGCCCGGAGTCTGTTCGATTGCCGTCTGGTCGCCGGCACTGGATGCCAAGGGCAACTCCATCGCCGGCGTCCGGGCGCTCGAACGACTGGTCGCCAGCCAGATTTCCTCCGGCGAAGGGCTGGAGCGGCGTTAGTTTCTCGTGGCGACCGCCGCAAAGCATGGCAGATCGGCGGGATCGCAACGGCAGGGACTCTGCAGCCTGGATTAGTCTCACCTTCCCGATGCCCAAATCCGTAAAAATCGTCCTCACCCTGGTCGCCGGCGGCCTCGGCGGCCTGTTGGCCGTCTGGATGCAGTTGCCCTTGGCCTGGATGATCGGCGCCATGATCTCGGTCACGCTCCTGGCCATATGCGGGCTGGAAGTGCGTGCCTCCCTGACCCTGCGCAGCGCCATGATCGCCATCCTGGGGGTGATGCTGGGCAGCGGCTTCCGCCCGGAAATGCTGGCGCAATTGCCACTCTGGTCGATCTCCCTGGCTGGTCTCCTGCCCTGCACCGCGCTTTCCGGGCTACTTGGCTATCTCTATTTTCGTCGCTTTTTCGGCTACGACCGGGCAACCAGCTATTTCGCTGCCATGCCGGGCGGACTCTCCGAGATGATCTTGGTCGGCGGGCAATCGGGCGGTGATCCGCGCGTCATCGCCCTGACCCATGCCTCGCGCGTTCTGCTCGTGGTCATGATCCTGCCCTTCGGCTTTCAAGCCTTCCTAGGCTACCAGGCCGGCGCCAGTGCAGCACCTGGAGAGCCCTCGTATTCCGTACCGCTCACAGATCTTCTTTGGCTCGCCGGCTGTGCCGCCGTCGGCATGCCGCTGGCCCGTCTCTTGCGGCTTCCGGCGGCGCAACTGATCGGGCCGATGGCGCTGTCGGCGGGCATCCATCTGGCCGGCCTAACCTCGGCCGCCCCACCCTTCGAGCTGGTCGCGGCGGCACAGGTGGTGATCGGCTCGGCGGTCGGCACACGCTTCGCCGATACTGATCTACGTTTCATCGCCCGCGCGCTGCTTGGCTCGGCGGGCCTGAGCTTGCTGTTGCTGGCCGTCACCCTGGCCTCCGCCTTCCTGCTCACCCTGCCGACCGGCCTGCCCTTGGAGTCGCCGATCCTGGCCTATGCGCCGGGCGGCCTGGCCGAGATGAGCCTGATTGCCCTGGCGCTGGGCCTGGATGCCGCCTTCGTCGCGACCCATCACAGCGTGCGCATCGTCCTAATCGTGATCGGCGCGCCCTTGGCCTATCGCTGGTTCAGGAAACCCTCCCCACCTGCGCAGTGAGACCGCCGTCGACCACCAGTTCCGTGCCGGTCACATACTTGGCCTCGTCGGAGGCCAGGAAAAGTGCCGCATAGGCGACGTCCCAGGCATCACCCATCTTGCCGGTCGGACAGAGCGCGTCGCGCTTCTCGACTAGAAGGTCACTGGTACCGCCATAGACCTCTTTCAGGGGCTCCACCACCATCGGCGTGTGCATCAGGCCAGGCAGCAGGGTGTTGGCACGAAGACCTTGGCGCGCGTACTGCAAGGCGATCGAGCGGGTAAAGGGCAGAACCGCGCCCTTGGTCGTACTGTAGGCAAGATAGGTCACGCCCAGATCGCGAATGCCGGCGATCGAAGCGATGTTGACGATGGCCCCGCCCCGCCCCTCGCGCGCGAACTGCTGCAGCATTACCGGGATCACCGATTTGCAGCTGAGAAACATCGAGGTGAGGTTGAGCCGCAGCATGCGGTTCCAGTCCTCCAGCTCGACCTCGAGCGGGCCGCCGAGATGCAGGATGCCGACGTTGTTGTCCAAGACGTCGATACGGCCGTAACGCTCCAAACAGGCTCCGACCATGGCCTCCACCGCAGAGGCCTCACTGGCATCGCCGCTGAAGGCCGAGGCCTCGCCACCTTCTCCGGTGACGATCTCAACGGTCTCGGCAGCGGCATCGGCAGAGATGTCGACGCAGAGAACCCGCGCGCCTTCCCGCGCAAAGAGGACGGCCGCGGCTTTGCCATTGCCCCACCCGGGGCCGCTGGAGCCAGCCCCCACAACGATTGCCACCTTGCCCTCGAGACGCCCAGTCATGCTTACTCCTTTCCAGGGGCCGGTCGGTTCGGCCAGATATGCGTTTCGGCGTCTCATCTAGCACGTTCGTCGGGTCCGGTGCGTCCGTCGCAGAAACAAGGGAGATGGAGGCATGACAGCTGCCGTGCCGGTACAGAGTCTCCGTCGTATCGTCATCGGCGGCGCCGTCGGCAACACCATCGAGTGGTATGGCTTTGCCGTCTACGCCTACATGGCTCCGATCCTGGGCAAGCCCTTCTTCCCGGCCAGCAATCCCTACAGCTCGCTGATCGCCAGCTATGGCGCCTTCGCGGCCGGCTATCTGGCCCGCCCGCTGGGCGGTATCCTCTTCGGCCATATAGGCGATCGGACCGGTCGCAAGCCCATGCTGGTGGTCTCGGTGATGACCATGGGCTGCGCCACGGTTGCCATCGGGTTGCTGCCGACACATGCGGAAATCGACTGGTGAGCCGGCGCGATCCTGGTGGCCCTACACCTAGTCCAAGGTCTGTCGGCCGGCGGCGAATACTCGGGCTCGCTGGCTTTCATCGCCGAGCATGCTCCGGCCGAGCGCCGCAGCTTCATGACCGTCCTGGTGGTTGCCGGCTCCAATGCAGGTTTTCTCCTTGGCGCCATCCTGGCTGCCGGGCTGAGTGAAATCGCCTCGGATGACAGCCTACACGGCTGGGCCTGGCGCCTTCCCTTTCTGGCAGCTCTCGCGGCCTTGTTGCTGCGGCGCAGCCTGCCCGAATCGCCAAAATCCGCCGAGAGTCTGGAGGAATTGCCGGTCAAGGTCGTCTTCCGCGATCATTGGCGCGATCTGCTGCGGGTCGGCGGCCTTGACCTGGGGGTCAATTCGGGCTTCTACCTGATCTTCGTTTATGCCGTCTCCTACCTGACCGAGCGCATGCATGTCCTCGCAGGCGGCGATGGACATCAATGTCCTCTGCATCCTGATCCTGGTCGCCCTGCCTTGCGCCCTCGCCCCTATCGCCGACCGCATCGGCCGCAAACCGATCCTGATCAGCGGCAACCTGGCTCTGATTACGCTGGCATATCCGCTCTTCTCCCTGCTGCACCACAGCAACCTGACCCTGGTACTGCTCGGCCAGGTCGGTTTTGCCGTGCTGTCCAGTTGGATCTACGCCGCCAATCCGGTGACCCAAGCCAAGGTGGCTCCGGCCGGAGTCCGGGCCAGCGTGCTGTCGATTTCCACCAATCTCTGCATGGCGATCTTCGGCGGCACCATGCCGCTGGGCGCAGCCTATCTGGTGCAGCGGACTGGCGACGACTTCTCGCCGGCCTACTATCTGATGGCCTTAGTCCGGATAGCCAATTTCGGCTGCAGCGCGTGGAAAGGCAGCATCGAGGCGCATTCTGAGGCGGGTGGCGATTTCGCGGTCGGGTTCGAGGCTGGTCGAAAAGTCTATGTCGGCGGTTCGTCGATTGCTTCCATAGACCACGCCCATGAGAATACCGCCCTTGAGAAATATTTTCCTGCAGTCGGGTTCGGCCATACCGAATGCCGTTAGGAAAACTTCAGTCGCTTGACGTTCCAAGTAGCCGACCGGATTTTGGCGCGCGCGTTCGACCCAATCG
Source organism: Rhodospirillales bacterium (assembly GCA_965202755.1). Taxonomy (GTDB): domain Bacteria; phylum Pseudomonadota; class Alphaproteobacteria; order Kiloniellales; family JACOMY01; genus JACOMY01. The sequence goes on along the minus strand of CBDBCL010000041.1, from coordinate 118,375 downwards.
GAAATATTGACTGCAATCGGGACCTCTTCGAAGAGGTCACCTATCGCCGCGCGCAGTCGCGTTCTTCGCAGAGGGTGCGGGCGGCGTAGTCCTTGGGCTTGAGCGAGGTGACGACGAAGCGCGGATTGGCGCCCTTGTCGCCGCGTCCTGCCATCCACTTGACCTTGGCGACTGCGCGCCGTCGCCGGCTCCGACTGTCTGTCGCATCAGATTGGCGTCCAGAATGACTTCGCCCGCGGCGCGATCTAAGCCGGGATCGCCCACGTAGCGCCCGATCACGACGTTCATATTGCCTTGGTCGCTGCTGGGATGCAATCTGTGAGGCGTCGGGGATTGGGAAACGGCCCAGAACGGCCAGGACAACGGGCCGCTGATCGGAAACCCACGGGCCAGTGCCAATTTCGTAGCGTTCCGGGCACAGGTCTCCCGTCGTGAAGTCGTTTTGATTGGCATAGCGTTGGCTCACGCTGGTGTCGGCCGTGGTCGCAAGCGGTCGATCCGATCCAGGATATCGGCGAACAGGTCGCGCGGGAGCGCGACCTCGGCCAATTGGAAGGTGACGTAGCGTCCGTGACGCGCGACTTTTGCCCCAATTTTCACCAGCTTCTCGCGCAGCGTCGTCAGCGACCAATTGCTCACTGGGTCTGGCAAAGCGAGCGTGCGCATGAAGTTGCCCAGGTTGTAGGCCAGTGCATGAAGCTGAAGCCGAGCCGCGTTGGCCTTGAAGCGTCGGCAGGATAGTCGCGTCCAACGGATCGCGTTCTTGCCCTCCCTGATGTGTTGTTCCGCCGTGCCACGCTGGTTGTAGAAGGCGACGATCCGCTCGGCGGGCCGGGACAGATTGGTGACGACGAACCCGACGCGGGGATACAACTCGCCCGGATGCCATTCCACTTTCGCCACCACGCGCCGCGCCTGGGTCCAGCTTCCAGCCCGATAGCTGAAGCTGGCGAAGTAGCGACGGACTTCCATCGGGGGCCGTCCCTTTGGGCGCCGTAGCAGATGGGCGACGTATCCCTGGAGCACGCTGTTGGCGGGAAGCCGGATGGCGTAGCCGAAGCCCTCGGCCTCCAGATACTCGTAGATGTCCGGTGAGGCGAAGGCGGCATCGCCCCGAAAGTATCGCCGCAGCTTGCGCTCGCGATAACGCGCCACGACCGGGTCCAGCACCGCGCGCCAGCCATCGGCGCTGTGCACGTTGCCGGGTCGCAAGGCGCAGCGCTCCAGATCGCCGAGCTGGTTGAAGACAAAAAGCGGGTGATAGCAGGTGCAGCCGAAGTGGCCGTTGTAGGCCGTGCCTTCCTGTTCGCCGTGGGTGGGGCTGACCGAACTGTCCATGTCCAGGATGATCAGCTTCGGCGGTTTGCGACGATGAACGCGGTCGATCCACAGCCCGGACAGAGCGCTGAGTGCGGTGAGATTGACGTCACCCGTCAGCCATTGCGTCTCGAAACGGCCCATCTGGCTCGATGAGGCCGCACCCCGATCCGTCGCCTTGCCGCCGACAATCCAACGCATCGCTGGATCGCGAGAAAGCCGCTCGGCGTCGTTGACATCCTCGTACCCGGCCAAACGCCCGAACACCGCTTGCCGAAGCATCCCGACGACAGCGTGCCAGCCGTTCTTGCCGCGACGACCGTCTCGCAGCGCCCCGGCCGCCATCTCTGTCAGGCCAAGCGCGTCGTCCAGTTCCCGATACGCGAGCAAGCCGCCGTCCGACGTTACCTTCGATCCATGGAACTCCAGCTTCACGCGGCGGTCGAAATCCACGCGAAGCAGCCCGTTCTTGGATTCACCCATCGGATGCACCATGAAAACCTCGCTTCAATCGACACAACACCATGATATGTAACCATGAAGCAGCCCCGTGGGTGGCGCAACCTCAACCCCACCTGGGCAATGCGGGCTAAGACTCTATGATGGGGATGATTGGCCGTTCTGACAGCGCCTACGTCGTAAAGCGCATCAAACAAACCGCTCTCTGATGTATGTTTGAACCTCGCTGGGCGGCAATTCTGGCGAAGAGTTGCCGCTCCTCACGTAGAATTTTTCCTGGGCTGGGCCGCCTCTCATGGGTACTGTCAGATACGTGGGCCCGTTTGCCGGTTTGATCTCAACGCTGCAACATTCGACCCCCGAAACCTCCGGGAAAGTCACGGTGACCTTTGTAGCAGCGAAAGCCTCGCCGAACGACCTTTTCACAAGGTTGGTCAAGTGGAGCTCGAACTCGTCCTTTCCACCTCCCCTGTTCGAGAGGGAGTTGTAGTCCCATGTCAGACCGGTAACCTCACCGTCGTCACTGACACCAATCAACAACCACCCCCCCTGCGCGTTGGAGAAGGCCGCAATGGTCTTGAGAATCACATTTTCGAGGTCTTTATTGACTCTATTCTGCCGCACGTCCCAACGAAATGTTTCTTTGAACTCCAGGCTCTCATTTTCGCCCCTGGCAATCAAGTCTTCGAGAGTGACTTTTCCATCCATGGAACTCGCCATGGAACTCGTTTCGACGATGCCCTCCAGCCAGGAGTTCAAGCTATCTGCAAGCATTTTTCGACGCGTCTTTAGAAACAGCTCATACTTTTCGATCTCCCAGAGCTCAGGGTCTTCCGGGACAAGCTGCAACCTCAGTGCATTCGGAAATCGACTTTGGACATCAGCAAGGTAGTTCTTTGCAGGGATCGTGCCTCTTGTCCGATTTGCCACTTGGGTCAGAATGGCGCGGTTGGTCAATTCCTGGGCCAACGAGTACTTGATCTTATTGTCCGGTCCGTACCCAGCATCTTTCAGCCGCAAAAAAGGAAAAATACGATCGTTCTTAACCGGGATCGCCCACGTAGCGCCCGATCACGACGTTCATATTGCCTTGGTCGCTGCTGGGATGCAATCTGAGAGGCGTCGGGGATTGGGAAACGGCCCAGAACGGCCAGGACAACGGGCCGCTGATCGGAAACCCACGGGCCAGTGCCAATTTCGTAGCGTTCCGGGCACAGGTCTCCCGTCGTGAAGTCGTTTTGATTGGCATAGCGTTGGCTCACGCTGGTGTCGGCCGTGGTCGCAAGCGGTCGATCCGATCCAGGATATCGGCGAACAGGTCGCGCGGGAGCGCGACCTCGGCCAATTGGAAGGTGACGCAGCGTCCGTGACGCGCGACTTTTGCCCCAATTTTCACCAGCTTCTCGCGCAGCGTCGTCAGCGACCAATTGCTCACTGGGTCTGGCAAAGCTAGCGTGCGCATGAAGTTGCCCAGGTTGTAGGCCAGTGCATGAAGCTGAAGCCGAGCCGCGTTGGCCTTGAAGCGTCGGCAGGATAGTCGCGTCCAACGGATCGCGTTCTTGCCCTCCCTGATGTGTTGTTCCGCCGTGCCACGCTGGTTGTAGAAGGCGACGATCCGCTCGGCGGGCCGGGACAGATTGGTGACGACGAACCCGACGCGGGGATACAACTCGCCCGGATGCCATTCCACTTTCGCCACCACGCGCCGCGCCTGGGTCCAGCTTCCAGCCCGATAGCTGAAGCTGGCGAAGTAGCGACGGACTTCCATCGGGGGCCGTCCCCTCGGGCGCCGTAGCAGGTGGGCGACGTATCCCTGGAGCACGCTGTTGGCGGGAAGCCGGATGGCGTAGCCGAAGCCCTCGGCCTCCAGATACTCGTAGATGTCCGGTGAGGCGAAGGCGGCATCGCCCCGAAAGTATCGCCGCAGCTTGCGCTCGCGATAACGCGCCACGACCGGGTCCAGCACCGCGCGCCAGCCATCGGCGCTGTGCACGTTGCCGGGTCGCAAGGCGCAGCGCTCCAGATCGCCGAGCTGGTTGAAGACAAAAAGCGGGTGATAGCAGGTGCAGCCGAAGTGGCCGTTGTAGGCCGTGCCTTCCTGTTCGCCGTGGGTGGGGCTGACCGAACTGTCCATGTCCAGGATGATCAGCTTCGGCGGTTTGCGACGATGAACGCGGTCGATCCACAGCCCGGACAGAGCGCTGAGTGCGGTGAGATTGACGTCACCCGTCAGCCATTGCGTCTCGAAACGGCCCATCTGGCTCGATGAGGCCGCACCCCGATCCGTCGCCTTGCCGCCGACAATCCAACGCATCGCTGGATCGCGAGAAAGCCGCTCGGCGTCGTTGACATCCTCGTACCCGGCCAAACGCCCGAACACCGCTTGCCGAAGCATCCCGACGACAGCGTGCCAGCCGTTCTTGCCGCGACGACCGTCTCGCAGCGCCCCGGCCGCCATCTCTGTCAGGCCAAGCGCGTCGTCCAGTTCCCGATACGCGAGCAAGCCGCCGTCCGACGTTACCTTCGATCCAGGGAACTCCAGCTTCACGCGGCGGTCGAAATCCACGCGAAGCAGCCCGTTCTTGGATTCACCCATCGGATGCACCATGAAAACCTCGCTTCAATCGACACAACACCATGATATGTAACCATGAATCAGCACCGTGGATGGCGCAACCTCAACCCCACCTGGGCAATGCGGGTTTAGCAGGGCTCACATTGATCGCGGTCTTCATCTGCCCGGAGACGCGTGGCAAATCGATGCGCTGAGGCAATTCAACAAATTGTGACATCTGCCACCTGTTTTGACCAAGAGTTTCCACCTCGCGCTCATCGTCTCTGGCGCTTCCCCCCTTACCTCCCGTGCTGACCAGAGTTCACCCCACGGCAGACATAAGGAGGATGCCATGACCTTTCTAGCACCCGACTTCAACACCGTCGCAGACACCGATCGCATCGTGGCCTCGCAGCGCTCGACCGGAGGCCTTCGCCGTATCGCAAGTCGCCTGACCCAGGCCTTCATGCAGGCGCGCCAGCGCCAGGCCGAGCGAGACTTCCTGCGCGGAAACTTCCACCACGTGGCCAAGGATACCGGCATCGACTCGACGACCCTTCACAGGGAGGCAGGCAAGCCCTTCTGGCGGGCTTACCGCTCGATTTCGACTTTCCACCAATCCGGCGCAGCCTTCTTGAAGCTGTGTTGCTTCCCGGGAGGGATCGCCGAGGGATCGTCGAGACTGGCGATGGTCAAAGAGATCTTGTCGTAACCATCGTCAAGCGCGCAGAGCGCGGCTCCGCATTCAGGACAGGAGCCTCGCTCTGTCTTTTCCGATGAACGGAAGAGTTTCGGTGTGCCGCCAGGCCCGTTCCAGGTGAGGCCGGCCAAGGGAAACTCCACCCAGGCAACGGTCAAGGCACCCGACCACTTGCGGCACTGGCTGCAGGAGCAGAGATGCGGAAAGCTCGGCTTCCCCTCGAGCTTGTAGGTGATATGGCCGCAGAGGCAGCCGCCACTGTAGTTTTTGGGCATCGCTTTCCTCGCTAGAGACGCGCTCGGCGCAAGCGTAAGGCATTGCCAATGACGCTGACCGACGAGAGTGCCATGGCTGCGGCGCCGATGATCGGTGACAGCAGAATCCCAAAGAAGGGATAGAGCACGCCGGCCGCTATGGGAACGCCCAAGGCATTGTAGACGAAGGCGAAAAAGAGGTTGTGGCGGATGTTGCGCATGGTCGCCCGCGATAGGCGGCGGGCATGCACGATGGCCGTGAGTTCGCCCTGCAGCAAGGTCACGCCGGCAGACTCCATGGCGACATCGGTGCCAGTCCCCATTGCCATGCCGACATCGGCAACGGCGAGCGCGGGTGCGTCGTTCACCCCGTCACCAGCCATGGCGACGATCATGCCGGCCTCTTGATAGTCCTTGACGGCCTTGGCCTTGTCCTCCGGCAGAACATCGGCGCGAAACTCGACGATCCGCAGCCGCTTGGCAACCGCAGCTGCCGTCGATTGGGCATCGCCGGTCAGCATGACCACCTCGATACCCTCGGCGGTAAGATCGGCCAGCGCTTGCGGCGTCGTCTCCTTCACCGGATCGGATATGGCCAGCATACCGGCGGGCTTGCCGTCGACTGCGAGGAAGATCGCGATGGCACCTCGCGCGGCCTCCTCCGCCGCCAAGCTTTCCAGAGGTGCGGTCTCGACCCCAGTTTCGCGTAGGAGGGCGGCATTGCCGAGGAGAACATCGCTGCCCTCGATAGAGCCGGTAACGCCACGTCCTGTGGGCGCATTGAAATTCTCGACCCTGGCCAAGGCCAGCCCGGCTTCGCTGGCCGCCGTCAAGACCGCCTTGGCCAAGGGATGTTCGCTGGACTGCTCCAGACTGGCGGCCTTGCGCAGTAGGTCCTCGCGCTCGAAGCCTTCAAGGACATGGAGTGCCGTCATCGCCGGGCGACCTTCGGTCAGCGTACCGGTCTTGTCGATCAGCAGGACATCGACCTTCTCCAGACGCTCCAGGGCCTCCGCGTCACGGATCAAGACGCCGATCTCGGCGCCGCGGCCCACGCCCACCATGACCGACATAGGCGTCGCCAAACCCAGCGCGCAGGGACAGGCGATGATCAGGACCGTGACGGCGGCAACCAGGCCAAACTCGAGGCTGGGCGTCGGCCCGAAAATCAGCCAAATGAAAAAGCTCACCGCCGCCACCGAGAGTACCAGGGGCACGAACCAGCCGGCGACGCGGTCGGCCAAGCGCTGGATCGGCGCCCGGCTGCGCTGGGCCGAAGCGACGAGCGACACGATCTTGGCCAGCATCGTGTCGGACCCGACCTTGTCGGCCCGCATGACGAAGCTGCCCGACTGATTGACGGCACCGCCGATCACCGCATCTCCGCTGTGCTTGGAGACCGGCAGGGATTCGCCGGTCACCATCGACTCGTCGAGAGCCGAACTGCCCTCGAGAATCATCCCGTCGACCGGCACTGCCTCGCCAGGCCGCACTCTGAGCCGATCGCCGACCGTAACCTCCTCGAGCGGGATCTCCTCGTCACCGCCATCGCCGAGGCGGCGCGCGGTCTTGGGCGCCAGATCCAGAAGCGCGCGGATGGCGCCGCCGGTCTGCTCACGGGCTCTCAGTTCCAGGATCTGGCCCAGCAGCACCAGCACGATGATTACCGCCGCCGGCTCGAAATAGAGGCCGACCCGCCCATCGGCCTCGCGGAAGGCCTCCGGGAAAAGGCCAGGAAACAGCACGGCAATGAGGCTATAGAGCCAGGCGGCCCCGGTGCCGGTCCCGATCAAGGTGAACATGTTGAGGTTGCCACTGCGAATCGAGGCTAGGCAGCGCTCGAAGAAGGTCAGTCCGCACCAGGCCACCACCGGCGTCGCCAAGGCCACCTGCAGCCACTGTGCGAGCCCAGGCAAAATCCAGTCCGGTCGGCCGAAAATGTGGCTGCCCATCTCCAAGAAAACCAGCGGAACGGAAAACACCAAGGCGAAGGAAGCGGCGCTTGAAGTCGGTCAACTCAGGATTCTCGCGCTCCTCCAGGCTGGGCGCCATCAGCTCCAGGGCCATTCCGCAGATCGGGCAGGTGCCGGGTCCCAGCTGCTGAATCTCGGGGTGCATCGGACAGGTGTAGGTGGCAATTGCCAGCAGCGGCCGGCTCTGCGTCCTGGTGGTGATGGCCGTGATGACTGCAGCCCGCGGCCGCCTCTTGCTCTTTCGCCACTGCGCAAAGGTCCTTTTCGTCGAAACACCGCGGTCTCGGGTAAGTTTGCCAAGAAAGGCCAGGCCAAACCAGATCTAGCCCGCATTGCCCAGGTGGGATTGAGGTTGCGCCATCCACGGTGCTGATTCATGGTTACAGGTGTTGTGTCGATTGAAGCGGGTTTTCATGGTGCATCCGATGGGTGAATCCAAGAACGGGCTGCTTCGCGTGGATTTCGACCGCCGCGTGAAGCTGGAATGGATCGAAGGTAACGTCGGACGGCGGCTTGCTCGCGTATCGGGAACTGGACGACGCGCTTGGCCTGACAGAGATGGCGGCCGGGGCGCTGCGAGACGGTCGTCGCGGCAAGAACGGCTGGCACGCTGTCGTCGGGATGCTTCGGCAAGCGGTCGGGCGTTTGGCCGGGTAGGAGGATGTCAACGACGCCGAGCGGCTTTCTCGCGATCCAGCGATGCGTTGGATTGGGCGGCAAGGCGACGGATCGGGGTGCGGCCTCATCGAGCCAGATGGGCCGTTTCGAGACGCAATGGCTGACGGGTGACGTCAATCTCACCGCACTCAGCGCTCTGTCCGGGCTGTGGATCGACCGCGTTCATCGTCGCAAACCGCCGAAGCTGATCATCCTGGACATGGACAGTTCGGTCAGCCCCACCCACGGCGAACAGGAAGGCACGGCCTACAACGGCCACTTCGGCTGCACCTGCTATCACCCGCTTTTTGTCTTCAACCAGCTCGGCGATCTGGAGCGCTGCGCCTTGCGACCCGGCAACGTGCACAGCGCCGATGGCTGGCGCGCGGTGCTGGACCCGGTCGTGGCGCGTTATCGCGAGCGCAAGCTGCGGCGATACTTTCGGGGCGATGCCGCCTTCGCCTCACCGGACATCTACGAGTATCTGGAGGCCGAGGGCTTCGGCTACGCCATCCGGCTTCCCGCCAACAGCGTGCTCCAGGGATACGTCGCCCACCTGCTACGGCGCCCAAAGGGACGGCCCCCGATGGAAGTCCGTCGCTACTTCGCCAGCTTCAGCTATCGGGCTGGAAGCTGGACCCAGGCGCGGCGCGTGGTGGCGAAAGTGGAATGGCATCCGGGCGAGTTGTATCCCCGCGTCGGGTTCGTCGTCACCAATCTGTCCCGGCCCGCCGAGCGGATCGTCGCCTTCTACAACCAGCGTGGCACGGCGGAACAACACATCAGGGAGGGCAAGAACGCGATCCGTTGGACGCGACTATCCTGCCGACGCTTCAAGGCCAACGCGGCTCGGCTTCAGCTTCATGCACTGGCCTACAACCTGGGCAACTTCATGCGCACGCTCGCTTTGCCAGCAGTCTTTCGCCACTGCGCAAAGGTCCTTTTCGTCGAAACACCGCGGTCTCGGGTAAGTTTGCCAAGAAAGGCCAGGCCAAACCAGATCTAGATCGCTACAGTCGCCTGGCGACAGAGCTGATCCAGATCAAGGGGCTAGCGGCACTCCGGGGTTATGCCTTGGGTCTAGACTTGGTCGCCGGGCTACAGCGCGCAAGGCTGGCGCAGACTCTGGGAACTGGCGTCATACTCCGGCACAGGCCAAGCACGTCAACGGCCGACTGAGATAGGATTCTTGCTCCATGTTCGTTGCCCAAGAGACCGTCGGAATCTTCCCGACCCTGGTCTTCCGCGCCGCAGCCCTCCCCAACGATCCGCAGGCACGGCAGGCGCTGGTCGCGGCCGTGCAGCGGGCGGTCCCGACGCAAGTGCCGCAAGGCCCGCGCCGCCGCTCGCCCCCAGCCTTGCAGGCCGAATCGGCGTTCCAGGGTCTGACGGCCTATATCGCGCAGCTGGCGGCCGCATCGCTGAAGCTGGCCGCCTTTCACCAGCCGGACTGCGTCGTGACCGCTCTTTGGGGCGAAGCGGCACCGGTGATTTGGGCAGAGCCGATCACTCAGGCGCCCAATGCGCATCTCACCTTCATTCTGGCGCTCTCGGTGCCGGCGGGGTTCGGCGTCTTGATGAAGGAGCCCAGACCGCAGGCGCAGGTCATCGTGCCGATGGTGAGTGAGCCCAACGAGTTGAATGCCCGCCAGGTCACGATGCCGCTTGCCAACGGGCAGATCATCATGATGCCGGGTTGGTTGCCACACGCGGTGCAGGGCGGCGGCGGACCCGGCGAGTATCTGCTGCTGCGCGGACAGACGCTCTTCCGCAATCTCGCCGAAGAGGTCTCGCCGCCGATGTGGACCGGCATGACCGCGAATCGCAGCTAGATCGGGATCGAACAGGACATGAACCAGACTGCCCTCGAGCCCTTGCAGATCTTCCCCACTTTCCTTTTCACCTATGATCTGGATCCAGCGCAGGCCGAACCGCTGAACGCAGCGATCTCCAAGCTGGTTTGGGACCTCTTGGACCTACCGCCCAACCCGATGCCCGGACAGAACATCAACACCCATCACGACCTGCATAAAAGGCCTGGGATGGAGCCGCTGCTGGAGGTCTACAGCGCGGCGATCGAGCAGACCATCGAGAAGCTGAAGGTTCAGCACCAAGGCTGGGCGATCACCGGCTGCTGGGCCAACATCAACAAACCCGGTATCTCGCATGTGGCGCACAACCATCCGAACAACTGGTTGGCGGCCGTCTACTATGTGAAGGCACCCAAGAGCGCCAACGCCATCACCTTCCACGAGCCGCGCCAGCAGAACTTTCCCATTCGCCCCAATGCCGAGCGCCCTGCCGCCAGTAACGTCTCCTCCTATCCCTTCCAGGTGCAGTCGGGGCGCTTGGTGGTCTTCCCGGCCTGGCTCTACCACTCGGTTCCGGCCAACGAAGGCAAGGAAGAACGCATGTCGATCGCCTTCAACATGATGCTGTTGGATTCCGATCGGGTTCTGCCGCCGCTGATTTGGCGCGACTGATCTCCTAGCGGACTGGACAGAGCGGCCAAGCAAGGGCTTTGATTACAGCACCATCGAAGCCCTTGGGAGGAGCCGTCATCGGTTTCATCTTCTCGGTCTACAAGGACCGCAAGAACGGCAGCGCGCATGTCGTCTATCGCTGCATGGCCGATGCCAGCGAACCCCGCCAGGGCGCCTTCGTCGACATCCAAGCCCTCCCCTTCGAACGGCTGAACGCCCCGGCGACCACCGCCCTCCTCCGCCGATTCGCGGAGGAAAATCGCCTCGGCCAGTTCGGCGTCTACTTCGGCGACGAGAGCGAGGGTCGGGTCCATCGCCTGCATGGGCAAGAGTAAAAAGGGGAACCTTCGATGACGACCAGACGATGCGATTGACAAAGTGCCGTGCTTTTGGGCAGCGCCCTACTCTTGGCCTCAAATCTTTCGGCCTTGGCCGAGACCTCGACCGCCGAGGTGGCCGAAGCCTGCTTCGCCACCCTCGATGCGCCGGAGGAACTCTGCGCCTGCGTCGGCGAACGCTCGGTGGAACTGAACGACAAGCAGCGGGAATGCTACGTTACGGCACTGAACAAGGACGATGCCGAGACCACCCGCCTGCGCAGCAGCATGCCGCCGACCGAACTGATCGATGTCGTCACCTTCATGCGCACCGCCCCCGTCGACTGCGTCAATCCGCAGTAGCGGGCCGCGAGTCTCCCTCCGGTCCGATCTGGACATCCGCCGCCGCATCGGCTGAGCTTTGGCTCACCGGTGCAGCGTCTTGGACGGAGACGGCTTCTGCGGCTTCGACTGCGCTCGGTGCCACCGTGGTGCCAGTCGGCTCATCCAAGAAGATGACCTCCGGCGCCGGTGGCAAGGCCTGCGCAATCAGGAGCCTTTGCATGGTGCCATAGGCGTTGGAGACGGCATCGATCACCTGCGGGCGCATGATCTCGGGAATGCGCTCGATATCGGGGTTGGCGACGACCTCCCAGTCCGGCTGCATCCGCGGCGACAGCATGACCAAGAAGGCCATGATCCTGGGGTCGATCTGGGGAAAGGCCTGCAGCGGCGCCTTCTGACCGCCGCCTTCGGGAAGCTGCGACAGGGCCAGCAAGACAGCCAGAAACTGCAGCGTCACATCTTTGTTCCGAGCGCAGAGCGCGGCGGTGATCGGGGCCTGAGCAGACTCTTCCAGCCGTGGGCCGCAGGTGATCAGCCAAAGCACCCAAGCAGCCTGGGCATGCGCCTCATAACCGCTGGGCGTCCAGTTCTCGGCCAAGGCGCGCTGGTAGGCTTCGTTCCACTGCAGCGCCCAGACGACGGCGGCAAAGCCTGCGACTGCGGCGGCGACCGAGATCTCCTGCTCTGTCTTGGTGAGTTCCTTGATTTCCGGGTCTGCAACGATCTGCCAGCTCGGCTGCAGACTGCCGGCGAGGACGAACAGCAGCCACATCAGGCTAGGATCGAGCTTAGGAAAAATCGGCGTCCCGTCAGGCAGAAGGGTTCCGATCTGGGTCCTGCCGCCATCCGTCTCGGACCAGGCCAGAAGGATTGCCAGATAGAAGAGGCTGGCACGATAGAAGGCGTCGCAGGCCCTGGCATCCGAGTCCTCATCGGCATTGGCCGGCATGTTCGCGCCGCAGAAGATCACCATCAGGACCCAGGCCGCCTGCATGGTTTGCTCATAGCCGGAGGGCGTCCAACTGGCGTTCTCGGCCCTGAGCGGCGCCAGGCCGCCGAAGCTGAGCGACAGCGCCAGCAAGATCGCGATGATCGGTTTTGCGAAGACGATCCGGCCTCCGCGCCTCTTCGGCCTGTTCTGCACTCTCACCTCCCGGCTTCCAACATGGTGACGCCAGCGATCAGCATAGCACAGAGACTGTGCTGGGGCGCGCTCTTCGCTGGAACTCTGGGCTTGGTCTCGCTACGCTCTGCGCCGGTTCCACCGGGCAGTGGCGGAATTGGTAGACGCAAGGGACTTAAAATCCCTCGGGCCTTGGCCCATGCCGGTTCAAGTCCGGCCGCCCGGACCAGAGGCCTTCGCCTCGGTGGAGGCCTTCGCCTTGGCGAGTCGTCCGGGCGGAGGCGTGGAGTCCGGTGGCGGCGGGGCTTTGCGGCCGACGTAGCGATGGCAGAGGGACTATTGCCATGGTCGGCCTTCTCGCCTGCATCCAGCGCAATCTTCTGGAGATCGCCGGATCAAGTCCGTCGATGACGCTTTGGGAGGATGGAACGGCGATGCCATGTGGCGACTGTCCGGCGATGACGCGTGGTAAAAGGGTCTTTTTTTCAGCTGCTTGCACATCATCCCTGCGAAAGCGAGGATCTCCCTGAGCAGCAGAAGAACACTAGAAACCCGCGATTCTCGCTTGCACGGGGACGACGATCCCATAAAGCTGTGCTCCGATCCGGCAGTATGCGGGTGAGGTCGAACACGAGGGTGCAAGGGTGAGCGAGACCGCGATCAGCGAGGAAGACAAGCGAGCCCTCGAGCACATCGCCGAGATCTGCAAGAACGCGCGCGCCTCCTCTTTCGGTCTCTTCGCCTTGCTGGCCTTCGTCGGCGTCACCCTGGCCGGCCACAAGGACAGCGACTTCTTCGCCTTCGGGGTGGAGACACAGCTACCGCTGATCGGCGGCTCGGTGCCGACCGTGACCTTTTTCTTCGCCGCACAGTTGCTGGTCTCGGCGCTCTATATCGATTGCAGATCTATCTGCTGAACCTCTGGGATGCCCTTGCCGACGCACCGGCGCAGATTGGTGGCAAGCCGCTCTACGACCGGGTGCAGCCGACGCTCATCGCGCATGCGGCCGTCTGGTATCGAAACCATTCACGAAGGCGTCGACAGCCCAAGGCCATTGTCGCTGCACCACCGCGCGTCTTGGGCGGCGCAATGGTTCTATTCAATTTTCTACTGGTCTGGTTCACTACACCCCTCATCCTTGGCTGGCTCTGGATGGGGGCGACTGCCTTGCACGACCTCTGGCTGGCGCTCTGGATCGGCACCTTTCTGGTCAGCTCGTTGGCCATTGGATATTCGGGTTTTCAGGTAGCACGTCTGCGGCTCAAAGGAAAAAATCGCGAATGCGCGCATGCAAGTTGGACTCGCCGGATGCAGGTCGGCCTCTATTCCACGGCCGCAGTTCTTGTCATGTCAAGTTGGTTGGTAACCGGAGGCGCCGAGACGCCACTGCGGTGGTTGGTCGAAGTCTGCCACCCAGTCTTGGCGAAGCCGGAACCAGATGTCAAATCCTACAGGATTTGGCGACCGGACAGTGTTTCTGGACTGGCCCCAATTGGAACGGGCACCCGTCGTAGCCTTGGAGGCTTGAAGGTATCCTCAGGGATAGGCTTATGTCGGAAGAGGGATTTCAGCGTGTCGAGGTGATCGCCGGCGTTGCTTGTCGGCGTCGCCGGTCGGCGGATCGGAAGCTGCGGAGTGTTGAAGAAAGCCTGCTGCCGGGAGAAAGCATGTCGTCGACCGCACGGGCGCCATGGCGTTGCGCCGCACTTGTCTTATCGTTGGCGGCGTTTGATGAGCGATGGAGGCACTAGGGCGCTACAGTCTGACGATGGAGTGACGGGCAATGGCGAGGTTCGCCGCCTGGAGGAGCGGGTGCGCGCGCTTGAGCGCCATCCTGGTCGCAAGACGCTTGAGGTGGAGATCTTGCAGGAGGCTCTGGCCAAGTCGCAGTCAAGAAAACAGACCTTGCTGTCCTCGTCGCTGCTGAAGGATCCTTTCCGGTGAAGGCGGTTGCCGACAGCCTATCGGTGTCGCGCTCGAACCTGGTGCAGCGGCTTGCATCCGGCACTGAGCCGCGTCGGCGCTATCGCAAAGCGCAAGACGCGGCGGTCTTGGCGCCGGTGCGGCCGCTGGTCGATGCCCGACCGAGCTACGGCTACCGGCGTATCACCGCACTGCTGAACCGCGATCGGGCCGCCCGGGGCGACACGCCCTTCAATCACAAGCGCCTCTATCGGATCGTGCAGCACCATGGCCTGCTGTTGGAGAAGCACTCCGGCACGCGGCTGGGACGCTGTCACGCCGGTTAAGGTCGTGGTCATGCGCTCCAACTTGCGCCGGTGTTCGGATGGCCTGGAGTTCACCTGCCGGAACGGCGGGTGGTCCGGGCGGCCTTGGTCATCGATGCCCATGACCGTGAAATCGTCACTTGGAAGGCGCTGACTGGGGCTGGGCTTTCGGGCTCGGACGTCCGCGACATGTGCTCGAAGCCGTCGAGGGCCGGTTTGGCGGCTTCCAGGCGCCGCAGAGGATCGAGTTCCTGGCCGACAATAGCTCACCCTGCACGGCACTGGAAACACGCCGCTTTGCCACCCAGCTGGGCCTGCTGCCCTGCTTCACGCCGGTCGCCAGCCCGCAGAGCGACGGCGTCTCGGAGTCCCTCGTCCGGACCTTCAAACGCGACTATGTCCGCGTGAAACCCTTGCCGAGTGCCGCCAACTCTCTCGGCCAGATCGCCGGATGGTTCGAGGATTACAACGAGAACCATCCTCACTCAGGCCTCAGAATGGCGTCTCCAAGGGCGTTCCGAAGCGCTCAATACCTGGCCGAGCTGTCCGCTTAAACGGGGGCAACACCAGAAACAGTTGGCGGACGTCATTGGCGACGAGCGAACGACATTGCCGCTTGGCATGTTTTTCAAGAGCTGCTGGGTCCAATCGCCGCCAATCCTAGAGCATACCTTGTGGCATGTTCAACGGCTCTTAGGATAAGGACTCCGATGCTGCACGCGACGCGTCGTGGCTCTGCAATGGAATGATGCCTCAGAAGACCAGCCATTGGGAGGGCGATTGCGACGAACCAGGAGCCCACAAAGACAGATGTGACCGCAAGTGCTATGTTCCCGTGAAATCCAGGCTTTTTCTGCTGAGATTTCCGCTTGGTCGCTGAGGGCCACAAACACGCAACACTGCAAGGCAGCGGTCCCGGCAATCTCCGATCGCCACGCGCTAGCAGGGCCAAAGTATCTACCGGCTGTCCGCACCTACAATTCCCTAGCCCCGCCTACTCATCCAGCCCCCCATCAATCAATGATGAAACCCCGCGGCCGGCTCGGCGGGTTGGTCTCCAGATCGGCGCTCACCGTCTTCAGGTCGCGCAGCAGCATCTCCGCCATGTCGCCGCTGAAGCCCTCGCGGATGACGAAACGCAGGACCGCGACCTCCTCGGCGTTGGGCCGGTATGGTGTAGAACGGGACCTGCCAGCCGTGGCTGCGCAGCCGCTCGGAGATGCCGAACACACTGTAGGGATGCCCCTCGGTCAGACGCGCGGTGATCACCGGAATGTCGGTGCCGTTACTCACCACGGTGAAGGGCAGTTCCTCGGCAAGGGCCTTGGCCAAACCCTGCGCGATCGCCTGCAGGTTCTGCATGATGCGGCTGTAGAACTCGTGACCCAAACGCAGGAAGTTATAGTACTGTGCCACGACCTGATTGCCCGGCCTCGAGAAGTTCAGGGTGAAGGTCGGCATGTCGCCGCCCAGGTAGTTCACATGGAAGACTGGGTCCTCCGGCAGATAGGCCTTGTCCCACCAGACCGCCCAGCCGACGCCGGGATGGACCAGGCCGTACTTGTGCCCCGAGGCATTGATCGAGACCACGTTGGGTAGGCGGAAATCCCAGCGCAGGTCCGAGTGCAGGAAGGGCGCGACGAAGCCGCCGCTGGCCGCATCGACATGCAAGGGCACCGCCCAGCCCTGCTCCTCGTTGCGCTTGACCAGAGCATCGTGCAGGGCCTCCACCGGCTCGTTCTCGCCGGTGAAGGTGGTGCCCAGAATCGCGACCACGCCAATGGAGTTCTCGTCGACCGCAGCCACGGCCTCCTCCGGGTCGACCACGAAGCGCTCCTTGGTGATCGGCACATAGTGCAGCTCGACGTCCCAATAGCGGCAGAACTTCTCCCAAACCACCTGCACGTTGGTGCCCAACACTAGGTTGGGTCGCTCATTGCTCTGGCCGGCGGCACGGCGGCGGTCGCGCCAGCGCCACTTCATCGCCATCCCGGCCAGCATCACCGCCTCGCTGGAGCCGATCGCCGAGGAGCCGACCGCAGCCTCCGGCGCGTTGAAGAGACGGGCGACGATGTTGACGCAGCGCTCCTCGATCATCGCGGTTACCGGATACTCGTCCTTGTCGATCATGTTCTTGTCGAAAGCCTCGGCCATCAGCTTCTCGGCCTCGGGCTCCATCCAGGTGGTGACGAAGGTGGCCAGATTGAGCCTAGCATTGCCGTCCAGCATCAACTCGTCGTGGATCAGGCAATAGGCACCCTCCGCCGCCATCCCCTCCTCGGCCAAGGCGAACTTCGGCACCGGGGCCAGGCCGCTACGGCCACCGTAGGTCGGGATCAGCATGGCATTGGCGTCATCCTGCGAGGTTGGCTTCTTCACCATCTTGCGGGGTTCTTCTGCGACTGCCGAGTCGCGCGCGAACGGCTGGGGTTGCGGCCATGAGCGCAAGACCAGCGCAAGCAGCCGTGCCGCGCGCGCGTCAAGCTGCGGCAGCGCATCGACTCGCGAGCCTCAGATGGAGGTTTCCGGCCCCAGCGCGCCGTGAAACGGTCAGCCTGCCACCTCACGGAGAGCCAGAGATCGCTTTCCCCAGGACTGCGGCTCTGGCATAGAGGGCCGTAGACGAAGCGATGACGGAGAAGGAAGGAGCCTTCGAGGTGAGCGACGAGCCCTTCAGACAGCTCCTCACGCCCGGCTGCTATGTGCGCCATCCCGACTGTCCGGAGTGGGGAATGGGCCAAGTGCAGTCGGTTGCGGGCGAGCGCGTCACCGTCAACTTCGAGCATGAAGGCAAGTTGGTGATCAATGGCGCCAGGGTGACGCTGGAGATCGTCGCTGAAGACTGATCGGCCTAGGCCTCGCTGCCTCCCACAGAGTTCGGGACAGGCTCGGCGGTAAGCCAGGACACAAGAGGCGAGAGATAGAACGATGGCCGATAGTGGATCGGACGCGCACGGCACTGCAGGACAGGACCAACGTCCCCTGGAACGACTGATTCATCCGGGCTCCGGCCGGCGCAAGGCGCCGCCGACGCCCAAGGGACGCAATGTCACCGAAGAGGCCGCCGGCGAGATCGAGGCGCTGCTGGGCGAACGGCCGCATCGCCGCGATCTCCTGATCGAGTTCCTACACCTCGTGCAGGATCGCTACGGCCAGCTCTCGGCCGCGCATCTGGCGGCTTTGGCACAAGCCATGTCGCTGCCGATGGCGGAGGTATACGAGGTCGCCTCCTTCTATGCCCACTTCGACATCGTCGGCGAGGACGAAGAGAGCCCGCCGCCCTTGACCGTAAGGGTTTGCGACAGTCTGACCTGCGCCATGCTGGGCGCCGAGGCGCTACTGGAGACTCTGCCGGGCAAGCTGGGTCGCGAGGTCCGCGTCGTCCGCGCACCCTGTATGGGCCGCTGCGAGACCGCGCCGGTCGCCGAAGTCGGTCACAATCACGTCGTCAATGCCGACGCCCAGGCGATCGAGACCGCGGTTGCCGGCAAGGACACGCATGCCCCCCTGCCCGACTATCTGACTTATGAGGCCTATGCGCCCGAGGGCGGCTATGCGCTGCTCGGCGATTGCCTGGCCGGCAAAGTCGAGCCGGAGACGCTCTTCACCACCCTGGAGTCCGCCGGTTTGCGCGGCCTCGGCGGTGCCGGCTTCCCGGCCGGCCGCAAGTGGCGCATCGTCAGCCAGCAACCGGCGCCGCGTTTGATGACCATCAACGCCGACGAGGGCGAACCCGGCACCTTCAAGGATCGCTGGTACCTGGAACGCGACCCGCACCGCTTCCTCGAAGGCGCCCTGATCGCTGCCTGGGCGACCGGCTGCGCCACCTGCTACATCTATCTGCGCGACGAGTATCCGGCCTTGCGCGAGGTGCTGCAGATCGAGATCGCCAAGCTGCAGGAGGCCGGCCTGACCGGGCACTGCGCCTTGGAGATCCGTCGCGGTGCCGGCGCCTACATCTGCGGCGAAGAGTCGGCCATGATCGAGTCGATCGAGGGCAAGCGCGGCCTGCCGCGCCACCGGCCGCCCTTCATCGCCCAAGTCGGGCTTTTCGGCCGTCCTACCCTTAATCACAATGTCGAGACGGTCTACTGGGTGCGCGAGATCGTGGAGAAGGGTGTCGACTGGTTTGCCGGCCACGGCCGCCACGGTCGCAAGGGCCTACGCTCCTTCTCGGTCTCGGGCCGTGTGAAGGAGCCGGGCGTGAAGCTGGCGCCGGCCGGCATCACTGTGAAAGAGCTGATCGGGGAGTACTGCGGCGGCATGCAGGAGGGGCACAGCTTCAAGGGCTATCTGCCCGGCGGTGCCTCCGGCGGCATCCTGCCGGCCAGCCTGGGCGATATCCCCATGGACTTCGACACCCTGCAGGCAGAGGAGTGTTTCATCGGTTCGGCTGCGGTGGTGATCCTCTCCGACAAGGATTCGATGAAAGAGGCTGCGCTCAACCTGATGCGCTTCTTTGAGGATGAGTCCTGCGGTCAGTGCACCCCCTGCCGAAACGGCACCGAAAAGGCGGTGGCGCTGATGAGCCGGGAGCGCTGGGACAAGGGCCTTCTGACCGACCTGTCGAGCGTCATGTTGGACGCCTCGATCTGCGGCTTGGGCCAAGCCGCCCCCAACCCGCTGCTCACGGTCATGAAGCACTTCCCCGACGAGGTCTTCTAACCCAACAGTCAGTCCAGCAGCGACCGCAGTTCGGCCAGAGACTGGTCCGGACTGCGGCCTGCCGTATCCAGCCGAATATCGGCATCCGGTCAAGGCTCGTAGTGGCGTTCGAGGACAGCCTGCCAATCGGGGTGTGCTTCCCTCGAGCTGCCGCAAAGGCGGGCCTCCACATGCGCACGGTATTCTTCCCTGTCGCTGCAGAGAATCCCGATCTGCACGGCCGCGCAGCCCGCCCTCTCTGCCACCGCCGGCCAGGCCGTGCGGGTCAAGGCGATGGGATTGACCGAGTCGGCAATCACCGCCCCCCCCAGGACCAGACTATCCTCGGCCAAGGCATGGGCCACGCGATAACCGCTGTCCTGCAGATCGGGCTGCGCCAGCACAGTCACCTGCAGCGTCCTCTCGATGGTATCGATGCGCAGCAACTGCGCTGGCAGAGACTATGCCAGGGCTCTGGCTAGTGTGGTCTTGCCGCTGCCCGGCAAACCGCCGAAGATCAAGAGATGAGGCGCCCTTCCCATCTCGCCATTCCAGAGCCTTGCGACGCAGCCGGTCAAGGGGTCTAGAACCATGCCCCAGACGGCGAAGGTGAAGCAAACCGCGGCCAGGGGATTACGCCGACAGCCGATTTTACTGCTGGCCGGCCCTTTGTCGGCCCTCGTCATTCTGCTGCTGCCGCCGCCGGTGGAGATGCCCCCGGAAGCTTGGCGTTTGGTCGCCATGGCCAGCTGGATGGTAGCCTGGTGGCTGAGTGAGGTAGTGCACATCGCGGTCACGGCCTTGCTGCCGATCCTGCTCATGCCACTGCTCGAGATCGCGTCGCTGGCCGAGGTGACCGCGAACTACGGCCATCCGCTGATCTTCCTCTTTCTCGGTGGCTTTCTTCTGGCCATCGCCATGCAAGGGGTCGGATTGCATCGTCGTGTGGCCTTGGTCATCGTCGCCAGGGTCGGCAGCAGCCCGGCGCGGATCGTGCTGGGATTCATGCTGGCCACCGCCTTCCTCTCGATGTGGATCTCCAACACCGCCTCGACCATAAGATGTATGCCATGGGCCTTTCGGTGATCGACTTCGTGGCCCGCAGCGTCGCCGACGAAAAGATTCGCGCCTTCGGTCTGGCCCTGATGCTGGGTATTGCCTATAGCGCCTCCATCGGCGGGGTCGGCACCCTGATCGGAACCCCACCAAACGCGCTCTTGGCCAGTTTCCTCGCCAGCGCGTATCAGATCCGCATCGACTTCTTCGAGTGGATGCTGTTCGGCGTTCCGCTGATGCTGGTCATGCTGCCGATCACCTGGCTGCTGCTCACACGCCTGCTGTTTCCGGCCAAGGACAGCGATGTCGGTGACCCGCGTAGCGTGGTGCATAAGGAGCTCGAGGCCTTGGGCCCGATCACTCCAGCGGAGTGCTGGGTGGCTCTCGTGTTCCTGTTGGCGGCGCTGGGATGGATTTTACGCAGCCCGCTGGAATTGCTGGTCGGCCTGCCGATTTTCGATGCCACCGTTGCCATGCTGGCCGCGCTGCTGCTCTTCTCGATCCCGATCCAAGGACGCGCAGCCCTCACCTGGGAGGGCGCCAAGGAGCTGCCTTGGGGCGTGCTGATCCTCTTCGGTGGCGGCTTGGTGCTGGCCGGCGGCTTCGGTTCCTCGGGTCTCGCCGCCTGGATCGGCGCCCAGGTCGCCAGGGTGGAGATCGAGACCTGGATGCTGATACTGCTGGTGAGTGCCGTCATCGTCTATCTGACGGAGATCACCTCGAACACCGCCTCGACCGCAACCTTTCTGCCGATCCTCGCAGCCGTCGCCGTCGGCTTGAACCTACTGCCCGAGCTTCTCACCATACCCGTCGCCTTGAGTGCCTCCATGGCCTTCATGATGCCGGTGGCGACACCACCCAACGCCATCGTCTTTTCCTATGATCAGATGCATCTGGCCGACATGGTGCAGGCCGGCTTGCTCTTGAATCCCTTGGCCATTGCCTTCTGCTTCGTGACGGTCCAGGTCTTGATGCGGCCGATTCTCGGTCTGTAAGGGAGGGCGAGCCTTGACATCCAGCGTTTACGACAGCGAGATCAGCGAGCAGATACGCGATCAGGTGACCCGCTTCATCATCGAAGAGGTGCGCCCGAACGGCGAGACCTGGGAAGAATCCGGTAAAGTCCCGCGCGGAGTCTTACGGAAACTCGGCAGCTTAGGAGTCTACGGTATTCGCTATCCCGAGCGCTTCGGCGGCGCCGAGCTCGATACCTTGGCGACCTGCTGCTATGCCGAGGCCCTGTCTCGCTCGACCTTTGCCGGCTTCAACGTCTCGGCCCTGGTGCACAGCGACATGGCCTCGCCGCACCTCGCCCGCTTCGGCACGCCAGAGCAGTTGGAGCGTTACATGCCGGGCATCGTCAGCGGCGAGACCATCACCGCCATCGGCGTGACCGAGCCGGGCGGTGGATCCGATGTCGCCGCGCTCACGACCAAAGCGGAACGCAGCGGCAACGGCTGGGTGCTGAACGGCGCCAAGACCTTCATCACCAACGGCGTGCACGCCTCTGCTTCATCGCGGCACGTAGTGATCCCGAAGCCAAGGGCTCGCGCGGCATCTCCATCTTTATCGTCGAGCGCGACACGCCGGGCTTTTCGGTCGGGCGGCAGCTGCAGAAAATGGGCTGGCACTGTTCCGACACGGCCGAACTGATCTTCGAAGACTGCACCCTGCCGGCCGACGCTCTGCTGGGCGAGGAGAATCAGGGTTTCTATGCCGTCATGCAGAACTTCCAGAACGAGCGGATCGTCTGCGGTGCCATGGCCGTCGGCGAGGCGCAAAAGGCGATCGACCTGACCCTGGAGTATGTGCAGGAGCGCCAGGCCTTCGGCGGCCCGCTGTGGGACAAGCAGGCCATCCGTCAGCGCTTGGCCAGCCTGCAAGCCGAGGTTACCGCAGCCCGCCAGCTGGTCTATCACGCGGCCTGGCTGGACGCGCAGGGTCAAGACGCGACCAAAGAAGTCTCGATGGTAAAGGCGCTCTGTGGTGAGCTGGTCAATCGTGTTCTCTACAGCTGCCAGCAGTTCCACGGCGGTTTTGGCTATATGCAGGGAACTGCGATCGAGCGCATGGTGCGCGATGCCCGCATTCTGTCCATCGGCGGCGGCGCCACCGAGGTGATGCTGGAAGAGGTGGCAAAACGCATGGAAGCGGATCCTCGCTAGGGACTATCTCTGGAACAAATGAACATCGATCATCTCGACAGCATCGTGATCGGCGGCGGCGTCGTCGGCTTGGCCATTGCCCGCGCGCTGGCGCTAGCCGGCCGCGAAGTAGCAATTCTCGAGCAGCACGAGGCCACCGGCTCCGAGACCTCCTCACGCAACTCCGAGGTCATCCATGCCGGTATCTACTATCCGACCAACTCCTTGAAAGCCCGGCTCTGCGTTCGCGGTCGGGAGTTGCTTTATGACTATTGCAAGAGTCATGGTGTAACCGCTTGGAATTTAGGAAAACTCATCGTCGCCACCGACCCAGCACAGCTGGCCGATCTAGAAGCCTTGCAGCGGCGCGCAGAGGCCAATGGTGTGAGCAACCTGGCTCTTTGGGAGGCAGCCGAAGCCAAGCGGGACCAACCGGCCCTGAGCTGCAGCGCTGCCCTCTCCTCCCCCTCCAGCGGCGTGCTCGACAGCCACGGCTTCATGCTGGCGCTGCTGGGCGATGCGGAAAATGCCGGCGCCGTCCTCTCGCCCGCAACGGAGGTTGTCACGATCAACCGACACGAGCGCGGTTTCCTAGTGAGCACGGCCGGAGATCCACCCTATCGCCTCACCTGTCGTCAACTGGTCAATGCCGCCGGTCATGCTGCACCGACCCTAGCGCGTGGCATCGCAGATCTACGCCAGGACAGCGTACCGAAGACCTGGCTGACCAAAGGCAACTACTTCCGTCTGGCGGGCAAGGCCCCGTTCTCGCGGCTGATCTATCCGGTGCCGGAGCCTGGCGGTCTAGGCGTCCATATCACCCTGGATCTCGGCGGTCAGGCGCGCTTCGGACCGGACGTCGAGTGGGTCGAGGACTTCGACTATCGGATCGATCCTGGACGCTGCGCCGGCTTCTACGAAGCGATTCGCCGCTACTGGCCGGACCTGCCCGACGAGTCCCTGCTTCCCGACTATGCCGGAATCCGACCGAAGATCGTCGGCCCGGGGCAGCCCGCCGGTGACTTCGTCATCAGCGATGCCGCCAGCCACGGCCTCTCCGGTTTGGTCAATCTCTACGGCATCGAATCGCCGGGACTTACCTCTGCCTTGGCGCTTGCCGAAGAGGTGCTGGAGCGGCTTGAGATCTGATGCACTCTCTCGCAAACTGGGAGACCCGCTCGGCTGCGGCTTGCAAAGCCTGCTTGGCCTGCGGATAGTCCCCTTCTTAGGGCGTCGGCTTCGACCGCGCCGCCCTCGAACGGAAATCGAACGATGACGAGGAAATATTTCGGAACCGACGGCATCCGCGGTCAAGCCAACCAAGGCGTCATGCGCCCAGACAGCGTGCTCAAGATCGCCATGGCAACGGCGCTGAACCTGCGCCGCGGCCCGCATCGCCAGCGCGCCGTCATCGGCAAGGACACCCGCCTCTCCGGCTACATGATCGAATCGGCCTTCGTCTCCGGCTTCACCGCCATGGGGGTCGACACCTTCCTGGTCGGACCGGTGCCGACACCGGCCGTCGCCATGCTGACCCGCTCGCTCCGCGCCGATATCGGCGTCGTCCTCTCGGCCTCGCACAACCGATTCCACGACAATGGCATCAAGCTCTTCGGCGCCGACGGCTTCAAGCTCTCGGACGAGACCGAGTTGGAGATCGAGGCGCTGCTGGGTCAGGATCTGGAGCGCCACTTGGCAGCACCGGAAGGTCTGGGCCGTGCTACCCGTATCGAATCGGCACGCGATCGCTACGTCGAGTCCGCCAAGCGCACCTTGCCGCGCAGTCTCAGCCTGGAGGGCCTCAGGGTCGCCGTCGACTGCGCGCACGGCGCGGCCTATCGCGTGGCCCCCTCAGCAATGTGGGAACTTGGGGCCGAAGTAATCTCACTATCGGTCGAGCCGAACGGCACCAACATCAACGAAGACTGCGGCGCTACCGCGGTCTCCGCCCTGCAGCGCAAGGTGCACGAGGTGCGGGCCGACATCGGCATCGCGCTCGACGGCGACGCTGACCGGGTGATCGTCGTCGACGAGAAGGGGCGCGTGGTCAATGGCGATCAGTTGATGGCAGTCATCGCGCAGTCCTGGGCCGAGGACGAGCGGCTGTCGCGCCCTGGAATCGTCGCCACGATCATGTCGAACCTGGGGCTGGAGCGCTATCTCGCCGGTCAGGGTTTGGAGATGTCGCGCACCAAGGTGGGCGACCGCTATGTCGTCGGCCGCATGCGCGAAGCCGGCTTCAACCTGGGCGGCGAGCAGTCGGGCCACATCATCATGACCGACTATGCCACGACGGGCGACGGCCTGGTCTCGGCCCTGCAGCTTCTGAGCGTCATCCAGCGCCTGGGGCGTCCGGTCTCGGAGGTTTGCCATCGCTTCGATCCCGTGCCTCAGATCCTGAAGAACGTCCGGGTCGATGGTCCGCATCCCCTGCAGCATCGGCGCGTGCAGCAGGCGATCGCAGCCGGAGAGGCGCGACTGGGCAGCAGCGGCCGCCTGGTGATCCGCCCCTCTGGAACCGAGCCCCTCATTCGCGTCATGGGCGAAGGCGACGATGCCGACTTGGTTCACCTGGTCGTGGACGACATCATAGACGCGCTGAGCAAAGCGGCATAATCAACGGAAAGGAAAGCCATGTGCGGCATTGTCGGTATTCTGGGTGGTGAGCCGGTCGTTCCACGCCTAGTGGATGCACTGCGCAGGCTAGAGTATCGCGGCTACGACTCGGCCGGAATAGCGGTCCTGGAAGGCGGCCTGCTGCAGCGCCTGCGCGCGCCCGGCAAACTGGCCAATCTGGAAGCCTTGACTGCAGGGCAGCCGCTGAAGGATGTCAATGGCATCGGCCACACCCGCTGGGCCACGCACGGGGCTCCGACCGAGGCTAATGCCCACCCTCATATTGCCGGCCGCGTGGCGCTGGTGCACAACGGCATCATCGAAAATTTCGCCGAGCTCAAGGCTGAACTGGAAGCCCAGGGGACCAGCTTCTCCAGCGAGACCGACACCGAAGTCGTCGCCTTCCTGGTCGAGCGCGCCCTGACGCGAGGCCTGGACCCGATCAAGGCTGTGCAGTTCGTCCTGCAGCGACTTGAGGGTGCCTTTGCCTTGGCTTTCCTCTTTCAAGGGGAAGAGGATCTGCTGATCGGCGCCAGGCGCGGCAGTCCGCTAGCCGTCGGCTTCGGCGGGGGCGAAGGCTTCCTCGGCTCGGACGCCATCGCGCTTGCGCCCTTCACCAATCGCGTCGCCTATCTGGAGGAAGACGATTCGGTGATGGTGACCCGCGCCGGAGCCCGCTTCTTCGACAAGGAAGGACGGCCGGTCGAGCGTGTCCAGCAGATCAGCCAGGCCAGTGCGCTGCTGGCCGACAAGGCCAACTATCGCCATTTCATGGCCAAGGAGATCCACGAACAGCCGCAGGTCATCGGCCGCACGCTCGGCCACTATCTGGACTTTGGCGAGAACAGGGTGGCATTGCCGGCCGATGTGTTGATCGACTTCGCAGGGCTCGAACGCCTGACCATCGTCGCCTGCGGCACCGCCTACCTGGCCGCCTGGGTCACCAAGTATTGGCTGGAGCGCCTAGCCAAGCTGCAAGTCGACATCGATATCGCCTCCGAGTTTCGCTATCGCAATCCGCCCTTGAGCGCGCGCAGCCTGACCCTGGTTATCTCGCAGTCGGGCGAGACCGCCGACACCCTGGCGGCTTTGCGCTACTGCAAGGCCGAGGGCCAGCAGGTAGCGGCCATCGTCAATGTGCCGGAATCGACCATCGCACGCGAAGCCGACATCGTCTTGCCGACCCTGGCCGGCCCGGAAATCGGCGTCGCCTCGACCAAGGCCTTCACCTGCCAGCTGGCCGTCCTCCTGGCGCTCGCCATCGCCGCCGGTCGCGCGCGCGGACAACTTTCGGCAGAGGAAGAACGGACGATGGTAGCGCAGGCGATGGAGCTGCCGCGCCTGACTGCCGAGACCCTCCGTTTGGAACCGCTTCTGGAGCGCGAAGCCTATTGGTTGTCGAAGGCTCGCCATGCGCTCTATTTGGGCCGCGGGCTCTGCATGCCGCTGGCGATGGAAGGCGCGCTCAAGCTCAAGGAGCTCTCCTACATCCATGCCGAGGGCTATGCCGCCGGCGAGATGAAACACGGGCCGATCGCGCTGATCGACGAGACCATGCCGGTGATCGTGCTGGCGCCCAGCAGCGAGCTCTTCGACAAGACCCAGTCGAACGTTCAGGAGGTCGCAGCACGGCATGGTCGTTTGCTGGTCATGATCGACAACGATGGTTTGGAAGCCACCGCCTTCGAAGGCGCCAGGCAGCTGACCTTGCCCAGCGTTCCCAACTATCTCGTACCCATGATCTATGCGCTGCCGATGCAGCTTCTGGCCTATCATACGGCGGTGATCATGGGCACCGATGTCGACCATCCGCGCAATCTCGCAAAGTCGGTCACCGTCGAGTAACACTTAATTTACGCACTAGGACGACAAAGCGGGTCGCCTGGACGCTAACCAATGTCGTGCAGTGCTCAACTCCATGCTTCGGCTGGTCTAGACTGCGGTCGACAATGACGGGTAGGCAGGATCCCTAAACCATGAGTGAACCCATTCGTTTCTCTCTGAACGGCACCGAGATCGAAGCCCTTGAGAGCGAAACCATCTGGCAGGCTGCCACTCGTGCCGGCGAGGAGATACCGCACCTCTGCTATGCGCCGGAGCCCGGCTATCGCGCCGACGGCAACTGCCGCGCCTGCATGGTGGAGATCGAGGGCGAGCGCGTCCTGGCCGCCTCCTGCATTCGCACGCCGACCCCCGGCATGAAGGTCCTGAGCGCCAGCGAGCGCGCCAAGAAGGCGCGCTCGCTGGTCTTCGAACTGCTGGCCGCTGATCAGCCGCCGCGCGAGACTGCGCACGACCCTGGCTCCAAGTTCTGGAAATGGGCTTCGGGTATCGGCCTGGAAGGCTCGCGCTTTCCCGCCGGCGAGCGTCCCGAGGCCGATCCCAGCCATATCGCGATGCGCGTCAATCTGGATGCCTGCATCAACTGCAGCCTCTGCGTTCGCGCCTGTCGAGAGGTGCAGGTGAACGACGTGATCGGCATGGCCTATCGCGGCCACGGCTCAAAGATCATATTCGACTTCGACGACCCCATGGGCGACAGCACCTGCGTCGCCTGCGGCGAGTGCGTGCAGGCCTGCCCCACCGGCGCCCTGATGGAGGCCTCGCTACTCGACGAGAAGCAGGTGCGGGTGAACTACCCGGATCGCTCGGTCGACTCGGTCTGCCCTTATTGCGGCGTCGGTTGCCTGACCAAGTTGCATGTCAAGGACGAGAAGATCCTCTTCGTCGAGGGTCGCGATGGCCCCGCCAACCGCAATCGGCTCTGCGTCAAGGGACGTTTCGGGTTGGACTACACCCACCACCCGCATCGCCTGACCAAACCGCTGATCCGCCGCGACGGTGTTGCCAAGGACCAGAACCTGCAACTCAACGACGGCAACTGGTCCGAAGTCTTCCGTGAAGCCACCTGGGAAGAGGCCCTGGCGCGTGCCGCCGGCGGTCTGAAGCAAATTCGCGAGAACAAAGGACCGCAGGCGCTGGCCGGCTTCGGCTCGGCCAAGGGCACCAACGAAGAGGCCTATCTCTTCCAGAAGCTGGTGCGCACAGGCTTCGGCACCAACAACGTCGATCACTGCACGCGTCTTTGCCACGCCTCCTCCGTCGCCGCCTTGATGGAGGGCATCGGATCGGGTGCGGTCACCGTCACCTTCACCCAGGCCGAGCAGGCCGAGTGCATCCTGGTGATCGGCGCGCGGCCGGCACAGAACCACCCGGTGGCTGCAACTTTTCTGAAGCAGGCTGCCAAGCGCGGAAGTAAGCTGATCGTCGCCGATCCGCGCAATCAGAACCTGACCCGCTATGCCACCTGGCATCTTCAGTTCAAGCCCGGCCAGGACGTGGCCCTGCTGAATGCCATGCTGCACGCCATCATCGCCGAAGACCTGGTCGACCGGCAGTACGTGCAGGCCCATGTCACCGGCTTCGAGGAGTTGAAGGCACGCGTCGCCGATTTCTCGCCGGAGGCAATGGAACCGGTTTGCGGCATCGAGGCCGAATCCATCCGCGCCTGTGCCCGCGCCTTTGCCACCGCCAAGTCCTCGATCGTCTTCTGGGGCATGGGGGTGAGCCAGCACGTGCACGGCACCGACAATGCCCGCTGCCTGATCGCGCTTTGCATGATCACTGGTCAGCAGGGTCGCCCCGGCACCGGCCTGCACCCCTTGCGCGGGCAGAACAACGTGCAGGGCGCCTCCGACGCCGGCCTCATTCCGATGGTCTTCCCCGATTATCGCTCGGTCGAGAACGAGGCGATTCGCTCTCAGATGGAGGACTTCTGGGGTACTCCGCTGGATCCCAAAAAAGGCCTGACCGTGGTCGAGATCGTGAACGCGATCCTCGATGACCAGATCACCGGCATGTACGTCATGGGCGAGAACCCGGCCATGTCTGACCCGGATCAGAACCACGCCCGCGCTGCCCTGGCGAAACTGGATCACTTGGTGGTCCAGGACATTTTCATGACCGAGACCGCCTGGCATGCCGACGTGATCCTGCCGGCCTCGGCCCAGGCCGAGAAAACCGGCACCTTCACCAACACCAACCGCCAGGTTCAGCTGGGCCGCGTCGTGGTCGAGCCGCCTGGCGAAGCACGCCAGGACTGGGCATTGATCCAGGAACTGGCGCAACGCATTGGCCTCCCTTGGTCCTACAGCCACCCGAGTGAGGTGTTTGGCGAGATGGCGCAGGTCATGCCCTCGCTGAACAACATCACTTGGGAGCGCCTGGAGCGTGAGGACAGCGTCACCTACCCCTGCGACGCGCCCGACAAGCCCGGCAACGAGGTGATCTTCTCCGACGCCTTCCCAACCGGCGACGGTCGCGTGCGCCTGGTGCCGACCGATCTGGTTCCGCCGGACGAATTGCCGGACGAGGACTATCCCATGGTGCTGACCACCGGCCGCCTGCTGGAGCATTGGCACACCGGTGCCATGACCCGTCGCACCCAGGTGCTGGATGCGATCGAGCCGGAGGCGGTGGCCTGCATGAGCGGCCACGAGTTGGCACGGCTCGGCGTGAACGCCGGCGACAAGGTGCGGGTCAGTACGCGCCGCGGCACCGTCGAGCTGGTGGCCCGGCGCGATCGCGACGTGCCGGACGGGATGGTGTTCATCCCCTTCTGCTTTGCCGAGGCACCTGCCAACATGCTGACCAACCCACAGCTCGATCCCTATGGCAAGATCCCCGAGTTCAAGTTCTGCGCCGCCTCCGTGGTGCCGGCCAAGGACTTGGCGACGGCCGCGGAGTGAGACAGGACGCAATCCTGATCTGAGAGACGAACCCGCTCGAATGAGGCTGTGAAGGCCAATGGTGCAGCCGGTCAAACGGATTGACAGGCAGCGGGCTTCCGCCTCTGAGGGCCGGGTGCTCCTCGACTGGCCCAAAGCGATCTGGTTCTTCGGTCTCTTGTTCGCCGGGCTCGCCATGGCTCCCTTCACTACCAGCCGGGACAGTCTGTTGGTGTTCGCGCTGCTGACTTACAGCAGCCTTTTGCTGGGCCACAGCGTCGGCATGCATCGCATGACGACCTATCGTGGCTTTCAGGCGATGCCTTGGCTCGAGAAGAGTCTGATCTATGTCGGCGTGATCGTCGGTATGGGCGGCCCCTTCGGCATCATCCGGACGCACGACCTGCGCGACTGGGCCCAGCGTCAAGACCACTGCCATGACTACTTTTCTCATAGGCGCGGTTGTCTGTGCGACGTCACCTGGCAGCTTGCCTATCGCTTCCTGTTCGATCGCCCGCCGACAAAGCGCGCTACGCCGACAGCGCTTTCCTTCGATTTCTGGAAAGGGCTTGGCGGCTGCAGCAGTTGGTCCTGGCCCTTCCGCTCTTCCTGCTCGGCAGTTGGCCTTGGTTGGTCTGGGGCGTGCTGCTACGGTTTCCCGTCAGCATCGCCTCGCACTGGACCATCACCTATCGCTGCCACCGCCCGGGACCGGGCCGCTTTGGCGTTAAGCAGGCCTATGTCCAGGCGTCGGACCTTCCCGGCATGGGGGCCTCCTCACCTTCGGCGAGTGCTGGCATAGCAACCATCATGCCTTTCCGGAGTCCGCCCGCATCGGCCTCTACCCCGGCTAGTGCGCTCACTCCTGGCGGGTGATCCGCCTGCTTGAACATTTCGGCCTCGCGCGCGATGTCGGACAGCCTCGAGCAGAAGAGCAAAGAGAAGACCTCTATGAAAGGGCAGCAACGCTCCGGGGTCGGTGAGACCAATTCTTTGTATTGATTGAATTTCGCCTTCACCAAATCCCCTAACCTTCTTTGCGCAGATCCAATCTTGGCCCAGACGGTCCAAAATGGCACACTGCCTGCGGGCGATCGGACTATGTAGGGGTGCGTGTCATGGCCATCTTTTTCGGCACTACCGGAACCGACAATCAACTCGTCGGTACATCGGCGGCCGACTTGATCTATGGGCTTTCGGGGGACGGCAGGCTTCGCGGTCATCAGGATGACGACGGTCTTTACGACGGAAGCGGCGAGGACGCCGTATTCTGGGGCGACAGCGGCAGCGACAGCCTCTTCGGCGGTTATGGCGACGATCTTGCCTTCTACGGGGGTAGCGGCGACAATCGTCTCTTCGGTGGCGAGGAAGATGATTCTTTCCCCGTTTCCGGGCCGGGGCAACGACCCTCTACGGCGAAAAAGGCGACGGCCAGATCCTCTTCGGAGGTGCCGGAGACGACAGGGTTTTCGGCGATAGCGGCGGAGACCTTCGCCTCTACGGTGCCAACGGCTCGGACTCTCTCTTCGGGGCAGCCGGAAACGACGCGACGCTGAAGGGTGACTCCAGAGAGGATCGTCTCTATGGCGGCCAGGGAAGCGACAGCAGCCTCTTTGGCGAACAGCAGGACGAATCGCATCTTTGCGGCGACCGGAGAGATCGTCAGTGCAGGGAGAGTCCGGGCATGATGGTCTTTTCGGCGACAGCGGGGCAGACCTTTTCCCCTTCGCAGGAAGCGGCCATGACAACCTTTATGGCGGCAGTGGCGATGACACCTCTTTAACCGGTGGAGATGGCAACGACTCGCTCTTCGGCTAGGTGGGAGACGACAGTTTTCTGCGTGGCGATGCCGGCGCCGACAGCCTTTTCGGCGGAAGCGGTTCCGACAGCAGCCTGATCGGCGACAGCGGCGGCGACAGCCTCTTTGGATGCTCCGGCCAGGACCTCAGCCTTCTGGGTGGCAGCGGGGTCGACACCCTGTTCGGCT
Source organism: Rhodospirillales bacterium (assembly GCA_965202755.1). Lineage (GTDB taxonomy): Bacteria > Pseudomonadota > Alphaproteobacteria > Kiloniellales > JACOMY01 > JACOMY01. The sequence goes on along the minus strand of CBDBCL010000041.1, from coordinate 86,790 downwards.
CCGAGGGCAGAGATCTGGCCTATGGCGGCGACGGGGTCGACCGGCTGGGCAGTGGGTCGGGCGCCGATCGGCTGAAGGGCGAAAGCGGCCGCGATCTGCTTCGCATGGGCGATGGCGATCTCCTCTTCGGTGGATCGGGTGCCGACCGTTTCTTCTTCGAGGGCTCGAGCCTGGGCGTGGGTGGCTCGGGTGGCCCAATCATCCGCGATTTCAGGGTGATCTCTTCCCGGCCGGCAAGCTGGCCGCTCCGTTCCTGAAGGGCGGCAGCGGGGCCGTGACGGGCGCCAAGCTGGTCGGAGCGGGCTGTGCGCTTCTGGGCGCTGGGGCGGGCTTGACGGCGAAGCCTCTGGCGAAGGCGGCGAATTTCACCCTGAACGCCGTGCGCCGCGAGGGACCCCTGGCCAGGGGCTTGGGCAAGGTGGATGGGCTGGACTTGCCCACCCTGAAGCAGCGGGTGAAGGACCTTGGCGACGATGCTGTGCTGGCGGATGTCGGGGGCGGCAACGTTCTGGGCCTTGGCCGCGCGGTTCAGGCGGTGCCGGGCCGCACGAAGGAGCACGCCAAGGAGCGGCTCTCTACCCGCCTGAAGAACAATCGCAATCACATCCTCGGCGCGGTCAAGGACGCATTCTCGGGCGAGAATGCGTTCGAGACGGTAGAGGCGCTGACGAGGTCGCGAGCGAAGGCGGCAAAGAAGCCCTACGACAAAGCCTACCTGGCTGGCGCGCTGACCAACCCGAATATCGTCTGGCTGACGACGAACCACACGATCGTGCAGCAGGCCATCAGAAAGGCCCGGAAGTTTGCGCCGCACCTGAACGGCCAGCCAGACACCCACATGGAGCTGCTGGATCGTGCCTACAAGCACATCGGCGGCATGGCGGGCAAGACGTACCGCAGCGGTAATGGCGTGGTCTTCCACGAGATGAATGCGCTCCGTGTCCAGCTTCGCGACGCCATCGTCAGCGAGGTGCCTGTCTACGGCCAGGCGCTCGATATCTTCTCCGACGCTTCGTCCATGATCGATGCCATTAATCTGGGGCGCAACGTCTTTGAGGAGTCGCTCTACGCGCTGCAAAACGCGGTGAAGCGCCTGTCCAAGGCCGAGCAGGAGATGGCAATCATCGGCGCTGGCCAGGCGATCCGCGACCGGATCGTTAGCACCAATAGCGGCCGCGACGCCATCAAGACGATCTTCGACAACGAAAACACGATGGAACAGCTCAAGGCGATTATCCCGGACCGGGCCGCCTTCGGACAGTTCAAGAGCGCAGTGCAGCGCGAAATCACCTTCTCACACACCAAGAACGAAGTTCTCGGCAACTCTGTGACGGTTCGGGCTGACGCTGAGATCCGGGATCTGGAAAACGCGGCGACGCCGGCGGGCCGATTCGCATCCGAGGTGGTGGACAAGGGCCTCACAGCCGCTTCTGTGGATCTGGTCGGGAGGATCGTTTCTATGCTGCCGATCGGCGCCGGGCGGGTAGCCTCAGGGAAGACGCGCGATGAGATTGACCGACTGCTCCTCTCAGGGCGTGAAGGTCAACGAGTCGATCGTCGATGTTCTGGGGCAGGCCCGCTCACACCAGGAACTGGTGGGCATGCTGGAAAGACTGCTGACGTTCGGAGGGACGTCGCAGGTGGGAAAGTACAATCAACCAAGGGAGGCCAAGGTGGCCCTAGCCGGTAGAAACGCGTCTCGACTTTAGGTAGAAGAGATGGTCGGTTTTGGTGTAGCGCTAGTCGTTGAAGTGAATGCACTCTCTTTCCTGAAGGGCGGAAGAGACGCCAAAGGCGAAAGACAATATTAGTCCCATAAGAAGGAGAATTCCGGACCGCACGACGTTCTTCACGCCGTCCGTCGTCGTGACGAGCCAGCGGAGGATGTGCTTCACCTGGGCCCAGAACAGGCCCCACGAGGGATCGCCGATCTCTTCGGGGCCGTCACGCCGTGGTGTCTTGGTCGAGAGTGTGAACATGGCGTCTTCTTCCTGGGCCATCGATCCCTCCTTCGAACGATGGAGCAAATTTGACGGCCATGGTCGCAAGAGTCGAGCCCGCCCCGGCGGGCATTGCATAGCAGTGTCGCGAAAGCGACGTTCTAAGCTGCTATGCCTGATGCGACGTGAAAAAGATGGCCACAGGGCCCAATATCGTTCATACAGGATGCCTGTACGCTGCTGAAGCTTAGTCGGCGCAGGAGAGAGGGATGATTCTGAATATCGACCTTAAGGTCCTCGTGGCTTACGACGACGAGGCAGGGGTATGGTACGTCCGCGAGACCAGCGTACCTGGCGTGTACGCCGACGCAGAAACACCGGAAGATCTTGCAAAAAAGCTTTTCGGTATGGCGGCCGATCTCTGTGTAGATGAGGACAATCTGCCGGGAACGAAAGCCGTTGTGACGCTGAACATGGACGTGGTGAAGCTCACCCTTGTGCAAACCGAACAGATCCCTGTATTCCAAGCTGCATGAAGGGGTACTACAATGAGCTTCGGAAGCGGCTTGAGGCTGGAGGATACGAGTACCTGAGGCAAGGTACGGGGAGCCATGAGGTTTGGTGGGACCTCAAGACCAAGGTTAAGGTGACCTTGGTCTTGAAGACCAACTCCCGACACACGGCGAACAGCATCTTGAAGCACGCTGGCCTGCCGAAGGCCTTCTAGGACAGACCTGCTCCGGCGGGGTTTTTCTTTGGGTGCTTCGGCGCCCTTTTTCATGTCCGCAAGAAGGAGAGAGACGATGAGTGAAGAAGAAATCCGGCTTGAGTGCCTGAGGCTGGCAACTGCAGCCTTTTCCGACTTGGGGTCAGATGAGGTCCTCAACGCTGCGAAAAGAATGGAGGAATTCGTTAGGGACTTGCTGGGTCCTGCATCTTCCTGATCCGTGTTGCGTAGCCCTTAACGGCGCGCAGGCACTCGGCATAGGCGTCGAGGACCTACAGCCATAGCCGCAAGAATCGAGCCCGCTCCGGCGGGCATTTTTGTGGGCGTCCTCCGGGGCGCCTTTTTTCTTTGGAGTCCCTGAATGAGCCGCTTCGTCCCACCGTTTCACAGGCTAACGAACGCCAATGGCAAGCCGGTCGCCGGCAGCATCGAGTTCTACACTGCCGGCACAACAGACCCGAAGACCGTCTATAGCGACGTCGGTCTGACCACGCCCCTGGCCAATCCGGTGAGGCTCGCTATCGACGGCCTGATCCCCGAAATATTCCTGGGCGTCGGCAGCTACAAGGCGGTCCTCAAGGACGCCGCCGAAGCGGTGCTCGATCTGCGGCCGGGATCGTTCAAATGCTCCTTGGCGAAGCAAAGCGACAAGGGGGTCTTCGCCAGGTTCTCGGCAAAGGAATTGACATCCTCTGCAAAGCTTTCCTCGGCGATGCAGCGCGTTGCCAAGCCCATGGCCTCGGCCTCGTGTCCACTGATGCGCCGTCCAGTCATGATGAGCTCGCGCGCCTTGGCGAAACCCACCAAGCGCGGCAGAATGCCGGAGACGCCGCCGACGACGAAGGTGCCGATGGAGACCTCAGGCAGCCAGAGCAGCGCGTTCTCCTTCATCAGCAGAAAGTCGGCAGAGATCGCCATCTCGGCTCCGGCCCCTGCGGCGAAGTCATTGACCGCTGCGATCACCGGCTTGCTGGCGTCCTGGATCGCCCGGCAAACGGCGTTGCCCAGCAGCAGGTATTCGCGCTGGGCGAAGAGGCTACACTTGCCCGCGCCGTGTTCCTTCAGATCAGTGCCGACACAGAAGGTCCGCCCCTCGCCGGTCAGCAGGATCACGTGCACCCTCTCGTCGGCCTCGGCCTGAGCGATCGCCGCCAGGACCTCCCGATAGAGGGTCTCCACCACGACATTCAGCAGGTGCGGAGATTGAAGCGAATTTCGGCGACCGCATCCCGGCGCCGATAGATCAGGGTTTCGAACTCTCTGTGCTGGGTCACAGCCGTTCCTCTCCTCGTCTCGACGACGTTGCGGGAGAGGTAGCGAGCGAGACCTGTCCGGTCCAATGCCAAGCCGGACCCGACCAGTGCCGATCCGGCATAGAGTCAGAAGAGTGGGGATTGCTCCAGCATTGCCTGCCAAACCCGTTGCGCCAGAAGGTTGCGTCGCTCGCTTGCCCAGTAGAGGTGCAAGCCCAGATTTAAGGTCCAAGTCTCATCGCCGGCCGGCGCCAAGCGCTGCGCCAGATCGTCGTATGTCACCGCACCTTCCGGCAGCCAGGCCAAGCCCAAGCCGCCGATGGCCATCGCCTTCAAGGAATCGGTAATGCTGTTTTCAACAGCAGGGATGAGATGCGCGGTCTCCAGCATCTGTGCCAGGTGCAGCTCGGTTGCCCGCTCCCAGAAGATGCCGGAGCCGTAGGTGAGATAGGGCAATTGTGCCTCGGCAGAGCCCGGCAAGCGGTGACGGGCGCGCCGTTCTCCAGGCGTTGCGCGAAGGGTCGAAGGCGCTCGCTTCCCAGCGGCAGGAAGGGAAAGCGACTGGGGTCGAGAACCAGCGGGATCTGCGGATGATAGAAGGTGATGAGAAAGTCGGTTTCCCCTTCCAGCATGCCTTGAATGCAATCGTGCACGCTCTCGTTTGTCACGCGCACCGCAAAGCCGCCGCTGACTGCCTTCATCGCCGTCAGCCAACGCGGCACGACACTCAGCGCCAAAACATGCGGCGCAGCAATGACGATCCCGGTCGCGCCGCCGGCCGTCTGCCTGAGGTCCCGGCGCAGGCGATGAATGTCGCGCATCAGACCGGCGGCACCTTCACGAAACTGTCGGCCGGCGTGAGTTCGGGCGGATGGCTACTGCGGTCGATCAGAGCCGCGCCGAGCCAGTGCTCCAACGCGCGGATACGGCACCCAAAAGCCGGTTGGGTCACATTGCGCGCCTCGGCCGCCTTGGAAAAACCGCCCAGCTCCGCCAAGGCCATGAAGTCCTCCAGCCACTTCAGTGCCAAGGCTTCAACCTCCTCTCAGGTAGCCTAGCATAGACTCCGAGAGTGAAAGTTGGCCTATCCCATTGCCTCGCCGTCCGTCGCCTGGCGTTCGAGGTAGTTGAAGATTTCCGTGTGATCCACGCCCGCATTCAGGTTCTCCTTGGCACGAGCCCAGAGTTCGGCCTCCTGCTGGATCGGCGGCAGCGAGAGCCCCAGTTCTTCAGCTAGGTCCGCGGCAGCGCGCAGATCCTTGGTCATGAGGTCCAATGCGAAACCGGATGCGAAGTTTCGCGGAATGATGAAGGGATGGAACTTGACCTCGGTCGCATTGTTGCTGCCGGTCGAGGCATTGATGGCGTCGATCATCATGGTCGGATCGAGCCCGAAACGCTCGCCCACCTGCAAGGCGGCGCAGGCCGCCGTCAAACCGGCAGCGGAGACATAGTTGTTCAGCGCCTTCAAGGCATGGCCCGAGCCCGAGCCACCGGTACGGAACACCCGGCCCATTGTCTCCAAGGCCGGTTGCGCGCGATCCAAAGCAGCCGCTTCGTCGCCGCCCAACATGATCGCCAATTCCCCCGTCACCGCCTTTCTGACCCCGCCTGAGACCGGTGCATCCAGCAGGGTCATGCCATGCCTGGCCAGCTCGGCGCCGCTCTTCTGTGTGGTCGGCGGATAGGAGGAACTCATATCCACCACCAGCGCGCCTTTCGGCAGGTTGCCGGCCAAGCAATCGCCCTCGCCGAAGAGCACGTCGCGAACGACCTCGGCACTGGGCAGCATGGTGACGACCAAAGCGGCCCCTTGCGCTGCTTCGGCGAGACTGGCGGCGACCGCGGCGCCGCTGGCCTCCGCTACAGCTTTCGCGACCTCCGGGCGAAGGTCGCAGACGAGGAAACGCTCGGCCGCCCTGGCCAAGTGGACGGCCATTGGGCCTCCCATGTTGCCGACGCCGATCAACGCGATCTTGGAGAGATGAGCCATGGCGCGTCTAGGCCGCCGCGTCGCCGGGCGCCTTGGTGTCCAACGGCAGGTCGGTGACCAGCATGGCTCCAGGGCGATGCGTGATCGCCAAGGGCAGTTTGGCCGACTGCAAGGCCATCTGCGGAGTGACACCGCAGGCCCAGAACACCGGAACCTCTCCCGGCTCGACCCTTGTCGGATCGCCGAAGTCCGGCTTGCCCAGATCATCGATACCGATCGCGGCCGGATCGCCCGCATGGACCGGCGCGCCGTGGGCGTTCGGCGTCGCCGCGGTGATCCTCTTTGCCAGCGCCACCGCATCCGGTTTCAGCGGCCGCATGGAGACCACCATGGGTCCCGCGAAGCGACCGAGCGACCGTGTCTCGATCGCGGTCACATACATGGAGACGTTGTGCCCCTCTTCGATGTGGCGCAGTGGGATAGCGGCCTCGATCAGGGCCGCTTCGAAGGAATAGGAACAGCCGATGACGAAGGAGACCATGTCGTCGCGCCAGAGATCGGCAATGTCTGGAACCTCGGCGGCAAGCCTGCCGTCGCGCCAAACCCGATAGCCCGGGAGATCGCGGCGAATGTCGATGTCCAGACCAAGGGCCGGCAGACTCGGATCGCCCGGTTTCGAGATGCCGACCAGCGGACAGGGTGCCGAATTTGCCTTGCAGTAGGCCTCGAACTCCGCAGCGGCATCAAGCGGAAGAGCGACCAGATTGCCCTGCAGGTTGCCTGGCGCCAGTCCAGCCGTATGCGGCGGTCCCTCTCCGGCTCTCGCTTTGAGACGCATCCGGCGCCCGTCCTCGGCTGCCTTTGCTACGTTCTCCATCCCAATCTCCCTATCCAAAGATCTGCGGCAGCCAGAGGGCGATCTCGGGAAAGAGCACCAGCAGCGCCACCATCAACAGCATCACGCCGACAAAGGGCAGCGCGCCGGCGATGACCTCGCCGATCTCTCCATCGGATCGCACCGACTGCACGACATAGAGATTCACCCCGACCGGCGGCGTAATCAAGGCCAGTTCCAGGAGGAGGGTCAGTAGGATGCCGAACCAAACCAGATCGAACCCCATATCGCCGACGATGGGCGCGATGATCGGCGTGGTGATCACCAGCATCGAGAGGGTCTCCATGAAGAAGCCCAGAACCACGTAGATGCCGATCAGCAGGAACAGCGTCTCGTAGGGTGTCAGACCCAGTTCCTGGATCACGCCGAAGATCGCGCGGGTGAGACCCACCATACCCAGGACGAAGTTCAGGAAGGAGGCGGCCAGGATGATCAGCATGATCATCGCCGTGGTCTTCATCGCGCCCTCGAGCGCATCCTTGAACTTGCTCCAGGTAAGTTCACCCTGCCAGAAACCCAGGATCAAGGAGACCACCACGCCAAGCGAGGCGGCTTCGGTCGGCGTCGCCCAGCCGGCGTAGATCGACCCCACCACCGCCATGAAGAGCAGCAGCGGCGGAAGCAAGTCCGGCAGGACGGCAAAGCGCTGTCCCCAGGTCACCTGCCGTTTCGGCGCTGCCAGATCAGGGCGTCGCAAACACAGGACCGCGATCAGCGCCATGAACAGCAATGCCAAGGCAAAGCCCGGAATGAAGCCCGCCAGGTAGAGCTTCGGTACCGAGGTATTGGTCAACAAGCCGAAGATGATGAGGTTGATCGAGGGCGGAATCAGAATGCCCAGGGTCCCGCCGGCGGCGATCGATCCGAGGAAAAGCTTGGGCCCATAGCCGCGTCGCTTGATCTCCGGCACGGCGACGGTGCCGATGGTGGCAGCAGTCGCGACGCTGGAGCCGGAGTTGGCGGCAAAGAGGGCGCAGGTACCGATGTTGGCATGCATCAGGCCACCCGGCAGCCAGGAAAGCCAGGTGGCGATGGCGTCGTAGACCCGCTTGGCGATGCCGGCGCGGACCAGCAACTCGCCCATCAGCACGAAGAGCGGGATTGCGACCAGTAGAAAATCGACCGAAGTCTGCCAGATGATCTCGGCGATCGCCCGATCGATCGGCATGAAGCTGTAGGTCTCACCCAGGGCGAGCCCCAGCATGCCGAGCGATCCGGCCACCGGCACGCCGATGACGAGCAATCCGAGGAGGAGGACGAGGGCGAAGACGATCATGGTCGCAGCACCGGCCTAGCGATCGCTGGAGGCTTTGTCGTCACCGGCCTCCAACTTGCCTTTTATATGGAGAAACACCTGGAGCAGGCCGGCCAGCGTGGCCACCGCGAGACCAAGCGCCCAAAGGCTCTGCGGGATGGCGAGCGGCGTTTGCAGCGGCGTCACGGCGCGCGAATTGGTCACGAAGGAGGACCAGGCCATCTCGCCGGCCCGCCAGGCCAGAATAGCCAGGAAGAAGACCACGATCAGGTTGCCGAGGCGTAAGATCCAGCCGCGCAGGACAAGCGGTATCTTCTCGACCAGAGCTTCGATGCGGACATTGCCGTCGCTCAGCATGACATGCGGCAGACCCCAGGCCACGGCCACCGCGAAGAGATAGGTGGAGATCTCGTCGGCGCCACCCATCGAGATATTGAAGATGTTCCTGAGGATCAGCTCCAGGGTCACGACCAAGGCGGCGGCAAAGATCAGAAATCCGCCGACAATGGTGCCGATACGCGCCACTCTATCCACGCCGATTTCGCCTCCCGATCGGCTTGTCGCAGGTGCGGCTCTGCCTCCATTTGGAGATCAGAGCCGCATTGGATCGACGGAAACGCGCCCCTGGCCGGGGCACGCCTCAGTTCGCCGGAGCTTCCATGCCCACGACCTTGCCGACGGTCTCGTTCCAGTTCTTGGCGCAGCTGGCGCCGCAGCGCTCTGCCCAACGCGGCAACACCACCTCGTTCAGGATCTGCTCACGCTTGGCCAAGTCGGTCTCGTCCGGCTTCACCAGGGTCATGCCGCCAGGCGCGCCTAGTTCGCAAGGACCGGAGGTCCCGCAGGCCAGGCCGGAATCGTTCTCGTCACTGACGATCTTCCAGGCGCGATCCTCGAACTCGGCCATCTCCTTTTCGATGAAGTCCTGGGTTTCCGCATTGAGGCTGTTCCAGGTGTCCAGGTTCACCGCGGTGAAGGTCATGGTGTAACCGACCGGCAGGTAGAAGGCCGTGTTGGCGACCTCGTACCACTTGGCGAGATAGGCCGGCATGGTCCCGGTGATGCCGCAGTCGACCACCTTCTTTTGCAGCGAGGGCACGACCTCGGCGAAGGTGATGGTCACCGGAGTGGCGCCCAAACCCTCGACAAAGTCGCCTTGCGAAGCGCCCTGCACGCGAATTTTCGCCCCGCTCAGATCTTCCACGCCGGCCACCGCGTCGCGGCAATAGAAGGCTTGCGTCGGAAAGGGATAGAAATTCAAAAGCTTGGCGTTGTAGAGGCGGCCGAAGGCAGCATCCAGAGTGTTCTTGTAGGCGTCCCCAATTTTGCGCGCAGTATCGAAGTTTCGGGCGACACCGGCCAGATCGACGCCCTCGATCACCGGATCCTCGGCCACGTAGATCGGCAGCGCATGCGCGAAATCGAAGATGCCCAAGCGTAGCAGGCGCATGATTTCGTAACCCTTGAGGCCCAGTTCGCTCATCGACTTGGCATCGGCACTCAGGCGTCCTTGGGAATCTTTCGGGATCTCCTCGTCCCAGAAGGGTTTTTCGATGCCCTTCCAGTTGGTCAGGCTGCCGAAGGTGCCGACCACCTTGAAGCTGCGCTGATCCAGCTCTGCCGCCGCCGATCCGGCCATGCCCAAGGACAGGCTGAAGGCCGCTGCGCAGAGCCCGGCCTTTGCTCGCTTGTAAAACACCATTTCTTCGCCTCCCGCGCCCAGCCTGTTCCGCCGGGCATTTTCCCATGATGACGCAGTGCATTGTCGGCAATGGCGTGCGGACGATGCTGAAAGGACCAGGATCCTAGGCCAATTCTTGGTGAGAGGTCTAGAGTAAGTGTCCACACAGGCTTGCTCGGCACCAGCCTTAGTGATTGCCGAGAACCCGCCCTGCCAGATAGAGCGAACCGCAAATCAAGACCCGGGCCGGACCGGCCGCTCCGTCCAACTCGGCGAAGGCTTCATCGAGGCTGGCGCGGGGAATGGCGCCGGCGGCCGCAGCGGCTGCTTCGGCCGCACTCAGGCTGTTGGGCTCGCCCGGAATTGCAATGGCCTGAAGGCTAACGGCATGAGGAACGATCGGCGCCAGAAAGTCGGCAGCCGCCTTGCTGTTCAAGAGGCCATAGATCACATGGGTCGGTCGATCCGTCCAGTTTGCCAGCTCGGCCGCCAGGGCTTGACCGGCCGCCGCGTTGTGACCACCGTCCAGCCAGATCTCCCAACCTTCGGGAAGCTTCCGGCTGTGCGCACCCGGTGCCAAGCGCTGCAAACGCGCCGGCCATTGCATGTCTTTCAGGCCCGTCAGGATGTTGAAACGAAATGCCGGGTCGAGACTCTGCAGCCTTCGCGCCGCGACAATGGCGGTGGCAGCGTTCTCGGCCTGGTGCGCACCCCTTAAAGCCGGCAGCGGAAAGCGCTCTCCATCCAGGAGCAAGCCGTCTTGCTGCCGTTCGAACTGCCAGTCCACCCCGCCCCGCAGCAGCGGCGCGCCGGTCCGTTCGGCTTGAGCCTCGATGGTCGCCATGACCTTTGGCAGCTGCGGAGCGATCACTGCCGGCACGTCGGGTTTCAAAACTCCTGCCTTTTCGAAGGCGATCTGTTCCAGGCTATCGCCGAGGTATTGCTGATGATCCAACGAAATCGGCGTGATCACCGAGAGGGCCGGACGGGCAATCACATTGGTGGCGTCCAGCCGCCCGCCGAGCCCGACCTCCAGCAGCAGGAGATCGGCCGGCACTCGCGAGAAGGCCAGCATGGCCGCCACCGTCGTCACCTCGAAGAAGGTTATGGGATCGGGACCATTGACCGCTTCGCAGTGTTCCAGCAGCGCGACCAATTCCGTCTCTTCGATCAGCGTCGCCGCGAGGCGGATGCGTTCGTGCAAGCGCACGAGATGTGGCGAGGTGTAGACATGGGTCCGCATCCCGCCGGCCTCGGCCATGGCGCGCAGGCCGGCGATCACCGAGCCCTTGCCGTTGGTCCCGGCAACATGCACGACAGGCGGCAGCCGCTCCTGCGGATTGCCGACCAGGTCCAGCAGGCGCCAGACCCGGTCCAGGGTCAGATCGATGATTCTCGGATGCAGCCGGGTCAGCCGCTCCAACACGATGTCGCTGCCGGCGCCGGCCGCCGGCGCCACCGCGTCAGCCATCCTTGGCTTCGTCCTTGGCCGGAACGGTGTCGCTCTCGGCCGCTGCCTTCGGGCTCGGCAAGGCCTTCATCTCGGGCACCACCATCGGCTGGGTCAGCAAAGAGATAACGCGCCCCAAGGTCTCCTTGAGAGCCCGGCGCGGCACCACCATGTCGACCATGCCGTGCTCCAACAGGTACTCCGCACGCTGGAAACCCTCCGGCAGTTTCTCGCGAATGGTCTCCTCGATTACCCGCTGACCGGCGAAACCGACGACGGCACCGGGCTCGGCCAAGGTGATGTCGCCCAGCATGGCAAAGGAGGCAGTGACCCCGCCGGTGGTCGGATCGGTCAACAGCACCAGATAGGGCAGACCGGCTTCGCGCACCTTCTGCACAGCAATCGTGGTGCGCGGCATCTGCATGAGCGAGAGGATCCCCTCCTGCATGCGGGCACCGCCGGAGGCCGGTATGGCCAACAAGGGCGCGCCCTTCTCGACCGCCAACTCGGCTGCCTGCAGGATACCGTTACCCACCGCGACCCCCATGGAACCGCCCATGAAGGCGAAGTTGAAGGCGGCCACCACCAGCGGCAGGGTCTCGACCGTGCCGTCGGCCACCAACAGCGCGTCCTTCTCCCCGGTCTTACCCTGCGCGTCCTTTAGCCGATCCGTGTAGCGCTTCTGATCGCGGAACTTCAGCGGATCGACGACACAATCGGCCAAGGGATGATAGGTAATCGAGCCCTCGTCGAAAATCAGATCCAACCGCTCGCGCGCGCCAACACGCATATGCGTGTTGCAGCTGGTGCAAACGCGATGGTTCTCGGCCAACTCGCGGTGAAAGATCATGCTGCCGCAGTTGCCGCACTTCTCCCATAGATTGTCGGCCTGATCGCCCGGCTTCTCTACCAAGGCGCGAATCTTCGGGCGCACATAACTGTTGATCCAGTTCATCTACTCTCCCTCAGGGCAGTCCGCATCGTGATCGCGCAAAAGCTCCTAGCCGCGCGTTCCCTTGGCGAGATCCCGCACGAAGGCCAGTGCCTCCGGCACCAGACTGGCCTTGGCATTGCCCGATTCGTCCAGGTTGGCGCGCATCCGCTCGACCAGGGCCGAGCCTACAACAGCCGCATCGGCGACGGAAACGGTATCGGCCACGTTCTCCGCCGTCTTGATGCCGAAACCAACCGCAACCGGCAAGTCGCTGTGCCGCTTCAAGCGCGTCACCGCAGCCCGAACAGCCTCTCGGCTGGCCGACTTCGTGCCGGTGATGCCCATGATCGAGACGTAGTAGATGAAGCCGGAGGTCCGGTTCAGAACGGTCGGCAGGCGCGCATCGTCGGTGGTCGGAGTCGCCAGACGAACCCAATGCAGCCCGGCGTCGATCGCCGGTTGGCAGAGTTCATCGTCTTCCTCAGGCGGCAGATCGACGATGATCAAGCCGTCGATGCCGACCTCGGCGGCGCGGGCCAGGAAGTTCTCTACGCCCATGTGATAGATGGGGTTGTAGTAGCCCATCAGGACCAGCGGCGTTTCCTGATCCTCCGTGCGGAAGGCGGCTGCCAGGTCCAGGGTTCCGGCGAGGGTCATCCCGCCATTCAACGCCCGCAGGGACGAGGCCTGAATCGCCGGGCCATCGGCCATGGGATCGGAGAAGGGCATGCCCAGTTCGATCATGTCCGCACCGGCTGCCGGCAAGCCCTTGACCAGGGCCAGCGAGGTCTCGGGATCGGGATCGCCGGCGGTGATGAAGGTGACGAGGCCGCCGCGACCCTCTGCTTTCAGCGCTGCGAAACGGCGCTGCATACGCGATAGACCGCTCACAGCGAGACTCCCAGATGCTCGGCGACGGAGAAGACGTCCTTATCCCCGCGTCCACAAAGGTTCATCACCATCAAATGGTTCTTCGGCAAAGCGGGCGCGATCTTGGCCACATGCGCCAAGGCATGCGCGGGCTCCAAGGCCGGAATAATTCCCTCCTTGGCGGTACAGATCTGGAAGGCCTCCAAGGCCTCCTTGTCGGTGACCGAGACATACTCGGCCCGGCCGATATCATGCAGCCAGGCATGCTCGGGACCGATGCCGGGATAATCCAGGCCGGCCGAGATGGAGTAAGCATCCTTGATCTGACCGTCGTTGTTCTGCAACAGGAAGGTGCGGTTGCCGTGCAGCACGCCGGGCTCGCCACCGGTCAAGGAGGCAGCATGCTCACCGGTTTCGATGCCGTGGCCGGCCGCCTCCACGCCGATGATGCGAACCGACTCGTCATCGAGGAAAGGATGGAACAGGCCCATGGCATTGGAGCCGCCGCCGATGCAGGCCACCACACTGTCCGGCAGGCGCCCCTCCCGCTCCTGCAGTTGCTGGCGCACCTCTTCGCCGATCACGCATTGGAAATCGCGCACCATCTCCGGATAGGGATGCGGGCCGGCGACGGTGCCGATGATGTAGAAGGTGTTCTCGACATTGGCGACCCAATCGCGCAGGGCGTCGTTCATAGCGTCCTTAAGGGTTCCGGTGCCGCTGGTGACCGGCACCACCTCGGCGCCCAGCAACTTCATCCGGAAGACATTGGGCGCCTGGCGGGCGACGTCGGTTTCGCCCATGTAGACGACGCAAGGCAGGTCGAAGCGGGCGCAGACCGTGGCAACGGCGACGCCGTGCTGCCCGGCACCGGTCTCGGCGATGATCCGCGTCTTGCCCATCCGCTTGGCCAGCAGGATCTGACCCAGGCAGTTGTTGATCTTGTGGCTACCGGTGTGATTGAGCTCGTCGCGCTTGAAGTAGAGCTTGGCGCCGCCGAAGTGCTCGCTCAGGCGCTCGGCAAAGTAGAGCGGGCTCGGCCGACCGACATAGTGCTCCCGCAACCAGCGCATCTCCTCGTCGAAACTGGGATCGGTCTTGGCGGCCTCGTAGGCCTCCTCGACGGCCAGGATCAGGGGCATCAGGGTTTCGGCGACAAAGCGGCCACCGAAGAGGCCGAAGTGGCCGCGCTCGTCGGGTCCGCTGCGATAGGAGTTGCGTACTGACATGTCTCTTTTCTTTCTCTGAAGCGGGCGGAGAGTGCACGAGAGACGGCGGCGGTTCAATAAGCCCCTGCACGCCATCGGCCCTGCAATCTCGGCATCGGTCGGGAAGCGGGTATGAAGGTTTCTATTCGCCGCTTCGCCATCGCGGGGCATGGTTTCCCAGCGGTACCGCTGGCAGCCGCCAAGCCGGCGGTGTGCCCTCGATCCGGCCCGCATGCGAGATGGCCGAGATTCGGCCGAAGGGCGACTCGCTATCCTCCAGCAGATCTGCCAGCGCGTCGCGCTGCAGATCCGGCGAGTCGAAGGCCACTTGGCGGCCGAGTTCACGCACCCACTGCCCAGTTCGGGCTAGCGATACCTCGACCGACCAAGAGCCGCCCCCTTGGGCACGCCGCGCCAAGGCAATCATGATTCCCAGAGCCAGCAGATAGCCCGAACCATGGTCCAGGACCTGGCAGGGCAGAGCCTGCGGCCCCTCTTTCCCGGCCGCACGCGCCTCGGCGTGATTGAAACCGGAGGCTGCCTGCACCAGCGAATCGAAGCCGCGGCGCCCGGCCCAAGGCCCGGTCTCGCCGTAGGCCGAGAGCGTGGCATAGAGGATCCCCGGACGTGCGGCAGCCAGATCTTCCGGGCCGAAGCCCTTCTGCGCCAGAGTTCCGGGTCGATAGGCCTGCAGAAAGACATCGGCCTCCTCGACGAGCGCTCTCAGATCCGCCTGGCCGGCCTCGCCGCGCAGATCCAGCTGGCAGGAGCGCTTGCCGCGTCCGGTATCCATGACCAGAGGCGGGAAGAACGGAAGATGTTCTGCCGAGACTCGCATCACCTCGGCGCCGTGGGCAGCCAGACAGCGTCCGGCCACCGGGCCGGCGATCACCCGGCAGAGGTCCAAGACCTTGACACCCTCGAGCGGCCGCTCGGCCAGTGCCATGGGTTCTGCCGGCGCGTCACCGATGCGCGCGATTTGGATCAAGGGCAGCGCTGCCAGGGCGGCTGCCTGCGGATGGGCATCCCACTCCTCGAAGCTGCGCATCGTCGCCGCGCAAAGACCGCGTTCGGCCGCGGCCGCCTCGAAGGCCGCCGCCTCCCAGCCTTCCAGTGCTGCGGCCACTGCCTCGCGCGAATAGTCGCAAGCCAGCAGATCCAGCATCCCGGCACGATGGTGGGGAAAGTTCGTATGGATACGCACCCAGCGAGCGTCGCCACAGCGGTAGGCACCCGAGGTCTTGTCCCAGATATCCGGCGCCGCTCCAGAATCGACGGTCAGGTAGCGCTCGCTGCGAAACTCGGCAGCGGCATGGCGCATCGAGACCTCGACCGCAGCAACCCGACCGCTGCGCAGGCGCAGCAATTCAGAGGCCGCCAGGGTCGCTGCGGCCAGGCTGGCCTGGGCCGCAACGCCGACCCTGAAGCTGGAGGGTACGATCGGCTCGCTGCCGGGTAGGCGCAGCCGATCCAGGGCTTTGGGCTCAGCGCCCAAGGCCGTCCAGATCTCTGCGATGCGCGCTGCCGATTCCGCCGCCATGGCCTCCCTACTCCGCCGCTTCGCCTTCCAGCGGTCGCTCGGCCTGCAAGCGTCGGCTGACGGCGCTGGGCGAGCCCGTCCGCCTAGCCAAGAGGGTATAAGCGACTGGTACGATATAGAGCGTTAAGACAGTGGACGCCAGCACGCCGGCAAGAATCACCACACCGATGACGAAACGGGTCTCGGCGCCGGCGCCGCTGGAGAAGATCAGCGGGATGGCACCGGCCGCCGTGGTGATCCCGGTCATGACGATGGGCCGGAGCCGCGTCAGCGAGGCCTCGAAGAGTGCCGCATCGAAACTGCGCCCGGCATCGCGCAGCTGATTGGCGAACTCGACGATCAGGATACCGTTCTTGGCCGCCAAACCGACCAGCATGATCAGACCGATTTGGCTATAGAGGTTCAAGGTTCCGTCGGTCAGATAGAGACCCAGGAGTCCGCCACCGATCGCCAGGGGCACCGTTAGCATGATCACCATGGGATGGATCCAGCTCTCGAACTGAGCCGCCAGCACCAGAAAAACGACCAGCACGCCGAGTATGAAGACGAAGAGCAGCGACTCGCTGGAATCCCGAAGCTCGAGCGACTGGCCCTTGTAGTCGATGATGGCCGTTTCCGGCAGATGGTCCGCGGCCAGCTTTTCCAGGTGCGCCAGTGCATCGCTGAGCGCCAGCCCCTGGGCCAGGTTCGCCTTGATGGTAATCGCGCGCACGCGGTTATAGCGATCGAGCGAGTTGGACGAAGCCGACTCCGTCACCCGCACCAGGTTCGAGAGCGGGATCAGCGCACCCGAACGATCCGAACGCACATAAATGTTGGTCATGTCGTTGGGTGTATTCTGGTGTGTGCGTTCACCTTCCAGGATGACGTCGTATTCTGCGCCGGCGTCGATGAAGGTGGTGACACGCCTGGACCCCAGCATGGTTTCCAAGGTTCGGCCGATGACCGAGACGGTGACTCCAAGCTCGGCGGCGCGGTCGTAGTCGATGTTGACCGCGAGCTGCGGCTTGGTTTCCTTGTAATCGTAGTCGATGCCGATCAGGCCGGGATTGTCCTCGGCCAGGCGTGCCAAAAGGAGATCGCGCCACTCGACCAGTTGATCCCAGTCGCCCCCGCCGATCACGAATTGCACCGGCTTCTGCACGCGCTGGCCGAAGCCTTGTCGCATGACCGGGAAGGTCCAAACACCAGGCAGATCGGCGAGACGCGCCCGCACGTCGTTCATGATCGCCCAGCCGCTGCGCCGCTTGGACCAGTCGTTGAGAACCACAATCGCGATTCCGTGGTTGAAAGTCTCGATGGTGCCGAAGGCGCGCGGCGCTCGGATCAAGAGGCGGGTCATCTCGCCCGACTCGACGAAGGGCATCATCCGCGCCTCGATCTCGTTCATGTAGTCTTCCATGAACTCGAAGGTCGCGCCCTCCGGACCGTTGATGATGACGAAGAAGGCGCCGCGATCCTCCTTCGGGGCGTACTCGCTGGGAATTTGCTGATAGAGCCAGGCCGTGCCCCCCAGCAGCGCGAGAAACACGACGCAGACCAACCAGCGCAGACGCAAGACCCACTGCAGGGTTACGGCATAGAAGCGCCGGTTGGTACGGAATACGGCGTCGACGATCTTGGCGAGCCCGCCCTCGCCTTCCCGATCGCTCAGCAACTGCGAGGCCAGCATGGCCGAGAGACTGAGTGCCACCAGGCTGGAGAAGGCAACAGCGGCGGCCACGGTCAGGGCGAACTCGGAGAAGAGCCGACCGACATTGCCCTCCAGAAAGGCGATCGGAACGAAGACGGCGATCAGAACCAGGGTCGTGGCAATGACCGCGAAACCGACCTCCCGGGTCCCCTCGAAGGCGGCGACCAGAGGCGTCTCGCCGAACTGAATGGTGCGGCGGTGAATGTTCTCCAAGACAACCACGGCATCATCCACGACCAGACCAATCGCCAGGACCATTGCCAGCAAGGTCAGGAGGTTAATCGAAAACCCTAAGATCAGAAGCACGATAAATGTGGCGATCAAGGAGACCGGGACGGTGACCGCCGGCACCAGCATGGCCCGGAAACTGCCGAGGAAGAGGAAGATCACCAGCACGACCAAAGCGATGGCGATGAGAAGCGTCTTGAAGACCTCGAAGATGGCGCCTTCGATGAAGACCGAGGTGTCGTAGCTCTGCTCGATCGACATGCCGGACGGCAGGGTCTTGTTCAGTCGCGCGGCCTCCTCCTTGGCCAGGTGTGCGACCTCGACCGTGTTGGCGGTTGACTGCTTGACGATGCCGATGCCGACCATCGGCACCTCGTTGCCGCGGAAGAAACTGCGATCCTCGACCGTGCCGAGTTCCACCGTACCGACATCGCGCAGCCGCACCAGATAGCCGTCCTCGCCGCGCGCCAGGACCAGGCCGCCGAAGTCCTCGGCCGTGCGGAAGGAGCGCGCGACCCTCACCCCGAACTGGGTCGAGCGGGATTCGATCGAGCCGGCGGGAAGCTCCACATTCTCGGCCCGCAGCGCATCCTCGACATCGATCGCGGTCAGGCCGCGCGCCGCCATGGCCCGACGGTCCAGCCAGATCCGCATGGCATAGCCCTGGGCGGCACCGACCCGTACGCGCGCCACCCCGTCGATGATCGAGAAGTGGTCGACCAGATAGCGCTCGGCATAGTCGGTCAGTTCCGGAACGCTCATACGGTCGCTCGCCAGATTGAGCCACATGATCACGTCTTGATTGGAATCGACCTTCTGGATTTCCGGCGGATCGGCCTCCGGCGGCAGATTGTCCAGAATGCCGGAGACCCGGTCGCGCACATCGTTTGCGGCAGCGTCGATGTCGCGGCTGATCTTGAACTCGATCACCACGTCCGAGCGCCCGTCAGAGGAGGAGGAGGAGATCTTTTTGATGCCCTCGATGCCTGCGATTCGGCCCTCGACCAGCTCGGTGATGCGGCTCTCGACGACGCTGGCCGACGCACCGGGGTAGCGAATCTCAACGGAGACGATGGGCGGATCGATATCGGGATACTCGCGCAGCGGCAGGCGGTCGTAGGCGACCAGACCGAAAGCGATCAGCAGCAAGGCCAGAACGGCGGCAAAGACCGGCCGCGTGATCGAGGTGTCGGAGAGCCACACGCCGCCGGGCCGCCCCTCAAGAGCCCTTTTGGCGTATCAAATCGCTGATTTTCTTTCCGGGCACCTGCTCGGCGGAAATGGTCACGCGCTGGCCCGGCCGCACCTTGTTGGTGCCGTGGGTGATGATGAATTCACCCTCGCCCAGGCCTTTCAGGATCTCGACTTCGCCGGCCCGCCGGCTGCCGACGGTCACCTGGCGCTGCTCGACCACCTCGCCGCCCTCCTCGGCTGCCGAGACAACGAAGACGTAGCTCTGCCCGGCCCGCCGCACCAAGGCCTCCTCGGAGACCACCAAGGCCTGGCGTGGATCGCGGATCAGTTCCACGCTCATCAGAAGTCCAGGACGTAACAGACCGTCGGGATTGGGAATAATCGCCCGCACCAAGATCGAGCGCGTGACCGGATCGATCTCATTGTCGATCGAGGTCACCCGCCCTTCGAACTGCTTGTCGCCGAAGGCCGGGGAAGAGGCGCGAATCCGCAGGCCGGGCCGAACGCTGGTGAGGAAGGTCGCCGGCACGGCAAAGTCCAGCTTGATCTGGCTGATGTCTTTCAAAGTAGCTATCACCGTGCCCGGCTCGACCAAGGCACCGACCGAGATGTCGCGCAGCCCGACGACGCCGCCGAAGGGCGCGATCACCAGGCGGTCGTCGAGTCGGGTCTGCACAGCGCGATAGCGCGCCTGCGCAGTCTCGAACTCGCGGCGGCGCTCGTCCAGCTGGGTGCCGGTGGCAAAGCCGCGGCTCGCCAGAGGGCGTACGCGTTCATACTGGTCTCGGGCTTCGGCAAGGGTCGAGCGTGCTTCTTCGAGGAGCGCGCTCTGCTCGTCCGAGATCATCTCGGCCAGAACGTAGCCGGCCTCGACCTCCTGGCCGCTTTCGAAATAGATTGCGGCAATCCGCTCGGTGACCTTGGCGGTCAAATCGACGCTCTCGTTGGCCAGCAAAGTGCCCAGGGCCTCGACCTGATCTTCGAAGCGGTCGAGTCGCGCCTGCTCGACAATCACCTGGACAGGCTGCTGTGCCAAGGCAGGCCCGACAGCCAACAAGGCCGCCGTCACGATGACGGCGGCAAGCGGCGGCCGCTCGAGACGGCCGTTCCTGCGCGTCCTCATGGTCATCTTTGCAGACTTAAGTGGTCCTGGTCCGGCAACAAGTGACAGGAAGCAAAAGAACTGTGACTCGGAAACATGGAGAAACTATGTCGTTTGTCACCCATTCAGCCCAAGCGAGAAACCGAATGCGAGGCAGGAATTTCCGCCTGCAACCCAAAAATCCATTCTGTTGTTACGTATCAGGGGGCGGTGGGTCAGACTCCGAGGCGAGAAACGTCACCCTCCAGGGGGATGTTTATCGAGGGCCCTCGGGCCCGTTAATCGGCCCCGCGGCATTCGAGCGATGTCGCAGGGTGGTTTACGACGGAGATTGAGACGTAATGATGCGTAAAGCCTTGATTCTCGGTGTCGCAGCCTGTGGTTTGCCGTTCGTGTCGCCGGCTGTCGCAGAAGAGTGCAGCGACGCGCCGGGCTGCGCTGGATAGAAATTTGAGCCCGAACGGCGATCTGGGTGATCGCCACGCTGCACTCAGTGCTTGAAACGATGCTCTCTGTGCCAATCGAGAAAGCGCGGGTGCGGACGGTCGGCGTCCCGTTTGGGCGGAGTGAGATAGCCGTCTCGGTTCATCAACGAATGGACGGCATCCAGGTCGTTGACTTGACGAGAGACCAGGATCTTGAGGTCGTCAGCGACGCCAATCAAGCCACGGTCGAACAGCCAATGCGCGGTGCCGGATAGCGCAATCCCATTGCTCAGCAAGTCGGGTCCGCTCTCTGTAACAGGCCGGATATGCGCGGCTTCGACCTCGGCCCGCCCGCCTCCATTGATCAATCTCAGCCCGGTCATCGCGCAGCGTTCGTCATAGGCCCGGAGGACAACCCGACGGAAACTGCGGTCGCGCACGTCCCGAGACAAAAGGTATGCAGACCGGATTCGGGGCTGCTCGAATTCGAACGCCGCTGGATCCTCTCGAAAGCCGCTTGGAGGTGAAAACGCTTCGATACGTTGCAACATGAAGTCTTCAGGCGGCAAACCGAGCGTGACAATCCGGCCAAAATCGTCCAGAGAGATACACCGGACTGCAGCTTGGGCACGACCCGAGATCAGCCCATCTTCATTCAGAACTCCACGTTCGACCACACCATCTGGCCCGCGGAACGGAACCGGATCTCCAAAGTCCAGATAGCTGCCCTCTTGGATGATCGCGAGAAACATATCCGGGACACCCGAGTCCGGGATCACCTCCTGGACTTTCGCGACTGCGAAATAGCCTCTGGTGTCCGTCACTCTGCGCGGCTCGTAATAGATGACCCAGTCGCCGACGCACTCTTCGGCGCGCTTCAGGTACTGTCGTGGGAACTGATATCGCTCGGAGGGAACATCGTCATAGATCGAGTCCGACCGATGAATGAAAACGCCATGGACCATGACGATGAAGATAGCGCTCGCCAGATCGAAACGGTAGCGCGAACAAGGATGAGATTCTGCATGACCTCGTCTGGCCGACCCAAAGACGAGCGGCGCGGGCCTTCTCACCCTTGAGGATCGGCTGTCCGAATGGTTCCCCGACTATCCGCGCGCCGAAGAGGTGACGCTGGGCATGCTGATCGACAGCACGTCGGGTTATGCCGACTACGTCAACCTCGAGATCCTCCCCCTCTATGAGAATGTCTTCTGGCAGTACAAGCCTGAGTATTTGATCTGGATGAGGCTCTCGCAGCCGATGGCATGCGCTCCCAGGACCTGTTTCAGCTACACCCGCACAAACTTCGTGATTCTCGGCCAAGTCCTGTAACAGGCAAGCAGCCGGCCGGTTGATGCACCGATCAAGGACTTATGTGCTCGCGCCGCTGGCCCTGGCGAACACCCAAAGCAGTTCGACCCCGGCCATCCAGAAGCCGGTTCTGCACGCCTATACGGGCAAGCGCGGCCTCTTCGAAGACTCGACCTTCTGGAATCCCTCCTGGACATTAGCCGAGGGCGCCATCATCGCCGACGAAATCGCCGACCTCCTGACATCGGCGAGACCTCGCAAAGCCTTTTCCTGACCCCTTGAACGGCCGAGTATCCGCCCTTCAACGAGACCTTTTACTACGGGCTCGGCATGCTCGTCGGCAATGGCTGGATGGTTCACAATCCATCCTTCCATGGCTACCGGGCGATAATGGCCGCTTTTCCCGCTCGACACATCACAGTTGCCTCGGCCATGACCTCGGGCCCGGAGACGCCGGAGAACGCGCACCCCAACACCACACTCTTCACCGCCATCGCTACCATCCTGGCCCCCGATCGACCCCCTGTCGGGAGAGACTAAAGCAGTTCGACGTTTGCCGGTCGGGCATCGATTTCGACCGACTGCTTGCCCGTAACCGCTGGGCGGATAACCTCTGGGCGGAATTGTCGGATCGAATTCTCCGCTCGTCCGCTCCTCGTCCCGAAAGTCGCGCCCGTCGGGGCGTTTTGCAACAGGTTTCCAGGTTCGGCCCATGACCTTGGTCGGGCTGAAAATCAAAGGTTTGCGATTCAGCCGGAGAAGTCATGCTCCCGTCCGCGATCCGAATTGCGATCCGCCGAACGCCCGCTTTCTCGTGCAATCTTCTCCGCATTCGCCTGAACCCGCTGCATGAGTGCAATGAGGACCCTACGTTCCTCCTGGTTCAAGCCTTGAAGCAGGCGGCGCTCCAACTCGAGCACCCGCGGTATCAGGTCGTTGAAGACAGCCGCCCCCTCGTCCGTCAGGCGCAAGACGGCGCGACGCCGATCGTCGCCGTCGATGTCGCGCTTCAACAGTCCGGCTTCCCGCAATCCCTTGATCGCCCGGCTGACGGCAACGCGATCCATACTCGAGCGCTCGACGATCTCGCTTGCCGACAGCAGACGATGCGTACCCAGCACCGCCATGGTCCGCCATTCCGATACGCTTAAACCATGCAGCGGCCCATAAACCTGGGTCACCGACGCGCTGACGGATTGGTAGTAAACCCGCACCAGATAGGGGAAAAAGGAGCGGAGATCGAAGGCTTCCGAGGTTGAACGATCGCGCTCCCGCGGCTCCGCCCGCGCTGGGATTTCCTGTGACATCGCTCACCTCCTGCAGGCTGCCAAGATAATTCATTTCATTAGAAATCAATTCTTATATCAGGCACTTTCCCGATGATCAAGCTTCGATTGGGTTGAGATCCAAGTTCCTTGTCCACCAGGGATGTCTTTCTCTCTTGACATAGTTTCAAACGAAATTATTATCGACCCTGCCTTGTTTCAGCGGTTGGAGGGTCTGCCATGTCGAAGCGGAGTTGGGTCGAAAGCGCCAAGCGGGCGAACTGTCCCTTTCCTCTTCAGAACCTGCCTTACGGGATCTTCAGCCGGTCCGGAGAGCCTGCCCGCCCAGCCGTGGCGATCGGGACGGAGGTTCTGGACCTGGCAGCGCTCGAGGCGGCAGGTCTCCTGACGTGCGGCGATCGCGGGCCTTTCTTTGCCGGGGCCAGCCTCAATCCCTTCATGGATGCCGGCGCGGATGTCTGGGCGGAGGTGCGGGCGCGCTTGACCGACCTGCTGGCTGCGGACGGCGACCCGAGCGTGCGAAACGACGCAGCCCTGCGCCAAGGCGCGCTGATCCCGCAGGACCAGGTGATCCTGCACCTGCCCTTCGAGGTTCGCGGCTACACGGATTTCTATGCCGGCTGGCAACATGCTTTCAATGTCGGCAGCCTCTTCCGCGGGCCGGACAACGCCTTGCCGCCCAACTGGCTGCACATCCCGATCGGCTACAACGGCCGGGCCTCGACCGTGGTCGTGAGCCGCACGGAAATTCGCCGCCCCTTGGGTCAGACCAGGCCCCCGGGAACCGATGCGCCGGTCTTCGGACCCTGCAAGCGGCTGGACATCGAACTGGAGTTCGGCGCCGTGCTCGGCCGGGGAAACGCCATGGGCCAGCCGATTTCCGTCGCCGAGGCCGATGAGATGATCTTCGGCTACGTGTTGCTGAACGACTGGTCGGCGCGCGACATTCAGGCTTGGGAATATCGGCCACTCGGCCCCTTCCAGGCCAAGGCCTTCGCCACCTCGATCGGCCCCTGGGTGGTGACCAAGGCCGCACTGGAGCCCTTCCGCGTGGCGACGCCGCCGCGCGAGCAGCCGCTTCTGCCCTACCTGGAAGAGCCCGGCCCGCTGCTCTACGATATCGAGCTGGAAGTCTGGATGCAGCCCGGCGACTCCTCAGAGGCGTGCCGCATCAGTCAGACCAACACCCGCAATCTCTATTACAGCGCCGCTCAACAGCTGGCCCACCACGCGATCGGCGGCTGCAAGATGGAGGTCGGCGACCTGCTGGGCTCCGGGACGATCTCCGGACCCGACAAGTCCGGCTTCGGCTCGCTCTTGGAGATGACCTGGGGCGGTAAAGAGCCTTTGGCGCTCTCCGGCGGCCAAACCAGGACCTTCATCGAAGACGGCGACAGCCTGACCTTACGCGGCTGGGCGCAGGGCCCGGACTACCGCATCGGCTTCGGCGACTGCGAGGGCACCATCCTCCCCGCCCCCACTCTGGCATAGTTATCCCCAAGAGGAGCGACAGCACATGGCCAAGGCATTTGCATCGACCGGCGACATGGAGGCCAAGACGATCTCCTTCACCGAGGTCGGCCCCGACCTCTACGCCTTCACTGCCGAGGGCGACCCCAACACCGGCGTCATCATCGGCGACGACGGCGTCATGGTGGTCGATACCCAGGCCACACCGAAGATGGCGCAGGAGGTGATCGCGCATATCCGTCAGGTGACCGACAAGCCGATCAAGTATGTGGTCTTGAGCCACTATCACGCCGTTCGTGTGCTGGGTGCCTCGGCCTACGGCGCCGAGCAGGTCATCGCGTCGGAGACTTGCCGCTCGATGATCGCGGAGCGCGGTCAGGAGGACTGGGACAGCGAGTTCGGCCGCTTTCCGCGGCTCTTCCAGGACGCCGAATCGATCCCCGGCCTGACCTGGCCCTCCATGACCTTCAAGAACGAGATGACGGTCTACCTGGGCAAGCGGCGGGTCGATCTCATGCATCTGGGCCGCGCCCACACGGCCGGCGACCTGGTCGCCTGGATCCCCGATTCCGGCGTCATGTTCTCCGGCGATTCGGTCGAGTTTCACTCCGCCTGCTATTGCGGCGACGCGCATCTGCAGGACTGGCCACTTACCCTGGATCGGATCGCCGAATTCCAGCCGCGCGCGTTGGCGCCGGGTCGCGGCGATGCCCTGGTGACGCGCGATCGGGTGCAGGAGGCCCTGGCGTTGACCCGCGATTTCGTCCAGAGCACCTATCGCCCGGTCGCAGCCGCTGCCGCTGCCGGCCGCAGCCTGAAGGAGGCCATGGCCGCCTGTCGCGAGGACTGCGATCCCAAATTCGAGAGCTTTGCCATCTACGAGCACTGCCTGCCCTTCAACGTAGCGCGTGCCTATGACGAGGCGCTCGGCATCGACACGCCGCGGATCTGGACGGCCGAGCGCGATCGGGCCATGTGGGCCTCGCTGCAGGCTTGAGCGACGTCATGTCCAAGATCTTCGAAGTCCCCCTCTACCCCTACTGCAAGAGCGCAGACCAGGATGCGCTCGCGCCGGTCCGCCGTCCTGTGGCGATCGTCGGCGCCGGACCGATCGGACTGGCGGCAGCCATCGATCTCGCCCAGTTCGACGTGCCGGTCGTCGTGCTGGACGAGAACGATCGCGTCAGCCGGGGCTCGCGCGCCATCTGCTTCGCCAAGCGTCCGCTGGAGATCCTGGACCGTCTCGGTTGCGGCGATGTCCTGGTCGACAAGGGTGTGGTCTGGAACAAGGGCAAGGTCTTCTTCGACCGGCGCCAGGTCTACGACTTCGACCTGCTGGCGGAGAGCGACCACAAGCGGCCGGCCTTCGTCAATCTGCAGCAGTATCACTTGGAGCATGGGCTGGTCGAACGGGTGAAGGCGCTGGCCGCAGCCGGCAAGCCGGTCGATCTGCGCGGTGAAAATCGCGTGACCGGGCTCGAACGCTTGGACGAGGGCGTCCGGTTGGAGATCGAAACGCCGGACGGACCCTATCGCCTGGAGGCCGACTGGGTGATCGCCTGCGACGGCGCCAACTCGCCTTTGCGCAAGCAACTGGGATTGGATTTCCATGGCCGGGTCTTCGAAGACAACTTCCTGATTGCCGATGTGATCATGGATGCCGACTTCCCGGCCGAGCGCTGGTTCTGGTTCGATCCGCCCTTCAATCGCGGCCAGTCGGCCTTGCTGCACAAGCAACCGGACCGAGTCTGGCGCATCGACCTGCAGCTCGGCTGGGACATCGACAGGGAGCGCGAGAAAGAGCCCGCGCGGGTTACGGCCCGATTGAAATCCATGCTGGGCGAGGAGGTCGGCTTCACGCTGGAGTGGATATCCATCTACACCTTCCAATGCCGACGCATGGAGCGCTTCCGGCATGGCCGCGTGCTCTTCGCCGGCGATGCGGCCCACCAGGTGTCGCCCTTCGGCGCGCGCGGCGCCAACAGCGGCTTCCAGGACACCGACAATCTCTGCTGGAAGCTGGCAATGGTTCTGGCCGGCAAAGCGCGGGAAAGTCTGCTCGACAGCTACGACCGGGAGCGCGTCCAGGCAGCCGACGAAAATATCCTTAATTCAACACGCTCAACCGATTTCATCACACCGAAATCGAGAGTCAGCCGGCGGTTCCGCGATGCCGTTCTGGACCTCGCGGAGGAGCATGCCTTTGCCCGCCCCCTGGTGAACTCGGGCCGGCTTTCGCTGCCGGCGACGCACGACGGCTCGCCGCTCAACGGCGAGGACTGCCGAACGCTTCCCCGAAACCTGCGCCCCGGTGCACCCGCCATCGACGCACCGAGCGACCAGGGCTGGCTGCTGGATCGCCTGGGCGGAGGCTTTCACCTGCTCGGCATCGACTGCACCCTCCCCGAGTCTCTCTCCGTGGAGGGGGTGACGATCTCCTGTCTGGCGATCCAGACCTCCGACCTGCCTTCCGGGGCTTTGCGACAGCGCTATCTGGGCGATGCCCCCTCGGCCGTCTACCTGCTGCGGCCCGACCAGCATGTCATGGCCCGCTGGCCGCACTATGACGAGGCGAAGGTCAAGGCTGCATTCTGCCGTGCAATCGGCAATTGCCTTGCGGAGGCCGCAGCATGAGCAGGCTCGTCGTCACCCCGAACATTCCCGATCCCGACGGCTTCTATGCCGAGTTGCTGGCACTGCACGAGGGACGGACGGAAGCCGAGAGCGCGGCCATCGACGCGCGGCTGATTCTGATCCTGGCCAATCACATCGGCGATCGCCAGGCACTGTCCGAGGCGCTGTCTGCCGCCAAACCGAAAGCGAGGGAGGGGCAAAGCCCATGAAGATCGATCGCATTCACCACGTCGCCTATCGTTGCCGCGATGCCAGGGAGACGGTGGATTGGTACGTCAAGCACCTGAAGATGGACTTCGTGCTGGCCATTGCCGAAGACCGGGTGCCCTCGACCGGGGAACCCGATCCCTACATGCACGTCTTCCTGGACGCCGGCCAGGGTAATGTCCTGGCTTTCTTCGAGCTGCCGACCAGGGCCGAGATGGGGCGCGACCGGAATACCCCCGCCTGGGTGCAGCACATCGCCTTCAAGGTCGCCGACCGCGACACCCTGCTGGCCTACAAGGCCAACTTGAAGGCCGAGGGCATCACGGTGTTGGGCCCGGTGGACCATTCCCTCTTCCATTCGATCTACTTCCACGATCCCAACGGCCATCGGCTCGAGCTGGCCTGCCCCGATACGGAGGAGACCGGCAAGCTGGAACGCCTGGACGCGGTCAAGTGGGAGATGCTGGAGGAGTGGTCCCAGACCAGGCGCGCGCCCAGGCACGCGGCCTGGATGCATGAGAAAGAGCTGGGCGAACGATGAGCCAGCGGCCGCTGCTCTACGGTTATTGGCGCTCCTCGGCCAGCTATCGGGTACGCATCGCGCTCGGGCTGAAAGGCGTCGGCTTCGACAGCCAGTCGGTCGATCTCTTGCAGAGCGAGCAGAAAGCGCCGGCTTACCTGGCGCAGAATCCACAGGGCCTGGTCCCGGCACTGGCGATCGACGGTCGGTTCCTGACCCAATCGCTGGCGATGCTCGAGTATCTGGAGGACACCGCCCCTGCTGCCGAGCGACGCTGGCGGCAGGGCTCGCGTCCGCGCCCTGGCCTATGCCATCGCCATGGAGATCCACCCGATCTGCAACCCCTCCGTAGTCGCGCGGGCGGTCGAGCTCGCCGGCGGCGACGAGGAGGTGCGTACAAGCTGGATGCAGGAGCGGAACGGACAGGGTCTCGATGCCGTCGAGGCCCTCCTCGACCGGCCGGAGACCGCCAGCTTCTGCCATGGCGAGACGCCGGGGTTGGCCGACTGCTGCCTGATCCCGCAGCTCTACAATGCGTGCCGCTGGGGATTGGACAGTGCGTCCTGGCCCAGGATCTCGGCAATCGATGCCAATTGCGCGACACTGCCGGCATTTCAAGCAGCACACCCCGACCGGGTAAAAAAGCAGATCGCCCAATCCAAGAGACCGAGCAGCTTCACGACAGGAGAAATACGATGACTCGACCGCTGACCAAGATTGCATGCGCCCTGGGCCTGGCCGGGCCGCTGACCCTGGCCGCCTTGGCCACGCCGGCGCTCGCCGAGACCGAGCTGGTGCTGTCCTCCTGGCTGCCGGCACGACATCCGGTCGTCACTCGAGGCATGAAGCCCTGGGCAAGACAGGTCGAGGAAGCGACCGACGGTCGCGTCACCGTCCGCGTGCTGGCCAAACCCCTGGGCGCACCGCCGGCGCACTTCGACATGGCCCGCGATGGCATCGCCGATGTCACCTATGGCCTGCATTCTTTCACCAAGGACGACCGCTTCGAGCGCTCGCGCATCGGCCAGTTCTCCTTCATCGGCGGCGATGCCGTGGCCGGCTCCAAGGCCTTTTGGAACGTCTACACCGGCCCCCTGGAGGCGCAGAAGGAACATGAGGGCGTGAAGCTTCTCGGCCTCTTCGTGCATGGGCCCGGCATCCTGCACAACAACGTTCGCAAGCTGGACAAGCCCGAGGATCTGGAGGGCCTCAAGATCCGCACCCCCGGCGGCTATATCGCCGACCTGATGGACGGTCTGGGCGCAACGACGCTCTTCATGTCGTCAGGCGAGGTCTATGAGAAGCTGTCGCGCGGCGTGATCGACGGCGTGACCTTCCCCTACGATGCGCTGGCCGCCTTCAAGCTGACGGACGATCTCAAGTACTCGCTGCAGGTGCCCGGCGGCCTCTACAACACCACCTGGTTCCTGGTGATGAACGAGGGCAAGTGGAACGAGATCTCGCCGGAGGATCAGGCCGCGATCGAAGCCGTTTCAGGAGAAGCCTTCGCCGAGACGGTGGGCGAAACCTGGAACGCGTCTGACGCCAAGTCCTTGAAGAAAGTGAAAAAAGACGGGATCGAGGTGCACGAGGCCTCGCCGGAGATGCTGGCCGCCGTCAAGGCCGCTGCGGCCGAATACGAAGCTGCCTGGGCCGCTGCCTTGGCTGAAGACGGCTACGACGGTGCGGCGGCTTTGGCCGAGTTGCGCCGCCAGTCGGGCGTGACGCCCTAGGCCAGGGGCCGGCCGAATGCAAAGCCAAAGCCAGGCGGGAGGCGTGAGAGTCTCCCCCTTCGGGCGGCTGCTCGATTGGGGGCTCGGCGGTTGCTGTGCGCTGCTGCTGCTTGGCCTGACCGGGGTCACCCTGGTCGACGTGATCGGCCGCTATTGGTTCGACACGCCGCTCTCCGGCGCCTTTGAGATCACACAGACGATGCTCTGCGGGCTGATCTTCGCCGCCCTGCCCCTGACCACGCGGGCCGGCGAACACATCGAGGTGGATCTTCTCTTTGCCCACCTGCCGCGGCCGACCCGCGCTCTGGCCGGGGCGATCGCCACCCTCCTCTCCACCGCAGTCCTGGGCGTGATATCCTGGCGGCTCTTCGCTCAGGCCCTGCGCCTCGGCGAGGACGGTGCGGTGACCGATGCACTCTCCCTACCCTTAGCACCGCTCGCCTGGTTGCAGCCATCCTGGCCGGCCTCAGCGCCTTGCTGGCGCTCCTCCGCCTGTGGCCGGAGCCGCGAGCATGACCTCGTCACTGATCGGATTTGCGATCCTCCTGGCCTTGATCTTCCTCAAGGTGCCCATCGCCTTTGCCATGGCGCTGGTCGGGGCCGTCGGCTTCGCCCTGCTGCGCGGCTGGCACGCAAGCTGGTCGATGGTCGGCAATGTCGCCTTCGGGACCGGGCTTTCCTATTCGCTTTCGGTGGTGCCGCTCTTCATCCTGATGGGCAACCTGCTCACCATCTCCGGCATCGGTCACGGGCTCTATGCCGCCGCCAATCGCCTGCTCGGCGGTGCGCGCGGTGGACTCGCCATGGCCTCGGTGCTGGCCTGCGGCGGATTCAGCGCGGTCTGCGGCTCCTCCCTGGCGACGGCTGCCACCATGTCCAGGGTCGCCATGCCCTCGATGCGGCGCTACGGCTATGCCGACAGCCTGGCCGCCGGCTCGATCGCCGCCGGCGGTACCCTGGGCATCCTCATTCCGCCCAGCGTGGTCATGATCATCTATGGCCTGATCACCGAGTCCGACATCGGCAAGCTCTTCATCGCCGGCGTCGTTCCGGGCCTCGTCGGCTTGCTCTTCTACATCGGCACGATTGCCGTGGTCACCCGCCTCAAGCCCTCACTGGCGCCGAAGTCGGAGGGTCGGGAGCCTTTCAGCCGGCGCGACCGACTAGGCGTGCTCGCCGTCGTCGGCCTCTTTCTTCTGATCGTGGTCGGCATCTACGGCGGCTTCTTCACTCCGACCGAGGCGGCCGGTATCGGTGCCGCGGCCGCCTTCGTCATCGCCCTGGCGATGGGCGGTGTCGGCGCCGGCCAGATCTTCCGCGCCTGCCTGGAGAGCGCGCGCACCACGGCGATGATTTTCGCCATCATCATCGGCGCGGAAATCTTCTCCAATTTCATCAACTTCGCCGGCCTGCCGGACGGCCTGGCCCATTGGATTTCCGGCCTGGAGCCGAATCCCTATCTGGTGATCTTGGGCATCGTGGCGATCTACATCTTGCTGGGCTGCGTGCTGGAAAGCCTCTCGATGATCCTCTTGACCGTACCGGTCTTCCATCCGCTGCTCTACGAGCTGGATTTCGGCCTGGAGATCCTTTCGGACCCCGAGTCGGCCTTGATCTGGTTTGCCGTCATCGTCGTGGTGGTCACCGAAATCAGCCTGATCTCGCCGCCGGTCGGCCTCAATGTCTTCGTCCTGCGCAGCGTGATGCAGGATGTCTCGCTGGGCACCGTCTTCCGCGGTGTGACGCCCTTCTGGATCGCCGACATCCTGCGACTGGTTCTGTTGATCGCCGTGCCCTGGCTGTCGCTCTGGCTGGTCGAGGCGATGTAACCCGGGGCTGGATCGGAAAAGGATCGAGCGGCGCCCGGTACCGCCGTACGCCTGCTGGTTGCGCCTGCTGGTTGCCGGCCAGCAAGGCCTGACCGCCGATCGGGACCGCCGCCGCGGTTGCGTTGGCCTGAACACCGAAGAGATCGAATCCACCGCCGACTTCCAGCATGGGATCGAGAGTCACCGATCGGGCGACAGGGCGACATCGCCTCGGGCGACGGGGCGACATCCGCGGTCGTGTCGTACCCGCCGAGGGGGGCCGCCGGGGGGCGCCACGAGGGGCTTTCAAGCGCTCTTGCGCTCGCCCGTCGATCTGAACCTTTTGTTCGACAGAGGTGGGTCGGGAAAACTGGACAGGTGAGTCAAGTGGTGTTTGCGCGTGCGATCGGCATGATGGCCGAGAGCGAGGAGGGATCGTGTCAAGACCACCGCGCCGGTGAATAGCCCGCTTCGCCAGCGCCCGCATCCACACGCACAGCGCGACCCCGCCTGCGATGCCGCGCACCTGACCCTGTGCCGGGAAACCCTCATCTGCCCGGCCCTGAAGGCCCTGAACCGGCTGGACGTGATTTGTCGATATTCAAACGCCGGTAGGCCGGTGTTCCGACGAGCGAAGAGTCGTCGGAGATCAGATCGAAGGGGGTGTCGCCATCCTTGTCTTTTGCCCCCGCATCGGCGCCGCCGTCGAGCAGCGCCGCAATCGCCGCGGCATGGCCGTACCTCGCAGCCTCGTGCAGCGGGGTGTGGCCATACTCGTCCTCCCGCGCACCGGGATCGGCACCGGCGGCGAGCAGCGCCGCAATCGCCGCGGCGTGGCCCTCACTTGCAGCCGCGTGCAGCGGGGTCAAGCCATACTCGTAGGCCCGCGCACCGGGATCGGCGCCGCCGTCGAGCAGCGCCGCAATCGCGGCGGCTTGGCCCTCCTGTGCAGCCACGTGCAGCGGGGTCAAGCCATCCTTGGCTTGTGCACCGGGATCGGCGCCCGCAGCCAAAAGCGCTCCGATGGCTTCCACGTCGCCATTCCTGGCCGCACTGTGCAGCGCCGCACTGTGCAGCGAGGTCGCGCTTTCCTTCGGTGCCGGCGCGGCCAAGGTCTCGGTCAGGGCCGCGGTCAGTTCGGCGGCACTGGCGGCATCCAGATAGCGTCCCCCGGTCTCCTCGGCCAGACAGGCGATCTGCGCGCCCTCCCGCTCCTGCAGGCCGAAGCCAACGATATGTGCGGTAAAGTCGATGCCGTTCTCCTCCAAGGCACGCCCCAGCGCGCAGGGATCGGCGTTACGGCAGGGTCTCCAGCCCGTCAGTGATCAGCACCACCGTCGCCGCGTCCTCGGTGTAGCGTAGCGCTTCAGCGGCCTGGCGCACGGCATCGCTCAAAGGCGTCTTGCCATCGGGGATGAGCTTGGCGGCCGCGTCGCGAATCCGATCGGCGTTTCCCACGGCCGGTTCGACCAACAACTCGATATCGCATGGCCCAGTAAACGGGAAGGTCATGAAGCCCAGCGCCCGCTTGGCCGGCAGCTGACCCAAGACCTCGTCCAAGACGTCCCGGGCGACGGCGATCTTTGGAACGCCGTCGATTTCTTCCCCCATGGAGCTCGAGGCATCCAGCACGATGATTGTTTTCTCCGCCGCGCTCGCGCCACCGACGAAAGAGGTGAGCCCGATTCCGGTCAGCACCGCCGCTAGAGATTTCTGCCAAGAGCCCATGGATCCTCGCTCCTCCAAAGATGGCGTGCTGCCCGATCGCGGGCTCTCTGCCTAATCGGATCGCTCCCTAAACCGGCAAGAGGCCTGGACAGCCTCTTGAGGCAGCCGGCCCGATTCCTAACGCCTTAACAGTAGCCTACCTCTGTTCAGCGGCTGATCGTCACACTACACGACACTGTGGCGGGTCGCGAAGGTGCCGTGTTGAGATGGTTCTCTTCCGCAAAGGGGAACTTGCGATGTAACGCAACCTCCCCCGCACCCCGATGTCGAGGCTATCGTCTCATCCTAGAGCTGAGCAAGAGCCGGCTGGAGACACTTGCCTTCCTAATGTCGCTGGGCCGGATCTAGGCTTGCACTTCGATCGGGACGCCGCGGGTGCTGAGCAGTTCGGTCAGCTCGCCTTCCTGGAACATCTCGCGAACGATGTCGCAGCCGCCGACGAACTCACCCTTGACGTAGAGTTGCGGCACGGTCGGCCACTTGCTGTAGTCCTTGATGCCCTGGCGCAGACCCGGATCCTGCAGCACGTCGACACCCTTGAACTTGACCCCCAGATGGTTCAGCACCTGCACCACGGCGGCCGAGAAGCCGCACTGCGGAAAGATCGGTGTGCCCTTCATGAAGAGCACCACATCGGTGCCATCGACCTCTTCCTCGATGCGCTCGAAAACCTGGTTTTCCATCTCACCTCTTCCCTTCTTCGCAAGGGAGGCGCCTTCGTCCTCCCGTTTCTGTCTCAGCGCGCCGGCACCGACGTTTGCAGGGCGAGTGCGTGCAGATCTCCGCCCATACGTCCTTGCAGGGTTTCATAGACCATCTGGTGCTGTTGAACGCGCGACTTGCCGCGGAAGCTCTCGGACACCACGTAGGCGGCATAGTGATCGCCGTCTCCGCGCAGATCCTCGATCGTGACCTGGGCGTCCGGCATCGCGTCCTTGATCAGCCGTTCGATCTCACTCGCATCCATAGCCAAGATCCGAAACTCCCCTGTTGGCGTTGCCTAGTGCTGTTGTATCTCGCCGTCCATAAAGCGTGGCAACCAGTCTTCGTGCTTTTTCGACAGGCTCTCAATCGATATGGCCCCGCCGCCGGGCAAGATCAACGCCTCGCCGCCGCTGTGGCCGACGAGGCGGGCCGGAATCCCTGCGGCATCTGCACCCTCCAGAAGCCGCTGCGGCTGGTCGCTGGCGAGCAGGTAGCGCCCCTGATCTTCGCCGAACAGCCAGCCGGCGAGATCCAGACCTTCCGGCGGTGCATCCAAGGTGACGCCGAGCCTGCCGGCCAGCGCCATTTCGGCCGCCGCCACTGCCAGGCCGCCGTCGGAAAGATCGTGGCAGGCCCGGACCAGGTCTTCCTCGATCAAACTACGCACCAGATCGCCGACGGCGCGCTCTCGCGCCAAATCGACGGACGGCGGCGGGCCGGCTTCCAGCCCCAGGCATTCGCGCAGATAGAGCGATTGGCCCAGGTGGCCCTTGCTGGTTCCAAGCAGGATCAGGCTTTGATCCTCGCCGAGCGCAATCCGCACCATGCGATCATGCTCGACCAGCAGACCGACGCCGCCGATGACCGGTGTCGGCAGAATCGCCTTGCCGTTGGTCTCGTTGTAGAGTGAGACATTGCCGGAGACTACGGGGCAGGAGAGCGCCTCGGCGGCCTCGCCGATGCCTTGGATGGCGCCGACGAGCTGACCCATGATCTCCGGCTTCTCGGGGTTGCCGAAGTTCAGGTTGTTGGTCATCCCGATGGGCTCGGCACCGACCGCAGTCAGGTTGCGGTAGCTCTCGGCCACAGCCTGGCGGCCGCCCTGGAGCGGATCGGCCTTCACATAGCGCGGCGTGCAGTCGACGCTCATGGCCAGTGCGCGCCAGCTGCCGTGCACACGCACCACCGCGGCATCGCCGCCCGGACGCTGCAGCGTGTCGGCCATCACCATGTGGTCGTACTGCTCCCAGATCCAGCGGCGCGAGCAGAGATCCGGAGCGGCCATCAAGGTCATGAGAGCTTCGGCCGGGTCCCGCTCTTCAAGATCTTCGCCGTTCAGCTCCGCCGGCGCCGGGCTCGACTGCCAGGGGCGATCGTATTCGGGTGAGGCCTCGGCCAGGGGGTCGATTGGCAGTTCGCCGACCGTCTCGCCGTGCCAGGTCAGCTTCATGCGCCCGCCTTGGGTCAAGCGGCCGATCACCGCGAAGTCCAGATCCCACTTCTCGAAGATCTTGCGCGCGACCTCTTCGCGGCCGGGGCGCAGGATCATCAGCATGCGCTCCTGGCTCTCGGAGAGCATCAGCTCGTAGGGCGTCATCCCGGTCTCGCGCATCGGAACCTTGTCGAGCCAGAGCTCGACGCCGCAGCCGCCCTTGGAGGCCATCTCGAAGGAGGAGGAGGTGAGGCCGGCCGCACCCATGTCCTGGATCGCCTCGATGGCGTCGGTCGCCATCAATTCCAGACAGGCCTCGATCAAGAGCTTCTCGACGAAGGGATCGCCAACCTGGACGGTCGGGCGCTGCGCCCCGGCCGCCTCGTCGAATTCGGCGGAGGCCATGGTCGCGCCGTGGATGCCGTCGCGCCCGGTCCTGGAGCCGACGTAGACCACCGGATTGCCGATCCCGGCGGCCTTGGCATAGAAGATGCGCCCGGCATCGGCCAGACCGACGGTCATGGCGTTGACCAGGATGTTGCCGTTATAGCTGGGGTGGAAGTTCACTTCGCCGCCGACTGTCGGCACGCCCACGCAGTTGCCGTAGCCACCGATCCCGGCGACGACGCCGGCGACCAGATGGCGGGTCTTCTCGTTCTCCGGCGCGCCGAAGCGCAAGGCGTTCAGGTTGGCGATCGGCCGGGCGCCCATGGTGAAGACGTCGCGCAGAATGCCGCCGACGCCGGTCGCCGCCCCCTGATAGGGCTCGATGAAGCTCGGGTGATTGTGGCTCTCGATCTTGAAGATCGCAGCCTGGCCCTCGCCGATGTCGACCACGCCGGCATTCTCGCCCGGGCCTTGGATCACTCGCGGACCGCTGGTCGGGAGGGTCTTCAGCCAGCGCTTGGAGGACTTGTAGGAGCAGTGCTCCGACCACATGACCGAGAAGATACCCAGTTCCAGAAGGTTGGGCGCGCGGCCCATGATCTGTTTGGCCAACGCATATTCATCCTCCGAGAGGCCGTGCTGGGCGACGATCTCGGGCGGCGGCTCTTCAGTCATGCGTCTTCACTGTGTGTCGGGCGTGCGGGGCGGAGCCATTTGCCGGCGTGCTACTTGCTGGCGGGACGGACAATCGTGTGCTCTTCGTAGATCAGCCACTTGCCGCCGGGGCCGCGCGCCAGATAGGCCTTGTAGGGATAGGTCTCGTCGGTCAGTTGCGAGGTCCGCGAGGCCAGGATGCGCACGCCGTTGCCTTCGGGAAGCGCGATCACGTTGGTGTAGGCGAACCGCTCGCCGACATTGCGCGCGGTCACCAGGTAGGGCACCAGAGCCTCCTTGAAGGCCTTGCCGGTGGTCGCGAACTCGCGCTCGCTGCCGGGCAGGATCACCGTGGTGACGATTTTCGCCTTGTCGGCGTAGAAATCCACGACATCGGGATTGTAGCTGTTCTCCAGCCGCACGAACTGGCGGAACATCTTGCGCGCCGCCTCGATCTCTTTCGGTCCCGCCTCGGCGAAGGCCAGGGTGGGGAGCAGGAACATGCAGAGCAAAGCTGCCGTTAGAGGTCGCATCAGTTCAATGCCTCCACCAAGCCATCGAAGAGCGCGCGGCCGTCGTTGCCGCCCAGCGCCGGATCGGAGAGGCGCTCCGGGTGCGGCATCAGGCCAAGCACGGTCTTCTGTTCGTTGAAGATGCCGGCGATGTTCGAAATCGAGCCGTTGGGATTGGCCTCCGGGCGCACCGAGCCCTCTTCGTCGCAATAGCGGAAGGCGATCTGGCCCTGGTCTTCCAGGCGCCGACGTCCCTCCTCATCGATCACATAGCAGCCGTCGTGATTGGCGACGGGAAAGCGCAGACACTGGCCTTCCTCATAGCGGCTGGTGAAGAGCGACTGGCTGGTCTCGACCCTGAGGTTGACGTCCCGGCAGAGAAACTTGAGGTCGCGATTGCGGGTCAGCGCGCCCGGCAGCAGCTTGGCCTCGGTCAGGATCTGAAAGCCGTTGCAGATGCCGATGACGATGACGCCTTTGCCGGCGGCTTTCACCGTGGCCCGCATGGCCGGCGAGCGTGCCGACATGGCACCGACGCGCAGGTAGTCGCCATAGCTGAAGCCGCCCGGTAGGACGATCAGATCGACTTCGGGCAGTTCGCTGTCCTTATGCCAGACCATGATGGGCTCGCTGCCCATCGATTGTCTCAGCGCCACCTGAACATCGCGGTCGCAGTTCGATCCGGGGAAGACGATGACGGCGCTCTTCATCGAGGCGCGCCCTCCTTTCAGCTTTCCAGTTCCAGCCGATAGGTCTCGATCACCTCGTTGACCAGGAGTTCCTTGCACATGGCCTCGATCTGCGCCTCGGCCGCGGCGCCGTCGCTCTCGGCCAGTTCGATCTCGATCAGCTTGCCCTGACGGACCCCGCCAACGCCTTGGAAGCCCAGGATCTGCAGGGCATTCTTGATGGCGCTGCCCTGAGGATCGAGGACGGCCGGCTTCAGAGTGACGTGAACGCGCGCTTTCATGGCCGGATCTCGTAGCAAGGGTTAGACCGGATTCGCGAGGAGAGCTTTCCCACGACGGAGCCTAGCCCCCCACAGAAGAGGCAAGCAGCGACCAGAGCCTGCGCGCGCGACCCTCCAATGCGCGCTACGCTACTGTACCGCAGGCTATTGTACTGCACGGGGGCCTTCCAGATCCATCGGACCGGCCTCGGGAAGAACGCCAAGGCGACGCGCAACCTCCTGATAGGCTTCCTCGACCTTGCCCAGGTCGCGGCGGAAGCGGTCCTTATCCAGCTTCTCGTTGGTCTTGATGTCCCAGAGACGACAGGAATCGGGGCTGATCTCGTCGGCCAGGATGATGCGCATCTCTTCGTTGTCCCACTGCCGGCCGAACTCCAGCTTGAAGTCGACCAGCTTGAGATCGTTGGCGCGGAACAGGCCGCAGAGGAAATCGTTGGTGCGCAGCGCCAGGTGGACCATGTCTTCGAGATCCTCCGGTGCCGCCCAGCCGAAGGCCGTGATGTGCTCCTCCGAGACCAGCGGGTCGCCCAGATCGTCGTTCTTGTAGAAGAACTCGACGATGGAGCGGGGCAGGGCGGCGCCTTCCTCGACCTTGAAGCGCTTGGAGAAGGTGCCGGCGGCGACGTTGCGGACCACCACCTCGACCGGAATGATCTCGACCTCGCGCACCAGCTGCTCGCGCATGTTGAGACGACGCAGAAAGTGGTTGGGGATACCGACCTCGGCCAGGCGCTGCATAATGAACTCGGAAATGCGATTGTTCAGCACGCCCTTGCCGGTAATCGTGCCCTTCTTCTGGTTGTTGAAGGCCGTCGCATCGTCCTTGAAATACTGGACCAGAGTGCCGGGCTCAGGACCCTCGAACAGGATCTTGGCCTTGCCCTCGTAGATACGGCGTCGGCGCGGACGTTGCATGGCGCTTCTCGACTCCCAAACGCAAAGGGCCGGCGCGGACCTCCGCTACCGGCACAAACCCATCTCTCATATAGCAGGCGCCCCCGGCGCCCACAACGGGCGGAAAGCCTATTTGCTGACCAGGATGTGGAACAGCGCCCAAACCAGGCCGCCGTCGTCCTCGCCGGGATAGGCCGGCGCGGCTTCGCCCGGTGGGAAGATCAGCCAGATCGGCCCATGCCCGCCGATTCCCAAGGGCTTGTTGTCGGCGCTCAGCGCCAGGATGAAGGTGCTGCCCTCGATGATGCTCTGCTTGAAGACGGCTGTGTAGCCGTCCAGCGCCACCATCTCCAGCTTTTCGCCGCTGGCCCCGGCGGCCTTCAGCACGGACATCAAGCTGGGGCCGGTGAAGGTCACCTGCCGGTGCCAGTTGGGATAGTTCAGGGTGAGACCTTGCTGCGGCAGTGCCTGGAGATCGGCCAGGGTGAAGGCATGCGCCTTCTCGAAAGGGTCAATATAGCGCGCGGCATAGGCATCGGTGAAGGGGTCGAAGGGGCCGCGATTGGGCAGATCGACGACGCCGCTGAGGGTGAGGACGACGGGGCTCGCCCCCTCCGCCTTGGCGCTGAGCGGCAGGACGAGGAGAAGGCAACAGAGCAGCAGACGCAGCATGGATGTCTCCCTTGAAGCGAATTAGGTGGGCAAGGAGCCCAATTAAGCGGCGGGATGCAAGGGGCCAGGCAAGCCTGATGGCAAAGTGCGCATGATTGACTTACGCCGGGGTGCTAGAGGAAGACTGTCGGTCCCCGAGGCTACAGGTCAAGTTTCGCCCCCGTGTTCAAGAATCCACTTCTTCTCCTTGCCCTCGCCGTCACCGGCGCCATTGCGGCCTGGGGCCTCTTCGATACCGCCGGCTTGAGCGGGCTGGCGGCGCGGCTGGTGGGGCTGCAGTTTACCAGCCGGGCCTGGTTCATCATGCTGACCGTCAGCTTCCTGCTGATCGTCGCCTTCTATCTGGGGCGTTCGCCCTATGGCCGGATCAAACTTGGCCGCGACGAGAAGGAACCGGAGTTCTCCACCCTGTCTTGGCTCTCCATGCTGTTTGCGGCCGGGATGGGCGTCGGTCTGCTGTCCTGGGGCACAGCCGAGCCGCTGACCCACTTCCTCTCGATCTTGGAGTATGAAGACCCGCGCCAGGCAGCCGGAATGGCGCTCTTCGTCACCAGCTTTCACTGGGGCCTTCATGCTTGGGCGATCTATGCGCTGACCGGGCTGGTAATCGCCTATTTCGGCTTTCGACGCGTTTGCCCCAGCCTTCTGAGCGCGCCTATCGTCAAGGTCTTCGGTGCCAAGCGCTCGGCCAAGGTGGTGGGCTGGGTCAGCGATCTCTTGGCCATCGTGGCGATCGCCATCGGGCTCGGCGGATCGGTGGCCATGGGGCCTTCCAGGTCAAAGAGGGCGTCGAGGCACTGTTCGGGCTGGAGCCCGGCGGGGCCGGCTTGACCATGGGCCTCTTCGCCCTCTGTTGTGCCTGGCCTACATGGTGCCGCTGACGGCTGACCTCAGCTGCGGCATGGCGTTGCTGTCCAATGCGGCGATGATCATCGCCGGCGGTCTGGCGGTCTTCATTCTGCTGGCCGGCCCGACCTATTATCTAATGGGCAGCATCGTGCAGGCGGCCGGTGAGTATCTTGGCGGGGCGCTGGTTCATGGCTTTCGCACCTTCACCTTACATGGACGACAAGGTCGGTAGCTGGTTTCAGTCCTGGACACTGACCTACATGGTTTGGTGGCTCGCCTGGGCGCCCTTCGTCGAGGTCTTCATCGCCCGCATCTCCCGCGGACGGACGATCCGCGAGTTCATCTTCGGGGTCATGCTGGTGCCGATCGCCTTTTCCATCCTCTGGTTCGGAGTTTGGCGGGGCCGGCTTCCATGGCATCCTGGATGGTGACCCGAGCTATCTGGAGACCCTGCAAGAGAACGTGAGCGGTGTTACCTTCGCTGTTTTGGATGCCTTCCCGCTGCGCTGGGTCACCGTCGGCGCCGTGGTGGTCGCCACCTTCGTTCTCTCCATGTTTTCGACCGGTGGGGATCTCAATCCCAAGGCCAGGGTGCGGCTGATTGGGGGCGTGATCCTGGGGGCCTTGGGGCTGGTCAGTTCTCTCGGGCAGCATCGATGCGGTGAAACCCATCATCGCGCTCAGCGCCTTGCCTTTCGTCTTCATCGTCATCCTTCTGGTGGTCTGTCTGCTGAAGGAGGAAATGAACGTCGAAGCAGAAGACCTCTAGGTCCTCTTCCGCGAGACCGAGGCGGAGAATCACTACACCGGCAGCACGCCCTTGCCGGCCTGGGTGCCGGCGGATCGCTAGCTAAATCTCCTCATCGCTCCACGGCAGGGCGATTTGGCGAAAGCTCGCCGTGTCGGGCCGGCCGGCGGCGAAGCGCCAGATCGGCAAGCGCGGCTCCTCGACCAAACTCTTGGGTCGGCTCGGCAGCGCCAGAAGGCTGGCCGAGACCGTGCCGAAATCGCCCCCGGTGACCACGCACATGCCTTTGGCGGGATCTCGCGCGTCTCCGCTTGCCTGCAGGGCCTCCCAGTCGGCCCAGTCCTCGGTGTCGGGATCGGGCGGCAGGGCGGCGCGAAAGGCCGGCAGGAAGCGGGCGATCCTGGGACTGTCGCTATCGTTCAGGTCATGCGCCGTGATCATCGATAGGCCGCTCGGAACGCTCAGCAGCTCGACCTCGCTGGTGTCACCGCCGAGGTTGCGCAGCCAGAGCGCCTCTTCCTCGTCGGCCAGGATCAGATTGAAGCTGCGGTAGGAGCGGGCCTCCAGGTGGCTGAGTGCCTCGGCCGCCTCGGCTGCCGTCGCATGATCCAGGGCCTCGAGCACCAGTTCGCCGCGGCTGCGCTTTCCCGCGGCCGGACCGAGCGATCCGACGCGGTTCAGGATGCAGGCCACGAGGCCCTGCCGGTTCATGCCCATCCAACTGCCACCCGAGAGTAGATCGATGCCGGCGACTACGTCGGGCCACTCCGGCCAATGCCGGTCTGGTGGGCGCCAAGGGCGGCTGGCCAGTTCGTCGCGATTGGCAGCCAGGATGAGCGGCCAGGGATCGCCGGGGCGATGAAGGATGATGAGGCTGCACATGTGCCCTAGGTGAGCGCAGCTTGCCCCCGACCGCAAGTCCCTGGATAGCTTGCCAGCCTCACGTCCTTGGCTATGCTGCTGCGGTCCTATCCGCGAGGAGCCGCCTTTGCCGAAGATCGTCGCCGGCGAACCTCGCCTGTTCCGGGTGCCCCTCGCCGAGGTCTTGAGTGACGCCAAGCATGGCACGCACAGCCATTTCGAGTTGATCACCCTTACCCTGCGCCTGGCCGATGGGACCGAGGGCACCGGCTACAGTTACACCGGCGGGCGCGGCGGGCAGGCGATTCTGGCGCTGCTCGTTCACGACCTTGCCCCATTCTTGGTGGGGCGAGACGCGGCCGCGGTGGAGGATCTGCACGACGCCATGCAGTGGCACCTGCACTATGTCGGGCGCGGCGAACTTGTCTCCTTTGCCATCTCGGCGGTCGACATCGCGCTCTGGGATCTGCGCAGCAAATTTTCGGGGCAGTCTTTGCGCGAGATGGCCGGCGGAGCGGGCACGCAGGTGGACGCCTACTGCGGCGGTATCGATCTGGATTTCTCCATCGAGCGCCTCCTGCAGAACGTCAAGGGCTATCTGGATCAGGGTTTCACGGCGGTAAAGATCAAAGTCGGCCGCCAGCATCTAGCCGAGGACATTGCACGAGTCCGGGCCGTGCGCGCACTGATCGGACCCGATGTACGTTTCATGGTCGATGCCAACTACGCGATGAGCGTGCCGC
This sequence comes from Rhodospirillales bacterium, assembly GCA_965202755.1. Classification (GTDB taxonomy): domain Bacteria; phylum Pseudomonadota; class Alphaproteobacteria; order Kiloniellales; family JACOMY01; genus JACOMY01. The sequence continues at coordinate 44,338 of CBDBCL010000041.1, read as the reverse complement.
AGGCGATCGAGGCGGCCAGGGCCTTCACGATGGCCGACATCCTCTGGTTCGAGGAGCCGATCGAGCCCGACAACTACCGGGGCTATGCCGAGATCGCCGAGGCAACGGGCTGCCCCCTGGCGATGGGCGAGAACCTGCATACTCTGCACGAGTTCGGCTATGCCTTCGAGCAGGCGCGGATTTCCTTCGTCCAGTCCGATGCCTCCAACTGCGACAGCATCACCGGCTGGCTGCGGGTTGCCGAGCAATCGCGACGCTATAGCCTACCGGTCTGTAGTCACAGCATGCAGGAACTCCATGTATCCCTGCTGGCAGGCCAGAGCAATGCCGGCTGGCTGGAGGTGCACAGCTTCCCGATCGACCGTTACACCAAACGACTGCTGGTCGTTGAGGAGACCCGCGCCGTCGCCCCCGACACGGCTGGTGTCGGGGGCGAGTTCGGCTGGGATTTGCTGGCGCCGCATGCCCTAGGGTGAGGACTGAATCCAATGTTGCAGAAAGCCATTCCCCTGCTACTGATCTTCGACGAGGCCAAGGCCAAGGCCAAAGCGTTCTACCTGAACTTCCTGGGCTTCTCGCTGGATTGGGAACATCGCTTCGAGCCCGATATGCCGCACTATTGCCAGGTCAGCCGCGAGGCTGTGCAGCTGCACCTGACCGAACATCATGGTGACTGCACGCCGGGTGCTACGGTTTTTGTCGTGGCTCAGGATCTTCGGCGTTTCCATGCTGAAATTTCGCCAAAGGGCTATGCCTTCAATCGTCCCGGTATCGAACCGGCGCCTTGGGGAGGCCTGCTGGTGGAGGCCGTCGATCCCTTCGCCAATCACCTTCGCTTCTGGCAAGAGGACGAATGAGAAGGATCGCTGCTTGGGCTTGCGCCCGGCGCGCCGAGATGTCACCTAAGGCCCTCGGATTTTGACTGCCTGTGGGAGGGATGCGGATGTCTGGCTTTGGCGATCGAGAAAAGCGCTTCGAAGACAAGTTCAAGCATGACGAGGATCTGCAGTTCCGCGTCGTCAATCGTCGCAACAAGCTGCTCGGCCTTTGGGTCGCAGAGTTCCTGGGCAAGAGCGGTGACGACGCCGAGGCCTACGCGAAAGAGGTCGTGATGGCCGACTTCGACGAGCCGGGCGACGAGGACGTCGTGCGCAAGGTCATGGCCGACGTCGAGGCGGCCGCGGCCGACCTCTCCGAGCACCGGTTGCGCCATCACATGGAGCAGCTCCTGGACACCGCCAAGGCAGAGGTGATGAAGGAGTAGCGGCGGGTCTTCATGCCAATTTTGTTTCGCCGAGCGACGCTCTTTGACGGCAGCGGAGAGGAGCGAAGCCTCAGACAGGATCTGCTGGTCGAAGCCGGGCGTATCGCCGCCATCGGGCCGGATCTCTCCGCGCCTGCCGACTGTCGGATCGTCGAGGCCGAGGGCTTGGCCTTGATGCCGGGGATCATCGACAGCCACACCCATTACGATGCCCAGGTCACCTGGGACGGCAGCGTGACACCTTCGCCGCAGCTGGGCGTCAGCACCTGTGTGATCGGCAACTGCGGCTTCACCATCGCGCCCTGCCGCCCGCAAGACCGCGACCTGGTCATGCGTAATTTGACTCAGGTGGAAGGCATGTCCCTGGCGGTTCTGCGCCAAGGTATCGACTGGGACTTCGAAAGCTTCTCCGACTATCTCGATGCGCTGGAGCGGCGCCCTCTCGCGTGTAACATCGCAGCCTACCTGGGGCACTCGGCACTCAGGACCTACGTCATGGGTGCGGCGGCAACGGAGCGCTCGGCGGAGGACGCCGAAGTCTTGCAAATGGTCGATCTGGTGCGCCAGGCGATGGCCGCCGGAGCACTGGGTTTCGCTACCTCGACCGCGCCGCAGCACAATGGCTGGGGCGGCCGACCAATGCCCTCGCGGCTGGCCGACGACCATGAACTCTTCGCCTTGGTCGAGGCCATGGGCGAGGGCGGCCGCGGCCTTTTCATGCTGACCAAGGGCAATCGCACCGACGTGCCCTACCTGGAGAAGCTGGCGGCGGCCAGCAGCCGGCCGATCATGATCGCCGCCCTGCTGCACAATCCGACCCGGCCGCAGCGTATCTTCCAGGAACTGGAGCAGATCGCCGCCGCCGCAGAGCGGGGTCGGGAGCTTTGGGGCCAGGTCAGTTGCTGCCCGCTCACCATGGATTTCACCCTGGCTTCGGCCTATCCGCTGGAGGGTCTGGCGGCTTGGGCGCCGGCCATGGCGGCCGGGGGCGAGGCTTTGAAGAAGATCTATGCCGATCCCTGCTTCCGCCAGGCGGTGCGTGAGGAGCTGCAACAGCCGGCCGGCGTGCGTCTCTTCAACGGCGAGTGGGACAAGCTGGCGCTGACCGAAGCAGCTGGATCCGCTTTTCGCGATCTCGAGCACCGCATGATCGCCGATCTGGCACAGGAAGCCGGTGCGGACCCTCTGGACTGGATGCTGGATTTTGCCATCGCAGAGGACTTGCAGACGCTCTTCACGGCGCAGCTCTTGAATGCCGATGAGACGGCGGTTGGCCAAGCCATCACCCATCCTAGGGCCTCGGTGGCGCTGTCAGATGCCGGTGCGCACCTGACCTTCTTCTGCGATGCCGGATTCGGCCTGCATCTCCTGGGGCACTGGGCCCGCGATCTGGGTGCGCTCAGCTTGGAGGACGCGGTACGCGAGATCACCGCCAAGCCGGCCGAGATCCTGGGCATCCCCGGCCGCGGTCGTCTGGCCGAGGGCTATGCCGCCGACCTGCTGCTGTTCGATCCGGAGCGCGTCGCCCGCGGCGAGAAGCGCCGTGTTCACGACCTGCCGGGCGAGGCACCGCGTCTCACCACCGACGCCCAAGGCCTGCATGGGCTTTGGGTGAACGGCCAAGCGGTCGTCGATCGCGACGGCAAGCTGGATGAGTCGACCCGGCCCGGCCAGTTGCTGCGAGACTTCATGGCTTGAGGCCCTCAAGACTTTCGATGCGCTCCTTCATGGGCGGATGCGAATCCCAAATGCCCTCGCTGTCGCAGGCGTCGCCGCAGTGTCGGCCGAGTTTTGTCATGACCGTGATGAAGGGCTCGATGCCTAGACCGGAGGCCTGCATCAGTTTGACGGCGCGGTGATCGGCTTCGGCCTCGAAATCGCGGCTATAGGCTTGCGTGGCAGTCAGTGCTGCAAGCGATCCTGCTTCACCGACCAGCGCGCCGCTGTCAGCGAAGACCAAGTTAGCCAGCATTATCCAGCCACCTTAGCGGAAGGTCTTGCGCAGGTCGTGTTTGGCTTCGACATGGGCGATCTCATGTGCCAGGATTCCGGCCAACTCCTCCATGCTGTCGGTCACCAGGATTGGGCCGCCGGGCAAGGCCAAAGCGTCGGGGCCGACAATACTGGCACCAACGACATGCAGATCCGGTCGATAGTCCAGGTCGTTCTCTGCCAGCAGACTATCGTAGACTTCCCGAATCTCCGCTCGGCGATCCTCCGGCAGGGCGGTCTCTTCGAGGAAGAATCTGTCGAACTGTCGATAGGCGGTCTCCTCCATCTCTTTCCCAGCTTGTCGGGATGTTCGCAGCGGCGAAATCGGCGGCAATGGGGACGCCCGCTCTCAGCAAGACAGCGGCGACCAGGAGCAGAAGGGAGAACACGATCAATCGCTTGAGGGTCAGCTGTTCAAAGAGGTGCAGCTTCGAGGGACGCTTGCCCAGAGATCTGACCAGGCGGTCCATGCCGGCGTCGTCCCGGGTGACGAAGCTGCGTCCATCGCTCAGTGCTGCACGCCGCGGCAGGCCGGCAATACGGCTGGAGGCGTCGGTCAGCTGTATCCTCTCTTCTCGCTCCCGGCCATCGGCGACACAGCGCAAGAGAAGGCCGCTTGGCCGAATTTGCAGCCGTGCGGGACGGCTGGACGAGCGGCCGGCTTCGAAAAGACACCCAACGACTTCCAGGCCTTCTGCTCTCACAGGCCCAATTCTATATCCTCCAGCCCAGCAAACTCGGCAGAGACCACATCGCCTCTCGCCGTCTGCTGATCGACGAAGCTGTCGAGCGGGCCACCGGGCATAAGAGTAATCGCATTGGCCTGGATACGCCAGAGCCTGTCCGCGGCCCAAGGATAGGCCAGTCCCAGTGTCACGATCATGGCCAAGAGGTTTACCATGACCATTCCCAAGAGACGGCCCAGCGAGAGATAGGACCTAAATCGATGCCCGCCCTCTAAGATCGAGCCATCCAGCGGCGGTCGTCGGCAGGCGGCCTTGACGAACTCTGAAATCGCCAAAAGGAACACGACGGCAGCCAGTGGAACGAACGCAGCTTGAACCCTTTGGCCGACGGTACGACCGAATAGAAGCTCGCCGATAAAGGACAACAGGAACCAGCCACTGCAAAAGATTGCAACTTTTTTACAAGATTTACCAAGAAAATCTTGTAAAAAAGTCCGACCGTTAGTTCTGTGGAGAAGCGCGCAGAACCGAACTGCAGGTTCTCGGCAAGGTAGCGGCGTGTGGCGCGCCAGGCGAAGGGAAGCAACAGACCTGACGAGAAAATACCGACCAGCGGCCAAAGTAAGGAGATGACGAAAACACCCCCATAGGTGCCGCGCCAATGGAAGCGGACGTTACGCCACGCGCTCACACGGGCTCGGAACCTCAAGGAGCGGCGAGAATCCAAGGAATGACCGGGATCAGCAGCCAGAACACGTCGATGCCCGGAAAGACGTGGTTTCCGATCGCCGCGGCCAGGATTACGCCGAAGACGATGGCACGCCCCTTCAGAAGGCTGATGGGCTTGGCCGTGTAGTCAAGGGTTTCCCCATCGAGAATAGTGTTGCCGTAAAAGTAGCGCCGCGTCCGGACATCTGCCCAGGCCGAGTAGATTCCCAACGTGAGGATCGTCAGCACGATGTTGGTCAGCCAGATCCCAAAGTACTCGCGTGCCGTGCCGCGAAAGGCCATCCGCAGCGGCTGTTGTGGAGGATAGGCATACCCAACACTTCTCTTGCTTCCGGCGGTCATTGATGCCCCAACCAGCCGAGCCTCGACACGCACCCTGGATATCCCGGAACTCGACATAGCAGACTTTCCCTAGACAGCCCTGGCTAGAAACTGCCTGCGGCGCTGCGATCACTCAACTATTGCATCTTTACTCTCGCTTAGAGTCATCTCCCCAAGTAGCGATAACCTTGGGCTGCATCGGTTGTCCGGCGCTCGATGAAACAGATCTGCCTAGTCAGTCTTCGAACTTGAACGAGACGCTGAGCTTGACACGGTAGGCAGCAACCTTGCCGCCCTCGATCACGACGTCTTGGGACAACACTTCTGCTATGCGAAGATCGCGCAGTGTCTTGCTCGCCCTCTCGATCGCACCAGCCGCGGCGTCTTCCCAAGAGTCGCTGCTGCTGCCAACCAGTTCAATGACCTTGTAAACGCTTCTGCTCATGAGTCATTCTCCTCCTTGTTTGCGGTTACTGTCTTTTTGTTCAACACGAGCGGCCCCCAAATCGAGAAACTCTGGGCCGCACCCCGGTCCCGGTGCTAAGGTGCACACATAATAAGTCCGATTGCCGATGACGAATCCAGATTTGGCCGGGGTTAGGTAGGCCGTCATCCTGTATAGAGTCGCCAAAAATCAGATTTATACTTCTATTTTTTGCTTTAATAAACAATTGTATCGGAATTATTATACATTCTTCAATATATTTTTAAGTAATAAAGTCGTTCTCGAATGCATGGTAGTATAGGATTTCTATTCCTGCACAAGCAGGACTTAATCTCTACCGGAAGGGTGTTCTCATGTAGATCACTACTTTAGAAAGTATGGAAAGGATTTAGTTCAATGCACATTGGTACTCGTGGAAGTTTCTGTGAGAGGGCGAAACCCCGGGCAACACTCTCGGCCGTGATCGCGATCATCCCTCGATTGGCCGCATCCGGTGCCAATCGGTAGCCTGTTGATAGGTATGGCCGGCATTCAGCACCGCCAACTCGTCGAAGGCGCGGCCGGCAAACTGCAGGCTGACCGGCAGACCCTTGGCGAAACCACAAGGGACGACCAGGGCCGGCAGGCCAGTCATGTCGAAGGGCTCGGTGTTGCGCAGGATGGTGCCAAAGACGCCTTCCTCCTGGCCGCGGATCTCCACCGTCTCCGCGCCGATCGGCGGCGCAATCATGGCGATACCCGGGGTTGCCAGCAGATCAACCTCACCCAGGACGGCGGCCATCTCCCGACCGAGGCAGGGCGCGGAAGCGCTGGGCGTGGAGGTAGTCCTTGGCCAGCAGCTGGTCGCCCAGTTCCAGTAAGACCCGCACCTGCTCGGTATAGAGATCGGCGCGATCCACCAGGGTGTCGTCGTGATAGGCCGTGGCCTCGGCCAGATAGATGGCGAGCGCGGCCGCCTGTGAATGAGCGATGAAGAGGATTTCGACCTCGACCAGTTCGGCACCCAGGTCCTTGAGCACGGCCAAGGCCTCCTCGACCACGGCGACCATCCCTTCCTGGACCCGCTCGTAGAAAACCGCACGGGGCAAGTCGATCTTAACGCCGGCGAGGCTGGCGTGGTAGGCCGGCACCGGGCGGTCGGCACTTGCCGCGTCGCGCGGGTCCGGGCCGGCGATCGCATCCAGGATCAAGGCCGCGTCTTCGGTCGAGCGGCTGAGCAGACCGGCGTGATCCATGCTCCAGCAGAGCGGCAAGATGCCGGCGCGGCTGACCCGGCCGTATGTTGGCTTCAGCCCGGTCAGGCCGCAGCAAGCCGCCGGCATGCGGATCGAGCCGCCGGTGTCGCTGCCGCTGGCTACCGGCAAAAGGCTGCCGGCCACCGCGGCCGCCGACCCGCCGGAGATACGGCTGGTATCCCAGGGATTGCGCGAGGGGCCGAAGCAGGAGTGCTCTCCGGTCGGGCCGAAGGCGAACTCGTGCGTGTTCAGCTTGCCCAGCATGACCATCCCGGCACCGGCCAGGTGGTGCACCACGGTGGCATCTTCCTCCGGCAGCCAATCGACCAAGACTTTGGAGCCGCCGGTGGTACGTATGCCGGCCGTCGCATAGAGGTCCTTATGGCCGATCGGCAAGCCGTTCAGGGGCCCGCGGGTACGCCCCGGCCATGATCTCCTGCTCGGCGGCCTGTGCCTGCGCCATGGCCTCTTCGGCCGTTACCGTAACGAAGGCGTTCAGCCTGTCGTTGTCGCGTTCGATGGCAGCCAGGAAAGCCTCGGTGATCTCGACCGGAGAGAGGGCCTTGTTGCCGACCGCCTCGGAGAGAGCGGCCAGGTCCATGGCAGTGATGTCGCTCATCGGGCTTTGGTCTCGATCAGTTGCAAGACCGTTGCCGGCTCGATCTGCTTCAGCGGCAGGCTGCGCAGGCTATCGAGCTGCTTTAGGCTGTTCTCCATGATCTTGGCATAGGCCTCTGCGCGTTCCGGCACCAAGGGGTGTCCGGCATTTTCGCGGGCGACAGCTGCCACGGTCGCAGCAGTCAGGGTCTCTACGTTTGGACATGGCATCTTCTCCTCGGGAGCCTGGCGGTTCCCTTGCTTGCCCCAGGTTGGAGCATACTGCCTCCTTGGCGCGATGGGGTGCAACTGGCCCGGCGAGGGAGAGCTTTGGCGAGGCTCTGCTGTCCGAGGACCGTATAGGCGATGACGAATGACTGAATGAATGGCAAGGGACTGCTCCTCACCTTGCTCGAATTGACTTTAGTCAGAGAGATTTTCTAATTTTGGTCAGCAGCCGAAGTAATGCGCACACGAGAAGGTAGTACAGGATCCGGTCATCGGCTTTCGCCTTTTGTCCGGGCCAGATGCGCGGAAAGACGATGTTTCGCGCCGCTGCACCCAGGGGCAGCTTCGCCACCGTGGCAAAGATTGAGCGTCGAGCCATCGTCCAAGCGTGTTAGGCGCGCGCGCAGTTCGACCTTAGGGCGCAAGAGAAGGGGAAGTCCTGCTTCGAACAAGACTACGGTCTTCAGACGGTTGTGCGCGAAGGCGACCAGCGCGACGTCCAGTCCAAGATCCTTGACGGTCGGCGATTGTATCGCGCTGGCTGGCGACAGGTCGAAGATCTCTTGCAAGAAGCGCCGAAGCCAATCGTCCAGTTTAAGTTCCCGGCGCCGGCTGTTCGCCTCCCAGAAGGCCTCGAGATCATTTCGCGGCACCACCGTGAGGCTGGAAAGGTAGAGATGGGAAGAGGCTCTCTTGCCGAAGCCGAACATGGTTAGCGACCGAGTCCCGGACCGGGCCCTTCGAGGCCCTATGCAGCGAACCGGCAGCTCCCCCTGCATCTGGGGTAATTGAAACTCATTCTCACGATACCCAGCTATTGGCGGCGAGACGGGAGCAAGTGCACGAAACATACATGTTTGCATCTGCAGCGCCTATCGAAGCAGTGAAATCGCAGCCGCGGCACAGGCTGGCTGTGGCGATGCCGAAGAGATCTATCATGATCTCGGTCATGGGCCGATCTGCCGCCCATGCCTTGTGGAAGCGCAATCCATCGCCGACCGCGAGTGCTGCAAAGCGGAGCAGCTCGCGAGCTAAATCCAAAACAGAATTATCCCATAGTTTCGTGTTCTTATATCGATTTGCTCTGCAGTTGGATGTAGTTTTCTAGGCCCATGCGTTCGATCTGCTGTAACTGAGTCTCCAAGAAATCGAAGTTTTCTTCCTCGCTGCTGAGGCTCTCGTAGCAGGTGGCGGCCGACGTAGTCCTCCAGCGCTTCGCATTCCTTGATCGCCGCGCGCAAGTCGGGGATGGCCTGCATCTCCAGGACCAGATCGCATTCCAAGATTTCCTGAATGCTTTCGCCGATGCGCAGCTTGCCCCGGTCCTGCAGGTTCGGCAGGCCTTCGAGGAAGAGCACGCGTTCGATCAAAGCGTCGGCGTGTTTCACAATCGATTCTTCGTAGTCATAGTCGCCGAGCCGGCTGACACCCTAGTCCTTCAGCATGCGGCTGTGCATGAAGTACTGTTTGATCGCGGTCAGCTCGTTCTTGAGGATTGTGTTTAGGTGCTTGATGACCCGTTTGTCACCCTTCATGGCACGGCCCCTTCAATTGCCTGTCTATGTGGCGGGCGTATGGGCGCCGAGATCGGGGTAGGGGTCCTGGTGGATGATGACCTCGGCCCGACCCAGCGTTTTGGCGATGCGCAGCTCCAGATCTTCGGCGATTCGATGACTCTCCGCCAGCGGCATCGTACCCTCGAGTTCGATGTGCAGTTGTACGAAGATCTGCGGGCCGGATGCGCGGGTACGCAGATCGTGCCAACCCTTGACGCCGGGCGTTGCCGCGATCTCCGCCTTGATCTTTTCGCGCTGCTGATCCGGTAGCTCCCGGTCCAGCAGCATGTCCAGCGCGCCCTTGGCCAGGCCGTAGGCGGAATAGAGGATAGAGAGGCCGATGGCGATCGCGAAGATAGGGTCGGCGGCCGGCCAGGAAAGGCTGTCGGCCACGAAGAGCGCCAGTACGACCGCTGCATTGACCAGCAGATCGCTGGTGTAGTGCAGGCGATCAGCGGTGATCGCCAGAGAGCCGGTGCGCTTGGCGACATAGCCCTGGAAGAGGGTGAGTGCCAAGGTGACGCCGATGGCGATGCCCAGCACGACATAGCCGACCTCGGGATCCTCAACGGCTTCCGGCTTGACCAGTCGGCCGATGGCCTCGACCAAGAGAAAGGCCGCAGAACCGGCGATGAAGGCCGCCTGTGCCAGCGCCGCCAAGGGTTCGGCCTTGCCGTGCCCGAAGCGGTGCTCGGCATCCGCGGGCACCATGGCCTGGCGCACCGCAACGAAGGTGATGAGCGATGCGCACACGTCCAGCATCGAGTCGACCAGAGTCGCCAGCAAACTGACGGAATCGGTAACCGACCAAGCATAGAGCTTCAGCACGACCAGGAAGCTGGCGGTGCCGACTGAGGCCCAGGTGGCGAGATGTAGCAGCCGTTTGGCTTGCTGGCTGTGCTGGTTGCCGGGTTGTTTCTGAATGTCGCTCGAATTGGCGTCCATAGGCCTTTGCCACCTCCGCTGACCTTGAGACCATCTAGAGGCAGCGCCACGGTAATGACAACCGCAAATTCTCTGTCACGGATCGAAAAAGAGATGTCTTTCTGAGGGTTATTCTCACTTGCACGATCGATCTATGAAGAGCTGGACTGGAGGCAACCTTCTGACGCGTCGCGAGTTACGAATGCGCATGATAGACGTTCGCAAAGAAACTGCTGACGCCATGCTTCCTTTCTCGATAGGAAGGACACATCAGGAATGAACAGACACGCAGTCATGGCCGTGGCGTTCGGCTTCGCCCTGCCGCTAGGCGCGGCCGAGGCCGGGACGCCGAGCGCGTCCGCGGTGCTCTTGACCCATGCCAACTCGCTGGCGACGACAGAGACCTTGGACCGGGCCATCGAAGCCCTGGTCGCCGCGCCGAGCGAGAGCAGTGTGCAGTGCCATAAGTCTTCCGAAGCGGACCTACCTGGACCTATGCGGACCTATCCGGCAGGAAGGGGATTAAATCAGGGGTTCAGGGGAGGAGCGCGGGGTTCGGCGCGATCGAGGGGGGCGACATAAGTTTTCCGAAATCCGGGCGTTTCGCACTCCTCGTTTTGTCGGGACAAGAGCGTCCTTGCGCGGGCCTTGCGTGCGCTCAGCTGTAGTAGGTGTCGAGGCCCAGGGGCTCGCCGTTCTCCAGGTAGCCGGTGAGTTTGCCGTTGGCGTCGCGTCCGGGGTCTTCGAGGTGGATCGCGCGCCCTTCGGAGGAGAGGTCGAGCGGCTTGGGCCGCGCCAGGTTCCGCCGATGGCGGCAGCATCGATCGCACCGTTGCCAACGCGGGCGCCAACGCAGGCGATCGCGACGATCGCGCCCTAGCTCCCGCCAAGGGGTATACTGAGTTCAAACATCAGGCCCCAGGTTTCGGACTCCGACTGCCCGATCCCGTCATAGTTCGCCCCGAACGAGAACCTCACGCCACCCTCGGTCGTCATGCTGGCACCGGCTTTCAGACGCCCGCGCCACCCTTCGACTTCGGACCCGTTCGTATCGGTCAGCGTCACGCCCGTCGTATCGTCGACATTGTATATGGCGTCGACCGTCAGGTAGGGCGCATAGATCCATCCTTCCGAACCTTCGAAGCGTCCGGTGAATGTGGGGCCGATCTTGATCTGGCCGAGCCGCACGGTCTGGCTGGGGATGGTCGCCCCGACGCTGTCGACGTAACTCTGTTGTGTTTCCCTGAAATGAGACAGGCTCGCATGCGGCTGGATCGTCCAGTTGTCGTACTGGAAATCACCGGTCAGGCTGGCCATGGCAAGCCAGCGGCTGGTCGAAAAGCTGTCCGTATAGGTGTTGAACGGGCTGATCAGGTTATCCGATTTGCCAGCTGCGAAACGACCGTCGAAATACAGATTCGGGGTCAGTCGCGCCGTCATGTAGGGCCCGACCATGTAACCGGAGCCACTGACCGTGCTGGTAGCGGTCACTTCTTCCATCGTGTCGAAGGATACGAGCGCGCCGACCAGGACGTCGGGCGTCAGCAGGTAATCCACCCCGGCATGGGCGATGGCAAAATCGCCACGCTCATCCGCACCGTCTCCGAATCTCTTGTATTGCGCTTCGAACCAGGCATCGAAGCGGTGGTTTTCGACGTGAGCGACTTCCCCTGCCGATCCGAAGGAGATGTCGGCGGTCGCAGCCGCCTCGGGCATTGGCAGCAGGCTGGTTGAAAATCTGTAATTGTTGCCTTGCGCTGTGAACAGGTAATTGTCGCCTTGCGCTTTCAACGAGTAATTCCCGCCTTTGCCCTCGAGCGACAAGTCCGTCGGAAAATACCGGTTCGAGAAGCGCAGCGGGCTGACATGGCCCGAACCGCTTTTCAGGCGCTCGATCCTGCGGCCTGGATTGGGTTCGCTCGACAGGATCAGATCCGCCCGGCGGGTCAGGAAGCTGTTGATCGTCTCTACCGTCGGCTGAACCGAGGATTGCGCCGTGAGCGTGCAGGTGACGTTTTCCAAGGGATCGACTGTCACGGAGATCGTCGCCGGATATACGTTGGCGGTGCTATCCGTATCGTCGCAAGCGATTGCTGTCAGCGTGACTCCCGTGGGCGTCGCCACCGATACCGAATGGCTGCCCGTTGCAACCGAGAGTGCGCCTGTGGAAGCGGTACCGCCATTAACTTCAAGAGAGGTTGTCAAGACCGGTTCGGCAGATGAGAAGCCGAAGATGCCGTCGGTGTCCGATTCCACCTTGAAGGTGACTGTCCCCGTCTCCACCGCATCGACCGTCAGCCTGGCCGAGACTGCCGTGCTGGTGCCCAGCGACGAGGTCATGCTCTCCGTTTCGTTCCGGTAGCGTGCGGCGGTCGCGGAGGTCACGTCGACGGCGATCGTGCAGCTGGCGCCTGCGGCCAGCGCACCCTCCGAATAGGCGATCTCCCGGCTGCCCGCCACCGCCGTCAGCCTGCCGCCGCTGCAGGTCGTCTGCGCATCGGGTGGATCGGCCAGCGCAACACCGGCGGGCAGCCTGTCGGACAGCGCAACCGACGTCGCCTCGATCGCCGCGCCGTTGTGCAGGGTATAGGTCAGGGTGGAGACCCCGCCTTGATCGATCGTCGCCGGTGTAAACGACATGGATGCGGTCAGCGGGTCCTCATCGACCGTCAGGGTCGCCGTGGCGCCCGACCTGGCGACCGGCAGATCGGAGGTCAGGGCGCCCGATCGGTTCTCCAGCGTCCCGGCCCGCCGCGCCTGTACGTCCAGGGCGATCGTGCAGGCCTCGCCGGCCGCAACGCTGCCGCCGGAGAAGGCAAGAGAGGCCTCCGACGCGGCGGGGGCGAAGATCCCGCCGCAGCTGGTCTCCGCATTGGGGGGATCGGCCACCGCGACCAGACCGTCCGGGAAGGCGTCGGTGAAGGCCAGCGACCCCACCTCGATCGGGTTCGCCGCATTGTCGATCGTGAAGGTCAGTCTGGAAATCCCGCCCGGATCGACCCTGGCCGGGGAGAAGGCCTTGGCAAAGCCCGGCGCCGCGGCCGCGAAGGCGTCGGTGAAGGCCAGTTCGCCCAAATCGATGGCGTTGACGGTATTGTCGATCGCGAAGGTCGGGCTGGAAATCCCGCCCGGATCGACCCTGGCCGGGGAGAAGGCCTTGGCAAAGCCCGGCGCCGCGGCCTCATCGACCCTCAGGGTCGCCCTGGCGCCCGACGTGGTGACCGGCAGATCGGAGGTCAGGGCGCCCGATCGGTTCTCCAGCGTCCCGGCCCGCTGCGCCTGCACGTCCAGGGCGATCGTGCAGGCCTCGCCGGACGCAACGCGGCCGCCGGTGAAGGCAAGCGAGGTCGCCGACGCGGCGGGGGCGAAGGTGCCGCCACAGGCGGTCGACCCGTTGGGGATGGCGGCCACGGTCATGCCATCCGGGAAATCGTCGGTAAAGGCCAGCGACCTCACGGCGATGGCGTTGGCCGCATTGTCGATCGTGAAGGTCAGCCTGGAAATCCCGCCCGGCGCGACCCTGGCCGGGGAGAAGGCCTTGGCAAAGCCCGGCGCCTCGACCGCCTCGACCCTCAGCCCGGCCGAGATTGCCGTGCTGGTGCCCAACGACGAGGTCACGCTCTGCGCTATGTTCCGGTAGCGTGCGGCGGTCGCGGGGGTCACGTCGACGGCGATCGTGCAGCTGGCGCCTGCGGCCAGCGCACCCTCCGAATAGGCGATCGTCCGGGTACCCGCCGCCGCCGTCAGCCTGCCGCCGCTGCAGGTCGTCTGCGCATCGGGGGGGTCGGCCAGCGTGACACCGGGGGGCAGCCTGTCGGACAGCGCAACCGACGTCGCCCCGATCGCCGCGTCGTTGCGCAGGGTATGGGTCAGCCTTGAGACACCGCCCTGCGCAATCGCCCGCGGCGAGAACGCCATCGAGACCGACAGCGGGGCCTCATCGACCCTCAGGGTCGCCCTGGCGCCCGACGTGGTGACCGGCAGATCGGAGGTCAGGGCGCCCGATCGGTTCTCCAGCGTCCCGGCCCGCTGCGCCTGCACGTCCAGGGCGATCGTGCAGGCCTCGCCGGACGCAACGCGGCCGCCGGTGAAGGCAAGCGAGGTCGCCGACGCGGCGGGGGCGAAGGTCCCGCCACAGGCGGTCGACCCGTTGGGGATGGCGGCCACGGTCATGCCATCCGGGAAATCGTCGGTAAAGGCCAGCGACCTCACGGCGATGGCGTTGGCCGCATTGTCGATCGTGAAGGTCAGCCTGGAAATCCCGCCCGGCGCGACCCTGGCCGGGGAGAAGGCCTTGGCAAAGCCCGGCGCCTCGACCGCCTCGACCCTCAGCCCGGCCGAGATTGCCGTGCTGGTGCCCAGCGACGAGGTCACGCTCTCCGCTATGTTCCGGTAGCGTGCGGCGGTCGCGGGGGTCACGTCGACGGCGATCGTGCAGCTGGCGCCTGCGGCCAGCGCACCCTCCGAATAGGCGATCGTCCGGGTACCCGCCGCCGCCGTCAGCCTGCCGCCGCTGCAGGTCGTCTGCGCATCGGGGGGGTCGGCCAGCGCGACACCGGGGGGCAGCCTGTCGGACAGCGCAACCGACGTCGCCCCGATCGCCGCGTCGTTGCGCAGGGTATGAGTCAGCCTTGAGACACCGCCCTGCGCAATCGCCCGCGGCGAGAACGCCATCGAGACCGAAAGCGGGGCCTCATCGACCCTCAGCCCGGCCGAGACTGCCGTGCTGGTGCCCAGCGACGAGGTCACGCTCTGCGCTATGTTCCGGTAACGTGCGGCGGTCGCGGAGGTCACGTCGACGGCGATCGTGCAGCTGGCGCCTGCGGCCAGCGCACCCTCCGAATAGGCGATCGCCCGGGTACCCGCCGCCGCCGTCAGCCTGCCGCCGCTGCAGGTCGTCTGCGCATCGGGGGGGTCGGCCAGCGCAACACCGGGGGGCAGCCTGTCGGACAGCGCAACCGACGTCGCCCCGATCGCCGCGTCGTTGCGCAGGGTATGGGTCAGCCTTGAGACACCGCCCTGCGCAATCGCCCGCGGCGAGAACGCCATCGAGACCGAAAGCGGGGCCGCATCGACCGTCAGGGTCGCCCTGGCGCCCGACGTGGTGACCGGCAGATCGGAGGTCAGGGCGCCCGATCGGTTCTCCAGCGTCCCGGCCCGCTGCGCCTGCACGTCCAGGGCGATCGTGCAGGCCTCGCCGGACGCAACGCGGCCGCCGGTGAAGGCAAGCGAGGTCGCCGACGCGGCGGGGGCGAAGGTGCCGCCACAGGCGGTCGACCCGTTGGGGATGGCGGCCACGGTCATGCCATCCGGGAAATCGTCGGTAAAGGCCAGCGACCTCACGGCGATGGCGTTGGCCGCATTGTCGATCGTGAAGGTCAGCCTGGAAATCCCGCCCGGCGCGACCCTGGCCGGGGAGAAGGCCTTGGCAAAGCCCGGCGCCTCGACCGCCTCGACCCTCAGCCCGGCCGAGATTGCCGTGCTGGTGCCCAACGACGAGGTCACGCTCTCCGCTATGTTCCGGTAGCGTGCGGCGGTCGCGGGGGTCACGTCGACGGCGATCGTGCAGCTGGCGCCTGCGGCCAGCGCACCCTCCGAATAGGCGATCGTCCGGGTACCCGCCGCCGCCGTCAGCCTGCCGCCGCTGCAGGTCGTCTGCGCATCGGGGGGGTCGGCCAGCGTGACACCGGGGGGCAGCCTGTCGGACAGCGCAACCGACGTCGCCCCGATCGCCGCGCCGTTGCGCAGGGTATGGGTCAGCCTTGAGACCCCGCCCTGCGCAATTGCCCGCGGCGAGAACGCCATCGAGACCGACAGCGGGATCTCGTTCACCGTCAGGGTCGCGCCGGCGCCCGGCGTGGTGACGGGCAGATCGGAGGCGAGCGCGCCCGACAGGTTCTCCAGCGTCCCGGCCCGCAGCGCCTGTACGTCCAGGGCGATCGTGCAGGCCTCGCCGGCCGCAACGCTGCCGCCGGTAAAGGCAAGCGGGGTCGCCGACGCGGCGGGGGCGAAGGTCCCGCCGCAGCCGGTCTCCGCATTGGGGGTGGCGGCCACGGTCATGCCATCCGGGAAGGCGTCGGTGAAGGCCAGCGACCCCACCGCGATGGCGTTGGCCGCATTGTCGATCGTGAAGGTCAACCTGGACATCCCGCCCGGCGCGACCCTGGCCGGGGAGAAGGCCTTGGCAAAGCCCGGCGCCTCCGCCGGAGTGACATCGAGCCCGGCCGAGACTGCCGTGCTGGTGCCCAGCGACGAAGTCACGCTCTCCGTTCTGTTCCGGTAGCGTCGAGCGGTCGCGGAGGTCACGTCGACGGCGATCGTGCAGCTGGCGCCTGCGGCCAGCGCACCCTCCGAATAGGCGATCGCCCGGGTACCCGCCGCCGCCGTCAGCCTGCCGCCGCTGCAGGTCGTCTGCGCATCGGGGGGGTCGGCCAGCGCGACATCGACGGGCAGCCTGTCGGACAGCGACACCGACGTCGCCCCGATCTCCGCGCCGTTGCGCAGGGTATGGGTCAGCCTTGAGACCCCGCCCTGCGCAATTGCCGGCGGCGAGAACGCCATCGAGACCGTCAGCGGGGCCTCATCGACCCTCAGGGTCGCCGTGGCGCCCGACGTGGCGACGGGCAGATCGGAGGTCAGGGCGCCCGATCGGTTCTCCAGCGCCCCGGGCCGCCGCGCCTGTAGGTCCACGGCGATCGTGCAGGCCTCGTCGGCCGCAATGCTGCCGCCGGAGAAGGCAAGCGAGGTCGCCGACGCGGCGGGGGCGAAGGTCCCGCCGCAGCCGGTCTCCGCATTGGGGGGATCGGCCACGACCAAGCCATCCGGGAGGGCGTCGGTGAAGGCCAGCGACTCCACCGCGATCGGGTTCGCCGCATTGTCGATCGCGAAGGTCAACCTGGAAATCCCGCCCGGCGCGACCCTGGCCGGGGAGAAGGCCTTGGCAAAGCCCGGCGCCCCGACCGCATCGACCCTCAGCCCGGCCGAGACTGCCGCGCTGGTGCCCAGCGACGAGGTCACGCTCTGCGCTATGTTCCGGTAGCGTGCGGCGATCGCGGAGGTCACGTCGACGGCGATCGTGCAGCTGGCGCCTGCGGCCAGCGCACCGTCCGAATAGGCGATCGCCCGGGTACCCGCCGCCGCCGTCAGCCTGCCGCCGCTGCAGGTCGTCTGCGCATCGGGGGGGGCGGCCACCACGACATCGACGGGCAGCCTGTCGGACAGCGCAACCGACGTCGCCCCGATCGCCGCGCCGTTGCGCAGGGTATGGGTCAGCCTTGAGACACCGCCCTGCGCAATCGCCCGCGGCGAGAACGCCATCGAGACCGACAGCGGAGCCTCATCGACCCTCAGCCCGGCCGAGACTGCCGTGCTGGTGCCCAGCGACGAGGTCACGCTCTGCGCTATGTTCCGGTAGCGTGCGGCGGTCGCGGAGGTCACGTCGACGGCGATCGTGCAGCTGGCGCCTGCGGCCAGCGCACCCTCCGAATAGGCGATCGCCCGGGTACCCGCCGCCGCCGTCAGCCTGCCGCCGCTGCAGGTCGTCTGCGCATCGGGAGGGTCGGCCAGCGCGACACCGGCGGGCAGCCTGTCGGACAGCGCAACCGACGTCGCCTCGATCGCCGCGCCGTTGCGCAGGGTATGGGTCAACCTTGAGACACCGCCCTGCGCAATTGCCCGCGGCGAGAACGCCATCGAGACCGACAGCGGCGCCGCCTCGACCCTCAGCCCGGCCGAGACTGCCGTGCTGGTGCCCAGCGACGAGGTCACGCTCTGCGCTATGTTCCGGTAGCGTGCGGCGGTCGCGGAGGTCACGTCGACGGCGATCGTGCAGCTGGCGCCTGCGGCCAGCGCACCCTCCGAATAGGCGATCGCCCGGGTACCCGCCGCCGCCGTCAGCCTGCCGCCGCTGCAGGTCGTCTGCGCATCGGGGGGGTCGGCCAGCGTGACACCGGGGGGCAGCCTGTCGGACAGCGCAACCGACGTCGCCCCGATCGCCGCGTCATTGTCGCAGGGTATGGGTCAGCCTTGAGACACCGCCCTGCGCAATCGCCCGCGGCGAGAACGCCATCGAGACCGAAAGCGGGGCCGCATCGACCGTCAGGGTCGCCCTGGCGCCCGACGTGGTGACCGGCAGATCGGAGGTCAGGGCGCCCGATCAGGTTCTCCAGCGTCCCGGCCCGCTGCGCCTGCACGTCCAGGGCGATCGTGCAGGCCTCGCCGGACGCAACGCGGCCGCCGGTGAAGGCAAGCGAGGTCGCCGACGCGGCGGGGGCGAAGGTCCCGCCGCAGCCGGTCTCCGCATTGGGGGTGGCGGCCACGGTCATGCCATCCGGGAAGGCGTCGGTAAAGGCCAGCGACCTCACGGCGATGGCGTTGGCCGCATTGTCGATCGTGAAGGTCAGCCTGGAAATCCCGCCCGGCGCGACCCTGGCCGGGGAGAAGGCCTTGGCAAAGCCCGGCGCCTCCGACCGGAGTCGACCCTCGAGCCCGGCCGAGATTGCCGTGCTGGTGCCCAGCGACGAGGTCACGCTCTCCGCTATGTTCCGGTAGCGTGCGAGCGGTCGCGGGGGTCACGTCGACGGCGATCGTGCAGCTGGCGCCTGCGGCCAGCGCACCCTCCGAATAGGCGATCGTCCGGGTACCCGCCGCCGCCGTCAGCCTGCCGCCGCTGCAGGTCGTCTGCGCATCGGGGGGGTCGGCCAGCGTGACACCGACGGGCAGCCTGTCGGACAGCGCAACCGACGTCGCCCCGATCGCCGCGTCGTTGCGCAGGGTATGGGTCAGCCTTGAGACACCGCCCTGCGCAATTGCCGGCGGCTCGAACGCCATCGAGACCGACAGCGGGGCCTCATCGACCCTCAGGGTCGCCGTGGCGCCCGACGTGGCGACGGGCAGATCGGAGGTCAGGACGCCCGATCGGTTCTCCAGCGCCCCGGGCCGCCGCGCCTGTAGGTCCACGGCGATCGTGCAGGCCTCGTCGGCCGCAACGCTGCCGCCGGAGAAGGCAAGCGAGGTCGCCGACGCGGCGGGGGCGAAGGTCCCGCCGCAGCCGGTCTCCGCATTGGGGGGATCGGCCACGACCAAGCCATCCGGGAGGGCGTCGGTGAAGGCCAGCGACCCCACCGCGATCGGGTTCGCCGCATTGTCGATCGCGAAGGTCAACCTGGAAATCCCGCCCGGCGCGACCCTGGCCGGGGAGAAGGCCTTGGCAAAGCCCGGCGCCCCGACCGCATCGACCCTCAGCCCGGCCGAGACTGCCGCGCTGGTGCCCAGCGACGAGGTCACGCTCTGCGCTATGTTCCGGTAGCGTGCGGCGATCGCGGAGGTCACGTCGACGGCGATCGTGCAGCTGGCGCCTGCGGCCAGCGCACCCTCCGAATAGGCGATCGCCCGGGTACCCGCCGCCGCCGTCAGCCTGCCGCCGCTGCAGGTCGTCTGCGCATCGGGGGGGTCGGCCAGCGCGACACCGGGGGGCAGCCTGTCGGACAGCGCAACCGACGTCGCCCCGATCGCCGCGTCGTTGCGCAGGGTATGGGTCAGCCTTGAGACACCGCCCTGCGCAATCGCCCGCGGCGAGAACGCCATCGAGACCGACAGCGGCGCCGCATCGACCCTCAGCCCGGCCGAGACTGCCGTGCTGGTGCCCAGCGACGAGGTCACGCTCTGCGCTATGTTCCGGTAGCGTGCGGCGATCGCGGAGGTCACGTCGACGGCGATCGTGCAGCTGGCGCCTGCGGCCAGCGCACCCTCCGAATAGGCGATCGCCCGGGTGCCCGCCGCCGCCGTCAGCCTGCCGCCGCCGCAGGTCGTCTGCGCATCGGGGGGGTCGGCCACCGCAACACCGGCGGGCAGCCTGTCGGACAGTGCAACCGACGTCGCCCCGATCGCCGCGCCGTTGCGCAGGGTATGGGTCAGCCTTGAGACCCCGCCCTGCGCAATTGCCGTCGGCTCGAACGCCATCGAGACCGAAAGCGGGGCCTCATCGACCCTCAGCCCGGCCGAGACTGCCGCGCTGGTGCCCAGCGACGAGGTCACGCTCTCCGTTATGTTCCGGTAGCGTCGGCGGTCGCGGAGGTCACGTCGACGGCAATCGTGCAGCTGGCGCCTGCGGCCAGCGCACCCTCCGAATAGGCGATCGCCCGGGTACCCGCCGCCGCCGTCAGCCTGCCGCCGGTGCAGGTCGTCTGCGCATCGGGAGGGTCGGCCACCACCACACCGGCGGGCAGCCTGTCGGACAGCGACACCGACGTCGCCTCGATCGCCGCGCCGTTGTGCAGGGTATGGGTCAACCTTGAGACCCCGCCCTGCGCAATTGCCGTCGGCTCGAACGCCATCGAGACCGACAGCGGGGCCTCATCGACCCTCAGGGTCGCCCTGGCGCCCGGCGTGGCGACCGGCAGATCGGAGGCGAGCGCGCCCGACAGGTTCTCCAGCGTCCCGGCCTGCCGCGCCTGTACGTCCACGGCGATCGTGCAGGCCTCGCCGAACGCAACGCTGCCGCCGGAGAAGGCAAGCGAGCTCGCCGACGCGGCGGGGGCGAAGGTTCCGCCGCAGCCGGTCTCCGCATTGGGGGGATCGGCCGCGACCAGGCCGTCCGGGAAGGCGTCGGTGAAGGCCAGCGACCCCACCTCGATCAGGTTGGCTGCATTGTCGATCGTGAAGGTCAGTCTGGAAATCTCGCCCTGCGCGACCCTGGCCGGGGAGAAGGCCTTGGCAAAGCCCGGCGCCCCGGCCGCATCGACCCTCAGCGTGGCTTCGGCGGCGGTGCTGGTGCCCAGCGACGAGGTCACGCTCTGCGTTTCGTTCGGGTAGAGTCCGGCAAGCGCGGAGGTCACGTCGACGGCGATCGTGCAGCTGGCGCCTGCGGCCAGCGCACCGTCCGAATAGGCGATCGCCTCGGCGCCCGCCGCCGCCGTCAGCCTGCCGCCAGTGCAGGTCGTCTGCGCATCGGGGGGGTCGGCCACCGCGACATCGACGGGCAGCCTGTCGGACAGCGCAACTCCGGTCGCCCCGATCGCCGCGCCGTTGTCGCAGGGTATAGGTCAGCCTTGAGACACCGCCCTGATCGCATTGTCGGCGGCGAGAACGCCATCGAGACCGTCAGCGGAGCCTCATCGACCGTCAGGGTCGCCGTGGCGCCCGATGTGGTGACGGGCAGATCGGAGGTCGAGCGCGCCTGATACGTTCTCCAGCGTCCCGGCCCGCAGCGCCCGCACGTTCACGGACGATCGTGCAGGCCTGGCGCCGGCCGCGACTCTGCCGCCGGAGAAGGCAAGCGTCGTGGCGCCCGCAACCGGGGCGAACGTGCCGCCGCAGCCGCTCTCCGCACGGGGGTGGCGGCCACGACCATGCCGTCCGGGAAATCGTCGGTAAAGGCCAGCGACCCCACGGCGATGGCGTTGGCGGTATTGTCGATCGTGAAGATCAACCTGGAAGTCCCGCCCGGCGCGACCCTGGTCCGGGGAAGAACCCTTGGCAAAGCCCGGCGCCTCCGGCCGCCGATCGACCCTCAGCGTGGCTTCGGCGGCGGTGCTGGTGCCCAGCGACGAGGTCACGCTCTCCGTTTCGTTCGAGTAGCTTCCGGCGGTCCGCAGAGGTCACGTCGACGGCGATCGTGCAGCTGGCGCCCGCGCCAAGCGCGCCGCCCGTGAAGGCGAGCGTGTCACCCCCCGCCGCCGCCGCCAGCGTGCCGCCGCAGCTCGTTTGCGCATCGGGTGCGCTTGCCAGCACTACATCGGCGGGCAGCCTGTCGGACAGCGACACCGACGTCGCCTCGACCGCAGCGCCGTTGTCCAGGCCATAGGTCAGCCTCGACACGCCGCCGGCCATGATTGTCGGCGGCTCGAACGCCATCGAGACCAACAGCAAGACCTCGTTGACCGTCAGGGTCGCCGCGGCGCCCGGCGCGGTGACGGGCAGATCGGAGGCGAGCGCGCCCGACAGGTTGGCCAGCGCACCGGCCCGCAGCGCCTGCACGTCGACGGAGAGCGTGCAGGTTTGCCCGGCAGCGACGCTGCCGCTGCTCAGCGACACCGTGCTGGTTCCCGCCGCCGCCGTCAGCGTGCCGCCGCAGCTGTCGTTCGCGTTGGGCTCGGGGGCCACGACCAGGCCGGCCGGGAAGGCGTCGTCGAAGGCCAGCGAACCTACCTCGATGCCGTTCACCCCATTGTCGATCGTGAAGGTCAGCCTGGAGACCCCGCCCTGGCCGACCGCGGCCGGGGAAAACGCCTTGGCAAAGCCCGGCGCCTCCGCGGGCTCGACCCTCAGCGTGGCTTCGGCGGGCGTGCTGGTGCCCAGCGTCGAAATCACCCTTTCCGTGTCGTTCGATAGCTTCCGGCAAGCATCGGAGGTCACATCGACGGCGATCGTGCAGTCGATCGCGCGCCGCAACTCTGCCGCTAGCGGAGACTCTCCAGGCCCGCCGCTGCCACCGTGCCCGCGGTACAGGTCATCGACACATTGGGGGGATCGGCCAGCACCACATCGGCGGGCAGGCTGTCGGACAGCGAAACCCCGCTCGCCCTGACCGTCGCGCCGTTGCGCAGCTCATAGCTCAGCCTCGAGCGTCCGACCCCGATCGACGGCGGCTCGAACGCCATCGAGACCGACAGCGGGACCTCGTTGACCGTCAGGGTCGCCGAGGCGCCCGGCGTGGCAGGGCAGATCCGAGGTCACATTCGCCCGCGTCCGCGGCCGCCATCGGCCAGCACGTCAGGAAATCGTACAGGTTCCGCCGGCCGCAACGGCTCCCCCGTCGGACACCGTGTCGCCCCCCAGCGAGGCCGACACCCTGCCGCGGCAGCCGTTGTTCACGTTGCCGCGCCCGGACAGGCCGAACGGGAAGCGGTCGGTAAAGGCGAGACCGGTCACCGCGATGGCGTTGAAATTGTTGATCGTGAAGATCAGTCTGGAAGTCTCGCCCAGAGCGACACTGGCCGGGGAGAAGGCCTTGGTAAAGCTCGGCGGTGTCTGTGCGAAAACCGGTGAGGCCTGGACCAGGGCGAATCCCGCCAGGAGACAGGCCGCAATGAGTGATCTGGCAAAAAACCGCATTGTGCAGCTACCGGCTCAACAGGTAACCCGGTGGCAGCGTGGTTTTGCGTGCGCCGGGGTTTCCTGGATCATGCGGTGGGGGGCAACTCATCGTTGTCGTTCGATCTATTTCGCCTGCGCAAACTTCCGATCGAATACGCCGCTGCATGAACCATACAGTCTCGCGATCGAGACCGCGAGCCAATCGATTGCTCGACAAGCTCCTTTTCGCGTTGACCATGGAAGGTATCGTCATAAAGCGTTTTCCAACCCTTACCGATCGATTCTGGCTACCAAGGCGACACTTCACCATGCCTTGATCTCCCTAGCAGTTTGTGAACGGCGGAGCAAGATGTGGCCTGGATTTTTTGAACAGGGTTCGGGCGATCGTCAAGTGGATTTCCGTCTGGGTCAAGCCGCTGCCGGGATTGGCTGCAGCGCGCGGGTTCCATGGGGCTGAGTGCGACGCCGTCGAAGACGGGCGGCAGGGTGAAGCGCAGCGGCTCGTCGAGGATCGGGAAGAAGGCATTGACCGGCAGCCAGAGGCACGCGGCGGGATCGTGTCCGGGGTCTTCAAGGTAGAGTAGCGCGCACTTCGGAGGAGAGGTCGAGCGGCCTGGGCCGCGCCAGGTTCCGCCGATGGCGGCAGCATCGATCGCACCGTTGCGAACGCGGGCGCCAACGCAGGCGATCGCGACGATCGCGCCCTAGCTCCCGCCAAGGGGTATACTGAGTTCAAACATCAGGCCCCAGGTTTCGGACTCCGACTGCCCGATCCCGTCATAGTTCGCCCCGAACGAGAACCTCACGCCACCCTCGGTCGTCATGCTGGCACCGGCTTTCAGACGCCCGCGCCACCCTTCGACTTCGGACCCGTTCGTATCGGTCAGCGTCACGCCCGTCGTATCGTCGACATTGTATATGGCGTCGACCGTCAGGTAGGGCGCATAGATCCATCCTTCCGAACCTTCGAAGCGTCCGGTGAATGTGGGGCCGATCTTGATCTGGCCGAGCCGCACGGTCTGGCTGGGGATGGTCGCCCCGACGCTGTCGACGTAACTCTGTTGTGTTTCCCTGAAATGAGACAGGCTCGCATGCGGCTGGATCGTCCAGTTGTCGTACTGGAAATCACCGGTCAGGCTGGCCATGGCAAGCCAGCGGCTGGTCGAAAAGCTGTCCGTATAGGTGTTGAACGGGCTGATCAGGTTATCCGATTTGCCAGCTGCGAAACGACCGTCGAAATACAGATTCGGGGTCAGTCGCGCCGTCATGTAGGGCCCGACCATGTAACCGGAGCCACTGACCGTGCTGGTAGCGGTCACTTCTTCCATCGTGTCGAAGGATACGAGCGCGCCGACCAGGACGTCGGGCGTCAGCAGGTAATCCACCCCGGCATGGGCGATGGCAAAATCGCCACGCTCATCCGCACCGTCTCCGAATCTCTTGTATTGCGCTTCGAACCAGGCATCGAAGCGGTGGTTTTCGACGTAAGCGACTTCCCCTGCCGATCCGAAGGAGATGTCGGCGGTCGCAGCCGCCTCGGGCATTGGCAGCAGGCTGGTTGAAAATCTGTAATTGTTGCCTTGCGCTGTGAACAGGTAATTGTCGCCTTGCGCTTTCAACGAGTAATTCCCGCCTTTGCCCTCGAGCGACAAGTCCGTCGGAAAATACCGGTTCGAGAAGCGCAGCGGGCTGACATGGCCCGAACCGCTTTTCAGGCGCTCGATCCTGCGGCCTGGATTGGGTTCGCTCGACAGGATCAGATCCGCCCGGCGGGTCAGGAAGCTGTTGATCGTCTCTACCGTCGGCTGAACCGAGGATTGCGCCGTGAGCGTGCAGGTGACGTTTTCCAAGGGATCGACTGTCACGGAGATCGTCGCCGGATATACGTTGGCGGTGCTATCCGTATCGTCGCAAGCGATTGCTGTCAGCGCGACTCCCGTGGGCGCCGCCACCGATACCGAATGGCTGCCCGTTGCAACCGAGAGTGCGCCTGTGGAAGCGGTACCGCCATTAACTTCAAGAGAGGTTGTCAAGACCGGTTCGGCAGATGCGAAGCCGAAGATGCCGTCGGTGTCCGATTCCACCTTGAAGGTGACTGTCCCCGTCTCCACCGCATCGACCGTCAGCCTGGCCGAGACTGCCGTGCTGGTGCCCAGCGACGAGGTCATGCTCTCCGTTTCGTTCCGGTAGCGTGCGGCGGTCGCGGAGGTCACGTCGACGGCGATCGTGCAGCTGGCGCCTGCGGCCAGCGCACCCTCCGAATAGGCGATCTCCCGGCTGCCCGCCACCGCCGTCAGCCTGCCGCCGCTGCAGGTCGTCTGCGCATCGGGTGGATCGGCCAGCGCGACAGCGGCGGGCAGCCTGTCGGACAGCGCAACCGACGTCGCCTCGATCGCCGCGCCGTTGTGCAGGGTATAGGTCAGGGTGGAGACCCCGCCTTGATCGATCGTCGCCGGTGTAAACGACATGGATGCGGTCAGCGGGTCCTCATCGACCGTCAGGGTCGCCGTGGCGCCCGACCTGGCGACCGGCAGATCGGAGGTCAGGGCGCCCGATCGGTTCTCCAGCGTCCCGGCCCGCCGCGCCTGTACGTCCAGGGCGATCGTGCAGGCCTCGCCGGCCGCAACGCTGCCGCCGGAGAAGGCAAGAGAGGCCTCCGACGCGGCGGGGGCGAAGATCCCGCCGCAGCCGGTCTCCGCATTGGGGGGATCGGCCACCGCGACCAGACCGTCCGGGAAGGCGTCGGTGAAGGCCAGCGACCCCACCTCGATCGGGTTCGCCGCATTGTCGATCGTGAAGGTCAGTCTGGAAATCCCGCCCGGATCGACCCTGGCCGGGGAGAAGGCCTTGGCAAAGCCCGGCGCCGCGGGCGGAGTGACATCGAGCCTGGCTTCGGCGGCGGTCGCCGGGGCGAGGTTCGACCTCAGGGTGACGGCCGGAGCGGTCAGCGTGCCCGCCGCGATGGCGCGCAGCGTCACCCGGATCTCGCAGGTGGCGCCCGCGGCCAGCACGCCATCGGCGAAGGCGAGCGTCGTGGCGCCCGCAACCGGGTCGAACCTGCCCCCGCAGCCGTTCTCCGCACTGGGGGTATCGGCCACGACCAGGCCGTCCGGGAAGGCGTCGGTGAAAGCCAGTTCGACCAAATCGATCAGGTTGGCGGTATTGTCGAGCGTGAAGACGATCTGCGTTTCACCGCCCTGCCGGACGCTGTCCTCCGCAAAGACCCTGGCAAAGCTCGGCGCCTCCGCCGGATCGACCGTCAGCCTGGTTTCGGCGGCGGTCGCCGGGGCGAGGTTCGACCTCAGGGTGACGGCCGGAGCGGTCAGCGTGCCCGCCGCGATGGCGCGCAGCGTCACCCGGATCTCGCAGGTGGCGCCCGCGGCCAGCACGCCATCGGCGAAGGCGAGCGTCGTGGCGCCCGCAACCGGGTCGAACCTGCCCCCGCAGCCGTTCTCCGCACTGGGGGCGTCGGCCACGACCAGGCCGTCCGGGAAGGCGTCGGTGAAGGCCAGTTCGACCAAATCGATCAGGTTGGCGGTATTGTCGAGCGTGAAGACGATCTGCGTTTCACCGCCCTGCGCGACCCTGGCCGGCGCAAAGACCCTGGCAAAGCTCGGCGCCTCCGCCGGATCGACCGTCAGCCTGGTTTCGGCGGCGGTCGCCGGGGCGAGGTTCGACCTCAGGGTGACGGCCGGAGCGGTCAGCGTGCCCGCCGCGATGGCGCGCAGCGTCACCCGGATCTCGCAGGTGGCGCCCGCGGCCAGCACGCCATCGGCGAAGGCGAGCGTCGTGGCGCCCGCAACCGGGTCGAACCTGCCCCCGCAGCCGTTCTCCGCACTGGGGGTATCGGCCACGACCAGGCCGTCCGGGAAGGCGTCGGTGAAGGCCAGTTCGACCAAATCGATCAGGTTGGCGGTATTGTCGAGCGTGAAGACGATCTGCGTTTCACCGCCCTGCCGGACGCTGTCCTCCGCAAAGACCCTGGCAAAGCTCGGCGCCTCCGCCGGATCGACCGTCAGCCTGGTTTCGGCGGCGGTCGCCGGGGCGAGGTTCGACCTCAGGGTGACGGCCGGAGCGGTCAGCGTGCCCGCCGCGATGGCGCGCAGCGTCACCCGGATCTCGCAGGTGGCGCCCGCGGCCAGCACGCCATCGGCGAAGGCGAGCGTCGTGGCGCCCGCAACCGGGTCGAACCTGCCCCCGCAGCCGTTCTCCGCACTGGGGGTATCGGCCACGACCAGGCCGTCCGGGAAGGCGTCGGTGAAAGCCAGTTCGACCAAATCGATCAGGTTGGCGGTATTGTCGAGCGTGAAGACGATCTGCGTTTCACCGCCCTGCCGGACGCTGTCCTCCGCAAAGACCCTGGCAAAGCTCGGCGCCTCCGCCGGATCGACCGTCAGCCTGGTTTCGGCGGCGGTCGCCGGGGCGAGGTTCGACCTCAGGGTGACGGCCGGAGCGGTCAGCGTGCCCGCCGCGATGGCGCGCAGCGTCACCCGGATCTCGCAGGTGGCGCCCGCGGCCAGCACGCCATCGGCGAAGGCGAGCGTCGTGGCGCCCGCAACCGGGTCGAACCTGCCCCCGCAGCCGTTCTCCGCACTGGGGGCGTCGGCCACGACCAGGCCGTCCGGGAAGGCGTCGGTGAAGGCCAGTTCGACCAAATCGATCAGGTTGGCGGTATTGTCGAGCGTGAAGACGATCTGCGTTTCACCGCCCTGCCGGACGCTGTCCTCCGCAAAGACCCTGGCAAAGCTCGGCGCCTCCGCCGGATCGACCGTCAGCCTGGTTTCGGCGGCGGTCGCCGGGGCGAGGTTCGACCTCAGGGTGACGGCCGGAGCGGTCAGCGTGCCCGCCGCGATGGCGCGCAGCGTCACCCGGATCTCGCAGGTGGCGCCCGCGGCCAGCACGCCATCGGCGAAGGCGAGCGTCGTGGCGCCCGCAACCGGGTCGAACCTGCCCCCGCAGCCGTTCTCCGCACTGGGGGTATCGGCCACGACCAGGCCGTCCGGGAAGGCGTCGGTGAAAGCCAGTTCGACCAAATCGATCAGGTTGGCGGTATTGTCGAGCGTGAAGACGATCTGCGTTTCACCGCCCTGCCGGACGCTGTCCTCCGCAAAGACCCTGGCAAAGCTCGGCGCCTCCGCCGGATCGACCGTCAGCCTGGTTTCGGCGGCGGTCGCCGGGGCGAGGTTCGACCTCAGGGTGACGGCCGGAGCGGTCAGCGTGCCCGCCGCGATGGCGCGCAGCGTCACCCGGATCTCGCAGGTGGCGCCCGCGGCCAGCACGCCATCGGCGAAGGCGAGCGTCGTGGCGCCCGCAACCGGGTCGAACCTGCCCCCGCAGCCGTTCTCCGCACTGGGGGTATCGGCCACGACCAGGCCGTCCGGGAAGGCGTCGGTGAAGGCCAGTTCAACCAAATCGATCAGGTTGGCGGTATTGTCGAGCGTGAAGACGATCTGCGTTTCACCGCCCTGCCGGACGCTGTCCTCCGCAAAGACCCTGGCAAAGCCCGGCGCCTCCGCCGGATCGACCGTCAGCCTGGTTTCGGCGGCGGTCGCCGGGGCGAGGTTCGACCTCAGGGTGACGGCCGGAGCGGTCAGCGTGCCCGCCGCGATGGCGCGCAGCGTCACCCGGATCTCGCAGGTGGCGCCCGCGGCCAGCGCGCCATCGGCGAAGGCGAGCGTCGTGGCGCCCGCAACCGGGTCGAACCTGCCGCCGCAGCCGTTCTCCGCACTGGGGGCGTCGGCCACGACCAGGCCGTCCGGGAAGGCGTCGGTGAAGGCCAGTTCAACCAAATCGATCAGGTTGGCGGTATTGTCGAGCGTGAAGACGATCTGCGTTTCACCGCCCTGCCGGACGCTGTCCTCCGCAAAGACCCTGGCAAAGCCCGGCGCCTCCGCCGGATCGACCGTCAGCCTGGTTTCGGCGGCGGTCGCCGGGGCGAGGTTCGACCTCAGGGTGACGGCCGGAGCGGTCAGCGTGCCCGCCGCGATGGCGCGCAGCGTCACCCGGATCTCGCAGGTGGCGCCCGCGGCCAGCACGCCATCGGCGAAGGCGAGCGTCGTGGCGCCCGCAACCGGGTCGAACCTGCCGCCGCAGCCGTTCTCCGCACTGGGGGCGTCGGCTACGACCAGGCCGTCCGGGAAGGCGTCGGTGAAGGCCAGTTCGCGCAAATCGATCAGGTTGGCGCCATTGTCGAGCGTGAAGACGATCTGCGTTTCACCGCCCTGCCGGACGCTGTCCGGCGCAAAGACCCTGGCAAAGCCCGGCGCCTCCGCCGGAGCGACCGTCAGCCTGGCCGAGACTGCCGCACTGGCGCCCAGCGACGAGGTCACGGTCTGCAGGCTGTTCGGGTAGTTCCCGACGGTCGCGGAGGTCATGTCGACGGCGATCGTGCAGCTGGCGCCTGCGGCCAGCGCACCCTCCGAATAGGCGATCTCCCGGGTGCCCACCGCCGCCGTCAGCCTGCCGCCGCTGCAGGTCGTCTGCGCATCGGGTGGATCGGCCAGCGCGACAGCGGCGGGCAGCCTGTCGGACAGCGCGACCGACGTCGCCCCGATCGCCGCGCCGTTGTCCAGGGTATAGGTCAGCCTTGAGACACCGCCCTGCGCAATCGCCGGCGGCTCGAACGCCATAGAGACCATCAGCGGGACCTCATCGACCGTCAGGGTCGCCCTGGCACCCGGCGTGGTGACGGGCAGATCGGAGGCGAGCGCGCCCGATCGGTTCTCCAGCGTCCCGGCCCGCAGCGCCTGTACGTCGACGGAAATCGTGCAGGTTTGCCCGGCCGTGACGCTGCCGCCGGTGAAGGTGAGCGAGATCGCCGACGTGGCGGGGGCGAAGGTCCCGCCGCAGCCGGTCTCCGCATTGGGGGGATCGGCCACCGCGACCAGGCCATCCGGGAAATCGTCGGTGAAGGCCAGCGACCCCACCGCGATCGGGTTGGCCGCATTGTCGATCGTGAAGGTCAGCCTGGAAATCCCCCCCGGCGCGACCCTGGCCGGGGAGAAGGCCTTGGCAAAGCCCGGCGCCCCGACCGCCTCGACCCTCAGCCCGGCCGAGACTGCCGTGCTGGTGCCCAGCGACGAGGTCACGCTCTCCGCTATGTTCCGGTAACGTGCGGCGGTCGCGGAGGTCACGTCGACGGCGATCGTGCAGCTGGCGCCTGCGGCCAGCGCACCGTCCGAATAGGCGATCGCCCGGGTACCCGCCGCCACCGTCAGCCTGCCGCCGCTGCAAGTCGTCTGCGCATCGGGGGGGTCGGCCACCGCAACACCGGCGGGCAGCCTGTCGGACAGCGCAACTCCGGTCGCCCCGATCGCCGCGCCATTGCGCAGGGTATGGGTCAGCCTTGAGACACCGCCCTGCGCAATCGCCCGCGGCGAGAACGCCATCGAGACCGACAGCGGGGCCTCATCGACCCTCAGGGTCGCCGTGGCGCCCGACGTGGCGACGGGCAGATCGGAGGTCAGGGTGCCCGATCGGTTCTCCAGCGTCCCGGGCCGCCGCGCCTGCACGTCCACGGCGATCGTGCAGGCCTCGCCGGACGCAACGCGGCCGCCGGTGAAGGCAAGCGAGGTCGCCGACGCGGCGGGGGCGAAGGTCCCGCCGCAGCCGGTCTCCGCATTGGGGGGATCGGCCACGACCAGGCCGTCCGGGAAGGCGTCGGTGAAGGCCAGCGACCCCACCTCGATCGGGTTGGCCGCATTGTCGATCGTGAAGGTCAGTCTGGAAATCCTGCCCGGCGCGACCCTGGCCGGGGAGAAGGCCTTGGCAAAGCTCGGCGCCCCGACCGCCTCGACCCTCAGCCCGGCCGAGACTGCCGTGCTGGTGCCCAGCGACGAGGTCACGCTCTCCGCTATGTTCCGGTAACGTGCGGCGGTCGCGGAGGTCACGTCGACGGCGATCGTGCAGCTGGCGCCTGCGGCCAGCGCACCCTCCGAATAGGCGATCGCCCGGGTGCCCGCCGCCGCCGTCAGCCTGCCGCCGCTGCAGGTCGTCTGCGCATCGGGGGGGTCGGCCAGCGCGACACCGGCGGGCAGCCTGTCGGACAGCGCAACCGACGTCGCCCCGATCGCCGCGCCATTGCGCAGGGTATGGGTCAGCCTTGAGACACCGCCCTGCGCAATCGCCCGCGGCGAGAACGCCATCGAGACCGTCAGCGGGGCCTCATCGACCCTCAGCCCGGCCGAGACTGCCGTGCTGGTGCCCAGCGACGAGGTCACGCTCTCCGTTACGTTCCGGTAACGTGCGGCGGTCGCGGAGGTCACGTCGACGGCGATCGTGCAGCTGGCGCCTGCGGCCAGCGCACCGTCCGAATAGGCGATCGCCCGGGTACCCGCCGCCGCCGTCAGCCTGCCGCCGCTGCAGGTCGTCTGCGCATCGGGAGGGTCGGCCAGCGCGACATCGGCGGGCAGCCTGTCGGACAGCGACACCGACGTCGCCCCGATCGCCGCGCCGTTGTCCAGGGTATGGGTCAGCCTTGAGACACCGCCCTGATCGATTGCCCGCGGCGAGAACGCCATCGAGACCGACAGCGGGGCCGCATCGACCCTCAGGGTCGCCCTGGCGCCCGACGTGGCGACCGGCAGATCGGAGGTCAGGGCGCCCGATCGGTTCTCCAGCGTCCCGGCCCGCCGCGCCTGTACGTCCACGGCGATCGTGCAGGCCTCGTCGGACGCAATGCGGCCGCCGGTGAAGGCAAGCGAGGTCGCCGACGCGGCAGGGGCGAAGGTCCCGCCGCAGCCGGTCTCCGCATTGGGGGTGGCAGCCACGGTCATGCCATCCGGGAAGTCATCGGTGAAGGCCAGCGACCCCACCTCGATCGGGTTGGCCGCATTGTCGATCGTGAAGGTCAGTCTGGAAATCCCGCCTGGCGCGACCCTGGCCGGGGAGAAGGCCTTGGCAAAGCCCGGCGCCCCGACCGCCTCGACCCTCAGCCCGGCCGAGACTGCCGTGCTGGTGCCCAGCGACGAGGTCACGCTCTCCGCTATGTTCCGGTAACGTGCGGCGGTCGCGGAGGTCACGTCGACGGCGATCGTGCAGCTGGCGCCTGCGGCCAGCGCACCGTCCGAATAGGCGATCGCCCGGGTACCCGCCGCCGCCGTCAGCCTGCCGCCGCTGCAGGTCGTCTGCGCATCGGGAGGGTCGGCCAGCGCGACATCGGCGGGCAGCCTGTCGGACAGCGCAACTCCGGTCGCCCCGATCGCCGCGCCATTGCGCAGGGTATGGGTCAGCCTTGAGACACCGCCCTGCGCAATCGCCCGCGGCGAGAACGCCATCGAGACCGACAGCGGGGCCGCATCGACCCTCAGGGTCGCCCTGGCGCCCGACGTGGCGACCGGCAGATCGGAGGCGAGCACGCCCGATCGGTTCTCCAGCGTCCCGGCCCGCAGCGCCTGCACGTCCACGGCGATCGTGCAGGCCTCGTCGGACGCAACGCTGCCGCCGGAGAAGACAAGCGAGGTCGCCGACGCGGCAGGGGCGAAGGTCCCGCCGCAGCCGGTCTCCGCATTGGGGGGATCGGCCACGACCAGGCCGTCCGGGAAGGCGTCGGTGAAGGCCAGCGACCCCACCTCGATCGGGTTGGCCGCATTGTCGATCGTGAAGGTCAGTCTGGAAATCCTGCCCGGCGCGACCCTGGCCGGGGAGAAGGCCTTGGCAAAGCCCGGCGCCCCGACCGCCTCGACCCTCAGCCCGGCCGAGATTGCCGTGCTGGTGCCCAGCGACGAGGTCACGCTCTCCGCTATGTTCCGGTAGCGTGCGGCGGTCGCGGAGGTCACGTCGACGGCGATCGTGCAGCTGGCGCCTGCGGCCAGCGCACCCTCCGAATAGGCGATCGCCCGGGTGCCCGCCGCCGCCGTCAGCCTGCCGCCGCTGCAGGTCGTCTGCGCATCGGGGGGGTCGGCCAGCGCAACACCGGCGGGCAGCCTGTCGGACAGCGCAACCGACGTCGCCCCGATCGCCGCGCCGTTGCGCAGGGTATGGGTCAGCCTTGAGACACCGCCCTGCGCAATCGCCCGCGGCGAGAACGCCATCGAGACCGACAGCGGGGCCGCCTCGACCCTCAGGGTCGCCCTGGCGCCCGACGTGGCGACGGGCAGATCGGAGGTCAGGGCGCCCGACAGGTTCTCCAGCGTCCCGGCCCGCTGCGCCTGTACGTCCACGGCGATCGTGCAGGCCTCGCCGGCCGCAACGCTGCCGCCGGAGAAGGCAAGCGAGGTCGCCGACGCGGTGGGGGCGAAGGTCCCGCCGCAGCCGGTCTCCGCATTGGGGGGATCGGCCACCGCGACCAGGCCGTCCGGGAAGGCGTCGTCGAAGGCCAGCGACCCCACCGCGATCAGGTTGGCCGCATTGTCGATCGTGAAGGTCAGTCTGGAAATCCCGCCCTGATCGACCCTGGCCGGGGAGAAGGCCTTGGCAAAGCCCGGCGCCTCCGCCTCATCGACCCTCAGCCCGGCCGAGACTGCCGTGCTGGTGCCCAGCGACGAGGTCACGCTCTCCGTTATGTTCCGGTAGCGTCGAGCGGTCGCGGAGGTCACGTCGACGGCGATCGTGCAGCTGGCGCCTGCGGCCAGCACACCCTCCGAATAGGCGATCGCCCGGGTACCCGCCGCCGCCGTCAGCCTGCCGCCGGCGCAGGTCGTCTGCGCATCGGGAGGGTCGGCCAGCGCGACACCGGCGGGCAGCCTGTCGGACAGCGACACCGACGTCGCCCCGATCGCCGCGCCGTTACGCAGGGTATGGGTCAGCCTTGAGACCCCACCCTGATCGATCGTCGCCGGTGTAAACGCCATCGAGACCGACAGCGGGTCCTCATCGACCCTCAGGGTCGCCGTGGCGCCCGACGTGGCGACCGGCAGATCGGAGGTCAGGGTGCTCGATCGGTTCTCCAGCCTCCCGGCCCGCAGCGCCTGTACGTCCACGGCGATCGTGCAGGCCTCGTCGGCCGCAACGCTGCCGCCGGAGAAGGCAAGCGAGGTCGCCGACGCGGCGGGGACGAAGGTCCCGCCGCAACCGGTCTCCGCATTGGGGGGATCGGCCACGACCAGGCCGTCCGGGAAGGCGTCGGTGAAGGCCAGCGACCCCACCTCGATCGGGTTGGCGGTATTGTCGATCGTGAAGGTCAGCCTGGAAATCCCGCCCGGCGCGACCCTGGCCGGGGAGAAGGCCTTGGCAAAGCCCGGCGCCCCGACCGCCTCGACCCTCAGCCCGGCCGAGACTGCCGTGCTGGTGCCCAGCGACGAGGTCACGCTCTCCGCTATGTTCCGGTAACGTGCGGCGGTCGCGGAGGTCACGTCGACGGCGATCGTGC
Source organism: Rhodospirillales bacterium (assembly GCA_965202755.1). Classification (GTDB taxonomy): domain Bacteria; phylum Pseudomonadota; class Alphaproteobacteria; order Kiloniellales; family JACOMY01; genus JACOMY01. The sequence goes on along the minus strand of CBDBCL010000041.1, from coordinate 10,018 downwards.
AGCTGGCGCCTGCAGCCAGTGCACCCTCCGAATAGGCGATCTCCCGGATACCCGCCGCCGCCGTCAGCCTGCCGCCGCTGCAGGTCGTCTGCGCATCGGGAGGGTCGGCCAGCGTGACACCGGGGGGCAGCCTGTCGGACAGCGCAATCGACGTCGCCCCGATCGCCGCGCCATTATCCAGGGTATGGGTCAGCCTTGAGACACCGCCATGCGCAATTGCCCGCGGCGAGAACGCCATCGAGACCGACAGCGGGGCCTCATCGACCCTCAGCCCGGCCGAGACTGCCGTGCTGGTGCCCAGCGACGAGGTCACGCTCTCCGTTACGTTCCGGTAGCGTGCGGCGGTCGCGGAGGTCACGTCGACGGCGATCGTGCAGCTGGCGCCTGCGGCCAGCGCACCCTCCGAATAGGCGATCGCCCGGGTACCCGCCGCCGCCGTCAGCCTGCCGCCGCTGCAGGTCGTCTGCGCATCGGGGGAGTCGGCCACCACGACATCGGGGGGCAGCCTGTCGGACATCGCAACTCCGGTCGCCCCGATCGCCGCGCCATTGCGCAGGGTATGGGTCAGCCTTGAGACACCGCCCTGCGCAATCGCCCGCGGCGAGAACGCCATCGAGACCGTCAGCGGGGCCGCATCGACCCTCAGGGTCGCCCTGGCGCCCGACGTGGCGACCGGCAGATCGGAGGTCAGGGCGCCCGATCGGTTCTCCAGCGTCCCGGCCCGCCGCGCCTGTACGTCCACGGCGATCGTGCAGGCCTCGTCGGACGCAATGCGGCCGCCGGTGAAGGCAAGCGAGGTCGCCGACGCGGCAGGGGCGAAGGTCCCGCCGCAGCCGGTCTCCGCATTGGGGGGATCGGCCACGACCAGGCCGTCCGGGAAGGCGTCGGTGAAGGCCAGCGACCCCACCGCGATCGGGTTGGCCGCATTGCCGATCGCGAAGGTCAGTCTGGAAATCCCCCCCGGCGCGACCCTGGCCGGGGAGAAGGCCTTGGCAAAGCCCGGCGCCCCGACCGCCTCGACCCTCAGCCCGGCCGAGACTGCCGCGCTGGTGCCCAGCGACGAGGTCACGCTCTCCGCTATGTTCCGGTAGCGTGCGGCGGTCGCGGAGGTCACGTCGACGGCGATCGTGCAGCTGGCGCCTGCGGCCAGCGCACCCTCCGAATAGGCGATCGTCCGGGTACCCGCCGCCGCCGTCAGCCTGCCGCCGCTGCAGGTCGTCTGCGCATCGGGGGGGTCGGCCAGCGCGACACCGGCGGGCAGCCTGTCGGACAGCGCAACTCCGGTCGCCCCGATCGCCGCGCCGTTGTCCAGGGTATGGGTCAGCCTTGAGACACCGCCCTGCGCAATCGCCCGCGGCGAGAACGCCATCGAGACCGACAGCGGCGCCGCATCGACCGTCAGGGTCGCGCCGGCGCCCGGCGTGGTGACGGGCAGGTCCGAGGCGAGCACGCCCGACAGGTTCTCCAGCGTTCCGGCCCGCAGCGCCTGTACGTCCAGGGCGATCGTGCAGGCCTCGCCGGACGCAACGCGGCCGCCGGTGAAGGCAAGCGAGGTCGCCGACGCGGCGGGGGCGAAGGTCCCGCCGCAGCCGGTCTCCGCATTGGGGGGATCGGCCACGACCAGGCCGTCCGGGAAGTCATCGGTAAAGGCCAGCGACCCCACCGCGATGGCGTTGGCCGCATTGCCGATCGCGAAGGTCAGTCTGGAAATCCCGCCCTGATCGACCCTGGCCGGCGAGAAGGCCTTGGCAAAGCCCGGCGCCCCGACCGCCTCGACCCTCAGCCCGGCCGAGACTGCCGTGCTGGTGCCCAGCGACGAGGTCACGCTCTCCGCTATGTTCCGGTAGCGTGCGGCGGTCGCGGAGGTCACGTCGACGGCGATCGTGCAGCTGGCGCCTGCGGCCAGCGCACCCTCCGAATAGGCGATCGTCCGGGTACCCGCCGCCGCCGTCAGCCTGCCGCCGCTGCAGGTCGTCTGCGCAGCGGGGGGGTCGGCCACCGTGACACCGGGGGGCAGCCTGTCGGACAGCGCAATCGACGTCGCCCCGATCGCCGCGCCATTATCCAGGGTATGGGTCAGCCTTGAGACACCGCCCTGCGCAATCGCCCGCGGCGAGAACGCCATCGAGACCGACAGCGGGGCCTCATCGACCCTCAGCCCGGCCGAGACTGCCGTGCTGGTGCCCAGCGACGAGGTCACGCTCTCCGTTACGTTCCGGTAGCGTGCGGCGGTCGCGGAGGTCACGTCGACGGCGATCGTGCAGCTGGCGCCTGCGGCCAGCGCACCCTCCGAATAGGCGATCGCCCGGGTACCCGCCGCCGCCGTCAGCCTGCCGCCGCTGCAGGTCGTCTGCGCATCGGGGGGGTCGGCCAGCGCGACACCGGCGGGCAGCCTGTCGGACAGCGACACCGACGTCGCCCCGATCGCCGCGCCATTGCGCAGGGTATGGGTCAGCCTTGAGACCTCGCCCTGCGCAATCGCCCGCGGCGAGAACGCCATCGAGACCGACAGCGGAGCCTCATCGACCGTCAGGGTCGCCCTGGCGCCCGACGTGGCGACCGGCAGATCGGAGGTCAGGGCGCCCGATCGGTTCTCCAGCGTCCCGGCCCGCTGCGCCTGCACGTCCAGGGCAATCGTGCAGGCCTCGCCGGACGCAACGCGGCCGCCGGTGAAGGCAAGCGAGGTCGCCGACGCGGCGGGGGCGAAGGTGCCGCCACAGGCGGTCGACCCGTTGGGGATGGCGGCCACGGTCATGCCATCCGGGAAATCGTCGGTAAAGGCCAGCGACCTCACGGCGATGGCGTTGGCCGCATTGTCGATCGTGAAGGTCAGCCTGGAAATCCCGCCCGGCGCGACCCTGGCCGGGGAGAAGGCCTTGGCAAAGCCCGGCGCCTCGACCGCCTCGACCCTCAGCCCGGCCGAGACTGCCGTGCTGGTGCCCAGCGACGAGGTCACGCTCTGCGCTATGTTCCGGTAACGTGCGGCGGTCGCGGGGGTCACGTCGACGGCGATCGTGCAGCTGGCGCCTGCGGCCAGCGCACCCTCCGAATAGGCGATCGTCCGGGTACCCGCCGCCGCCGTCAGCCTGCCGCCGCTGCAGGTCGTCTGCGCATCGGGGGGGTCGGCCAGCGCGACACCGGCGGGCAGCCTGTCGGACAGCGCAACCGACGTCGCCCCGATCGCCGCGTCGTTGCGCAGGGTATGAGTCAGCCTTGAGACACCGCCCTGCGCAATCGCCCGCGGCGAGAACGCCATCGAGACCGACAGCGGGGCCTCATCGACCCTCAGGATCGCCCTGGCGCCCGACGTGGTGACCGGCAGATCGGAGGTCAGGACGCCCGATCGGTTCTCCAGCGTCCCGGCCCGCAGCGCCTGTACGTCCAGGGCAATCGTGCAGGCCTCGCCGGACGCAACGCGGCCGCCGGTGAAGGCAAGCGAGGTCGCCGACGCGGCGGGGGCGAAGGTGCCGCCACAGGCGGTCGACCCGTTGGGGATGGCGGCCACGGTCATGCCATCCGGGAAGTCATCGGTAAAGGCCAGCGACCTCACGGCGATGGCGTTGGCCGCATTGTCGATCGTGAAGGTCAGCCTGGAAATCCCCCCCGGCGCGACCCTGGCCGGGGAGAAGGCCTTGGCAAAGCCCGGCGCCTCGACCGCCTCGACCCTCAGCCCGGCCGAGATTGCCGTGCTGGTGCCCAGCGACGAGGTCACGCTCTCCGCTATGTTCCGGTAGCGTGCGGCGGTCGCGGGGGTCACGTCGACGGCGATCGTGCAGCTGGCGCCTGCGGCCAGCGCACCCTCCGAATAGGCGATCGTCCGGGTACCCGCCGCCGCCGTCAGCCTGCCGCCGCTGCAGGTCGTCTGCGCATCGGGGGGGTCGGCCAGCGCGACACCGGCGGGCAGCCTGTCGGACAGCGCAACCGACGTCGCCCCGATCGCCGCGCCATTGCGCAGGGTATGGGTCAGCCTTGAGACACCGCCCAGCGCAATCGCCCGCGGCGAGAACGCCATCGAGACCGACAGCGGCGCCGCATCGACCGTCAGGGTCGCCGTGGCGCCCGGCGTGGTGACCGGCAGATCGGAGGCGAGCGCGCCCGACAGGTTCTCCAGCGTCCCGGCCCGCAGCGCCTGTACGTCCAGGGCGATCGTGCAGGCCTCGCCGGACGCAACGCGGCCGCCGGAGAAGGCAAGCGAGCTCGCCGACGCGGCGGGGGCGAAGGTTCCGCTGCAGCCGGTCTCTGCATTGGGGGGATCGGCCGCGACCAGATCGTCCGGGAAGGCGTCGGTGAAGGACAGCGACCCCACCTCGATCAGATTGGCCGCATTGTCGATCGTGAAGGTCAGCCTGGAAATCCCGCCCGGATCGACCCTGGCCGGGGAGAAGGCCTTGGCAAAGCCCGGCGCCCCGGCCGGAGTGACCGTCAGCCTGGCTTCGGCGGCGGTCGCCGGGGCGAGGTTCGACGTCAGGGTGACGGCCGGAACGGTCAGCCTGCCCGCCGCGATGGCGCGCAGCGTCACCCGGATCTCGCAGGTGGCGCCCGCGGCCAGCACGCCATCGGCGAAGGCGAGCCTGTCGTCGCCCGCTGCCGGGCTGAACGTGCCGCCGCAGGCGGTCGTCGCATTGGGGGTGTCGGCCACGACCAGGCCGTCCGGGAAGGCGTCGGTGAAGGCCAGTTCGCCCACCTCGATCAGGTTGGCGGTATTGTCGAGCGTGAAGACGATCTGCGTTTCCCCGCCCTGCCGGACGCTGTCCGGATCAAAGACCCTGGCAAAGCCCGGCGCCTCCGCCGGAGTGACCGTCAGCCTGGCCGAGACTGCCGCGCTGGCGCCCAGCGACGAGGTCACAGTCTGCAGGTTGTTCGGGTAGCTCCCGACGGTCGCGGAGGTCATGTCGACGGCGATCGTGCAGCTGGCGCCTGCGGCCAGCGCACCCTCCGAATAGGCGATCTCCCGGCTGCCCGCCGTCGCCGTCAGCCTGCCGCCGCAGGTCGTCTGCGCAGCGGGGGGGTCGGCCACCACGACAGCGGCGGGCAGCCTGTCGGACAGCGCAACTCCGGTTGCCTCGACCGCCGCGCCGTTGTCCAGGGTATAGGTCAGCCTTGAGACACCACCCTGCGCAATGGCCGGCGGCTCGAACGCCATCGAGACCGACAGCGGGGCCTCATCGACCGGCAGCGTGGCTTCGGCGGCGGTGCTGGCGACCGGCAGATCGGAGGCGAGCGCGCTTGATCGGTTCTCCAGCGTCCCGGCCCGCAGCGCCTGTACGTCCAGGGCGATCGTGCAGGCCTCGCCGGACGCAAGGCTGCCGCCGGTAAAGGCAAGCGAGGCTGCCGACGCGGCAGGGGCGAAGGTTCCGCCGCAGCCGGTCTCCGCATTGGGGGGATCGGCCACGACCAGGCCGTCCGGGAAGGCGTCGTCGAAGGCCAGCGACCCCACCGCGATCAGGTTCGCCGCATTGTCGATCGTGAAGGTCAGTCTGGAAATCCCGCCCGGCGCGACACTGGCCGGGGAGAAGGCCTTGGCAAAGCCCGGCGCCTCCGCCGGATCGACATCGAGCCTGGCTTCGGCGGCGGTCGCCGGGGCGAGGTTCGACGTCAGGGTGACGGCCGGAACGGTCAGCCTGCCCGCCGCGATGGCGCGCAGCGTCACCCGGATCTCGCAGGTGGCGCCCGCGGCCAGCACGCCATCGGCGAAGGCGAGCGTCGTGGCGCCCGCCGCCGGGTTGTAGCTGCCCCCGCAGGCGGTCGTCGCATTGGGGGCGTCGGCCACGACCAGGCCGTCCGGGAAGGCGTCGGTGAAGGCCAGTTCGCGCAAATCGATCAGGTTGGCGGTATTGTCGAGCGTGAAGACGATCTGCGTTTCACCGCCCTGCGCGACCCTGGCCGGCGCAAAGACCCTGGCAAAGCGCGGCGCCCCGGCCGCATCGACCGTCAGCGTGGCTTCGGCGGGCGTGCTGGTGCCCAGCGACGAGGTCACGCTTTCCGTGTCGTTCGAGTAGCTTCCGGCGGTCGCGGAGGTCACGTCGACGGTAATCGTGCAGCTGGCGCCTGCGGCCAGCGCACCTTCCGAATAGGCGATCGCCCCGTCGCCCGCCGCCGCCGCCGTCAGCCCGCCGCCGGCGCAGGTCGTCTGCGCATCGGGGGGGTCGGCCAGCACCACAGCGGCGGGCAGCCTGTCGGACAGCGACAGCGACGTCGCCTCGATCGCCGCGCCGTTGTCCAGGGTATAGGTCAGGGTGGAGATACCGCCGGCCCTGATTACCGGCGGCTCGAACGCCATCGAGACCGTCAGCGGGGCCTCATCGACCGTCAGGGTCGCCCTGGCGCCCGGCGTGGTGACCGGCAGATCGGAGGCGAGCGCGCCCGATCGGTTCTCCAGCGTCCCGGCCCGCAGCGCCTGTAGGTCCACGGCGATCGTGCAGGCCTCGCCGGCCGCAACGCTGCCGCCGGTGAAGGCCAACGAGGTCGCCGACGCGGCGGGGGCGAAGGTCCCGCCGCAGCCGGTCTCTGCATTGGGGGGATCGGCCACCGCGACCAGGCCGTCCGGGAAGGCGTCGGTGAAGGCCAGCGACCCCACCGCGATCAGGTTCGCCGAATTGTCGATCGTGAAGGTCAGTCTGGAAATCCCGCCCGGATCGACCCTGGCCGGGGAGAAGGCCTTGGCAAAGCCCGGCGCCCCGACCGGAGTGACATCGAGCCTGGCTTCGGCGGCGATCGCCGGGGCGACGTTCGACCTCAGGGTGACGGCCGGAACGGTCAGCCTGCCCGCCGCGATGGCGCGCAGCGTCACCCGAATCTCGCAGGTGGCGCCCGCGGCTAGCGCGCCGCCCGTGAAGGCGAGCGTCGTGGCGCCCGCAACCGGGCTGAACGTGCCGCCGCAACCGTTCTCCTCACTGGGGGCGTCGGCCACGACCAGACCGTCCGGGAAGGCGTCGGTGAAGGCCAGCGACCCCACCGCGATCAGGTTGGCGCCATTGTCGAGCGTGAAGACGATCTGCGTTTCACCGCCCTGCCGGATGCTGTCCGGATCAAAGACCCTGGCAAAGCCCGGCGCCTCCGCCGGAGTGACCGTCAGCCTGGCCGAGACTGCCGCGCTGGCGCCCAGCGACGAGGTCACGGTCTGCAGGTTGTTCGGGTAGCTCCCGACGGTCGCGGAGGTCATGTCGACGGCGATCGTGCAGCTGGCGCCTGCGGCCAGCGCACCCTCCGAATAGGCGATCGTGTCACCCCCCGCCGCCGCCGTCAGCCTGCCGCCGCTGCAGGTCGTCTGCGCATTAGGGGGGGCGGCCACCACGACATTGGCGGGCAGCCTGTCGGACAGCGCAACTCCGGTCGCCTCGACCGCCGCGCCGTTGTCCAGGGTATAGGTCAGCCTTGAGACACCGCCCTGATCGATCGTCTCTGGTGTAAACGACATGGATGCGGTCAGCGGGTCCTCATCGACCGTCAGGGTCGCGCCGGCGCCCGGCGTGGTGACGGGCAGATCGGAGGCGAGCGCGCTTGATCGGTTCTCCAGCGTCCCGGCCCGCAGCGCCTGTACGTCCAGGGCGATCGTGCAGGCCTCGCCGGCCGCAACGCTGCCGCCGGAGAAGGCAAGCGAGGCCGCCGACGCGGCGGGGGCGAAGGCCCCGCCACAGGCGGTCGACCCGTTGGGGGTGGCGGCCACGGTCATGCCATCCGGGAAGGCGTCGGTAAAGGCCAGCGACCCCACCGCGATCAGGTTCGCCGCATTGTCGATCGTGAAGGTCAGCCTGGAAATCCCGCCCGGCGCGACCCTGGCCGGCAAAAACGCCTTGGCGAAGCCCGGCGCCTCGGGCGGAGTGACTGTCAGCGTGGCTTCGGCGGCGGTCGCCGGGGCGAGGTTCGACGTCAGGGTGACGGCCGGAACGGTCAGCCTGCCCGCCGCGATGGCGCGCAGCGTCACCCGGATATCGCAGGTGGCGCCCGCGGCCAGCGCGCCATCGGCGAAGGCGAGCGTCGTGGCGCCCGCCGCCGGGTTGTAGGTGCCGCCGCAGGCGGTCGTCGCATTGGGGGCGTCGGCCACGACCAGGCCGTCCGGAAAGGCGTCGGTGAAGGCCAGCGACCCCACCTCGATCAGGTTGGCAGTATTGTCGAGCGTGAAGACGATCTGCGTTTCACCGCCCTGCCGGACGCTGTCCGGCGCAAAGACCCTGGCAAAGCCCGGCGCCTCCGCCGGATCGACCGCCAGCGTGGCTTCGGCGGCGGTGCTGGTGCCCAGCGACGAGGTCACGCTCTGCGTGTCGTTCGGGTAGCTTCCGGCGGCTGCGGAGGTCACATCGACAGAGAGCGTGCAGCTGGCGCCCGCGCCAAGCGCGCCGCCCGTGAAGGCGATCGTGTCACCCCCCGCCGCCGCCGTCAGCGTGCCGCCGCTGCAGGTCGTCTGCGCATCGGGGGGGTCGGCCAGCACCACATCGGCGGGCAGACTGTCGGACAGCGACACCGACGTCGCCTCGACCGCCGCGCCGTTGTCCAGGGTATGGGTCAGCCTTGAGACACCGCCCTGCGCAATGGCCGGCGGCTCGAACGCCATCGAGACCGACAGCGGGGCCTCATCGACCCTCAGGGTCGCGCCGGCGCCCGGCGTGGTGACGGGCAGATCGGAGGCGAGCGCGCCCGACAGGTTCTCCAGCGTCCCGGGCCGCAGCGCCTGTACGTCCAGGGCGATCGTGCAGGCCTCGCCGGCCGCAACGCTGCCGCCGGAGAAGGCGAGCGAGGCCGCCGACGCGGCGGGGGCGAAGGTGCCGCCGCAGGCGGTCTCCGCATTGGGGGGATCGGCCGCGACCAGGCCGTCCGGGAAGGCGTCGGTGAAGGCCAGCGACCCCACCGCGATCGGGTTGGCCGCATTGTCGATCGTGAAGGTCAACCTGGAAATCCCGCCCGGATCGACCCTGGCCGGGGAGAAGGCCTTGGCAAAGCCCGGCGCCTCCGCCGGATCGACCGTCAGCGTGGCTTCGGCGGCGGTGCTGGTGCCCAGCGACGAGGTCACGCTCTCCGTTTCGTTCGGGTAGAGTCCGGCAAGCGCGGAGGTCACATCGACGGCGATCGTGCAGCTGGCGCCTGCGGCCAGCGCACCCTCCGAATAGGCGATCTCCCGGGTGCCCGCCGCCGCCGTCAGCCTGCCGCCGGTGCAGGTCGTCTGCGCATCGGGGGGGGCGGCCACCGCGACAGCGGCGGGCAGCCTGTCGGACAGCGACACCGACGTCGCCCCGATCGCCGCGCCGTTGCGCAGGGTATAGGTCAGGGTGGAGACCCCGCCCTGATCGATTGCCCGCGGCGAGAACGCCATCGAGACCGACAGCGGGACCTCATCGACCGTCAGGGTCGCCCTGGCGCCTGGCGTGGTGACGGGCAGATCGGAGGCGAGCGCGCCCGACGTGTTTTCCAGGCCACCGGCCCGCAGCGCCTGTACGTCAACGGAAATCGTGCAGACCTCGCCGGACGCAACGCTGCCGCCGGTGAAGACAAGCGAGGCCGCCGACGCGGCGGGGGCGAAGGTTCCGCCGCAGCCGGTCTCCGCATTGGTGTGGCGGCCGCGACCAGACCGTCCGGGAAGGCGTCGGTGAAGGCGAGCCCGCCCACCGCGACGGAACTGGCCGCATTGTCGATCGTGAAGGTCAGTCTGGAAATTCCGCCGGCGCGACCCTGGCCGGGGAGAAGGCCTTGGCAAAGCCCGGCGCCGCGGCCGGAGTGACATCGAGCCTGGCTTCGGCGGCGATCGCCGGGGCGAGGTTCGACGTCAGGGTGACGGCCGGAACGGTCAGCCTGCCCGCCGCGATGGCGCGCAGCGTCACCCGGATATCGCAGGTGGCGCCCGCGGCCAGCGCGCCGCCCGTGAAGGCGAGCGTCGCGGCGCTCGCCACCGGGCTGAACGTGGCCGCCGCAGGCGGTCGTCGCATTGGGGGTGTCGGCACGACCAGGCCGTCCGGGAAGGCGTCGGTGAAGGCCAGTTCGACCAAATCGATCAGGTTGGCGCCGTTGTCGAGCGTGAAGACGATCT